>NZ_JBBHKO020000001.1:0-1907500 GCF_037482345.1 Stenotrophomonas sp. AB1(2024)
GTTCGTTGGTCGTGAACAACTGGCTGCCGTTGACCGCCTCCGTGCTGGTCGAGGATAGAAGTCCTGCATTCAGCCCGCTTATGGTGTTGTTGTTCAGCTGCATGTTGCCAAGCACGCTGATGCCGGAATCAGCCTTCAGCTCCAGCATCCCATTGTAGTAACCGGTTACCCGCGCAGTCGCTGCGGAAAACCCCATGCTACCGTCAGCTTCGCCTCGATTGTTCAGTGAGAACGAATAGTCCTGATCGCCACACGTCAAGGCGACCGGTGCCGTGCTTCCGGATCCCAGGGATTTACCCGAATTGGGAGTTCCGGTGCCATCGGGATTGCACAGCTGCAAGCCGGAATTTTGTGCCAAGGCCATCGGCATGATTTGTAGTGTCATAAGAGCCAAAGCCACACCGCCAATAGCGCGAATGGTCGTGCGGGCACGCTTGCCGCCGCTCAGTCGAGCATGCTCGGAAGCGACAACAAACTGGCCCAATTTCACACTCCAAATCTTGGTGAATATTCTGTTCATCGTGAAATCCTCTTCTGATTTTTTCGATTGATTCGCATTGGATAGGCGGCTCTTCATAGACGATTCGCGCGAAATCCAAGACACTCCCACGTGTCATTGTTCCAGGCGATAACACCATCGCCCGACGGGGCTTGTGCATGCTGCTGGGGGAGGCCGGTACGGAAGTCATCGTGGCAGAAGCGTCTTCTTCCGATGCGTTGATCGAGGCGCTGGAGAAGATCGATGGAGATCTGCTTGTCACCGACTTCAACATGCCCTCCAGGCAGGAGCATGCCCGCTCTCATGCGTGGGCCTGAGGGCGATATGCCGAGGAACGAAGTCGCGCCGGACCTGAAGACAGCAATGATGCAGGACGCACGACTTTCCCTGGGGATCAATCAGGATCGCTGGCATCCCCATCCAGAAACTGCTCTACGAACCGGACCGCGTTCTGCAGTACCTCATCCAGGTCGGCGCCCTCTGGTAGGTTTGGCTGGACCAGGCGTTGGTCATTCATCACTATCGCAAATACGAATGCTCGCTTGCCCAGTGGCTGCCATGCCGTGACGTGATAATCGACCCGTCGGTACGCCGCATCGAAGACGGCGCTGGCCACGGGTGGCTGTCTGGTTTGCATGTTTTCGTCGCGCTGGGGTTCCACCAGCGCTTCGTCGTTGGGCGGCGTAGCCGCCTGGGTCCCGAACCTCACCAGCCGCGGTGCGGACAGGCGCACACATCTTGCCGACACGACGCCGGAGACGCCGCCCAGGGTGGCGGGCCGGAGGCCCAGCGAGGGCATCAGTATTGCGGTCTTGCCTTGCGGCACTGGTCTGGACATAGGGGCACCCAAGAATCTGCGAGGTCAAGGCAGTCTGGGTACAACCGGCATCACGCGCATCAGTAAAAGGCGCGGGCCGGACGTGCGTAGTCTTACTGAGCGCCCGGCGTCTGCCGGGAGGCAGAATGGCCAATCCGCGCTTCCACGCGACCTTCATGCCCCGGGTACAACCCTGTGCGCTGCCCGGTTCGTACCGCAAGGAGTGACCTCATGCTTCCCGCCCCGCTCCGACGTATTGCTGTCCAGTTGTTTGACAACGGCGTGCTGCGGCTGATCTTCGAGAACACCCGCAATATGGCGGTGTCCACGCTGATCACGGCCGCCGGCCTCGACGTCGTACGGGCCGGGCCAGGTGACCTGGACCTGCTTCATCCGACCCTGGCCGGTTACGCCGTCGTGGCCATCGGTGTCGCGCTGCTGCTGCTCAATCTGATGGACGGCCTGTGGCGGCTCAGCCGCATGAAGTCCCATCTGATCCTGCAGGTGCTGCTGTGCTGTGCCTACGCCTTCATCTTCTGGCGAGTCGTGTACCTGGTGTTGTACTTCAAGGCCGGAGGCGGCGGCGGCATGACAGCGGGACAGTGACATGAACACGGAAAAGCCCGATGCAATGCACCGGGCTTTCCAGGTATCCGAATGCTGCCGGCGTGGAGCCGGCAGCCTGTAGCCTGGATCACTCCCCGAAGATGATCCCAACACCCACCCGGAACAGCGGCGCATCGCCCCGCGCGGCAGAGACACCGGTGTTGAAGTTCACCTTGCCGTTCTCGCTCCAGCGGGAGATGCCGACGCCCAACGCGGTTTCGCCCTTGTAGCTGGCCATGCCTGCATTGAGGGTCACCCGACCGGGCACATACGGGGTGGTCATGATCAGTGCGGCCGATGCAGCGATGCCCTTGTTGGCGCTACGCTCCACATCGTCGATCCGGCCGCCCAGTTCGCTCCACATGTCGTCGATGCGCTGGTCGGTGTAGTCCTTGGCGGCAGAAAGCGTCTGTGCGTTGGCTTCCTTCATCTGGCCCACATTCGCCGCGTCGGTATCGGCGGTGCCGGCGGCCACGTTGGTGATCTGGCGCTCATTGCCGGCCGAGCCCACCGAAACGCTGTCCTCGCGATCGGCAACAGAGCCTTCGCCGAGGGCGACCGAGCCGTCGGCGCTGGCCGACGCGCCGTTGCCGATGGCGGTTGAGCCCTTTCCGCTGGCCGAAGCACCCTCGCCAATGGCGACGCTGCCCTCGCCTTCCCCGCCATGGCCCGGGTTCGGGTCGGGGTTGGGACCCGGGTCCGGGTTCGGCCCGGGGCCGGGGTTGGACGGGGTGGATTCCAGCTCACTCACGCGATCTTCCAGTCCATCCACCTGGCCCTGCAACGCATCGCGGATCTGCGCCAGCTGGCCGCCGTTCACCGCCTGGCGGCTGCCGGCACCAATCATGCCGTCTGCCACGTTGTTCAGCACGGCGCCGTTCGGCCCGGCGAAACTGACACTACGGGTACCGTCCGCGCTGGCGGCACTGTCGTAGGTCACCGCTTCCATTGCCTTGCCGGTCTCGTCCACCAGGCCGACGGCCTTGAGCTGGGCAACGTTGACTGCGTCGTTGTCTTCCTCGCCTGCGGCGACACCGCTGAGGCGGCGGTCGCCTTCCGTGCCGGCGAAGCTGACTTCCTTGCCGCCCGCGGCTGCACCCACCTGGATGGCCCCGGTCGTGGGGTCCTGCCCGACCAGATCATCGCCGCCTGCACCCGACTCCAACAGCCCGATGCGGCGGCTGTTGTCGGTCACGCGGGTGTCCAGACCGGAGATCAGATCCTTGTGGCTGGCGATGTCGTTCGCGTTCTGGCCGATGTCGGCAGTGTTGGTTTCAATCCTGTCCTGGTTGGCGGCAATATCGGTGGCGTTCTGGCCGATCCCGGTGGTGTTGGCCTCGATGGCGGACACGTTGCTGGCAATATCGGCAGCGTTCCGGCCAATGTCGGCGGCGTTGGCCTGCACGGCGTCGTTCACCGTGGTCAGCTGCGCCACGTTCACCGCATCATTGTCTTCGGTACCCGCGGCCACGCCACTCAGGCGACGGTCGCCGTCGGTGCCCGCGAAGTTGACTTCATTACCGCCCACGGCTGCGCCGACGCCGATCACACCGGTCTCAGCGTCCTGGCCGACCAGGTCATCGCCGCCCGCCCCCGATTCCAGCGAGGTGACGCGCGTGTCCAGGCCTTCAATGGCAGTGGTGTTGGTGCCAACCCGGGTGTCCAGACCCGTGATCGAGGCAGTGTTTACCGCGATATCACGGGTGTTCTGGCCGATGTCGGTGGCGTTGGTTTCGATCTTGCCTAGGTTGGCTGCGATATCGGCAGCGTTCTGGCCAATCCCGGTTGCGTTGCTTTCGATCTTGCCCGCGTTGGCCGCAATATCGCTGGCGTTCTGCCCGATGCCGGTGGCATTGGTCTCGATCCTGCCCGCGTTGGCCGCGATATCGCTGGCGTTCTGGCCGATTTCGGTCGCGTTGGCTTCGATCTTGCCCAGGTTAGCCGCAATATCGCGGGTGTTCTGCCCGATGTCGACAGCATTGGCCTGCACGGCGTCGTTCACCGTGGTCAGCTGCGCCACGTTCACCGCATCGTTGTCTTCGGTACCTGCGGCCACGCCACCCAGGCGACGGTCGCCGTCGGTGCCGGCGAAGTTGACCTCGCTACCGCCCACGGCCGCGCCGACACCGATCACGCCGCTGTCCGCATCCTGGCCGATCAGCGGGTCGCCGGCGCCGCCGTCTTCCAGCGTGCCCACGCGCGCATCCAGATCACCCAGCGCGTCGCCCACCGTGTTGAAGGTTGCACCGTTTCCGAAGACGTACGACGGTCCCTTGAACGCACCCGTTTCGGTATTGAAGCCGGCACCGCCGCCCAGCGCCTGGGCGGCGCCCTGCAGCTGGCCGAAGGTGGCGGCGTGGTGGCTCTGCGTGCCGGCGGCCACGTTGGTGATCCTGCGCTTGAGCGAGTTGCTGCCCACCGACACCGTCATGTCTTCATCGGCCACCGACTCGGCGCCCAGTGCCACCGACCGTTCGCCGGAGGCACTGCTGTAGGCACCCAGCGCCATGGCTTTGTCGGCCTTCATGTAATGCCAGTCCGGGTCATCCATGTTCATGCCCACCTTGGCACCTTCGCCGATGGCGATGCCGTGCATGCCGCCCGAACCGGCGGGACCTTCCGGATCGCGCTCGACGCTGGCGTCATGGCCAATGGCAATGCCGCCCACGGCGGTGGAACCCGCGTTCGAGCCGAGCGCGATGGTGTTGCGCGCCTCGGCATTGGCGCCGGTGCCCACGGCAATGGCATCCAGGCCACCAGCAGCGGCAGCGGCACCGCTGCTGTTGACCACCATGTAGTCCGCCGAATCTCCGGCGCGGACCGAGCGCGACGTTGCCTCTTCAACAGCATCGCACTGCTGTTCGTCCACGGCGTCGCCTGCGACGCTGACGCACGCCGGTGCGACCCCGGGCTGCAGGGGCAGCTCGGCGTCCGGTGCCGCCGCAGCAGTAACGGCACTGCAGGAAAGCAGCGCCGAAGCCAGCAGCAGTGCGCGGGTCTTGCGCTTGCGGCGGCCGCTCGAGAGTTCAGAGGCAACAACCCAGGTCTTGAGCGAAGCGCTCCAGATGATTCGATAGATGATGTTCATTTGATAATCCAGGAAGAAGGCGGTGCATTGGGGAAGCGATGTCGACGTTCTTCCCGTTGCCCTGCCAGCTGCGAGGAATACCGCCACGAATGAGTGGCGCATTCTCGGGACGGGCTGTTCCTGGAAATATCCAATTAGTTTCAAATACGGAAACAGCGGACTCGCCGTTTACCCTGACTTAACAAGGGTGACGGCAGGATTCCGCTTGACGGGGGTCAAGGAGGGGGCCCATGGCTGCTCGGATATCGATATTCCCCGTTGGTTTGGCCCTGCTGCTGATGACATTCATGTTTGTCACGGGGTGCCAGCGCCTGCGGGAAGCAGGAATCCCCGGTTTCGGACAAGACCAGCGTGCGGGCCGGGCAGCCAGTTGCGAGGGCGTGCCGCCGTGGCGCAGCCCGGCGCCGAACGGCGTCGGCGCCTATAACCCCGGCGATCGGGTGCAGAACCGGGGACAGGTATATGCCTGTACCGAATGGGGCGATGGCCGTTTCTGCAACCAGGATGCCTTTGAGCCGGGCACCGCCACCGAGCATCTCTGGCGTGATGCCTGGGAGGCCCAGGGCAGCTGCACCGTTCCGGACGCTACCTTCGCCGGCAACCGCCTTTCCCTGGTCCTGCCCGCCACCCCGCCGGACACCACGCCCGGGCCGGTTACCGGTACCGTGCGCTGCACCGGACCGAACGCCAGCGTGCGCAGTTTCACCGGGGAATGGGGCCAGAGCATCACCGTCGACGACCTGGGCCGGTGTGATTATCAGCTCTACATCAAAGGCGTTGGGGGTCAGCTTCCGCTCAATACACCGGCGATACTGCCGTTCACCGAAACCGGCGGCCAGGTGATCACGTTCGAAGCGCGCTTCCGCCCGGAGGTGCCGCTTCAGGATCTGGTATTGGCACCCGGGGTCACCATCGAGGTCTTCGCTACCGGCCTGCTGCAGCCACGCCAGATGGCGATGGGCAACCATGTGCTCTACGTGGGCTCCAGCGCCATTCCGCATTTCGCCTACGACAAGCGCATTGCCGATTTCATCTATGCACTGCCCCTGGACGGTGAAGGCAAGCCCACCGGCGTGCAACTGCTGGCGACACGACTGCAGGAACCGCATGGCGTGGCCTATCGCAATGGCGACCTCTACTTCGGCTCCACCGGCGGGCTGTACCGGATCAAGGAGGTGGACACGCACCTGGATAATCCGATCGCCGAGACGTTGATGGTGTTCCCTGCCGACGACACCCGCGTGAAACTTCCCCCCTCCGGCGATGACGGCCCCTACCGGGTGTGGCACCAGAAGCACCCGCTGTATTTCAATCCGAACGATCCAGCCGACGACAACCTGTACACGGCCGTCGGGATTCCCTGCAATATCTGCAAGGTGCCGCAGGATACCCGTTACGGTTCGGTGCTGAAGTACAACGTCCGCACCGGCGAATCCACGCTGCTGGCCACGGGTGTGCGTAATGCGGTGGGCCTGGCCTGGCATCCGGATACCGGGCAGATATGGTTCAGCGACAACAACCGCCAGGGGTTTCTCAACACCGACGAGATCAACCGCATCTCCCGCACCGGCGAGTTTTTCGGCGTGCCATACGTATTCGGCAAGTCCACGCTCGGGTATACGCAGGCCGAGTTCGACGATCCCCAAGCCCCGAACGACGGCAAGCTGCTGCCGGGCGCGATCATTTCAGACCTGATGCCCGACGAGATCGACATCCGTCGACAGACCCCGCCGGTGTACCCCCTGGCATCCAATTCGGCACCGCTTGGCATTCACTTCTGGAACCACTATCCCGCGCCTGCAGGTGCGCGGCAGCTGCTGGTGGCGCAGCATGGCGGCGGCACCGCGGAAGACCCATCCACCGACGTCCGCATGTTGACCGTGCTCAACAACAAGGTGGTGCACGACGTGCCGCTGATCACCGGCTGGAAGCCCCCGAGCGGGGCCTTCACCGGGAAGCCGGTGGACTTCCTGGAACTGCCCGACGGCAGCCTGCTGATCTCGGACGACGTGGCCGGCGTCATCTACAAGGTCACCTACACCCCCGACTCCCTGCCCCAGACCACCCTGTCGTTCCAGGTGCCCGCCAGTGCGCCCGTCCCTGCCCTGGCCGACGCCAAGCCCAGCGGCATCCTCACCGAACCTTCCGGGAAGCAGCGCCTGGTGCAGCTGGGCTGGGGTGCGCCGCCGCTGACCTTCGCGGGGCTGGCGCCGGGCGAATATGTGTTCGAGATGCGCGATGCGGGCGACTGGGTCCCGGTAACCCGCGAGCAGACCTTCACCCTCGCCGAAGAGGGGATCACTACCGTGGAGCTCGGCTACCGGGAGCCCGTCCAGGTCAGGGCGGACATCATCATCAAGGCGCCACCGCGCCCCAGCAACGTCACTGCGCCGAACTGGACCGTCCACCTGCGCACCATCGGCGAATCCGGAGAGGGGGAACCCCTGGTCGTGGAATGGGGCCAGCAGCTGCGCCACGAGGTCGGGAATGGCGAATACAACGTGGTCTATCCATACTTCGAGGCCGCCATGCCCTCGCCTACTCTGGACAAGGTGCGGGTAGACGAGAACTCCGGCGACCCGACTGTCGCCCCCACGTATACGCCGGTGGAGTCGCTGGGCAAGACCGTCCTGGAGGAGACCTGCTCCGGCTGCCATCAGCCGCTGTTCTGGGACAACGGCGACCTCGCGGACCGATGGGACAGCGCAGGGGTGGACCTGCTGATCACCAAGATCGAGTCGATGGGCGTCCCCGGCCATTGCGACCGTACCTGCTCCAGCGCGACCGCCCACTACCTGCTGGATACCGTATGGGGAGACTATCTGGACCCGCCCCCAGCGGTCGGCACCCGCCAGGTGCGCCTGCTGGCCACCGACGAATACGCCAGCGCCGTACAGGATGTTCTCGGGGTCGTGGTCGACAAGGCGGACGTGCCACCGGAGAATTCGTACAAGTCATTCAAATACCCAGCCCCTGCTGCGTTGGGCGTGGTTCGCAAGGACCCGCTCTACCAGTATTACCTGCTGGCCCGAAAAGTGGCGCAGGGCGCAGACCTGGACGCGCTGGGATATACCCCGGGGAGCGACGCCACGCCGTTCGTGGGGAGCATTGGCCGGCTGATGTTCAGGCGACCGCTGCTGCCGGCCGAGGTAACCCGCTACAAGGCCGTGCTCGACATCTCCGATGGCGACATGGAGGGGCCGCGGCTGATGCTGGCGAGCATGCTGATGTCGCCCCATTTCCTGTACCGGCAGGAACTGGGCCAGGCGATTGACGACGGCTCGGGCGACTACCGGCTCGATCCCTACGAAACCGCAACAGCGCTTTCGTTCGCATACCTGGGCACCACGCCTGACGATGCGCTGCTGGCCAAGGCGGCCAATGGCGAGCTGGCCACGCAGGAGCAGATCAACGCCACTGCGTCGGAGATGATGCAGTCGCCCAGGGGCCTGGCCCAGTTCGAGCGATTTGTGCGCTATTACACGCGCACCCTGCAGGCCATGGGCGAAAAGCCCGGGCTGGGCAAGCCATTGATCGACGCCATGGGGCAGGAGCAGTCGCTCAGCGTGCGTTATCTGATGGGTGAAGGTTCGGGCAACGTCCGCGATCTTTTCAACCCGGCGTACACCTACCTCAACCAGGCGCTGGCCCAGCATTACGGCATCACCGGTGTGGCCGGCGACCAGATGCAACGCGTTCCCCTTCCGGCCGGGGGCGATCGGGGAGGACTGCTGCACCAGGGGCAGTTCCAGATCACGCACTCCGGCCAGGACACCAGCGGCCTGATACCTCGCGGGTTCCGTATCCGCGAGCAGTTCTTCTGCCATGTGTTCGGCACCCCCATCGCCGATCCGGGCAACCCGCAGTTTCCCGATCACGGCGTCACGATGCGCTTCCGCTGGGACCTCATCAATGGCAGGTATGCCGATGAAACCTGCTGGAACTGCCACAAGTTCGTGAACGACACCGGCGCGTCCATGGAGAATTACGACTGGACGGGAAAATTCCGCACCCAGGAGTTCGCGGTGAACCCGCCTTACACCAGCCAACGGGTGGACCTGGACGCCACGCTTGATTTCCGCAACGCAAGCGATACCGGCTACTGGGGAACCAACCTGCGGAACGTGCGCGGGATTGCCGAGCTGATTCCGGACAACCCCTCGGCAATGAGCTGCCTCGCCGATGGCTATCTGCGTTACACCCTGGGCACGGAAGTGACCCCCAACGTGGTCAGCCTGCACAGCCACCTGCGCCGCCAGCTCATGGAGAACGGGGACATGCGCAGGATGCTGCTGGATATCGCAGCGTCCCCCTCGTTCACCCGGCGCAAGGACATCGCCAGGAAGGTACGCATCGACGCCCCCGTCTACGAACATCCTGCAAGGAAACCGCCCCAATGAACGCTGCTTCCGGACGTCGACGTTTCCTCATTGGCGCGGCCTGTGCGGGCGTTGCCGCCGCCGCTGCCGTTCCCTTCTTCAGCCGCCCGGGCCTGGCGCGACTGGCCACGGCCGGGCGCCGTGCAGACGGCCCCAGAATCAAGGTCGTGTTCTTCGTGATACCCGATGGGCTGGGGATCAACGGCTTTGCCAGCGCTGGCGCCGAGTGGAACCCGCAAGGGGCGATCTGGCATCCGGCGGTGCCGGACGGGGTCACCGATACCGATCAGTTCACGCTGAACGTGGCCAGCCAGGCGCTGGAGAAGCACCGCGACAAGGCCCTGTTCCTGCGCTACCTGGAAAACTCCAGCGCGTTCGGCGGCCACAATGCGTGGACCAGCATCCTGCGCGCCACCGGCGGCGGCACCGGCAGCAGCATCGACGTGCTGCTGGCCAGGGCCCTGCCGGGCAACAATCCCGTGGTCGGAGCGGCCTTTGCCGGCCCCATGAGCAAAGTGGGCGTCGGCGGCAACGCGTGGTACGTGTCCTACGACAACGGGGTGATGCGCACTCCGCAGAAGGACCCGCGCGTGTTGTTCGAAAACCTGGTGGGCACCCCGGGCATCCTGCGCCGGACACGCAGCGCCTCTGCCATCCTCGACCCGGCCATGGCCGATCTGGAGGATATCCGCGGCAAAGTCCACGGCAGCGAGCGGGCAAAGCTGGACACCCACATGGATTCGATGGAGCAGCTGATCGAAGACATCGGCGGCACCCTGCCCCCGTCATGCGATGATGCCGCACCACCGGAAGCGCATCCCGTCGACGACCCGAATTTCCGCAATGAAGTGCAGGCCGCGCACCACCAGGTGATCGCCACGGCGCTCTCGTGCGGCATCATGCGCGTGGCCACGATCCAGGTCGCGTATTCCTCCGAACAGTCGCCCATTCCCGGGATCGACCCGCGCAGCGCGCACGACATCGCGCACTGGGGCCAGATGGGATCGGAAGAGTCCGCAGTGGAAGCGGACCGGCGACGCTGGCAGGACCGCGCCACGTGGTACACCGCCAAAGTAAGCGATTTCCTGGATACGCTGTCCCGTTATGCGGACCCTGACGTGCCCGGCGATTCGCTGCTTGACCACACCCTGGTGGTGTACACCAGCGAGATGGCCTGCGGTGCGCGCGAGCACATGATGGACATGCCGCTGGTGTTCCTCGGCGGCGCCAGTGGCCGCCTGATCAACGGCACCGGCAATGGCCGCTACTACGACGTCATGGCCCTGGGCGATGTCGACAACCAATGGCAGACCGGCCGCCCCAGGCGGCTGGTCCGCATGCAACGGGTGTGGGGCGAACTGGGCCGGGCGCTCGGGGTGGAGGTGCCCTACGCAGGAAACATGGACCCCATACCGGACCTGTTCCGGCCTGCGTGACCAGCTGCGGCCGGGCACTCAGTTGCGCAGGTCATCCTTGTAGATCTTCCCGTCTTTCATGATCACGTTGAAATTCGTTTCCGGCCGGGTGATCACCGCGATGTCGGCGAGCGGGTCGCCGTCAACCAGCAGCAGGTCGGCCAGTGCGCCCTCCTCCACCACGCCGAGGCGACCGGCATAGGGGCTGCGCTTGCCAGACAATGCCAGCAGTTGGGCGTTGGTACCGGTGGCCATGATCAGGGTCTCAGCCGGTGTATACCAGCGGGTCAGGCCGGCCAGGATGTGGTTCTGACGGGAGGCCAGCGCGCTGGAGAACAGCACGTCGGTACCAAAAGCGGTCTTGAGCTTGTACTTGATGGCAAAGCGGTAGGTCTGGTCGGTCCCGGCAAAGACCTCCTGCGCTTTTTCCCACTGCTCCGAACCCTTCGGGAAGGCGTTGGCCAGTTCCGGCGGGAACGGCTGGGTGCTGAGCCAGGTGCCGGTATCGCGGATCCGCCGGGCGGTGGCGTCATCCATCAGGCTGCCGTGCTCGATGCACTTCACCCCGGCACGGATGGACCGCTGGATCGCCTCCGGGGTGTAGGCATGCACGGTCACATAAGTGCCCCAGTCGGTGGCCGCGTCCACAGCGGCACGCAGCTCCGGCTCGGTGAAGGTCACCACGTCCAGCGGGCTGTGCGGCGAGGAGACGCCGCCACCGGCGGTGAGCTTGATCTGGCTGGCACCGCGCATCAGCTGCTCACGCACGCGCACCCGCAGCTCGTCGGGGGTATCGGCGATGGCACTGTCGCCGATCACGTCGTGCCGCGATCCGGGCTGGCCGACGGTGCGTGGCAGGTCGGAGGCCTCACGAAAATCGCCATGCCCGCTGGTCACCGTAATCATCGCACCGGAGGGCCAGATGCGCGGGCCCTCGGCATGCCCGGCGTCGATGGCGGACTTCAGGCCCCACACCGCACCACCGACGTCGCGTACGGTGGTGAACCCGCGCAGCAGGGTCTTGCGCGATTCGGCACCGGCCACGATGTTGATGTAGCCGGTGTCGGCCGTCAGCAACGTCTGGATCGGGATGCCGGCGAACATGCTGTGCCAGTGCATGTCGATCAGCCCGGGCATGAGCGTCCGGCCGCGCCCGTCGATGCGGCGTGCACCGGGGGCGTCGATGGCGCCGGTGGAAATGCGCGCGATGGTGTTGCCCTGCACCAGCACGTTGCTGGGAGCAGAGAGCCGCCCATGGGTGCCGTCGAAGATGCGCACGTTGGTGAAGAGCGTGGCGGTCGGCAGCGCTTCAGTCGTGGCGGCTTCTGGCGCTACACCTTCCGGCTCCTGCGGCATCACCGAATGCGCGCCAACCGAAGACGCCACGCCGATGGAAATCAAGGCACCCAGAATACGGACAGTCAATCGATGCGACATGGTACTGCACCCCCATAGCGGTTGTTGCGTTGGTATAAAAGCGCACGTGTTAGTGCCATGTGTTTGCGGGAAGTACTGGTCCTGGTTTCACCGCTGCATAACGACGCTGGGTGGGTAATTGAATTGTCTCTCCAGGAGTGGCTGTCATGACCGTGCTTTCCCGATTTGGCAAGGATCCCGGTTCCATCGGCGTGGCAATGAAATCCAGCTGGCAACGCCTGCTCATCGTTGGCGTGCTGCTGCTGGTGATGGGAGCGTTCGGCATCTATGCGTCCTCATTGATGGTACGCACCATGACGGTGCTGGTTGCGGGCCTGCTGGTGATCGCCGGCGCATTGCAGCTGGCCGAAGCCTTCCTGCTGCACGGGCTGCCCAGTTTTGCCATGACCATCCTGCTGGGGGCGGCGCAGATCATCGGCGGCATTGCCATCTACACGCATCCCGAATGGGCCGCCTACGCGGTGGCAACCACGGTGGCCGCAGTGCTGGTGGTACAGGCGATCGCGCAGATCAGCCTGGCGTTCCGTTTCCAACCCGGTGGAAAGCGCTGGATCTCGCTGGTATCCGGACTGGTCGCGCTGGTGGCCGCGGTGGTGTGCGTCAGTGGCGTGGCCTGGGCCGGCCGCGCGTCGGCCTCGTGGGGCGTGGGCCTGGCGCTGCTGGCGATGGGCGCGGCCTACATCGCCATCGCCCTGCTGTTCCGGCAGGATCGCCACCCCGCGCAACCGTCCGCCCCACACTAGAGTGCCGCTTCCAGGTAGGTGTAGATATAGTTGGAACCGCCGTCCACGGTGCCCAGCATCTGGGCCGAGCCGAAGATGCCCGAACGGTGCGAGATGCCGAACCCGAAATACAGCTCATGCCAGCGCTCGCTGCCGAAAATGTCGCCCAGGCTCACGTCGATGCTGGGATCCAGGTAGTTGAGCAGCTTGGAGGTGTTGCGCTCACGGCGTGCCTGCGACTGAACTTCGGCATAGGGCACGCGTTCGGCGTAGGACACGCCGAAGCCGAAGCCGAGCCGGGTCTTGACCCGGTGCGACCACGGGAAGCCATAGTAGAAGCCCTTCATGTAGGCATCGATCTGCCACGAATCGGGTTGGTGGCCGCGTTCGTTGTGGCGCAGCACGCCCACGTAGCCGACCAGGTCCAGCGGCCAGCCGTTGAGTCCGGACACGAACGGACGGCCCACATGCACGCCCCAGATGTCGGTGGGGTCTTCATCGTTCAGGTCCAGGCAACTGAAGGTCATGATCTTGACCATATGGCAGCCGTCGGCCGAATCGCGGCCGTAAAACACCTTTACGTACGTCGGAGTACCCTCCTTGTCCCAGCGTACCTGGCCGTTGCCGAAGTCGTAGGCGGCGCCGAGCATGGCGCCCCACTGCATGTCGCTGTCCACCAGCGGGCTGTTGCGGATCGTGCTGGAATAGCGTTTGACGAACACGCCACCGACCAGGCTCCAGTTCTGCAGGATGTGGTAGCGCCCGTACAGGCCGGCGGTGATGTCCACGCCGCTGCCGGCCGAGTACGCGGTGCGCTCGGGCGTTACTTCGTCGGGCGCCACGCCGAAGTAATAGTCGTTGAGCTTGGCGCTGCGCCAACCTACGGTGAGTACCGGCTGCAGCGCCCAGCGGTCGCTGCGCAAGGTGTAGCCGTAGCCGGCGCGCACTTCGGTGCCGTTGGAGTTGTTGGAGATGTCCTGGCGGACGGTGAAGTCCAGTGCGTGGTTGTCGCGCTTGAAGTAATAGCGTGCGCCCACGTCAGCTTCGCTGTTGCGGGTTTCCATGCCCTCGAGGATGTCCGGGGTTTCATCTTCCGGGTAGCCTTCCAGCCGGCGTTCGACGAACAGTTCCAGGCCCTGGTCCTCGCGTGGAGTGAAACGCACGCCCGCGGCGTTGGAGCGCAGGAAGAAGCGCTCGCCTTCGTACAGGTACAGCGGCATCAGGTCGATGCGGTCGTCGGCGCCCTTGTAGGGCGACGATTCGATCCGGCTGAGGAAGCCCAACCCGGCGCTGCCCGGCTCTTCAAGAATGGTACCGAGCATGGCGTCCTGCGCTGCCACGGGTGCGGTGGCGGCCAGCGCGACGGCCAGCAGCAGCGGTCTTGTTCTGTGGGATGCCATGACGTCTCCTACTTCACGAAGTCGTACTTGAGCGCGGTCTGCAGGCGGAACACGTCGCCGTTGGCACCACTCTGCTCCTGCAGCTTGCCGTACAGCAACTCCACGCCCCAGCTCCAGCTCGGCGCCGGCTGCCAGATGACGTTGGCGGCGGCGTAATCACTGCGGCGGAACGCGGTCGGATCGAGCAATGGGTCGCGTTCCAGGTACAGCCGGCTGTAGGTCACGGTGGAGCGCCAGCGCTGCGTCCAGTGGTGGGTGTAGCCCAGCCAGCCGCCATACTGCTGCAGCACCTGCAGGTCGCCCTGCGGGTCGACCACGCCATCGACGTTCAAGCCGCCCAGGTCGCCGATGAACGCCCCGATGCCCTGCCCGCCCACGGCGCCGAACACCATGTAATCGCCGTTGTCGCCCCAGCCCCAGGTCCCGCTCAGGGCCAGGCCGCCGGCGGTGGCGCTGTCGCTGCCTTCGTTGCTGTCCTGCGCCGAATCGTAGGCCAGGTAGCGCAGCAGGCCCGATGCCTGCAGGCTGCCCCAGTCCGCCTCATGCCGGGCGGCCAGTACCAGGTTGGGCGCGGCGGTGCGCGAGCGTTGGGTAACGCCGGAGAACTGCAGCTCCGGCGCCCGGTGCTCTGCGGCCAGGATCAACTGGTTGCCGTTGCCCAGCGGGAAGTACTGGCGGACGCTGGCCAGCCGTGCGAACGGCGATGCCGGCGGGCCGGCGAAATCCAGCGTATCCGGACCGGAATCCAGGTCCATGAAAGCCGACCAGCCAAAGCCCACGTAGGTATTGCCAAGCTGGCCCCAGGCGTGGCGCAGGCGATAGCCGTAGCTGCCACCAGAACCGAAGAAATCGTTCTGGATCAGGAACCGCAGTTGGCCGGCGCCGGTATCGCGCCGGCCTTCGATGGTCAGCCGGGTCTGCCGGGCGTGCATGTTGAACCGCGTGCTGTCCCGGCCACCATCGACCGGAATGGAGGATGGAACGAACTCGTCGGTCACCCCGGCATCGCCGCTGTCGAACATCGCATCCAGCTTGGCGTAGCCGCCCAACCGCAACCAGGTGCCGGTGCCGGGAATGAGGAAGAAGCCCTCCAGCCCGTCGCCCGGTGGCACCTCATTGTCGACACGGGCGCTGGCCTGGTCGTCCTCATCGAAGGTTTCGCGTGGCGGCAGCGGCGATGGCGGTACGTTCAATGCTGCCGGCGTGGCCGCAACCAGCGGTGCGGCAGGCACCGAAACCGCGCTGGGCGTCGCCGCCACGGCACTGGCCGGCTGCGTGGGCGCCGCCGGGGCGGTGCTGGCCTGCCCGGATTCGAGCGCCTGGATGCGCGCAGTGAGCATGTCCACGGTCTGGCGCAGCCGCTGTATCTCCGCGTCCTGGGTGGCGTCGCGGGTCTGTGCGGCGACGGCGCCGGGCAGCAGCACGGCAGCCAGGCAAAGTGATCGGGTAGGAATGCGCATGGAAGGCGGCCCTCGCTGGGAAGTCGAAAACACGGAATGGATCAGTTGACGGGGATCTCCCGCTGGCCCTGCCCGCCGCCCAGTGCGGCGTACAGGTTCACCGCGTCCTGCAATGCCGCTGCGCGCAGCTGCAGCAGGTTCTGTTCGGCGGCGAAGTGGTTGCGCTCGGCGTCGAGCACTTCCAGGTACGGGGTCAGGCCCACGTCGTAGCGGTCGTGCGCGGTCACCACCAGCGCCTGCTGGACTTCCACCGCACGTATCTGGGCCTGGATCTGAAGATCGTTCTGTTCGGCGGCGACCAGCCCGCTGGCAACTTCGCGGAAGGCGTTCTGCACGGTGGACTGGTAGGCCACCTCGCGTTCGTCGCGGGCGGCGTTGGCCGCGTCCACGCGGGCGCGGCGGGCACCCCAGTCGAGCAGCGGCAGTACCGCACCGGCGCCGAAGGACCACACCCGGTTGCTGTCTGAGACCAGCCCGGACAGCTCGCTGGAGGCGTAGCCGCCGGCGCCGGTCAACGAGATGATGGGAAAATACAACGCCCTCGCCGCGCCGATGTTGGCATTGGCCGCACGCAGCTGATGTTCGGCCAGACGCACGTCCGGGCGCGCTTCAAGCAGCGCCGATGGCAGGCCGGGATCGAGCCGGGTGAGCTGCGCGTTGGGATCCAGCGGCAGCCCGGCAGGCAATGCGGGCGGAAGCGGCGCGCCGACCAGGAACTGCAGCAGCTGCAGCGCCTGGCCCTGGGTGCGGCGCAGCTGCGCCAGCTGCAGTTCGGTCTGGGTGACCAGCGCGTAGGACTGGTTGAAATCGATGGACGAGGTCAGCCCGGCGTCCATGCGCAGCTGCGCCAGCTCCAGGGTTTCGTTGCGGCTGGCCAGCGAGCGCTCGGCCAGCACGATGCCTTCGTCGCTGGCGCGCACCGCGTAGTAGCTGGCGGCCACGTTGGCGACCAGCGACAGCTCGGCGGTATTGCGGGCCTCCTCCGTGGCCAGATACTGGCGCCGTGCTGCTTCGTTGAGGTTGGCCACGCGGCCCCAGAAATCCAGCTCGAACGACGGGATGCCCACCTGCACCGCGTAGCTGTCCACGGTAACCCGGGGCGCACCGTCGGCGGCGCTGAGCGGCGTGCGCAGGCGCTGGCCCGACGCACTGGCATCCAACCCGGGCAGGCGCTGGCTGCGCTGGATGCGGAACTGCGCGCGGGCCTGTTCGATCCGGGCCGCAGCGCCAGCCAGGTCGCGGTTGTAGACCAGTGCCTTGCCGATCAGGTCGCGCAGTACCGGGTCATGGAAGAAGCCCTGCCACGGAATGCCCGGCGCGAGTGCACCCTCGGCAGCAGATGGCGGGAAGCGGTCAGGTACTGGCGCCTCCGGGCGAACGTAGTCCGGCGCAAGGTTGCAGCCGCACAGCTGGCAGACCGCCAGCAACGCCCCCATCCGCCAAGGCATGCCGTTACGCATCGGCATCCTCCCTGGCTGCGGGTGCGGCCGGGTCTGCCGTGCGCGGACGCGCGCGGCGGCGCAACAGGAAGTAGAACAGCGGGGTGAAGAAGATGCCGAACAGCGTGGCGCTGAGCATGCTGCCGAGCACGCCGGTACCCACCGCCTGGCGGCTGGCCGCGCCGGCGCCGGTGGCGATCACCAGCGGCACCATGCCCACGATGAAGGTCAGGCTGGTCATCAGGATCGGGCGCAGGCGCTGCTGCGCGGCCTGCAGGATCGCATCGCGTACCGGCACCCCGCGCGCTTCCTCGTCCAGCCCGAACTGCACGATCAGAATGGCGTTCTTGGCGGCCAGGCCGATGATGGTGACCAGGCCCACGGTGAAGTACACATCGGCGGACATCCCGCGTGCGGCGGTGAACACCACCGCGCCCAGGATGCCCAGCGGCACCACCAGCAGCACGATCACCGGGGTCACCCAGCTTTCATAGAGTGCGGCCAGCAGCAGGAACGCCACCACGAAGGCCAGGCCGAGCAGCATGCCCACCTGCCCCGAAGCCTCGCGTTCTTCGCGCGCCGTGCCGGTCCATTCGTGGCGCATGCCCGGCGGCAGCACGTCGTCGGCGATGCGTTCCATCTCCACCAGTGCCGCGCCGCTGGACACGCCCGGCGCGCCCTGCCCCGACACCGTGGCCGAGAGGAAGCCGTTGTAACGTTCCACCTGCTGCTCGCCCACCGTCCAGCGGGTGGTGGCGAACGCGGAGAACGGTACCGACTGGCCGTTGTTGCCGATCACCCGCAGGTCAGAGACATCCTCGGCGCGCATGCGCTGCTCGGCATCGCCCTGGATGAAGACCCGCAGCACATTGCCCTGGCGCACGAAGTCATTGACGTAGGCCGAGCCGAACATGATGCCCAGCGCCTGGTTGACCTGCGACAGCTGCACGCCCAGCGCCCGCGCCTGGGTGCGATCGATATCCACGAACAGCTGCGGCGCGCGTGGCATGCCTTCCGGGCGCACGCCGGTAAGCCGGTCGTTGGTGGCAGCGCGGGCGGCAATGCCCATGGCGGCCGCGCTCAACCCGGTGCCGCCGACACCGCTGCGGTCCTCGATTTTCATGCTGAAGCCCGACGCATTGCCCAGCGACTGGATGGCCGGTGGATTGAGCGCGAACACCTGCGCCTGTGGAATGCGGGTAAACGCCGCGCTCATGCGCGCCGCCAGCGACATCGCACTGCGCTCGCTGCCACTGCGTTCAGCCCATGGGTGCAGGTCGACGAACGACATGCCCACCGCCTGGCCCTGGCCGAAGAAGCTGAAGCCGATCACCGTGGCCACGTTGCGCACTTCCGGCTGCTGGCGCAGGATCGCTTCGGCCTGCTCGGCCGCGGCACGGGTGCGTTCCATCGTGGCACCGGGGGCGGCGTTGTAGGCCACGAAGATGTAGCCCTGGTCTTCGGTGGGCAGGAAGCCGCCTGGCAGCCTTGCATACAACAGGCCGGTGATCAGCGTGACCACCACGAATACCCCGATCCACAGCCACGGCCGCACCAGCATGCTGCCCACCCAGCCGGCGTAGCGGCGGCTGCTCTTATCCAGTCCGGTGTTGATGGCGCTGAACAACCGGCGCCCGGGGCCGCCCTTCCCCACCTGCTCCCTGGCCGGGCGCAGCATGGCGCCGCAGATGGCCGGGGCCAGGGTCAACGACAGGATGGTGGAGACCACCAGCGATACGCTGAGCGTGACCGCGAACTGCCGGTAGATGCCACCGGCCGAACCGGGGAAGAAGCCCATGGGAATGAACACCGCCAGCAGTACCAGCGTGGTGGCGATGATCGCGCCGGAGAGCTGGCCCATCGCCTTGGCAGTGGCTTCGCGCGGCGGCAGCTCTTCTTCGCGCATGATCCGCTCGACGCTTTCCACGATCACGATGGCATCGTCGTTGAGGATGCCGATCGCCACCACCATCGCGAACAACGACAGCAGGTTGATCGATACCCCGAATGCGAGCAGGCCCAGGCAGGCGCCCAGCAGCGACACCGGCACCACGATGGTGGGCAGGAACACCGCACGCCAGCTCTGCAGGAACAGCAGCACCACGATGGACACCAGCACCAGCGACTGCAGCATGGTGACGGCCACGCCGTTGACCGATTCGGTAATGAACGGGGTGGTGTCGAACGGCGTGGTCCACTGCATGCCATCGGGGAAGCTGGCCTCCAGGTCCTGCATGCGCTGGCGCACGGCGGTGGCGGTGGACAGCGCGTTGGCGCCGGTGGCCAGCGATACCGCCAGGCCGGCGGTTTCCTGGCCGTTCAAGCGCAGGTTGAAAGCGTAGTTGTCGTTGCCCAGCTCCACCCGCGCCACATCGCCCAGCCGCACCGTGGCCGCACCGGGGGTGGCGCGGATGATCACCTGGCGGAACTGTTCGGGCGTGCTGAAGCGGCCACGCATGACGATCTGCGCGGTGGTTTCGGTCGATGGCGTGGTTGGCTGCAGACCAAGGCCGCCGCCGGCCGTCTGCGCGTTCTGCTCTCGTACCGCGGCCATCACCTCACCAGGTGAGATGCCGTAGCTGACCAGCTTTTCGCGGTCCAGCCAGATCCGCATGGCGTAGCTGGAGCCAAACAGGGTGACGTCGCCCACCCCATGCACACGGCGCAGTTCGTCGGCGATGTTGCTGTTGGCGTAGTCGCCCAGTTCCAGTGCCGAATAGCGGCCCTTGTCGGACTGCAACGAAATCAGCATCAGGAAGCCGTTGCTGGCCTGGGTGACCCGCACGCCCATCTGCCGCACTTCTTCGGGCAGGCGCGGCTCGACCCGGGCCAGGCGGTCCTGCACCTGCGAACGGGCAATGTCCAGGTCGGTGCCGCTGCGGAAGGTCACCCGGATCTGCGCGGTGCCGTTGGCGCGGCTGGTGGAGGTCATGAACAGGAAATCATCCACGCCGCTCAGCTCGTTCTCGATCACCGAGGTCACGGTGCGGTCCAGGGTCTGCGCATCGGCGCCGACGAACGTGGCCGAGATACTCAGCGACGGCGGTGCCACGTCGGGGTACTGCTCCACCGGCAGGCTGCTCAGCGCAATGCCACCGAACAGGATGGCGAACAGCGCGATCACCCACGCCAGCACCGGCCGGTAGACGAAGTAGCCACTCATGGGGTGTCGGCCTTCGCCTTGGCAATGGGTTTGGACTGGATCGCCACGGGTTGGCCGGGCTGGATCTTGTGCCAGCCATCGACGATCACCTTGTCGCCGGGGGTGAGCCCGGACTGCACCACCCAACGCCCGCCGGCCTGGCCGGCCAGGGTCACGGCGCGACGTACGGCAACGTTCTCGTCATTGACCAGCATGACCGTGGCTTCATCCTCGCCCACCTGGATGGCACGTTCGGGCAGGCTGGTGCCGTTGCGGATGCTGCCGATGGCCAGGATGCCGCGCACGAACTGCCCCGGCAGCAAGCGGCCATCCGGATTGGCGAAGCGCGCACGCAGCGTTCGGCTGCCGGTGGCCGGATCGATGGCGGTTTCGCTGAAGTCCACGACACCGGCTTCGGGCAGGCGTTCACCCCCCTCCAGCAGGAGGGTCACCTGCACGCGGTGATCGTCGCCCATGTCGATGCGGCCGTCGGCGACGCCCCGCTGGATCTCGTTCATGGCGATGTTGGAGGGATTGAAAATGACGAATGCCGGATCGACCTGATCGATCCGGGTAAGCAGCGTGGCCGCCGCTGCACTGACCAATGCGCCTTCGCTGACCTGGGCGCGGCCGGTGCGGCCCTTGATGGGCGCGCGTACGGTGGCGTGGTCGAGCTGCAGCGTGGCGCGGTCCACCGCTGCCTGGGCCTCCATCAGCGCCGCATCGGCCTGGCGGAACGAAGCCTGCGCCGATTCGTACTCCTGCACACTCACGGCTTTGCGCTGCACCAACGTGGACAGCCTGGCGCGCAGCGAGGAGGTCTGCGCCTTGGCCGCGCGAGCCGAGGCCAGCGAGGCGCGGGCCTGCTGCACCCGCGCCTGCAGGTCGCGCGGGTCGATCTGGAACAGCGGCGCGTTGGCCTCCACTTCGGTGCCGTCGACATACAACTGGCGCTCGACGATGCCATCGGCACGCGCCCGCACTTCGGCCGAACGGCTGGCCTCCACCCGGCCCGGCAGCTCTACCAGGTTGGGTACGACCTGCGCCTTGACCACTTCCACGGCCACCAGCGTGGGCGGCCGTTGTGTGTCGTCGGGACCACCACCGCGTCCACACCCCGCCGCCAGTGCAACCGCCGCCAACAGCCATGCACGCGCCATCCACCCAAGGGATTGCATCCTTCCGGTCTCCGCAGTTCGCACGGCGGCGGCACCCGGCCGCCGTGACGGGAAATGTCGGCGCTGCGCCTAGAAGGCCACCGCGTCGCGGATCAACGGACAGGTCATGCAGTGGCCGCCACCGCGACCACGCCCCAGCTCGGCCCCGACGATGCTGATCACTTCGATACCCTGCTTGCGCAGATCGGTATTGGTCTGGGTACTGCGGTCATACGCCACCACCACGCCCGGCGCCATCGCCACCAGGTTGTTGCCGCTATCCCATTGCGAGCGTTCGGCCGCGTAGCGGTCGCCGCCGGATTCGACGATGCGCAGCTGCTTGAAGCCCAGTGCCTCGGCGACCACGTCGTTGAAGTGCTTCTTCTCGAACACGATCTCGAAGCCCGGCGCCTTGTCGCTGGGGTGCAGCGATACGGTGTGGATCTGGTCGACGATGCCCGGGAACACCGTCACCACATCGCGATCGGCGAAGGTGAACACCGTATCCAGGTGCATGGCCGAGCGCAGCTTGGGCATGACCGCCACGATCACCCGCTTGGCCGCACCGTTCTTGAACAGCGACTGCGCCAACTGGGTGATGGCCGTGCGCGAAGTGCGCTCGCTCATGCCGATCAGCACGATGCCGTTGCCGGGAATCAATACGTCACCGCCTTCCAGCGTGGCATTGCCGTGGTCGACGGTGGGGTCACCGAACCAGATCGGGAACTTGGCCTTGGTGAAATCCGGATGGAACTTGTAGATCGCGGTGGTGAGGATGGTTTCCTCGTGGCGCGCCGGCCAGTACAGCGGATTGAGGGTCACGCCCTGGTAGATCCAGCAGGTGGTGTCGCGGGTGTACAGCGTGTTGGGCAGCGGCGGCAGCAGGTAGCCGACGATGTCCGGCTGCGCGCGCGCGGCCTGCAGCGTGGGTCCGGCGAAGTCGTCCGGCAGGTCGAACACGCTCAGGCCACCGATCAGCGTTTCGGCCAGTTGCCGGGCCGGCAGCGCCTGCAGGTAGGCGCGCACTTCGGACATGAATTCCACGCCCACTTCGTTGGCGTTGATCTGGTGGTCCAGGATCCAGTTGCGGGCATCGTCGATTTCCAGTGTCTCGGTGAGCAGATCGTGCATTTCCACCACGTCCACGCCACGGGCACGCATCTTGGACATGAAGTCGAAATGGTCGCGCTTGGCGTTGTCTACCCAGATCACGTCATCGAACAGCAGGTCGTCCTTGTTGCGCGGGGTCAGCCGGCTGTGCGCCATGCCGGGGGCGCACACCATCACCTTCTTCAGGACACCAACTTCGGAATGAACGCCATAGACAGTTGCACTGGACATTGCGGACTTCTCCATTTCACGGATATGAACAGGGAAAGCGAAGCATCCGACCGTCGTTGCGGCGGCCACGGGATATGTTGTCGATGCGTGCACAACTATTCCCCAAAAGGTCATGGGCACGTGAACGTCGGAAAATGGATAGTGGATGGAAAGACCTGGGAATGCTGAATGTGTTGTGCGGGCTGGAGGACACGGTTTCTTTCACGTTGCCGTTACAGGTTGCGTAGTTAATCGCTGCTGCATGGAGCAGATTTCAACGCCAGGATGGCTGGCCAACCGTAGCCCCTCGTATTCATTTGATGGAGACACACGATGAAACTTCAACATGCAGGCGCCGCAACGGCGCTGTTGGCGTCTGCCCTGTTCATGGCGGGCTGCGCGACCCACACCACCCCCAGCACCTTCAACCGCTCCGAGGTCGGGCGCGCCCAGACGGTGGAGGCCGGCACGGTCCAGTCCATCCGTGGCGTTCAGATCCAGAACGATTCGCGCGGGGTGGCGACCCTGGTCGGCGCGGGGATCGGCGGTGTCGCCGGCAGTACGATCGGTGGTGGCAGCCGCGCCAACACCATCGGTGCGATCGCAGGCGCCGCAGCGGGTGGTGCAGCGGGCAATGCGCTGGCACGTGGAGCGCGCAACGGCGTTGAGATCACCGTCCAGCTGGAAAACGGCCGCACCGTCGCGGTCGTACAGGACGGCAACCCGACCGACTACCGCGTCGGCGACCGCGTGAACGTCTCAAGCGACGGCAGCACCACCCGCGTCACCCGTCGCTGAGCCGGGGGGCGCTCCTGTGAACCGGCCCGTCCCGCGTGGACGGGCATCTCGCTGTTTTGCCTAGCAGAAGGAACCATCATGCGCCGTTTGCTGATGACGCTGCTCGCCGTGGCATCCTTGGGAGGGTGCGCCACTACGCCCACCATGACCACCCAGGAACGCTTCAACCTTTACGTGCAGCACGCCGGGCCGCCGGTGTCCTCGTTCCGGCTGGCCCGCTTCGTACGCCATACCCAGTGGACCCCATTGGGCGACCGGGCACTGGCGGTGTGGACCAGCCAGAGCCGTGGCCACCTGCTCGAGCTGCGCGGCCGGTGCCCCGGCCTGTCGATCGCCCACACGGTGCAGATCACCAACTCGTTCGGCACGGTCAATGCCCGCTGGGACAGCGTGATTCCACGCACGGCGAGTGTGGCCATGCCACAGTCCTGCCGCATCATCCGGATCCGTCCGCTCGATGGCACCGCGATTCGTGACGCGCGCCGCGAAATGCGCAACACGATCTACGGCGACCGCCCGGCGGATGTAGTGGAAGATACCGGGCCGGATGTAACCGACAGCTTCGAAGAATGAGTGTTGACGAGGGCCGGCGATGGAACGATTACGCAACATGATCCGCCGCAATGTGTCGCGCAGTCTGTTCGATGCGCGATGGATCATGGCGCCGTTCTACTTCGGGCTGGTGGTGGCACTGCTGCTGTTGCTGTTCGTGTTCCTGCGCGAGCTGCTCAACTATGTGCTGCGCATTGGCCAGCTTGGCCCGGCCGATGCAGTGCTGCTGGCGCTGTCGCTGATCGACCTGTCGCTGGTGGCCAACCTGCTGCTCATCGTCACCCTGGCCGGTTATGAAAACTTCGTGACGCGGATCGATTCCGGTCAGGAGAAGCGTCCCTCCTGGATGGGCACGGTCGATTTCTCCGGCATGAAGAGCAAGTTGATGGGCTCGATCATCGCCATCTCGGCGATTGCCCTGCTGCGGATCTTCATGAAGCTGGAGGAAGGCAATTCGATCGACCCGGAGGTACTACGCTGGATGGCGGCCATCCACGGCATGTTGTTGTTGTCGGCGCTGATCCTGGCCATCACCGAGCGGCTGGCCCGCCCGACGATCCGGCCCCCGGTCGATCCGCCACCACCGCCCTCCTGACTCAACCGCCGCTGGTACTGCGCCGCCGCTCGATTTCGCGTCGGCGCAGTGGGTCGAGAAGATCCATCAAGCGCCGTGTGTCGGCGGCATTCCAATCCCCGGTACCCAGTACTGCCTGCCACCCCGCGATGTAGTGCGCGGGCGCAAACACATGCCCGTAGCCCATCGGGGTGCGGTCGGCCAACAGCATGTCCAGCGCCAGCTGCAGCATGCTTACCAGCGGGTACCAGCGGACCGCCGGGGACACGTCCGGCGCGCGCGGCTCGGCCATCCAGTCCGGTTTCCGCCAGGCGTCGTAGGGAGTGAAGAAGGTGATCGGGTCGCTGGCGTACTGCAGGTACACCACCCGCATCCGCCCCCATGGGGCATCCGCTGGCACCGGCGCGCCGGCCTGGTTCATGAAGCGCACCGTGCGGCTGTCACGGAACACCGGCAGCCATTCGGTGGACCCGGCGTTGCGCTGGTCGGTGGTCTGCCGCCAGGTACGGGTGGCGAACGGTGGGCCACTCCACAGCGCGCCATCGATGGGTGTATCGATCATGTCAAACAGGTTCACCGAGCGCTCGGAGTTCATCGCGCCCAGGCTCAAACCGTGCACGTACAGGCGCGGCCGGGCGTCCACCGGCAACGTTCGC
The DNA here is from genome assembly GCF_037482345.1 of Stenotrophomonas sp. AB1(2024). Lineage (NCBI taxonomy): Bacteria > Pseudomonadati > Pseudomonadota > Gammaproteobacteria > Lysobacterales > Lysobacteraceae > Stenotrophomonas > Stenotrophomonas sp. AB1(2024). The sequence goes on from NZ_JBBHKO020000001.1 coordinate 25,462, forward strand.
CAGTACGCGTAGACCTCGGCAAACAGCAGCCGCGAGGTTTCCTCGCCGTACTCGGGTTCGACCAGCAGCGACAACGGGCTGGACAGATAGGAGTACTGCACCGCAACGCTGGCCACGTCGCCATGCAGCAGGTACTCCAGGCTGTCCGCCGCTGCCGGGTCTACCCAGCCAGTGCCGGTTGGGGTGATGACCACCAGGTTGGCGCGCTCGAATCCCCCCTGGCGCTGCAGTTCGCGTAGCGCCAACCGGGCGCGGGCACGCGCACTCTCGGCCGCCGGCAGGCCGGCGTAGACCCGGATGGGTTGCAGCGCGGGCTTGCCGGTGAAGGCGGCGATGTCGGCTGCATCCGGCCCGGCGCTCACGTAATCGCGCCCTGCCCTGCCCATCTGCTCCCAGACCACCAGCGAACCGGGGCCGCCGGTTGCGCCGGGTCGCGTCGGCGCGGTTGCATCCGGCGGAATCAGCGCATCGGCCTTGCGGAACGACGCGTCGGCCGCGTGCAGCGCGCCGCGCAGCAGCACGCCGTTGGCGATGTTGAAAAACAGCACTGCGGCCACCCCGATGCCCAGCAGCCGCGCCACCGGCGCCGGCATGATCCGCTGGGACAATGCGCCGACCCGCCGCGCCACCCAGGCAAAGGCGCGGCCCACCACCAGCAGCACGGCAAACACCGCCAGCGCGATCACCAGCAGCCGCAGCGAGAAACTCTCGTCCATTGGCGGCAGGCCCATCACCGCGCGCACCGAGTCCTGCCATGGGCGCACCCACCACACCGTCAACGCACACGCCAGCAGGCTCACCCACGGCAGCCAGCGCAGCACCCGCGGCAACCGGCTACGGCTCAGCTCAGGCAGCATCAGGCGCCGCCACAGCGCGGCAAGCGCCACACCGATAAGGTAGCCCACGGCGAAACACACACCCGACAGCAGCCCCTGCGCCACATAGCCGCGCGGCACCAGGCTGGGGGTCAACGAGGCGATGAAGCACAGCGCACCCAGCACCTGCCCTGTTCGGCACAGAGGCCCGCGATACGGCGCGGTCAGGCGTGCCAGCAGGGAACGAAACGGCTTGGCGGGCGGCGCGGTCACAAGCGCAGCCACCCACTGGCCAACCCGACAAGGCCCGCCACTGCCATGGCGCACAGCAGCAACAGCACGGCCATCTCGGCCGGCCGGAATGCAATGCCACGATGCCGCTGCCAGGCCCAGAACAGGATCGACCCCGGCACGTACAGCAGGCTGGACAGCAGCAGGTAGCGGCTGCCGCCGGCCAACAGCATGGAGGCGGCGTAGACCGTAGCGATGCCGGCTATCCAACGCATCCGCGCATGGGCAGCAGCGTCCACCCCGGTCTCGCCGCCCAGCGACAGCTTGAGCTGGTAGGCCGCCACCAGCAGGTACGGCACCAGCGTCATCGCGCTGGTCATCTTCAGCGCCAGCGTAAAGGCGTAATCGGCGAACCAGCTGACCAGCAGGAAGCTCTGGATCACCCCGTTGGTCAACCACAGCGCCGCGTCCGGCACGCCGGCGCGGTTCTCGCGGGCAAGTACGCGCGGCATGGCGTCGTTGAGCGCGGCCGAATGCAGCACCTCGGCGGCCAGCAGCGACCAGGACAGGTAGTTGCCCAACACCGAGATCAACAACCCGATACTGATGAACAAGGCGCCCCAACGTCCGGCGATGGCCTCCATCACGCCCGCCATCGACGGTGTGCGCAGCGCGGCCAGGTCCGGGCGCAGCATGATGCCGTAAGACAGGATGGTGACCATCACCAGCAGGCACAGTACGCCCAGGAAGCCGGCCACGGTGGCGATGCCCACGTCCTCGCGGCGGCGCGCGTGCCGCGAATACACGCTGGCCCCTTCGATGCCGACGAACACGAACACGGTGAGCAGCAGGGTGCCCCGGGTCTGTTGCCACAGGGTACCGGCGCCTGGCGGCTCGCCCCCCCACAGGTTCAGCGCGAAGACATCGGCGCGGAAGCCCAGGAACAGGAAGACGATGAACACCGCCAGCGGCACCAGCTTGGCCACTGTCGCAATGGTGTTGATCAGCGCCGCTTCCTTGATTCCGCGCAGGATCAGGAAGTGGAAGCCCCACAGCAACGCCGAGGCAGAGAGGATCGCCACCACGGTGGTGCCATCGCCGAATACCGGGAAGAACTGGCCCAGCGTGGCCTTGATCAGGATCAGGCAGGCCACGTCCGCCAGGCAGCAGCCCAGCCAATAGCCCACGGCCGACAATAGACCAGCGTAGTCGCCGAAGCCGGCTTTGGCATAGGCGTAGATGCCGGTGTCCAGCTCCGGTTTCAGCCGCGACAGCGACTGGAACACGAAGGCCAGCATCAGCATGCCGGTGCCGGCGATGGCCCACGCCAGCAGCGCACCGTGCACCCCGGTGTTGGCAGCGAACGCAGCGGGCAGCGCAAAGATGCCCGAACCGATCATCGAGCCGACCACAAGCGCGGTCAGCTCCAGCAGCGACAACTTGCGGCTACCCACGGTGGGGCTCATCGCGGCTCAGTCCTTAGATTTGGATGTAACCCGTCGCGATCCAGTACACACCAATTACTGCAGCGACCACCGCCAGCGCCAGGATGATGAAATCCGAGGCCTTGGTGAAGATCTTCTCGCCCTGCTCGCGCCGCGCCCAGAAGTACAGCAGGCTGCCCGGCGCATACAGCACCGCCGACAGCACGATGAACTTGATGCCGCCGGCATACAGCAGGAAGGCGGTGTAGACCGTAGCCAGGATGGCCAGGGTAAGGTCGCGCCCGCGCTCATTGGGCCGCTCGTTGTAGGTCTCCCCCCGTCGGGTGATCTTCAACCCGTAGGCCGCTACCAGCAGGAACGGGATCAGCGACATCGCGCTGGTCAGGTTGAGCATCAGCGAAAACGCATCGCGCGACCAGTAGGTGGTGATCACGATCAGCTGCACGATGATGTTGGTCGCCCAAAGTGCCGCCGCCGGAACCCCGTTGGCGTTCTCCCGCGCGAAGATGGCGGGCATGTCCTTGGTGCGGGCCGCAGCCGACAGCACCTCGGCGCAGATCAGCGACCAGGCCAGGTAGGCACCGAGCACGGAAATCAGCAGGCCGACGCTGACGAAGACTGCGCCCCAATGGCCCACTACAGCTTCAAGCACGGCGGCCATCGAAGGCTGGCGCATGCCGGCGATGTCGGCCCGCTCGAGCACCGCAAATGGCAGCAGGGTCACCAGTACCATCAGCGTGGTGACCACCAGGAAGCCGGTGATGGTGGCCGCGCCCACATCCTTGCGCTCCTTGGCGTAGCGCGAGTAGACGCTGGCACCCTCGATACCCAGGAACACGAAGACCGTCACCAGCATCGTCGCGCGGACCTGCTCGAAGATGTTGCCTTCCAGGCCGCCGCCGTAGAAGTTGAACCGGAACACCTCCATCTTCATGGCAAAGGCCATGATGACCAGGAACACCAGGATCGGGATCACTTTGGCGATGGTGACGATCTTGTTGATGGCCGCCGCCTGCTGCACGCCGCGCAGGATCATGAAGTGGAACAGCCAGATGCCGGCCGATGCGACCAGGATCGCCACCACCGTGTTGCCGTCGCCGAAGATCGGGAAGAACGCGCCCAGGGTGGACTTGATCAGCACCCAGTAGGAGACGTTGCCGATACAGCTGCCGATCCAGTAGCCGAACGCAGAAAGAAACCCGGGGTAGTCGCCGAAGCCCTCCTTCGCATAGGCGAATACACCGGCGTCCAGGTCGGGCTTGCGTTCGGCCAGCATCTGGAACACGCGCGCCAGGGTGTACATGCCCAGGCCGGCGATAAGCCAGGCCACCACCGCACCCAGCGGGCCGGTGGCACCGGCGAAAGTCCGGGGGAGGGAGAAAATACCCGCCCCGATCATGCCGCCAACCACCATGGCGGTAAGTTGCGTGCGCGTCATCTTCACAACGTTGGAGGACATATCGGGCGTCCGCATGCAGGTTGGAGCATTCAGGATGGAGAGCAAATCGTCAATTCGACGTGAGTTCCAGCTCAGTAATTTCTGCACATTCCCAACTGGGCGGCTGGACTATCCACTATCCGTCACACTCGCGTATTCATCGTGCCAGCGCGGGTCGGAAGCACGCGGCGACGATGCGCCACAGCAGGATGCCCTCCGCGCGAAGACGCAATACCTGGCCGTCCCAGCAGGCCCAGCCCTGCGCCAGGCACGGCTGCAGCCGTGCCCGCGCGTCCTCGAACACCTCGGCGAAGGAACGTGCGTTGCACCACTCGAAATCGGCCACGTCCAGCGCATGGTCGCAGGCGATGCGCTGGACCGCGTCGCTGGCCAATGCCTCCTCCTCCGACAGGATCAGACCGGTCACCACACCGGCATGGCCGGCCGCCATGCGCGCCTGCCAGCGCAGCGGATCTTCATCCAGCCTGCACAACACCTCCCCCACCTGGCTGCAGGCACCCGCGCCAATGCCGATGAAATCGCTGCGCTCGCGGCGCGGTACGCCGGCCACGTCGCAGTAACGATAGGTGTCGCGGGCCGTGACGGGCGGCGCACGGTCCGGGTGCTGGTAGTGGTCGCCACCGATCGGCACATACCCGGCGGCTACCAGTTGTTGCCACGCGCCGAACCACGTCGCTGCACAGGGTTGCGGCGGCGCCAGGCACGGCGCCGGCAGCAGGATCCGCGCCGGGCCATGTTCGATCACCCGCTGCAGCCGTTGCAGGTAGTGCCGGTCGCCGCGCGAAGGCACCCGCAGCTGGTAGTAGCAGGCGGTGAAGCCGGCAGGCTGCGCGCGCGCCAGCAGTCCCGGGCCGTCGGCGCCCGGTCGGTCGATCACGGTCAAGCGCGTACAGCCTACCGCGCGCAACGCGTCCGGCTCGCGCCCACTGCCCGCATCCACCCGGACCTCCACCTGCGGCCGCGCCACCGTACGCAGGTGCTCGGGCACCGCCTCCAGCAGCTGTTCCAGCAGCGCCGGCGCCAGGCACTCGGCCAGGCCCAACTGCAGCACCAGCGCCACCACCTCGCGGTCGTCGGCCAGCAGCCCCGCGTGCAGGCGCAACCCATCCAGCAGTGCGTGCAGGCAGGCCTCCCCGCCCACCTCCGCGCGCGCCGCCTGGAAGCCCAGCGTCAGCGAACGCGGGATCAGGTGCTCGTTGCTGGCCAGCAGCGCGTTGCGCCAACCGGCCTCGCCGAACCCACTGCTGAACTGCAGGGCGGAATGAAACAGCACGTGATCCGGCTGCTGCACAAGGCAGTCGGGCAGGTGCGAAGCGGAGCGCAATGTCGTGGCCTCAGGCATGGCGCATCCTGCCATCGGTGCACACATGCCGCCTTGATCCGGATCAAGGCCGTGCGCGATCCTCCGATGCAAGGGCGAAGTCCAGCCCTGCCCGCACTGCAGCCACCTGCGCGGCGTTGCACTGGGCCGGCGTGGTGCGCGGGCTGTCCGGATACACTTCGGTGGTGGTGGCCAAACGCGCATTGGTGAAGCCGGCACATGCACCGATCGAGCGCGATTCGCCCCAGACCACGCCCGGCGACTGCAACGGCAGGCCCACCAGGTTGCCGTGGGCGTCGGCCGGTGCGATGTGGGTGATGGGTGAGACAGCAGCGATCAGGGCACGCTGGAAGGCCGGCTCAGGATTTTCGCTGTTGCCGATGACATAGAAGCCGTCCGGAATGGTTTCCGGGGTCCACGCCTTGCCATCACGCGAAGCCAGCGCCGGATCGAATTCATGCGCATCGCTGTCGGTGGTTTCGTGCAGGTCCAGGTGGACCAGCAGGGTGTCGTTGCGTGCGGCGATCCAGTTCATCAGCGATGCCGATTCTACGATCCGCCCACCGTCACGAAAGCTGCGGTTGGGATCGATCGCGTCGCGATTCCAGCGCTGGATGCGTTCGTAGCCCCAGGGGCATACGCAGGGTACGACGATCAGGTTGATGCGGCCGGCATACTCGTGGGCATGATTGCGCAGGAACTGCAGCGCGCCGTGCACGCCGCTGGTTTCGTAGCCGTGTACGCCGCCGGTGACCAGGGCGGTGGGCAGTGCCGGGTCCCAGTTGCGGGTCATTGCCAGCAACAGCGGGTAGGTGTCGGTCATCGATTCGAGCTGGCCGTATTGCACCACCTCCAGTGCATCGGGAAGCGCGTTCAACGCGGCGACCACGTCGGCGGCGTAATGGCGTTGCACCACCTGGCGCGAGCGCCACGCCGCGCGTTCGGTATCGCCCCAAGGCTGTCCGGGGGTGCCGACGGGGTAGAAATGGGGAGTGGCCATGGTGATGCTCCTGAAGCGGATGCCCCATTGTAAATGCTTGCTGGTAGAGCCACGCCCTGCGTGGCTGCTCTTCGTTCCGGCGCCATGACGCCTGACGGTCGGCTCCGGATCGTCTAAACGCCGGTCGGATCACGGCCACCGATACCGGGTCCTCTTCGGACCCTTGCGCCGCGCGGCGCCGGTGAGACCCGGATACCGACACATGCGCGGGGAGCCGGCAGAACCCGGCTCCCCTTCCCTTTCCAACATTCAAGCCGCCTGCACCTCTTCATACCCGTTGAAGCGCATGTCGCTCGACGCGCGCCCCTGGGTAAGCGAGCGCAGCGAGGTGGTATAGCCGGACAACTGCGCCAACGGCGCATAGCCCACCACTTCCGCGCGCCCGCCCTGGTCCTCGATGGACGCAATACGGCCACTGCGGCGGTTGAGGTCGCCCACCACATCGCCGACATTCACCGACGGCACGTGGATGGCCACTTCCATCACCGGTTCCAGCAGGCGCGTACCGGCCTGCAGCAGCGCAGCCTTGACCGCTTCGGCACCGGCACGATGGAATGCCATGTCCGACGAATCCTTGGCATGGGTCTGCCCGTCGACCAGCGCCACCTCGATGCCCACCACCGGATGGCCACGCGGCCCCTCCGACAGCGCGCCTCGCACGCCCTTCTCCACCGCCGCCACAAACCCGCGCGGGATCACGCCGCCCACGGTGCGGTCGACGAAATGCACCTGGCCGTCCTCGCGCGGGCTCACATCCAGCACGACCCGGGCGTACTGGCCCTGGCCGCCGGTCTGCTTGACCACCTTGCCTTCCACGCCACGAACTGCCTGCTTCAGCGTTTCCTGGTAGGCCACGCGTGGCGCACCGGTACGCACGTTGACGTTCCATTCGGTGCGCAGGCGTTCAACCATCACCTCCAGGTGCAGCTCGCCCATGCCCCAGACCAGGGTTTCCCCGCTGTCGGCCTCGGTTTCGACGCGGAACGACGGATCTTCCTGGGTCAGGCTGGACAGGCCCTGGGCGATGCGGATCAGGTCGGTCGCCTTTTCCGCGGTCAACCGCCACGCCAGCACCGCGTGCTGCGCCTGGATGGTGTCCAGCAACAGCGGGCGCGACGGCGCACTGAGCGTTTCACCGCTCACCGCATCCTTCCAGCCCAGCACCGCGACGATGTCACCGGCCACGGCCTGCTTGATGTCGTGGGTCTGGTCGGCCTGCACCCGCACCAGCCGGCTGACCCGACGTCCCTGCGCATGCTGCGAACTGGCCAACGCATCGCCCACCCGCAGCGTGCCCGAATACACCCGCACGAAGCTCAGTGCACCATGGTGCTGGTGCGTGATCTTGAACAGCAGCGCCGCCAGCGGGCCGTTCGGGTCCGGCGGCAGGCTGACCTCGCCTTCGTCGCTGGCAGCCACCACCGCCGGCCGGTCTTCCGGCGCGGGCAGGTAATCCACGATGGCATCGAGCAGGGTTTCAATGCCCTTGCTCTTGAACGCCGCCCCCGCCAGCACCGGTACGCCGGCACCGGCCAGCGTGGCCCGGCGCAGCGCGGCGCGGAGTGCGTCCGGTTCCGGGGCACTGCCCTCCAGCCAGGCTTCGGCCAGCTGCTCGTCGTGGTCGGCCACCGACTCGACCAGCTCTGCGCGCCGTGGCTCCCACTCGCTGTGTTCGGCGGTGGTCCACGCGGTGCGCGTCGGCGTGCCGGTGTCGTCCCAGTGCACGGTGCTGCGGTCGACCAGGTCGATCCAGCCGTGGAATGCATTTTCGGCACCCAGCGGCCAGCCGATCGCCCACGGTCGCGCCTGCAGCTTGTCCTGCAGCTGCGCCAGCACGCGTTCGAACGACGCGCCGATGCGGTCCATCTTGTTGACGAACGCGATCAGCGGCACGCCATGGCGGCGGGCCTGGTGCCATACGGTTTCCGATTGTGGCTGCACGCCGTCCACGGCGGAGAACACCGCCACCGCGCCGTCGAGTACGCGCAGCGAACGTTCCACTTCAATGGCGAAGTCGATGTGGCCGGGCGTATCAATCAGGGTCAGGTGGTGGGTGGGCTCGCCACGCGGCGCCCAATGCGCCTGTACGGCGGCCGCGCCGATGGTGATGCCGCGCTCGCGTTCGATCGCCGAAAAGTCGGTGGTCGCCGCGCCGTCGTGGACCTCGCCAACGCGATGGATCTCGCCGGTTTTCCACAGCAGGCGTTCGGTGAGCGTGGTCTTGCCGGCGTCGATGTGGGCAATGATGCCGAGGTTGCGCCGGAGGTTCCGGGTCTGGGTGTTCATGGATGGGGTCTCGCTGTTGCCAACATCAGGGAGCCGCACGCCGCCGTTGGCTGACGGGCGTGCGGCCAGGTTTGGGGCTCGGCGATCTGGTGCATGGCACGTTCTCCTTCATGCGGTTGTAGTGCGGTGGGTTGGGAACACGGAAACGAAAAGAGCGCCCGGTGGGCGCTCTGTCTGGGGGTCCTGCGGTGATCGGGAATCGATCAGCCGCCAAGGGAGCCGCGAGGCAGACGCGCCCGTCCCGCGAAAGCGCGGGTGCGAGTAAAGAACGTCAGGAGCGGCATCGAGTTCATGGCGGTGGTTGAAAGGATCTGGGGCGAATTCTAGACCTGTTGTTCCGGCTTGCAAGCGGTTTTAAGAAACATATATGGAACACTGACAGTCATTTTTATTGAATGGTCCTGTCGTGAGCAACAATCACGACATGCCCAGTCTTGTATATGCGAATAGGTCGCAATTGCATTGCATGTGAAAGTCCCTAGAATAGGCAGCCGACGTCGCTTAGCGACAACAACGACGCTGGCAGTGGCACCGGGCCACATGCGTTTGGCCAGCGCCAGCGCTCCTTTGGCTCCGGATCCCACATGACTGCCTCCCCCGTTTCGTTCCGCCGGTTGCGTCCCAACCTGCTTGCCCTCGCCTGCTGCATCGCCAGCGCCGCCGCACCCGCCGCCCTTGCCCAGACCGCCACCGCCCTGGAAGCGGTCCAGGTCAATGCATACCGCGCCGCCAACAGCACCAGCGGCGCCACCAAGACCAGCACCAGCATTGCCGAAACGCCGCAGTCCATCGCCGTGATCGAGCGCGCCGAACTGGATGCGCGCGGCGTGCAGTCGCTCAACGACGCCATGCGTTACGTGGCAGGCGTCAGCCTGGAAAGCAGCGGCATCGACAACCGCGTGGACGATTTCCGCATCCGCGGTTTCGACGCCGGCAGCTGGGCCAACAACGTAACCCTGGACGGCATGCGCGCACCGCAGGGCAGCCAGTGGAACCGCAGCATGTTCGACAGCTGGAACCTGGAGCGGGTGGAAGTACTCAAGGGCCCCTCCGCCGTGATGTACGGCCAGGTCGCTCCCGGCGGCATGGTCAACCTGGTCAGCAAGACCCCCACCCCGGACCCGCAGCAGCTGCTGCGCCTGGGCGTGGATGCCAACGGCCAGTACAGCGCGGCGTTCGACGTCGGTACCGGCACCGATGACAACGCGCACCTGGTGCGCCTGGTCGGCCTGTACCGCGACGGCGACACCCAGATCAAGCACACCGCGCAGGAGCACTGGTTCCTGGCCCCCAGCTACACCTGGCAGATTGCCGAGCGCACCCGCCTGACCCTGCTGGGCATGTACCAGAAGGACGACGGGGGTTCCACCTGCCGATGGCCGGCACGCTCGACGCCACGCCCTACGGCCACATGAAGAACAGCACCTTCATCGGCCAGCCGGACTGGAACACCTTCGACCGCACGCTGTGGACGGCCGGGTGGATGTTCGAGCACCAGTTCAACGACCACCTCACCCTGACCCAGAACGCGCGTCGCACCCATGTGGATTCGCTGTACCGCGGCGTGGTTACCTTCGGCGCGCTCAATGCCGATGGCCGCACCCAGAACCGTCGCGGCGTGCAGGGCACCGGCGATTCCGACGGCGATACGTTCGACACCCGCCTGCAGGCACGCTTCAACACCGGTGCGGTGGACCACACCGTGCTGCTGGGCTGGGACTGGCAGCGGGCGGACTGGGAAGGCGTGCGCAGCGCGATGAGCAACCCGCGCCCGATCGACATCTTCGACCCGGTCTACTCCCCCTACCAGCCCACCATCACCACCGAAACGCCCACCGCCGGCATCAATCGCCAGAGCGGGGTGTACCTGCAGGACCAGCTGGCCGCCGGCAACTGGCGCCTTACCTTGGGCGGGCGCTACGATTGGACCAAGGACGACACCCTGAGCGCCACCCGCAACATTGCCACCGGCATCTCCCAGCCGGGTGCGCACAGCGTGATCAAGAACGAAGCGTTCACCGGCCGCGCCGGGCTGCTGTACGTGTTCGAGAACGGCCTGACCCCGTACGTGAGCTATGCCGAATCGTTCCAACCCTCGACCAGATCGCCGCTGGACAGCTTCACCCAGACCGCGTTCGATCCAGTCACCGGTTCGCAGTGGGAAGCCGGCGTGAAGTACCAGCCGGCCAGCGTCGACGGCCTGGTCACTCTGGCCGTGTACGACCTGCGCCAGGAGAACATGATCGTCGACGACCCGGTGACCAGCCACCGCAACTGCGGCGCCACCGGCACCGCGACCTGCTCCATCCAGGGCGACGAAGGCCGCGTGCGTGGCATCGAACTGGAAGGCAGGATCACGCCCACCGACGGCCTGAGCTTGATCGGCGCCGCCTCGCGGATGGACTCGGAAATGCTGAAGTCGTCGGCGTACAAGGGCAAGCAATTGGCCATGGTGCCCGATTACAGTGCTTCGTTCTGGGCCGATTACACCTTCCAGGCCGGCGCGCTGCGCGGCTTGAGCGTGGCCGCCGGTGCGCGCTACAACGGTGTCAGCTACGGCGACAGCGCCAACCTGTACCGCATTCCCTCCTACACGCTGTTCGACGCCGCGCTGCGTTATGACCTGGGCCGGTTCGGCAGCACCGACGTCAAGCTGGCGCTCAACGCCAGCAACCTGGCCGACAAGCGTTTTGTGTCGACGTGCACGGGGGTGTCGTCGTGTTACTACGGCAGTGGCCGCACGGTGATGGCGACGGCAACGTTCGGCTGGTGACCGGCACTGACGCGACGTAGTGCCACGCCCTGCGTGGCAACCCTGCACATGTCTTCGGATGGGGTTCAGCCACGCAGGGCGTGGCTCTACGTCGAAGATCAGCTGCCGTGAGGGTCTGAGACCACCACCAGCGGTACATCCCGCTGCGGGTGCCTCAACACCAGTACCGGTTGCTGGTACACGCGCTCTATGTGTTCACGCGTGAGCACCTCGTCCGGCGTGCCATCGGCGGCCACCCGGCCCTGTTCCAGCAGCACGATGCGGTCAGCGTAACCCGCCGCCAGGTTCAGGTCGTGCAGTACCACGATCACGCAGGCGCCGACATCGGCCAGTTTTCGCACGGCGCGCAACGTGCGCTCTTGATGGCGAAGGTCCAGCGCTGCGGTCGGCTCATCGAGCAGCAGCAACGGCGTGTCCTGGGTCAGCACCCGCGCGAAGGTGGCGCGCGCCGCCTCGCCACCGGACAGCGTCTGCACTTCGCGCCGCCGCAGCCCCACCATCTCCGCCTGGCCCAGCGACTGCTCCACCAGCGCCGCATCGCGCAGCGCATCGGCCGCGTGTGGCAGCCGCCCCATCGCCACCACCTCGTCCACCGTGAAGGCGAACCGCACCGCGTGGTCCTGCGGCATCACCGCGCGCTCGCGCGCCAGTGCCATCGCCTTCCAGTGCGCAATCGGCTTGTCGTGCAGGATCACCTGCCCCGCATCCGCCTCCACATCCCCACTGGCCACCGCCAGCAGCGTCGACTTGCCCGCCCCGTTCGGCCCCACCAATGCGGTCAGCGTGCCGGGGGCAAAGCCCAGATGGATATCGTGCAGGATGGGGCGCTCGCCAAAGCACACCCCCACCCCGTCCAGCTGCAGGAACGGCGCTGTCATAGCGTGCCGCTCCGGCGCTGGTGCAGCACCATCCACAGGAAGAACGGTGCGCCCAACGCCGCCGAGAACAGCCCCAGCGGAATCTCCGCCGGCGGATCCAGCGTGCGTGCGGCCGTATCGGCCACCACGATCAGCAACGCACCGGTCACCGCCGACACCGGCAGCAACCAGCGGTGCCCCGGGCCTACCAGCATGCGCACCACGTGCGGCACCACCAGGCCCACGAAGCCGATGGAACCTGCGAACGCCACCGCCGCACCGACCAGCAGCGCACTGAACGCAATCAGCTTCAGCCGCGTGCGCTTCACATCCAGGCCCAGGTGCTGTGCCTGGCGCTCCCCCAGCGCCAGCATGTCCAGCGGCGTGGCCAGCCGCCGCAGGGCGAACGTACCCAGCACGAACACCGGCAGCGCTGCCGCCAGATCGGCCCAGTCAGCCTGCGCCAGCGAGCCCATCTGCCAGAACACCAGCGACTGCAGCTCGCTTTCGCTGGCGATGTAGGTCAGGAAACCTATCGCCGCCGAGCAGAACGCCGCCATCGCGATGCCCACCAGCAACAACGTGGCCGTGCCGGTATTGCGCCCCGGCCGTGCCAGCGCGTACGTAAGGCTGATCGCCGCCGCACCGCCGGCGAACGCCGCCAACGGCAACGTCCAGCCGCCCGCGCTGCCCGCGCCCAGCACGATCGCTGCCACCGCGCCGAGCGCCGCGCCCTGCGTCACCCCCACGATGCCGGGATCCGCCAGGGGATTGCCGAACAGACCCTGCAGGCTCGCCCCGGCCATCGCCAGCGACGCCCCCACCAGCGCACCGAGCAGGGCGCGCGGAATGCGCAGGTTCCAGACCACCGCCATGTCGCGCTGGCTGACCTGCGACGGATCGAGCATCCCAAACTTGACCGCCACTGCCTGCACCACCTCCAGCGGTGGCAGGCGCAGCGGCCCGACCGCGAACGAGGCCAGGATCGCGCCCAGCAACGCCAGCGCCATCATGGCCAGCACCCACCCGCCCGCACGTCGGCGTGTATTGCGTTCCATCACTGCGTCATGCTCATGGCGACGGCACTGCCGCCAATGCCTTGGCCAACGCCACCGCGCCGCTGCCCGACCCGATGCTGGCCGCCTTCAACTGCACGTCCGGCATCACCCAGACACGGTTGGCCGCCCCGGCCGGGGTCTGCTTCAGCGTCGGGTAGGCCTTCCATAGCCCTGCCTCGCCACCCAACAGCTGCAGATCGTTCCCGGTGACCAGGATCACCTCGGGCGCTGCCGCCACCACGCCTTCGTTGCTCAGCGCCGAATAGTTGGCCACGCCAGCTTCGGTACCGATGTTGATGCCGCCCGCCAACCCGATCAGCTTGCCCGACGCACTATCTGCGCCGGCCACGGTAGGCGCGCCACCGGCACCAGTGGCCGACAAGTGGATCACCCGCGGATGTACCTTGCTGGCCGTCGCAATCGCGGCGGCCTCATCCAGCTGCGCCTGCACCTGTGCTGCCAGCGCATTGCCTGCCTCGGCCACGCCGAGCGCGGCCGCCACCTTGCGCACCTTGTCCGGCGCAGGCTGCAGGTCATCGATCACCACCGCTGCCTCGCCCGCCCCGCGCAGCTTCTTCGCCAGTTCGGTATGCCGGCGCAGGCTGTTGCCCAAGAACAACGTGCCTTCCAGGCTGAGCACACCTTCCACGCCGGTGGTGCGATTGAACAGGAACTGCCTGGGCGCCTTGCGTCCGGCTTCGGTGGCCGAACGCAGCGGCGCGGCGTACACCTGCGCGCCCATACCCAGCGCTTCGATCACCGCGATCACATCGTCACCGCCAGCCACGATCCGCGAAGCGTCCTTCACTGTTACCTGCTCGCCGTCGTCCGAGGTGACCGTTACCGGCAACACCGGGGTCAGGTTCGTGCTGGACGGCACGTCGGTGCCGGCCAGGTGCAGCCAACCCTGCGGCAGCGAAGCGGGTGCAGACGGATCAGCCACAACGGTTGCCTGCGGTGCGGCACTCTCAGGTGCCGGCGGATCCGCAGGCTTGCCACCGCAGGCAGCAAGCGCTGCCGTCAGGGCCAGCAGCAGTACGCTTCGGTGCACGGTCAGTGAACTCGACATGTATTTCTCCAGTCAGGTGCGCGCAAGGCCCAAGCCCCGCGCACGATGCCCATCAACGACGCGTTGGCGTGATACGGGTGATGCGGTCGCCCTTGGGGTCCTCCGCACCGCGCGACTTGTTGACCGCGAACACGTTGCCCTTGCCGTCCTCGCGGACATGGTTCGGGAAGGTGCCGCCATCCAGGTTGCCGACCACCTTGCCGTCGCCATCCACCACGGTCACCGTGCCGGCGCCGCGGTTGGTGACATAGGCCAGGCCGGACACCGGTTCGAACGCCACGTTCAAGGCGCCGGCGCCCACCGGCACATCGTGCAGGACCGTGCCGCTGGCCACGTCCACGATCAGCAGGTTATCGGTCCCCTGCGAAGCCACGTAGAGCCGGTTCTGCTTCGCGTCGAAGGCGACGCCGGAGGCGCTGATCGCGTTGCCCAGGTCGATGACCTTGTCGACCTTGCCGCTGGCCACGTCGATCACCGCCGCTTCGGGCGTGCCGATGCTCACCGTGAACAGTTTGCCGCTGGCTTCATCCAGCACCAGGCTCATCGGTACGAACTTCTCGTCATCCACACCGGAGGCCAGCGTGATCGGCTCCAGCGCCTTGAAGGTTTTCGCATCGAACACCGACAGATGGTCTTCACCGGCCGCCGAAGCAAACACCCTGCCCCGCTTGGCATCCACCACCACGTCGCGCGCGTGCGGCACCGCGCCCACCGGGAACTGGTGCACCAGGGACAGGTCGGACTGGCGATACACCGCGACCGTGTCCTGCCGCGTATTGCTGACCCACACGTTGCCGTTGGCATCGTCCACGCCCACGCCGTATACCGCGAACACGCTGCCGCCCTTGGCGTCGGGCACCTGCGCCGGGGTGATCGCCTTGACCACTTTCAGCGTCTTCGGGTCCACCTTGAGCAGCTGGGACTGGGTCACCGGCGGGCGGCCTACCGCCGAGGTCACGAACAAGGCAGTGCTGCCGGCGCTGTAGGCGCTCTGGTACAGGCCCTGCACCAGCTTGCCGGACTGCTGCTGGAACGCCTGCTGGCCGCTCAGCGGCAGGTTCGGCGATACCCGCAGTGCCACCACCACCGCCGCAGCCGGCCGGCTGGCACGCACCACCACCGGGTGCTGGCCCGGCACGGCATCGGCCGGGATCTGCACACTCGCCTTGAAGCTGCCCTGCTCATCCACCACTACCGGGGTTGCATTGAGCACGGTTTCGCCGCGCAGCAGGGTCACCTGCTGGCCCGGCACGAACGCGCGCCCGGTCACTTCGGCGGTGCTGCCTGGAATCACATTCTCATTGCGCGCACTGACCTTGCCACGGAAGCCATTGGCCGGCGTATCGAACACCGGCTGTGCGGACACCGCACCGGTCACCAGCGACAAGGCCAAAGCCAACGCCGCAACACGCGGCAGGGAAACCAATCGGGACATAGCAGACTCCTTCTGTAGGGGCGCGCCGGAAGCGCGTGTCACAAGGGTTGCCTTGGCGTGGCCGCATCGCTGCGGCGGTGACACGGGGCCACGTACTGCCTGGGTAGGGGGGAAATCAATCGGTGCTTGTATCGGCGGGCGCCACAGCCGGTGCAGCGCTGCGGTCGGCCACGCCATACAACGCGGCCAACGTCGCCTTCAGCGATGCCGGCAGCATCGGACCGTGGCCGAGACCGGGAAACTCGCGGTAGGTCACCTGCAGGCCCGGTACATCTGCCAGGCGCCCGCCCAGCGCATGCGCTGCATCCGGCGTGGCGCCTGCAATGCGGCGCAGGTGCGCAACCACGCGTGGATTGTTCATGTCACGCACGCCACGGTTGCCGCTGCGTTCGTCACCGCCGAGCATCAGCCATACCTTGGCAGGCGCAGGATGGGCGATGAAGCCCCGCTCCATCGTGCCCTGCGGTGCGCCCTGGCTCCACCACAACGAGGGGCTCGCGCTCACGTACTGCTGGAATGCGGTGGGCTGGGTATACAGCGTGCTGAGCACGAACAGCCCGCCCAACGAGTGGCCCCAGAGCGACTGCTGCTGCGTGTCCACGCGGGCGCGGCGTTCCACCTCTGGCTTGATCTGCTGCTGGATGACATCGAGGAAGGCCTTGGCGCCACCGCCGCTGGATTGCGAGGTGCCGTTCTCATCATCGGCCGTGTCCACCCAGGCGGTGTAATCCAACGTGCGTGCAGGCGAATCGATGCGAAGGTCGTTGTCGTAGCCGATGAACACCAGCACCGGTGCTGCATGCGCGGCCAGGTCGCTCAACAGCGCCTGGTCGAACACCATCGCCGCGGCGTTGCCGTCCAGCATGTACAGCACCGGCGCCAGCGCGGCCGCATTGCGTGTTGGTATGCCGACATTGACGCGCCAGCGCCGCGTGGGTGCGCCGCTCTCGATCACGAAACGCTCGAAGCGGTAACTCTGTGCCGGCTGGTCCAACACCGTTTCACCGACCTTCTGCAGCGGGTTGCGCTGCTGTGCCGCTGCCGGTGCCGGTGCCATCGCAACCACGCCCAATGCAGCGGCCACGCCCACATTGCGCAACCACGGAGAAAAAGCAGGAATCAGGCTGGAAAGCACGGCAGGTGCGACTCAAGGCAAGGCGATCACCCCAGTGTACCTCAAATGCGAATGGGTATCACTTGCCTTGTGAGCGCCGCGCGTACGAAAAGTCCGGCCAGATGGCCGGACTTCGGTTATTCCGTTTGCGCAGGGGTTTATTCTTCTTCGTCCTGCTGGCCGCCCTGCTGGTTGGGCTCGCTCTTCTGGTTCGGGTCCTGCTGTTGCTGCTGACCCTGGCGCTGCTTGTCGTGCTGGTCTTTCTGGTTCTGCTGGTTCTGCTGGCCCTGTTGCGGGTTCTGTTGCCCCTTCTGCGGATTCTGCTGGTTGCCCATTACGTATCTCCGGTAGACGGCGTCGAAAGCGATGCCGGTGAATCCACACTAGGGGCCTGCCTGTTACCACCGCGTACGTGGATGCAAGCCCACGTACACGTATCGCGCATCTGGGTAAACAGTTCACAACTCAACTGGTGGCAGTCACACCGTTGTAGCAACGCGATACAGACCGCGCAGCATCACGGATCAGCGTCGAATATCACGGTAACCTCACCCCGGTAGTGACTACCGGGATGATCCAGCATTGCCTTGACCGCGTCGCCGTTGACCGCGAAATGCAGTTGCGAGGGACGGCGGATGATGAAAGCGTCCGCCGTGAGCACCGGTGGCGCCATGGTCGTGGTCAATGGCAGTCCCACCGCGTCGACCCCGGACGCCGCATCGCGGAACCCAGGCAGCGTCAGGCGGATATCCAGCGGCGCATCGTCCGCCGTTTCAGTGACGTTGCGGATCGCGCAGCGGCCGTCCGGCAGCGGGTACTGGCATTCAAGCGACACGCTGAACTGACCGGAACTGCTCAGACTGAACGGCAGCTCGCGCTCCAGCGCCTTCGGCACGATGCCGTGGTCGCTCCACTGCGTCCAGCCACCCTTCGGCGCGAGCACCGCGCGATCGCTGCCCGGCGGCAGGTCGAGCTGGAAGGCATGCTGGACATCCAGCCGGAAATGAACGTTCACGATATTGTCGTCCAGCACCACGCCGTTGCCCAGGTCGAAATCGGCGCCTTCGCCGGTTCCTCCCACCCGGTAGGTGGTCATGCCCGTATAGATGCCGCTGCGCATTGCCAACGGCGCCGGGGTTGTCAGCTTGTAGGTGAAGTCGAACTCCGAGATGGCGTAATTGTTCGTGTTTAGCCAATGCAGCGAGCACTCCAGCACACCGTCACCCCCGTCCTGGCGCAGCCACAGGCGCATGACACTCCGGTTGTTTGCGTTGGTGTTGCTCAATGCCCGGCTGCAGTTCCTCGCGTTGCCCGTGGACGCAGGCTCGGTGGGTCCGTCCCCGTCCTGGTCGACCAGACGCAGCGCAGCACCGATGATCTTCACCCCCAGGTCGAACGTGTGCAGGCCATCATCGGAGGTGACCGTGACGGTGCGCGGCTCCGGCATGCCGATGAAGAAGCTGTCGCGCCCATAATCGTTCGTGCGAATGCCCTGCTTGGTGCCACGGACCTTGGTATCGATGCTCCACCAGTTGTTGTTGATGCACGCCTGCAGGTGCGTGCCGTTGCACACACCCGACCACGGCGTGGTATTGACGAACTCGCGCTTGTTGGGGTCATTGATATCAGGCTTGAACTCCGCCGTGATGTGGATATCGGCCGCATGGGCGCCGCCGGCAGCGGCGACCAGCGCAATGACACACACTGCGCCACGCAGCCGGCGCAACCCGGCAGAGAGGGAAAAATCACGGATCACGGCATTGCTCCTGCAGCGGATGCAGCCGACGACGACTGCGCAGTGTCAAGGGAGGTCGGCGGGCATTTCAGGATGCCGGCCATCCATGTGTCGCCCTGCGGGCGGGTGGTGGTGCCATCCAGCACGAAACTGCAGCCGGCCACTGCCGGGTGGCGCACTTCCAGGCTCGGCGCCTTTGCGCTCATTTCCAGCGCGAAGAAACCATCGGCTTCGGCCACGCTGCGCCCGGCATGGTTGATCACGTGCGCGCCGGCCAGCGGCTGGCCGGCGGCATCCTTGAGGTGGCCCATCACGGTGAAGGTGCTCAGCACTTCCACCTTGCCGTACGCCACCCCACCCTTGTTGAGGTGATAGTCCAGGGTCGCCGGCTGGATGCTCGCGGCCGGCGCGGCACGCCCATCGAAGTCAATCTGCAGCGCGCCGTTGCGGTAGGCGGTCACCGGCAGGAAGTTGCGGCCCGGCTGGAGGACGTACGAACCGCCGCGGCTGTCGTGTGCGCGCAGCTCCACATCGGGCAGCTCCGAGCTCACATCCACGATCATGCCGGTATCGATGCTGCTCATCTGCCCTGCACCGGCGATGGCCAGCTTGCCGCCACCAATGGCCATGGTGCTTTCCAGGTTCAGGCCACCGCTGAGGGTGCCGCCCAGCGACGAGCGCTGCGCATGCACGTCGCCGCGCAGCGCCGGGTGTTCGAACAACGCGTTGGTGCTCAGGCCCAGCCCGTCGCTGTCCACCGTAGCCTGGCCGGCCACGCTGCGCAGCAGGCCCTGCTCGAAGCTTTGCTGTACGCCCGCGCTGGCATACAGGCTGCGCCCGCCGTCGGTGGCGGTGCGGCTGCCCAGGCTGCCGCTGTAGCGACGATCTTCGCGGCCGAGCGCGATGTTCAGGGTGAAGTCGACCCCGCGGTTGCGGCGCATGCCGCTGCTCACGTTGGCCGGGCGGTCGAACACGGCCGCGCGCCAGGTGGCATCGCTGCCGAACAGCATCTGGCGTCGGCTGAACGACAGGTCCACGCCGACACCATTGCTGACGCCGGAGTGATGCGACACGCGTGCGGCAATGTGGCTGCTGTCGCCCAGGCGATGATTCACGCTCAGAGCGCTGGTCTGCAGCCAGCCCGAACGGGTCTGCGGCAACTCGGCGCCCGGCGGCAGCGGCGGGAAGGCATCATCGCCGGGGCGGCGACGCTCCTGCCAGCTGCGGTTGTGTGAGGCGATCACCGTGCCGTGGCGGTAGCGCCACATGCCCTGCAGGTCCACGCCACTACCGTGGTCGCCGGAATAGGCGTTGGTGTAGAGGTTGGCGCGGTCGTTGATCTGCCAGTCAAGCGAACCGGCGAACGCGTTCTCGCCGTCCAGGTGCTGGGCGGACAGGCCGACAATCGCACGCGGATGGGCCAGGTAGTTGACGATGCCGCCTGCGGCGAATGCACCGGCGTTCGGGTCCTCCAGGCTGTCCAGCAGGCTGTGCTGGACACCGGCGAATGCACTGTAGCGCCAGCGGCGGCTCGGATCGCGCCAGTTGCCCGGCTTGTGGATCACCGTGGTCTCGCGCGAGCTTTCGCGCCCGTCCTCGATCACCCGCAGTTCAACCTCGTAGATGCCGCCCGGCAGGCGCCGGGTATCGAGCTCCTGCAGGCCCGGCTGCAGCGGCTGGGTCAGGATCAGGCTGCCGTCGCGGAACACTTCCACCGTGCCCTCGCGGTTGGCGGTGACGTAGACCGGGTACAGGCTGGGCGCGCGCGAATCGATGGCCAGGCTGTCCGACGAGCCGGCCATCATGCCCACGGTGGTATGACTGAGCGACCCAGGCGCACGCGGCTGGCGGGTGACGCCCTGGAAGTTGGGCAGGAAGTACCCCACGCGCAGGAAGTTGTCGCGGAATTCGCGCTGCGCGTACAGGCTCTGCACCGAGTGGCGCAGCTCGCCCTCCTCGTCGCCACTGCGGTCTACCTGGTAATTGCCCACCAGGCTCCACTGGCCCAGGCTGCCCTGCGCGTCGAGCGCGTAGCGGCCGGCCGCATCGATGCCCTGCCCTGCATAGGCGTTGAGCTGGTGGCGCAGGATCAGGCCACGGCTGCCGCCTTCGGGCAGCGCGAGGTGGCGTTGGGCCACGCCGGCGCGGCCCCCGTTTTCGGTGGCAATGGACAGCAGCGAGCTCTCCAGGCTGTAGTGCAGCTGCAGCAGGCCGTCTGTGCAGGCCTGCGCGCATGCGCCCAGCGGACGCGGCGCGGACAGCGCCTTCAACCAGCGCTCGCGTTCGGCGGCCGGTTCGGTGCTGTCGTGGCTGTCGGTGAACTCCAACAGCGACAAGGTATTTTCGCGGGACAGTACGGCCCGGGCGTCGCCCAGGTACTGCCCATCGCGTTCGACACGCACCACCAGGGGTACGTCGAAGAAGTGGTCACGGAAGTCATCGGGCAAGCCCCCCGCCTGGTCAAGCAGGGTGAGGCTTTCCAGTGCCGCAGGCGCAGCCTGCACTACTGCACTGCTGCAATAGAGCATTACGGCGGTGGCGATGGGAAGCAGACGCGGTGACATGGCCATTCCTGTGTATGAAAGAGGGGCGCGTGAGCGCCCCTCCTGTGGCAGCCGGGGCTGCCGGGGTAACGCGTGCTGAGGCGCGTTGACTTACGGGGTGCCGCTTTCGAACATCATGAAAACGTTGCCCTGGTAGTTGCCGTGGGCGTAGCCTTCTTCGCCCGCAGCAGCGGCGGTGATCGCCACGGCCGCACGCTTGCTGGCAGCGGCTTCGGTCGGGGTGGCAACTTCGACCGCGTTGGCGGCGCCAACCTGCAGGTCCTGGCCGGCAACGGCCACGGTCAGGTCGATCGCGTTACCGGCGCTGGTCAGCATCGCCTCGGTGGTCAGGTAGGCATTGATCGCGCCCAGGCCGCTCTTCATGTCGACCTGCTGCTGGATCGGATCCAGACGCTGGGTGGCGATGTTCCAGCGCATGTTCTGGGTCTGGCCGGCCCAGTCGCCAACCGGCGAGATCTGCAGGCCGGTAGCCGACGGCACGACCGCTTCAACAGTGACCTGGATGGGGAACTGTTCGGTGGCAGCCATCGCGGCGGCCGGGGTGAGGATCAGGGCAGCCGCAGCGGCCAGGACGGTGGTTTTGAAGCTCATGTCAGTACATCTCCGAGAGTGGAAAGGTGTCGCCTGGAGTCCGGCGACGGGACGGTGGTTCCAAGCGGAACCTAGGGGCTGAGCAGGACGTCCTTGCGGGCGTCCCCCTCAACGATCTGGAACTGATGCTGCTTGCCCGCTTCGCGCGGGAAGCGTTCACTGCGCCCGGGCAGCAGATGGACCTTGCGCGACGGCGAGCACTTGGCCGCCTTGTCCTGCGTGCTGCATTGGCGGATGTCGTCCAGCACGACGGTGGTGTTGCCGGCATTGCTCAGCTGCACGTAGGTGTCGTGGGTTTCGGTCTGCACGTCGTAACGCGTCTGGTCGGGATGGACGATCACGAACACGCCATAGCCGGTGAGCACGTTGACGCCGGCCGACAGTTCCTTGCGGTAGTCCTCCCGCTGGGCATCGGTCAGCGCGAACTCATCTTCAGACTGCGGCAGCACGGGCACGAAGCGCACGCGGTAGTAGCGCTCAGTACTGCGGTCGCCCTGCACCAGCAGACGCGTGGCCTGTTGGCCCTGGGCGGGAACGATCAGCCGCGAAGGGCTGGCGATCAGGCCCGCGCCCGCGCCTGCACCGGAGGTATCGACCGGAACTTCGTGGTGGGTGCCGTCTGCGGCATACCGCACTTCGGTGATCTGCACCCGGACAAACGCGGTGGCGTCGCCGGTATTGCGCACGCGCTTGAGCAACGCGCCCTTGCCGGGCTCTGCATATTCATACATCGCGCCTACGTGGATGCTGGGCGCCGCGGCATGCGCACTGCCCTGCACGGCGGACATCGCCAACAGCACCGCCATGGCGGTCATCAGACGCTTCATCGAAGATGCTCCTATGATTGACTGGGTGAATGTTCAGCTCAGTTGTCATAACTGCCCTGAATCGAGTGCGCAGGTTATGCGTCACCCCCATGTCGTCATATGCAACATCTTTCAAACGTCACTGCAACTTATTGCAAGTGTGATTGACATGGTGATCATTCAAGTCGACGGGTATTGCCTTGTTGAATGAGGTGCGCAGCTTAGGCAGCCTCGCCATGTCGTCACATGCAAGATTCTTCAAACATAAGTGCAACTTGTTGTAGTGACTGCGGATAAAAGACGCAAATTTCGTACACACTTATATGCATTAACCACCACGATGAGGCGCCGTGCCGGGCCGGTGTCGGGCAGATGCGGTTCTACAGACGAGTCGCTCGGTCACACAACGGCTGCGTCATGCGATGTCGAGCGAAGGTGCTGACGCCGGCCACGATGTGGATTGAACATTCATGAAATCCCCGCATCACGGCGAGCCATTGACGCCAAGTGACTCGACGCGTCAATCACGCAGAAAATAGACATGAAAAGTCGCTCCTGACACCGACGATGGCATCACATCCGACCAGCACAGTGATAGCCATCTCATTTCGAGATCAGGATCGGAAATTCAACCAACTCTGAAATTGCATCCATCCAATTGCATACGCCACCTGCCGCAGATATCTTCCCCGCACCGATGCGCGCCGACATCACACCATTGATGCAGTTGTGCACTGAACAGGAGGCGGAAAGTGCTGTTGAACTGGTGGAAGAACGGGCTTCAGGTGAAGCTGGGGATGCGTATCTATCCCGATGGACTGCTGATTTCGGCTCTCTACGGGCTGATCTTCTGGACTGCGCGACAGATGTCAGTGGATCAATTCTCACTCGCTGCCGGAACCCGTGTCGCAGCGCTGCTGGTTTGCCCGCCTCGGCTATGGCCATACCTCCTCATAGGCGAGTACGCTTGTTTTGCATACACGCGGTCTCCGATGATCGAAACACACGGACTCCCTTGGGTAGTGCTCGGCTCGGCCATCCTGATGCCGGTTGTGATGCTGATCGTGAGACTGCATCGCAAGGTGTTGGATGGCAAAATTCTGGAAGGTTCGAAAGATGCCTGGATACTTTCTATGGCGGCAACGACGGCCATCGTCGTTACACTGCTTAATGTCGGCATGTCTCAACTACTGTGGCCAGCTCCGCCAAGTATTCCGCTGGTCTCCCGAGCAACTCGTTACGTCCTCGGCGACTTCATCGGCATTCTGACCCTGGCCCCCCTCGCGCTGCTGTGGGTGCGACGGAACACGCTGGTGGACTGGAGTAGCCGGATGATTGTTCCTACCAGCATTTCCCTTTCCATGATGCTCGTGCTTGGCTTCTTATCCACACAAATTGCTACGGATCACATAGCAGCCAAAACCAGCCTGCTGTTGCTGACGGCCCTTCCGGCCATTGCCCTTACCTGCATCTGCGGTTGGCGAGGTGCGGCACTCTCTGTCCCACTGCTGAATCTGATCGTGGGTCTGACGATGCCTACCAGTGGCCTGCCTTGGTCATTCGACTCTGCGACGTTCACCCTTCAGCAGATCCTTGCAGTGGCAAGCGCTGCCTTGCTTGCACTTGGATCAACCATCAGCAACTACTACCACCGCTACAGGGTCCACGCTGTCAATGGAGAAAATGCCGCATCACTTGCCAAGACGTCGCAGCTGGCCGGCGAAATGGACCTTCGGCATCGCGCCATGGAAATAAACCGTATCGGCGACGGCATCGACTCCTACCTCAGCGAAACAGCTGACTGGTTGAAGCGCCAAGGCCATGACGAGATTGCCAGCAACCTGATCCGCACCACCAGCCTGTACTCACGCAAGTTCCGCGAACAGGCCAGCATGGTCTACCCCACTACACTGGAGCATGTGGGCTTGTATCTGGCGTTGCAGGTGGGCGGAATCAGCGAAGCGTGGTCCAATACCGGATGCATCGCCCAACCACGGCTGATCGGCGATCCGTGTCGCCTGACGACAGCCTTGCAGCTGGCTGCTTACCGCACGCTTACCGAAGCGGTATCACTCCTGCTGCAACATGAGTCCGGACAAATGCGCGTCAGCGCCCGTTGCGGGCGCGTCGGTGACCGCGAAGGCATTCTTGTTGTGGTGGCAGTTCTTGATTCGCACTATCGACTATCCAAGAAAACCCGCGCACTGGCGATCAACCGGCTATCAGGTCGCGCTCTGACCTACGACGGCACCGTGCAGTGCCGCCGCAATCGTATCCGCATGCTGTTCGTGGAGGCGCCAGGCGCTCAATGCGCAGCGCTGGATACTTCTACTGACCACACCACGCTGTCGCCCGCTCGATAGCGCGCAATCGAGAACGAGGGGTGCAGGTAAACCTCGGAGCGTATGGCGGTCTGCGGGATCACTATGCGCTGCGGGGGAAGTACGAGCTGAGTCGACGCTTCGCCGGCAGGCAATGCCCAGAGAAGGCCGTCCAGGCTGCCGACAATCAGCTGCACCCGCCCTCCAAGATCATTTACTTGAAAGTACTCAATGCCATCACGCTTGAACCTATAAACCCGCCACGTTGGATCCAGACTCAAGTCAGCAACCGACGGGTGTGATTGACCCAAGCCAGTTGAAAGCGCTTCCTGCCCGTGATCTCCGCCTAGGCAACAAAAACCTGAGACCGTTTCTTCCAATTGACCCGCAGCAAATGCCACCATCGGCATCGCCGCCAGCACCACCGCAGATATCGCAGTACTACGCTGTAAAATGCCCACACCAACCTCCAAGTTCAAAAGATATACCTGGAGATCACTGTAGCCGGTGCAGGGCGCTACCACATTGAATAGCATCCTAAAGATGGCGGGCGGTGTGGCGCAGCTTCCAGAGTGTTTACCGCTCGCTTGGGATGCTCTGAACAACCATCTTTGAGCCCTGAATTCTCGGGTCAGGCTCGATCTGCGGCCGACTGCTTGCCCAAGCCTTCGGCGTCGCCGAATGTCAGCTGCATGGATGCCTCCTCAACGCGTGCTGCCATTGTCTCTCAGGCTACTGGCCAGCGGCTGGCACTATCGGAGCATTTGTTCAGAGCATCCTTAGTGCCCTTGATTTCTCCAACCGATCGCACGCCCTTCTGACCGGCATCTTTCACATGAGGAGTCGGCGCGGTAGTTCCATCGGGATTGGCACGGGGCGCCCCATCCCCGGAACGTCAACCTTTCACTACCCACCGATTTCAAGAACCCCAAAAACAACAAGTAGCATCAGGGAGGTCAGCCTCAGCCAATGAATTAAAAGAAATCCCGCTATAGATAAAGAGCGTTAGTCATCCCTCTCGATCTGCACATCAGCTTTATCCTTACAAAGAATTGAAATGAAAGACATTAATAGAGCTGGAAGCCCTAAAAGCAGCACAAACGACAAGGGCGCACCAAACGTCCAGAGCGCACCGGAAAATACGACAGCCGAAACTCCAAGCAGCGGAAATGAATACTTAACATTTTTAATTAACAGATAACTTGCTGTCGAACACAGCAGCGAGAATGCGGCCACGGAAACCCCAACCTCCTGAGGCACCTGCATAGGTTTAACACCCCGAAGCGCAACCACCAGCATAAGCCCTGAGGCAAACGCCATTGCTGCCAGCGAAATAAAATAGAACTTTCCATGTCGCCCGTCAAATCCATCAGTAATTCTCATACCCGCCCTCAAAAGAGCGCAAGACGAAATCCTTGCGCTCCAGCTAATTATTTACCAAGCCATCTGATAGAACTGGGAGCCAGCATACCCAGCACCAGCAATACCAACGCCGGTAACAAAGCCCTTGCCAAAGGCAATGCCAACCGCAATGACGACCGGCACAACAGCTCCGTCGACGCCCTCAACCTCAAGACTCGTCAATTCACGCATATCATTTACTCCCTTTAAAAAGGTATCAAGCTCATTATCGGGCATTGTAAATAACGGAACCGCCAATACCAATTCCAGTCATCGCCCCAGCCATGAACGTAACACTCGTCCAACTCACCCGGGAAAGAGGTAACCGCCGTTGCCTGCGGGGCTGCAGCGATGCCACGCTTGCCATATTGGAATAAACCCCACTCCAGCCCGCATCGTTGCCGGCACTTACCCGATAGCGGTAGTTGCCTGTTGGCTTGCGGGAGATCGAGAGCCATTGGCAGCCAGCTCGCTGTGGGCTGCCCAAGTCACCCCGTTGATGCTGCCAGCCATGGGCTAGCGTTACCGAAGCTGCCGGCAACATCACATACCAGGCTGGATCACCTCGGTCATGGAGCCTACCGAGACGATTACATGCTGGGAGAAGTCGATGGACTTGAAGACTGCTAGGTCCGCTATCAACTTCAGATCCTCATTGAGCCCGGGCCGCTGAATTGCCCTGCTTGGTACGGCGACAAGCACATACCCCCCGTTGCTCCAGTCATATTGCGTAGTCGGTGTTTCCCGCGTTCCCATATCGACACTGTCAATCAATCTCTGTCGTCCGTCCCCGCCGGCGGCGGGCATTCCCGGGGCTTACTTCAGAGCGGCATCCTGCCACGCTGCCACGTTGGCGCGCGCCTGCGCAAGCAGTGCATCCAGCGCCTTGCGGTCGTACACCTGGCCACGCAGTACCACGGTATTGATCGCGCGCGTGGCCTGGATGTCATCCAGCGGATTGGCATCCAGCAACACCAGATCTGCCGCCTTGCCCTGCGCGATGCCGCCATAACGGTCCAGCGTACCGAACCAGGACGGGCCGGCACGGGTGGCCGACGACAGCGCCTGCGCAGGGGTCAGGCCTTCCTTGACGAACAGGCCGAGCTCGTCGTGCAGGCCGATACCCGGGTAGTTGAAGGAGTTGAGGAAGCCGGCGTCGGTACCGGCCATGATGGTCACACCTGCCTGCTGCAGCATCGGCAACACCGCCGCCACCTGGTGGTACTGCTGGTGGCGCTCGGCGATCTGCTCCGGGCTGGCCTTGGCGGCGCGCTCCACGCGCCACTGGTACGTCGCCTGCAGCTTCGGGCCGATATAGGCCAGGTAGGGATCGTTGGCGTGGTTGTCCTGGTCGAGGAAATCAAGGATGCGCCCGCCATTGAGGGTCGGCGTGACATACACCCCCTTCGCCGCGAAGCCGCGGTAGGCGGCCATCGCCGTTTCACGATCGAATCCAGCGTCCAAGCGGCGGTTCGCTTCGGCACGATCGATGCGCTTGGCGGCGAAATCGGCGGCGATGCCCGCCTCGTCCTTCACGCCAGCCTTGTACGCGTAATCGAGGTGCTCGATCGAACTGATCCCGGCATCCACCGCCTGCTGCACGGTCAAGGCCATCGGAATGTGGCCGGAGGCGCGCAGTCCGTTGGCGCGCGCCCCGCTTACCGCTGCCAGGAACAGCGGCGGGGTCAGGGTGCTGTCGGTGATCTTGACGAAGTCGACGCGATCACGCTTGAGCTGCGCCAGCGCCGCATCCAGATCGGCCTGGCTGCCTACTTCAAGGGTGCCCTTCCAGACCGGCTTGATGCCCTCGATCTTGGCGCCGGAGCTGAACAGCTGCGGGCCTTCCAGGCTGCCTTCGGCGATCTGGTCGCGCCACTGCAGCACCTGCGCGGGCAGGTCGCCGGAGCAGTCGCGGATGGTGGTGATGCCATGGGCGATGTACAGCGGCAGCAGCGCCTTGTTCTCGTCGATGAGCTCCGGCCCACCGCCGAAATGCACATGCATGTCCCACAAACCGGGAATCAGGTAGCGGCCCTTGCCATCGATCCGCTGCGGCGCGCTCCATGCCTTGGCGATGGCGCGGTCATCGCCCACTGCCACGATGTCATTGCCGCGCACCACCACTGCCTGGCCGGCGCGGGTGGTGGCCTGTTCGACATCGACAACCGTGGCGTGGCGGATGATCAGATCGGCCTGCTCGACGGCCATGGCGGAGGGGGCCAGCGCAAGCAGCACCGGGAAGGCAGAAAGCACGAATGGGTTCATGGCAACGAGGCGACAGGAAAGACCTCCACCATAAGGCGTGGAGGTCCTCATTGACCAGCTGAAATCCGGTTTGCCGATCATCTGCAAACCAGGTGCCACTCAGACCTCGCCCTGCATTGCCGGGCGGGCCTGCACCTGCGCCAGCCAGGCAGCCACGGCGGGGTACGCATCCACGCGGGCACCAACATAGGTGCCATAGCCAACCACCTGTGCCACCACCAGGTCCACCAACGAGTACTGGTCACCCAGCATCCAGGGTTGCCCACCAAGACGGGCCTCCAGCAGCGCCAGGAGTTCGGCCGCACCCTCCCCCGCAGCGGCGGCCTGCACGGCATCGCGCAGCGGCCCCGGGACGGTGGCCAGCATCAGCCGGTTGATCACCGCCGCGTAGGTCACATAAGCCCACGCGCACCACGACAGCGCCTGCAGGCGCTCGGGCGTGCCGGACGCCGGCCACAGCCCGCGCGCAACGCCGAAGCGGTCACCCAACCACAGGTGGATGGCCAGGCCTTCGAAGATCGGCGTGCCATCCACCACCAGGCAGGGCACCTTGCCGTTGGGATTGATCGCCAGGTACTCCGGCATGCGCTGCTCACCGTTGCGGATGTCGATCCGTACCCGGTCATGGGCAACACCCAGTTCGGCCAGGGCGCAGGCGACGGGGGTGGCGCTGGACATGGGGTGCCAGTAGAAGACGACGGACATGCGGAACTCCTTGTGATGGTCGTGTGGAAAGGTGCGCCGCGACGGGCCTTGCACCGTGGCCACAGGCTAGCCACCATTGCGGACAGATCCTGTCCTCGACAGGCGCGATCCTGCCACCATGCTCACCACCTCCGCCCGACTGCTGCGCCTGCTCTCGCTGCTGCAATCCCGACCGCACTGGCCCGGCACCACGCTGGCCGCCGACATCGGCGTGCATCCGCGCACGCTGCGCCGCGACATCGAGCGCCTGCGCGAACTCGGCTATCCGATCCAGGCCAGCAGTGGCGTGGCCGGCGGCTATGCATTCCGCGCCGGACGCGCGTTGCCACCGCTGCTGCTCGACGATGAAGAGGCGCTGGCGGCCGCGCTGGCGCTGCGCACTGCGGTGACCGGCACCATCAGCGGCATCGAGCAGACCGCCATCACCGCACTGGTCAAGCTGGAGCAGGTCATGCCAGCACGGCTGCGGCGGCGCCTGGATGCGCTTCGCACGGCGATCCTGCCGATCGATCAGACCGGGCCCATGGTCGACGCCGGCCTGCTGGCCACGTTGGCCGGCGCCTGCCGCGACCAGTTGCAGTTGCGGTTCGACTACGCCGACCGCCAGGGCCAGCCCAGCCGTCGCCAGGTGGAACCGCAGGGCGTGGTGCATGCCGAACGCCGCTGGTACCTGGTGGCATGGGATACGCTGCGCCTGGACTGGCGCACGTTCCGCATCGACCGCATGACCAGCGCGCCGGAGGTGGGTGCGCACTTCCGCCCGCGCCCGTCGCCAGCCAACGGTGACCTGCGCGCATTCGTCAGCCAGTCACTGTCGCTGGGCCCTTACGGTGATGAAGCGCGGGTGATCCTGCACGCGCCGATCGACATCGTGCGCGAACGCATACCTGCGTCGGCAGGCATGCTCGAAGCGGTGGACGCGCAGCGTTGCCTGCTGCGGTGCGGCGCGCACCCGCAGGGCCCGGTGGTCTACTGGCTGCTGGCACTGGAGCTTGAATTCGAGGTGCTCGGGCCGCCCGCCCTGCACGCGATGATGCGCGCCGCCGGTGCGCGGGTGGCGCGCAGCCTGGCGCGCGCAGACGGTGATCCGGGTGCGCTCAGAAAGTGACGCACCTCTCGTCCCGCGCATAGGAATAGTCCTAATCTGACATCAGAGTATCTCCAACGCGCATCGAAGCAGTAAGAATGGCGCAAATCCCACGATTGCGTGCCTCCTTTGTCCCGACGCTATCCAGGCCCCGTATACGGACCGCTGTTGCCGTCCGTCCTGAACATCGTCCTGCTCGATGACCACGATGTCGTCCGGCATGGCAGCTATGTACACCTGTCCACCGACCCACGCTTCCACGTGGTCGGCAACCATGCCCACACCCGTGCGCTGATCAGCACCCTGCACCGCCACCATGTGGATGTGGCGGTGATCGACTACACCCTGGCCGAAGGCGACCTGCAGGGCATGGAACTGCTGCGCATGCTGCGACGGCGGTTTCCGCAGGTACGCGTGCTGATGTTTTCGGCCAACGTACATCACGTCATGATTTCCAACGCCATGGCAGCTGGCGCGGCAGGCGTGGTGTCCAAGGGTGAAACGCTGGAGGCCCTGGCAGGCGCGGCCATCCGCGTTGCCGCCGGGCACACGCATGTGCCAGCCAACTACCGCGATGAACATGCCGAGCATCGGCTGTCGCAGAGCGAGCGCGAAGTACTGCAGCTGTGCCTGAGCGGCATGACCGTGACCGATATCGCACTGCAACGGAAGCGCAGCATCAAGACCATCAGCACGCAGAAGCACGCCGCGTTCCGCAAGCTGGGCCTGCGTACCGACCGCGATCTGTTCACCCTGCGTCACCAGCTGGCGGTGTGGTGAGCGCCGACCGGGCCTGGACCGGCACCCTGACCGGGGCGCTGGTCGCCCTGCTGTTGCCGGTTGCGGCAGGCACCGCGGCAGAACCGCAGGTGGTCCGGGTTGCCGCCGATCCCTCGCAGCACGGCCTGCTGGCCAGCAACAGCCGCGCGGCGCGCAACACCAACCTGATCAGCGGCTATGCCCGGCTGGTTGAAGAACAGGCAGGCCTGACATTCCGCGAGCAGCCGGTTGAATCGGCCGCCGCTGCGCTGCAGGCGCTCTGCGATGGACGCGCAGACCTGATGGTGCTGCTGGGCCCCCTGGACAACACGCCCTGCACCTCACTTGCCGCCTCGCCGGCGTACTACCGCGGCCAGACCCTGCTTGCCAGCCGCCACACCCAGGCGCATGCGCCGGAATTTGCGCACCTGCGCCGGGTGGCGGTAGTGCGCGGCACCCGCCTGGCCGAATGGCTGGGCACCTACCACCCGCACCTGCAGGTGATCGGCCTGCCCAGCCTGCGCGAGGCACTATCTGCGGTGGAAGCAGGCGTGGTGGATGCGGCCCTGGACCTGGACGTGGCCATGCGCCCGCTGGCACGCCGCGAATTCGGCGACAGCCTGTTGCTGCACGGCGGCCCGTCGACCCTTCCCGGCAGCCTGCACCTGGTGGTGCGCCACCGCGACCGCGGCCTGCTGGACCAGATCCACCAGGCCATGCGCTCGATCAGCCCGCAGGAGCACGCGATGCTGGTGCAGCGCTGGACCAAGGCCACCTACCTGAGCGGACCGTCACTGCAGGTGATGTCGCGGCACTTCCGCTGGGAGTTGCTGGCCACCGGGCTGACCCTGCTTGCACTTCTCAGCGCCGGGGTATGGATGCGCATCGCGCAGCAGTCGGCGCGGCGCAGTGAGCGCCAGCAGACGCGCTTCATCGCGATGATGAGCCACGAAGTGCGCAATGCCGCGCAGGCACTGGTCACCTCGGTCGATCTACTGCATCAGTCGGGCCTGGACCAGGGCCAGCGGCAGTTGGTCAACGCCGCCCGTAGTGCCGGCGCCGGGCTGCGCCACCTGCTGGGCCACGCGCTGGACTACTCACGGCTGGCCACCGGCGAGTATCACCCTACGCCGGGCTGGCAGGATGTCCGGCAACTGGCCCGCGACTGCTTGGCGGTGGCCCGCCCGGCTGCCGAAGCCAAGGGCCTGGCAATGGCACTGCTGCAGGACACCGACCCGCTGCCGCGCATGTGGCTGGACGGCGACGCGCTGCGCCAGGTACTCAGCAACCTGCTCGGCAATGCCGTGAAGTTCACCGACCTGGGCGAGGTGCAGGTGATGCTGTCGCTGCATCTGGGCGAGGACAGCGCACACCTGTTGTTGGCGGTTCGCGACACCGGAATCGGTATCCCGGCGGGACAACAGGAAAAGGTCTTCCTGCCCTTCGCGCAGGCGCACGACAGCCATTCGCGGCAGATGGGCGGCGCCGGGCTGGGCCTGTCGATCTGCCAGGACCTGGTGCGGGGCATGGGCGGAACCCTGCAGCTACGCAGCGCCCCGGGTGAAGGCAGCTGCTTCGAGGTGCGGTTGCCGGTGGTGATCGAAGGCGCCGGCCATTGCCCGAGCGGACGACCGTTGGCCGGGCGCACCCTGCTGCTGGTCGAAGACCATGCACTGAACCGGAAAGTGGTCTGCCGCCAACTGGAGGCATTGGGCGCCTCGGTGAGCAGCTGCGCCGACGGCACGAGCGCCCTGCACTGCCAGACGGCCGAGCCCTGCGGCATCGTGCTGCTCGATTGCGTGCTCGATGACATGAGTGGCTACGAGCTGGCCGTGCAGCTTCGCCAGCTGGAACGCCGCCACGGGCGCACGCCGGCGGTACTGGTGGCCGTATCGGCCAACGATTCGCCCAGCCACGTGCAACGCTGCCTGGCCTGCGGAATGGATGCGGTGCTGTGCAAACCGCTGGACATCGGCAAACTGCTGCGGGCATTACGCATGGACGCAGCGGATGCTGCACCGCCCCTCCCAGCGTGTGCAGGGGGCGGCACCGACCCGATCTGGGCCGACTTCCTGCACTCCCTGCAGGAAGAGCAGATGGCGCTGCACGACGCGCTGAGCGCGCAGGCCGGCACCCGCCTGCGCCACCATGCCCACCGGCTTTCCGGCGTACTGCAGATGCTGGGGCAGCCGGACCTGGCCGGGATTGCCGGCGACCTGCACGAACTGGACCTGGACCACGCCAGCGACTGGCTGGAGGCCGAGCGCCTGCTGGGCTACCTGCGCCCGGCCGTAGCTGCGCTGATACGCGGCGCGACTACTTCAACTGCAGGGGATAGCGCTGCCACAACACATGCACCAGGAATCCGGTGAGCTCGGCATCTTTGGCACTGATTGCGGCACGGATCTTGTCCAGCAGCACCATGTCGCTGCAGGTGCGCACATCGGCGTCGTCGGCCTGCCCGGCACGGCGTGCCCGGTAGCGCGCCGCACGCTGCGCATCGGTCATGGCGTAGCCGAACGTGGGCGGACGGCCGCGCTTGCGCGGCAGCATCAGCTCCAGGGTGCCGGGATCTTCTTCATCACGCATGACGGACAAGGGATGCAAACGGGGGCGGAACAATATCGTGAGAGCTCACAGAAATCCAGCGGGCAACGCTGGATTTCTGTGCATGAAGGGGGCGCTTCGCCTGATAGGTTCAAGGCGTGCTGAGAGTTGACTCTGCCAATCGGGCACCCAGCCAGACCAATGCGAAACCGGCAAGCAAACTGAGGCCCAGGTACGCTGGCATGACCCACCCCCGCCCATTGCGGACCAGCAACACCGCCTCGAGCATCATCGAAGAGAACGTCGTCAGGCCACCGATGATGCCGACGATGGCAAAGGCGCGCCAATACAGCGCGGCGCTGCCACGGGTCTGCAGCCAGACCACCACATAACCCACCGCGAAGGCGCCGATCAGGTTCACCGTCAGCGTGCCCCACGGGAAACCGGTGCCGAACTGGCGCAGCATGGCATCGCCAACGATGAAACGCAGCGCTGCGCCGAGCGCGCCACCGGCCATGACCAGCCCCAGCTGCTGCCACCACGCGCCGAAGCCACCCATCATTCCTGCACCTTGCGTGCACGTGCCTGTTCGCGCTCGGCGCGCAGGCGGTCGAGCTTTTCCTTCAGCTTGATTTCCAGGCCACGCGCCACCGGCTGGTAATACACGCGCTCACCCATTGCATCCGGGAAGCCGGTCTGGTCCAGCGCGATGCCGCCTTCAGCATCGTGGTCGTACTGGTAGGTCTTGCCGTAGCCCAGCTCCTTCATCAGCCTGGTCGGCGCGTTGCGCAGGTGCAGCGGCACCTCCTGGGTACCGGTCTGGCGCACTTCCTGCCTGGCCAGGTTGAAGGCGGCATAGCCGGCGTTGGACTTGGCGGTGCTGGCCAGGTACAGCACCAGCTGGGCGAAGGCGAGCTCGCCTTCCGGGCTGCCCAGCCGCTCGTAGATGTCCCAGGCTTCCAGCGCCATCGACTGCGCGCGGGGATCGGCCAGGCCGATATCCTCGATCGCCATGCGGGTCAGGCGCCTGGCCAGGTAGGACGGATCGCAGCCACCATCGAGCATGCGCGTGAGCCAGTACAGCGCCGCATCCGGGTTGGAGCTGCGCACCGACTTGTGCAGTGCAGAGATCTGGTCGTAGAACTGTTCGCCGCCCTTGTCGAAGCGCCGGGTGCGGTCGGCCAATACCTGCACCAGCATTTCCGGGCTGATCCGCCCGCCTTCGCCGCCGGCCAGTTCGGCGGCGATTTCCAGCAGGGTCAGGCCGCGCCGTACATCGCCGTCGGCAGCGGTGGCAATCTCAAGCAGCGCTTCTGGAGTGACCTGCAGCGCCTCGCCGCCAAGCCCGCGTTCGCCATCGTGCAGCGCCCGCTCCAGCGCCTCGACGATGTCCGCAGGCGATACCGCTTCCAGCACATGCACGCGACAGCGCGAGAGCAGTGCCGAATTGAGTTCGAACGAGGGGTTTTCGGTGGTTGCGCCGACGAACACGATGGTGCCGCGCTCGATGTGCGGCAGGAACGCATCCTGCTGCGCCTTGTTGAAACGGTGCACTTCGTCCACGAACAGCACTGTGCGGCGGCCTTCGGCGAAGCGCTGGGCGGCCTCGGCCAGCACTACCCGCACCTCGGGCAGGCCGGACAGCACCGCGGAAATCGCGCGGAATTCGGCATCGGCATAGTGCGCCAGCAGCAGCGACAACGTGGTCTTGCCGCAGCCCGGCGGCCCCCACAGGATCATCGAGTGCACATGGCCCGATTCGACCGCCCGGCGCAGTGCGCTGCCAGGCGCGAGCAGACGTTTCTGCCCCACCATCTCATCGAGGGTCTGCGGGCGCATGCGCTCGGCAAGCGGGCGCATGCTGTCCCGATCCACCGTCAGCAGATCGGGTTCATTGAATGAAGTTCGGTTTCTGGCCACGCCCCATTGTAGAGCCGGGCCCTGCCCGGCTGCACATCCAGACGATCAATTGCCGATGACGTCAGTGCCCTTGGGCGGCGTGAAGCTGAAGGTACCCTTGGGGAACGTGGGATTGCGCTTCCACCCGCTGAAGTCGATTACGGTGCGCTGGTTCACCGCATCGGTCACTTCCATCCGCGCCAGGCCCTGGGCATTGAACCCCAGCGCGGCATACTGGAAGGAGGTCTCGGTTTCACGCTTGGGAGTCAGCGACAACCACTGCAGGCCATCGCGCGGCGCGGCCTCTTCACTGATGTCGTACTGCCTGTCCAGCAGCGCCGGCGTGATCAGCGCGATCAGCGGGCTGTTCTGCTCCTCTGTGCCCTGCGGACGCTTGGTTACCTGCTCCAGGTCCGGCTCATGCACCCACACGAACTTGCCGTCGGCCACGATCAGCTGCACATGGGGCTTCTGGTACTCCCAGCGGAAGAAGCTCGGGGCGCTAAGCGCCACGGTGCCGCTGGTGGCTTCCTTTACCTTGCCCTTGCTGTCCAACACCTTCTGCTCGAACTTTCCATCCAGACCCTTGAGGTCCTTGGTGAAGCGGTTCAGCTCATCGCGGGCGCCAGCCCAGGCAGACACCGACCCGACACTGGCGCAGACCAGCGTGGCGGCGACGAGATAGCGGCGGAAGGTGCTGTACATGCGGGTATCCAGTAAACGAGAAGGAGGATGGCCGGCAGTGTGCCGACGCAACCCTGAATGGGGGATCAGGGGATGGGTTGCACCGTGCGCAGGTCGCCGTAGACCACCTGCCCACGGAAACCGCGCCGGACCTGCTGGTACAGCTCGCGGAAGGCAGCATAGTCGCCCGGCTGGCACAGCGCATCCGCGCCGCGCACCGCGTTCTGGTGCAGGCGGTGGCGGGCCACGATGGCCTGCCCTTCGCGGCTCCACTGCAGCGCGTACTCACCGGCGGCATTACGGAACTGCTGGTTGCGCGGCATCGCCATGATCGGCACCCCTGCCGGGAACTCCAGCCGGTAGGTTTCCTCGCGCAGGTTGTCGTTGCAGTAGAACGGGGTGAGGTTGTCCGGGGCCGAGGTGGTGGTGTAGATGTCACGGAACGATTCGCCGCCGGGCGGATCGGGCAGGACCATGCCACCGACCACCCCGAAATCGACGTAATCGCGTGCGTGGAAATCGTAGCGGTAGTTGAACGGCCGGGTCAGGTCCTGCGGGTCGCCGAGCAGGGTCAGGGTGCCACTGCCGTCGAAGCCGGATGAGGCCATGATCGATTCCTCCACGCGCGCCCGGTTCTGCGCGTTGAGCCGGGCGAACGAGCCGCGCATGCCGATCTCGCCGACCTCGCGGGGCTGCGGCACGGTCTGCCCATCCAGATTGCCGGCCGGGTCGAAGCGGAACGTCACCCCGAAACCGCTGCCATTGCGCGCGGCGTCGTTGGCGGGTGTGCGCGCGACCGTGGCCTGGCGCGTAAGCAACACCGGCGCGCCAAGGTCGCCGTCGGGCAGCTGGCCGAACCGCGCATAGGCGCTGGTGGAGTCCAGGTACAGGTCGAACTCGGGGATGTAGGTAATGGCGTGGTTGAAGCGGCCGAGCATCGGAATCGCCGGCAGGGTCGGGCCTCCGCCGGCGCCGATCAGCACCGCTGTACTGTCGATCCCCTTTGCGGCCAGCAGTGCTTCCAGGATCACCACGTGGTCCTTGCAGTCGCCATAGTGGTTGTCGAGGATGCTCTGCGCAGGATTCGGCTCCAGCCCGCCGTTGCCCAGGTACACCGCCACGTAGCGGATGTTCTGCGACACCCAGCGATACAGCGCGGCCGCCTGTTCGCGGCGACCGTCGATGCCGCGGGTGACCTCATCGGCCAGCGCCTGGATGCCCGGGGTCACCCGTGCCGCCTCGCCACCCTTGACCTGGTAAGCCTGCGCCACCTGCGCCCAATCGCGGTACGTGCTGGCCATGATGGTCGGGCTGAACTCCCAGGGCGCGGCGGTCCAGTTCTGCACCGGCATGGGATCGGGGCGGCGGTAGCGCCAGGCCCACGTGGCCTGCCCGTTACGAATCGTCGGGGTCTGGCTGCCCTGCACGCCGCGTTGCTGCACATGCATGGGCAGCGATGCCGGCGCGCTCAACGTCACCTGCGCATCGTCGTACTGGGAGAACACGCTGAAGGTTTCCCACAGGCTGAAATAGCCCGGGAAGTACGGCAGGTTCTGGGTACGACGGGTCTGGTAGACCACCCGGGTGCCCGGCGCCAGGTTGGGGAACACCACCACCCGCACCTTGCGGTCGGCATACATGGCCGCAGCGGCGCTGGAATAGCTTTCCTGGGTGTAGATGCGATCGGCCGGCACGTCGCGGCGCTGGCCATCGGCGGTGAGCGTGTAGGCCGACAGGACCTCCAGGGTTTCCATCTTCTCGCTGTAACTCAGGCGCACCTGGCTGAACTGCTCGACCGCTGCCTTGGTCTTGAGCAGGATGTCGTAGGACTCGGTCTGGACATTGCCGGCATCGGGACGGACCACGTAGTCGGCGCGGTAGCTGACGAAGCTGAAGTTGTTGCTGGCCTGGGTGTCGGTCGGGGCGGCGGCGGGAGCAGGTGCGGGCGCCATCGCGGGCACGGGAGCCCGTGTCGGGGCGACGGCCTGGGCCGACACCTGCAGGGGCGCCAGGGCCAGCGCGCACGCGGTCATCCATGTCATGCGGATCATTGCGGTTCCTTTCTGGTGCGCAGCCACGCAGGGCGTGGCTCTACCCGGGCCTTCAGGTTATTTCGGCGGCGGTGGGGCCAGCACGCTGCGGTCGCCGTTGTGTTCGGGCGGGGTTACCACCCCGGCCGCTTCCATCGCCTCGATCAGGCGCGCGGCGCGGTTGTAGCCGATCTTGAGGCGGCGCTGCACACCGGAAATGGACGCACGGCGGGTCTCGGTGACGATCCGCACGGCTTCGTCGTACAGCGGGTCCGACTCATCCCCTGCGCCACCGCTCGACTCGGGCAGCCCGCCCGCGCCAACCACTACGCCATCGCCCATCATCTGCACTTCATCGAGCACGCCGCTGATGTAATCGGCCGGGCCGCTGGCCTTGAGGTGCTCGACCACGCGGTGCACTTCCTCGTCGGAGACGAATGCCCCGTGCACGCGATCCGGCAATGCGGTGCCCGGTGGCAGGTACAGCATGTCGCCGTGGCCCAGCAGCGTTTCGGCGCCGGACTGGTCCAGGATGGTGCGGGAATCGATCTTGGAGCTGACCTGGAAGCCGATGCGGGTGGGGATGTTGGCCTTGATCAGGCCGGTGATCACATCCACCGACGGGCGCTGGGTGGCCAGGATCAGGTGGATGCCGGCCGCACGCGCCTTCTGCGCCAAACGCGCGATCAGCTCTTCGACCTTCTTGCCGACAATCATCATCATGTCGGCGAATTCGTCGATGAAGATGACGATGAACGGCAGCGTTTCCAGCGGGCGTGGGGCTTCGCCCAACTCCGGGTTCGGCTTGAACAGCGGGTCCATCATCGGCTGCCCGGCATCCTCGGCATCCTTGACCTTCTTGTTGAAGCCGGCCAGGTTGCGCACGCCCACCGCGCTCATCAGTTTGTAGCGCCGCTCCATTTCGGCCACGCACCAGCGCAGGCCGTTGGCGGCTTCCTTCATGTCGGTGACCACCGGCGCCAGCAGGTGCGGAATGCCCTGGTAGACGCTCAGTTCGAGCATCTTCGGGTCGATCATCAGCATCCGCAGGTCTTTCGGCGAGGCCTTGTAGAGCAGGCTCAGCACCATGGCGTTGACCGCCACCGACTTGCCCGAACCGGTGGTACCGGCCACCAGCAGGTGCGGCATGCGCGCCAGGTCGGCCACGGTCGGGCGCCCGGCGATGTCCTTGCCCAGCGCCAGGGTGAGCGGGCTGGCGGACTTGTCGTACTCCCTGGAGCGCAGCAGTTCGGACAGGTAGATCATTTCGCGGGTGACGTTGGGGATCTCCAGGCCCACCACCGACTTGCCCGGGATCACATCGACCACGCGCACCGACTTGACCGACAGGCCGCGGGCGATGTCCTTGTCCAGCGAACTGATCTGGCTGACCTTGATGCCCGGCGCCGGTTCGATTTCAAAGCGGGTGATCACCGGACCGGGATAGGCACCCACCACCTGCGCGTCGATGCGGAAATCCTTGAGCTTGAACTCGATCTGGCGCGACAGCGTTTCCAGTGTCTCCTCGTCGTAACCCTTGGGCTGCGGCTTGGGGTCATCCAGCAGGGCCAGCGGCGGCAGGTCCGAGCCATCGCCATTGACCCCCCGGAACATCGGAATCTGGGTTTCGCGCTTGGCGCGATCGCTCTTTTCCAGCACCGGCTCGGGTCGCGGCTCGATCTTGACCGGCTCGCGCCTGGCGCGCACCTCGGCATCGACCTTGCGCACTTCCTGGCGTTCCTCGCGCAGGGCGCGGGTCTGCTGCCATTCGGTGGCCTGCTCCTTCTTTCTGTTGAGCAGCGGCGGCAGCGCCAGTACGGCACGGCCGATCTTCTCCATCACCACGAACCACGAAATGCCGGTGGCCAGGGTAATCGAGGCCAGCAACAGCACGACCACGAACAGGTTGGCGCCGAGCGCGCCAAAGCCCGCGCTCAGCGAGTTGCCGACCAGCCGACCAAGAATGCCGCCGGCATGCCCGACATCGCCACTGAACAGGCGCAGGTGCAGGAAGCCGGTGCCGGCAATCAGGAAGCCGACCAGGCCGACCAGTCGCAGCGCCGGGTCAAGGTCGTGTTCGCCCTTGCTTTCCCGCTTGAGCCCGAACATGGCAAACCACGCCAGCGCGCCCAGCACGATGGGCAGCAGGAAGGCCATGTAGCCGAACAGCTGCAGCAGCACATCGGCCACCCACGCCCCTACCCGCCCCCCCATGTTGTGGATGGGTGCGACCACGCTGCCGGTATGCGACCAGCCGGGATCGCTGGCCGAATAGGTGAACAGACTGGCGACCAGATACAGCAGCGCGGGCGCGATCGCGATCAGGCCGAGGTCGCGCCACAGGCGCTGCCGGCGGGGGTTTTCGACCGCCGCTGCGGCCGCAGCACGGCGCGACGCCGCTTTGCCGTCGGGAGACTTGGAACGTTCCGGGACCTGTTTCGCCACCTTAGACCAGACCTTGGGAATGCACTGTTAGTGCTTGATAATAAACGACTGAGGCCATGCCAACCACCACCGCCTGGGTTGCGCCGTTCCACCGCTCGCCTTGAATCGGCCCGCCCCTGCCGCCACTCTATGACCTGCCTTGGACGCCCGGCAATCTGCCGCCAGCGCCCCGCCCCATCATCTCTTTGCGAGTCTACATGAGCAATTCCAAGCCTTCCCGCCACCAGAAGCTCGTCATCCTCGGTTCCGGCCCGGCCGGCTGGACGGCAGCGGTTTACGCCGCGCGCGCCAACCTGAACCCGGTGGTGATCACCGGCCTGCAGCAGGGCGGCCAGCTGATGACCACCACCGAGGTGGACAACTGGCCGGGCGACGCCCACGGCCTGATGGGCCCGGACCTGATGGCGCGCATGCAGGCCCACGCCGAGCGCTTCGAAACCGAAGTGATCTTCGACCATATCCACACGGCGGACGTCACCCAGCGCCCGTTCAAGCTGATCGGCGACAGCGCCGAGTACACCTGCGACGCGCTGATCATCGCCACCGGCGCCACCGCCAAGTACCTGGGCATTCCGACCGAAGAAGCCTTCAAGGGCCGCGGCGTGTCGGCCTGCGCCACCTGCGACGGCTTCTTCTATCGTGACCAGGACGTGGTCGTGGTCGGCGGCGGCAACACCGCCGTGGAAGAAGCGCTGTACCTGTCCAACATCGCCCGCAAGGTCTACCTGGTCCACCGCCGCGACACCCTGAAGGCGGAAAAGATCATGCAGGACAAGCTGTTCGCCAAGGTTGCCTCCGGCAAGATCGAGACCGTGTGGCACCACCAGGTGGAAGAGGTGCTGGGCAACGAGGCGGGCGTCACCGGCGTACGCGTGAAGTCCACCCTGGACGGCAGCACCCGCGACATCGACGCCCACGGCTTCTTCGTGGCCATCGGCCACCACCCCAATACCAGCCTGTTCGAAGGCCAGCTGACCATGAACAACGGTTACCTGGACATCCGCTCGGGCCTGGGCGGCAACGCCACCCAGACCTCGGTGGAAGGCGTGTTCGCCGCCGGCGACGTGGCCGACCAGCACTACCGCCAGGCCATCACCTCGGCCGGCTTCGGCTGCATGGCCGCGCTGGATGCGGAGCGCTACCTGGACGCGAAGGGCGAGCTGGGCTGAGCGGCACGCAAGCGCAGAGAAAAGGCCGGCCCCGAAGCCGGCCTTTTCATTTCAACAGGAAAGACATGCACCCAGACCAGACAACCATTCCAACATGTCTGCTACAGAGTGACCTCATCCTCCTTTGCCGACACGAACATGTCTTCTGGCCCGTAGCGCTTGAGTGGCTTTCCCTGAATGTGAAACACCACGTCATGGATGGGAAGACCCGCCTGCTCGGCATGATGCCGAAGGTTGATGGCGAGTGGAGTCAGCATCTTCGCTGCAACGTCGGAGCCCGGGACAAATCCTGGGCCGAAATCGGCTGTGATCGCACGACTTTTCATGTCTATGGCAACGCTCACATCGATCGCGCGCTCCGAATCCGCATCCCCCCGGTAAAGAGCCACCGCCATTGATGCCTGTCTCTGGAGCAGCAGAATCAACTCAGCATCCACATACCAGGTCGTCGAACTTTCGGCCGACGGATCGGCGGCCCTGGCGCTGTCCACGAACGGCGGCGGCACGACCGTAGCCCCCACCGAACCGACGATCAGCAGCAGCCCGCTTACTGCCATCCAATGCTGCGATTGTTTACTTGCCATCGTCGTCTCCCTGCCCCATCACGCTTCAGGCTTGAAGCACGTGTGCTGGAACTCAATCGGCGCAGTGGCAACGCCGTCAGTGTCGCGCAACACCACGCTCCAGCGAGCCTCCCCCGCCAGGTTGCCCGAGCAACGCATCTTCACAGTCACCGGAATGGCCGGATCCGCAAAGGTAGTCTTGCTTGGTGTGCACGCCCCGGGGCTGCTGCAGTTGGCGGTGGTGAACTCCATCGTGACCGGAAACTGCGGATGCCCTGCAAAGGGCAGCGTGATCTCCTGGGACGAGCCGGCAGGCAGGGAAACATCCTGGATCTGGTGCAGCGAAAAACCCTCGCAGACTTTGCCTTCGCGGAAAAGGCGATAGCCCTTCTCTGCGCCCTTCATAGAAGCAGTCCGGAACACCGGATCCTGCAGCGCCGCAGCGTCATCCGGATTGGAGTGATAGGCGATCTCGACCAGCACGGACGGCATGGTGCCAATCCGGTTCTCACCGTGTCGGCCCGGGATGGCGTCCTGCCGCACGGGAAAGCTTTCATAGCCAGGCTGTGCACGGATCAGCTCGCGCATTCCACAGAGGATGTTTTCGGCCAAAGGCCGATCTCCCGGCTTGTCGCCGTGGTAGTACACCTCCAGGCCACGAACGTCACTTCTCTCGTGCCCATTGGTATGCAGGCTGATCATCCCGCCAACTCCGAGATCGTTCGCATACAGCGGGCGGGCGCGAATATCTTCTTTCACCTCGCGATCACTGTCCGTGTCATTCGGAAGAGAGTTCCAGATATCCGCCCGATCAGGCAGCAACGCTTTCAGGTGATATCGGGAGGACATTTGTTCCCACGGTCGGCTCGACTCGGGATGAGGCTCCATCGAGCGACTCCGCGCTCTACTGACACCTACCTCGCTCCGTTCCTCGAGCAGCCGCTGTAATGCATCACCGTACGCCGGCGTGATCATATCCTCGCGGAACCCAAACGCGTCGGGGCGCTGATACTCCCATTGCTGCGAAGGATGGACGCGAACCAACCCATGGCTGGCGGACACCAAAGCCGTCTGGGCCTGAGCACTGGCACGCGCACGTGGCGGAACGGCAAGCTCTTCAGGGTAATAGTGCTTGAGCGGTTTGCCTTGGAACAGGAAATCCACGCCGATGATGGACAGACCCGCCTGCTCCGCAACATGGCGAAGTGTTACCGCCAGCTCCTGGAAAAACATATCTCCTTCATCGGGCTTTGGAAGGAAACCTTCGCCGATGTCCGCGACGATCATCCTGCCTTTCATGTTGAAGGACACCTTTACGTCAACCACGCTTAGTCGCCCCTTAGCCTGGATGTACGCAGACACCTTCCTGGAGGCCTCCTTCTCCAATAGATGGATCAGCTCGGCATCGACATACCAGGTTGTCTGCGAAACCTCGTCCTTCACTTCATTGCCTCCCCCTTGTGCCGACGCATTCTGCAAAGTGAGCGCGCCACCGGCAACGAGCAACACGCCGCAACCAACCGCGATCAACTGTAGGCGTTTACTTACCATCTCAATTCTCCTTGAAGGTAGTTGACGCATCTCCGGATGCGCCAGCGAAATCTCCTCCCTTCCGACCTGCACGAACGCGCTCGACAGCACGCTTCATCCTTCGCGCTGAACGACGTTCTGATCGAATTCCTCATAGCCATCGACCGAACCTAAAAGCACCCATTTGCCATCGGCCTGCCCTATCCTCTAGCCATGCCTGATACACGCTTTCTCCATCGCCTCGCCGACCTTCCCGCTGCCGACTGGGATGCCCTGCATGACGGGCGCAACCCGTTTGTCAGCCATGCCTTTCTCGAGGGCCTGGAGCGCCACGGCTGCCTGCGCGCGGAATGGGGCTGGCGGCCGCGCCACTTCACCCTGTGGGACGGAGCGCAATTGGTCGGGGCGGTGCCGGGCTACCTGAAGGACAACTCGCATGGCGAGTTCGTGTTCGACCACGCCTGGGCCAATGCCTACGCCCGGCATGGACTGGACTACTTCCCGAAGTGGCTGGGGGCGGTGCCGTATTCGCCGGTGAGCGGGCCGCGCCTGCTGGCCCGGGATGCCGATACCGCCAAAGCAATGGTGGCCGCCCTG
Source organism: Stenotrophomonas sp. AB1(2024) (assembly GCF_037482345.1). Taxonomy (NCBI): domain Bacteria; kingdom Pseudomonadati; phylum Pseudomonadota; class Gammaproteobacteria; order Lysobacterales; family Lysobacteraceae; genus Stenotrophomonas; species Stenotrophomonas sp. AB1(2024). The sequence goes on from NZ_JBBHKO020000001.1 coordinate 70,023, forward strand.
CGCGGCGAGGTCGCGCGGATGGGCTGGTCGTCGGCGCACGTGAACTTCCACTTGGCCGATGACGACGCCGCATTCGGACCCGAGTGGCTGCTGCGCGAGGACATCCAGTTCCAGTGGCACAACCCGGGCGACTGGACCGATTTCAACAGCTTCCTGGCGGCGATGGACCATAAACACCGCAAGAACATCCGCCAGGAGCGCGCGAAGCTGGGCCGTACCGGGGTCACCTACCGGATCGTGCACGGCGATGAGGCCAGCACCGCCGACCCGCAGGCCATGCACGATTTCTACCTGCAGACCTTCAGCGAGTACGGCAATTCGCCGGCACTGACCCTGGCGTTCCTGCAGCACCTGGCCACGGCAATGCCGCGCCAGCTGGTGATCTTCCTGGCCATGCTGGATGGCGAACCAGTGGCCGGCGCGCTGTGCCTGCGCGGTGGCGACACGCTCTACGGCCGGTACTGGGGTGGCGCAACGCTACCCGGCCTGCATTTTGAAACCTGCTACTACCAGGGTATCGAGTACTGCCTGCGCGAAGGCCTGACCCGCTTCGAGCCCGGTGCGCAGGGCGAGCACAAGCTTGCGCGCGGCTTCCTGCCGCACCCGGTGCGCAGCCGGCACTGGATTGCCCAGCCGGACTTCGCCGGTGCGCTGGCCGGCTGGTGCGAGCAGGAACGCGGGGAAGTGCGGCGCTATGCGCAGGCGCTGGCTGCCCACACGCCCTTCAAGCGCATCGAGCCTGCATGACCCGGCATTTGCCCTGGCGGCTGGACGACCGGCCGGACGCCCCCTTTCCGCCGGCCGAGACCGCGCTGCGCGATCCCGATGGCCTGCTCGCACTCGGCGGCGACCTCTCGCCGGTGCGCCTGCTCAATGCCTATGCTGGCGGCATCTTCCCGTGGTTCTCCGAAGGCCAGCCGCTGCTGTGGTGGTCGCCGGACCCGCGCATGGTGTTTCGTACCGACCGGGTGCGCCTGTCCTCCCGCTTCCGGCGCAGCCTGCGCGCCAGCGGCTGGGTATTGCGGGCCGATACCCGTTTCCGCGAGGTGATCGAGGCCTGCGCCACCAGCCCGCGCCCCGGTCAGGACGGGACGTGGATCACCCGGGACATGGTGCAGGCATATGAGGCGCTGCACGCGCTGGGGTTTGCCCATTCGATCGAGGTATTGGACGGCGACCGGTTGGTGGGCGGGATCTATGGGGTGGCGATTGGACGGATGTTCTTCGGGGAGAGCATGTTCAGCGCCGAGAGCGGAGGCTCGAAGGTGGCGCTGGCCGGGCTGGCGCACGTCCTGCGCGGATGGGGCTGGCCGTTGATCGATGCGCAGGTGGAGAACGACCACCTGTTGCGGATGGGGGCCGAGCACTGGTCGCGGGAGCGGTTTCTTGGGGTCGTGCGGGAGCAGGTGAATGCCGGTGAGCTGCCGGGGGCCTGGACGGAGCGGCTTGGGGAGTTTCCCGCCGCATCGCTGGCGTGAGGTGACCCGCTTCCTGAAGGTCGGCCAACGGCCGGCGCTACCGGAATCCGGGGTGGTTAACACAATCTTTGCATCCAAGGGGAAGAACGCGTAAAATGCCCGCTCTTAAGGCCAGCTCGGCCGTTTATAGAACTGCACAGGACTACATGTCGAAAGACGACTCCATCGAGTTCGAAGGCACCGTCAGCGAGACGCTGCCGAACACCACTTTCCGCGTTCGACTGGAAAATGGGCATGAAATCATCGCCCACATCTCCGGCCGCATGCGCAAGAACTACATCCGCATCCTGACGGGCGACCGCGTCAAGGTCGAAATGACGCCCTACGACCTGACCAAGGGTCGCATCACCTACCGCATGAAGTAAGCGGCAGGGGCGGCTTCCATCGGAAGACGCGTTCAAAGGCCGGCCCAGTGCTGGCCTTTTTGCGTGGGCGCCATTCAGCCCGACCTACCGTGCCGGCAGTCACTGTGACCGCCTGCACCCTGACTTCAGTCAGCCTGCCTTGCTGCAGATTCGCACTGGGCAGTTCGCGCGCATTGTGGTCACAGGTCCACTCCGGACCGTTTACGACTGGCCCCCAACATGAAGACCCTGATCCCGCTTTGCCTGCTTGCCGTCACCACCCTTGCCGGTACCGCGGCGGCTCAGACCGCGCCTGCTGGCGACGATTGTGTTGCCCTGTCCAGCGACCACCAGATCGTGCGCAACAATGCCGGCCAGAACGTGCTGCTGCGCAATGGCAGCGACCACTATGTGGTTCGCTTCACCAGCTCCTGCAGCAGCGCGGCGACGTCGCGCAAGGCGAAGTTCGAAACCCCCTCCCAGGAAAACCAGTTGTGCGCAGGCACCAGCCGGCTGGTGACCGATAGCCAGTCCTGCTCGGTGGCTAAAGTAAAGCCCATCAGCGCAGGGGAATTCGCTTCGCGCGCCCGGTAAGGCCTGGCCCACAAAAAACGCCCCTCCCGGGGCGTTTTTTTGCTGAGGCGTCACGACCAACGGTCGTGACCTGCCGTCATTCGACCGTCGCCGGCAGCAAACGCTCCGGCTCGGCCTGGGCTTCGACGAACAGCTCGTCGTCGCGCACGTCGATGCTGACCCGGCCGCCATTGACCAGCTTGCCGAACAGCAGTTCGTCGGCCAGCGGGCGCTTGACCTTGTCCTGGATCACACGCGCCATCGGGCGGGCGCCCATCAGCGGGTCGAAGCCGTGGCGGGCCAGCCAGTCGCGCGCAGTCGGGGTGGCCGACAGGCTGACGTGCTTCTCCTGCAGCAACATTTCCAGCTCGATCAGGAACTTGTCCACCACGCGCAGGATGTGCTCGAAGCCCAGCGGCTGGAACTGCACCACCGCATCGAGGCGGTTGCGGAACTCCGGCGTGAAGCTCTTGCGGATGATCTCCATCGCGTCGGTGGCATGGTCCTGCCGGGTGAAGCCGATCGACCGCCGCGAGGCCTGCGCCGCGCCGGCATTGGTGGTCATCACCAGCACCACGTTCTTGAAGTTGGCCTCGCGCCCGTTGGTGTCGGTGAGCACGCCACGGTCCATGACCTGCAGCAGGATGTTGAAGATGTCCGGGTGGGCCTTCTCCACCTCGTCCAGCAACAGCACGCAGTGCGGGGTCTTGACGATTTTCTCGGTAAGCAGGCCGCCCTGGTCGAAGCCGACGTAGCCCGGGGGCGCGCCGATCAGGCGGCTGATCGAATGCGGCTCCATGTATTCGCTCATGTCAAAGCGCACCAGCTCGATGCCCAGCTGCAGCGCCAGCTGCTTGGTCACCTCGGTCTTGCCCACGCCGGTGGGGCCGGCGAACAGGAAGTTGCCAATCGGCTTTTCCGGGTTGGCCAGGCCCGAACGGGCCAGCTTGATCGCCGAAGACAGGGTCTCGATGGCCGGGTCCTGGCCGAAGATCACCATCTTCAGGTTGCGCTCCAGGTGCTGCAGCACGTCCTTGTCGGTCGCGCTGACCTGCTTGGCCGGAATGCGCGCCATCTTGGCCACGATCGTTTCGATCTCCTCGATGTCGATCAGCTCCTTGCGCTCGCCCTCGGGCAGCAGGCGCTGGCGGGCACCGGCCTCATCGATCACGTCGATGGCCTTGTCCGGCAGCAGGCGGTCGCCGATGTGCTTGACCGACAGGTCCACTGCAGCCTGCAGCGCGTCATCGGCGTAGGTCACGCCGTGGTGCGCTTCGTACCTGGGCTTGAGGCCCTGCAGGATTTCGTAGGTTTCGCCGACGGTCGGCTCGACGATATCGATCTTCTGGAAGCGGCGCGCCAGCGCCCGGTCCTTCTCGAAGATGCCGCGATATTCCTGGAAGGTGGTGGAGCCGATGCAGCGCAGCTCGCCCGAGGCCAGGGCCGGCTTGATCAGGTTAGAGGCGTCCATGGTGCCGCCCGACGCCGACCCGGCACCGATGATGGTGTGGATCTCGTCGATGAACAGCACCGCATTGGGCATCTTCTTGAGCGCAGTGAGCACGCCCTTCAGGCGCTTTTCGAAATCGCCACGGTATTTGGTGCCGGCCACCAGCGCGCCCAGGTCGAGCGAGTAGATGACCGCGTCGGCCAGCACCTCGGGCACCGAGCCTTCGACGATGCGCTTGGCCAGGCCCTCGGCGATGGCGGTCTTGCCCACGCCGGCCTCGCCCACGTACAGCGGGTTGTTCTTGCGGCGCCGGCACAGCACCTGGATGGTGCGCTCGATCTCGTCGCGGCGGCCCACCAGGGGGTCGATACGGCCATTGCGGGCGGCATCGTTGAGGTTGCTGGCGAACTCGGCCAGGGCATCGCCCTTGCCTTCACCATCACCGCCCTCGGCACGCCCTTCGGTGTCGGACGACGGCGGCACTTCGCCTTCCTCGCCCAGCTTGGCGATGCCATGGGAAAGGTAATTGACGATATCCAGCCGGGTCACGTCCTGCTGGTTGAGGTAATAGACCGCATGGGAATCCTTTTCGCCGAAGATCGCCACCAGCACGTTGGCGCCGGTCACTTCCTTCTTGCCCGAGGACTGCACGTGGTAGACGGCGCGCTGCAGCACGCGCTGGAAGCCCAGGGTGGGCTGGGTGTCGCGGCCGTCATCTTCGGCCAGGCGGGACACGGAGGCCTCGATGGCCTGCTCCAGTTCCTGGCGCAGGCGGTCGGCGTCAGCCCCGCAGGCCTTGAGCACGGCCTGGGCGGACGGGTTGTCGAGCAGTGCCAGCAGCAGGTGTTCCACCGTCATGAACTCATGGCGGGCCTCACGGGCGCGCTTGTAGCACTGACCGATGGTGTGTTCGAGGTCTTTACTGAACATGTTCTACTCCGGCGGCAGTTGAGAACAATATGCGGCCTACCTGCACAATTTCCATCACCCTAGCGGATCGGTGCGTTCAGATGGCGTTATCGTTTCCGCGATCATGCCCCAGACGAGGGCAGCATTGGCTGCCTGGCCGTGATGGCGACGTCATTTCCCCATGGCAAGCGCCCCGCCCACCCGGCGGCCCCGGCGTTGTTTCAGACAGGGACGGGCAAGCGGACGGGAAACGGCCACACCCGGGCCATGCGTGGGCCGGCCAACGGCCGGCGCTACCGAAGTGCGCCCGGCAAAGGTTGATTGATCCAGACCCCAATGGCCCGCAAGAATTCGTAGCCCCGGCCGTTGGTTGATTGATCCAGATCCCAATGGGCCCGTAATAATTCGTAGCCCCGAAGAGAACGGCAGGAGCCGTTCTCAACGGCGCAACGCGCCGGCCCGCAGGGTGCCCGCCAGGACGGCGGGCATAACGTTGGCCGGACACCGCGCGCAGCGCGGCCCAAGCGTCCGAAGCCGATGGATCAACGGCTGGAACAATCCATCCGACGTTTAGACCCACCGAAGCCCCCCATCAGGCGCCAGTAACCCCAATTACCCGGCTTTTTCCATCGTGCACAACAGCGGATGCTGGTTCATGCGCGAGAATTCATTGACCTGGGCAACCTTCGATTCGGCCACCTCACGGGTAAACACCCCGCACACCCCTCGCCCACGCGTATGCACGTTGAGCATCACCTGGGTGGCTTTTTCCAGATCCATCGAGAAGAAGTGCTGCAGCACGGTCACCACGAAATCCATCGGGGTGTAGTCGTCGTTCAGCAGCATCACCTGGTAGAACGGCGGCGGTGCGACCTCCGGGCGGGCCGGTTCCAGCGCTACGCCGTGGTCGTGGTGGGGTTCTTGGGAGGGCTCGCGGGGCATCCAGACATTATAGCCGCCGCATCGGCCGGATTGGACGTTGGGCCCCTGCCCCCGTCACAATCCACGTATCCGCACCAACTTTCACAGGGATTTCATGAAAAGGATTGCCACCGCGCTGCTGCTGACCGCCACCGTGTTCGGGGCCCAGGCCGCAACGCCCGACAAGGCCGTCGGCCGCGTGCTGGACACGCTGAAGTACCCCTATGAGATCGACGAGGACGGCGACTACAAGCTGGTGTTCGATGTGGAAGGCGACCGCACCCAGCTGGTGTTCGTGCGCTCGGCTGTGGAAGAGTACGGCAAGCACAGCATCCGCGAGATCTGGTCGCCGGGCTACAACGCACCGGGCAAGCAGTTCTCCGCCGCGGTGGCCAACCGCCTGCTGGAAGACTCCCAGGACGCCAAACTGGGCGCGTGGGTCAAGCAGGACCAGCTGGCCATGTTCGTGGTGAAGGTGGATGCCAATGCCGGCGCTGACACCCTGAGCGATGCGATCGATGCAGCCATGCATACCGCCGATGCCATGGAAAACGAACTGACCGGAACGGACGAATACTGACGTGAACGAAGTGCAGGACCTGCGCTGGGCACCACACGTCACCGTGGCCACCGTGGTGGTACGGGACGGGCGCCTGTTGCTGGTGGAGGAAGCCATCGCCGGCCGCGCCGTGCTCAACCAGCCGGCCGGGCACCTGGAGCCGGGTGAAAGCCTGGCCGCTGCCGCCGTGCGCGAGACGCTGGAAGAATCGGGCTGGACGGTGCGCCTGACCGCCTTCATCGGCACCTACCAGTGGACCGCGCCCGATGGCACGCCGTTCCTGCGCTTTGCCTTCGCCGCTGAACCGGTGTCGCACGACCCTGCCCGTGCGCTGGACGCGGGCATCCTGCGCGCGCTGTGGCTGGACCCGGCCGAGCTCCAGGCCGAACCCTCGCGCCTGCGCAGTCCGCTGGTCTGGGAGGTCGTTGCCGACTTCCTGGCCGGCCAGCGCCATCCCCTGTCCATCCTGAAGGAGCTCGCATGAGCACCCCGCGCATCATGGTCGGCGTGTCCGGCGGCGTGGACTCCTCCGTAGCCGCCTGGCGGCTGGTCCAGCAGGGCGAGCCGGTGGCCGGGCTGTTCATGCAGAACTGGGCCGACGACGGCAGTGGCGACTGCCGCGCCGAAGACGACCGCCGCGACGCGGTCGCCGTATGCGGCCTGCTCGACATCCCGTTCCATTTCCGCGATTTCTCCAGCGAGTACTGGCAGGGCGTGTTCGAACACTTCCTGGCCGAATACGCCGCTGGCCGCACGCCCAACCCGGACGTGCTGTGCAACCGCGAGGTCAAGTTCAAGCACTTCCTGGACGCGGCCCGCGAACTGGGGGCCGAGCGCATCGCCACCGGCCACTACGCCCGCGTGGCCCGGCTGGGCGGGCGCTGGGCGCTGCTGCGCGGCGCCGACCGCAGCAAGGACCAGAGCTATTTCCTGCACCAGCTGGGCCAGGCCCAGCTGGCCGCCACCCTGTTCCCGATCGGCGACCTGCAGAAGAACGATCTGCGCCGCATTGCCCGCGACGCGCGCCTGCCGACCCACGCCAAGAAGGATTCCACCGGGATCTGCTTCATCGGCGAGCGCGATTTCCGCGAGTTCCTCGGCCGCTACCTGCCGGCGCGAACGGGCGAGATCCAGGACCCGGATGGCAACCGGATCGCCGAGCACCCCGGGGTGTTCTACTTCACCCTGGGCCAGCGCGAAGGCCTGAACATCGGCGGCGTGCGTGGCCGCCCGGCAGCGCCCTGGTACGTGGTCGGCAAGGACGTGGCCAGCAACGTGCTGTACGTGGACCAGGATCGCGAAAGCCCCTGGCTGCAGTCGACCCGGCTGCATTCGGAAACCACCCACTGGATCGCCGGGGCGCCACCTGCCCGGGAATTCGAATGCACCGCGCAGACCCGTTACCGCCAGCCCGACGAGCCCTGCACGGTACGGGTGCGCGACGACGGCAGCGTGGACGTGCGCTTCGCGCGGCCGCAGCGTGCCGTCACCCCGGGGCAATCCCTGGTGTTGTATGACGACGAGGTCTGCCTGGGTGGCGCGGTGATCGCCGCCACCGATGCACCGCTGGAGCAGCGCCTGCGCACCGCCCCTTCCCCCTTCGAGGTATCTGCTGCATGAGTTTTTCCATCGACGACCGCGTCCTTGCCCTGGCTGGCATCGCCCAGGCGCTGCAGCAGGTGCGCCGCATCGCCGAAACCGGCCATTCCGAGGCCAGCGTGGTCGGCACCGCGATCGACAGCGTGTTCCGCATCGACGCCGACAGCCCGCAGGCCATCTACGGCAGCGCCGCCAACCTGGCACCGGGCCTGCGCCTGCTGCACAACTATTTCCGCAGCCAGGGCCAGGACGAAATTCTGCCGCGGCTGGCACTGGCCGTGCTGCAGCTGGAGCGCCGCTTCGTGCGCGAGCACGCCGTGGTGGAACAGGTCAGCCAGGGCATCGCCCGCGCCCAGCGCCAGGCGGCCGAGCTGAACGACAGCGCCCACCCGGACGTGCTGTCCAGCCTGGGCGGGCTGTACGCCGACACCATCAGCCACCTCAAGCCGCGGGTGATGGTCCAGGGCAACCCGCACTACCTGGCCCAGGCCGGGGTGGTGGCCGAGATCCGTGCGCTGCTGCTGGCCGCGGTGCGTTCTGCCGTGCTGTGGCGCCAGACCGGCGGCCAGTACTGGGATTTCCTGATCTCGCGCAAGGCGATGATCGAAGCGGTGGACCGTCAGCTGCGCTGACGGTGTCCGTTTGCCACGCAGGGCGTGGCACTACATCGGTGTAGAGCCACGCCCTGCGTGGCTGCCGGCGGCAGGCGCGCGAAAAAATGTGCGCCATGCCTAAAGCAAACGGGGGTACGGCCGATACATCCTCCGTGCACCTCCCCGAGAACGTCCATGTACTCACGCATCTTCACTAGTCTGGCCGCCCCCCTGGTCCTGACCCTGCTGCTCCCCTTCGCCATCGGCTTTGAATGGCCGGCCGCCCTGCGCTGGGCGATCCTGACCACGATGACGCTCAGCTGGCTGGGGTTTGCCTGGTGGACCGCCCGCGCCCAGACCCAGCGCTCGCCCGAGCATGCCCGCATGATGCGGGAACAGGACCAGTTGCTGACCGAGCTGCGCTCGTTCGTCGGCAACGAAATCGACGGTTCGCGTGGCGAAATCGAGCGTGCCCGCGACCTGATCCGCCAGGCCGTGGCCGGCCTGGGTGGCAGCTTCGATGCCATGAACCGCAAGTCCCGCCAGCAGAGCCAGGCACTGGCCCGCATCGTCGACCGCGCCGGTGAAGACGGTGGCGCCGGCGTCGACGTGGCCCGTTTCGCCCAGCACGCCAGCCACCGCATGGAACAGCTGGTCGAAGCGCTGGAACAGGTCAGCGGCCAGAGCAGCAACACCGTGCAGCACATCGACCAGATGGCACAGCACCTGGATGGCATCTTCGCGCTGCTGGAAGACGTCAAATCGATCGCCGACCAGACCAACCTGCTCGCGCTCAATGCGGCCATCGAAGCAGCCCGTGCCGGTGAAGCCGGCCGTGGTTTTGCGGTGGTGGCCGACGAGGTGCGCAACCTTTCCGAACGCTCCACCACCTTCAACGAGCAGATCCGCAAGCTGGCGCACAGCTCCAAGGACGCCATTGCCAAGGTCCGCGAGACGGTCTCCAACATGGCCTCGCGCGACATGGACCGCTCCCGTGAAGCGCGCCACGAAGCGGCGGCGATGCTCGACAACGTGGCCCAGATCAATGCCTCGCTGGGCGAAGGCATGCGCGAGATATCCGAATGCGGCCGTGCCATCGACAGCAGCGTTGCCGAAGCCGTGCGCGCCCTGCAGTTCGAGGACATCGCCACCCAGGCCCTAGGCGGCGTGCACACCCACCTGGACCGCCTGAACTCGATCAACCGCGAAGCGGTGGGCCTGCAGGAGCTGCTGCACCGCAACGGCGGCGTGTTCGACGCCGAAGTGGCCACGGCCCTGCAGCGCACCGGCAACCGGCTGCGCGACATGCGCAGCGAATGGGAGCGCCCGCCGCACAAGGCGGTGAGCCAGCAGAGCATGGCAGCCGGTGCGGTCGAACTGTTCTGATCCTTGTTTCGTGCCGGGAACGGCATCCACGATGGCCCCGGTATTTCCGGGGCTTTCGTGCGTGTAGTCCCCTGACCCACCTGCTGAAGATTTCCCCATGCTGTTGAACACCCCCAACCAATTGATTACTGCCGGTAACGGTGCGTCGTCCGATGCCGTGGGCGAGGTCATCCACCCTGCCCCGGCGCCCGTGGCGCCGAAGAGCGGGCGTGCGCTGCTGGCGGTGCTGGAACAGCAGGCGCAATGGGAACTGGCAGGGATGATGGCAACGGCGCCGACGGCAGCGCCGCTGGATCCCGCGTTGGCGGGATTGGCGTGGGACCTGGGATTGAGCGGAGACAGGGTCGGTTGATCCCGCTCCCAATGGGCCCGTAAAAATTCCTGGCTGCCGGTTGATTGATCCGGATCCAAATGGGCCCGTAACGGTTCGTAGCCCCGAAGAGAACGGCTCCTGCCGTTCTCTTCGGGGCTACGAATTGTTACGTAACGTCCGTAGATCGGGATCAACCAACCACAGGCCCGCCAACGGTCATGGACACGACGGCATCGGGATCATAAACGGGCACCGGACACCGGTAGCGCCGGCCGTTGGCCGGCCCACGCACCGTCAAGGCGCAACCGGAATCCGCAACGCGTCGCCAGCCCCAGTGGGAATCGCCGCCATCTGCGCCCCACCCTGCCTCAACCATTGCGCCAGATCACGCGGGGTCAGCGGCCTGGAGTACAGGTAACCCTGTATCTCATCGCACCCCTGCCGGCGCAGCATCGCCTCTTCCTGCTCGGTTTCCACGCCTTCGGCCACCACCTTCATGCCCAGCGCGTGGCCCAGGTGCACGATGGCCTGGGTGACTTCGGCCGTACCGTCATCGTGGAGCATGCCCTGCACGAAACTGCGGTCGATCTTCAGCCGGCCGACCGGGAAGCGGTTGAGGTAATGCAGGTTGGAGAAGCCGGTACCGAAATCGTCCACCGCCAGCGGTACACCATGCCGCTCCAGCACATCGAAGCAATGCCGCAGCACGTCGGTGTCACGGATCAATGCCGATTCGGTCAGCTCCAGCTCAAGCCGTTGTGGCGCCCAGCCATGGGCGTGGCAGATCTCGATCACGCGTTCGGCAAAACCACGGTCGCGCAGCTGCACCGCCGATACATTTACCGCAATCCGGTCGAACCGCAGGCCTGCCCTGTCCCAGGCCGCGGCCTGGCGGCAGGCCTCGGCCAGGACCCAGTCGCCGATACGGACGATTTCGCCGCACTTTTCGGCAATGGGAATGAACTCGGCCGGGCTGCAGTAGCCGATGCCTGGGCGATGCCAACGCAGCAGCGCTTCAATGGCCGGCGGCTGATCGTGCGCGGCGTGCAGCAACGGCTGGTAGGCCAGGCTCAATTCTTCGCGTTCGATCGCGCCGAGCAGCGCATGTTCGATTTCCAGCTTGCGCTGGATGCGCAGCAACGCATCCTGGCTGTAGTACTGGTAGGTATTGCGTCCGGCTTCCTTGGCCGCATGCATCGCCGCATCGGCCGCGCGCAGCAGTGAATCGAAATCCGTGCGGCCTTCGTCGAGCATCGCGATGCCCACGCTGGCACCCACCTTCAAAGTGGAGTCCCCACGCTGCAGCGGTTCGGCCAGCGAGGCGATCAGCGTGCGCGCGACCTGGCCGGCGTCTTCCGGATCGGCCAGGTCGCGCAGCACCACGATGAACTCATCGCCGCTGAAGCGCCCGAACAGGTCGGCATTACGCAGGTTCTGGTGCAGCCGCGCGGCGGCGGCCTTGAGCAGGGCGTCGCCGGTGGCGTGGCCGAAGGTATCGTTGATGGTCTTGAAGCCATCCAGGTCGATGAACAGCATTGCCAGCGGTGCGCCGCGATCGCGGGCTTCCTCGATGGCATCGGCGGTCTGCTCGCGCAGCAGCATGCGGTTGGGCAGGCCGGTAAGCAGGTCGTAATGGGCCAGCAGCTCGATCCGCTCGTTGGCCTCGCGCTCACGGGTGATGTCACGGAACAGCACCACGAAGCGGATCGGCAGGCCATCACGGTGGTCCAGTTCGATCAGCACCTGCACCCAGATGCGCAGGCCGGACTGGCGGTAGAAGCACAGGTCCAGCTGTTCGGGCAGGCCGCCGGTGGCGATCCTGGCCAGCGCGGCTTCGAAGGCATCGCGCGAGTCCTGCGTGTACAGCGCCAGCGCCTGGTCCAGGGTGATCGGCTCCTTGCGCAGGCCGTGAATGCGGTAGCACTCCTCGGTCCACTGCATGTGGCGGGTGGCCACCTCGATCTCGCAGCCACCGATGCGCCCCAGCGCCGACACCCGGTTGAGCAGCTCGGTACGCCAGCGGATCAGCGCATCGGTCTGGTGTTGTTCGGTGATGTTCTGCACTTGGCCCAGCAGGCGCTGGATGTGTCCATCCGGGCCCAGCAATGGCTGCATCCACAGCCGCAGGTGCAGCGCCCCGCTGCCTTCGCGGGGCAATTCCAGCGCCAGCATGCTGGCCTTGCCATCGCGCAGCATGCGCCGCCAGGCCTGGCGCAGCAGGCTGCGCGATCGCGGTTCGAGCAGGCGCAGCCAGTGCCGGCGGCCCGTCAACGGGGCATCTTCCACGCCAAGCAGGGCCCGCAACTCCGGCGACCACCAGAACTGGCGGCTGCCCGGATCCCACGACCAGCTGCCCATGCTGGCGATACGCTGTGCCTCGCGCAGGTGCACCTGCTGCTCCAGCAGCAGTGCTTCCATCTGTTTCTGCGCCTGGATGTCGGTATGCGTGCCAACCATGCGCAACGGCTGCCCATCGACGGTGCGTGCAACCACCCGGCCGCGGTCGAGCACCCAGCGCCAGTCGCCCCCGGGATGACGCAGGCGGTACTGGGCGGTGTACCCCTCACCCTCGCCGCGCAGGTGCGCGCCCAGCGCCGCGCGCACCTGCGCCTGGTCATCCGGGTGTACCGGCGCCAGCAAGGCGCGCCCGGCATCGGCCGAAGCGTGTTCGTCTGCGCTACCGGGCACGTCGTGCCAGCGTTGGGACCGGGTCACCGCGTCGCTGGGCAGGTCCCAGTCCCATAGACCGTGCCCGGCATGGTCCAGCGCGACTTCCCAGCGGCTGCCGGCATAGTGGGCCACCGGCTCGGGCACGCTGAGGGTGAAGGCCAGCAGATTGCCGTCGGCATCGTGCACGGCGCGCATCCAGCCGTCGAACCGGCCGCGTGGGCCGCCCGGCAGCTGGCACGGCACCTGTCCGCCATCGGCGGCCATCAGGCGCAGGTCTTCAAGCAGGTCCCCGTAGGCGGCCACAGTCGCCGGCAGCCCATGTTCGCGCGCGGCCGGGTTGGCCGCGAGCGGGCGCCCGGCCCGGTCCAGGATGACCAGGGCCGACGCCAGGGGGTGCTGCAGCAGACTCGCGATGATGCCTTGGTCCACGCGGTACGACTCCGATAACGCACCCGACAGCCGGGAACGCAATCGTTAGCGGCGGTTGCGCTCGATAGTTGAGTGCGGCGTGCGCCCGGGGCATCCCAGCCACTACTATGGGGCGCCCACCGCACCTGGTTCCGTCGCACCCCATGCCTGTCGTCCCGCCCGCCCCGCACCGTCGTGACCAGCCGCTCGCCCAGGCCCTGCGCCGCGATCGCTGGCGGGTGGTGATCGGCTACCTGGTGCTGGCGCTGGTGTGGATACTGTGCAGTGACGCCGCCGTCCAGGTGCTGACCGCCGACCTGGCGACGGCCGCGCGCTGGCAGACAGCCAAGGGGGCGCTCTTCGTCGTCCTCAGCGGCGCCCTGATCTACCTTCTGCTGCGCCCGCTGGCCCTGCACGTGCTGCGGACCCATGCGCGGCTGGAACACTCCGAACAGCGCCACCGCCAACTGTTCGAAGGCAACCCGGGGCCGATCCTGGTCTACGACCTGGCGTCGCTGGAGATCCTGGACGTCAACCCGGCCGCCTGCAGCCTGTTCGGCTGGAGCCGCGACGAATTCACCGCCATGTCGATGACCGCGCTGTGGCCGCCTGGCGACGAAGCGGCGCTGGCGGCCAAGCTGGAACATGTCCGCGCGCAACCTGACCAGCTGTGCGTGATCACTGCCGATCTGGTGCTCAAGGACGGCACGCCCCGGCGCATGGAGATGCGCAGCAACCACCTCGACTATGCCGGGCGGGCGGCGCGACTGCTGATCGCCATTGACCGTACCCGCGAAGACCAGGCGCTGCGCCGCCGCGACCAGGCGCTTGCCCGGGTAGAGGAAGCGCACGAAATGGCCCGGATCGGCGCCTGGGAGGTCGACCCCTCCACCGGGCTGGGCCGTTACTCCAACCAAGTCTACCACCTGCTCGGTCGGCGTCCGCCCGAAGCCCGGCGCTGGCATCGTTTCGAAGAACTACTGGTGCCCACTGACCCCTCCACCGCCGCGCTGAGCGAGCAGCTGCTGCAGGACATGCGTGGCGAACGGGTGCAGATCGACGTGCTGCTGCCGCTGTTGGCCATGGACGGTCGCGCGCTGATGGTGCACCTGCGTGCCGAGAGCGGTACCGATGACGCCGGCCGGCCGCGCGTGCTCGGTACCCTGCAGGATGTCACTGAGCGCGAACAGTCGCGGCGACTGCTGCGTGAGCGCGAGGAACAGTTCCGGGAGCTGGTGCGGGTGCTGCCTGACGGGGTGGTGATCCTGTCCGACGAACACGTGCTGTATGCCAACGCCTACGCCGCCGCGCAGTTTGGCTACGGCCAGCACACCCTGCTTGGCGAGCCGCTGTCCGCGCTGGTGGTGGCCACGGACCTGGCACGGGTGCGCGCGCAGCTGTTTGCGACCATCCCGCTGCCGGGCAGCGGCAGCGAAGTGATCGGCATGCGCCGCCTTGGGGGGGAATGCTTCCAGGCCGGCCTGGCGGTGGGCGAGGTGCGCTATGGCGGGCGCAACTGCAAATTGCTGATCGTGCGCGACCTGAGCGAGCCTGAGCGCATCCGTGAAGCGCTGGAAACCAGCAACCGCGAGCTGCAGGCGATGGCCGGGCGGCTGTTCTCGCTGCAGGAAGATGAGCGCCGGGCGATCTCACGCGATCTGCATGACGACATCGGCCAGGCCATCACGGCCATGAAGCTGTCGGCGTATGCTGCGCAGGACGAGGCCGATGCGCAGCGGCGCGGCGAAGACCTTGAACAGATCATCCACCTGGCCGACGCCACCGTGGGCAAGCTGCGCGACATCTCCACCCTGCTGCGCCCACCGCAGCTGGATGCCCTGGGCCTGGAAGCAGCACTGCGCTGGCAGGCCGGCGTGCTGTTCCGCTCTTCGCCGACCGAGCTGCTGGCCGACATCGACGCGCTGCCGCGCCGCCCGCAGGGCGAGATCGAACAGGCCTGTTTCCGCATCGCCCAGGAAAGCCTGACCAATGTGCTGCGCCATGCGCGCGCCAGCCAGGTGCACCTCACGCTGCAGGATGTGCAGGATCGTGGCCTGCACCTGCAGGTGCGCGACGACGGCGAAGGCTTCGACCCCAGCGGCCCGCGCGGGCTGGGCCTGATCGTGATGCGCGAACGCGCGCAGAGCGCCGGTGGCACCCTCAAAATCGCGTCGGCGCATGGCGCCGGCACCCTGGTCGACCTGTTCCTGCCTTACCGCACCGACAGCGCGGCCACCCCCGATACATTGGAACAGTGAGTCATGTGGAACCCTTCCCTGCCCCTGGTCAGCATCGAGGACGCGCCGCCACGCCTTGGCGCCGGCAACCCCGCGTTGCAGGCGATGGTCGCCGAGGCGGCCTCCGGCGGCACGCCGCTGATGCTGATGCACGTGGACATCGACCACTTCGCATCGGTAAACGAGAACATGAGCGCCGAAGTGGGCGACCAGGCCCTGGTGCTGGTGGCACAGCGCCTGCAGCATCATCTACGCGGGCGCGGCAAGCTGTGGCGGCACGGCAGCGACGAGTTCCTGATCGCCGTGCCACGCACCGCAGACCTGCCACTGCCAGATGACCTGGCTGAAGAGATCCGCCAGCAGCTGGAACTGCCGTTGTCGGTGCTGCCGTACACGCTGTTCATGACCGGCAAGCTGGGCGTGAGCCTGTGCCCGGAGCACGCCACCGAGACCTCGCGCCTGCTCGACCATGCCGAGGACGCGCTGTACCAGGCCGCCCGCGAAGGCGGCAATGCGGTACGCATCCATGCGGTCAATACACCCTCAAGCGCGCACAGCGAAAGCATCATCGCGCGCCAGATCGTGGACGCCATTCCCAATGGTGAGTTGAAGCTGCGCTACCAGCCGCTGGTCAGCGCCCGCGATGGCCACGTGGTGGGCATGGAGGCGCTGCTGCGCTGGCAGTCGCCGACGCTGGGCATGCTGGTGCCGGAGCGCTTCATGCGCACCGCCGAACGGCTCGGCATCATCGTGCAGATCGGCACCTGGGTGCTGGAAGGCGCGCTCAAGCAGGCACGGTTGTGGCGCGACCAGGGTTTCGACGACTTCACCATCGCGGTGAATGTGTCCACGCTGCAGCTGCTGCGCCCGAACTTCTTCGCCGAGGTGATGGCGCTGATGCAGACCGCCGGCGTGCCGGCGCAGATGCTCACGCTGGAGATCAATGAAAGCGCGCTGACCAACAACGTCAATTTCGTGCATGAAACGCTGGTGAACCTGCGTAATGAAGGCATCAGCCTGAGCCTGGACAACTTCGGCACCGGCGATTCCAGCCTGAGCGCGCTGGTGCGCTACCCGGTAGACAAGCTGAAGATCGACCGCAGTTTCATCAAGAGCGCGCCAGCGGGCAACCGCGAGGCGGCGATCGCGCGCGCGATCATCGCCATGGGCCACCAGCTGGGCATGACGGTGATCGCCAACGGGGTGGAATCGCAGGCCCAGCTGGGCTTCCTGCGCCGCAACGACTGCGACGTGTTCCAGGGTTACCTGTTCGGCGAGCCGATGTCGGCCGACGCGGCCGGCATGACCCTGCGCCGCCGCTACCTGCGCCCGGAAGCGTTCGCCGAAACCCGCCCGGACCGCACGCTGCTGCTGCTGGACGACGAAGAGAACGTACTGCGCTCGCTGGTGCGCCTGTTCCGGCGCGATGGTTACCGGATACTGGCGGCAGGCAACGTGCGCGATGCCTTCGACCTGCTGGCGATCAACGACGTGCAGGTGATCCTGTCCGACCAGCGCATGAGCGACATGAGCGGCACCGAGTTCCTGGGCCGGGTGAAGATGCTCTACCCGGACACGATCCGGCTGGTGCTGTCGGGCTATACCGACCTCAACACCGTGACCGACGCGATCAACCGCGGCGCGATCTACCGCTTCCTGACCAAGCCCTGGAACGACGACGAGCTGCGCAAGCACATCCACCAGGCATTCCGCACGCACGAAGAACAACGGCGCGCCAATACCGCCCAACCTGTTGCGATACCGGCGCCGGAAGGCGAATGAACCGGTTGATTGATCCCGATCCCAATGGGCCCATAACGGTTCGTAGCCCCGTCAACGCGGTTGTTTGATCGGCAACACCAGGCGGAATTTCGAGCCTACGCCCGGGGTGCTGTCGAGATCGATGCGCCCGTGGTGCTTGTTGATGATGCTGTAGGAGATCGACAGCCCGAGCCCGGTGCCGCTGCCTACCGGCTTGGTGGTGAAGAACGGATCGAAAATGCGCTGGCGCAGGTCCGGCGAAATGCCGCCGCCGGTGTCTTCGAACTCCACCCACACATGGTCCCCATCCACGCCGCTGCGCACCGTGATGGTGCCGCGTTCGGCAATGGCATGGCCGGCATTGAGCAGCAGGTTCATGTAGACCTGGTTGAGCTCGGACGGCAGGCATTCCACCAGCGGCAGCTGGCCGAATTCGCGATGCAGCGTCACCTTGTACTTGAGCTCGTTCCAGATGATGTTGATCGTCGACTCAAGACCCGAGTGCAGGTCCACCAGTTTCCACGACTCATCGCGGCCCGAATACGAGAAATCCTTCAGGTCACGCACGATCCGGGTGACGCGCTCGATACCTTCGCGGGACTCGGCCATCAACTGCGGCAAATCGCGGCTGATGAAATCGATGTCGAAGCGGTTGCGGATATCATCGATTTCGGGAATCAGCGCCTTCGGATCCGGCGCACGCAACGCCCGCTCGTAAGCTTCGATCACCGTGAACAGGCTGCGCAGATATTCCTGCAGGCTGCCCAGGTTGGAGTGCACATAGCCGATCGGGTTGTTGATCTCGTGCGCCACGCCTGCGGCGAGCTGGCCGATGGAGGCCATCTTTTCCGATTGCAACAGCTTTTCCTGCGTGCCGTTGAGGCGCAGGTAAGCCTGGCGCAACTCGGCATGGCGCTGCTGCAGCTCGCGTTCGTAATCTTCCTGGCCTTCGATGCGCCGGAACAGTGCCAGGTAATGGCGTTTTCCAGCCTCTTCCTGCTGGTAGACATGGGCGATGACCATGCGTTCACCGACGGGCAGGCTGCCGTTCCAGTGCCCATGCAGCCGTGCGTGTTCCAGCGCATCGGGTGGCAACAGCTGGCGCAACCATTGCGCCGGATCCACCCCGGCGTCGATCTCGGCCTGGCCCAGCATGCCGCGTACCGCAGCATTGGCCACGGCCACGTTGCCGTCATCACGGAACAGCAGCACGCCTTCGTTGATGCGCTCGAACAGCGCAAGCAGAACCGGCTGCGGCGGCAGCGGCGCGGTGACAAAAGTGGTGGACACGGTCACGGTCACATCGGGGCAGTCGAAACAGGCGCCCACTATATCCGTGTTGGAGCGCAGTGGGCGCCGGGAGCGCCCTGCCCGATCAGGCGACGGCCAGCGGCCGCCGCGTGTGCAGGGTGTTGGCCTGACCCTTGGCGTCGTACGCCGAGGCGTCTTCGCTGCGGCCCAGCTGGCGCAATGCCCAGTTGACCTCGCGGCGGCGGCGCGCCAGCAGCACGCCATTGGCGCGGTTGCGCTCGGCCAGTTCCTGCAGCTGTTCGTTCTGCCCCACCGGCAGCACCTGCTCCAGCTCACGCAGCGCATCGAGCTTGGCGCCGGTGGCGCGGATCAGCGACTGCACGTCATGTTCCACCAATGCCTGGCGTTCGACGTCCAACGCATCACTGAGGCGTTGCAATGGCGCGCTCATGGCCAGCTTCATCCCTGCAGCTGCTGGTCCAGCTCAAGCATGCGCGAGGCGATCGCGTCCGGATTGATCTTGTAGGTGCCGTTCTGCAGCGACTCGCGCACGGCCTGCACACGGCCCGCGTCGATCGCCGGGGCGGTGCTCAGCTCGCGCTGCAGCGCCTGCAGGCTGGTGGCCTCGCCGGTCAGCTTCAGGCTGTCGGCCGCTTCCACCGGTCGCGCCGGGGCATCGGTGCTAACGCTGGGCTTGTTGCCCGGCGC
This sequence comes from Stenotrophomonas sp. AB1(2024), assembly GCF_037482345.1. NCBI lineage: Bacteria > Pseudomonadati > Pseudomonadota > Gammaproteobacteria > Lysobacterales > Lysobacteraceae > Stenotrophomonas > Stenotrophomonas sp. AB1(2024). Next base: position 89,183 of record NZ_JBBHKO020000001.1, read on the forward strand.
AATGCTGCGCAGATGGGCGGTCGCCTGCAGGTTGCCGTCGATTTTCTGGCTCATGGAATAGTCCTGGGAGTTACGGTTCACAAGGGATAACGGCAGTGCGGTGGTCATCTTTAGGAGATTCTGCACGTCGGAGTGGTCAGCGCGTCACAAAAACGTCGCCGCTGGCCGCCACCGTGCCCTGGACCACCTTGCGTGACGACAGATTTTCCACGGATACGCGTTCATTTTCGCCTGCATCGGCCAGCGCCTTGCCCGCCACGCGGACCTCGACCCCGCCAAAGCGGGAGACCAGGGCCACGCTGTCGCCACGGCGGATGAGACGCTGGGCAACCAGGTCATTGGCCGACAGCAGGCTGCCGGCACTCAGCGTACGCCGCGCTACCCGCCCCACCGCTGCAGCCGGATCGGCCAGGGCGGCGCCGGCGATGCGGGCCACGTCGCGCTGTGCAGTGGTGATATCGGCCAACCCCAGCGTTTCTCCAGCGGCGATGCCACGATTGAGGATCAGCACGGTCTGGTTGCGGCGCACCTTCACCGGCACGAACAGGCGCCAGCCGCCTGCGTCGGGGCAGCTGACCTCCACCGTGCTGGTGCCGGTCGGCTGGGCGCGCAGGTCCTGGCCGCAGGCCGGCAGGCGCAGGGCGGAATCCAGGGTGGTGTCGCCGTCGCTGCCGGCAGGCAAGGTGGACAGTGCGGCTGCACGAATGCTGTCCACCGGCTGCCAGCCGCCCGCCGCCCAGGCGTGCGGGGATGCACCGGCCAAGGTGGCGATCAGGGCGGCAGCTATAAGAAGGGTACGCATGGCGGCTCCGGGGGCATGGCACATGCGCAGCGTCATGCAAGCGCCGTGCCGTTCACGCGATCACCTGCCCGCTCAAGTGATCGCCGTTGGCGCCGATACCACCCCCATGTCACATGACCTGCTCAACCGCATCGACCAGCGCACGCGCCTGGCTGGCCACAATCGCCTCGCCCTGCTGTTGTTCCGCCTTGGCGGACGTCAGCTTTTTGGCGTCAATGTGTTCAAGGTGCAGGAAGTCCTGCGCCGACCGGACCTGTTCCAGGTCCCCGGGCTGCCCAGCCAGTTCGCTGGCGTGGCCGACGTACGGGGTCGCTCTGTACCGGTGCTGGACCTGGGCCTGGCGATCGGCCACCCCGAGCGCGAGCCGGACGCCGACAAGGCGCCGGGCTACCTGGTGGTGACCGAATTCAACCGCTCTATCCAGGGGTTCCTGGTCAGCGGCGTGGAGCGGATCGTCAACATTGCGGTGGAAGACATCCACCCGCCGCCGGAGCTGGGCGCCGAATCAAGCTACCTGACTGCGGTGACCCGTTTCCAGGGCGAGCTGATCCAGGTGATCGACGTGGAAAGCGTGCTGGCCGACATCGCCCAGATCCGTGGCGAAGCCGTGCTGGACCCGTCGATGGCGCTGCCGGCCGACGCCCCGCAGCTGCAGGTGCTGGTGGTGGACGACTCGCGCGTGGCCCGCCAGCAGATCCGCAGCGTGCTGGACCAGCTGGGCGTGGGTGCCACCCTGCTCTCGGACGGCAAGCAGGCGCTGGACCACCTGCTGCAGATCCACGCCGCCGGCGAAAACCCGGCCGAGCGTTACGCCATGGTCATTTCGGACATCGAAATGCCGGCCATGGACGGCTACACCCTGACGACGGAAATCCGTCGCCACCCGGGCCTGGCCGGCCTGTACGTGCTGCTGCACACCTCGCTGTCGGGCGTGTTCAACAACGCCATGGTCGAACGGGTCGGCGCCAACGCCTTCGTGGCCAAGTATTCCCCGCACGAACTGGCCGATTTCGTGCTGGATCGCCTGCGCAAGGTCGCCGAGGCCGCGTAGGGTCACGCCCTGCGTGACGCCGGGCACCCCGAGGGCCGGCCAACGGCCGGCGCTACCGGGTGGCTGGCCCCGGGATGAGATATCGGGATCCCGATGGGCCCATGGTTGATTGATCCTGGTCCCGATGGGCCCATTGGGATCTGGATCAACCAACCAGGCCCCCCGTTCTGGCACGCGCCTTGCACCCTCCCCCACATCGTCCCGTGGGAGAGCGCCATGCCCAATCTGATTTCCGACTATCTGGGGGTCCATGCCCAGGCAATGCCGTTGCGCGAGCAGCGGATGAAGCTGATTGCCAGCAACCTGAGCAATGCCGACACCCCCGGGTACAAGGCCCAGGACCTGGACTTCGATGCCGCCCTGCGCAATGCCCAGGGTGCCGACAGCAACGGGCTGATGCGCACCACCAATGAGCAGCACTTCGCCATCGGCGGCGGGCTCAACCCGTTCCAGATCACCAAGGACGGCGTGCAGCCGAGCATCGATGGCAACACCGTCGATCCCGATGCCGAGCGCGCCGCCTATGGCCGCGCCGCGCTGGAATACCGCGCCTCGCTGAGCTTCGTCGAATCCAAGGTGCGCTCCATGCTCACCGCGATCACGGGGCAATAAGCCATGAGCAACCTGCCCATCTTCGATATCGCCGGCTCCGCGCTGCAGGCCCAGTCCGTGCGCATGAGCACGCTGGCCTCCAACCTGTCCAACGCCGACACCATCGCCGGCTCGGCCGATGCCGTCTACAAGCCGCTGGAGCCGATCTTCCAGTCGGTCACCAGCCGCACCGACCCGAACATCACCACCGTCCAGGTCAAGGAAATCAGCCAGAGCAACGCCGCGCCGATCAAGCGCTACGAGCCCGGCCACCCGCTGGCCGATGGCGATGGCTACATCTACCAGCCCGACGTCGACCCCGTCGCGCAGATGGTCAACCTGATCTCGACCTCGCGCAATTACCAGGCAGGCGTGGAAATGCTGACCACCGCCAAGGAACTGGCGCTGGCCACCCTGACCATGGGTCGCTGACCCTTCTTATCGCAGGACATACCGTCATGAGCACCACCAGCGGCGTCGGCAGCACCGACATCTACAGCGCCTTGGGTCTGAACGCGCCCAACAGCGATACCACCAAAAAGAAGGACACCCTGGACCAGGCTGACTTCCTGCGCCTGATGACCGAGCAGCTGCAGCACCAGGACCCGCTCAAGCCGATGGACAACACCCAGATGGTGGCGCAGATGGCGCAGCTGTCCCAGGTGCAGGGCATCAACGACCTCAACAGCACGGTCAAGGGGTTCCAGGAATCGATGGCCGGCGACCAGGTGCTGCGCGGCGCGGCGCTGGTCGGTCACGACGTGCTGGTGCCGTCCACCAAGTGGCAGCTGGAAGCCGAAGGCGATACCAGCGGCATGGTCGCCGCGCCCGGCGCCGGCTACGTCACCGTGGACATCACCGATGCCAATGGGGTGAAGGTCACCCAGCTCAGCGTGGAAGCCAAGGAAGCCGGCGAAGTCACCTTCGACTGGGACGGCAAGGATGCCAACGGCAACCGCATGGCCGCCGGCAGCTACACCATCGCCGCCACCCATACCGACAGCGCCGGCACCCAGACCAAGATCAATACCTACGTCGAAGCGCCGGTGGAAAGCGTCACCGTCGGCTCGGACGGCCTGTACCTCAACCTCAAGGGCCTGGGCACGGCCCCGATCGAATACGTGCTGCGCGTCAGCTGAGTCCCTTCGTCACGCATCCAAGGAGAACCCCATGGGCTTCAATGTTTCGCTGTCCGGCATCAATGCCGCCAATGCCGACCTGAACGTCACCGCGAACAACATCGCCAACGTCAACACCACCGGCTTCAAGGAATCACGCGCCGAGTTCGCCGACCTGTTCTCGGCCACCAGCTACGGCCTGTCCAAGAACGCAATAGGTTCGGGCGTGCGCCTGAGCAACGTGGCCCAGCAGTTCTCGCAGGGCAACAACGAGCAGACCGGGCGCAGCCTGGACATGGCGATTTCCGGTGAGGGCTTCTTCACCATGAGCATGAACGGTGCCCGCGTGTACTCGCGCGCCGGCAACTTCCAGACCGACCAGGCCGGCTACGTGACCAACCCGCAGGGCGCGCGCCTGCAGGTGTTCGCGCCGAACGCCGATGGCACCGGCTTCGACAGCGGCCGCCTCACCGACCTGCAGCTGCTCACCACCGACAGCCCGCCCCAGCAGACCGGCAAGGTCAACGTTGCCTTCACCCTCCCGGCCAACGCCAGTGAACCGACCCTGGGCACGTTCGACCCGACCGACTCCAACAGCTACAACCAGTCCACCGGCGGCATCACCGTGTACGACTCGCTGGGCGTGAGCCACACCCAGACCTCGTACTTCGTCAAAACCGCCAACGCCAACGAATGGCAGGTCTACAACTATGTCGATGGCCAGGCGGTCGGCACCCCGACCACGCTGAACTTCAACGATGCCGGCGCGCTGACCAACCCGGCCAACGGCCAGATCGTGATGGATCCGTTCACCCCGACCACCGGCGCCGGCACCCTGGCGATGACGCTGGATGTCACCGGTTCGACCCAGTACGGCGAGAAGTTCGCGCTGCGCAACACCCAGCAGGATGGTTACGCGGCCGGCAAGCTCAACGAAATCACCGTCTCCGAAGACGGCGTGGTCTACGCCCGCTACACCAATGGTGACGACAAGCCGCTGGGCCAGGTCGCATTGACCACCTTCAACAACGCGCAGGGCCTGGAAGCCAAGGGCAACAACCTGTGGGTGGAAACCTTCAGCTCCGGCACCGCGCGCACCGGCGCACCGGACAGCTCAAACCTGGGCAAGGTCCAGGCCGGTTCGCTGGAAGCCTCCACGGTCGACCTGACCGAGCAGCTGGTCAACATGATTACCGCCCAGCGCAACTTCCAGGCCAACTCGCAGATGGTGTCCACGATGGACCAGATCACCCAGACCATCATCAACATCCGTTGATGAGCCACTGATCCACGCAGCACGGGAATACAACGATGGACAAGGCGCTCTACGTCGCGATGACCGGTGCACGTGCGTCCCTGCAGGCGCAGGGCACGCTGTCGCACAACCTGGCCAACACCGACACCCCCGGATTCAAGGAAGCCCTCGCCAACACCGAGGCCTTCCCGATCAAGGGGAACGGCTACGCCTCGCGCGTGGACGCCCTGCACGTCGATGCCGGCTTCAACCGCCGCCAGGGCGCGCAGCACATCACCGGCAATGCGCTGGATCTGTCGCTGCAGGCCGGCAACTGGCTGGCGGTGCAGGCCCCGACCGGCGGCGGTGAGGCCTATACGCGCGGCGCGTCGCTCTCGATCACCCCCAACGGCCAGCTGGTTACCGCCGGCGGCCACCCGGTGCTGGACGAGAACGGCGCCCCGATCGCGGTTCCGCCGCACCAGGCAATGGACATCGGCAACGACGGCACCATCTCGATCATCCCGCAGGGCGAAGGCCCGCAGACCATGGCCGTGATCGGTCGCATCCGCGTGGTCGCGGCCGAGGATGCACGGCTGGAACGCGGATTGGACGGGCTGATGCGCAACACCGACCCGCAGCAACCGTTCGTGCAGGCCCAGGGCAAGTCGCTGGACAGCGGCCAGCTGGAAGGCAGCAACGTCGATGCCGCCGGCGCGCTGGTGCAGATGATCCAGCTGCAGCGGCAGTACGAAATGCAGGTGAAGGTGATCAAGCACGGCGACGAAAACGCCCGCAGCGCCAATTCCCTGTTGCGCCTGGGCAGCTGAGCGGCAGCCCCGACGTAATCCTGGCGCGGTTGTGGCACGCGCCATGCATCAGCCAGAACAACGGCCACCCCGGGTGGCCACCCGCACCAACACAGGAACAAGGCCATGAACCAGGCATTGTGGATCGCCAAGACCGGACTGGATGCGCAGCAGACGCGCATGTCGGTGGTTTCCAACAACCTCGCCAACACCAACACCACCGGCTTCAAGCAGGACCGTGCCAGCTTCGAGGACCTGCTGTACCAGCAGGTGCGCCAGCCGGGCGGGTCCTCTTCCGCACAGACGCAGCTGCCCACGGGTCTGCAACTGGGTACCGGCGTTCGCGTGGTGGCCACCTCCAAGAATTTCGAACAGGGCAGCCAGCAGCAGACCGGCCGCGCGCTGGACGTGATGGTCAACGGCCGCGGCTTCTTCGAAGTGCAGATGCCCGACGGCTCGTCGGCGTACACCCGTGACGGTTCGTTCCAGCGCAACCAGGATGGCGAGCTGGTCACCAACAGCGGCTACCCGGTGCAGCCGGGCATCCAGATTCCGGAAGGGGCGCAATCGCTGACCATCGGTACCGACGGCACCATCAGCGTGAAGATGGCCGACGACGCCGCTTCGGTCGAAATTGGCGCGCTCACCCTGACCGACTTCGTCAATCCAGCAGGTCTGCAGGCACGCGGTGAAAACCTGTTCCTGGAAACCACCGCCTCCGGCCCGGCACAGAACGGCAACCCCGGCCTGAACGGCCTGGGCAGCGTGGTGCAGGGTGCACTGGAAGGCAGCAACGTCAACGTGGTCGAAGAGCTGGTGTCGATGATCGAAACCCAGCGCGCCTACGAAATGAACGCCAAGGCGATCTCCACGACCGACTCCATGCTCGGCTATCTCAACAACAACGTCTGATCGGTTGAACCGGGAACCTGCCATGTCGCCTCTGCGCCCTACCCTTCGCCTGCTGCTTGCCAGCGCCGTGATCGCCCTGCTTGGCGGCTGCGTCATTGCAGGCGACGTGCGCCCCTACCCGGCGATGGCGCCGGTGGTACCGGTGGTCGCGCCGAGCGCGCCCGCCACGGCCGGTGCGATCTACGCTGCCGGCCCCGGGCTGCAGCTGTATTCGGATCGCCGCGCGCGTGATGTCGGTGACCTGCTGACCATCACCCTGACCGAAAGCACCACCGCGCAGACCACCGCCAACACCAGTACCGACAAGGAATCCAACCTCGCGCTGGGCACGCCCACCCTGTTCGGTGCACCGGTGACCCTGGGCGGCAAGGACATCCTGGGTGCCAGCGCGACCGGCTCGCGCGACTTCACCGGCAAGGGCACCAGCGCGCAGAGCAACCGCCTGCAGGGCAGCGTGACCGTCACCGTGATGCAGCGCCTGCCCAACGGCAACCTGGTCGTGCAGGGCGCCAAGAACCTGCGCTTGAACCAGGGCGATGAGCTGGTGCAGGTGCAGGGCGTCGTGCGTGCGGCAGACATTTTCCCGGACAACACCATTCCTTCCAGCCGTGTGGCGGATGCGCGCATCGTGTATGGCGGGCGTGGTCCTGTGGCGCAGTCCAATGCGATGGGGTGGTTGAGCCGGTTCTTCAACTCGGCGCTGGTGCCGTTCTGAGGCTGATGATGAAATTTTCTCTTCGGTTGGTTAGTCAGCCACGCCCACAATCGCTTTACGAAGCAATGCGGTGGGTCACGGGCGCGTGGCGACGCGTTGATCGCACCGGCGCACGCTGGTCACGCGGCGCGGCGTGGCTCTACGGCATTCTTGTGACATTCCTTTGCATGTCTTCGGCCTCGGCTGAGCGGATCAAGGACCTGGCGCAGGTCGGCGGCGTGCGCGGCAATGCGCTGGTTGGTTACGGCCTGGTGGTCGGTCTCGATGGCAGCGGCGACCGCACCAGCCAGGCGCCCTTCACCGTACAGAGCCTGAAGAACCTGCTGGGCGAGCTGGGCGTGAACGTGCCGGCCAACGTCAACCCGCAGCTGAAGAACGTGGCCGCCGTGGCGATCCATGCCGAGCTGCCGCCGTTCGCCAAGCCCGGCCAGCCGATCGACATCACGGTGTCCTCGATCGGCAACGCGGTGTCGCTGCGCGGCGGTTCGCTGCTGATGGCCCCCCTGCGCGGTGCCGATGGCCAGGTCTACGCCATCGCCCAGGGCAACCTGGTGGTGGGCGGCTTCGGTGCTCAGGGCAAGGACGGTTCGCGGGTGTCGGTCAACGTGCCCAGCGTGGGCCGTATTCCCAACGGTGCCACCGTCGAACGCGCCCTGCCCGACGTGTTCAGCGCCGGTGGCGAGATCACCTTGAACCTGCACAAGAACGACTTCACCACCGTATCGCGCATGGTCGCCGCGCTGAACAACGCGTTCGGCGAAGGCGCGGCGCGTGCGGTGGATGGCGTGACCGTGGCCGTGCAATCGCCCAACGACCCGGGTGCACGCATCGGCCTGCTGGCTCGCATCGAAAACCTGGAACTCACGCCTGGCACCGCGCCGGCGAAGGTGGTGGTCAACTCACGTACCGGCACCGTGGTCATCGGCGCACAGGTACGGGTAGGCGCGGCGGCCATCTCGCATGGCTCGCTCACCGTGACCATCAACGAAAACACCAACGTCAGCCAGCCCAACGCGTTTGCCGGGGGACAGACCGTGGCCACGCCGCAGTCGACCATCACCGCCACCAACGACGGCAGCCGCATGTTCAAGTTCAACGGCGGCAACACGCTGGATGAGATCGTGCACGCGGTCAATGCCGTGGGCGCAGCACCGGGCGACCTGATCGCGATCCTGGAGGCGCTCAAGCAGGCCGGCGCGCTGAGTGCCGAACTCGAGGTGATCTGATGCGCATCCAACCGTCACTGGAACTCAACCCGGCCCAGGCCAACAGCCCGGCCAAGGTGGACAAGGTCGCGCGCCAGCTGGAAGGCCAGTTCGCGCAGATGCTGGTCAAGAGCATGCGCGATGCCAGTTTCGGCGATTCGCTGCTGCCCGGCGAAAACCAGATGTTCCGCGACATGTACGACCAGAAGATCGCTGAAGCGATGACCAAGGGCCGAGGCCTGGGGCTGTCGGCAATGATCTCGCGCCAGCTCGGCGGTGGCGAAACCGAGGCTACCAAGCCCACCGACACCAGCCTGAATCCGGCCGCTGCGCTGCGCGCCTACCGGCTCAACGCGCCGGCCGCCGCGCCGATGGCCCTGCCCGCTTCCAGTGCAGCGCCGTCCGCGCCAAGCGAAGTGGATCTGCTGCAGCAGCTCGACGGGCAGGCGCCGTCGGCGGTGCTGCAACCAATGGAGCGTGCGCTGGACCTGATTGCCGGACGCGAAAGCAGCCAGATGCACGAAGCGATCGGGCGCAGCGATCCGTATGGCGCCGCGCCCGGCACCGATACGTCCAGCGAAAACTGGGCGATGGCCGACGACCGCTGGCGCGATGTCGGCGCCACCGCCGCCACCAGCACCGGCCCCAGTGCCGTGGACACGCTGGCCGGCAGCACCGCCGCCGCCCAGCTCGGCACCCACACCCCGGAAGGCTTCGTGGCCAGCATCTGGGGCCATGCCCAGCAGGCCGCCCGCGAACTGGGCGTGGATGCCAAGGCACTGGTCGCGCAGGCCGCACTGGAAACCGGCTGGGGCCGCAAGCTGGTGCAGCGCAATGGCGGCGGCAGCTCGCACAACCTGTTCGGGATCAAGGCCACCGGCTGGAGTGGCGAGCGCGCCACCAGCGGCACCCACGAGTATGTCGACGGCGTGCGCCGCAACGAAACCGCCAGCTTCCGCGCCTACACCTCGGTAGGCGACAGCTTCGCCGACTACGTGAAGCTGCTCAAGAACAGCCCGCGCTACCAGAACGCGCTGCAGGCCGGCGGCGATGTCCGCAGCTTCGCCCAGGGCCTGCAGAAGGCCGGCTACGCCACCGACCCCAGCTACGCGGCCAAGATCGCCGCGATCGCCGGCGGCCCGACCATCGAGCGCGCCGTCGCCGCCGTGGGCGATGCCAGCCAGCGTCTGGGCCGCACCTTTGCCAGCACCGCCAGCCCCGCCGGGCTGGGGGCAATCCGTCGTTGAGGTAATCCATGTCCGTACTTTCCACCGGCACCAGCGCCCTGCTCGCCTTCCAGCGTGCACTGGCCACCACCAGCCATAACGTCGCCAATATCAACACCCCCGGCTACAGCCGGCAGAAGGTGGACTTCGCCACCGCCAGCCCGCAGAACCTGGGCTATGGCGATATCGGCAACGGCACCCGCATCACCGACGTGCGCCGCGTGGCCGACCAGTTGGCAATCTCGCGCCTGCTCGACAGCAGCGGCGAACTGGCGCGGTTGAAGCAGCTGTCCACCCTGGCCGACCGCGTGGATTCGCTGTTCTCCGATACCGCCACCAACGTGTCCGGGGTGTGGTCGAACTTCTTCGATACGGTCAGCGGCCTGTCCTCCAATGCCTCCGGCACCGCCGACCGGCAGAACATGCTCGACAATGCCGGCACCCTCGCCAGCCGGTTCAAGCAGCTCAACGAAAGCCTCAACTCGCTCAATGGTGAGGTCAACAACGGCCTGATCGCCGGCGCCTCGGAGGTAAACCGGCTTGCGGCCGAGATTGCCCAGCTCAACGGCGCCATCGGCAGCAACGCAAATACTGCAGCGCCCGACCTGCTCGACCGCCGCGACCAGCTGGTGGCCAACCTGATCGGCTACACCGGTGGCACTGCGGTAATCCAGGACGGCGGCTTCATGAACGTCTACACCGCCGGCGGCCAGGCCATGGTGGTAGGGACCACCGCCAGCAAGGTCACCACGGTCACCGACCCCTACCAGCCCGAGCGCCTGCAGTTGGCGTTGGAAACCCAGGGCCAGAAGATCACCCTGGACCCGAAAAGCCTGGGCGGCCAGATCGGCGGCCTGCTCGAGTTCCGCGATTCGGTGCTCACGCCCACCCAGGCCGAGCTGGGCAAGCTCGCCGTGGGCCTGGCCAGCACCTTCAACGACACCCACCACCAGGGCGTTGACCTGTACGGCAACATGGGTGGGGACTTCTTCAACTACGGCAGCCCGCGCGTCACCGGCAACACCGGCAATACCGGCAATACCGGCACTGCCAGCTTCAGCGCCAGCTTCGGCGACCTGTCCAAGCTGGACGGCCAGAACATCGTGTTGAAGTTCGACGGTGGCGCCTGGCAGGCCACGCGCGCCGATACCGGCGCCGCTATCCCGATGACCGGCACCGGCACCGCCGCCGATCCGCTGGTGCTCAACGGGGTGGAAATGGTGATGTCCGGCACCCCGGCACAGAACGACCGCTTCCTGCTGCAGCCCACCGCCGGCGTGGCCGGCACCCTGTCGGTGGCGATCACCGATACCTCGCGCATTGCCGCGGCTGCGCCGATCAAGGCCGCCGCAGGCCTGAGCAATACCGGCACCGGCAAGGTCAGCGGCGTGGCCGTGAGCGACTACACCAACGCCAACCTGCGCAATCCGGCCGCGATCGTATTCACCAGCGCCACCGAATACACCATCGATGGCACCGGGCCGTTCACCTACACCGCCGGCCAGACCATCAGCGCCAATGGCTGGAGCTTCGTGCTCGATGGCGCGCCGAAGGTCGGCGACAGCTTCAACATCAGCCCCACCCCGGCTGGCTCCAGCGACAACAGCAACGCCCTGCTGCTGGCCAAGGTGGAGGACGCCAAGACCTTCAACGCCGGCACGGTCACCCTCAATGGGGCCCTGGGCGGCCTGACCACGCTGGTCGGCTCGGCCGCGCGTGCGGCCGACTATTCGCTGCAGGCCCAGCAGGTCATCACCGACCAGGCACAGGCCTCGCGCGACTCGGTGTCCGGGGTCAACCTGGACGAGGAAGCCGCCGACATGCTCCGCCTGCAGCAGGCCTACCAGGCCGCCTCGCAGCTGATTTCCACTGCCGACACCCTGTTCCAGACCATCCTGGGAGCCGTTTCGCGATGAACAACCGTATCTCCACCGGGATGATGTTCAACCAGTCCATCTCGATGATGATGGCCAAGCAGAGCAAGATGAACCACCTCGAACAGCAGCTGGCCACTGGCAAGAAGCTGGTCAGCGCCAAGGACGACCCGGTTGCCGCCGGCACTGCCGTGGGCCTGGACCGCGCTGTGGCCGAGCTGGACCGCTTCGCCCGCAACGGCGACGTGGTGGAAAACCGCCTGGGCCTGCAGGAGAACGCACTGGCCCAGGCCGGCGAAATGATGGCGCACATCACCGAACTGACCATCCAGGCCAACAACCCCGCGCTGTCGGCGGCCGACCTGAAGTCGATCGCCTCCGAGCTCAAGAGCGTGCGCGATGGCCTGTTGTCGCTGGCCAACTCCACCGACGGCACCGGGCGCTACCTCTTTGGCGGCACCGACGACGCCGATGCGCCGTTCACGCTGAGCAACGGCGTGGTCACCTACAACGGCGACCAGACCCAGCGCCAGGTGGAAGTGGCCCCGGACACCTTCGTCAAGGACGCCCTGCCCGGCAGCGAGATCTTCCTGCGCATCCGCACCGGCGACGGCACCCTGGACGGCAGCGCCAGTGGCACCAACACCGGTACCGGCGTACTCACCACCTTCGGCCGCGACCCGGCCTCGGGCAGCTGGGACGGCGCCAGCTACACGCTGCGCTTCACCGGCCCGGATGCCTATGAAGTGGTTGATGCGACCAACACGGTGGTGAAAACCGGCACCTTCAAGGCCGGCGAAGACATCACGTTCGAGGGCGTTTCCATGCGGATCGAAGGCGAACCCCAGGCCGGCGACAGCTTCGGGATCGGCGCCGCCGATGCCCGCGACATCTTCGCCACCCTGGACGGCATGATCAACGCGCTGGACAACGCCGCCGATGACCCGACCGCGGTGGCCCACCAGCAGAACATCCTGCAGGCCGGCATCCGCGATGTGGCCCGGGCATCGGAGAAATTCATCGACGCGCGCGCGGCCGGTGGCGCTCAGCTCAAGGCCATTGACGATGCCGGCGCGCTGCGCGACGCCAACGGCGTGACCCTCAAGACCACCTTGTCGGCGATGCGCGACCTGGATTACGCCGAGGCGATCGGCCAGTACCAGCTGGAACAGATTTCCCTGCAGGCCGCGCAGACCATTTTCACCCAGATGCAGCAGATGTCGCTGTTCAACGCGATCCGCTGACATAGCGCGCACGCCGGGCGCCACACGCCCCGCGCTGCAGGCTGTTGCGCCTGTTCCGGCCCTCGCCGGACACGCGCAACCCCCGACCATCACCCTGCCCGGGTGATGTTTTCTGCGTATTTTTTCTCAAGCCTCCCGTCAAACCGCCGCTATCTCTCCTGCAACAGCTGCATCCGGCACGGGTGCGGTCTCTGCGTCAACTCCGGGTGCACGCCGCGGCCGGAACTTGCCCACAGGAATGAGATAAATGGCACAAGTAATCAATACCAACGTGATGTCGCTGAACGCCCAGCGCAATCTGTCGACCAGCGGTTCCAGCCTGGCCACCACGATCCAGCGCCTGTCCTCGGGCCTGCGTATCAACAGCGCCAAGGACGATGCCGCCGGCCTGGCCATCTCCGAGCGCTTCAGCACCCAGATCCGCGGCCTGGACGTGGCCGTGCGCAATGCCAACGACGGCATCTCGCTGGCCCAGACCGCCGAAGGCGCGATGGTCGAAATCGGCAACAACCTGCAGCGCATCCGTGAGCTGTCGGTGCAGTCGGCCAACGCCACCAACTCCGACAGCGACCGTGAAGCGCTGAACGCCGAAGTCAAGCAGCTGACCTCGGAAATCGACCGCGTTTCGCGCCAGACCAACTTCAACGGCACCAAGCTGCTGGATGGTACGTTCTCCGGTGCGCTGTTCCAGATCGGCGCCGATTCGGGCCAGACCATCGGCATCAACAGCATCGTCAACTCCAGCACCTCCGAGCTGGGCAATGGCCTGTATGCCGCCAAGCAGTCCTCCACCGCCGCCCCCATCACCGGCGTGGCGACCGTCGCCGGCACCGTCAGCGACATGAAAATCAACGGCATCGCCATTGATGCCGTGGACGTGGCCGTGGGCGACAAGGCGGCCGATGTCAGCAAGAAACTGGTCAACGCCATCAATGACAAGATGGACCAGAGCGGCGTTTACGCGTCGCTGAGCGAGGACGGCGAGCTGGAACTGACCTCGCTGAAGTCGGGCAAGGATTTCGAGTTCACCGCCGCCACCACCGACGCTACCGGGCTGGTCATGGCACTGGACGACTTCGCCGATGCCGACGCGGACGCCCGCGACACCGTCAGCGGCGTGGACATCTCCTCCGTCGCCGGTGCCCAGAAGGCCCTGTCGATCGTGGACGACGCGCTGAAGGCGGTGAACTCCTCGCGCGCCGACATGGGTGCGATCCAGAACCGCTTCACCTCCACCATCGCCAACCTCAACACCACCTCGGAAAACCTGTCGGCCTCGCGCAGCCGTATCCGCGACACCGACTACGCCAAGGAAACCGCCGAACTGACCCGCACGCAGATCCTGCAGCAGGCCGGTACCGCGATGCTGGCCCAGGCCAACCAGTCGCCGTCCAGCGTGATGAGCCTGCTGCAGGGCTGATTCCTGCAAAGGGTGCGTAACGAAAAACCCCGCTTCGGCGGGGTTTTTTGTTGCCGGCCCGCCGCCAACCGTTGACATCCGCGAAATTTCCGCCATCCGGGCCTAAAGGTTCCCGCCGGGGTGTCGTTAATGATTTCAACCAGGGCACATCGCCCACTGCCTCCCCCCGAGGCACCCCATCACACCCGCATTACCTTCATATCCAGGAGCACGGAAATGGCACAAGTCATCAACACCAATGTGATGTCGCTCAACGCACAGCGCAATCTGTCGACCAGCGGTTCCAGCCTGGCCACCACCATCCAGCGCCTGTCCTCGGGCCTGCGCATCAACAGCGCCAAGGACGATGCCGCCGGCCTGGCCATCTCCGAGCGCTTCAGCACCCAGATCCGCGGCCTGGACGTGGCCGTGCGCAATGCCAACGACGGCATCTCGCTGGCCCAGACCGCCGAAGGCGCGATGGTCGAGATCGGCAACAACCTGCAGCGCATCCGTGAACTGTCGGTGCAGTCGGCCAACGCCACCAACTCCGACAGCGACCGTGAAGCGCTGAACGCCGAAGTCAAGCAGCTGGTTTCGGAAATCGACCGCGTTTCCCGCCAGACCAATTTCAACGGCACCAAGCTGCTGGATGGCACGTTCTCCGGCGCGCTGTTCCAGGTCGGCGCCGATTCGGGCCAGACCATCGGCATCAACAGCATCGTCGACGCCAGTGCCGGCGCGCTGGGCGGCGCCAAGTTTGACAAGGGCACCTTCTCGCTCGGCGCCGGCACGGCCAACAGCGACGTCACCATCAGCGGCATGGAAATCACCGGCGCTGACGGCACCACCCACACGCTGGCCGACATCAAGGTCAAGGCCGGTGCCGACATGGCCGCCACGGCGAAAGCCACCAACGCCGCCATCGCCGCCGCGATCAACGAAAAGATGGATCAGACCGGCGTGTTCGCCGAAACCGATGACACGGGTGCCATCAACCTGACCTCGGTGCAGAACAGCGTCGACGACAAGGGGGTGTTCAACGCGATCGATGTGGACTTCGGCTCCCTGACGGGCACCGCCGTGGCCCTGCCGGCTGCGGCCTACGCTCCCAGCGATGACACCGCCCAGGCCGCACTGAAGGTCAATTTCGCGTCGGACCTGGACATCTCCAAGGTCGCCGGCGCCCAGCAGGCCCTGTCGATCGTCGACAAGGCGCTGACCGCAGTGAACTCCTCGCGCGCCGACATGGGTGCCATCCAGAACCGCTTCACCTCCACCATCGCCAACCTGGGCACCACCTCGGAAAACCTGTCGGCCTCGCGCAGCCGTATCCGCGACACCGACTATGCCAAGGAAACCGCCGAACTGACCCGCACGCAGATCCTTCAGCAGGCCGGTACCGCGATGCTGGCCCAGGCCAACCAGTCGCCGTCGAGCGTGATGAGCCTGCTGCAGGGTTGATCCAGAGCGTTACCGCGTAAAACAAGAACCCCGCTTCGGCGGGGTTCTTGTTTTACGCGGGCCGCTTCGGTGGGTCTAAACGTCGGCTGCATGATCGGCACCGATGCAGAATTGGCGTCGGGTGGTTGTGCCGCGCTGCGCGCGGTGTCCGGCCAACGTTATGCCCGCCGTCCTGGCGGGCACCCTCCGGGCCGGCGCGTTGCGCCGTTGAGAACGGCTCCTGCCGTTCTCTTCGGGGCTACGAATTGGTACGGGCCCATTGGGATCTGGATCAATCAACCATGGGCGCCGGACACATTTGGTAGCGCCGGCCGTTGGCCGGCCCACGGAATGATCGATGCCAATGAAATCCCGGCACACCGGCACATTTCTGCCTCAATGGGTTAAAGGTTGTTGACATCGGGTCGTTATTGATTTCAGCCACGGCAGATCGACATCGCTTGGCGCTCCCGCAAGCGGGAAACACTTCTACAACCCGGCGACATCATCGCCACCAGGAGCAAGAAAATGGCACAAGTCATCAATACCAACGTGATGTCGCTGAACGCCCAGCGCAACCTGTCGACCAGCGGCTCCAGCCTGGCCACCACCATCCAGCGCCTGTCCTCGGGCCTGCGCATCAACAGCGCCAAGGACGATGCCGCCGGCCTGGCGATCTCCGAGCGCTTCAGCACCCAGATCCGCGGACTGGACGTGGCCGTGCGCAATGCCAACGACGGCATCTCGCTGGCCCAGACCGCCGAAGGCGCGATGGTCGAAATCGGCAACAACCTGCAGCGCATCCGTGAGCTGTCGGTGCAGTCGGCCAACGCCACCAACTCCGACAGCGACCGTGAAGCGCTGAACGCCGAAGTGAAGCAGCTGGTTTCGGAAATCGACCGCGTTTCCCGCCAGACCAACTTCAACGGCACCAAGCTGCTGGACGGTACGTTCTCCGGTGCGCTGTTCCAGGTCGGCGCCGATTCGGGCCAGACCATCGGCATCAACAGCATCGTCGACGCCAGCGCCAGCGCACTGGGCGGCGCCAAGTTCGACAGCAATACCTTCACCATCGGCGCGGCCGACCCTGGCGACAATGCCGACGTCAAGATCACCGGCATGGCCATTACCGGTGCCGATGGCAAGTCCTATACCCTGGACGACATCAATGTGAAGGCCGGCGTCGACGAAGCCGCTACCCAGAAGGCCACCGTCGCCGCCGTCACCGCCGCGATCAACGCCAAGATGGACCAGACCGGCGTGTACGCCTCGGTCGACGGCGCCGCCGGCAAGATCAACCTGACCTCGGTGCAGAACAGCGTCGGTTCGGACGGCACGTTCAATGCCATCGATCTGACCGAAGGTACCTACACCGGTGGCGCCACCGCCCCGACCGGCTACACCGCCACCACCGCCGCCAATGGCGCCCTGCTGGCCAACCAGTTCGCCAGCGACCTGGACATCTCCAAGGTGGTCGGCGCCCAGCAGGCCCTGTCGATCGTGGACAAGGCACTGACCGCCGTGAACTCCTCGCGTGCCGACATGGGTGCGATCCAGAACCGCTTCACCTCCACCATCGCCAACCTCAACACCACTTCGGAAAACCTGTCGGCCTCGCGCAGCCGTATCCGCGACACCGACTACGCCAAGGAAACCGCTGAACTGACCCGCACGCAGATCCTGCAGCAGGCCGGTACCGCGATGCTGGCCCAGGCCAACCAGTCGCCGTCGAGCGTGATGAGCCTGCTGCAGGGGTGATTCCTGCAAAGGGTGCGTAACGAAAAACCCCGCCCCGGCGGGGTTTTTTCGTTCCGGGATCATGAACGCCTGACGGGCGGCTTCGGCTGGTCTAAACGTCGGTAGAAGTACGGTGATCGTTGAGACGCAGGTTTCGGACACTTGCGCCGCGCTGCGCGCGGTGTCCGGCCAACGTTATGCCCGCCGTCCTGGCGGGCACCCTGCGGGCCGGCGCGTTGCGCCGTTGAGAACGGCTCCTGCCGTTCTCTTCGGGGCTACGAATTGGTACGGGCCCATTGGGATCTGGATCAATCAACCATGGGCGCCGGACACATTGGTAGCGCCGGCCGTTGGCCGGCCCACGCATCGAATGACCGCTCGCGCGACACGGACCTACGAATTGGTACGGGCCCATTGGGATCTGGATCAATCAACCATGGGCGCCGGACACATCCGGTAGCGCCGGCCGTTGGCCGGCCCACGCATCGAATGACCGCTCGCGCGACACGGACCTACGAATTGGTACGGGCCCATTGGGATCTGGATCAATCAACCATGGGCGCCGGACACATCCGGTAGCGCCGGCCGTTGGCCGGCCCACGCATCGAATGACCCCTCGCGCGGCACGGGACTTGCATCCGCCTTGGCATCGCCGCGCGCACCTTTTGGTGCCTGCGGCTCAAGCCTCCCCGTTCCGGGCCGATATCACCTGCAGGAAGCGCAGGCGGTTGCGTGCCCACTTTTCAAGACAGGACTGCAGACATGGCGATTGGTTCCATTGGTACCGGCCTCGATATTCCCACCCTGGTGGCCCAGCTGGTCGCCAAGGAGCGCGAACCGCAGGAAAACCAGATCAACGCAGCCGGCACCGCCGCCAGTGCCAAATTGTCGGCGCTGGCCACCCTGACCAGCGGCATGACCAACCTGCAGACCACGCTGGCCAGCCTGATCAAGAGCGCCGACAAGCCGGCGTTCAAGACCAGCACCATCACCGATTCCAACTTCACCGCCAGCATCGATACCAGCGAGGGCGCGCCCTCTGCGTCCGCCGGCACCCACCAGGTCGAAGTCAAGTCGCTGGCGCAGGGCCAGAAACTCAGCTCCGGCGCGTTCGGCAAGGATGACGTGGTCGGCGACGGCACGCTGACCATCGCCTATGGCGACAAGACCCTGGAAGTGACGGTCAACGCAGACAGCAAGCTCAGCGACATCGCCGCTGCCATCAACAAAGCGGCCGGTGGCAAGGTCGTCACCGCCAGCGTCATCACCGCCGACGATGGCCAGCACCTCGTGCTCAGCGCTGTCGACACCGGCCTGGCCGGCGCGGTCACGATCACCGCCACGGGCGGCAATGGCGGCCTGGATGCCCTGACCTACGACGGTACCGCCGGCTCGGGCATGACCCAGATGGTCGAGCCCAAGGACGCCGTGGTGGTCGTCGACGGCTTCACCCGCACCTCCAGCTCCAACACGATCAGCGACATCGTCCCCGGCGTGAACCTGACCCTGACCAAGGCCGGGACCGAGGAGGGCAAGACACAGACCCTGACCATCACCCGCGACAACACCACCGTCAAAACCGACATGGCCGCGTTCGTCGCCGCCTACAACGCGATGAACGGCGCGCTGAAGTCCGCCAGCGCCTACAACGCCACCAGCAGGACCTCCGCCGCGTTGACCGGCGACGCCATGGTGCGTGGCCTGCAACAGCAGCTGCGCAGCCAGTTCAGCAGCAACATCAACGGCCTCAAGGACATGGGCGTGACCATGGCCGCCGACGGCAGTCTGACCCTGGACAGCGGCAAGATGGAAACCGCCATCGGCAAGGATCCCGACGCCGTGGCCCGCCTGTTCGGCAAGGAGGGCGCCATCGGCAAGCCGATGGACACGCTGATCAAGAGCAACCTCGACAAGGAAACCGGCACCCTCACCCAGCGCACCAATTCGCTGAACAAGCAGATCAAGGACCTGGAAAGCCGCCTGGACGCGCTCGATGCGCGCATGGAAAAGGTCTCCGACCGCTACACCAAACAGTTCACGGCCATGGAAACCCTGGTGACCCAGATGCAGACCACCAGCGACGGCCTGACCCAGGCACTGGCCAAGAAGTCCAGCAGCTGATCCGCGGTGCGGCAACGCTCAAGTTTCCGCATTGCACCGCCGATATTCATGGCAGCACCCACCACCTGATGTCTGGCGTGGGGCCCAGAGGAGAGATTTCCAATGTACGGTTCCAGCCGCCAGTACGCAGAGCAATACCGCAAGGTCGGCGTGTCCAGCGCCGTCAACGATGCCGACCCGCATAAACTGGTCGCCATGCTGCTGACCGGTGCCTGCGAGCGCATCCGCCTGGCCGAAGCCTGCCTGGAGCGCAACGACCAGGCCCGCAAGGGCAAGGCGATCGGCGAGGCCTGCGCCATCGTCGGCCACCTCAACGGCTCGCTCGACCATGAAGCCGGCGGCGACATCGCCGGCAACCTGTCGGCCCTGTACGACTACGTCATGCAGCGCCTGACCGATGCCAACCTGCACAACGACGGTGCCGCCCTGCAGGAAGCCCTGCAGTTGCTTACCGAAATCGACGCCGCGTGGAATGCCATCCCGCACGACCAGCGCCAGCCCGCTACGGCAGGCGCCTGATGCACGACCCACTCGCCACCGACGTACTGCAACCCCTGCACGACGCGCTGGACGAGCTGTCGCGCGCCGTCGAAGGTGAAGACCACGACCTCACCCAGCGCCTGATGGATGCCTACGACCAGCAGGTCCGGGCGTACCTGGACGAACACGACGCCCGCATCGACGCCGGCTCGCTGCGGGGACTGATCGCCCGCCAGCAGCAGGTCAGCATCCGCATGGCCGCCCGTCGCGACGAAGCGGCCACCCATATCACCGCCGACCGACGCGCCGTTCGCGCGTCCCTCGCCTACCTCCGGGCAGAATCCCTGACATGAGCGACCTTCGCCCCAGCGACATCCATCATCCGGCCGAAAGCGAGCTGTTCGATGAAACGCTGAGCTGCGACGTCGCTCTGCCCGCCGAATTCCGCCTGGGCAGCAGCGCCATCCGCCCGGGCAACGCCGAAACCCTGTTGCGCGGCGTCGCCCTGGTCGAGGATTCCCGGGGTGACGACAGCCATGACGACCGGGGCGAGTCCAGCACCCAGTTGCAGCGCCTGGAGGCCAAGCTGGACCTGACCATGGTCCTGCTCGGCCGCCTGGTCCGGCAGAGTGCCCAGGACCTGGACCTGCGCCCGCTGCGCTGGTCGCGCCGGGGCATCCGGCTTGAGCTGGGTGCCCGCACCGGCGCGCCGGCCGGCAGCCTGGGGGTGATCCGCCTGCAGCCCTGCGACTGGCTGCCCGACCATATCGACCTGCCTGTGGCCGTGCTGGCCGAAGCGGCCACCGGGTCCGGCTCCTGCCTTCTCTGGCTGCGCTTTGAGCCGATGAACGATGCGTTGGAAATGGCGCTGGAGCGGCACCTGTTCCGGCTGCACCGGCGGCAGGTGGCCGATGCGCGGCGCGGCCGGTAATCCTAAGGCCGGCCGCTGGCCGGCTCCAGGCAATCCTCGAAACGCGGAATCCGACTGACAGTCGGGGCTACCGCGCTTGGCGTCGCCTTCGCGCTTGGCTAGCGCCTCGCGCTAGGCTAATGTGAAGAACTTCCTGTCTTCACATCGTCCCTGCCCGTGCGCGTTCTCATCGTCGACGATCACACCCTGGTCCGCGCCGGCCTCAGCCGCCTGCTCCAGGGCTTTGCCGACGTGGAGGTCGCCGCAGAGGCCAGCAATGCCGAACAGGCCCTGCAGATGGCCCTGCTGCATTCGCCCGATGTGATCCTGATGGACCTGTCCCTGCCCGGCCGTACCGGGCTGGAAGCCCTGAGCGACATCCTGGTGCGCGCGCCCGGCACCCGCGTGGTGATGATGACCATGCACGACGACGCCGTGCACGTCCGCGACGCCCTGGACCGGGGCGCGGTCGGTTTCGTGGTCAAGGATGCCGCCCCGCAGGAGCTGGACCTGGCCCTGCGCGCCGCACATGCCGGCCAGGTGTTCCTGAGCCCGCAGATCTCGGCCAAGATGCTCGCGCCCATGCTGGGCAAGGAAAAGCCGGTCGGCATCGCCGCCCTGTCGCCACGCCAGCGCGAGATCCTGCGCCAGATCGGCAAGGGCGAAAGCAACAAGGAAATCGCCGCCGACCTGGGCATCAGCGTCAAGACGGTGGAAACCCACCGCGCCCGCATGATGGAATCGCTCGGCTGCCGCCGCGCCAATGACCTGCTCCTGCTCGCCGCCCGCCACCAGCACGAACTCGAATAGAGCCGGGCCCTGCCCCGCTGCAGGCGTCCGCGCAGGCAATGTGTCAGCTCCCCGACACTTCCTGACCCCGCCGGCCACAATCGTCGACTTTTTGAACCGCGCGCAGCCGGCCCGACCACGAAAACATGGGGCTTCAGCGGCTCCCGGCGTCAAATAACCGGATTACTGTCGGGAATCTCCCTACACGCTGTCGGGAACCTGACGACCCCACTAGGGAACCCCCTGATTTCCCCGACAAGGGATCAGAAGCAAGATGTGTTCCATAACGCACCGGGCAGTCGGTGCGACGGGGATACACCACATGAAGCCGATGATGTCGACCCAGATGGGTCAGCAGTTGCACCTCACGCCGCAATTGCTGCAGTCGATCCGACTGCTGCAACTGGACGGCATGCAGCTGGAACTGGAAATCCGCCGCGCGCTGGACACCAATCCGCTGCTGGAGCTGGAAGAAGCGCCTGCGCCCGACACTGCGGACACCGGCGAAGCCGGCACCACCGTGGAAGTGGCCGCGTACGACGAGCTGCCCGAACCGGCGATGTGGGATGTGCCCGGCGCCAGCTGGCACGACGGCGACGACGACCGCCTGCAGCGCATCGCCGCCGATGAATCCAGCGACCCGCAGCTGCGCGCCCTGCAGCGCCTGTCGCTGGAACTGGACGCACGCGAGCTGGCCGTGGCCCGCTTCTGGCTGGAACACTGCGACGCCGCCGGCTACCTGGACGCGCCGCTGGAGCAGCTGACCCTGCTGGCCAGCGCCCACTGCGATGTCGATGCGGCCGGCGTGGAAGCGGTGCGCCAGCACATCCTGCACGGCGACCCGGCCGGCCTGGCCGCCCGCGACCTGCACGAATGCCTGTCGGTCCAGCTGCATGCCCTGCACGGCCGCGTACCGGCCCGCCACCTGGCCCTGCGCGTGCTGGACAACGGCCTGGAAAGCCTGGCCGCCCACGATTACCCCGCCCTGGCCCGCCAGCTGGATGCCGAAGTGGCCGACATCCACGAAGCGGTGCGGCTGATCCTGTCACTGCAGCCGCGCCCCGGCGAGGACCTGCTGCCGGGCACGGCAGGCGTGGTCATCCCCGATGTGGTCGCCTGGCATGCCGATGGCCAGTGGCGCGTGGCATTGAACCCGGCCACCAGCCGCCGCCTGAGCATCAACCCTGGTTATGAAAGCGCACTGGCCGATGCCGGTGACAGCGCCCAGCCGCTGCGCGACATGCTGCAGGAAGCCCGCTGGTTGACCCGCGGCCTGTCCATGCGCTACGACACCCTGCTGCGCACCACCCGGGTGATCATCGAACGCCAGGCCGGCTTCCTTACCCGCGGCGAAGAGGCGATGGCGCCGCTGACCCTGAAGGAAGTGGCCGATGCCATCGGCATGCACGAATCCACCGTATCGCGCATCACCACCGGCAAGTACCTGCAGACCCCGCGTGGCACCCTGGAGCTGAAGCACTTCTTTGCCGTTCGTCTGGAAGGTGCCAGTGTCTCCGGCCAGGCCGTGAAGGCCATGGTGCGACGCCTGATCGACGCCGAACCGGCCGGCCGGCCGCTGGCTGACGAAGCAATTGCGGGACTTCTGTCACGTCAAGGCGTCAACATTGCGCGCCGGACCGTTGCAAAATACCGCGAACAACTGGACATCGCCCCGGCCCGGGAACGCCGCCGGCACAATGCCCGCACCCCGCTGATGGCCCGGGTGGGCTGAAGGAAGTACACGACATGAACAAGCTCACCGTCCTGCTGGTCGATGACCACGAGGGCTTCATCAACGCCGCCATGCGCCACTTCCGCAAGGTCGAGTGGTTAAACGTGGTCGGCAGCGCCGCCAATGGCCTGGAAGCCATCGAGCGTTCCGAAGCACTACGCCCGCAGGTCGTGCTGATGGACCTGGCCATGCCTGAAATGGGCGGACTGCAGGCCACCCGCCTGATCAAGTCGCAGGATGATGCGCCCTACATCGTCATTGCCAGCCACTTCGACGACGTCGAACACCGCGAGCACGCGCTGCGTGCCGGTGCCGACAACTTCGTCAGCAAACTGTCCTACATCCAGGAGGTCATGCCGATCCTGGAGGGCTTGAAGGAGACCGCGCCATGAGCGAGTCACGCATCCTGGTGCTGGACAACGACGCAGTACGCGCCGAGCGCACCGTGGGCCTGCTGGAATTCATGGACTTCAACCCGCGCTGGATTGCCGACGCGGCCGACTTTGATACCACCCGCCACCGTGCCACCGACTGGATGGCCGTGATCATTGGCGGCCTGGAACCCGGCCCACGCAGCGAAGCGCTGTTCGCCTGGGCCGGCCAGGGCGCGCTGCCGCCGCCGGTGATGCTGATCGACGGCGATGCGGGCGCCTTCGCCCAGCGCCATGGCCTGCACGAGGCCAATGTGTGGCTGCTGGAAGCGCCGCTGCGCCATGCGCAGATGGAAGCACTGCTGCGCCGCGCCAGCCTCAAGCGGCTGGATGCCGAACACCAGGCCGGTGCCGCGCAGGACCAGGGTCCCACCGGCGACGGTGCGGCGGTCAGCGCGCTGCGCCGGATGATCGAACAGGTAGCTGCCTTCGACACCACCGTACTGGTGCTGGGCGAATCGGGCACCGGCAAGGAAGTGGTGTCGCGCTCGATCCACCAGCGCTCGCCGCGTCGGGATGGCCCGTTCGTGGCGATCAACTGCGGTGCGATCCCCGCCGACCTGCTGGAAAGCGAACTGTTCGGTCACGAAAAGGGCGCCTTCACCGGTGCGCTGAGTGCGCGCAAGGGCCGTTTCGAAATGGCTGAAGGCGGCACCCTGCTGCTGGATGAAATCGGCGACATGAGCCTGCCGATGCAGGTCAAGCTGCTGCGCGTGCTGCAGGAGCGCAGCTTCGAGCGCGTGGGCGGCAACCAGACCATCCGCTGCAACGTACGCGTGATCGCCGCCACCCACCGTGACCTGGAATCGCGCATCGCCGACGGCAAGTTCCGCGAGGATCTGTTCTACCGGCTCAACGTGTTCCCGATCGACGTGCCCGCCCTGCGCGAGCGCAGCGAAGACCTGCCCGCGCTGGTGGGCACCATCGCCGGCCAGCTGGCCCGTACCGGCCGTGGCGAGGTACGCTTCAGCCCCGAAGCGTTGCAGGCGCTGGCCTGCTACGAATGGCCCGGCAACGTGCGCGAGCTGACCAACCTGGTCGAGCGCCTGGCCGTGCTGCACCCGGGCGGCAACGTACGCGTGCAGGATCTGCCGGCACGCTACCGCGGCGATTTCGCAGTGGCCGCGCCGGTTGCAGCGGCCGCACCGGCACCCGCAGGCGATGAGCGGCTGGACCTGCGCAGCTTCTCGTTCCACGCCGCTGACGCTGCGGCAGCGGCGAACGGCACCGGCGCCAATGGCAAGGCGGTCGCCCTCCCCGACGCCGGCCTGGACCTGCGCAACCACATGGCCAACATCGAGTTGAACCTGATCAACGAGGCGCTCGAACGCACCCAGGGCGTGGTCGCCCACGCGGCCCAGTTGCTTGGCCTGCGCCGCACCACACTGGTGGAAAAGCTGCGCAAGTATGGAATCGAGCGTGACCAGGCCGAACTGGTGAGTTGATGCCCGTGTTCTTCCGACGGATTCGCTCAGGACGCCCGGGTACCCCCGGGCGTCTTCATATCTGCCGGTAGCGCCGGCCGTTGGCCGGCCCGCTGCAATTTCCGGACATGACGTGGGCCGGCCAACGACCGGCGCTACCGGGCATGGCGTCGGTTTCCCGACGCCGGGGTTCCGACGCCGGCGCTGCGTCGGCCTGACGCAGCGGCATTCCGTCGCGTCGGTCCTGTAACCGGTTGCGCGGCAGCCCTACACACCACGCCATCACCACCTCGCTGAACCACTCAGGCATTTCGGCACGGGGCTTGCAACGTCATCACTCGAAACCCCCAAACAGCCGGAACGTTCCAGATGTCACACTCCGTCACCTCGATTCTTTCCCAGATCCGCACCTACCAGACCCAGGTCGGTCAGTCCGTTGCCAGCCCGCTGGCCGAGACCCCCCAGACCAATGCCCTGCAGGGACTGCTGGCACCGCAGGATGTCCAGGGCCCGAGTTTCACCGAGACCCTGCGCGGCGCGATCGCCGGCGTCAACGACGCCCAACAGAAATCCGGCGCCCTCGCCCGCGCCTTCGAGCTCGGCGAACCCGGCGCCGACCTGGCCAAGGTGATGGTCGCCTCGCAGCAGTCCCAGATCGCCTTCCGCGCCACCGTGGAAGTCCGCAACCGTCTCGTCCAGGCTTACCAGGACGTGATGAACATGCCGCTGTAAGGATAGAACCGCATGGCCCTGTCGCTCACCAAGGAATCCCTGAACGCCGAAAAGGCGGGCCAGTGGTTCGACCGCCTGCAAAGCCTGCAGATCACCCGTCGGCTCGGCCTGATGGCGATGATCGCCGTGGCGGTTGCGGCAGGCCTGTTCGTGTTCTTCTGGTCGCAGAAGCCGGGCATGGTGCCGCTGTATACCGGCCTGGACCAGAAGGCCACCGCCGAAGCCACCGACCTGCTGCGCGCCGCGCAGATTCCATTCGAACTGGATGCCGCCACCGGCGGCATCACCGTGCCGGAAAAGAACCTGCACGATGCGCGCCTCAAGCTCGCCGGCTCCGGCCTGACCGACAGCGGCCGCCTCGGCTTTGAGCTGATGGAACGTGACCCGGGCTTCGGCGTCAGCCAGTTCATGGAAAACGCCCGCTACCAGCATTCGCTGGAAACCGAGCTGTCGCGCACCATCAACACGCTGCGTCCGGTGCGCGATTCGCGCGTGCACCTGGCCATTCCCAAGCCCAGCGCCTTCACCCGGCAGCGCGACGTGGCAAGCGCCTCGGTGGTGCTGGAACTGCGCGGCGGGCAGCAGCTCGAACGCGGCCAGATCGACGCCATCGTGCACATGGTGGCCGCCAGCATTCCCGACCTTGCCCCCGAACGCGTGACCGTGGTGGACCAGAGCGGGCGCATGCTCAGCGTGTCCGACCCGAACAGCGAAGCGGCGTTGAATGCCGCCCAGTTCGACCAGGTGCGCCGCCAGGAGACCTCGTTCAACCAGCGCATCCGCGAGTTGCTCGAGCCGATGACCGGCCCGGGCCGGGTCAACCCGGAAGTCAGCGTGGACATGGACTTCTCGGTGATCGAAGAAGCCCGTGAGCTGTACAACGGCGAGCCGCAGAAACTGCGCAGCGAACAGACCAGCGAAAACAGCACCAGCACGCCGGGCCCGCAGGGCGTACCGGGTGCGGCCAGCAATACCCCGCCGGGCCCCGCTGCCGCACCGGCCACCGCCGCCACGCCGACCGAGACCTCGCGCAACGCCACCCGCAACTTCGAGCTGGACCGCACCCTGCAGCACTCGCGCCAGCCGGGCGGCCGCATCAAGCGCGTCTCCGTGGCGGTGCTGCTGGACAACGTTCCGCGCCCCGGCGCCAATGGCAAGACCACCGAACAGCCGCTGTCGGCCGCCGAGCTCACCCGCGTCGAAGCGCTGGTCAAGCAGGCCGTCGGCTTCGATGCCGAACGTGGCGATACCGTGTCGGTGATGAACGCCCCGTTCGTGCGCGAAGTCACCCCGGTGGAAAGCCCCAGGTGGTGGGAGCTGCCGCAGGTGCAGGACGGCCTGCGCCTGCTGCTCGGCGCCATCGTGGTGCTGGCGCTGGTGTTCGGCGCGCTGCGCCCGGCGCTGCGCTCGATCACCGGTACCCCCAGGAAGCTCGGCAAGGACGACACCCTCGAACCACACAGCGCCGACGTGCAGCTGGTGGACGATGGCGAAGGCCTGCCCGCACTGGGGTCGGACCGGGTAAACCTGTCAGGTCATGAGCCGCTGGCGCTGCCGGTGGACTCCTATGAGGAACGACTGCGCATGGCGCGTGAAGCTGTAAAGACCGATTCCAAGCGCGTGGCCCAGGTGGTCAAGGGCTGGGTGGCCAATGATTGATCCCGCCGCCCCCCCCGCCCCGCTGAGTGGCGTGCAGCGCGCCGCCGTGCTGCTGCTTTCCCTGGGCGAACTGGAAGCGGCCGACGTGCTGCGCCACATGGAGCCGAAGGAAGTCCAGAAGATCGGAATCGCCATGGCGACCATGAGCGACATCACCCGCGAGCAGGTCGAGCGGGTGATGGACCAGTTCAGCAGCGAACTGGGCTCCAAGACCTCGCTGGGCGTCGGCTCGGACGACTACATCCGCAACATGCTGGTGCAGGCGCTGGGCAGCGAGAAGGCCGGCAACCTGATCGACCGCATCCTGCTCGGCCGCAACACCACCGGCCTGGATGCGCTGAAGTGGATGGACCCGCGTGCGGTGGCCGACCTGGTCCGCAACGAGCACCCGCAGATCATCGCCATCGTCATGGCCCACCTGGAAACCGACCAGGCCGCCGACGCGCTCAAGCTGCTGCCCGAACGCACCCGGGTCGACGTGCTGCTGCGCATCGCCACCCTGGACGGCATTCCGCCCAACGCGCTGAACGAGCTCAACGAGATCATGGAGCGCCAGTTCGCCGGCAACCAGAACCTGAAGTCCTCCAACATCGGCGGCGTGCAGTGCGCGGCCAACATCCTCAACTTCATGGACAGCGGCCAGGACCAGGCGATCCTGGGCGAGATCTCGCGCATCGATGCGCCGCTGAGCGCACGCATCCAGGAAAAGATGTTCGTGTTCGACGACCTGATCGATCTGGAAGACCGCGAACTGCAGCTGGTGCTGCGCGAAGTGAGCGGCGAGCGCCTGGGCCTGGCCCTGCGCGGCGCCGACATCAAGGTGCGCGACAAGATCACCCGCAACATGTCCCAGCGTGCCGCCGAGATCCTGCTTGAAGACATGGAAGCGCGCGGCCCGGTGCGCCTGTCGGATGTGGAAACCGCGCAGCGCGAGATCCTGGCCATCGTCAAGCGCATGGCCGATGAAGGCACCGTCACCATCGGCGGCAACGCGGAGGCGATGCTGTGAACAACGCCGTGCGCTGGCTTGCCCCGGACCTGCTCGCGACCCCCGCCGCGCCGCAGGACGATCACTACGACCTCGACGAACCGGTTGCCGAGCACGACCCCGAACCACTGCTGCAACTGCCGACCCTGGAAGAAATCCAGGCGATCCAGGACGCGGCGGAAAAGGATGGCTTCGAACAGGGCCACGCCGACGGCCAGGCCCAGGGCCAGGCCGAAGTGCGCCGTCTGATCGCACAGATCGAAGGCATCCTGGACAACTTCGGCCGGCCGCTGGCGCGGCTGGAAAACGAAGTGGTGGCCGCACTTGGCGAACTGGCCGTGCGCATCGCCGGCACCCTGGTCGGCCGCGCCTACGAGGCAGACCCGGCCCTGCTCGCACAGCTGGTCGGCGAAGCGGTCGATGCGGTGGGCGGCGCCAACCGCGACGTCGAAGTGCGCCTGCACCCGGACGACATCGCCGCACTGGCCCCGCTGCTGCAGCTCTCGCCCACCCAGCGCCTCACCCCCGACCTCAGCCTGAGCCGCGGCGACCTGCGCGTGCATGCCGAGGCCGTGCGCATCGACGGCACCCTGGAAGCGCGCCTGCGTGGCGCGCTGGATGCGGTGCTGCGCAAATCCGGAGCCAGCGCATGAACACCGAACCCCTGCCCCCGCCTGCGGCGGACTGGTCGGCCGCGCGCAACCTGCGCCTGGCCGCGCGCCTGGACGGCATCCAGCCCGATGGCGCGCATGGCCGCGGCCTGATCCGCGAAGGCGTATTGCGCCGCGCGGTCGGCCTCACCCTGGAAGCGGTCGGCTGCGAATCGCCGATGGGCGCCAGCTGCAAGGTCGAAGTGGCCGATGGCGGCTGGGTCGATGCCGAAGTGGTCGGCTTCGCCGGCGAACGCACCTACCTGATGCCCAGCGCCGAACTGCACGGCCTGCTGCCCAACGCCCGCGTGGTGCCCTCGCTGGGCCGTGGCGGCGTCGAAGTCGGCGAAGGCCTGCTCGGCCGCGTCATCGACAGCGACGGCGTGCCGCTGGACGGCAAGGGCCCGATCCGCGCCGAAGGCACCGTCGGCATGGCCGGCGTCTCGATCAACCCACTGGCCCGCGAACCCATCACCCAGCCGCTCGACGTCGGCGTGCGCGCCATCAACGCCCTGCTGCCAATCGGCCGTGGCCAGCGCGTAGGCCTGTTCGCCGGCTCCGGCGTCGGCAAGTCCACCCTGCTCGGCATGATGACCCGCTACACCGCCGCCGACGTCATCGTGGTCGGCCTGATCGGCGAACGTGGCCGCGAAGTGCGCGACTTCGTCGAAAGCACCCTGGGCGAAGAAGGCCTGCGCCGCGCCGTAGTGGTGGCCAGCCCCGCCGACCGACCGCCGCTGGCCCGCCTGCATGGCGCCTACCGCGCCACCGCGATCGCCGAATGGTTCCGCGACCAGGGCCTGAACGTCCTGTTGCTGATGGACTCCCTGACCCGCTTCGCCCAGGCCCAGCGCGAAATCGGCCTGTCGGTGGGCGAACCGCCGACCACCCGCGGTTACCCGCCGTCGGTGTTCGCCAAACTACCCGCGCTGGTCGAACGCGCCGGCAACGGCGCCAAGGGCCGCGGCTCCATCACCGCCTTCTACACCGTGCTGACCGAAGGCGACGACCCGCAGGACCCCATTGCCGACGCCGCCCGCGCCATCCTCGACGGCCACATCCTGCTCTCGCGCCGGGTGGCCGACAGCGGCCTGTACCCGGCCATCGACGTCGAATCGTCGGTCAGCCGCGTCGTCACCGAAATCGCCGACGAACCCTGGCGCCTGCGCATCCGCAAGCTCAAGCGCCTGGTCTCGGCCTACTCCAGCAACCGCGACCTGATCGCCATCGGCGCCTACCAGCGCGGCAACGACCCGGCCACCGACGAAGCACTGGAACGCTGGTCGGACATCGTCGATTTCCTCGGCCAGGACGTTGGCAAAGCCGCCGACCTGCCGCACAGCCAGGCCGCACTCAAGCGCCTGGTGGAACCTGAGGGCTAAGCCATGCAATCCAAGCGCATCGATCCCCTGCTCAAGCGGGCCCAGGACCACGAAGACGAAGTCGCCCGGGACCTGGCCGAACGCCAGCGCGTGCTCGATACCCACCTTTCACGTCTGGAAGAGCTGCGGCGCTATGCCGAGGAGTACGCCAACGCGCAGATGGCCGCCACCAGCCCGGCCCAGCTGCTCAACCGCCGCGCCTTCCTCGACCGCCTCGACACTGCCGTGGCCCAGCAGCGCCAGACCGTGGACAGCAACCGCGAAAAGGTCGAAGCCGAACGCGCCCGCCTGATCCTGGCCAGCCGCGACAAGGCCGTGCTCGAACAGCTCGCGGCCAGCTACCGTGCCCAGGAAAAAGTCCTGGTCGACCGCCGCGACCAGCGCGACATGGACGACCTTGGCGCCCGCCGCAGCCGCCTGGCCCGCAGCGAAGACACCGACAGCGGAGACACCCCGTGATGCCCCCCAGCCTGCTCGGCAGCAGCGCCGGCCCCACCGCCGGCAGCAGCGCCCCCCCCGCCAGCCGCAGCAACGCCAGCGGCAGCGACAGCGACCGTCGAGACTTTGACGCCCTGCTCAAGACCGACAGCGGCAGCAAGGAAGCGCCCGCCAAAACCACCGCCGACAAGCCCACCACCGCCGACACCGGCGGCAACGCCGCAGGCGACGCCAAGCGCCGCCCGGCCAGCGACGAAGCGACCGACGCCGCCGACCCTGCGGCCGCACCCGCCACCGCCGCCACCGAAAAAACCACGACCAGCGAGCCCACCGACGACACCGACGCCGCCCCCTGGCCTCCGCTCGGCCTCGCCGGCCTGGCCCTGGCCGGCCTCGAACCGGTCACCGTGATGGCCGCCCCCGCCCCCGCCCCCGCCCCCGCCGCCAGCGCCGACGCCGCAGCCCTGGCCAAGGCAGATCCCGCCCCGCCCACCCTGCCGACCGCCACAACCACCCCTGCAACGCCCGCGTTGCCTGGCGCAACCGCTGCCACCGACAGCAGCCCCGCTGCCATCGCCCTGCCGCTGGACGCCGAGGTAGCCGAAGACACCCCCCTGCCCAAGGCCCTCACCGACGCCATCGCCAACGCCGGCGGCGACACCGACGCCCCCACCACCCCGCTCCTGCACGCCCTGCACGCGGCCGCCGAACTCAAAGCCGCCGCCACCGCCAGCACCCCGTTCCAGGGCGACCCCACCGCCACCCCACACGTCGGCGGCGACGACTTCGACGACGCCGTGAGCGCCCGCATTGGCTGGCTGGCCGACCAGAAGATCGGCCACGCCACCATCAAAGTCACCCCGCACGACCTCGGCCAGATCGAAGTGCGCCTGCAGATGGACGGCGACAAGGTCCACGCCAGCTTCAGCAGCGCCCACGCCGACGTCCGCCACGCCCTCGAATCGAGCATCCCGCGCCTGCGCGAAATGCTGAACGAGCAGGGATTCCAGCTGGGTAATGCCGACGTTGGACACCAGCAGACCGCGCAGGACGGCAAGGCAAACGGCGGCCAGCCAGGTCACGGAACCGGAGACGGAGACGGAGATGCGGCATTGGTCGAAACAACGATTTCCCCATCGCAATTGATGCGCCAGCGCGGATTGTTGGACGCATACGCGTAAGGCCGGCCCGGCCAACGGTCGGGCCCTACCGCTTGGACCAGAGATCTCCGTGGGCCGGCCAACGGCCGGCGCTACCGTCGTCGATTCGGTTGAGCGTTGGTTTTTCCCACCGTCAATAGGACACCGTCAAAGGTGGGTCTCAGCACCCACACCCCCGCCGCTTCGCGGCCGCCCCCTGACTCAGGGGGCTCTCTCCTCCAGAACGATCAAGGCGCCTTCGAAGCCCGTCAAAATCCCGGCAACGCAAAACCGTCGGGGTTCGGCACGCCCTTTGCATGTAGCCAGGAAGCAATCCTATGGAGCTTCCCCTCGTGGCCGCAGCCGCTGACAAAACCAAGAAATCCACCGACAAGGACAAGGCCGCCAAACCGCGCAGCCCCCTCCTCTTCACCGCCCTCATTGCCGTCGTCGCCGCTGGCGCCGCCGGTGGCGGCGTGTGGTACTTCACCCAGTCCCACGACGAGAAGACCCTGGTCAAGGCCACCGCCGCCAAATCGGGCGTACCCGCCCCTGCCCAGTACTTCGGCCTCGAACCCCCCTTCGTCGTCAACCTCAGCAGCAGCTTCGACGGCCCCCGCTACCTCCAGGTCGAAGTCCAGCTCATGACCCGCGACCCCGCTGCCCTCGAAGCCATCAAGCTCCACGCCCCCGCCATCCGCGCCAAACTGCTCATGCTGTTCTCCCAGGTCGAACCGGCACAGATCGCCGACCGCGCCGGCAAAGAACGCCTGAAGGCCGACTCCCTGGCCGAAGTGCAGAACCTGCTCAAAGCCGAAACCGGCAGCAAGGGCGTCGACGAACTGCTGTTCACCAGCTTCGTCACCCAGTAAGGGCATCCCATGAATGACCTGCTTTCCCAGGACGAAATCGATGCCCTGCTGCATGGCGTGGATTCCGGCGCCGTCGAAACCGAAGTCGACGCCATCGCCCCCGGCGAAGCGCGCAACTACGACTTTGCCAGCCAGGACCGCATCATCCGCGGCCGCATGCCGACCCTGGAAATGGTCAACGAGCGCTTCGCCCGCCTCTGGCGCATCGGCCTGTTCAACCTGATCCGCCGCTCCGCCGAATTGTCCGTGCGCGGCATCGAACTGATCAAGTTCAACGATTACATGCACTCCCTGTACGTCCCCACCAACCTCAACCTGATCCGCTTCAAGCCCCTGCGTGGCACCGGCCTGATCGTGTTCGAACCAACCCTGGTGTTCGCCATCGTCGACAACTTCTTCGGCGGCGACGGACGCTACCCCACCCGCATCGAAGGCCGCGAATTCACCGCCACCGAAATGCGCGTCATCCACCTCCTGCTCAAGCAGACCTTCGCCGACCTGCGCGAAGCCTGGGCCCCGGTGATGGATGTCGAGCTTGAATACATCAACTCCGAGATCAACCCGCACTTCGCCAACATCGTCACCCCGCGCGAGTACGTCGTGGTCTGCCGCCTGCATGTCGAACTCGACGGCGGTGGCGGCGACATCCACGTCACCCTGCCCTACTCGATGCTCGAGCCGATCCGCGAACTGCTCGACGCCGGCATCCAGAGCGACCGCAACGACCGCGACGAAAGCTGGGGCACCATGCTGCGCGAACAGCTGAACATCGCCGAAGTCACCCTGTCCAGCGTGCTCGCCACCAAACGCATGAGCCTGCGCGACCTGACCCAGCTGAAGATCGGCGACATCCTGCCCATCGACCTGCCGCCGCAGGTGCCGCTGTGCGTGGAGAACATTCCCGTGTTCACCGGCCAGTTCGGCGTGGCCAACGGCATGAACGCCGTCAAGATCACCGCTACCCACCCGCCGGGCGCACGCCCGCGTGTTCCCGTCATCCAGGAAGACCCGCAATGAACGACGACATCGAAACCAACGAAGCGGCACCGGCGCAGTTCACCACACTGCAATCGGACGATACCAGCGCTGGTCCCGACCTCAACCTGGACGTGATCCTCGATGTGCCGGTCACCCTGTCGCTGGAAGTCGGTCGCGCCCGCCTGCCCATCCGCAACCTGCTGCAGCTCAACCAGGGCTCGGTGGTGGAACTGGAACGCGGCGCCGGCGAATCGCTCGACGTGTTCGTCAACGGCACCCTGATCGCCCACGGCGAAGTCGTGGTGATCAACGACCGCTTCGGCGTGCGTCTGACCGACGTGGTCAGCCCCAGCGAACGGATCCGGAGACTGCGTTGATCGCCCTGGCACTCATCGCCGCCGGTACACCGGCGGCCAAGGTGGGCCAGCACGCCGCCGCAGCACCCAGCATGTTCGGTGCCGTGCTCGCCCTGCTTGCGGTGCTGGCACTGATCGTCGGCCTGGGTTGGGTGCTCAAGCGCATGCCCGGCAGCGGCTTCAAGCCTGCCGAAGGCCTGCGCGTGGTGGCCAGCCTCAACGTGGGTGCAAAGGAACGCGTCGTCGTGGTCGACGTCAACGGCGAACAGCTGCTGCTCGGCGTCACCGCCGGCGGCATCAACACCCTGCACCGCCTGCCCGAACCGCTGCCCACCCCGGAACCGGCGCGCCTGCCGGATTTCAAGAACCTGCCGAATTTCGCCCAGCTGCTGCAACAGCGGCTGCGCAAGGAACCCTGATCATGCGTGGCCCCCGAGCATCCTGGACCCATTACCTGCCGTTGCTGCTGGCCGTGCTGCTGTGCGCATTGCCCGCGCTGGCCATGGCCGCGCCCGGCCTGCCTGGCAGCCCCGCACTGCCGGACGTGAATGTCGGCAGGATCGGCGGCCAGCCGGTGAGCCTGCCGCTGCAGACCCTGCTGCTGATGACCGCGATCACCCTGATCCCGTCGATGCTGCTGGTGCTCACCGCCTTCACCCGCATCATCATCGTGCTCGGCCTGCTGCGCCAGGCGCTGGGTACCGGCCAGACCCCGTCCAACCAGGTACTGCTGGGCCTGGCCCTGTTCCTGACCGCGATGGTGATGCTGCCGGTGTGGCAGAAAGCCTGGGGCAGTGGCATGGCGCCCTACCTCAACGGCGAGATCGACTTCCAGACCGCCTGGACCCTGACCACCCAGCCGCTGCGCGCCTTCATGCTGGCGCAGATCCGCGAAACCGACCTGATGACCTTCGCCGGCATGGCCGGGCACGGCACCTACGCCAGCCCCGATGCCATTCCGTTCCCGGTGCTGGTCGCCTCGTTCGTCACCAGCGAACTGAAGACCGCCTTTGAAATCGGCTTCCTGATCTTCATTCCGTTCGTGATCATCGACCTGGTCGTGGCCAGCGTGTTGATGTCGATGGGCATGATGATGCTCTCGCCGATGCTGGTCTCGGCCCCCTTCAAGATCCTGCTGTTCGTTCTCGTCGACGGCTGGGTGCTGGTGGTCGGCACGCTCGCCGCCAGCTTCAACGCCGCCTGAGGCTGACATGACGCCCGAACTTGCCCTGACCGAACTGCGCGGTGGCCTGATCACCGTCCTGTGGGTGGCCGGCCCGCTGCTGTTGACCGTACTGATCGTCGGCGTGGTCGTCGGCGTGGTGCAGGCCGCCACCCAGCTCAACGAACCCACCATCGCCTTCGTCGCCAAGGCGGCTGCGCTCACTGCCGTATTGTTCGCGCTGGGCAGCCTGTTGATCGGCCACCTGGTCGAGTACACCACGCTGCTGTTCCAGCGCATACCGCACCTGATCGGATAGCAGCGCGATGGATTCGGCAACCCAGATGGCCGCCGACGGACTCAATGCCTTCGGCATGATCGGCACCGTGCTGTGGACCATGCTGCGCATCGGCGCGATGATCATGGCGATGCCGCTGGTCGGCAGCCGCGCGGTGCCGGCGCGCGTGCGCGTGATGCTTTCCGGTGCGCTGGCCATCGCACTCTCGCCGATGCTGCCGCCGGTGCCCACATGGACCGGCTTCGATGCGGCCACGGTGCTCAGCATCGCGCGCGAGCTGGCCATCGGCGTCTCCATCGGCTTCCTGCTGCGTCTGGTGTTCGAAGCCGGCGCGATGGCCGGCGAACTGGTCTCGCAGGGCACTGGCCTGGCATTCGCGCAGATGAGCGACCCGATGCGCGGTGGCACCTCGGGTGTGATCGGGCAATGGTTCTATCTGCTGTTCGGCCTGCTGTTCTTCGCCGCCAACGGCCATCTGGCGTTGATCTCGCTGTTGATGGACAGCTACAAGGCGGTACCCATCGGCGCATCGCTGCCCGATATCGATGCGTTCCTGAGCGCTGCACCGAACTTCCTGTTGCAGGTATTTCGCGGCGCGTTGACGCTCTCGCTGCCGCTGACGGTGGCCATGCTGGCGGTCAACCTGGCCTTTGGCGTGCTGGCCCGCGCCGCACCCGCGCTCAATCCCATCCAGCTCGGCCTGCCGGTCGCGCTGCTGCTTGGCCTGTTCCTGCTCACCGTCCTTGCAGGTGAAATGGGCCCGCCGGTACAACGCCTGTTCGATGCGGCGTTCCAGGCCGCAGACGGCCTTACGCAGTAGGCCGACCATCACGCGCATACCCCTGGCCTGCAGGCCAGGTGAAAGCTGCGTGATGCCCGCATGAAATCCGGCCTTTTTTCGCTTGCGCTCGCCCCCCCCTGTGTCATTACCATGCCCGCATGGCAGGGGGAACGTGCCGGAGCAGCCCGCGCTGATCGCAAGCGCAGGCCAATCTTCATTCGATTGCAGCTGTGTACGCCAAGGAGAGTCATGATGCTCATCGGCAGTTACACCCCATGGTTGGTCGTGGTTTCACTGCTGGTCGCCATGCTTGCGTCCTTCACCGCGCTGGACATGGCCAACCGGGTCACCACCGCGCCCTCGCCGAGAATCAGCGTGCTGTGGCTGCTGGGCGGCGGCTGCGCCATGGGCCTGGGCATCTGGTCCATGCACTTCATCGGCATGCTCGCCTTCCGCCTGCCCATCCCACTGGGGTACGACCTGGAGCTGACTGTCGTTTCGCTGTTGGCGGCAGTGGCCTCTTCGATTTTTGCGCTATGGCTGGTCTCGCGGGCCACGCTTCCACACTCGCGTCTGGCCCTCGGCGCCTTGCTGATGGGCAGCGGCATCGCCAGCATGCATTACCTTGGCATGGCGGCGATGCGCATGCGCCCGGGCATCGAATACCACGGTGGCTGGTTCACCCTGTCATTGATCATTGCGGTGGCGGCGTCATGGGTAGCGCTGTTCGTCGCCTTCCGCCTGCGCCACAACGAGCTCCGGCTGCAACATCGCGTGGCACCAGCTGTGGTGCTGGGAGCGGCCATCGTCGGCATGCACTACACCGGCATGGCGGCAGCGCGCTTCCCGGCCGACAGTGTCTGTGGCGCAGCCGCCGGCACCGGCCTGCAGACCCAGTGGCTGGCGGCGCTTGTGATGGT
This sequence comes from Stenotrophomonas sp. AB1(2024), assembly GCF_037482345.1. Taxonomy (NCBI): domain Bacteria; kingdom Pseudomonadati; phylum Pseudomonadota; class Gammaproteobacteria; order Lysobacterales; family Lysobacteraceae; genus Stenotrophomonas; species Stenotrophomonas sp. AB1(2024). Next base: position 126,785 of record NZ_JBBHKO020000001.1, read on the forward strand.
GCTCACCATCGCCATCCTCGCCGTGGTACTGCTGGTGTCGTGGCTGGACCAGCGCCAGCAGGCGCAGCTGCTGCGGCTGCGCAACCGGCACCTGCGCAGTTCGCTGGACGATGCGCAGGCCGAACTCAGCCAGGCGGCACTGCATGATCCGCTGACCCACCTGCCCAACCGCCTGCTGCTGCAGCAGCGCATCGAACAGGCACTGGTGGATGCCGAACAGCGTGGCGGGCGCTTCGCGGTGATGTTCATGGACCTGGACGGCTTCAAGCAGGTCAACGATGCCTACGGCCACCAGACCGGCGATGCCCTGCTGGTTGCCGTGGCCACGCGCACCCGCCAACTGTTGCGCGCGACCGATGTGATGGCGCGCCTGGGCGGCGACGAATTCGTGCTGGTGGTGGGCATCGAGAACGACGATGACGTGGCCGGCCTGGCCAGCCGCATCATCCAGGCCGTCGGTACCGGCAGCCTGGTGCCCGGGCATGAGCTGCAGGTGACCGCCAGTATCGGCATCGCCATCTGTCCCGACCACGCCACCACCGAACGCCAGTTGATGGGCTATGCCGATGCGGCGATGTACCAGGCCAAAGAGGCTGGACGCAACGCCTTCGTGGTGTTCGCCGAGTGGATGAGCGACACCGCCGAACAGCAGTTCCGGCTGTTGGCAGACCTGCGCCGCGCGATCCAGTCAAACCAGTTGTTCCTGCATTACCAGCCGAAGGTGCGGGTCAGCACCCGCCTGGTCTGCGGCGCCGAAGCATTGATCCGCTGGAACCACCCCGAACATGGCTTGATTCCGCCGGATCGCTTCATCCGCCTGGCTGAACGCAGCGGCGTGATCCACCAGATCGGGCGGTGGGCACTCAACGAAGCCTGCCACCAGCTGCGACGCTGGCATGAAGCCGGCCATGACGGCTGGTCGGTATCGGTGAACCTGTCTCCCATCCAGTTCAGCTCACCCAACCTGCTCAATGAGGTAGACGATGCGCTGAAGCTGCACCGGGTCGAACCGCGCCGGCTGGTGCTGGAGATCACCGAAAGCGCGGTGATGCGTGACACCGAAACCAGCCTGCGCCTGCTGCAGGCGCTGGCCAGGCTGGGCGTGGGCATTTCCATCGACGACTTTGGTACCGGCTATTCCAGCCTGCTGTACCTCAAGCGCCTGCCGGCCACCGAGATCAAGATCGACCATGCGTTCGTGCGCGACCTGGAAAACAGCTCCGAGGACGTGGTGATCGTCTCGGCGATCGTGGCGCTGGGGCACGCGCTGGATATGGACATCGTCGCCGAAGGCGTGGAAAGCGCCGGCCAGCGCGCCTACCTGGAGCGGCTGGGGTGCGACTTCCTGCAGGGCTACCTGCTCGGTCGCCCCGTCGATGCAGAGCGCTTCATGAAACTGCACGACCTGCCCCGCCCCCGCATGGTGGTGTCACGGGAGTACAAAACCTCTCAGGGCGGCCATTTTCTGGATTGACGGCAGGCGCAGCCACGCAGGGCGTGGCTCTACCGGCGGTGTCCTCGTGCTGGACGCGTGGCGACATGATCGCCGCGCCGAACCATGCGCGACCATCCAGGATCACGCACACAACCGCAGCAGCACCGCGCCTGCCACGATCAGCCCGGCGGCCATCCACCTGCGCCGGGTGACCCGCTCCCGCAACACCAGGGCCGAAATAAGCACGCCGAACAGGATCGAGGTTTCGCGCAGTGCCGAAATCATCGCCACCGGCGCCTGCGTCATCGCCCACAACACCACCCCATACGATGTCAGCGTGCCGACGCCGCCCACCACGCCGTAACCCCAGTTGGCGCGCGCGTAGGCGCTCAACTGCGGCACCCGCGTGCACAGGGCCCAGATCGGCAACGGCAGCCCGGACAACAGGAACAACCACAGCGTATAGCCCACCGCCGATCCCGACTGCCGCGCACCCCATGCATCCACCAGCGTGTAGGTGGCAATCACCCCGGCATTGATCAGCGGCAGCCACATCTGCCGGCGCACGATCCCGTGCGCCATGCACAGAATGCCTACGCAGATCAGCCCGATGCCCGCCCACGCGCCTTCCGGCAAGCGCTCGCCCAGCAATACTCCGCCCAGCACCGCCACGATGATCGGCGCGCAGCCACGCATCAGCGGATAGGCCGCGCTCATGTCGGTCAACCGGTAAGTGCGCGCGACCAGCAGGTAGTAGCCGGCCTGCAGCACGGTCGACATCGCCAGCCATCGCCAGCTGCGCGGATCCGGTGCGGCAACGAATGGCAGGCAGAGCGCAGCGATCAGCGCCGCCGAACCGGTCACCAGGATCGTGGTGAACAACGTATCGCTGCCGCGTTTGACGATGGCATTCCAGCTGGCGTGCAACAGCCCGGCCACCAGCACGGTGCAGAACAGGAAAGGCGACATCGGAACACGCAGCAGCCATGGGACCCCAATGATGCCGTAGAGCCACGCCCTGCGTGGCTGCTCTTCGTTCCGCGGTCATGAACGTCTGATGGGTGGCTTCGGTTCGTCTAAACGCCGGAAGGATGCCCGCGACCGGTTGCCCATCGGTTTCGGATGTTTGCGCCGCGCTGCGCGCGGTGTCCGGCCAACGTTATGCCCGCCGTCCTGGCGGGCACCCTTCGGGCCATCGCTGCGCGATGTTGAGAACGGCTCCTGCCGTTCTCTTATGCCCGCCGTCCCTGGCGGGCACCCTTCGGGCCATCGCTGCGCGATGTTGAGAACGGCTCCTGCCGTTCTCTTCGGGGCTACGAATTGTTATGGGCCCATTGGGATCTGGATCAATCAACCATGGGCGCCGGACACATTCGGTAGCGCCGGCCGTTGGCCGGCCCACGCATCGAATGACCCCACGCGCGGCGCGGGCTACGAATTGGCACGGCCCATCGGGATCTGGATCATTCGACCCGGCTGCCGGTATCGGAACGGTTCTTGCATCGCCCGGGGTAATCCCTGCGGTGCCCTGCTCCCGATGTCCGAAAACGAACAAGCCGGCGAAAAGACCGAACAGCCGACCGAAAAGCGCCTGCGCGACGCCCGCGAGCAGGGCAACATCCCGCGCTCTCGCGAGCTGGCCACCGCCGCCGTGTTCGGTGCTGCAGTGCTGGCACTGATGGCGTTTTCCGGTGGCATGGCCAACAGCGCCAAGGACTGGATGAAGCTGGCCCTCACCCCGGAACCGGGCCTGCGCTTCGAACCGTTGGGGTTGTTCAACCACTTCGGCCACCTGTTCCTGCAGCTGATGCTGGCGCTCTGGCCGCTGCTGCTGGTCTGCCTGCTGGCCAGTTTCCTGGCGCCGGTGGTCATGGGCGGGCTGCGCTGGTCGAACAAATCGCTGATGCCGCAGTTCAGCCGGCTCAGCCCTCTGGCCGGCATGAAGCGCCTGTACGGCGCCGAGGCCATCGCCGAGTTCACCAAGTCCCTGCTGCGCATCGTCTTCGTCGGCACCGCCGCCGGGCTGGTGGTGTGGCACGGCATCCGCCCGCTGCGCGACCTGATCCACCAGCCATTGGAAGCGGCCATGGTCAATGGCCTCGGCTTCACCCTGAAGCTCATGCTGGCCACCGGCGGCGCCATGATGCTGCTGGCCGCCATCGATGCCCCGTACCAGCGCTGGAACTGGATGCGCAAACTGAAGATGACCCGTGAGGAACTGCGCCGGGAAATGAAGGAAAGCGAGGGCAGCCCCGAAGTGAAGGGCCGCATCCGCCAGCTGCAGCAGCAGATGTCCAACCGCCGGATGATGGAAGCGGTACCCACCGCCGACGTGGTGGTGGTCAACCCCACCCATTACGCGGTGGCCCTCAAGTACGACGGCGGCAGGATGGGCGCCCCCACCGTGGTGGCCCTGGGCGTGGACGAAACCGCCCTGCGCATCCGCCAGGTAGCCGACGGCAACAAGGTCGCCATCGTCTCGGCCCCGCCTTTGGCACGCGCCTTGTATCGGGAAGGTCAACTTGGAAAGGAAATTCCCGTGAGACTGTATTCGGCCGTTGCCCAGGTGCTGTCCTACGTCTACCAGCTGCGTACCTGGCGGGGTGGGCCGATGCCGGCCACGCCCAGCATCGACGTGGATGAGTTCGGCAAGGGAGGCCGCCCATGAGCGCCCAGCCCGCCGGCATGAACACCCGCCGTGCCCTGGACATGATCCGCCAGGGCCTGGGCGCCCCGCTGATCGTGCTGGCCCTGCTGGCCATGGTGGTGGTGCCGCTGGCCGCCCCGGTGCTGGACGCGCTGTTCACCTTCAACATCGCCATCTCGCTGATGGTGCTGCTGGCGGTCGTCTACGTGAAGCGCCCGCTGGACTTCACCATCTTCCCGATCGTGCTGCTGATCACCACCATGCTGCGGCTGGCGCTGAACGTGGCCTCCACCCGCGTGATCCTGCTCAATGGCCAGAACGGCCACGAAGCAGCCGGCAAGGTGATCGCTGCCTTCGGCGAATTCGTCATCGGCGGCAATTACGCGGTGGGCATCGTGGTCTTCGCGATCCTGACCATCATCAACTTCGTGGTGATCACCAAGGGTGCCGGCCGCGTGTCCGAAGTGACCGCGCGCTTCATCCTGGACGCCATGCCCGGCAAGCAGATGGCGATCGATGCCGACCTCAACGCCGGTTTGCTGACGCGCGAGGAAGCCAAGCTGCGCCGCGAAGAAGTCCGCGAGGAAGCCGACTTCTACGGTGCGATGGACGGTGCCAGCAAATTCATCCGCGGCGATGCCATCGCCGGCATCCTCATCCTGTTCATCAACATGATCGGCGGCCTGGCGGTGGGCGTGCTCCAGCACGGCATGCCGTTCGGCGAAGCGGCAGCGACCTATACGCTGCTGTCGATCGGTGACGGCCTGGTGGCGCAGCTGCCGGCGCTGCTGGTCTCGTCGGCGGTGGCCATGCTGGTCACCCGCGCCTCGCGCTCGCAGGACATGGCCCAGGCCATGATGGGCCAGGTGTTCGGCCAGCACCGCGCACTGACCATCGCCGCGGCGATCCTGGGCCTGGTCGGCCTGGTGCCGGGCATGCCCAACGTCGCCTTCTTGACGCTGGCTGCCATCCTCGGCTTCATCGCCTGGAAAATCTGGAAGAAGAGCGTGGCCGCCGAACGCGCTGCTGCCGCGCCGGCCGCCGGCCCGACCAATGCGCTCGGCCTGTCCGGTGCCACGCCCTCGCCCACCGCCGAACTGACCTGGGACGAACTGCGCCCGGTCGATCCGCTGGGTCTGGAAGTGGGCTACCGCTTGATTCCACTGGTGGACAAGAACCAGGGCGGCGAACTGATGGCGCGGATCAAGGGCGTGCGCCGCAAGCTCACCCACGACATCGGCTTCCTGATTCCCTCGGTACACATCCGCGACAACCTGGAACTGGGTGCCAGCGCCTACCGCCTGCTGATCCACGGCGTGCCGGTGGCCACCGCCGAGATCCACCCCGACCGCGAACTGGCGCTGGACCCGGGCAGCGCGCTCGGTGCGCTGGAAGGCATCGCCGGCAAGGACCCCGCGTTCGGCCTGGATGCCACCTGGATCCAGCCACACCAGCGCGCCCACGCCGAATCGATGGGCTACACCGTGGTCGACCCGGCCACCGTGGTCGCCACCCACCTGTCGCACCTGATCCGCGAACACGCGCCGGAGCTGCTTGGGCACGAAGAAGTGCAGCAGCTGCTGGCCAACCTGGCCAAGAGCGCGCCCAAGCTGGTCGAAGACCTCACCCCCAAGGCGCTGCCGCTGTCGGTGGTGGTTCGCGTGCTGCAGAACCTGCTGATCGAACGCATCCCGGTACGCCAGCTGCGCAAGATCGCCGAATCGCTGGTCGAGAACGCGCCGATGAGCCAGGACCCGGGCGTGCTCACCGCCGCCGTGCGCAACGCGCTGGGACGTTTCATCGTGCAGGAGATCGCCGGCATGTCGGCGGAGCTGCCGGTATTCACCCTCAACCCGCAACTGGAACGCGTCTTGCAGGAGTCCACACAGGGCAACGGCGCCGCGCTGGAACCCGGACTCGCCGAGCGACTGCACCAGAGCCTGGCCGAATGTGTCGGCAAGCAGGAAGCGAAGAACGAGCCCGCGGTGGTGTTGGTGCCCGGCCCGGTACGTGCCGCGCTGGCACGGCTGGTACGCCACAGCGTTCCGTCGCTGTCCGTGCTGGCCTACAGCGAGGTACCCGAGGACAAACGCTTGAAGCTGGTCGGCACGATCAGCTGAGCCGGAACTCCGACAGCAACGCGTCAGAAAACAGACACCCCCATTTCGCCATCACCGCAGCAGGACAAGAAGGGAACCCCGGACCGTGCAGACCACCGACAACCAGCGCTTCCCTTCCACCGCCCAGCCGCCCCAGTCCCGGTACCACAGCATGAAAATCAAACGCTTCGTCGCTCCCGATATGCGCTCGGCCATGAACCTGGTGCGCAAGGAACACGGTCCGGATGCCGTGATCCTGTCCAATCGCCGGATCGAGGAAGGCGTGGAAATCGTGGCCGCCGCCAACTATGACGAAGGCGCGGTGCAGCGTGCGCTGGAAGCGGCGCGCAAGGACGTGGCCCCGCCGCCGCCGGCCCCGCGCCCGCGCAACGCCGCCGATGCGGTGATCGCCGCGGTCACCCGCCGCAAGGCGCCGGCCACCGCGCCGGAACCGGTGGCCGCTACCACCTCGGCGGTGGCCGCACTTGCCCGCGCCGCGGTCGGCGCGACGGGTCGCACCCTGGACAGCGCCAACGAAATCGTGCCGCCGCCGGGCAGCGCCGGCTTTGCCGCCACCCTGGCGCGTGCCAACGTGCCGCCGGCACATGCCCTGCCGGAACATGTCTTCGCGCCGTTCAACGTCGAGCAGGCGGCCGCCGCCGAACGTGCCGCCGCTGCACCGGCCAACCGCGCCCGCTTCATCATCGACCCGCCGCTGGACGAGGCACCGCTGTTGGAGATGCATGCCCCGGCCTGCCGCACCAGCGTGCCGCCGCAGCTGCCGCAGATGCCAGCCCAGCAGATGCAGCGCGCACCGACGGAAGCACCGGTGGCGCCGCTGTGGGACACCGTGCCGGTCGTGCCGTCGCTGCAGGCCGCCAACGAACCGTCGCCTCCGGCTGAGCTGATTGCCGCCGTGGCACCGGTCGCCGTCGCACCGGTGACCCTGGTCCGCGACGATGAAGAGCTGCGCCAGCTGCGCCATGAAGTGGCCGGCATGCGCACCGTCATCGAGCGCGAAATGAACCGCTTCACCGACGAGCGCCTGCGCGGCTCGGCGGTGCGCGCCGCCGCGCTGGACCTGATGGACGAATACGGCTTCGACGCCGGCATCTGCCGCGATGTCGCCCTGCAGATCCCGCTGGACACCGAAGCCCACCGTGGCCGCGGGCTGATGCTGGGCCTGCTGTCCAGGAAGCTGCCGATCGCCCCGATCGACCCGCTCGAAGCAGGCGGTGTGATCGCCCTGGTCGGCCCCACCGGTGCCGGCAAGACCACCACCATCGCCAAGCTGGCCTCCCGCTTCGCCGAGGCCCACGCCGCCCGCGACGTAGCCCTGGTCACCACCGACACCGGCCGCATCGGCGCCCGCGAACAGCTGTACGGCTTCGGCCGCCAACTTGGCATTGCCGTGCACGAAGCCAGCAGCGGCAGCGACCTGACCCAGCTGCTGGAGCGCCTGAAGGACTACAAGCTGGTGCTGATCGACACCGCCGGGCTGGGCCCGCGCGATCGCGCCCTGGCCGCCCAGCTGCAGTGGCTGCGCGCCGCGCCGCAGATCCGCACCCTGCTGGTGCTGCCGGCCAACACCAGCTTCGGCGACATGGACGAAGTGGTCCGCCGCTTCAGCGCCGCCAACCCGCAGGGCGTGGTGCTGAGCAAACTGGACGAGACCGGCCGCTTCGGCACCGCCCTGTCGGTGGCCGTCGGCCACCACCTGCCGATCACCTGGGTCACCGATGGCCAGGATGTTCCCGAAGACCTGCACCGGGCCAGTGCAGCCAATCTTGTACTTCGCCTTGAAGATTTGCGCCGCGCGGCCGATATGCCCTGCAACCCGGAGTTGAACCATGCCGTCGCGTGAGTACGAAAACCTGACCAGGACCTTCCCGTTGTCGGCCACCCGCCCCCAGCCACTGGGCCCGGTCCGCACCATCGCCGTCACCGGCGGCAAGGGCGGTGTGGGCAAGACCAACGTGTCGGCCAACCTGGCCGTGGCGCTGGCCGACATGGGCAAGCGCACGCTGCTGCTGGACGCCGACCTGGGCCTGGCCAACATCGATGTGATCCTGGGCCTGCAGCCCAAGCTGACCCTGGCCGACCTGGTCGCCGGGCGCTGCGCGCTGGATGAAGTGATCCTGGAAGGCCCCGGCGGCGTGCTGGTGGTACCGGCCGCGTCCGGCCGCCGCCACATGGCCGAACTGCAGCCGGCCGAACACGTAGGCCTGGTCAACGTGTTCTCCGAACTGGAGCGCGAGCTGGACTTCATGGTGGTCGACACCGCCGCCGGCATCACCGACGGCGTGCTGACCTTCTGCCAGGCCGCCCAGGACACCGTGGTGGTGGTCTGCGACGAGCCGGCCTCGATCACCGACGCCTACGCCCTGATCAAGGTGCTCTCGCGCGAACGCGGCGTGGACCGCATCCAGGTGGTGGCCAACATGGTGCGCGACCCGAATGAAGGCCGCGTGCTGTACGAAAAGCTGAGCCGGGTCTGCGACAAGTTCCTGGCCGACGTGTCCCTGAACTACCTGGGCTGCGTACCGCAGGACGACTGGCTGCGCCTGTCGGTGCAGCGCCAGCAGCCGGTGGTGAAGGCCTACCCGTCCAGCCCGGCCGCGCAGGCGATCGCCGAGATCGCCCGCCGCACCGCGCGCTGGCAGGCCCCGACCGAGCCCCGCGGCGGCGTTGAATTCTTCCTGGAACGCATCCTCAAGCAACGCGGGGTGACCGCATGAAAGGCGCCGCACAATACAAAGAGGTGCAGCGCGCCGCTGCCAACGAGTGCATTGCCCAGCACTCGGACCTGGTCCGGCGCATCGCCCACCACCTGGCCGCGCGCCTGCCGGCCAGCGTTGAAGTGGACGACCTGATCCAGGCCGGCATGATGGGCCTGATCGAAGCCTCGCGCAGCTACGATGCCGACCAGGGCGCCTCGTTTGAAACCTATGCCTCCATCCGCATCCGCGGCTCGATGATCGACGAGATCCGCCGGGGCGACTGGGTGCCGCGCTCGGTGCACCGCCGTGCCCGCGACGCTGCCTCCACCATCCGGCGGCTGGAGCAGAGCACCGGCCGCGCGGCCAGCGCCAGCGAAGTGGCCGCCGCGATGGACATGCCGCTGCCCGACTACCTGCGCCTGATGGAAGACGCCGCACGCGGGCAGGTGCTGAGCCTGGAATCGCGGATCGAAGACCAGGGCGAACTGGATACCGTTGCCCAGGGTGGCCCGACCCCGCAGCAGGTGCTGGAGCGCGGTGAGTTCGGCCGCGAACTGGGCAACGCGATCGGCCTGCTGCCCGAGCGCGAACAGCTGGTGCTGTCGCTGTACTACGAGCAGGAACTGAACCTGAAAGAGATCGGCGCGGTGCTCGGCGTCAGCGAATCGCGCGTGTGCCAGATCCATGGCCAGGCAGTGCTGCGCCTGCGTGGCCGACTGAAGATCTTCGAGGCGGCCGACGCCGGCCTCGAGAACACTTGATAGCGAGGAAAGTGCTTTGAACAAGAACATGCGTATCCTGATCGTCGACGACTTCTCGACCATGCGTCGTATCGTCAAGAACCTGCTGGGCGATCTGGGCTTCACCAATACGGCCGAAGCCGAGGACGGGCATGCTGCGCTGGCCCTGCTGCAGAGCCAGCCGTTCGATTTCGTGGTGACCGACTGGAACATGCCGGTCATGACCGGCATCGACCTGCTCAAGGCGATCCGCGCCGATGCCAAGCTCAAGACCCTGCCGGTGCTGATGGTCACCGCCGAAGCCAAGCGCGAGCAGATCATCGAAGCTGCCCAATCCGGCGTGAACGGCTACATCATCAAGCCGTTCACCGCCCAGACCCTGGAAGAGAAGCTCGGCAAGATCTTCGAGCGCCTGGCGGCCAGCGCCTGATGGAAACCCTTGGCGACAAATCGGCGCTGGTGCAGCGCCTGCAGGATGCCCTGGCCGCGCTGGAAAGCGGCGATGAAGCCGGCTGGCGCCGGGAAATCGACGCGCTGGCCGCGCTGCGCACCCAGCCGATGATGGCCGGCCTGAACCGCCTGGCCCGCGAGCTGGGCCAGGCACTGGGCGAACTGCCCACCGTGCCCAGCGAGGCCGGCGAGCTGGACGATGCCTGCGCGCGCCTGGACCACGTGGTGGCGATGACCGAACAGGCCACCCATCGCACCCTGGACCTGGCCGAAGAATGCCGCGCGCTCACCGAGCAGCTGCGGGCCAACGGACTGAGCCCGGACCAGGACCAGCAACTGGACCGCATCCGCCACAACCTGACCGAGATCGCGCTCACCCAGAGCTACCAGGACCTCACCGGCCAGATCATCCGCCGCGTGGTGGGCATCGTGCGCCGCGTGCATGAAGGCTTCGGCGCACTCGGCCTGCCGCCGCCGGAAGAAAGCGCGCACAAGCGCGACAACGGCCTGGCCGGGCCCGCGGTGAGCGGCCTGGACCGCCATCAGGTGTCGCAGGTGGACGCCGACGATCTGCTTTCCGATTTGGGACTTTGAAACCATGAGTGCTGTTCCAGACGACATTGCCGCAGATTTCATCCTCGAGGCCCAGGAAATCCTGGATCGCCTCGGCGAACAGCTGGTGTCGCTGGAGCAGTCGCCCCAGGACAGCGACCAGCTCAACGCGGTGTTCCGTGGCTTCCACACGCTCAAGGGCGGTGCCGGCTTCCTGGGCATCCAAGCCATGGTCGAGCTGTGCCACGCCGCCGAAGAAACCCTCGGCATGGCCCGCTCGGGCCAGGCCGTGCTGCAGGCCCACCACTTCGACGCCGCCCAGCAATCGCTGGATTACCTGCAGTCGATGCTGGATTCGGTGGCTGCCGGCACCGAGCCGGGTTATGCCCCGCCGGAGCTGATCGCGCAGTTCGACGTCAACGGTCCGGCCACGCCCGCCCCGGCGGCCTCCGCTGCGGCGCCGGCCAGTGGCGAGCTGATCACCGACGATGAGTTCGAAGCGCTGCTCGATTCACTGCACGGCGGCGCCGCGCCGACTGCCGTGACGCCCACGAAAAAACACGACGATGGCCTGATCGGCGAAGACGAATTCGAAGCGCTGCTCGACCAGCTGCATGGCGGCGCCGCCCCCGGTGCGCAGGCCCCGAGCGCACCGGCACCCACCCCGGCCGCCGCACCACACCCGGCGGCCGCCCCCGCCCCGGCCAAGCCCGCCGCGAACAAGCCGGTGGCAGAAGCCGAACACACCGTGCGCGTGGATACCAAGCGCCTGGATGCCATCGTCAACCTGATCGGCGAACTGGTGCTGTCGCGCAACCGGCTCAAGACCCTGCGCGCACGCCTGCACGACGAAGAACTGGACCGCGCCGTCTCCACCCTCGACATCGCCACCGCCCGCCTGCAATCGGCGGTGATGCGCACCCGCATGCAGCCGGTTGGCAAAGTGTTCTCGCGTTTCCCCAAGGTCGCCCGCGACGTCGCCCGCAACCTGAAGAAGGAAGTGGAGCTGGAACTGATCGGCGCCGAAACCGAGCTGGACCGCAACCTGGTCGAAGCGCTGGCCGACCCGCTGGTGCACCTGGTGCGCAACGCGATCGACCACGGCATCGAGATGCCCGAGCTGCGCGAAGCGCAGGGCAAGTCCCGCAGCGGCAACGTACGCCTGTCCGCGCAGCAGGAAGGCGACTACGTCAGCATCGAAGTACAGGACGACGGTGCCGGCATCGACCCCGAACGCCTGCGCGCCAAGGCCCGCGAGAAGGGCCTGATCGACCCCGAAGCCGCCGCCCGCCTGACCAGCGAGGAATGCCTGCACCTGGTGTTCCTGCCGGGCTTCTCCACCAAGCAGGAAGTCACCGACATCTCCGGCCGTGGCGTCGGCATGGATGTGGTGCAGTCGCGCATCCGCGAGCTCAGCGGCCAGATCCAGATCCAGTCCGAACTGGGCCGTGGCAGCCGCTTCATGATCCGCGTGCCGCTCACCCTGGCGATCCTGCCGACCCTGCTGGTACAGGCCGGAGAGGACGTCTACGCGCTGCCGCTGGCGCGCGTGATGGAAGTGCTGCACGCACCGAACACCTCGCTGGGCTGGTTCGACGGCCGCGCCGTGCTCGACCGCAAGTCGCATACCCTGCCGCTGGTGGACCTGCGCCATTGGCTGGCGGTGGACCCGGCGCTCTCGCCGCTGCTTACCATCGTGGTGCTGCAGGCCGGCGAAGCCCGCTTCGGCCTGGTGGTGGACCAGGTGCGCGGCCGCGAGGAAGTGGTGATCAAGCCGCTGCCGAAGGCGCTGCGCGGCCTGCGCGGCTATGCCGGCGCCACCCTGATCGGCGACGGCCGCATGTCGCTGATCCTCGACGTGGACGGCCTGCGCACCCAGCACGATTGATTTCAGGAGAACGGTAGAGCCACGCCCTGCGTGGCTGAACCGCCGATAGCCCCCACATTCAAGTCCCCCACCCGCAAGCCGATACCGGACAAATGGACAGACTCAGCCTCATTGGACTTTTCCTCGCCCTGGCCTCGCTGGTCGGCGGCAGCATCCTCAAGGGTGCCGGGCTGGCCTCGCTCTGGTCGCCGGCCGCCTTCCTGATCGTCATCGTCGGCACCATCGCCGCGATCCTGCTGCACACCTCGCCTGCAGTCTTCAAGCATGCCTTCAAGATCGTCAGCTGGGTCGTGCGCCCACCCAGCAGCGACCGCGCCGAGCTGATCCGCCAGATCGTGGAATGGAGCAACATCGCCCGCCGCCAGGGCCTGCTCGGCCTGGAAGCCCAGGTCGACGCCCAGGACGACCCGTTCCTGCGCAAGGGCCTGCAGCTGCTGGTGGACGGCGTGGAGCCCGAAACCATCAGGCACATGATGGAAATCGAACTGGGCAGCCAGGAAAGCAAGGACCTGGCTGCCTCCAAGGTATTTGAAGGCATGGGCATCTACGCGCCCACGCTGGGCATCATCGGCGCGGTGCTGGGCCTGATCGCGGTGATGAAGAACCTGGCCGACCCGAGCAAGCTCGGCCACGGCATTGCCGCCGCGTTCACCGCCACCATCTACGGCATCGCCTCGGCCAACCTGCTGTTCCTGCCGGTGTCGGCCAAGCTCAAGAGCGTGATCCACCACAACAGCCGCGACCGCGAAATGATCATCGAAGGCCTGATCTCGATCGCCCAGGGCGAGAACCCGCGCAACATCGAAACCAACCTGTCCGGGTTCCTGCACTGACATGGCCCGCCGCAAAGCCCACGAAGAGCATGCCAACCATGAGGCCTGGGCGATTCCCTACGCCGACCTCATGACGCTGCTGCTGGCCTTCTTCGTGGTGATGTACGCCATTTCCTCGCTCAATGAAGGCAAGTACCGGGTCATGGCCGATGCGCTGACCACCGCCTTCGGTGGCGCCCCGCGCACCATCAACCCGGTGCAGGTCGGCAACCAGCAGGTGCAGGGCGGCGGCTGGGACAGCCCGTCGGTGATCAAGGCCGGTAACCGGGTTGGCCCGTCCGCGCCCTCGCCCAGCAACGACCCCACCCTGCTCCCGGCGATGGCCTCGCAGATGCGCTTGCCGGTGTCGGTGCACAACCAGGAGCAGTTGCAGCGTGCCGAGCGCCAGCTCACCGCCATTGCCGACCGCCTCACCGCCACGCTGGCGCCGCTGATCGACCGCGGCATGATCACCGTGCGCCGCACCGAGCTGTGGATCGAAGTGGAGATCAACAGCGACATCCTGTTCACCACCGGCTCGGCCACGCTCGACCTGCAGGCCAAGAGCACCCTCGCCTCGCTGGCCCAGGTGCTGCACGACGCACCCAATGGCGTGCGCGTGGAAGGCCATACCGACGATGTGCCGATCGCCACCGCGTTGTTCCCGTCCAACTGGGAATTGTCGGCCGCGCGTGCAGCCAGCGTGGTGCACCTGTTCGCCGACCAGGGCGTGCAACCGGCGCGGCTGGCGATGGTCGGCTACGGCCAGTTCCGCCCGCGCGAAGACAACACCAGCGCGCAGGGCCGCAACCGCAACCGCCGCGTGATGGTGATCATCCTGGCCGACACCGCGCAGGGCATGGACCCGCTGGGCCCGCAGCTCACCGCCGAAACCGGCGCCGCGCCGGCGTCGGCCGCCCCCTCCCCCGTTTCCCCCCTCGCCCCGGTGCAGTTGCCACCGGTGCCGGCCGGCAGCCGCGTTGGCGCCGCCGTTCCCCCTGCAATGAAGGAGTAAGCCGATGCGTATCTGGGCAATCGCCAACCAGAAGGGCGGCGTGGGCAAGACCACCACCTCCCTCGCGCTGGGCCGCGGCCTGGCTGCCCTGGGCCACCGCGTGCTGCTGATCGATCTGGATCCGCATTCTTCGCTGACCCGCGCCTTCGGCGTGCCGCTGGATCCGCCGCCCGCAGGCGTGCTGGAACTGTTCGCCACCCCACCGGCCGAACTGGGCAGCCTCGCCCGCCACAGCGAGGTGCCCGGCCTGGACTACATCTGCGCGCAGGCCGCGCTGGCCACGCTGGAGCGACGCAGCGCCAACCAGCCCGGCCTCGGCCTGGCCCTGCAGCACGCCATGGCCCGCCACCAGGACCAGCACGATTACATCCTGCTCGACTGCGCTCCGACCCTGGGCCTGCTGATGATCAATGCGCTGGCCGCGGCCGATCGCCTGATCATTCCCACCCAGGCCGAACCGCTGGCCCTGCACGGTCTGGATGGCATGGTGCGCACCGGCGAGATGGTCGAACGGTCGCGCCGCCGTCCGTTGCCGATGTCGATCCTGCCGACCCTGTTCGACCGCCGCACTCGTGCCGGCAACGAAACCGTCAAGCAGATGCAGGACCGCCACGGCCACCGCGTGTGGGAAGACGCGATCCCGGTCGACACCCGCATCTGCAACGCGGCCAGCCTGACCGTGCCGGCGACCTCGGACGATTATCCCGGCCGTGGTCTGGCCGCATACCGCCGTGCGCTCGACTGGATCCTGGCCGATGACGCGCTGCAGATGGACCGCGCGGCATGAACAGCATTGGCGTACTCGACGACTATCTTGAGGAACTGCTCGGCGATGCGGTGCCCGTAGCCACCGTCGTCATCGCAGACACAGAAGAAGCCACGGGCGTGGCCGAAGCGATCCGCGCGGAGTTCGCCGCTGGCGACACTGTCGCTGTCGCGGATGTGCCTGCCACAGCACCGGCCTTCGATACACCAACGTCGCCCGGTTCGCCTGCCGCCCTGGCGCTGCTGGAGGAGCTGCTCAATGATCCTGCGCTCGGCCCCGTGGCAGCACCGGTCGCAACTGCGCCGACACCACCGACACCACTGACGGCACCGCCTTCTCCGCGCTCGGCGCCGCCAGCCCCCGCACCCGCACCCGCGCTGTCGGGCCGGCCCAGCAGCTGGCAGGAACTGCAGGCCCAGGCCCGCAACCCCGCCTCCAGCCCGCGTGGCGACCGCCGCGCCAGCGAGCGCACCTCGCGCTGGCTGCGCCTGCGCTGTGGCGCACAGGCCTATGCGCTGGAACTGCTCAAGGTGCAGGAAGTAGTGCTGCCGGTGCCGTTGCTGCCGCTGCGCGGCACCCCCTCGGCCATGTTGGGCATCATGAACCTGCGTGGCCAGGTGGTGCCGGTGATGGACCTGGGCATCCACCTGGGCACCGGCCCGGCGCGCGACGATGCCAACACCCGCATCGTGGTGCTGGAGGAAGACGGCGAAACCATGGGCCTGCGTGTGTCGGCCGTGGAAGACGTGGCCAACCTCACCGATTCGCAGATTGAGCCGCCTGATACCGCGCGCATCTGCCAGATCTCCAACGACCTGTTCCGCGGCGTGGCGCGGGTGACCGCGCAGCCGATGATCCTGCTGGATGCCACACAGCTGCTCAACTGACAGCCCTGCACACCCCGGACGGTAGAGCCACGCCCTGCGTCGCTGCACGCTGTCCGGGCCCTGCACAGCCACGCAGGGCGTGGCTCTACCGTCTGGAGGGTACCGTTGGCGAACAATGCTAAAGGTTTCGCGAAATGCGCCGTTATAGACATCGGAACCGTTTGTCCGGAGCAACGATGAGCACTGTGGCCTTGGGTGATGATCTCGGTATCGAGACCAGCACCGAGCTCAAAACACGCCTGGCCCCCTTGGTGGACCAGGGCGGCGACCTGACGCTGGATGCCAGCCAGGTGGGCCGTATCCATACCGCGTCGGTGCAGGTCCTGTGCGCGTTCGTCGAGGCCCGCCGCCAGGCCGGTCACCCGACCGCGTTCGACGGCTGCACGGCCACCTTCCACGATGCCGCGCGCCTGCTCGGTGTCACCCAGGCCCTGGGCCTGGACGCAACCCATGACAACCTGAAATCTGTGGAGAACGCGGCATGAGCGCACGTATCTTGGTGGTGGACGATTCGGCGTCGATGCGCCAGATGGTCTCTTTCGCCCTCACCTCGGCCGGTTTCTCCGTCGAGGAAGCCGAAGACGGCGCCGTCGCACTGGGCCGGGCCAAGGGCCAACGCTTCAATGCGGTGGTGACGGACGTGAACATGCCGAACATGGACGGCATCTCGCTGATCCGCGAACTGCGCCAGCTGCCGGACTACAAGTTCACCCCGATGCTGATGCTGACCACCGAATCGGCCGCCGACAAGAAGTCCGAAGGCAAGGCCGCCGGCGCCACCGGCTGGCTGGTCAAGCCGTTCAACCCGGAACAGCTGGTCGCGACCGTCCAGAAAGTCCTGGGCTGATCCCCACCCGCCTTCCTCCCCCTTTGGTAACCGGACCCGAACTGCCATGAGCATGGACCTGCAACGCTTCCACGCCACCTTCTTCGAGGAAAGCCGCGAGGGCCTGGACGCGATGGAAGCCGGGCTGCTGGCGCTGGAATCGGGCCAGCAGGATCCGGAAATCATCAACTCGGTGTTCCGTGCCGCGCACTCCATCAAGGGCGGCGCCGGCACCTTCGGCTTCGATGCCATCGCCGCGTTGACTCACGTGCTGGAAACGCTGTTGGACGAACTGCGCGCCGGCAAGCGTGCACTCGAAGCGGCTGCCGTTGATGCCATGCTGTCCTCGGTGGACGTGCTGCGCGCCCTGCTGCGCGAAGCCGAACACGGCCAGCCGGCCGATCCGCAGGCGGTTGCTGCGGTCAAGACGCGCCTGGAAGCGGTGCTGTCCGGCCAGGCACCCACCGCGGCCGCGCCGGCCGCCACCAGGACCGATGACACCCCTGAAGCGTGGCAGATCGGTTTCGTGCCGGCACCGTCGCTGTTCATGAGCGGCAACGATCCGCTGCGCATCATCCGCGAACTGGAACACCTGGGCTCGCTGCAGGTTGCCGCGCGGCTGGACCGCCTGCCCGGCTTCGACCAGCTCGACCCGCTTGAAGCCCACCTTGCCTGGGACCTGGGCCTGGTCGGTAAAGTGCCACGCAGCAAGATCGAAGACACGTTTGCCTGGGTCGTGGATGACTGCGAACTGGACATCCGTCCGGCCGCGCCGCCCAGCCTGGCTACCAGCGCCCCGGCTACCGCCGCGCCTGCTGCACCCGTGGCCGCCCCGGCTACCGCACCCACCGCCGCCGCCGCGCCTGCGACCACCACGAGCGAGGCTGAAACCTCCATCCGCGTCGCTGTGGAAAAGGTCGACGCACTGATCAACCTGGTCGGCGAACTGGTCATCACCCAGGCCATGCTCAAGCAGGTCTCGCACGCGTTGGACCCGGTGCATGCCGAACAGCTGTTCGCCGGCCTGGACCTGCTCGAACGCAACACCCGCGACCTGCAGGAAGCGGTGATCGGCGTGCGCATGCTGCCGGTGGATGCGGTGTTCCGCCGCTTCCCGCGCCTGGTGCGCGACCTCTCCTCGCGCCTGGGCAAGCACGTGCGCCTGCGCACCATCGGCGAAGGCACCGAGCTGGACAAGGGCCTGATCGAAAAGATCGCCGATCCGCTGGTCCACCTGGTGCGCAATTCGATCGATCACGGGCTGGAAATGCCCGACGTCCGCCGCGACGCCGGCAAGGACGAAACCGGCACCATCACCCTGGCCGCATCGCACCAGGGTGGTCATATCGTGATTGAAGTCAGCGACGACGGTCGTGGCCTGAACCGCGACAAGATCCTGGCCAAGGCACTGGAACGCGGCCTGAGCGTTCCGGACAACCCCACGGACGCGCAGGTCTGGGACCTGATCTTCCAGCCCGGTTTCTCCACCGCCGATGCCGTCACGGATCTGTCCGGTCGTGGCGTGGGCATGGACGTGGTCCGCCGCAACATCCAGGCGCTGGGTGGCGAAGTGCAACTGGAAAGCAAGGCCGGCAATGGCACCCGCGTGCTGATCCGCTTGCCGCTGACCCTGGCCATCCTGGACGGCATGACCGTTTCGGTCGCTGGCGAAACCGTGATCCTGCCGCTGGCCTATGTGCTGGAAGCGCTGCAGCCCAAGGCCGAAGACGTGCGTTCGATGGCCGGCGAAGGCCGCGTGCTGCGCGTGCGGGGCGAGTACCTGCCGATCCTGTCGCTGAGCGAATACTACGGCTTTGGCCGCCGCACCCATGATGATTCGCTGGTGGTGGTGGTGGAAGGCGATGGGCAGAAGATCGCGCTGGAAGTGGACGAGCTGGTGGGGCAGCAGCAGGTGGTGGTGAAGAACATCGAGAACAACTACCGGCGTATTGGTGGGGTGTCCGGTGCGACCATCCTGGGTGATGGGCGTGTTGCATTGATCGTGGACATTGGTGGGCTGGTGCGTTCGCTGCGGGTACCGCAGGCGGCCTGAGCGACGCGCGCGTACACTGGAAAACGCCCCCGCCCAAACGCGGGGGCGTTTTTTATTTACGGTAGCCCCGGCCGTTGGCCGGATGCGCTTCTCCAGGGTCATGAATGCCTGACGGGCGGCTTCGGTGGGTGTAAACGCCGGATGGGTCGTCCCGACCGTTGGGTATCGCGGTTTCGGATGCTTGTGCCGCGCAGCGCGCGGTGTGATGCAGGGTCGCGTCCGGCCAACGGCCGGGGCTACGAATTTTTACGGGCCCATTGGGATCAGGATCAATCAACCGTTGGCCGGCATCCCGGTAGCCCCGGCCGTTGGCCGGATGCTCTTCGTCCCGGCGCCATGAACGCCTGATGGAAAACCGTGATGTCGGTCGGGGGGAATACGGCCGTGTATCGATGGCCCATTCGCTACCGGATGGCAAAACCGTTGGTGTTGCCTGCTTTCGCAACCATCGGCCGCAAACCGCGCCATACCTGGGACCGCGAAAAAATGTGACATCCAACACTCAAGAAACCACCGCGCGCCGCCGTTATCCGCAATAGCGATGACACGTTCATTGCCTGCCTGACGCCCCATCGCCTCGCTGCTTTCGACCTTCGCCCAGCAGCCCATCGCTGCGCGCCCCCGTCCCGCCCGGAGTTTCCAGCATGAAGTGGTTCCACGATCTGCCCATCGCCCGCAAACTCGCGGTCGGGTTTGCCCTCACCACCCTGATGACGGTCGCGCTGGGCGTGTTCGCCCTGGTGCGCCTCAACAGCCTCAATGCCGAGCTCGCCGAAATGGCGGGCAACGACATTCCGTCGGTACAGCACCTGGGCGAAGTACGCGCGCAGCTGGGCGAATTCCGCACCTTCGAGTTGGCCCAGCTCACCATGCTGGACCAGCCCGACAAGGTGGCCGACTACAACAAGCGCATGGACGCCACGGCCGGGATCGTACGCGACGAGATGAACGCCTACGCTGCCTTACCCGCCGCCGACCAGGAAAAAGTGCTGTACCGAAAAGTGGCCGCAGACCTGGAGGTGTATTTCGCCGCCAATGCCGAGATGCGTGCGGCAATCGCCGCCGCCGACGGCGTGCTGGCCCAGCAGGTCTCCGACGAGAAGTCGCGCCCGGCACGCCGCAAGATGTTCGAGGACCTCAAGGAACTTGGCGCCGTCAGCAGCAGCCTGATGCAGGCCAAGATCGCCGACGCCAACGCCACCCACCGCACCAGCGTGGTGGCGATCATCATCACCGTGTCGCTGCTGACCTTGCTGGCGGTGGCGATGGGCGTGCTGATCGCACGCGCCATCACCGGCCCGATCCGGCACGCCATGCACGCCATCCAGTCAGTGGCGCGCGGCGATCTGTCGGTGACCATCGCCGCCAGCACCACCGCCGATGAAGCCGGGCGCATGCTGGCCGCCACCCGCGACATGACCCTGATGCTGCGCCGCTTCTCCAGCGACACCCAGCAGATGGTCGAAATGCACGCCGGCCCGGACATCAGCCACCGCATTCCGGAAGACTTCCCGGGCGTGTATGGCCAACTTGCCGTGGGCGTGAACACCGTGATCTTCGAGCACCTCGATTCGATCAAGGATGCCATCAACGTGCTCAACCAGTACGCGGCCGGCGACCTGTCGCAGAACGCGCGCCGCCTGCCCGGCACCCGCGCGATCCTGCACGAATCGATGGACGCGGCCAAGGCCAGCCTGCTGGCGATCAACACCCAGATCCAGACCCTGGCCCAGGCCGCGGCGGCCGGCGATTTCAGCCAGCGCGGCGATGCGCTGTGCTTCGACCACGACTTCCGGGTCATGATCGAGCACCTCAACACCATGATGGAAGTGGCCGACGGCAACCTGTCGCAGCTGTCGCACCTGCTGCAGGCCATTGCCAGCGGCGACCTCACCGCGCGCATGCAGGGCCAATTCCACGGCGTGTTCGCCAGCATGCGCGATGATGCCAACACCACTGTGGCCCAGCTGACCCAGATCGTCAGCCGCATCCAGCACGCCTCGGGCAGCATCAGCACCGCCGCCGGTGAGATCGCGTCTGGCAACAACGACCTGTCGCGCCGCACCGAACAGCAAGCCGCCAACCTGGAAGAAACCGCCGCCTCGATGGAGGAACTCACCTCCACCGTGCGCCAGAACGCCGAGCATGCCCGCCAGGCCAACCAGCTCGCCATCGGCGCGCACAGCGTTGCTTCACAGGGCGGTGAAGTGGTCGGCCGGGTGGTCAGCACCATGCTCGAGATCGACGCCTCCTCGCGCCGCATTGCCGACATCATCACCGTCATCGACGGCATCGCTTTCCAGACCAACATCCTGGCCCTGAACGCGGCCGTGGAAGCGGCGCGTGCCGGCGAACAGGGCCGCGGCTTCGCCGTGGTCGCCTCCGAAGTGCGCACGCTGGCCCAGCGCTCGGCCAGTGCGGCCAAGGAGATCAAGGGCCTGATCGACGAATCGGTCGGCAAGGTCGCCGAGGGCTCGGCCCTGGTCAACCAGGCCGGCGCCACCATGGGCGAAATCGTTGCGTCGGTGCAGCGCGTGACCGACATCATGGCCGAAATTTCGGCCGCCTCGCAGGAGCAGTCCGCCGGCATCGAGCAGGTCAACCAGACCGTGATGCAGATGGACGAGACCACCCAGCAGAACGCGGCACTGGTCGAAGAAGCCACCGCCGCCGCCCGCTCGATGGAAGAACAGGCCGGCCACCTCACCGACGCGGTGTCGCTGTTCAAGCTGGAAGGCCAGACTGCTCCGGTCGTGACTGCCGCCGCACCCGCAGCCCGCCACGCCGCCCCGGCCCGCCCGCGCGCCCCGTCCACTCCCGCCCGCCGAACCGCGGTGCGCGAACCGGCGCCGGCCGGCGAAGGCGACTGGCAGGAATTCTGACCCACGCCAACGCGTCGCTCCGACAACACCCCACCCCGGCGGGGTGTTGTCCGTTTGGCAGCATCGCTACGCACATTCACCCTACATTATTGTGAACCCCTGCCGATAAACGGACAGAGACCCGATATCACACGATGTCGGTACCCGCCCAATGCAGCAGAATCCATGTCCGAAGGCAGCCCTGACCCAAACGACACCGCCCCTGCCGTCCACGACGATGGCACGGAAGATCGTTACCTGGTCCGCAATCCCCGGCAGATCCGTCAGCTGCTGCAGGCCCTGATCGACCGGCGCTCGCTGATCAACGCCCACCTTTGCGGGCGCGACCAGTCGTTCCCGACCGCGATCCTGGAGTTGGACGAAGACGAGGACTGGCTGCTGCTTGACGGCAGCCCCTCCGAACCGGCCAACCGCGCCGCCGAAGACACCGGCCACCTGCTCTGCTTCGCGCAGCTGGACCGGGTCATGGTCCGCTTCCGCCTGGACCACCTCGAACGCACCGGCGGCCACCGCCACGTCGCCTTCCGCGTGCCATTCCCCACCGAACTGGTGCACCTGCAGCGCCGCGAGCTGTACCGGCTGGAAACCCCGTTTACCGACTCCCCGCACCTGCGGTTCCCGATCAATGAAGACCGCAGCGAAGCCCTGCACCTGCGCGTGGCGGACATCAGTGGCGGCGGCCTGGCCGTGACCGTCCCGGTAGACTGCAACGTCTTCAGCATGCAGAAGCGTTACGACGCCCGCCTGGACATGCCCGACAGCGGCCCGCTGCAGATCTCGCTGATCGTCTGCAACCAACTCGCGGTCAAGCTCCCCAGCGGCGTCGAAATGAAGCGCATCGGCATGCGTTTCGACGGCCTTCCGCGCGGCGGCGACACCGCCATCCAGCGCTACATCTTCCGCATCGACCGCCAGCGCAGCGCCCGGAAGAACGGCGAGTAGCCCCGGCCGTTGGCCGGACGCTCTTCGTTCCGGCGCCATGAACGCCGGATGGGTGGCTTCGGATGGTCTAAACATCGGAGGTGTTACCGGAGCCGCATTTTGCCGTCTTCGGATGCTTGGGCCGCGCTGCGCGCGGTGTCCGGCCAACGGCCGGGGCTACGAATTGTTACGTAACGTCCACAGATTGGGATCAACCAACCAGAGGCCAGGAACCGTTGCGGGCCGATTGGGATCGGGATCAATCAACCGAAGGCCAGGAACCGTTGCGGGGCCATTGGGATCGGGATCAATCAACCCGGGGCTTCGGACGCATGGCGGCGAGGTCCCGGTAGCGCCGGCCGTTGGCCGGCTGCCTTTCGCGACACCCTCTAAAGTCGCGGCATCCCAGGCCGATATCCAGCGTGACGCCCCGGTTTTCCGACCGCCACGCCCGACCCAGGATTCCTTCCATGAACGACAGCAACCCCAACGCCGCCAGCAGTGGTGGCGAGTACCTCAGCTTCACCCTCGGCGCCGAGCACTACGGCGTGGACATCCTCAAGGTGCAGGAAATCCGCGGCTACGACTCCGTCACCCGCGTGCCCGATGCCCCCGATTACATCAAGGGCGTGATCAACCTGCGCGGCACCATCGTTCCGGTCATCGACCTGCGCCTCAAGCTGCGCCTGGACGAAGCACGCTACGACGCCTTCACCGTCATGATCGTGCTCAACGTCGACAACCGCGTCGTCGGCATCGTCGTCGACAGCGTGTCCGACGTCATCCCGCTCAGCGCCGACCAGATCCGCCCGACCCCCGAGTTCGGCGCCGCCGTCGATACCCGGTTCATTTCCGGCATCGGCACCCAGGACGACCGCATGCTGATCCTGCTCGATATCGAAACCCTGCTCGACAGCGCCGACATGGGCCAGCCGGCCATTGCCGAAGACGCCGCCGCCTGATCCGGCCACCGCCACAGGCCGAAACGACTTTCGATCAACAAAGTCCTTCAGTTCTGTCGCAACTGGCCGATAGCTGGATTCAGGAACCGGCTGCGTGGCATCGCCCCACCCCGGACCACTTATCCCTATCCCCCGGAGAATCTCCCAATGAAGTCCCTGCTCGCATTGCTTTCGGTCGCCGTCCTCGCCTCGTCCGCCTCGTCCGCCTTCGCCCAGTCGGCTGAAATGATCCCGCCGGAGCTGGCCCCGCGCTCGGTCGGCAAGGATGGCATGGTCTGCGGCAAGGTCGAAAAGGCCCGCTACGCCGAAGGTTCCGAAGGCCAGCCGACCTTCCTGTACATGGGCGGCGCCTTCCCGCGCCACACCTTCTCGGCCCGCATCGCCGGCGAGAACCGCAGCAAGTTCAGCTTCCCGCTCGAAACCCTCGAAGGCAAGACCGTGTGCGTGATCGGCAAGATCGCCCGCGACGCCTCGCGCGCTGAAATCGAAGTCAGCTCGCCGGCCGGCCTGAAGCTGGCCAACATCAAGTAATCGCCCCACGCCCCGCCACGCCGGCACAGGCCGGCGTGGCCGCTGCAACCGGGCGCCACGCCCGGACGCATCTGCCACCGGAGAGTGCACCACCATGCAATGGATCAACAACCTCAAACTGATGCCGAAGTTGATGCTGACTTTCGGCGTAATCCTGCTGGTGATGCTGCTGCAGGGCGTGGTCGCCTATCGCGGCCTGCATTCCCTCAACAACGTGACCACCGAACTGGCCGGCAACCGGATGGAAAGCATCCGCATGGCCGGCGAAATGCGTGGCATGCTCGGTGAATACCGCAGCGCCGCCTACCAGGGCCTTATCCGCGCCAGCGACGACGTCAAGGCCGACGCCAAGACCCGCACCGCCGACCTGCGCGGCAAGATCGACGCCTCGATCAAGAAGTACCCCTCGCTGATCGATGGCCCGCAGCAGAAGAAGCTGTTCGATGCCTTCGCCAAGGACTGGAACGACTCGCTGGCCTCCTACGATGCCGTCGCCGAAATGCTGGAGCTGGACCTGCCGGACGATGCCATCGATACCTTCGTCGGCGAAACCCGTGCCAAGCACGGCAAGGCCTCGGTCGCGCTCGAAACGCTGATCGCCGAAGACAACCGCCTCGCCCGCGCCTCGCGCGAAGAGGCTGAATCCACCTACGCCACCTCGGCTACCCTGACCATCATCGCCCTGCTCGGTGGCGCCGCGCTCGGCCTGGTGCTGGTGTACCTGTTCGCCCGCTCGCTGGTCGGCAGCGTCCGTGGCGCCGTGTCGGTGGCCAACGAAGTGGCCGGCGGCAAGCTGGACGGGCATATCGACGTCACCCGCAAGGATGAAGTCGGCGACCTGATGCAGGCCATGCAGCGCATGCAGCGCGACCTGCGCGACCGCACCGAAACCGAACAGGCCGTGGCCCGCGAGAACCTGCGCATCCGTACCGCGCTGGATTACAGCTCCACCGGCGTATACCTCACCGACAACCACCTCAACATCGTCTACGCCAACCGCGCGCTGGAACAGACCCTGTCCCAGTACCAGGACGAGCTGCGCAAGAGCCTGCCGGACTTCGACGCCACCACCTCGCTGGTCGGTCGTCCGTTGACCGTGCTGGAGCATCACGGCGAGATGGACCCCAACCTGCTGGCCAACCTCAAGCAGCACGGCGTGGCCCGCCGCGCCATGCAGTTCGGCGATGCCCAGTTCGCCCAGGTCGTGTCCACGATCCGCAATGAAGACGGCGAGAGCGTCGGCCACGTGGTCGAATGGCGTGACCGTACGCCCGAAGCGCTGGTCGAAGCCGAAGTGGCCCGCGTCATCGCCCAGGCCGCCGCCGGTGACCTGTCCGGCCGCATCGCCGCCGAAGGCAAGGATGGCTTCTTCCTGCAGCTGGCCCAGCAGATCAACGGCCTGCTCGACGCCAATGCCTCCAGCATCGAACAGATCTCCAGCCTGCTCACCGCCCTGTCGCAGGGCGACCTGACCGTGCGCATGCACGGTGAGTTCGAAGGCGTGTTCGCCAGCATGCGCGACGACGCCAATGCCACCGCCGAACAGCTCAGCGGCATCGTCACCCGCATCAAGCAGTCCAGCCAGGCCATCAGCTCGGCCGCGAGCGAAATCGCCACCGGCAACAGCGACCTGTCGCGCCGTACCGAACAGCAGGCCGCCAACCTGGAAGAAACCGCCGCCTCGATGGAGGAACTGACCTCCACCGTGCGCCAGAACGCCGAACACGCGCGCCAGGCCAACCAGCTCGCCATCGGCGCGCACACCGTCGCCACGCAGGGCGGTGACGTGGTCGGCCAGGTGGTCACCACCATGAGCGCGATCCAGACCTCGTCCAAGAAGATCGCCGAGATCATCTCGGTCATCGACGGCATCGCCTTCCAGACCAACATCCTGGCCCTGAACGCCGCCGTGGAAGCAGCACGTGCCGGGGAACAGGGCCGTGGCTTCGCCGTGGTCGCCTCCGAAGTGCGCACCCTGGCCCAGCGTTCGGCCGGTGCCGCCAAGGAGATCAAGGGCCTGATCGACGATTCGGTCGGCAAGGTCAACGACGGTTCGGCGCTGGTGCACAAGGCCGGCGCCACCATGGGCGAGATCGTCGCCTCGGTGCAGCGCGTGACCGACATCATGGCCGAGATTTCGGCGGCTTCGCAGGAACAGTCAGCCGGCATCGAGCAGGTCAACCAGACCGTGGTGCAGATGGACGAAACCACCCAGCAGAACGCCGCGCTGGTGGAAGAAGCCACTGCCGCCGCGCGTTCGATGGAAGAACAGGCGGGCCAGCTCAGCGACGCCGTGTCGATCTTCCGCCTCGACGAGCAGGATGTGGTGGCCGCTGCACCGGTCTTGGCCCCGGCACCGCGCGCCGTGAGCCGCCCGGCTGCCGCACCGGCACCGGCACCGGCACCGGCACCGGCGCGCAAGCCAGCCAGCCGCGCGGTGGCGGCCGAACTTGCCGAGGGCGACTGGCAGGAGTTCTAAGCCGCACCGCCTGCACGCGCAGCAATGAAGCACAGGCCCCGATGCTCCGGCATCGGGGCCGTTTCGTATCTGAAGCTGAATGCGCTCAGCTCGCGCACCTCAATAGGTGCCGTTTTCTGCCGATAACAGCATTGCCTCGACACGTTCGTCGATGTCGGCTTCCGCTGTACGCCCCCGCTAGAGTAGACCCCCACGCCCATGAATCTTTCCAGTCGCTTCTCCAACCTGTCCGTCCGCGGCAAGTTGAACCTGCTTACCGCCCTGATCGCCCTCGGCGTCATTGCCCTGGCCATCATCGCCGCGCGCATGCAGTACCTCGACCTGGCCGAGACCCGGAAGGAAGGCCTGAAGACCCAGGTCGAACTGACCTACGGCATCTTCGACCACTACAAGCGCCTGGCCGGCACCGGCGAACTCACCGAGGAAGCGGCCAAGAGCGCCGCGCTGCAGGCGCTGCACAGCATGCGCGCCGACGGCGAGAGCGCCTACTACAACGTGCTGGCCACCGATTACACCCTGCTCATGCACCCCTTCGCGCCCGACCGGGTCGGCAAGGTGCAGAAGGACTACCTGTCCAAGGACGGCGTGCCGCTGTACCTGCAGCAGGTGGACATGGCCAAGACCGGCGGTGGCTATACCTACTACTCCACCACCAAGCCCGGCGAGGGTGAGAAGCTGATCGAGAAGTCCACCTACGCCGGCATGTACGCACCGTGGCAGTGGGTGGTCACCAGCGGTGTCTACATGGACGATGTGCAGTCCAACGCGCTGGCCTTCACCGGCATCATGGCCGCCAGCGGCGGTGCGCTGGTACTGCTGGTGCTGGCCCTGAGCTGGCTGATCGGCAACCGCATCACCGGCCCGCTGCGCCAGGCCACCGGCGTGGCCGACAGCATCGCACGCGGCAAGCTGGATACCCGTATTGGTGCCCAGGCGCAGGACGAACCGGGCCGCCTGCTGGAAAGCATGGGCCGCATGCAGCAGCAGATGCACGCCGTCATCGGCGCCCAGCGCGAGATGGCCAGCCAGCACGATGCCGGCCAGACCGGCTTCCGCATGGACGAATCCGCCTTCCCGGGCGAGTACGGCTTGATGGTGCATGAAACCAACAGCCTGGTCGGCGCGCACGTGCAGACCATGCAGGACGTGCTGGCCGTGGTGCAGCGCTATGCGGTGGGCGACCTCAGCGCCGACATCGCCCGCTACCCGGGCGACAAGGCCGCCATCAGCACCACCGTGGACACCGTCAAACAGAACCTGGCCAGCATCAACGCCGAGATCAAGCGCCTGGGCGCTGCCGCGGCTGCGGGCGATTTCACCCAGCGTGGCGACGCGGCCCGCTTCGACCACGATTTCGGCCAGATGATCGCCAGCCTCAACGCCATGATGCAGGTCAGCGACGACAACCTGGGCAAGCTGTCGCAGCTGCTGTCGGCCATCGCCGAAGGCGACCTCACCGCGCGCATGCAGGGCCAGTACCAGGGCGTGTTCGCCACCATGCGCGACGACGCCAACGCTACCGTCGCGCAGCTTACCCAGATCGTCGGCCAGATCCAGCAGGCCGCCGGCAACATCAATATGGCGGCTGGCGAAATCGCCACCGGCAACAGCGACCTGTCGCGCCGTACCGAACAGCAGGCCGCCAACCTGGAAGAAACCGCCGCCTCGATGGAGGAACTGACCTCCACCGTGCGCCAGAACGCCGAACACGCACGCCAGGCCAACCAGCTCGCCATCGGCGCACACACCGTCGCCTCGCAGGGCGGTGACGTGGTCGGCCAGGTGGTCACCACCATGAGCACCATCGAGGCCAGTTCCAAGCGCATCGCCGAGATCATCTCGGTGATCGATGGCATCGCCTTCCAGACCAACATCCTGGCCCTGAACGCGGCGGTGGAAGCAGCGCGTGCCGGCGAGCAGGGCCGCGGCTTCGCCGTGGTGGCCTCCGAAGTGCGCACCCTGGCCCAGCGCTCGGCTGCGGCCGCCAAGGAGATCAAGGGCCTGATCGACGATTCGGTGGCCAGCGTGGCCGATGGCTCGGCCCTGGTGCACAAGGCCGGCACCACCATGGGCGAGATCGTCGCCTCGGTGCAGCGCGTGACCGACATCATGGCCGAGATCTCGGCAGCCTCGCAGGAACAGTCCGCCGGCATCGAACAGGTCAACCAGACCGTGGTGCAGATGGACGAAACCACCCAGCAGAACGCGGCACTGGTGGAAGAAGCCACCGCCGCCGCCCGCGCCATGGAAGAACAGGCCACCCAGCTGGCCGATGCGGTGTCGATCTTCCGCCTCGACAACCAGGTCGCCAAGGCGGTCAGCGCGGTCACCGCACGCATCGCCGCGCCCGCCCCGTCGCGCAGCGCCAAGCCGGCAGCGGCCGCCAAGGCCAGCCCGGTGAAGCCTGCTTCGGTGGCGCGGGCACCGCGCACCACCGCCGATGACGGCAACTGGCAAGAGTTCTAAGGAACCCCACCCGTGACCACGCCTACCGCTCCTGCTGCCGCTGCCTCTTCGACCGGTCGCGAATTCGAGTTCGCCGACCGCGACTTCCGCCGGATCTGCGAGCTGATCTACCAGCGCGTCGGCATCTCGCTGGCACCAGCCAAGCGCGACATGGTCTACGGCCGGCTCTCGCGCCGGCTGCGCACGCTGGGCCTGCGCAGCTTCCAGGAATACCTGGACCAGCTGGAAAGCAAGGGCGGTGATGAGTGGCAGGCGTTCACCAACGCGCTGACCACCAACCTCACCGCGTTCTTCCGCGAACCGCACCACTTCGAGAAGCTCGACACTGAACTGCGCGCGCGTGCCGGCCACGGCACCCTGCAGCTGTGGTCGTGCGCGGCGTCCACCGGAGAAGAGCCCTACTCCATGGCGATCACCGCCTGCGAGGCGTTCGGCACGCTGAAACCGCCGGTGCGGATCCTGGCTACCGATGTCGACACCCAGGTGCTGGCCACCGCCAGCCGCGGCGTGTACGCCATCGACCGTGTGTCGGGGTTGGATCCGGCGATCAGGAAGCGTTATTTCCAGCGTGGCAGTGGCCCGAACGAGGGCCAGTGCCGCGTACACCCGGCGCTGCGCGAACTGATCGACTTCCGCCCGCTCAACCTGCTGGCGCCCCGTTACGACATCGGTGGCCCGTTCGACGCGCTGTTCTGCCGCAACGTCATGATCTATTTCGACAAGCCCACCCAGCGCGGCATCCTGTCGCGGCTGATCCAGCACATGGGCGACGATGGCCTGCTCTACACCGGCCATTCGGAAAACTACCTGCACGCCGCCGACCTGATCCAGCCCTGCGGGCGCACCCTGTACAAGCGCGCGCCCGGAGCCCCGGCATGAACCTGGCCGCGCGTACCGACGATGTGATGCGCTACTTCGACAGCCGCTTCAAGGTTACCGCCGCCAAGCTGCTGCCTACCCAGTACCTGGTGGTGGACGATGACACCGCGCTGACCACCACCCTGGGTTCGTGCGTGGCGGCCTGCCTGCGCGACCCGGTGCTGAGGATCGGCGGCATGAACCACTTCCTGCTGCCCGAAGGCAACGTCGGCGATGGTGCCCCGGCACGTTACGGCAGCTATGCGATGGAACTGCTGATCAACGACCTGCTCAAGCGCGGCGCACATCGCAAGCGCCTGGAAGCCAAGGTGTTCGGCGGCGCCAACGTGCTCAAGGGCTTCACCAGCAACCCGGTGGGCACGCGCAATGCCGAGTTCGTGCGCCAGTACCTGCAGGCCGAGCACATTCCCGTGCTGGCTGAAGACCTGTGCGGTATCCATCCGCGCAAGGTGTGGTTCTTCGCCGACACCGGCCGCGTGGTCGTGCAGCGCCTGCCGCATGCCCACGAAGCCGAAGTGGCCGCCACCGAGTCGGCCGTGCGCGCGCGCCTGTCCAAGACCCCGGTCACCGGTGGCGTGGAGCTGTTCGAATGATCCACGGTTCACCCTGCAGGGTCCTGATCGTCGACGATTCAGCGGTGGTGCGGCAGATACTGAGCGAGATCCTCGCCAGCGACCCGGCCATCGACGTGATCGGCACCGCCGCAGATCCGCTGCTGGCGCGCGAGAAGATCAAGCGTCTCGCCCCCGACGTGATCACCCTGGACGTGGAAATGCCGCGCATGGATGGCCTGGCGTTCCTGGAAAACCTGATGCGCCTGCATCCGCTGCCGGTGGTGATGATTTCCTCGCTGACCGAACGTGGCGCCGACACCACCCTGCAGGCGCTGGCACTGGGCGCGGTCGACTTCATCTCCAAGCCCAGGTTCGACGTGGCGCGTGGCCTGCAGGGCTATGCCGA
Source organism: Stenotrophomonas sp. AB1(2024) (assembly GCF_037482345.1). NCBI lineage: Bacteria > Pseudomonadati > Pseudomonadota > Gammaproteobacteria > Lysobacterales > Lysobacteraceae > Stenotrophomonas > Stenotrophomonas sp. AB1(2024). Next base: position 157,755 of record NZ_JBBHKO020000001.1, read on the forward strand.
AGAGATCATCGGCAAGGTCAAGATGGCGGCGCGCTCGCGCGTGCGCACCCTGGCCCGCCCGGTCGCCCCCCGCATCACCCTGGATACCGTGGCGCCCGCGCCCGCGCGCTCGATCCGTTTCCGCACCACCGATCGCCTGATCGCCATCGGCGCTTCGGCCGGCGGCACCGAAGCACTGCGCGTAGTGCTCGAAGGCCTGCCCGCCGACGCCCCGGCCGTGGTGCTGACCCAGCACCTGCCCGCCACCTTCAGCACCGCGTTTGCCGAGCGCCTGGACCGCCATTCGGCGATGTCGGTGCGCGAAGCCACCGACGGCGAAGCCGTGCTGCCGGGCCATGCCTATCTGCCGCCGGGTGGCAAGCACCTGCGGGTGATCCGTGACGGCGCGCGCTGGCGCTGCCGCGTCGACGACGGCCCTGCGGTGAATCGCCACAAGCCGGCCGTGGACGTGCTGTTCCGTTCCGTGGCGGAGAGTGCCGGCGCCAACGCCATCGGCGCGATCCTCACCGGCATGGGCGACGATGGCGCACGCGGCCTGCTCGAACTGAAGAACGCCGGCGCGCCCACCCTGGTCCAGGACGAAACCACCAGCGTGGTCTGGGGCATGCCGGGCGCCGCGTTCAAACTGGGCGCTACCGACGAACAGGTGCCGCTGGAGCGCATCGCCGAACGCCTGATGTCGCTGGCACGCGGCTGAAAACATGACGATGCGTTGGCGGCGTAGCGCCGGGCTCTGCCCGGCCGTCGTCAACGCGTGCGTCACGCACTACCGATTTCAACAAGGAGCAACACCGTGAGTGCATCACTTCACACCGTCACCGGCCTGCTGCTGGCCACCGTTCTGCTGGCCGGCTCGGCCCACGCGCAGGAATCCACCGCTACCGCAAAAAGCGCCGAAACGTCCGCCACGCCTGACGTAGCGCCCGTGCCTGCCCCCGCCAAGGCCCGTGTCCGCATCTTCGGCCAGAACGGACAGGGCATCACCATGTATACCGACGCGGCCTGCCGGGACACCTATACCGAGAAGGTCGAGGTCGCCCGCTCGGGTGCACGCGCGATTGGCAGCCTGTTCGGCGGCGCACCCGCCAACATCGCGCTGGGAATGCCGGAAACGTCAACCGTACGCAACATGAAGAGCGTGCTGTTTTCCAAGCCGAACTACCAGGAGTACGCCGTTGCCGGCGGGCGGCCGTTGATCTTCGACGCCCGCGTCGAGAACACCAACGACTATCGGTGCGATCGCGAACTGACCCTGCAGTTCACCGCTGAACCGGGCCAGGACTATGAAGTCTTCATGAGCACCGCGGGCAGCATCTGCCGCTTGAGTGCGAATCACGTGGGCGCGGATGGCAGCGTGCAGGCACAGGCCACGAGCTTGCCGCCGCAGCGGTGCGAGGCACCGGCGGAGGTCGCGCCAGCCACGCCCGTTGACAGCACCGGGACGGGCGAAGCAATGACGACCGTTGCCGCCGACGCGACGGCATTGGTCGCGGCCGCTGCAGCGCCGGACAGCAATGCGGTTGCGGCGCCCGTCGTCGGGGCAGTCGCGCCGCGCGACTGGACCCGTACCGTGGGCATCATGTCCACCCAGGGCAGCGGGCAGGACAACAATCGCTACGGCGATCTGGCGCTGCGTCTGGTGAGCCGTGGCGATACCGGCAAGGTCGTCGGCCTGAAACTGGGGGTCCTGGCGCTGGCCGTCACCGGCCGTGCCTATGTGGGGCGCGTGGATGGATTCAACAAGAACAACCTGCGCGGTGACACCATCGAAAGCGTGCCAAGCCCGGCCGTGGTCCACATGCCGGACCTGCTGCGCGGGGAACTGGCCGCGTTCTTCCGCGCCCACCCCGATGCGATTCCCTACGAGCGCCGCACGGTGCAGGCCAGCGCCGGCACCTGGACGCTGGCGTACCAGAAGCTCGCCGGCTCCAACGTTCCGTACGAGCTTCGCCACCAGGCCAGCATCGGCTTCCTGTTGCCGAAGGACGGCCAGACCCAGACCATCGTGTATTGCACCGATGAACGGCTCCAGGCCCCGCTGGAGGAATGGCAGGCCGACGACTACGCCAAGGTGAGAGCCGCCTCGCAGGCGTTCGCCGAGCGCTGCGTCGCCAGTTTCGTCGCGGAACTGCCGAAGGTATTCCCGGAGCTTGCCCCGCCGGAGCAGGAAACGGCGCAGACAAGCGAAGCGCCGGCGACGGCTACCGAACAGACCTGACGCAACCTGCCCGACGCGGTTACGCTGTTACCGCCAATACAGCCGCATCGGGTTGTCCACCAGCAGCTTCTGCTGCTGGTCGGCGGTGACCGCAATCCGTGGAATGAAATCCACCAGCGTGCCGTCATCGGGCATGTGCGATTTCAGGTTCGGGTGCGGCCAATCGGTGCCCCACAGCACCCGGTCCGGGAACTGCTCCACCAGGTGCCGTGCGAACGGCACCACATCGTCATACGTGGGCGGCCCCGACTGCGACAGCCGTTCCGGGCAACTCACCTTGCTCCACACGTTCGGATGCTCGCGCATCAGCTTCACGAAACGCTGGAACTCCGGCCCATCCACCGCCTGGGTCACGTCCGGCCGCCCCATATGGTCCACCACCACCGTGGTCGGCAGCGAGGTGAAGAAGTCCCACCGCTCGGCCAGGTCCGCCGCCTCGAAATACACCACCACATGCCAGCCCAGCGGCGCGATCCGCTCGATGATGGCGTGGTAATACGCATCCGGCTTCGGGTCCACCAGCCGCCTCACGAAATTGAAGCGCACCCCGCGCACACCGGCCTCATGCAGCTCGTGCAATTCGTCGTCGGTGACCGTATCGCGCACCGTGGCCACGCCACGCGCACGCCCACCAGAACTACGCAGCGCATCGACCAGCGCCCGGTTGTCGGCACCGTGGCAGGTGGCCTGCACGATCACGTTGCGATCGAAGCCCAGGTGGTCGCGCAGCGCGAACAGCTGCGCCTTGCCCGCATCACACGGCGTGTACTTGCGCTCGGGCGCGTACGGAAACTGGTCACCGGGCCCGAACACATGGCAATGGGCATCCACCGCACCCGGTGGCGGTACGAACACCGGCCGGCTCGGGTCGGGACAGAAATCCAGCCAGTCGGCATCCTTCACGAAATCCGCCATCACAGCCCCCTCGCCTTCAGCTGGGCATCCAGTCGTGGGTACACCCGGCGCGCGTTGCCCGACAGCACCTTGGTGCGGTCAGCCGCCGACAGCCCCAGCGCTTCCACATAGCGCAGGGTGTCGTCGAAGTACTGCCCGGTTTCCGGGTCGATCCCGCGCACCGCGCCCACCATCTCCGAGCCGAACAGGATGTTGTCGATGTCGATTACCTTGAACAGCAGGTCGATACCCGGCTGATGGTAAACGCAGGTGTCGAAGAACACATTCTTCATCACATGCTCGTTCAGCGGCGGCTTGCCCAGCATGTCGGCCAGCCCCCGGAACCTGCCCCAATGGTAGGGCACCGCGCCGCCGCCGTGCGGGATGATGAAGCGCAGCGCCGGGAAATCACGGAACAAGTCGCCCTGCAGGAACTGCATGAACGCCGTGGTGTCGGCATTGAGGTAATGCGCGCCGGTGGCGTGGAAGTTGGCATTGCAGCTGCCCGATACATGCACCATGGCCGGGACGTCCAGCTCCACCATCTTCTCGAAGAAGGGGTACCAGGCACGGTCGGTCAACGGCAGGCCGGTCCAGTGCCCGCCCGATGGATCGGGGTTGAGGTTGCAGCCCACGAACCCCAGCTCGTTGACACAGCGCTCCAGTTCGGCGATCGAGTGTGCGATCGGTACGCCGGGCGACTGCGGCAGCTGGCACACGCCGATGAAGGTTTCCGGGTACAGCGCCACCACCCGCGCGATCAGGTCATTGCAGCGCCGGGTCCACTCCGCGCTCACCGCCTCATCACCGATGTGGTGGGCCATGGTGCTGGCGCGCGGCGAGAAGATGGTCATGTCCGCGCCGCGCTCACGCAGCAGCCGCAGCTGGTTGCCTTCCACGCTTTCGCGCAGCTCGTCGTCGCTGATCGTCGGGTATGCCGGCGCGGGCAGCGACGGGTCGTTGAAATGCGCCACCTGCGCCTTGCGGAACGCATCGTGGCTGGCGGGGGCGGTCGTGTAGTGACCGTGGCAATCGATGATCATCAGGGGCCTCGTGGGGGAGGAGTTACCAGCCGAACAGCTGGGCGAAGTGGACATCCACGCGCAGCCCGACGATCAACGCATCGGGGATGTCGGTGGTGCGCGTGGGCGCGTAGATCGGATCGGGGTTGATCACATACTGCAGGTTGGGCATCAGCCGGACGCCCTTGTGCACCGCCCAGCCATAGCTCAGCTCGGCGATGATCTCGTCGGCATTGGGCGCGCCGCTGCCGCCGTTGCGCGCGCGGCGGTCGCGCAGGAAGGCGATCTGTTCATCGCTGAAGTGGGTGTTGGAGACGAACATCGCCAGCGTGTCCTGGTCGCGGCCGGCGAAGGTGCCGGTCTTGACGAAGCCAACCGCAGCGAACTGGTCCACCGGCGCTTCGTTGCCGGTGTTGACGTAAGCGCGGGCGAACAGCGCCAGGTTGCGCTTGCCCTCCCCACGCCACACGGTCTGGTCGGCCATCGCATACCAGCCCATCCGCGCCCCATCCTGCATGGCCGTGGGCTTGCCGGTCAGTGCGGCCGAGTTGCCGTTGGCGTCGAAGTAGGAGCTCTTGCCACCATCGGTGTTGCGGTACATGCCCACGCGGTAGGTGCGCGGCAGCCTGTCGTTGGCGAAGCTGGTCTGGTAGCCGGCCTCATAGGCGGTGATGGTGCCGGTGCCCTCGCCGACCGAGAAGTCCAGGCCATTCTTGCCGGCCTTGTTCAGCTCGTTGTTGTAGTCGAACGCCCCGCCCTGCACGTACCACCGATCATTCACGTCGTAGCGCAGGATGCCGGCCCAGGACGAGTTCGGGAATGCGGTGATGCCAAGGTCGGTGATCGCCCCGTACGGCGTCAGGCACATCGCATTGCTCATGAACACGCAGTTGAGTGCCGAGTTGTTGAAGTAACTGTTCACCGGTGCACGCCCGGCGGTGATGCTCAGCCCGTTGTCGAAACGGTGGCGCACGGTCAGCCGGGTCAGGCGGCCACCGGCCACCGGGCGCCAGGTCTGCTGCGCGCTGATCGAGTTGCCGATCTTCTCGCGGGCCAGGTTGCGCCCGGCGAACCAGGCCCATTGCGCGTCCACGTCGGTGTTGTGCACGCCGAACAACGCGTCCAGGTCGAACTTCGACTGGGCCATGATCCAATAGGAACCTTCGGTGCCCTGCTCCACCCCGCCCACGGGGTTGGAGGCAACGTTGCCGACGAAATCCAGGGTCAGGTCGACGCCTTTGGGCAGGGTGCCCTCGGCGGCGGCCGGTGCGGCCAAAGCAGCGCTCAACAGCAGCGCCAGCGGGGTGTGGCGGAGGATGGACATGAAATCTCCCTCCCCGCTGCCGTGGGCAGCGGGTTCAATACATTCGGGGTGGGCGCCGCGGGCAATCCGCGGCGCGTCGGTCAGGCTTCGCGCACGCCCAGGTGGCGCAAGCGGGCGCGGCGGGTGCCGATCTGCTCGGCCATCACCTTCTCGTCCAGCTTGCCTTCCCACTTGGCGATCACCAGTACCGCGATCGCATTGCCGACCAGGTTCACGAAGGTCAGGCCTTCGGCCAGGATGCGATGGATGCCAAGAATCAGCGCGATGCTGGCCACCGGAATGGTGCCGGTGGTGCCCAGCGTGGCTGCCAACACCACGAACGCCGCGCCAGCAACGCCGGCGGCGCCCTTGGAGGTCAGCAGCAGCACCGCGATCAGGCCCAGCTGGTGCCACACGGTCAGCTCGGTGTTGGTCGCCTGGGCCAGGAACAGCGCCACCGTGGTCAGGTACAGGCAGGTGCCATCGAGGTTGAACGAATAGCCGGCCGGAATCACGAAACCGACCACGCCTTCTTCGCAGCCCAGCTTCTTCATCTTCTCGATCAGGCGCGGCAGCACCGTTTCGGTGGACGTGGTGGCCGCCACGATCACGATCTCATCGCGCAGGTAGGCCAGCAGCCGCCACAGGCTGGCGCCGGTCCACCAGCACACCGCGCCGAGCACGAACACCGTGAACGCGGCGCAGACCACGAAGAACTCGATGATCAGTTCGCCCAGCGACAGCAGCGAACCGGCACCGAACTGGCCCACAGTGAAGGCGATCGCACCGAACGCACCGATCGGCGCGAAGTACATGACAAAGCCGATGATCTTGAACAGCGCCGCCGAGGTGCCCTCGATGACCTTCATCACCGGCGCGCCGCGCTCACCGATCGAGGCCAGCGCCACACCGAACAGCACCGCCACGAACAGCACCTGCAGCACATGCGCTTCAGTGAACGCACTGACCAGCGTGTTGGGGATGATCGCCATGATGTAGGACACGATCGACTGGTCGTGCGCGGTATGCACGTAGCCCTGGATGCTGGCCATGTCGATGGTGGCCGGGTCGATGTTCATGCCCGCACCGGGCTGCCACAGGTCGACCACGACCAGCCCGACGATCAGTGCCAGGATCGTGATCACCTCGAAGTAGATCAACGATTTGAGCGCAAGCCGGCCCACGCTGCGCATGTCGCGCATGCCGGCAATGCCGTGCACCACGGTCACGAAGATGATCGGGCCGATCATCATGCGGATCAGCTTGATGAACGCATCGCCGAACGGCTTCATCGCCGAACCCCAGTCCGGCTGCAGCCAGCCCAGCACGACGCCGATGATGGTGCCGGCCAACACCTGGAACCACAACTGGCCAAAGACGCCGAAGCGGCCCTGCCGCTTCTCGACAACAGACATAACAACCCTCCCAGGTCACAAGAATAGAGACGTCGCGCGTATTCAGTCGAACAGCACGCCGTCGAACAGCTTTCGGGCGGTGCGCAGGATGGCCGCAGCGGCCACCTGCCCTTGTGTGTCGCGCTCCAGCACGCAGCCGGTGCTGCCGCTGGGGTGTTCGATATCCAGCTGCAGGCGGTTGTCGTCGGGCACCACCGCCAGTGCGCTGGCCGGTGAATCGGGCAGCAGGCAGGCCGTGGCCACGGTCACCGCACCGAGCACGCCGATGGAGGCGTGGCAGCGGTGCGGGATGAACGAACGCACGCAGATCGCGCCACCATCGCGCGGCGCCGCCACCAGCATCATCTTTGGCACCGACTGCGCGGTGACATCGCCGAGGTTCATCAACGGCCCGGCCTGCAGGCGGATCGCCTCCAGCCGCGCCTTCAACGCATCGTCAGCATCGAGCGTGGCGCGGTCTTCGTAGCCGCTCACACCCACATCGCTGGCACGCAGCACCACACATGGCATGCCATTGTCGATCAGGGTGACGTCCACGCCATCGATCACGTCGCGCGCCTTGCCCGTCGGCAGCAGCGCGCCGCAGCTCGAACCGGCAATGTCGGCAAAGGTCAGCGGAATCGGCGCCGCCGTACCCGGCACCCCGTCAATCCGGGCCGTGCCGTCATAGCGCACCTGGCCACCGGGGGTTTGTACGTTGGCGGTCGCCACCTTGCCGGTGTTCACCATGTAGATGCGCACGTCGGTGCTTTCGCCGGTGGGCTGGACCAGCCCACGCTCGATGGCGAAGGGCCCCACCCCGGCCAGCAGGTTGCCGCAGTTCTGCGCATCGCTCACCATGGCCTGGTCGACGAACACCTGCAGGAACAGGTAGTCCACGTCCGCACCGGGCTGGCTGGAAGGCGATACCACCGCGACCTTGGAGGTCAGCGGATCGGCGCCGCCCATGCCATCGATCTGGCGCGGGTCCGGCGAGCCGTAGGCACGCAGCAGGAACGCATCACGTGCGGCCGCTTCCGCAGGCAGGTCGGCGGCCAGGAAGTAGCCGCCCTTGGAGGTGCCACCGCGCATCCACATCGCGGGCACGCCCTTACTCATAGCGCAGGCCCTTGGCCGCCAGGCGTTCGCGCATGGCATAGATGTCCAGGCCCAGCTCACCCTTGGCCAGCCGCTCGCGCTTTTCGGCCTCGCGTGCCTCGCGTGCCTGCGATTCGGCCGCCACGCGCGCGGCATCGGCACGCGGCACGATGCACACGCCATCATCGTCGGCGATCACCACATCGCCGGGGTGTACCAACGCCCCGCCGCAGACCACCGGCACGTTCACCGAGCCCAGCGTTTCCTTCACCGTGCCCTGTGCATGGATCGCCCGGCTCCAGACCGGGAAGCCCATCGCGGTCAGGTCGCGCACATCGCGCACGCCGGCATCGATCACCAGCCCATGGCAGCCACGTACCTGCGCCGAGGTGGCCAGCAGGTCGCCGAAATAACCGTCGGTGCAGTCGCTGGTCGGCGCCACCACCAGCACATCGCCTTCGCGCAGCTGCTCGATGGCCACATGCATCATCCAGTTGTCGCCGGGCGGCACCGACACGGTGATGGCGCTGCCGGCAATGCGCGCGCCGCTGTAGATCGGGCGCAGCCGCGGGTGCAGCAGGCCAGTGCGGCCCTGGGACTCGTGCGCGGTGGCGACACCGGCCTGGGCAAGAACCTGGAGTGCGCCAGCAGCGGCGCGTTCGACATGGGTGACGACGCGGGACATCCATCCATCCTTCAATGACGATGATGCAGTCTTGTCCGCAAGCGCCAACCCCTCAAGATCGATTTCCGCAACAGCCATTTGGTTTGGTTATAGTTGATGCATGAACCGGCCCTTCGAGCTGAACCTCAAGCATCTGCACGCCCTGGTCGCCGTGCACCACCACGGCGGCATCAGCGCCGCTGCCCCGCACGTGAATCTCTCCCAGCCTGCCCTGACCCAGGCCATTGCCCGGCTCGAGAGTCAACTCGACACGCCCCTGTTCGACCGCCAGCCCGGTGGCATGGCGCCTACCGAAGCAGCTGAGCTGCTGGTCCCACGCATAGCGCGCGCCCTGGGCTACATCGCCGATGGCGTGCGGGTGGCGCGGCGTGCACAACGCCTGCCTGCGCTGCCGGCGGTGGAACGGCGCGTCACGCTGGGCCAGTTGCGCGCATTGGTGGCAGTGGACGATGCCGGCAGCTTCACCCTGGCCGCCAGCCGCGCCGGCATCTCGCAGCCGGCCATCTACCGCGCGGTGCACGAACTCGGCACCGCAATTGAGACGCCGCTGACCGAACGCCACGGCAAGACCGTGCAGACCACCCCAGCCGCCACCCGCATGCTGCGGCTGGTGCGGCTGGCGCTGTCCGAACTGGCGGCGGGCCTGGACGAAGTGACCCTGCTGCGCTCGGAACAGGGCGGCCGGGTCACGCTCGGGGTAATGCCACTTGCGCGTGCGATCCTGCTGCCGCAGGTATTGGCGCGCTTCGCCCGCGCCCATCCCGGTGCATCGGTCAATGTGATCGAAGGGCCCTATGCGGAGTTGCTGGGCGACCTGCGCGCCGGCAGTCTGGATCTGTTGATCGGTGCGATGCGCGACACCCTGCCCGTACGCGATGTCGCGCAGGAGGGCCTGTTCGACGATGACCCGGTGATCGTCGCGCGCAGCGACCATCCACTGGCCGGCAGCGACGCGCTCGACTTCGACCGGCTGCTGGCTTTCCCTTGGGTGATCGCAGCCACTGGCGCCCCGGTGCGCGCACGCTGGGAGCGGATGTTCCGCCGGCATGGCCACGAACCGCCCCGCCTCCGCATCGAATGCGGCTCGGTGCTGATCACCCGCGGCCTGCTGCTGGAAGACGACTGGCTCACCCTGATGTCACGCGACCAGTTCGTGATCGAACGCCGCGCCGGCCTGCTCTGCGAAATCGGCAGCGCCGGCGACGACCTGCGTCGCCGCATCGGCCTCACCACCCGCGCCGACTGGCACCCGACCCGCCTGCAGCAGGCGTTCGTGGAAACCTTCCGCGCCATCTGCGCCGAACGCAGCAACGACGCAGACAACGCATGGCCGTTCCGTTATCCCGCGCGTTGATGATCATCGCGATGGCGGTAGGGTCGGTCCCCAAACGACTGCCGATAACGGCTCGACGCCCGGTAACGCATGACCCGAAACGAAAAACGGCTCTCCGTTCCGGCGCCATGAACACCGGACAGACGGCTTCGGACACATGTCAGCGCCGATGATGTCATCCGCGCCGCATTGCCGTGGCTTCGGATGCTTGCGCCGCGCTTCGCGCGGTCGCCGACCAACGGTCGGCGCTACGAATTGCTGGCGAACGCGATAAGACACGGATACATCACCAACGGGCGACCAAGCATCAGCCTGGGCTGGCGGCGATTCGTCCCGGCAAACAAAAACCCCCGGTTTTCACCGGGGGTTCTCGTTCAACACATCAGCCGATCAGGATCAGGCAGCGACCGTCCTGGCCACATCCTGGTAATCCTCGATCTGGTCGAAGTTCATGTAGCGGTAGATGTCCTTGCTGCTGGCATCCAGCACGCCGATGTCGGCCATGTACTCTTCCCTGGTCGGAATGCGACCCAGGCGCGAGCAGATCGCGGCCAGTTCGGCCGAACCCAGGTACACGTTGGAGTTGCGGCCCAGGCGGTTCGGGAAGTTGCGGGTCGAGGTCGAGAACACCGTCGCGCCCTCGCGCACCTGTGCCTGGTTGCCCATGCACAGCGAGCAGCCCGGCATTTCCATGCGCGCACCGGCGGTGCCGAAGGTGCCGTAGTGGCCTTCCTTGGTCAGCTCCGAGGCATCCATCTTGGTCGGCGGAGCCACCCACAGCTTGGTCGGGATGTCGCGCTTGCCTTCCAGCAGCTTGGCCGCCGCACGGAAGTGACCGATGTTGGTCATGCACGAACCGATGAAGACTTCATCGATGGCCGCACCGGCCACGTCCGACAGCGTCTTGACGTCGTCCGGGTCGTTCGGGCAGGCCACGATCGGCTCGTGGATGTCGGCCAGGTCGATCTCGATGACGGCGGCGTACTCGGCGTCGGCATCCGGCTGCAGCAGCTCCGGGTTGGCCAGCCAGGCTTCCATCTTCTCGATGCGGCGGGCCAGCGAACGCGCGTCCTGGTAACCCTCGGCGATCATCCACTTCAGCAGCGTGATGTTGCTGGTGAGGTACTCGATGATCGGCTCCTTGTTCAGGTGCACCGAGCAACCGGCAGCCGAACGTTCGGCCGAGGCATCGGACAGTTCGAACGCCTGCTCCACCTTCAGGTCCGGCAGACCTTCGATTTCCAGGATGCGACCGGAGAAGATGTTCTTCTTGCCAGCCTTGGCCACGGTCAGCAGACCGGACTTGATCGCGTACAGCGGAATCGCGTTGACCAGGTCACGCAGGGTCACGCCCGGCTGCATCCTGCCCTTGAAGCGCACCAGCACCGATTCGGGCATGTCCAGCGGCATCACGCCGGTGGCCGCGGCGAAGGCGACCAGGCCCGAGCCGGCCGGGAACGAAATGCCCACCGGGAAACGGGTGTGCGAATCGCCGCCGGTGCCCACGGTGTCGGGCAGCAGCATGCGGTTGAGCCAGCTGTGGATCACGCCGTCGCCCGGGCGCAGCGAGACGCCGCCACGGGTGGAAATGAATTCCGGCAGCGTGTGGTGGGTCTTGACGTCCACCGGCTTCGGGTAAGCGGCGGTGTGGCAGAACGACTGCATCACCAGGTCGGCCGAGAAGCCCAGGCAGGCCAGGTCCTTCAGCTCGTCGCGGGTCATCGGGCCGGTGGTGTCCTGCGAGCCCACCGAGGTCATCTTCGGTTCGCAGTAGGTGCCCGGGCGCATGCCCTGGCCTTCCGGCAGGCCACAGGCGCGGCCGACCATCTTCTGCGCCAGCGAGAAACCCTTGCCGGTGTCCGGCGGGTCCATCGGCAGGCGGAACAGATCGGTCGGGGCCAGGCCCAGCGCTTCGCGCGCCTTGGCGGTCAGGCCACGGCCGATGATCAGCGGAATGCGGCCACCGGCGCGCACTTCGTCGAACAGCACGTCGGACTTCACCTGGAACTCGGCGATGACCTGGCCGTCCTTCAACGCCTTGCCGTCATAGGGACGCAGCTCGACCACGTCGCCCATGTTCATCTGCGACACGTCCAGCTCGATCGGCAGCGCGCCGGCGTCTTCCATGGTGTTGTAGAAGATCGGGGCGATCTTCGAGCCCAGGCACACGCCGCCGAAACGCTTGTTCGGAATGAACGGAATGTCTTCGCCGGTGAACCACAGTACCGAGTTGGTGGCCGACTTGCGGCTGGAACCGGTACCGACCACGTCGCCCACGTAAGCGACCAGATGGCCCTTGTCCTTCAGCGATTCGATGAACTTGACCGGGCCGCGCTTGCCGTCTTCTTCCGGCTCGATGCCATCGCGCTTGTTCTTCAGCATCGCCAGGGCGTGCAGCGGGATGTCCGGGCGGGTGGTGGCATCCGGGGCCGGCGACAGGTCGTCGGTGTTGGTTTCGCCGGTCACCTTGAGCACGGTGATGGTCAGGCTCTGCGGCACTTCCGGGCGGCTGGTGAACCACTCGGCATCGGCCCAGCTCTGCAGCACGCCCTGGGCGTTGGCGTTACCGGCCTTGGCCTTTTCCTGCACGTCGTGGAAGGCGTCGAACACCAGCAGGGTCTTCTTCAGCGCGTCGGCGGCAATGGCGCCGACCACGGCGTCGTCCAGCAGCTGGACCAGCGGCGCGACGTTGTAACCGCCCAGCATGGTGCCCAGCAGTTCGGTGGCGCGCTCGCGCGGGATCAGCGCGTTGGTTTCGCTGCCGAAGGCGATGGCGGCCAGGTACGAGGCCTTGACCTTGGCGGCGTCATCGACACCGGCCGGCACGCGCTGGGTCAGCAGGTCGAGCAGGAACCCGGCCTCGCCGGCGGGCGGGTTCTTCAGCAGTTCAATGACGTCGGCCGTCTGCTGGGCGCTCAGCGGCAGCGGCGGGATGCCAAGCGCGGCGCGCTCGGCTACGTGGTGGCGGTAGGCTTCCAACATGACAACTCCCGGGTGATTCTTTGAAGAATGCGGTTGAGTAAAACGGTAAAAAAACGGGCTCAGGCGTTCGGCACGATCAGCTTCAGGCCCTTGAAGTAATCGCGGTAAAATCTGTCGTTCCAGGTGATCAGGCCGTCGCACTGCAGCAGCGCGTGCGCGCCGACCATGAAATCGTCGATGCCGCGGCGGTCGTTGCCGCGCTGGCGGTGGCGGCGATGCATCTCACCGGCGCGCAGGGCCGACTTGGCTTCCAGCGGGCTGAAATGGATGCCCATCTCTTCCAGCGCTTCCTGCACTTCGGCCCCGCCGCGCAGCGCGGCGCAGATCTCGGCCAGCACCACCCCGCAGATCACCACCCGCCCGCCGACCAGGCTCTGGCGCAGGCAGGCTTCCACCGCGTCGGCCTGCGGGCCATTGCTGAGCAGTTCGATCAGGACCGGGGAATCGACGGCGATCATGCGCGGCTCATTCTTCGTCGCGCACGGCGCGCACGGCCGCCTCGGCCGAATCGAAGCCGTCCAGCGCGAACTTGCCGCGGGCACGGGAAATGGCATCGTCCACGCTCTTGCGCAGGATGATGCGGCTGCCGTCGAGCTCCACCTTCAACTGGGTGCCCTTGGTCAGGCCGAGCGCATCGCGGACCGCCTTGGGCAAGGTGATCTGTCCGCGTTCTGCAACGGTGGCTTCCATCGGTAGGCCCTCCAAAGTATGCACAAATTATACATACTTCCCCGGGCATACTTCCACTGCAGCGTGGTTCAGCCAGCCAAGGCCCTTACCGCGCAAAGGATCCGCCTTATCGATGACATCGGCGATACATATTTGTATGTAGCCTGAGAACCCTGCCACCGACCGCGTCCGGCTGAATGGTTCATACTCAGTCCGACTGCCGGGCCGTCGGGACACCGGTAACCGCAAGCAGGCCCGCATGGGCCACTGCAAGCCATCCGCAAGAGGAGTCACCCCGCATGAGCGATTCGTTCTCCACCCGCAGCCAGCTGGACGTCGGCGGCACCACCTACGACTACTTCAGCCTGCCTAAGCTCGGACAGCAGTTCGACATCTCCCACCTGCCCTACTCGATGAAGATCCTGCTGGAGAACCTGCTCCGGCACGAGGATGGCGGGGTCACCGTCGGCAAGGACCACATCGAAGCGGTGGCGCGCTGGGATCCCAAGGCCGAGCCGGACATCGAAATCGCCTTCATGCCCGCGCGCGTGGTCCTGCAGGACTTCACCGGCGTGCCGTGCGTGGTCGACCTGGCCGCGATGCGCGATGCGGTGGTCAAGCTCGGCGGCCGCCCGGAACAGATCAACCCGCAGATCCCCTCCGAACTGGTCATCGACCACTCGGTGCAGGTCGATGTGTTCGGCACCCCCGACGCGCTGGACCTCAACGGCAAGATCGAATTCCAGCGCAACCAGGAACGCTACGGCTTCCTGCGCTGGGGCCAGAAGGCGTTCGACAACTTCAAGGTCGTCCCGCCCAACACCGGCATCGTCCACCAGGTGAACCTGGAGAACCTGGCCCGGGTGGTGATGACCGCCGACAAGGGCGGCAGGCAGGTCGCCTATCCGGACACCGTGTTCGGCACCGACAGCCACACCACCATGATCAATGGCATCGGCGTGCTCGGTTGGGGCGTGGGCGGTATCGAGGCCGAAGCGGCCATGCTTGGCCAGCCCTCGTCGATGCTGATCCCGCAGGTGGTCGGCTTCAAGCTCACCGGGCGCATGCCCGAAGGTGCCACCGCCACCGACCTGGTACTCACCGTCACCCAGATGCTGCGCAAGCACGGGGTGGTGGGCAAGTTCGTCGAGTTCTTCGGCGAAGGCCTGCAGCACCTGCCGCTGGCCGACCGCGCCACCATCGGCAACATGGCCCCCGAGTACGGCGCTACCTGTGGCATCTTCCCGATCGACAACGAATCGCTGAGCTACCTGCGCCTGTCCGGCCGCAGCGAAGCACAGATCGCGCTGGTGGAAGCGTATGCCAAGGCCCAGGGCCTGTGGCACGACGCCAACACCGCCCACGCCAGCTACAGCGCCACGCTGGAACTGGACATGGGCGAGGTCAAGCCGTCGCTGGCCGGCCCCAAGCGCCCGCAGGACCGCGTGCTGCTGCAGGACGTCAAGCAGAACTACCGCGACAACCTGGGCGGGCTGACCACCAACCGCGACAAGCGCAACGAAGAAATCTCCAAGTTCGTCAACGAAGGTGGCGGCGCGGCGGTCGGCAACGAGCAGCTGGCCAAGGGCTATGCCGATGTGGAGCTGGGCGGCACCCGGTTCCGGCTCAAGGACGGTGCGGTGGTCATCGCCGCCATCACCTCCTGCACCAACACCTCCAACCCGGCGGTGATGATCGGTGCCGGCCTGCTGGCCCGCAACGCGGCCGCCAAGGGGCTGGATCGCAAGCCGTGGGTGAAGACCTCGCTCGGCCCAGGCTCGCGCGTGGTCACCGACTATCTTGAAAAGGCCGGTGTGCTCACCGAGCTGGAGAAGGTCGGCTTCTACGTGGTCGGCTACGGCTGCACCACCTGCATCGGCAACTCCGGCCCGCTGCCCACCGAAGTCAGCGCCGGCATCGCCAGCGGCGATCTGGTGGTCACCTCGGTGCTCTCGGGCAACCGCAACTTCGAGGGCCGCGTGCACCCCGAAGTGAAGATGAACTACCTGGCCAGCCCGCCGCTGGTGGTGGCCTATGCCATCGCCGGTACCACCGACATCGACCTGACCACCGAGCCGCTGGGCACCGGCAGCGATGGCCAGCCGGTGTACCTGCGCGACATCTGGCCGAGCAACAAGGAAATCGGCGATGTCATCGCCGCCACCATCGGCCCGGAGATGTTCAAGCAGAACTACGCCGACGTGTTCAAGGGCGATACCCGCTGGAACACCATCCAGTCGCCGGATGGTGACCTGTACGAGTGGGATGGCAGCTCCACCTATATCAAGAACCCGCCCTACTTCGAGGGCATGACCATGCAGGTCGGCCATATCGAGGACGTGCACGGGGCACGGGTGATGGGCCTGTTCGGCGATTCGATCACCACCGACCACATCTCCCCGGCCGGCAACATCAAGAAGGACTCGCCGGCAGGCCGCTTCCTGCAGGAACGCGGCGTGCAGCCGGCCGACTTCAACAGCTACGGCAGCCGCCGCGGCAACGACGATGTGATGGTGCGCGGCACCTTCGCCAACATCCGCATCAAGAACCTGATGTTCGGCGGCGAGGAAGGCGGCAACACCCTGTACTTCCCCAAGGCAGGCGGCGAGCCGCAGAAGCTGGCCATCTACGATGCGGCCATGAAGTACAAGGCCGAGGGTGTGCCGCTGGTGGTCTTCGCCGGCAAGGAATATGGCACCGGCTCCTCGCGCGACTGGGCCGCCAAGGGCACCAACCTGCTGGGCGTGAAAGCGGTGATCGCCGAGAGCTTCGAGCGCATCCACCGTTCCAACCTGGTCGGCATGGGCGTGCTGCCGCTGCAGTTCCAGGCGGGCGAGAACGCCCAGAGCCTGGGCCTGGACGGCTCGGAGGTGGTCAACATCACCGGCCTGGCCGATGGCGCCAGCAAGACCGCCACCATCACCGCCACCAAGGCCGACGGCACGGCCAAGACCTTCCAGGCCCACGTGATGCTGCTGACCCCCAAGGAAGTGGAGTACTTCAAGCACGGCGGCCTGCTGCAGTACGTGCTGCGCCAGCTGGCAGCGAGGTAGCGCCGGCCTCTGGCCGGCTCCCGGTCCCCCCGCGCTTCGTAGAGCCGGCCTCTGGCCGGCTCCTTACGGACCCCGCACCGTTCTACACGTCGCCTGCACGCGATATTCACAGACTCTTCGCGTTTTCCATTCGGACCGGTATGCTGCCGGGGACCGAAACGGCGGATACTCTCCGTCAGCATCACACCATCAACGTTTCCTGGAGGGGGAATAATGAGTCTGGAACGTCCCTGGCTGCAGAGCTATCCCAACGGCGTACCCGCCGAAATCGACGTCAACGAGTTCCATTCGGTATCGGCCGTATTCGACACGTCGGTGGCCAGGTTCCGCGACCGCCCCGCCTACTCCAGCTTCGGCAAGGTGCTCACCTACGGTGAAACCGATGCCCTGGTCGAACAGTTCGCCGCCTACCTGCTGGGCGAGCTGAAGCTCAAGAAGGGCGACCGCGTCGCCCTGATGATGCCCAACTGCCTGCAGTACCCGGTGGCCACCTTCGGCGTGCTGCGCGCCGGCCTGACCGTGGTCAACGTCAACCCGCTGTACACCGCCCGCGAGCTCAAGCACCAGCTGGTCGATTCCGGCGCGTCGGTACTTGTTGTCGTGGACAACTTCGGCGACACCGTGCAGCAGGTCATCGCCGACACGCAGGTCAAGCATGTCATCACCACCGGCCTGGGCGACATGCTCGGCCTGAAGGGCGTGGTGGTGAACTTCGTGCTGAAGTACATCAAGAAGATGGTGCCCAACTACAGCCTGCGCGGCGCGGTGCGCTTCAACCAGGCGCTGAAGCTGGGCAGCGGCCACACCCTGCCGAAGGTGGAGCTGGACCACGACGACGTGGCCTTCCTGCAGTACACCGGCGGCACCACCGGCGTGGCCAAGGGCGCCATGCTGACCAACCGCAACCTGGTGGCCAACATGCAGCAGGCCTCGGCGTGGATCTCCTCGTCGGGCATTGAAATGGGCAAGGAGTGGATCATCACCGCCCTGCCGCTGTACCACATCTTCGCATTGACGGCCAACGGCCTGGTCTTCATGAAATTCGGTGGCTGCAACCACCTGATCACCAACCCGCGCGACATGAAGGGCTTCGTCAAGGAGCTCAAGGCGACCCGTTTCACCGCCATCACCGGCGTCAACACGCTGTTCAACGGCCTGCTCAACACCCCCGGCTTCGACGAGGTGGATTTCTCCTCGCTGAAGGTCACCCTGGGCGGCGGCATGGCGGTGCAGCGTGCGGTGGCCGAACGCTGGAAGAAGGCCACCGGGGTGACCCTGGTCGAGGCCTACGGCCTGACCGAGACCTCGCCGGCGGCCTGCATCAACCCGCTCAACCTGGCCGAATACAACGGCGCGATCGGCCTGCCGATCCCGTCCACCGACGCCTGCGTGAAGGACGACAACGGCGTCACCCTGCCCGCGGGCGAGGTCGGCGAACTGTGCATCCGTGGCCCGCAGGTGATGAAGGGCTACTGGCAGCGCCCGGAGGAAACCGCCAAGGCGATCGACGCCGACGGCTGGCTGCACACCGGCGACATGGCGCGCATGGACGAGCACGGCTTCTTCTACATCGTGGACCGCAAGAAGGACATGATCCTGGTGTCGGGCTTCAACGTGTACCCGAACGAAGTCGAAGACGTCATCGCGATGATGCCCGGCGTACTGGAAGTGGCCGCAGTGGGCGTACCGGATGAAAAGTCCGGCGAAATCGTCAAGGTGGTCATCGTCAAGAAGGACCCGAACCTGACCGCCGAAATGGTCAAGGAACACGCCCGCGCCAACCTCACCGGCTACAAGCACCCGCGCATCGTCGAGTTCCGCAAGGAGCTGCCGAAGACCAACGTCGGCAAGATCCTGCGCCGCGAGCTGCGCGATACGCCTGCGGCGTAAGCAACCGCAACTGCAACATTGAACGCCCGCACGGCATCGCCCTGCGGGCATTTTTTTCGTCGAATTCCTATCTTCGCCCGTGAGCTCCGCTGCGCCTGGCGCTGCGCGATGCTGGCCACTGGATACGCTTGCGGCACTAGGCTGAACAAGATTTCCGCCGGCCTTTTGGACCCTGCGGGGGGTGTATACGGCGTTTGCATTCCGGCCCGGGCCGGCGGTGTAGGATCGCGGCGTGTGGACCCGTCCGGCCTGCCGCCCACCGTCCTCCCCGCAGGCCAACCCGCCGAGGCAATCACCATGCAATCCATCGACAGGCTTCCGTATTCCCGCGGCTATGCGACCATCCGCACCGAATCGACCTCCGACAACGCCGCCCACTGGCTGTTCATGCATGCCGATGCCGCCACCGGCATCCGCCCCTGCTGCCGCAAGGACATGCTCGATGAGATGTGGAGCATGATGAGCCAGATCACGCTGTCGCCGGCCGAGCGCAACAGTGGCCGCCTGCGCCACTTCGTGCTGGCCTCCAACGCCACCGCCTACAACCTGGGCGGCGACCTGGCGCTGTTCGCCCAGCTGATCCGCGAAGGCAACCGCGACCGCCTGCTCGCTTATGCCCAGCGCTGCGTGGAAGGCGTGCACCACCTGCACACCGGATTCGGCGGCGACGTCCGCTCGATCGCGCTGATCCAGGGCGACGCACTCGGTGGCGGCCTGGAAATGGCGCTGGCCTGCCACACCATCATTGCCGAGGAAGGCTGCGGCATGGGCCTGCCCGAAGTGCTGTTCGGGCTGTTCCCGGGCATGGGCGCCTATTCGTTCCTGTGCCGCCGGGTGGCGCCGCAGCTGGCCGAAAAGATCATCCTCGAAGGCCGCGTCTACTCCTCCGAAGAGATGTATGCCATGGGCGTGGTCGACGTGCTGGTGCCCAAGGGCCAGGGCGTCAAGGCCACCGAAGACCTGATCCGCCAGCAGCAGCGCACCCCGCGCACGTATCTGGCGATGAACGCCGCGCGCAACCTGGCCCAGGCGGTGGGCTACGACGAGCTGCTGGAAATCACCAGGATCTGGGTGGATTCGGCATTGGCCCTTGAAGACAAGTCGCTGCGCACCATGGACCGGCTGATCAAGGCGCAGACCCGTCGTGCCCAGTCCGATGCCGCGTAACTGCGACATTGCAAGCAGGGGGTTCCAGTAAAAAAGCCCGGTAGGAGCCGGGCTTTTTTCAACGCATGTCGATGCCGCCGTCGTCCGTGGATGAAGCGCCGGGGCGCCTGCGTTCTTCCAGCGCCTGCCTGCCTTCCTTCACCGCCGCATGGATAAGCTTCATCCGCTCGCGCCATTCGCTCTTGAGCTGCCAGTCGGCCATATGCATCACCTCGCCGGCACGGTAAGCCACCCGCACCAGGCCCAGGTTGCTGGCCACGCCCTTGATGGCGTGGGCCTGCTCGCGCAGGTGCGCCCAGTCGCCACGTTCGCCCGCTTCCATGGCCACGCCAACGCACTGGTTGGCGTCGGCCAGGCACTGGCGGATGAATTCCTGTTCGAAGCCCTCGCCCATGCCCAGCGCAGCCAGCTCATCAAGCACGCCGGTATCGAGCACGCCAACCGCCACCGGCGTGGAAGGCACCACCGCCGTGCGTGCTTTCAGGCCATCGTGGGTGGCGATCTCGGCCAGGGTATCGAGCAGCTTCACCGGCACCACCGGCTTGCCGAAGAAGGTGTGCGCGCCGGCCCGGGTGCACTGCTGGATCGATTCAGGGGTGACATCGGCGCTGAGCACCAGCACCGGCGTGCGCGGGGCGCCACCGGCCTGCAGCACGCGCAGCTCCTTGAGCATGTCCAGGCCACTCATGCCGGGCATGTGCAGGTCCACGATGGCCACGTCGTAGTCGCTCTCGGCCATTGCATCAAGCACCGCTTCGCCACCGTCAACGCATACCACCTTGTGCCCGGCCTTCTGCAGCAGGCGCTGCAGTACCAGCCGGTTGGCCTGGTGGTCATCGGCCACCAGCACCTTCATGCTGCGCACCCGCGCGCGGTGGCGCAGGAACGGATCGGCAAAGGCGATCACGTTGTCCGGCGTGCCCTGCAGGCCGCTGCCCAGCACGGCCGGGGTGAACTCACCGGCGACCACTGGTGGCAGTACGAACGGCAGTTCGAACCAGAAGCAGCTGCCCTGCGGCGGGTTTTCGGCATAGCCGATCTGGCCGCCCATGGCCTCCACCAGCCCGCGCGAGATCGACGTGCCCAGCCCACTGCCCTCGTGCCGCCGGCCCAGGCTGACATCGGCCTGCTCGAACGCCTGGAACAGGCGCGAGCGCATTTCCGGACCCACGCCGATGCCGGTATCGAGGATGTCGAAGCGCAGCCGGACCTGGCCGTGGCCCTCCTCGCCCAGTTGCGACACGCGGATTTCGACCCTGCCATGCTCGGTGAACTTCACCGCATTACCGGCCAGGTTGAGCAGGATCTGGCGCAGGTGACCCAGGTCGCCGCGCAGCAGGCGCGGCACGCCGTTGGCGACCTTGACCTGGTAGTCCAGCCGTTTCAAGCGCGCCTGTGGCATCAGGATCAGGCCGATCGCCTGGACCACGTCATCCAGCGAGAAGTCTTCGGCCACCACCCGCAGCTTGCCGGCCTCGATGGCGGAGATGTCCAGCACCTCCTCCACCAGCGCCAGCAGGCTGCGCGAGGAGGCCTGGATGGTGTTGACGCACTCGCGCTGCTCTTCGTCCAGCGTGGTGGTGGCCAGCACCTCGGTCATGCCGGACAGGCCATTGAGGGGGGTGCGGAACTCATGGCTCATGTTGGCCAGGAAGCGGCTCTTGGCCTCACTGGCACGGCGCGCCTCGTCCATGGCGTGGGTCAACTGGCGCAGCAGGCTGGCAAAATACAGCGGCACCGCCGCCAGCCCCAGCCACAGGCCAAAGCCCAGCCGCGCATTGGCCTGCCAGTAGCCAGTGGCCAGCACCGTCACCCCGAAGCTGACCAGCGCCATGCCCACGGCGGCGTACAGGTACTTGTTGCCGTAGCGCATGCCGTTGCCGACCGTGACCCACATCACCACGATGTAGACCCACGACAGCGGCTCGCCCATCTGCACCATGCCGGCGGCGATCAGCCCGTAATCGGCCAGCATGCCTGCCACCCGGCGCGGGTCCGAGCGTCCGGGACGCACCAGCAGCCACGAGAACAGCAGTACCGACAGTGTCAAACCGGTCAACACGATGCCCAGCACCACCTGGTACTGGTGGTGCGGCAGGTCGTTGCGCACGCCAGGCATCAGCACATAGCCCAGGATCAGCACGATCAGGACGATGCGCACGATCGCCTGGCCATGCTCGCTGTCAGGGCGGTTACCCAGCTGGCGCTTGAGCAGCGCAAGGCCGGGGAGCGCACCGAGCTGCTGTTTCAGAACCTGGAACAGACCGGCCATGTCACATCCCCGGGCGGGAAGACGCAGTCGAATGCTGCGCGCAGATATCGTCCAGCTGCTGCCGGCCGCGCAACAGCGCATCCACGCAGCGCGGGTCGAACAGGCGCCCGCGCTGTGCGTACAGATAGGCCAGGGTGGCATCCATCGTCCATGCTTCCTTGTATGGGCGCGGCGAGATCAGGGCATCGAAGACATCGGCGACGGCCACGATCCGCGCTTCCAGCGGGATGGCTTCACCCATCAGCCCGTCGGGATACCCGCTGCCGTCGTAACGTTCGTGGTGGCGCAGCGCGATCAGCGCACCGACCTGGATGAAGCGGTTCTGGCTGCCACTGAGCAGCTCGTAACCGATGCGCGGGTGCCGGCGCATGATCGCCAGTTCCTCGTCATTGAGTTTGCCCTGCTTGAGCAGCACGGCATCGGGAATGGCGATCTTGCCCATGTCGTGCAGGGGCGCGGCCATCTCGATCAGTTTGACCTCTTCTTCCGGCAACCCGAGCTGCTCGGCGATCAGTCCGGCCACGTGCGCCATGCGCTCGAGGTAGGCACTGGTGCCGGCGTCACGGAACTCGATCGCCAGGGCCAGCCGCGACAGCGTTTCACGTTCCCGCTCCTCGACCTCGTGCATGCTGGCCAGCAGCCGCTGTTCCAGCGACAAGGCGCGTTGCTTCACGTTTTCCGACTGCTGGCGCAGCTGCAGCAGGTTGTAGCAG
Organism: Stenotrophomonas sp. AB1(2024); assembly: GCF_037482345.1. Classification (NCBI taxonomy): domain Bacteria; kingdom Pseudomonadati; phylum Pseudomonadota; class Gammaproteobacteria; order Lysobacterales; family Lysobacteraceae; genus Stenotrophomonas; species Stenotrophomonas sp. AB1(2024). The sequence goes on from NZ_JBBHKO020000001.1 coordinate 180,448, forward strand.
CGCGCGCGCAGCTCACGCGGTCGGATCGGCTTGACCAGGAAATCGATGACACCCGCTTCCAGCGCGGCCTGGCGGATCGGTTCGTCACCGACCACGGTGATCAGGATCACCGGAATGTCGCGATGCTTGGGCAGGCGACGGAAACGCCGGGCGAATTCCAGCCCGTCCATTTCCGGCATGCGGTAATCGAGCAGCAGCAGATCCACCCCGTGCGATTCGCACCAGGCCAGGGCGGTGAGCGGGTCGCCGAAATCATGCACGCTCAATACAGGCGCGATGTCCTCGATGACATGCCGCAGCATGGTGCGCGCGGACGTCTGATCGTCAACGATGACAATATTCAAGGCTGCTTCCGTCGTCTTTCTGGACCACACTGGAACATGGTGCGGTAAGGATACGCCGCCGCTCTGTACACCGGCACCTTGCATCGGACCACCTCCGCTCATGATTCCCCCGTTCATGATCGTGGTCGCAGCGTGATGCGCATGTCACGCAGGCTCCGCCCAGTTCTCATGTTCCATCGCCACCGCGCCCATAGGGCACCTCAATGGGTCACGCGGAAACCATACTCGTCCGGCCACGGCAGGGGAACCCGCCCGGACGGCCCAGCGGGCAATCCGGACCTGCATCTCAGCTTTCGGGACGCATATATGGGAACAGCAGCACATCGCGGATCGAACTGCTGCCGGTCAGCAGCATGACCAGGCGATCGATGCCGATGCCCAGGCCGCCGGTCGGGGCCATACCGTACTCCAGCGCACGGATGTAATCGGCGTCGTAGTGCATGGCCTCGTCATCGCCGCCTTCCTTGGCCGTGACCTGGGCCTGGAAGCGCGCCGCCTGGTCTTCGGGGTCGTTCAGCTCGGAGAAGCCGTTGGCCAGCTCCTTGCCGTTGATGAACAGCTCGAAGCGGTCGGTGTAGCCGGGCTGGTCGTCGTTGGCGCGTGCCAGCGGCGAGACCTCGACCGGGTGGTCGGTGATGAAGGTCGGCTGCACAAGGGTGTGCTCGACGGTGGCTTCGAAGATCTCCAGCAGCAGCTTGCCCCAGCCATAGGACGGCTTGACCCGGATCTTCAGGCGCTCGCAATGGCGCAGCAGCGCCTCGCGGTCGGTGCAGTCGGCCAGGCTGATGTCCGGGTTGTGGTGGCGCACGGCCTCGTCCATGCGCCAGCGGCGGAACGCCGGGGCCAGGTCGATGGTGGCGCCGTCCCACTCCACCGTGGTGGTGCCCAGCACCTTGCTGGCCACGTCACGGATCACGCCTTCGGTCAGGTCCATCACTTCGTTGTACGTGGCGTAGGCCTCGTACAGCTCCATCATGGTGAATTCCGGATTGTGCCGGGTGCTCACGCCTTCATTGCGGAAGTTGCGGTTGATCTCATACACGCGCTCCAGCCCACCCACGACCAGGCGCTTGAGGTACAGCTCCGGCGCCACGCGCAGGTACAGGTCCAGGTCCAGCGCGTTGTGGTGGGTGGTGAACGGCTTTGCCGCCGCGCCGCCGGGGATGTAATGCATCATCGGCGTTTCAACTTCCAGGAAGTCGCGGTTGTCCAGCCAGGCGCGCATGGCGCGGATGATCCGCGAGCGCTTGATGAACACCTCGCGCGATTCCGGGGTCACGATCAAGTCAACGTAGCGCTGGCGGTAGCGCTGCTCGACGTCGGCCAGGCCGTGCCACTTGTCCGGCAGCGGGCGCAGCGATTTGGTCAGCAGGCGGGTGCTGGTGGCCTTGACCGACAGCTCGCCGGTCCTGGTGCGGGTCAGCCCGCCTTCGACGGCGATGATGTCGCCGACGTCCCAGCCCTTGAAGGCGGTGTAGGCATCGCCCAGCGTGCTGCCCTGCAGGAACAGCTGGATGCGGCCGGATTCGTCCTGGATCTGGGCGAAGCTGGCCTTGCCCATCACCCGCTTGGCCATCAGGCGGCCGGCCATCTTCACTTGGCGGTCGGTGGCTTCCAGCGCTTCGGCGGTCCACTGTTCGGCGTCGGCGAATTCGCCCTGCACGGTGCCGGCGAAATCCTCACGACGGAAATCGTTGGGGTAGGCGATGCCCTGCCCGCGCAGCGCGGTCAGTTTCGCGCGGCGCTCGGCGATGAGGCTGTTCTCGTCGACGGGGGGCTGCGGCGCGGGGATCTGATCGTTCATGGCGTGGGTCTATGTCTGGGGGGATATGGACGGGGAATACGAAACCCGGGGCGTGCCGGGGTGGAGCGGATCGGGCCGCGCGCGGCGGCCCGACCGTCAGGCGTCGAGACGTTTGGAACCGACTTCCAGGCCCGACTTCAGGCTGGCTTCGACGAATTCGTCGAGATCGCCATCGAGCACCTTCTGCGTGTCCGAGCGCTCGATACCGGTGCGCAGGTCCTTGATACGGCTCTGATCGAGCACGTAGTTGCGGATCTGGCTGCCCCAGCCGATGTCGGACTTGGTGGCTTCCACCGCATCACGTTCGGCGTTGCGCTTCTGGATTTCCAGCTCATACAGCTTGGCGGCCAGCATCTTCATCGCGTTGTCGCGGTTCTGGTGCTGGCTGCGCCCGGTCTGGCAGGCCACGACCGTATTGGTCGGAATGTGCGTGATGCGCACCGCCGATTCGGTCTTGTTGACGTGCTGGCCACCGGCGCCGGAGGAACGGTACACATCGGTACGCAGGTCGGCCGGATTGATGTCGATTTCAATGTTGTTGTCGACTTCCGGCGAGACGAACACCGAGGTGAAGCTGGTATGGCGACGGTTGTCCGAATCGAACGGCGACTTGCGCACCAGACGGTGCACGCCGGTTTCGGTCTTCAGCCAGCCATAGGCGTAATCGCCTTCCACGCGCAGCGTGGCCGACTTGATGCCGGCGACATCGCCACCGGACACTTCCATCAGCTCGGTCTTCCAGCCGCGCGATTCGCACCAGCGCAGGTACATGCGCAGCAGGATTTCGGCCCAGTCCTGGGCTTCGGTACCACCGGCACCGGCCTGGATGTCGACGAACGCGGGCGCGTTGTCCATCTTGCCGGAGAACATGCGCTGGAATTCCAACTGCTCGACGTGCTTCTGGTACTTGTCCAGGTCGGCGACCACGGCCAGGGCGGTATCTTCGTCCTGTTCGCTTTCAGCCAGTTCCAGCAGTTCGCCGGATTCGGTCAGCCCATCGAGAATGGTGGCGATGCCGCCCACGGTCTTTTCCAGGCTGGAACGCTCGCGGCCCAGGGTCTGGGCGTATTCGGCGTTGTTCCAGATATCGGGGTTTTCCAGTTCCCGGGTTACTTCTTCCAGACGCTCTTTCTTGGCGTCGTAGTCAAAGATACCCCCTGAGCGAGAGCACGCGATCGGTGAGATCGGTGATTCGCTGGCGCACGGGATTGAGCTCGATCATATCGGCGGTAATGAAGGCTTGGGACAAGACCGCAGATTATAGCGCCAGCAACCCCGTTCATGTTCGTCGGCAGCCGCGTGGCTCTACCCGTCGGCGCAGTGCTCGATGATCAGCTGGATCGCACCGCCGCCCCGGTAGTCGTCGCTGACCAGGCGGTAGGCGATATGCACGGTGTTGGCCGGGGCGTTGCCACGCCAGCCGCTGAAGTGGATGGCGTTGATCGGCTCGGGCCGGCCGGGTACGCGCAGGCTGAGCTTGAGGTGTTTTTCCTTCAGCACCTGCCAGCGGGCCACCTGGAAGTGGCCGTCGAACAGCGGCTCCGGGAAGCCCTGCCCCCACGGACCGGCCAGGCGCAGCGCTTCGGCGTGCTGGAAATCCAACTCGGCCGGGGCAAGCTCGCCATCGCTCAACAGCAGCTGCTGCAGCGCGGCCGGGTCCATGCTGGCTTCGACCACGGCCACGAACGCCTGTTGGAACGCCTGCAGGCGTGAGTGCGGCAGGCTCAGGCCGGCGGCCATCGCGTGGCCGCCGAACTTGTCGATCAGGCCCGGGTGGGAGGCGTTGACCAGCGCCAGCGCATCACGGATGTGGAAGCCGGCGATGGAGCGCGCCGAGCCACGCAGCGAATCGCTGCCGGGTTCGGACGGCGCAAACGCGATCACCGGGCGATGCAGGCGGTCCTTCATCTTCGATGCCACCAGGCCCACCACGCCCGGGTGCCATTCGGCATCGAACAGGCAGGCCGCGATCGGGCGTTCGCCTTCGGCACTCAGCACCGCGCGCGACACCGCCAGTTCGGCGTCATCGGTCATCACCTGCTGCACGGCACGCCGCTCGGCGTTGATCTGCTCCAATGTCCGGGCGATGTCGCGGGCCTGGGTGCGGTCTTCGGTGAGCAGCAGTTCGATGCCCAGTGCCATGTCTTCCAGCCGGCCAGCAGCGTTGAGGCGTGGGCCGAGGGCGAACCCGATATCGGTGGCGCTCAGCCGCGCCGCATCCCGGCCGCTTGCTTCGATGAGCGCCTGCAGGCCTACGCTGCCCTGCCCGGCACGCAGCCGGCGCAGTCCGGCAGAGACCAGCGCCCGGTTGTTGGCGTCCAGTGCGACCAGATCGGCGACAGTGCCGACCGCGACCAGGTCCAACAGGGTCAGCAGGTCGGGCTCCGCACCGGCTGCGAAGGCGCCCTGCACGCGCAGGTGGCGGCGCAGCGCCATCAACACATAGAAGATCACCCCGACCCCGGCCAGCGCCTTGCTCGGGAACGCATCGCCGTTGATGTTGGGGTCCACGATGGCATCCGCGGGCGGCAGCTGTTCGCCGGGCAGGTGGTGATCGGTGACCAGCACCTTCCAGCCCAGCGCCTTGGCCGCCGCCACCCCCGCGTGACAGGCGATGCCGTGATCGACCGTGACCAGCAGCCCGGGCTGCAGCGGCGCCAGTTCGGCCACCAGCGACGGCGACAGGCCGTAGCCATGCAGCATGCGGTTTGGCACCGCATGGACCACATCGCGTGCGCCGAGCATGCGCAGGCCGCGCACACCAACCGCGCAGGCAGTAGCACCATCGCAGTCGAAATCGCCTACCACCAGAATGCGCTCATCGGCCGCGATGGCCGCCGCCAGCAGGTCCACCGCCGCCTGCATGCTGCCCATCAGCTCCGGCGGATGCAGCTGTGCCAGCTTCGGCTGCGCCTGCGCCGCATCGGTGACGCCGCGCGCGGCGTACAGACGCTGAAGCAGCGGCAGCATGTCGCCCGGCCAATCGCCGGGGGCAGCAGCAGGACGGCGTTGGATCTGGAGGGAATCAACAGGGGTCAAGGCGGGCTCGGTAAACAGCGCGAACGCCGGTGGCCACCATGATACCCGCAGTCAATCGTGGAGCTGCACCGGCTTCTTCCAGAACCGCCAGCGCTGGCCCTTGTCCAGCTCGAACCGCGCGCCATCCTCGAAATCCAGCACCAGCCGGCGCAGCTCGCCACGCTGCAACGCCGACAGCAACGGCCGGATCGCATCGTTGCCCAGCTGCTCCAGCGAACGCAGTTGGCGCAGGTCCACCAGTGCATCCACCTGCTGGTCGCCATCGGCCTGCACGCCCGCCGCCTTGGCCAATGCCTGCAGCAACGCATCGCGGCTGCGCACCTGCGCATGCGCGGTACGCACCGCCTCGGGCAGCTCACCGCCGCCCCAGAACCACAGCGAGTTGATCGCCCGCTTGCCCGCAGCCAGACGCTGCACGTTCCAGGGATGCTGATGCAGTACCACCTGCGCCTCGGTCAACAACGCACGCCAGCGCCGCCCGCCATCGCCCTCCGGCAGATGCGCGAACAGGTCATCGCCGAGCACGTCGTCGGGCGCGGCGAACACCGGTAGCGTGGTCCCCGGCGGCAACCGCAGGTACCAGCGCGACGGCGTCGGCGCGTCCAGCGTGAACCCATAGCCGGCAAACAGCGGCTGCAGCGCCGGCAGCAGTGCCGCCACATCGTCCGCTTCCAGCCGCAGCGTCTCGCCGTGCCCCATCATCCGCGCGCCGTGCATGTCCGGCACCACGTTGGCCGGGTCGGCCCGCAGCCATACGCCATCATGGGCATCGCCCACGTCGAGCTGGCGGGTCAGCGCGGCCACCGGCCAATCGGCCGGCTGCAGCTGGAAATGCCGCAGCAGCTGCGCCCGTTCGCCGGCATCGACCCGGCTGCGCTCGGCACGGCCGAGCGCCTTGGCCACGTCGTTGGGCAACGCCGCCGCCGGAAAGCGGCTGCGTGCCGGCAGCAACAGGGTTGCCGTGGCCATGCCCAGGTCAGTCCAGGTACTGGACGCTGACGATTTCGTAGTCGCGCTTGCCGGCCGGCGCGTCGATGGTGACCGCATCGCCTTCCAGCTTGCCGATCAGCGCCCGCGCCAGCGGCGAGGAGATCGCGATCAGGCCAAGTTTGATGTCGGCCTCCAGGTCGCCCACGATCTGGTAGCGCTTCTCTTCCTCGCTTTCCACATCGGACAGTTCGACGGTAGCGCCAAACACGACCTTGCTGCCGGCGTTGAGTTTGCTGATGTCGATGATCTCGGCATGCGACAGCTCGCCTTCCAGCTGCTTGATGCGGCCTTCGATGAAACCCTGCTCTTCGCGCGCGGCGTGGTACTCGGCGTTCTCCTTGAGATCGCCATGCTCACGCGCCTCGGCGATCGCCGCGATGACCTTGGGGCGCTTGACCGACTTCAGGTGGTCCAGCTCTTCGCGCAGACGCTGCGCGCCCTTCAGGGTGATCGGTGCTCTCATGCGTTCAACTCCTTGTGCAGCTCCTGCAGCGACCAGACCGGGCCGGTACCGCGGAATTCCAGTGATTGCACCAGCGCCTTGGCGCCGGCAATGGTGGTCGAATAGGTGACGCGGTGCTGCAGCGCCTCGCGACGGATCGAGAACGAGTCGTTGATCGCCGCACGACCTTCGGTCGTGTTGACGATATACACGATCTCGCCGTTCTTGATCGAATCGACGATGTGCGGGCGGCCTTCGACGACCTTGTTGACGATCTCGCATTCCATGCCGTGCTGCTGCAGCCACGCGGCGGTGCCGCGGGTGGCCACCAGGCTGTAGCCGCGCTCCAGCAGCGCCTGGGCCACCGGCAACACACGCTTCTTGTCCGGGTCGCGGACCGACACGAACGCCTTGCCCAGCGGCGGGGCCTTGATGCCGCCGGCTTCCTGCGCACGTGCGAAAGCGGCGCTGAAGCTGCGGCCCACGCCCATCACCTCACCGGTGGAGCGCATTTCCGGCCCGAGGATCGGGTCCACGCCCTGGAACTTGGCGAACGGGAAGATTGCTTCCTTGACCGAATAGTAGTCCGGCACGATTTCCTTGGTCGCGCCCTGCTCGGCCAGGGTCTTGCCGGCCATGCAGCGCGCGGCGATCTTGGCCAGCGGCATGCCGGTGGCCTTGGACACGAACGGCACGGTACGCGAGGCACGCGGGTTCACTTCCAGCAGGTACACGATGTCCTCGCCGTTCTCGCCGGCCTGGATCGCGAACTGGGTATTCATCAGGCCCACCACGTTCAGGGCCTTGGCCAGCTCCACCACCTGGCGGCGCAGTTCGGCCTGGGTTTCGGCCGACAGCGAGTACGGCGGCAGCGAGCAGGACGAATCGCCCGAATGCACGCCGGCTTCCTCGATGTGCTCCATCACGCCGCCGATCAGCACGTTGCCGTCCTTGTCGGCAATGATGTCCACGTCCACTTCCACGGCGTTGTCCAGGAAGCGGTCCAGCAGCACCGGCGAATCGTTGGAGACCTTGACCGCATCGCGCACGTAGCGCGCCAGGTCGGCTTCACCGTAGACGATTTCCATCGCACGGCCGCCCAGCACGTAGCTCGGGCGCACCACCAGCGGGTAACCGATCTCGCGGGCCAGCAGCAGCGCTTCCTGGTCATTGCGGGCAATGCGGTTCGGCGGCTGCTTCAGGCCCAGCGTGTCCACCAGCTGCTGGAAGCGCTCGCGGTCTTCGGCAAGGTCGATGGAGTCCGGCGAGGTGCCGATCACCGGCACGCCGTTGGCTTCCAGCGCGCGCGCCAGCTTCAGCGGGGTCTGGCCGCCGTACTGCACGATCACGCCCTTGGGCTGTTCGAGCTCGACGATTTCCAGCACGTCTTCCAGGGTCAGCGGCTCGAAGTACAGGCGGTCGGAGGTGTCGTAATCGGTCGACACGGTTTCCGGGTTGCAGTTGACCATGATGGTTTCGAAACCGTCATCGCGGAGCGCCAGCGCCGCGTGCACGCAGCAGTAGTCGAACTCGATGCCCTGGCCGATGCGGTTCGGACCGCCGCCCAGGATCATGATCTTGTCGCGGTTGCTCGGCGCCGCTTCGCACTCGTCCTCGTAGGTCGAGTACAGGTAGGCGGTGCTGGTGGAGAACTCGGCGGCGCAGGAGTCCACGCGCTTGTAGACCGGGCGCACCTTGTGCGCACGGCGCAGCGCGCGCACGGCCGCTTCGTTGGTACCGGTCAGCTCGGCCAGGCGCGCATCGGAGAAGCCGGCGCGCTTGAGCTTGCGCAGGCGTGCGGCATCCAGCGCGTCGATGCCATCGGCGGCCAGCTGGGTTTCGGCCTGGATGATCTCTTCGATCTGGTCCAGGAACCATGGGTCGATGTGCGACAGCGCGAACACTTCTTCCACGCTGAAGCCGGCGCGGAACGCATCGCCGACGAAGAACAGGCGCTCCGGGCCCGGGGCCTTGAGTTCGCGCTTGAGGGTGGTGATGTCGTCTTCGCTGGCCAGGTCCAGGCCGGTCGGATCGAGGCCGATCTTGCCGGTTTCCAGGCCACGCAGCGCCTTCTGCAGCGATTCCTGGAAGGTGCGGCCCATCGCCATCACCTCGCCCACCGACTTCATCTGGGTGGTCAGGCGCGCATCGGCGGCCGGGAACTTCTCGAAGGCGAAGCGCGGGATCTTGGTGACAACGTAGTCGATCGACGGTTCGAACGAGGCCGGGGTCAGGCCGCCGGTGATTTCGTTCTTCAGCTCGTCCAGGGTGTAACCCACCGCCAGCTTGGCGGCGACCTTGGCGATCGGGAAACCGGTGGCCTTGGAAGCCAGCGCCGACGAACGCGACACCCGCGGGTTCATTTCGATGACCACCACGCGGCCGGTGGTCGGGCTGATGCCGAACTGCACGTTCGAACCGCCGGTATCCACGCCGATCTTGCGCAGCACGGCGATGGAAGCATCGCGCAGGCGCTGGTATTCCTTGTCGGTCAGGGTCTGGGCCGGGGCCACGGTGATCGAGTCACCGGTGTGCACGCCCATCGGGTCCAGGTTTTCGATCGAGCAGACGATGATGCAGTTGTCGGCGGTGTCGCGCACCACCTCCATTTCGAATTCCTTCCAGCCCAGTACCGATTCTTCCACCAGCACTTCAGTGGTCGGCGACAGTTCCAGGCCGCGGGTCACGATATCGACCAGCTCTTCGCGGTTGTAGGCGATGCCGCCACCGCTGCCGCCCAGGGTGAAGCTGGGCCGGATGATGGTCGGGTAGCCGACGCGGGTCTGGATCTCGATCGCTTCTTCCAGCGTGTGCGCCACTGCCGCACTCGGGCATTCCAGGCCGATCTCGCCCATGGCCACGCGGAACAGCTCGCGGTCTTCGGCCATGCGGATTGCATCGCGCTTGGCGCCGATCAGCTCGACGTTGTACTTCTCCAGCACGCCGTGGTCGGCCAGGTCCAGCGCGCAGTTCAGCGCGGTCTGGCCGCCCATGGTCGGCAGCAGCGCGTCGGGCTTTTCCTTGGCGATGATCTTCTCGACCGTCTGCCAGTTGATCGGCTCGATGTAGACGGCGTCGGCCATCTCCGGGTCGGTCATGATGGTGGCCGGATTGCTGTTGACCAGCACCACGCGGTACCCCTCGTCGCGCAGGGCCTTGCAGGCCTGGGCGCCGGAGTAGTCGAACTCGCAGGCCTGGCCGATGACGATCGGGCCGGCACCGATGATGAGGATGGTCTTTAGGTCAGTGCGCTTGGGCATTGTCTTCTCTAAGTCAGTACAGCGTGTCTGGGGGTGATCGCACGCTGTCGATCAGGAAACCTCTGCCGCCGGCCAAGCCGTCGGCGGGGCGCATCAGGCCTTGGCCTGCGCCATCAGGGTGATGAAGCGGTCGAACAGCGGGCTGACGTCGTGCGGGCCCGGCGAGGCTTCGGGATGGCCCTGGAAGGAGAACGCCGGCACGTCGGTGCGCGCGATGCCCTGGTTGGTGCCGTCGAACAGCGAACGGTGGGTCACCCGCAGGGTGGCCGGCAGCGTGGCTTCATCCACCGCGAAGCCGTGGTTCTGCGAGGTGATCATCACCCGGCCATCGTCCAGGTCCTGCACCGGGTGGTTGGCACCGTGATGGCCGTGGCCCATCTTGACGGTCTTGGCACCGGAGGCCAGCGCCAGCAGCTGGTGGCCCAGGCAGATGCCGAACACCGGCAGCTTCTTGTCCAGGAACACCTTGATGGCTTCGATGGCGTAGTCGCACGGTTCCGGGTCGCCCGGGCCGTTGGACAGGAACACGCCGTCCGGGTTCATCGCCAGCACTTCGGCGGCCGGGGTCTGCGCCGGCACCACGGTGATGTCGCAGCCGCGTTCGGCCAGCATGCGCAGGATGTTGAGCTTGGCGCCGAAGTCGTAGGCCACCACCTTGTACTGCGGGGCGGCGCTGGCGAACGTGTTGGAATCCAGGTCGAGCTGGCCCTCGTTCCAGCTGTAGGCCTTGTCGGTGCTGGTCACCTTGGCGAGGTCCATGCCCTTCAGGCCGGGGAACTTGCGTGCCGCTTCCAGTGCGATGTCCACGTTGATGTCGTCGCCGGCCATCAGCGCGCCGTTCTGCGCGCCGCGTTCGCGCAGGATGCGGGTCAGCTTGCGGGTGTCGATGCCGGAAATGGCGACCACGCCACGCTGCAGCAGCCAGTCCTGCAGCGACACCTGGCTGCGCCAGTTGCTGGGACGGCGCGGCACGTCGCGCACGATCAGGCCGGCCGACCACACCTTGTGGGCTTCGTCGTCCTGGTCGGTCATGCCGGTATTGCCGATATGCGGGTAGGTCAGCGTGACCATCTGCCGGGCGTAGGAGGGATCAGTCAGCACTTCCTGGTAACCGGTCATGGCGGTGTTGAACACCACCTCACCGACGGACAGGCCGGGCGCGCCTACGGATTCGCCCTCGAATACGGTGCCGTCTTCGAGGACGAGGATTGCGGCTTGGGTCACGGGAATCTCACTTTGGCTACCGAGGGGTCACCGAAGTCACGCCACGCTTCACGGAAAAGCGGTTGCAAAAAAGCGCGGACTGCGGTGCGGGACCGGTCCGGCTGTCGTGATTCGGCGAGCGGGAATTGTAAAGGCAAGCCCCCTCCAACGCCAGCGTTTGCATGCAATCGCCAGCGTACGGCAGCGTCCGGCCACCCTGGGGTTCAGGCGTGGTCGGCACGCCTGTTCAGGTTGCGCTGCCGGCGAGCAGGTCGCGCACCCGGTAGCTGGCGGGGGCGCGCCCGTGCAGCTGGACGGCGGCGAACAGAGCCCCGCGAGCGAAGATGTCGCGGTTGGTGGCGCGATGGGTCAGTTCGATGCGCTCACCAAGGCCGGTGAACTGGACCAGGTGCTCCCCGACGATGTCGCCGGCGCGCAGGCTGGCGTAGTGCGGCTGCGCGCCGCCTTTCTGCGCGGCGGCGCCCAGGGTGAGCGCGGTGCCGGACGGGGCGTCCTGCTTGTGCACGTGGTGGGATTCGACGATGTCGCAGTCCCAGCCGGCCAGGGCGGCGGCGGCACGCTCGACCAGTTCATCGAGCACGGCCACGCCGAGGCTGAAGTTGGAGGCCCAGACCAGCGGGATCTTCGTGGCGGCCTGGATCAACGCCTGGCGCTGGGTTTCGCTGATCCCGGTGGTACCGGAGACCAACCCTGCCCCACGCTCCACGCAGAGGGCCAGCACCGGGTCGAAACCCTCCGGCAGGCTGAAGTCGATAGCCACGTCGAACGGCGGTGCGCCGTGCAGTTCGCTGGCGGCGAAATGCGGCACGCCTTCGACCACGCGCTGGGCGGGGGAACGGCGGGTGACGGCGGCAACAACCTGCAGATCGTCGCGCTCGGCGGCCAGGCGCAGCAGGGCCTGGCCCATGCGGCCGGACGCACCGTGGATGAGCAAACGAATGGGGGGAGTAGTCATGCCCGCAGGCTAAAGGAAAGCCTGTAGAAACGGTAGCGCCGGCCGTTGGCCGGCCCACGCGATCCCAAGGCCGGCCAACGGCCGGCGCTACCGGGGCTTGGTCGGGCCACAGCTGTCGCAACCACCGCACGCGCCGCCACCGCCGGTGGCCGGCGGTGCGATCCTTCGGCCCAGTGCCTGCAGCCAGGTCGCACGCTGCGGCTTCACCAGCCCAAGCGCGATAGCGCCGCGTGCCTTGCGCACCGTGCCGGGGAACTGCTTTTTCAGCACTACCCAGGCGCTGGCCAGCACGATCAGCGCGACGACGATGTACTGCAGGAGCAGGCCGGCGCTCATCAGCCGCCGCCCAGCGCCACGGTCACCTGGTAGGTGACCAGCGCCGCCACGTAGGCGGCCGCGAACAGGTAGAAGGTGGCAAAGCCGACCTGCTTCCAGGAGTTGGTCTCGCGCTTGATGGTGGCCAGCGTGGAAATGCACATCGGTGCGTAGATGAACCACACCAGCAGCGACAGGCCGGTGGCCAGCGACCAGCCGTGGGCAACCACCGGGGTCAGGGCCTGGATGGCGGCATCGTCATCGGCCGCCGACAGGGCGTAGATGGTGGCCAGCGAGGACACGGCCACTTCGCGCGCGCCCATGCCCGGGATCAGCGCGATGCAGATCTGCCAGTTGAAGCCCAGCGGCGCGAAGAACACCGCCATCGCATGGCCGATCTGGCCGGCGAAGCTGTAGTCGATGGCCGGCATGGTCGCGTTCTCCGGCGCACCCGGGAACGACAGCAGCACCCACAGCAGGATGGTGAGCGACAGGATGATGCCGCCCACCCGCTTGAGGAAGATCATGCCGCGCTCGTACAGGCCCACGGCCAGGTCGCGCGGGTGTGGAATGCGGTACGACGGCAGTTCCAGCATCAGCGGGTGCTCGCTCTTGTCGCGGCGCCACTTCTTCATCACCCACGACATCGCCAGCGCGCTGAAGATGCCGGCCGCATACAGGCCGAACAACACCAGGCCCTGCTGGCTGACGAAGCCCCACAGGGTCTTCTGCGGAATGAACGCGCCGATCAGCAGCGCATACACCGGCAGGCGCGCCGAACAGGTCATCAGCGGCGCGACCAGGATCGTGGCCAGGCGGTCGCGCGGGTCCTGGATGCTGCGGGTGGCCATGATCCCCGGCACCGCGCAGGCGAAGCTGGACAGCAGCGGGATGAACGAACGCCCGGACAGGCCGGCCGAGGCCATCATGCGGTCGAGCAGGAACGCCGCGCGCGGCAGGTAGCCCGATTCCTCCAGCGCCAGGATGAAGGCGAACAGGATCAGGATCTGCGGCAGGAACACCACCACCCCGCCCACGCCGGCAATGATGCCGTCGGTGAGCAGGCTGGTCAGGGGGCCTTCGGGCAGCGTGGCCCCGACGGTCTCGCCCAGCCAGCCGAAGCCGGCTTCAATACCGTCCATCATCGGCGTGGCCCACGCGAACACCGCCTGGAAGATCAGGAACATCACCACCACCAGGGTCAGCAGCCCGAACACCGGGTGCAGCAGCCAGCGGTCCAGCGCGTCGTCGATCTTCGCGGTACGGGTGGGCATGCTCACCGCCGCAGCCAGGATGCCGCGCACCTGCGCGTGGTAATCCACCTCGCCTGCGGGCACCGCCACCGGGGCATCCAGGTGCGGCACCATCGCATCCAGGCGCTCGACCAGCGCCTGGGCGCCGTTGCGGCGCACCGCCACGGTTTCCACCACCGGCACGCCCAGCGCCTGTTCCAGCGCGGGCACATCGATCTTGATACCGCGGCGTTGGGCCGCATCGACCATGTTCAGCGCCACGATCATCGGCTTGCCCAGCTCACGCAGCTCCAGCGCAAAACGCAGGTGCAGGCGCAGGTTGGTGGCGTCGATCACGCACAGCAGCACATCCGGCGCGGCCTCGCCCGGATAGAAGCCCCGGCACAGGTCGCGGGTGATCGCCTCGTCCAGGCTGGCCGGCTGCAGGCTGTAGGCGCCGGGCAGGTCGAGTATGGCGAATTCGCGCCCGGACGGCGCACGCAGGCGGCCTTCCTTGCGCTCCACGGTCACGCCGGTGTAATTGGCGACCTTCTGGCGGCTGCCGGTGAGCTGGTTGAACAGCGCGGTCTTGCCGCTGTTGGGGTTGCCGACCAGGGCAATGCGCAGGGTAGCGGCGGCGCTCATGCGGCGACTCCTTCTGCGACCGCCGTGATGTCGATGCGCCTGGCTTCGGAAAGCCGCAGCGCGAACCGGGTGAACCCGACCTGCACCAGCAGCGGTTCGCCGCCGATGGGACCACGGGCGACCAGACGCACATCTTCACCCTTGACGAAACCCAGCTCCCTGAGCCGGCGGGCAATGGCGTCATTTGCATGGAGGTCGCGCACCGATTCCACCAGAGCGGAGCCGTGCAGCGGCAGATCGGACAACGTCACAGGTCGCCTTCCGTCGATAAGAATGGTTATCAATTCTAGCATCGCCGCGCCGCGTCATGGCCCGCGCCCCATGGCCCGCTATGATCCATACATGTATGGAGCAGGCGCAGGCCCCCGATGAGTGACGCTTTACGAATTGAACGCAGCGCGGCCGTGCTGACCCTGTGGCTGAACCGCCCCACCCTGCACAACGCCTTCGATGCCGGGTTGATCGCCCAGCTCACCGCCGCGCTGGAAGCGGCCGGGCGCGACAACCAGGTGCGCGCGGTGGTGCTGGCCGCCACCGGTGCCTCGTTCTCGGCCGGCGCGGACATGCAGTGGATGCGTGGCATGGCCGCCGCCAGTGAAGAGGACAACCGCCAGGACTCGCTGGCCCTGGCCCGGCTGATGCGGACCCTGGATGAACTGCCCAAGCCGACCATCGCCCGGGTCCATGGCGCGGCGTTCGGCGGCGGGGTTGGCCTGGTCGCCTGCTGCGATATCGCCATCGCCAGCACCACGGCCCGTTTCGGGCTGACCGAAAGCCGGCTGGGCCTGCTGCCGGCGGTGATTTCCCCCTATGTGATCGACGCGATCGGCCCGCGCCAGGCGCGGCGCTGGTTCGCCACCGGCGAGCATTTCGATGCCGAAACCGCGCTGCGGATCGGCCTGGTCCATCAGCTCATCGAACCTGAACGGATCGACGAAGCGGTGCAGCGCCAGCTGGGCCTGCTCGACAAGGCCGGCCCGGTCGCCTCGTCCCTGGCCAAGGAGCTGGTGCGGCGGGTGGCGGTGGGTCACGACCGCGATGCGCTGGATCGCGACAACGCCGCCCTGATCGCGCGCCTGCGGGTGTCCGAAGAAGGCCAGGAAGGCCTGGGCGCGTTCCTGGACAAGCGCGCGCCCCATTGGGTGACCCAGGATTGATACCCCTACCGACCAACGGTCGGTATCTACCGGGGCGGTCGCGTGGCCGCTTTGCCTCCCATCCCACGTATCTCCCTAGTCGTGGACCGCCAGGGAATTGCGCACCGCTACTACCAACCAGGATGTTCCGTGATCGCTTTCCCGCTCCACCCGTTTCCCATCCGTCAGGTGACCCGTCATGGATGATTTCGTCCGCATCGTCGAAGTCGGCCCGCGCGACGGACTGCAGAACGAAGCCCAGCCGGTGGCCACCGCCGACAAGATCGAGCTGATCCGCCAGCTCTCGCTCACCGGCCTGCGCACCATTGAAGCCACCAGTTTCGTCAGCCCACGGTGGGTGCCGCAGCTGGCCGATGCGGCCGAGGTCTACACCGGCATCGAACGTCGGCCCGGCATCGCCTACCCGGTGCTGGTACCCAACGAACAGGGCTACGACCGCGCCCGCGCGGTCGGCGTGGAAGAAGTGGCGGTGTTCACCGCAGCCTCGGAAACGTTCAACCGCACCAACACCAATGCCGGCATCGACGAATCGCTGGCCCGCTTCGCGCCGATCCTCGAACGCGCCCACGCCGACGGGGTCAAGGTCCGCGGCTATGTGTCCACCGTGCTCGGCTGCCCCTACCAGGGCGAGGTGCCGGTCAGCGAGGTGGTGCGCGTGGCCCGCGCGCTGCATGCCATGGGCTGTTACGAAATCTCGCTGGGCGACACCATCGGCGTGGGCACCCCGCGCAAGGCGCGCGCGATGCTGCGCGCGGTGGCCAGCGAAGTGCCGATGCCGGCGCTGGCCGTGCATTTCCACGACACTTACGGCCAGGCGCTGGCCAACATCGACGCGTGCCTGGACGAAGGCGTGCGCGTGGTCGATTCGGCCGTGTCCGGTGCCGGTGGCTGCCCGTACGCCAAGGGCGCCAGCGGCAACGTGGCCAGCGAGGACGTGGTGTACCTGCTGCACGGCATTGGCATGCGTACCGGCATCGACCTGCCCGCCCTGGCCGCGACCGGCCGCTGGCTGGCCGCACGACTCGGCCGCGAGACCGGCAGCAAGGCCGGCAGAGCCCTGGCCGCGACATGAGCCGACGCCGCCCGCGCAGGGATGCTGCGGTCGGTGATCACCTCGCCGGGCATGTGCATGCGCTGGCGGCCCTGGAACAGGCGCTGGCGCAACCGCCGGGCGAAGACGTGCATGCGCTGCTGCGCGACGTGCAGCAGGCCCTGCAGGAAGCGATGGACGAACGCCAGTTGGCGCTGCGACGCTACGCCGCGCTGTTCGATGCGGTACCCGACCCGGTCAGCATCCTCAGCGAATCGGGGGTGGTGCTGGACCTCAACAAGGCCGGCGTGCGCGCCTACGGGCGCAGCCGCGAGGACATCGTCGGCCAGCCGATCGAACTGCTCAATCCGGACCTGCCCAACGACCACCTCGACCCGGTCTGGGAAGCGCTGCACCGGGGCGAGACCTACGTCATCGAAGTCACCAACATGCGCGGCGACGGCAGCCGCTTCCCGGTCGAGGTGCACTCGGCCGGCTTCGAGCACCAGGGCGAGCACTGCATCGTGGCGGTGGCGCGCGACCTGAGCAGCCGCTGGCAGGCCGAATCGCGCTACCGGCTGCTGATGGAATCCATCGACAAGGGCGTGATCCTGTTCGACCGCGACCTGCATGTGGTTTCAGCCAATCCGGCCGCGCACCGCATCCTCGGCACGCAGAACAACGGCGGCAGCCTGCAGGCCATGCTCGCCCCGGACGACTGGATCAGCGTGGACGAACACGGCCACCCACTGACCCGCGAGCAGTGGCCGGCCAGCGAATCGCTGCACCGCGGGCGCATCATCCGAAGCACCATCGTCGGCCTGTACCACCGTCCGCGCGGGCGCATGATCTGGATCTCCACCACCAACGTGCCGGTGTACGGGAACGGGCGCGACATACCCGACCATGTGTTCGCACTGTTCAGCGACATCACCGAACTCAAGCGCAACAACACCCTGTTCGACCGCGCGCAGTCGCTGGCCCACATCGGTGGCTGGGAATGGGACCGCGGCCTGCAGCGCCTGTACCTGACCGACGAAGCGGCGCGCATTCTGGGCCAGGAAGTGCCGCTGCAGGACATGGCGCAGCTGATGGAGTGCCTGCGGCTGGATGACCGATCCCAACTGCAGCAGGCGCTGTTGGACGTGATCGACCGCCAGGTGCCGTTCGAGCTGGAACTGCAGGGCCAGCGCAGCGACGGTCATTCGTTCTGGGTGCGCATGATCGGCGAAGCCGAGGCCGGGGATGTCAACGCCGCGCGCATCGCCGGTACCGTGCAGGACATCACCTCGCGCAAGCAGGCCGAAGAAACCCTGCGCATCCAGGCGCGCACCGACCCGCTCACCGGCATCATGAACCGCGATGCGGTGCTGACCGACCTGGCCACGCGCATGGCCAGCCCTACCCATTGCCGGATCGCGGTGCTGTACATCGACCTGGACCGGTTCAAGACCGTCAACGACCTGCTTGGCCACAATGCCGGCGACGAACTGCTGATCGACGCCACCCGCCGCATCGCCACGGCGATCGGCACCGAAGGCCTGGTCGCCCGCTTTGGTGGCGACGAGTTCCTGGTGGTGTGCGATACCCGCGACCAGCCCGACCAGCCCGAACACCTGGCCGAGGCGATCACCCGTGCGTTTTCCACCCCGTTCCGGTTCGGCAGCGACGAGTTCGCGGTCACCACCAGCATCGGCATCGCGCGCGCGCCCCAGGACGGGCTGCGCCCGCAGCAGCTCATCCAGAATGCGGACATTGCCATGTACGACTGCAAGCGTCGCACCCGCAACGGCTGGCAGGTGTTTTCGCCCGAGCTGGCGCAGCGCCAGCATGACCGCCTGCAGATCGAAAGCCGCCTGCATCGCGCCCTGGACGATGACGAGTTCCACCTGGTCTACCAGCCCCAGGTCAACCTGCACACCGGGCAGCTGGTGGCCGCCGAGGCGCTGATCCGCTGGCGCAACTCGCAGTTGGGCGAACTGCGCCCGGACATCTTCATCGGCCACGCCGAAAGCACCGGCGATATCGTGCGGATCGGCCTATGGGTGCTCAACGAAGCCTGCCGCCAGGTGCGCCAATGGCAGGACGACGGGCTGGGCATCGTGCGGGTGGCGGTCAACGTCTCCTACCGGCAGTTCGTCGGCGAGGACCTGGCCCGCAACGTGCGCCAGGCGCTGGACCAATACGGCCTGCCCGGCAGCGCGCTGGAACTGGAGTTCACCGAGCGGGTGCTGATCGAGGATGCGCCCGACACCCTGCAGACCTTCGCCCGCCTGCGCGAGATGGGGGTGCTGCTGACCATCGATGATTTCGGCGAAGGCTACAGCGCGCTCAACTACCTGCGCCGGCTGCCGATCCACGGGCTCAAGCTCAGCCAGATGTTCGTCGAGGGCGTGCCCGGCAATCGCTCGGACGTGGCCGTGTGCGAGGCCGTCTGCGGGATCGCCCGCAGCCTGGGCCTGGGCCTGGTCGCCGAGGGCATCGAATCGGAGGAACAGCGCCGGTTCCTGCACGACATGGGGGTCACCGTGGGCCAGGGCTTCCTGTTCGCGCCCGGACTGGCCCCGGACGAGTTAGCCCGCCGCCTGCCCCCGCGCCGCTGAGCGCCTGCATGCGCTGCACAACGGCGAATGGGCCCGCATCCGCTAGAATCGGCGGCTCTTGAACCCTCGGGATCGTGCAATGCAGCTGTCTTCCGTACGCGCCGTCGTCACCGGCGGTGTCTCCGGCCTGGGCCTGTCGGTGGCCCGCCACCTGGTCGCCCATGGCGCCAAGGTGGCCCTGTTCGACCTCAACGACGACAAGGGCGCGGCCGCCGTGGAGGAGCTCGGCGCGGCGCAGGCCCGCTACTTCGCCACCAACGTCAGCGATGAAGCCGCCGTGGCCGCGCAGATCGACGCCGCCCACGACTTCCTCGGCGGCCTGAACACCGTGGTCAGCTGTGCCGGCATCCTTGGCGCCGGTCGCGTGCTGGGCAAGGAAGCACCCATGCCGCTGGCCACCTTCCAGAACACCGTCATGGTCAACCTGGTGGGCAGCTTCAACGTGGCCAAGGCCGCCGCCAACCGCATGCAGCACAACACCGCCGGCGAAGACGGCGAGCGCGGCGTGATCATCAACACCGCCAGCGTGGCCGCCTATGAAGGCCAGATCGGCCAGGCCGCCTATGCCGCCTCCAAGGGCGGCGTGGTCGGCATGACCCTGCCGATGGCGCGCGAGCTGTCGCGCTTCGGCATCCGCGTGATGACCATTGCCCCGGGCATCTTCTGGACCCCGATGGTCGATGGCATGCCGGCGGCCGTGCAGGAATCGCTGGCCGCCTCGATCCCGTTCCCGCCACGCCTGGGCAAGCCGGAAGATTTCGCCGGCCTGGTCGGCCACATCCTGACCAACACCTACCTCAACGGCGAAACCATCCGCCTGGACGGTGCAGTGCGCCTGGCACCGAAGTAAGCAAGCACCTTTACCTCCCACGAACCGACCTTCATCCCATGAAAGCCAACGACATCAAGAAAGGCAACGTCGTCGAATACAACGGCGGCGTTTACCAGATCCGCGACATCGAGCGCAGCTCGCCGCAGGGTCGCGGCGGCAACGTCCGCTTCCGCTTCATCATGTACAGCGTGCCGGGCGGCAACAAGCTCGATGCCAGCTTCGATGCCGACGACAACCTGCCGGAAGTCGAACTGCTGCGTCGCCAGTCCACCTATTCGTACAAGGACGGCGATGCGTTCGTCTTCATGGACGATGAGGACTACACCCCGTACACCCTGGATGCGGACGTCATCGGCGATGACGCCGGTTACATCACCGACGGCCTGACCGGCATCTATGTGCAGGTCATCGACGACCAGCCGGTGGCCGTGCAGATGCCGAGCAGCGTGGTGCTGGAAGTGATCGAGACCCCGCCGGAACTGAAGGGCGGCACCGCCACCAAGCGCCCGAAGCCGGCCAAGCTCAACACCGGCATCGAAATCATGGTGCCCGAGTACATTTCCAACGGCGAACGCGTGCTGGTCAACACCGCCACCGGCGAGTTCGCGGGTCGGGCGGACTAAGGGTCATGCTGACGGCCGGATCGTAGAGCCACGCCCTGCGTGGCTGCTCTCGATCCGGCACCGCGACGCCACGCAACAGAATCATGCCCCGTGCGATGGGCAGGTCCCGGGCGCGTGGCGACGCGTTCTTCGCATTGCCCCCAGCGTTCACGCGGCGCGGCGTGGCGCTACGCGAATTGTTCCGTCGTCAGGGGCGCTCGGCCAAGGCCGGCGCGCCGGCGAAATCGCCACAGCCGTGGTACTGGCGTGCGCCCACGGTGAGCATCACGGTGGCGCCAAAGCCCTGCCCGCTCATGTCGTCGTGGCACACCGTGCGCTGGAAGCTGACCTTGATGTCGGTCCCATCGGCGGCCTTGCCGGACCAGCCATCCTTGCCCTGGGTCGGCGATACCACTTCGAACTTCTGCTCGCCGTAACCGGTCTCCACGCGCAGCACCGGGTTTTCCCCGGCACTGACCTGCGCCAGCCAGCCCGGCTCGTTGCCGGTGGCGCGGAACGCCGGGGCTGCTTCTGCGGTGGCGGCGGCGACGGCAACCTCACCTTCCCTGCCCGAGCCGGTACAACTGCGATCCGGCTCATCCTTGAGCGTCAGCGTGCCTTCGGTCGTGCCCTTGGTCCAGAACACGTTGCCCTGCCCGTCGCTGAATTTCGCCCCAGAGGCCGCGATGTCCGAGGCCATCACGAAGGTGCGGCCGCCGACCACCACCGTGGCTGAATCCTGGCCGCGGTAGGTCGCCTGCACGGCCAGGTCACCGCACTGGAAGGCGTACACGCGCTCATCGGAGGTCGGCGCTGCCGCCGGCGGCGGCGCTTCGTTGCCGGCCGCGACAGCGTCAGGGGCAGCGCTGTCGGCCTGCTGGGCCGGCTGGCAGGCGGCAAGGCCGGTAGCGATGGCCAGGCTGAGAATGATGGGAGATGCGCGCATGTTCGACTCCTTGCCGATGTTCTGGTTCAACCGGAGATCCTAGCCCTGCGGGTGTGACCGGGGGTGAAATGCGGGTCGCGCGCCAATTGGCGCATCCGGCTCCCCAGCCTCACCAGCGTGTCGTCAATCGTGACCAACTCCCGCTGCTGCGCCGCCGGCAGGCGGGCACGCATCTGCGCCTGCAAGGCCGCCCATGCCGGCACCCCGCGTGCGCTGATCTGCCGGGCAGCGTCCGCAGCGGCAACGCGCTCATCCGCGGTCGGCAACCCATACCCGTCACCACCAACAAGCCCAGCCGGATTGACCAGCTGCCCCGCATCGTCCAACAGCGCCAGCAACGCCGCGCGCGCGTCATCGCCACCCACACCCGAACCGCCCAGCGCCCGCTTCAACCCATCGCGCGCCCGCAACTCCTCCCGGTACCGCGCCGCCTGCTCCAACAACAACAGCGCCGAGGTCGCACGCAACCCGCCGCGCTCCGCCCATTGCGCACGCTGTGCCGCAGGCAGCGCCAACCACCCGGTCACCTGCGTGGTCGGCAACGCCAGTTCCGCACGCGCCACATCGAACAGCTGCTGGTAATGCGCCTGCGCCGAGGGGAAGTAGTAGCCCAACCGCATCGCCTCGCGCCGGTCGTCCAGGACCGTGCCGTCTGCACGACCTTGCCGCTCCAGCCGACGCAGCAGGCCACCGGGGCTCAGCCGGTTCAGCCCGGGGTCGGCCCAGCGCGGCACGCCTTCCTGCAGCAGCTTGCCGGTTTCCACCGCGCAGTTGTTGCTGACAAAGCGATACCGGCCGTCATAGCTCCAATGCACCTGGCCCACCCGTTCCAGCAGGCTGGTGATGTCGCTTTCATCAAGCGCCAGCGGCACCGACTGCAGCCCACGCAGCTCCAGTTGGGTGTATTCGTTGATCACCTGATTGAGCGGCAGCACGAACAGGCGCGACGGATACGCGCCGGTCAGGCCACGCCAGCTGGAAATCTGCACGTCGCCGACAAAGGCGCGGAACGACAGCACCCGGTGCTCGGCCAGATCCAGCCGACAGTCCGGGCCGCGCGGCCGGCCGGGTGCACAGATCACCAGCCGCAGCATGCTGTGGCCCCAGCGGCTCATCAGCTGGTCGTTACCCTCGGCCAACAGGTAATCCACCGCATACACCCGCTGCGGATCCAACTCCAGCAACGACGCTTCGCCGGTGACATCGCCTGCCTGCACCAGCGCCACGCGCGGGTCGCACGCGGCCTGCGGCCCTGGGCCAATCTGGTCCGCAAACCACGCCGCCAGCGCCGGGCGGCGACAGGCGTAATCGGCATCGAGCAGGTAATGCTCGGCATTGACTGCCAGGTACTCGGCCGGGCTGTGGCGTTCGTAGGGATCGGGACTGCGCTCGGTGAACGCATTGGCGCCGCGGCCCAGCCGCCACGGGCGCTGCTGCCAGCCGGCCAGGTCACGCCAGCGTGCGCTGTACGACCAGCCACCGTCGGCGGCACGGTCCAGCACATGGGTCAACTCATGGATCAGCGCGGCCTGCACCGCGCGCGGCAGCGGCTGGCCGGGCTGGACCTCATCCAGCAGGCTGCGCCGCAGCGTGATCGCGCCCTGCCGGGTACGTCCGTGCACCGTATCGGGGAGCCGGTCCGACCACGACACGGTTACCGGCGCCACGAAGCGCTCCTGCCACGACGCAGGCAGCAACGCAGGAGCCGCCTGCAGCACCAGATCGACTTTCGCCACCTGATCAGGGGCGAGCCCGTCCGCCTGCAACTGCAGCTGCAACGCAGCCTGGGCAGTCGGGGCGGCCAGTAACGCCGCCAGGACCGCCGCGCATCGGCGCAGGGCCCGGCGGCGCGGAAGCATCAGCGGGCCAGCAATGCCTGGGCCAGCTGCATGTCGCTGGCCTCGCGCTGGGCGGCGCCGGTTTCGCGCAGGTGCAGCAGGGCCGCTTCCAGGCGGGCACCACGGATGGCACCGTCGGTGGCCACGAACGCGGCGGCGTCTTCGCGGGCGTCAACCACCACCTTGTCGTCGTCCGAGCTGGACGAACCGGCCGACGAGGCGCCGGAAGCGGAACCGGCCGAGGAACCGGCAAAGCTGGAGGCGAAGGCCGACAGCGGCAGGGCGAGCACGGCAAGGAGCAGGATCGATCGCATCATGTTCGGGTCATTCAAGACAGGAAAGCGCAGAGCGTATCGGCTGCATGGAATTCTGTCGCCTGCTACAGGTCGAATACCTTGCCCGGATTCAGCAGCCCTTGGGGATCAAACGCGCGTTTGACCGCCTTCATCAGCGCGATTTCCGCCACGCCCCGGGTGCTGTCCAGGTAGCCCTTCTTGACCAGGCCGATGCCATGTTCGGCCGAAATGCTGCCATCGAACTCCTTCAGCACCTGCGCCAGCAGCTTGGTCACGTGCTCGCACTGCTGCAGGAACTGCGCATCGTCGGTGGCATCGGGCTTGAGCACGTTGATGTGCAGGTTGCCGTCGCCGATATGCCCGAACCAGACCACATCGAAGTGCGGGTAGGCGTCGCCGATCAGCGCCTGGGTACGCGCCATGAACGCGGGCATCGCCGAGATCCGCACCGACACATCGTTCTTGTAGGGTTTGTAGCGCGCCACCGCCTCGGTGATGCCCTCGCGCAGGCGCCACAGCTGCGCGGCCTGCGCATCGCTCTGGCTGACCACGCCGTCGCTGACCCAGCCCTGCTCCATGCAGGCCTCGAAGGCGGCCATGGCGGCGGCCTCCTGGACCTCGTCGCCGGCGGCGAATTCGGTCACCACGTAGAACGGGTGGACTTCGGTGAACGGTGCCTGCGCCCCATGCGCCAGCACGTGCTCGAGCGCCCGGTCGGTGAAGAATTCGAAGGCCTGCAGCTGCATGCGCTCGCGGAAGGCTGCAAACACCTGCATCAATACTTCGAACGAGGGCAGCGCCAGCAGCATCACATTGCTGGCCGGCGGCGGATCGGTGAGCTTGAGCGTGGCTTCGACGATCACCCCGAGGGTGCCCTCGGAGGCAATCAGCAGCTGGCGGAAGTCGTAGCCGCTGGAGTTCTTGATCAGTCCCTTGTTCAGTTCCAGCAGCTCGCCGCTGGCAGTGACCACTTTCAGGCCAGCGATCCATTCGCGGGTGTTGCCGTAACGGATCACGCGGATGCCGCCGGCATTGGTGGCGATGTTGCCGCCGATCGAGCAGGAACCGCGTGCGGCGAAATCCACCGGATAGATCAGCCCGTGCTCAAGCGCCGCGTTGTGCACCGCTTCCAGTGCCATGCCAGCCTGCACGGTCAGCGTGCGGTCCACCGCATCAAAGGCCAGCGGCTTGTTCATGCGCTCCAGGCTGAGCACCAGCTCGCCATTGGCAGCAACCGCGCCACCACTGAGGCCGGTGCGGCCACCCGACGGCACCACCGCCACGCCCTGGGCGCTGGCCCAGCACAGGATGGCCTGCACCTCCTCCACGCTGCCCGGCAGCGCGATGGCCAGCGGCGCCGGCGTCCAGCGCCGGGTCCAGTCGCGCCCGTAATGCTCCAGGTCGGCCGGATCGGTAGCGAGCCGCAGCCCGGGGCAGTCCTGCAACAGCGAATCAAGGCGCGGATCGGTCATATGAACAAGAGAGCCAGGGCAATCCAAAAGGGTAGCGCACGCAGGGAACGGTGTCGCCGTTCCCAACGTCGCTTGCCGACGGCCCGAAGGGTGCCCACCTTGGCGGGCATACTGTTGGTCGTGCGACCTCAGCAGATATTGGTCGCAACTGAAACCGTCGAACTGCGCTTTGGCGCACCGCACCATCCCCGCCCCGATCTGGCATAGTGAGCAGCTCCCGTCCAACATGCTGCCGCTTGCCCATGTCGCCGAAAAAGACCTCGTTCCCGAAGCAGGATATCCGCGTGCTGTTGCTGGAGGGGGTGAGCCAGACGGCCATCGACGTGTTCAGTGCCGCCGGCTATTCGCAGATCGAACTGCACAGCAAGGCCCTGCCCGAGGACATGCTCAAGGCACGCATTGCCGAAGCGCACATCGTCGGCATCCGCTCGCGCACCCAGCTCAGCGCCGAGGTGCTGGCCCATGCCAAGCGCCTGATGGCGGTGGGCTGCTTCTGCATCGGCACCAACCAGGTCGACCTGGAAGCGGCCGAGCTGGCCGGCATCCCGGTGTTCAATGCGCCCTACTCCAACACCCGCAGCGTGGCCGAGCTGGTGATCGCCGAAGCGATCATGCTCACCCGTGGCATTCCGCAGAAGAACGCCGAATGTCATCGCGGCGGCTGGTCCAAGTCGGCCGCCGGCAGCCATGAAGTGCGCGGCAAGACCCTGGGCATCATCGGCTATGGCCATATCGGCACCCAGGTCGGCGTGATGGCCGAAGCCATGGGCATGCAGGTGATCTTCCACGACATCGAAACCAAGCTGTCGCTGGGCAACGCCCGCGCCGCCATCGACCTGGACGACCTGCTCGCCCGCGCCGATATCGTCACCGTGCACGTGCCCGAAACCCCGGCCACCCAGTGGCTGATCGGCGCGCCACAGCTGGCCCGCATGCGCCCGGGCGCGCACCTGATCAATGCCGCGCGCGGCACTGTGGTAGACATCGATGCGCTGGATGCGGCGCTGCGCTCGGGCCATATCGGTGGCGCAGCGCTGGACGTGTTCCCGGTGGAGCCCAAGGGCAACGGCGATGCGTTCGTATCGCCGCTGACCGCACACGACAATGTGATCCTCACCCCGCACGTGGGTGGCAGCACGCTGGAAGCGCAGGACAACATCGGCGTGGAGGTGGCGGCCAAGCTGGTGCGCTACAGCGACAACGGCAGCACCCTGTCGGCGGTCAACTTCCCGGAAGTGACGTTGCCCGAACACGAAGACAGCCTGCGCCTGCTGCACATCCACCAGAACGTGCCGGGCGTGCTGTCCAAGGTCAACGAGATCTTCTCGCGCCACAACGTCAACATCGACGGCCAGTTCCTGCGTACCGACCCGAAGGTGGGTTACGTGGTGATCGACATCACCGCCAGCGAGGAGCAGGCCGCGGCCGTGCGCGAAGAGCTGGCGGCAATTCCTGGCACGTTGCGGACGCGCGTTCTGTATTGAGGCGATCGCGCGAATGCCCGAACAGGGCGGAACGATGATTCGTGTGGGGACCCCATTTGCCCGGACGGGTTTGAATCAACGTGCCAACCAGCGCTTGGCCATTCGCGGCAACGAATCGTCCCCGTCCGGCGTCTCAATCGCGGCATTGGCCACATCGGTGACCTCGCGCCATGCCAACGCCAGCGACTCCTCGCTCACCGCAAAGGCCTCGCTGCCCAGCGCCCGCACCACGTAGCGGGCGTCGTAGTGCCAATGCCCCGGCACGTCATGCCGCTCCGGAATCCAGTGCTTGTCGATATCGAACAGCGCGGCCCCGTCCTCCAGCACCAGCCCGGTCAGGCCGGACTCTTCCCCGGCTTCAGTCAGTGCCACCCGGGCCAGGTCGCGCACGCCATCGGCATGCCCGCCCAGCTGCAGCCAGCGGTTCAACTTCCGATGGTGGGTCAGCAGCACACGCGCGCCATCGGCACTGACCAACCAGGCACTACCGGTGAAATGCCCCGCCAGCCGATCACGCAGGAACGGGTTTTCCGGGTCGTCCAGCAATGTGCCGAATTCGTCAGCCAAGGCGGCGTGTTCGGGGTGCCGGCGGGCGTAATCGGCCAGTTGGCCGCGCAGGGCGGCGTCAAGTGCTACAACGGATTCAGGGTTTGACGACATGGCAACCGGGCAATCGGGCGGATTTGGCAGATTATCGCCCGGCATGCTGCATTTGCGCTTGTGCGCAGGCTTCAGCTTTGGCTAAGGTACAGCGGGCCGTTCCCTTGGGGCGGCCGGTCACCAATCAAGCGCGCGACAACGTATTGCGCGCTTACCTTTCATTTCAGCGGGGCATGGCCCCGCTCTACGTCCACCTGGGAAGCACTGCATGCTGAAGTCTCTGTTGAGGGTCAAACCGGTCGAGCCGGCCGGACACGTCGATGCCGGCGAACCGATTGAAGGCAGCCTGGACGGCGAAGCCTCGCTGAAAAGGACCCTCACGGCGAAACATCTCATCATGCTGGGTATCGGTGCCGTGATCGGCGCGGGTATCTTCGTGCTGACCGGCCAGGCTGCGGCCAACCACGCCGGCCCGGCGGTGATGCTGTCGTTCGTGATCGCCGGCTTCGCCTGCGCCCTGGCCGGCCTGTGCTACGCCGAGTTCGCGGCGATGATGCCGGTCTCCGGCAGTGCCTATTCCTATTCCTACGCCACCCTGGGCGAAGGCATGGCCTGGTTCATCGGCTGGTGCCTGGTGCTGGAGTATCTGTTCGCCTCGGCCTCGGTCGCGGTGGGCTGGTCGGCCTACCTGATCAGTTTCATCACCACCACGCTGCACATGCCATTCCCGGACGCGCTCAGTGCGGCGCCGATCGCCTGGACCGGGCACGAGTTCATTTCATCGGGCAAGCTGTTCAACCTGCCAGCGGTGCTGATCGTGGCGGCGGTGTCGGGCCTGCTGTACGTCGGCGTGACCCAGTCGGCCTTCGTCAACGCGATCATCGTGGCGATCAAGGTCACCGTGATCTGCCTGTTCATCGGCTTTGGCTCGCAGCACATCGACATGGCCAACTGGACCCCCTTCATCCCCGAAAACACCGGCGTACCCGGCGAGTTCGGCTGGAGCGGCGTGTTCCGCGCGGCGACCATCGTGTTCTTTGCCTACATCGGCTTCGATGCGGTTTCCACCGCGGCCGGTGAAACCAAGGACCCGCAGCGCAACATGCCGATCGGTCTGCTCGGCTCGCTGGCGGTATGCACCATCGTCTACATCATCGTGTGCGCGGTGCTGACCGGCATGATGCCGTACCACCTGCTGGGCACCGACAAGCCGGTGGCCACCGCACTGGAACCGTACGCCAGCCTGTCCTGGCTGAAGACGGCCGTGGAAATCGGTGCCATCGCCGGCCTGTCTTCGGTGGTGCTGGTGATGATGATGGGCCAGACCCGCATCGCCTACACCATCTCGCGCGATGGCCTGATCCCGAAGCTGTTCGGCAAGGTCCACAAGCGCTTCCGCACCCCGTACTGGGCCACCATCGTGGTGGGCGTGCTGGCCGCCACGCTGGCCGGCCTGGTGCCGCTGAACGTGCTGGGCGAGCTGGTCTCGATGGGCACGCTGCTGGCCTTCGCCACGGTCTGCATCGGCGTATTGGTGCTGCGCTACACGCGTCCGGAACTGCCCCGTCCGTTCCGCGTGCCGCTGGTGTGGGTGATCTGCCCGATAGGCGCGCTGTCGTGCCTGTTCCTGTTCTGGCAGGCATTCGTGGTGCATTGGCACCTGTTCGTGGGTTGGACGGTGCTGGGCCTGCTGATCTATTTCGGCTACGGCATCCGCCACAGCAAGCTCAACAAGGCTTCGTGATCCCATGCTGAAACAACTGTGGGCCACCAAACACCCGCACGCCGCCCATGAAGACGCCAACGGGCTGAGCCTGAAGCGCACCCTCGGTCCCTGGGGGCTGACCGCGCTGGGTATCGGCGCGGTGATCGGCGGCGGCATCTTCGTCATCACCGGCCAGGCCGCGGCCAACCACGCCGGCCCGGCGATCATGCTGAGCTTCGTGCTGGCGGCGATCTGCTGCGCATTCTGCGCGATGGCCTATGCGGAGTTCGCGTCGATGGTGCCGGTCTCCGGCAGCGCCTACACGTACACGTACGCCACCTTCGGCGAGCTGGCGGCGTGGTTCATCGGCTGGATGCTGGTGCTGGAATACGGCGTATCTGCCTCGGCGGTGGCAGTCAGCTGGACCGGCTACTTCCTGAGCCTGCTCAGTCATTTCGACATCTACCTGCCCTCGGCACTGGTCAGTGCCCCGCTGGATGCGCAGCTGCGTCCCACCGGCGCCATCGCGAACCTGCCGGCGGCGATCCTGGTGCTGCTGCTGACCTGGCTGTGCTATGTGGGCATCAGCAAGTCCTCGGCGATGAACATGGCGATGGTGGTGCTGAAAACGGGCCTGATCGTGCTGGTGATCGTGGTCGGCTGGAAGTACGTGGACCCGGCCAACTGGACGCCGTTCATTCCGGCCAATGAAGGCCCGGGCAAGTTCGGGTTCGAAGGCGTGCTGCGTGGCGCGGCGATGGTGTTCTTCGCCTACATCGGCTTCGAGGCGGTGTCGGTGGCGGCGCAGGAGTCGCACCGGCCGCAGCGCGACATGCCGATCGGCATGCTGCTGTCGCTGGTGATCTGCACGGTGCTGTACATCGCCATGGCGGCGGTGATGACCGGGCTGGTGCCATACACGATGCTGGGCACCGACGAGCCGGTGGTGACAGCGGTCGCCGCGCATCCGAGCCTGGGCTGGCTGCGGGTGGTGGTGGAGATCGGTGCGTTGATCGGCCTGTCGTCGGTGGTGCTGGTGATGGTGATCGCGCAGCCGCGCATTTTCATGATCATGGCCAACGACGGTCTGCTGCCGAAGGTGTTCACGACGATCCACCCGAAGTACCGCACGCCGCACATCAATACGGTGATCACCGGCATCGGCATCGCGCTGCTGGCGGCGCTGTTCCCGCTGGACGTGCTGGGCGAGCTGACGTCGATGGGCACGCTGATCGCGTTTGCGGCGGTCTGCGCGGGCGTGCTGATCCTGCGCCGCACCCAACCGGACCTGCCCCGCCCGTTCCGCATCCCGGCGGCCTGGCTGATCTGCAGCCTGGGCGTGTTGAGCTGCCTGGCCCTGTTGTCGGCCATGACGATGCACAACTGGATGCTGATGGGCGTCTGGACGGTGTTCGGCTTCGCGATCTACTTCGGCTACAGCTTCCGCCACAGCCGCCTGCGCGGCTGACGGCGAGCCGGGCCGGGCCTGACCCGGCCCGGCGCCCGGGAACCTGCTTTTAACGCGCAACGCCGCTAAAATGCCAGCCATGAACAACACCCCCTACGACACGGCCCGGCTCAGCGAACTGGCCCAGGTGCTGATCGACAACATCCGCGAACTGGCCCAGGCCGGGTGGACGCCGGCGACCAGCAGCAACTTCTCGCATCGGCTGGATGACCAGCATGCGGCGATCACGGTGTCCGGCAAGGACAAGGGCCGCCTGATCGAAGACGACATCATGGTGGTCGACTTCGACGGCAAGGCCGTGGGCCGGCCGCTGCGGCCGTCTGCCGAGACGCTGCTGCATACCCAGCTGTATCGCCGCTTCCCGGAAATCGGCTGCGTGCTGCATACCCATTCGCCGGTGCAGACCATTGCTTCGCGGCTGTATGCCGCCAATGGCCATATCCGGTTGGAGGGCTATGAGCTGCTGAAGGCCTTCCATGGCAACAGCACCCATGAAACCGCCGTGGACGTGCCGGTGTTCGCCAACACCCAGGACATGGACGAGCTGGCCGCCAAGGTCGAGGCCAAGCTGGATGAAGGCTGCATGTGGGGCTACCTGATCGACGGGCACGGCCTGTACGCCTGGGGCCGGGACATGGCCGAGGCACGCCGCCATATGGAGGCGTTCGAGTTCCTGCTGCATTGCGAGCTGGAGCTGCGCAAGCTGCGCGGTCCATAACGCCGGACCACCGGGGGATCGCCCCTCGGTAGCGCCGGCCGTTGGCCGGCCCAGGCGGTGTCGGGTCCGGCCAACGGCCGGCGCTACCGGTTTCTCCCCCGGGAAACTGTTTTCCGCGCAGGCGTATCGGGTTGCCGGGCAGAGCCCGGCACTACACACTGTGCTCCCCCTCCGCCGTTCAAGCTGCCGCCATGAGCCGACTGCGCATTTACGACCACGATGTCCCCGACGCCCCGCTGCTGGATACCCAGGACGGCGCGACCATTGCTGCCGAGCTGAAGAAGATCGGGGTGACATTCGAACGCTGGCAGGCCGCCCACGAGGTGGCTCCGGGCGCCAGCCAGGACGAAGTCTTCGCCGCCTACCGCAGCGACATCGACCGCCTGGTTGCCCAACACGGCTTCAAAAGCGTGGACGTGGCCTCGATCGCCCCGGACAACCCCAACCGCGCCGAACTCCGCAGGAAATTCCTGGACGAGCACTTCCACAAGGAAGACGAGGTCCGCTTCTTCGTCGCCGGGTCGGGCCTGTTCACCCTGCACGTGGTCGACAAGGTCTACGAAATTGAATGCGTGAAGAACGACCTGATCGCCGTGCCGGACGGCACCACGCATTGGTTCGACATGGGCGATGAACCCAGCTTCGTGGCGATCCGCTTCTTCACCGAGCCGGATGGCTGGGTCGGGCACTTCACCGGCACCGACATCGCGCAGAAATTCCCCCGTTACGTTCCGACCAAGGCGTCCTGATCCATGCCCCACCCCACCGTCATCCTCACCGACATCGAAGGCACCACCAGCAGCATTTCGTTCGTCAAGAACGTGCTGTTTCCGTATGCGCGCAAGGCGCTGCCGGCGTTCGTCGCCGCGCGCGGCCAGCAGCCGGAGGTGCGTCGCTGGCTGGACGCGGTGGCCGTGGAGATCGGCGGTGCCTGCCAGGACAGCCTGATCGCGGAGACGCTGCAGGGCTGGATCGACCAGGATCGCAAGCACACGGCGTTGAAGGCGTTGCAGGGCATGATCTGGGAAGCCGGTTACCGCAATGGCGACTACAAGGCGCACTTCTATCCGGAAGTGGCGACGGTGCTGAAGGGCTGGCATGCCGAAGGCAAGCCGCTGTACGTGTATTCGTCCGGCTCGGTACCGTCGCAGAAGCTGTTCTTCGGTTTCAGCGAGGCCGGCGACCTGACCGGGCTGGTCTCGGGCTGGTTCGACACCGAAATCGGCGGCAAGCGCGAAGCGGAGAGCTACCGCAACATCGTCAAGGCCATTGGCGTGCCGGCCGGCGAGATCCTGTTCCTTTCCGATGTGGTCGAGGAGCTGGATGCCGCACATGAGGCGGGCCTGCAGACCCGGTTGCTGGATCGACGCGAGGATTACGCGATGCCGCGCACCGGCGAAGCGACGCACGGCCATGATCGCGTGGAAAATTTCCAGCAGATCACGCTGTAAGCCAAGCCGCGCGAACGAAAAGGGAACGCCGGACCGCATCTGGTAGCGTCGGTTCCCAAACGACGCCGTGCATGGATGCACAAGTGGTGCAGCCGCAGGATGCGGATGAGCATGCCACGGCCGATAGCGGTCGATGCCTCTTTACCGCATGACCTTCAACGGAGAACCTCTCCGGTTGAGGTCATGCGTCCCAGCGCCGATCGACGTTACGTGCGGTCGTTAGGGAACCGACCCTACCCGCCTGCGTTCGCTGCACGATTGCGCCGGCTGTCCCTGGATCGTCAGATCGACATTTGACTCCGGAATCAACCTCGGCGGCTACTGCCCCAGCTCGCCCGCAGGCCCATGATCCGCGCTTCGCGCTTGGCTGATGAGATCGAGAACATCAGCACGGCCGCGGCCGTCGTTTGCCCAGCCTGTCCTGTGACCAATGACCTCCCCATCCTTCAGCACGTAAAAGGACGGCGTCGACCAATGCTCGAAATTCCATTGCGAGGTTCTATCAACAAGCCGCACGGGCACGGTGGGATGTTCCGAGTTCCAGCTGCCCACCAGATCGAAATTCAGGTCGCGCTCCGGCGGGACGACCCATAACACGGGTAGAGCGCGCAACTCAGGGTCTGACTCGAATGCAATCATTAATGCCGTGCCGCAGTGGCTCGTATGAAGAAGTGAAGAGCCTCCGGGGGACTGTTCTCCAGCGCCTGATTCTCCAGGAACCCAAGGTAGGAAGCGTCGAACAGTTTCGCCGCCTCCCTGGCTGCAGACGTGGCGTCAGCACCATCAATCCTGCGCACTTTTCCATAGTACTCATTGAACGTGGCTTCCGAACTCGATATGTCCCCGGCCATAGCCGGGGATGACATCAGGAGCCCGAACGCCGTCAACGCAGGATAAAATTTCACGTCTTCCTCCTGATGGCGCCATGCACGGAGCTAGCAGCCAGGCGCAACGCAGATATCTTCAAGCTTTCTCGTACAGGTCGACGTGGTGCGGCACCAATAGTCCATGTAGTCCGTATTGCGGAGGCCATCGGAAACCTTGGAGATCATTCGATCCTCATCAGTCTCAACGCGTATTCCGCGAATGGATGCAGCCGTTGCCTCCCGCCCAAACAACGCAAGCAGTTGGTCCGCGGACTCTACGCCCGCATATGTACGAATCAAGAGCTGTTTCCGACGTCGCAACGGCTGCATCAGCGCTCCGTTGCCGACACAGCTCAGCTCGTAAGGTGTTTGACGTATGGTCTGAGGGCGGCAGGCCTCTCCGTTTGAGGTCATGCGTCCCGGCGCCGATCCGCGTTACGTGCGGTCGTTTGGGACCCGCCCCAACCGATCGCCATCCGTGCCAGTCATTCCAGCACGGCGTCGGTGGTTACCGACTAGCCATCGCGTCTGTTACCGAGCGTATCCGCAGCGCCTCGCGCAGCGTTTCGAGCCCGGCACCGGCCTTCACCTTGATCCGCACCGGCTCGCCGGGGACCAGGTCGATGGCGTTGTCGTCCAGGGTGGCGTCCATTCGCTCGAATTCGACCCATACGCCGCGCGCCAGCTGCGCCGAGCGCAGCTCCAGCACGATTTCATCGCCGTCCTGCGTCCAGCGGCTGTCGATCTGCACCTTCGGCAGCTGCATGTCCTTGGCTGCCGCGAAGTAGACCACCTGGCGCGACAGCACCCGGGTGCCATCCAGCAGTTCCACCACCGCGACCGTGCGCGCGGGGTCTGCCCTGCCAAGCAGCTCGGCATCGGCGAAGCGCCCGACCTCCAGCGCCGACAGCGCAGGCACAGTCACCGCGTGCTGCTGTTTCGAAACCTGTCGGCCATCCACATCCATCATCCGCAACCGCCACTGCGCGTTCAGCGGCTGCTGCAGGTCGTTGAGCAGGCTGATGCGGGTAACGCCTTCGTCACGCAGTGCCGCCACCGCATGGTCGGCGAAGAACCGCTTCGCGTGGAAATGCAGGGCCTTCCAGCGCCCGGCGTAGTCGATGCTGGACCAGGACGCGCCCGGCCACACATCGTTGAGCTGCCAGTACAGCGAGCCCATGGTGTAGGGCCGCGACGCGCGGTGATGCAGCGCGGCCAGCTGGATGCCTTCAGCCTGCATCACCTGGCCCAGGTACACGAAGTCGCTGAAGTCACGCGGGGTGCCGAACTCGCGCTCGATGTACTGCAACAAACGTTGGTTGCCCTCGCCCGCCATGAACTTCTGGTGCGCGCGCACGGTGTGGCTGTCAACGCGCAGCTCCTCGGCCGGGATGATGCCCTCCAGCGTGCGCAGTACCGGCCAGGCCTGCAGCCCGTATTCGGACATGAAGCGCGGCGTCTCGCGCAGGTAGGCCTGCACCGGCAGCGCCGGGTTGCCCCACACCTGCCAGTAATGCTTGTCGCCACGGGTCGAGTCGTTGGCCACGGTATCCAGGTCGTTGCTGGGCGAACTGGACCAGTACGGCACGCCCAGACCCTCGTCGGCCACCATTTTGCGCAGGTCGTTGCCGAACAGGTCCACATAGCCCTGCCACACACGTGCGGCGAACGCCGGATCGGCCGCCTTCAGGTCGCGACCGTGGCCCCAATCCTTCCAGGCGGTTTCTTCCTCGTTGTTTCCACACCACAGCACCAGGCTGGGATGGCGGCGCAGGCGGCGTACGTTGTCGCGCGCCTCGGCCACCACGTTGGCGCGGAACGCCGGATCGTAGCCTGGTTGCATGCCGCCGCCGAACATGAAGTCCTGCCAGACCAGCAGGCCCAGCTCGTCGGCGATGTCGAAGAAGGCCTCGTCCTCGTAGTACCCGCCACCCCAGTTACGCAGCATGTTCATGTTGGCGTCGCGGGCGGCGGTGAGCTCGCGACGGATCCGCGACGGATCGACGCGGGCCGGGAACATGTCGAAGGGAATCACGTTGGCGCCCTTGGCGAAGATCGGTACGCCGTTGACGACGAACGCGAAGCCCTGCCCGCCCTTGGCGTCCTTCTCCCGGCGCAGCTCGACGGTACGCAGCCCGGTGCGGATGCTGTGCTCTGCCGCCTCCGGCGTATCGGCATCAATGCGCGCACGCACGGTATAGCGGGCCTGTTCACCATGGCCGACCGGCCACCAGCGCCGGGGCTGCGCCAACTGCACCGGTACCAACACCACCTGCGCGCCGGCGTGCAGCGCGGCCGGTTGTCCCACCGTGGCCGCGACACGACCGTCGGGGTCGAGCATCTCTACCTGCACCCGCGCCTGCCGCGCGACCGCCGCTTCCACCTCGACGGCTACCTGCAGCACGGCGCGCTGTGCGTCCAGCGCCGTGGTCTGCACCGCCACATCGGTGATGCGCTGCGCATTCCAGCTCTCCAGCCGCACCGGGCGCCAGATTCCGGCGGTGACATAGCGCGGCCCCCAGTCCCAACCAAAGTGGTAACCGGGTTTGCGCACGAAGTTGCCGACCATCGCATCGCGGGGTTCATCCCCGTACGGCGACGGGTAATTGCCGGCAATCTTGTGCGGCATGGCCTGCACGCCGGGCAACAGTGTAGTGATCGGCGAACGGAACACCACGCGCAGCTCATTGCCGCTGGCGCGCAGCTGCCCCTGCACGGCCGCCCGCCAGGTGCGGTGGCTGTTGCCGGCACGCAACAGCGGCCGGCCGTTGAGCATGACTTCGGCGAACGTGTCCAGACCGTCGAACACCAATTCGGCGTGGCTGCGCGCCAGCGTGGCGGCATCCACATCGAACCGCGCCTGGTACTCCCAATCGGCCAGGCCGATCCATTGCAGCCCGGCTTCGGGTGCACCCGCATATGGGTCCGGTATCAGCTTCGTTGCCAGCAGGTCGGTGTGCACCGCGCCGGGAACCGACGCCGGTCGCCACTGCGCTGCTTCGGGATGGGCTTTCAGCTGCGCGTTGCCCGGCAGAAGCCGGAACGACCATTGCGCCTGCAGCGGCGCCGCAACGGTGGGAAGCGCATGCAGCGCAAGCAGAAGAACCAGTCCAACACCCCATGCCCACTGCTTCATGCACCACCCCGTAATGCCGGGCAGCGCCCGGCTGTCATCCGCCTGATCTTCAGCGCACCACGTTGAGTACTTCGTAACACGCGCCCATGGTGTGGTAATCGGTCTTGCCAGCCGGGCTCTTCTCGTTGCTGTACTTGCGGTTGTCCGCATCCAGGATGCGGTACCACGCGCCGTACTGGTGGTCGATCATGTGCTGCCAGGCATAGGCCCACAGCCGGTCGTACCAGCCCCAGTACACCGCGTCACCGGTGCGCGCGGCCAGCAGCGCGGCGGTGGCCAGCGACTCGGCCTGCACCCAGAAGTACTTGTCGTCATCGCACACGCTGCCGTCCGGCGCGAAGCCGTAGTACAGCCCGCCGCGTTCCCCGTCCCAGCTGCGCTCGATTGCAACGTCGAACAGGTGGCGCGCGGTCGGCACCAGCCAGTCGGCCTGGACGTGGCGGTCCAGGATCAGCAGCAGCTTGGCCCACTCGGTCTGGTGGCCCGGCTGGAAACCCCAGGGGCGGAACAGGTGCTTGGGATTGTCGAGGTTGTAGTTCCAGTCGATCTGCCAGTTGCGGTCGTAGTGCTCCCAGACCAGTCCGTTGCCCTGCGCCGCCTGGCGACGGGTCATGTGGTCGGCCAGCAGCAGCGCACGGTCGCGGTAGCGCGCTTCACCACTCGCCTCGAACGCGGCCAGCATCGCTTCGCACATGTGCATGTTCGCGTTCTGGCCGCGGTAGTCGCTGAAGTTCCAGTCCGCATCCGCTTCGTCCCGGTACAGGCCGAATTCCGGCTCCCAGAAACGCTTCTCCAACAGTTCCCACGTCTCGTCCATCCATGCGCGCGCTTCGCCGATACCGGCCTTCAATGCGCAGCTGTAGGCCAGCAGCACGAAGGCCACGCCGTAGCAGTGGTTGGTGGCATCTTCGACCACGCCGTCGCGCAGGGTCCACGCGTAGCCGCCGGAAACCGGGGTGCGGTGCACCTCACGCAGGTAGCGGATACCATGCTCGACCGCCTTCAGGTCTTCCGGCTTGCCGAACTCGCGGTAGGCCATGGCGTGGTTGAACACGAAACGGGTGCTGCTCACCAGGTGGCGGTGGCCGGCGTCGTAGACCGTGCCATCGTCCAGGTAGTAGTGGAAGAAGCCGCCGCCGGGATCGATCTCGTGCGGCTGGTAGAACGCCATGGTCTGCGCGATATGCGCACGCAGGAATGCCGGCGAGCGGAAATCGGGCTGGGCGGGAATGGCGGTGGTCATGCGGCGGTTTCCTGTTGTTGCTGCAGCAATTGCTGGACATCGGCCAGGCTCGGCATCGCGGCGAACGCGCCCTTGCGGGTCACGGCCAGCGCGCCGACGGCGGCACCGAAACGAATGGCGTCCTGCAGGCCGGCAGGATCGCGGCAGAAGTCGACGAAGGCATCGCCATCGGCACCGCGCTCACCGAGCGCGAACAACAACCCGCCCACGAAGGCATCACCGGCGGCGGTGGTATCCACGGTGGGCACCTGGAAGCCGGTGACCACGCCGCTGCCATGGCGGGTATGCCAGCGCATCGGGGCGGCACCGTCGGTGACCACCACGGCCTGCGCATGGGCGGCCAGCAGGCGCTGGATGACCACGGCATTGCCATCGGCGCCCAGCGGCGCAGCCAGGTACTCAAGTTCTTCGCGCGAGAGCTTGACCAGGTCGGCCAGCACCAGCGCTTCCCACAGCTGCGCGGTCGGGTCGACATCGGCCGGCCACAGCGCCGGGCGCAGGTTGAGGTCCAGGCTGACCATTGCGCCTGCGGCGCGTGCGCGCTGCATGCCCTGCAGCGTGGCCTGGGCGATGGCCGCTTCGGTCAGGCTGTTGGAGCATACGTGGAAGCTGCGGGTGCCGTCGAAACAGGCCGGGCTGAAGTGCTCGGCGCGGAACAGCAGGTCCGCGGCCGGCGGCCGGTAGAAGCTGAAACTACGCTCGCCGTGCGCGTCGAGCGCCACGAACGCCAGCGCGGTCTTGGCTGCATTGGTACGCACGATGCAGTCGGTGGCCACCCCGGCGCTGGCCAGGCTGTCGGCGAGGAAGTCGCCGAACATGTCCTGGCCGAGCATGCCCGCGAAATGGGTGTCCGCACCCAGCCGCGCGGCGGCCACGGCGACGTTGGCCGGGGCACCCCCGGCGTACTGCAGGAACGCGCGCGGCGTGTCGGGTGTGGCCGGTGGCTGCGCAAGTAGATCGATCAAAATTTCGCCGAAACAAACAATCTTGGTCATGACGCGCTCAGCCTCCCTGGCTGAAACCGGCGCTCGGGCGCGAACCCGACAGGCCGTAGAAAATGATGTAGCCGTAGCAGACCAACGGCAGGATGAAGGACATCTGCAGCCCGATATGGTCCGCCAGCACGCCCTGCAGGGTCGGCACCACGGCGCCGCCGACGATGGCCATGATCAGCAGGCTCGACGCCTTGTTGGTCAGCGGCCCCAGGCGCTCGACGCTGAGCGCGAAGATGGTCGGGAACATGATCGAGTTGAACAGGCCCACCGCCACCACCGAATACAACGACACCTGGCCGGAACCGAGCATGGTCAGGCCCAGCAGCACCACGTTGGCGACCGCGAACATCGTAAGCAGCAGACGCGGCGAGAATCGGGTCATGATCGCCGAACCTGCAAAGCGACCGATCATCGCCAGCGTCCAGTACGCCGACACGAAGTGGGTCGCCTGCTGCTCGGTGAAGCCGCCGATGTTCGGCATCGACAGATAATTGACCAGGAAGCTGCCGATCGACACCTCGGCGCCCACGTAGAAGAAGATCGCCAGCACGCCGAACAGCACATGCTTGTGGCGCAGCGCATCGAGCAGCGTATGCCGGCTGCTGTCGGCCTGTTCGGTGGTTTCGGTCAGTGCCGGCAGGCGGAACAGGTACACAAACACCGCCAGCAGCGCCAGTGCGATCGCCAGGCCCACATACGGGCCCTGCACGGACTGCGCTTCCTGCACGCGGTAGGCGATCTGTTCGGCAGCGGGCAACGCAGCCAGTTCGTCAGCGCTCTTGACCGTGTTGCCGAGGATCAGCAGGCCACCGAAGATCGGTGCGATCGCCGTGCCCAGCGAGTTCAACGCCTGCGCCAAGGTCAAGCGGCTCGAGGCCGTCTGCTCCGGGCCCAGCAGCGCCACGTACGGGTTGGCTGCGACCTGCAGCACGGTGATGCCGGTGGCCAGCACGAACAGCGCGCCGAGGAAGGCTTCATACACACGCAGTTCCGCAGCCGGCCAGAAGCCCAGCGCGCCGACGGCGGCGATGGCCAGGCCGGCCACGATGCCCTTCTTGTAGCCCAGGTGCGCCACCAGCCGGCCGGCCGGCAGCGACATCAGGAAGTAGGTGCCGAAGAAGGTGAACTGCACCAGCATCGCCTTGGCGTAGTTCAGTTCGAACACCGCCTTCAGGTGCGGAATCAGGATGTCGTTGAGGCAGGTCAGGAAGCCCCACATGAAGAAGATCGTGGTGGCCACCGCCAACGCCATGCGCGTGTTGACCACGGGTGCGGTGGATGACGATGTGGGCAGGCGATGCGTTGGAGAAATGGGCATGCGTAACGCGCCTCAGTATGCGGGCAGGTGAAAGGGAACGGGATCAGCCGACGGCAGGGCCGCTGCTGTCACGGATACGGAGCTGCACCGGTGCCACGGTATGGCGCGGTGCCGCAGTGGGATCGTCCAGCCGCTGCAGCAGCAGTTCGGCCGCCTGGCGACCGCGCTCGCGCGGATTGACGGTCAGGGTGGTCAGCGGTGGCAAGGCCACGGCCGCTTCGGAAATGTCATCGAACCCGGTCACCGCGAAATCGCGGCCAGGCTGCACACCGCGCGAGGCCAGGCCCAGCATCAGGCCCAGCGCAACGGTGTCGTTGTAGCAGACCGCAGCGGTGGGCACGTCGCCGGCGAACAGCTCGCCCGAGCGGGCAGCGGCTTCCAGGCGGTTCGGCGCCGATTCGATCAGCCAGTCCGGCTGCACCGACAGCCCGGCCTCGGCCAGCGCCTGCGCATAGCCGGTGCGGCGCTGGTGGCAGGAACTGGACTCGGCATGGCCGCCGAAGAACGCGATGCGGCGATGGCCGCGCTCGATCAGGTGCTGCGTGGCCAGGTAGGCCCCCTGCTGGTTGTCCAGGGTCAGGAAGTCCCAGTCGCCACCTTTGAGCTCACGGTTGAACAGCAGCACGTTCGCATTGAAGCCCACGGCCTGGCGCACCTCGGTGGCATCGCTGCCTTCGGCCGGCGACAGAATCAGGCCGGCTGGGGTGTGTTCCATCAGCGTGGTCAGCACCGCCTGCTGCCGCGCCGGCGATTCGCCGGTGCTGCCCAGCAGGGTCACGAAACCCTTCGCGCCCAGCGCTTCGTCGACACCGGAGGCGAATTCGGCGAAGAACGGGTTGGACAGGTCGTTGATCACCAGCGCCACGCTGGTCGAGGTCCGACGGCGCAGGTTGGCCGCGCCACGGTTGTACACATAGCGCTGCCGGCGCAGTTCGGCCTCCACCCGCGCGCGGGTGTCGACATTGACCAGCGGGCTGCCCCGCAGCACCAGCGACACCGTTGCCCGCGACACGCCGATGGCATCGGCGATGTCGGTCACGGTGACCGCACGTGCGGCGCCGGCACGGGGCGTGCTGGCGCGGGTTCCCTTGGCAGCGGAAGTGTCCTTTTTCATACTGGCGTCGGCGTCCTCATGGTCCTGCAAGCCTAAACGATCACATCGGTCAACGGATCGCGGCCTGCGGGCTCATTCCAGCGCGGCCCCCGGGGTGGCGCAGTACGACACCGGCAGCGCATCGACCTGGGTACCCCAGCCGGCTTCCGGTGCCTTGTCGCCCAGGGTGTAGGCGATGGTGCCGCCCTGCTGCAGGCGGTTCCAGTCCAGCCAGACCGGGGCATGCGCCTGGCCATCCACCTGCACGCCCTGCACGTACTGCAGCTTGCGGCCGTCGGCGCCCGGCGCCTGCAGGCGCAGCGTGCGGCCCTGGCCAAGATCGACCTCGACCTTGGCAAAGCGCGGGGTGTGCAGCAGGAACTGGCCGCTGCCCGGCACCGCCGGGTACAGGCCCAGCGCGCTGAACAGGTACCACGCCGACATCGTGCCCAGGTCATCGTTGCCGGTGACGCCGTTGGGTGCATTGGTGAACAGCTGCTGCGCGGCGCGCACCACCGTGGCGGTTTTCCACGGCTGGCCGATCAGCGTGTACATCCACGGGGTATGCAGGTCCGGCTCGTTGTTGGGGTTGTAGCGGTACTGGTTGTAGTAGCTGTACGGGCCCACCACCCATTCCTTGCGCGCGGCCTGCAGCGGCGACTGCAGCAGCGCGTCGTAGGCGAAGAAGGCATCCAGGCGCTTGCCGGCGTTTTCGCGGCCGTGCATGGCCTGCACCAGGCCCGGGATGTCCTGCTGCGCCAGCCACTGGTACTGCCATGCCGTGCCTTCGTGGAAGCCATGGTGCGAGCGCGGGCTGTAGTGCCCATCGGCCGGCAGGTACCACTTGCCATCGTCCATGCGCGGACGCGGGAAGCCGCTCATGCCGGTTTCCTCGTCACGCACGTCCGGGTCCCACACCTTCTGCCAGTTGCGCCCGCGCTGGCGCAGCACGCCGGCATCGTCGGCGTGGCCCAGGCCATCGGCCATCTGCGCCAGCGCGCAGTCGGCCAGTGCGTATTCCAGGGTGGCCGAACCGCCGTGGTGCGGATCGACGTCCATGCCCTTGGACGGGAAGGCACGGTCATAGGCGACGTAGCCATTCTCCACATAACCCGGATTGCCCGAGCGACCGGCGTGCCGCGAGTTCATCGGCGGCAGTTCGAACGCATTGCGACGCAACGCGGTGTAAGCCTCGCCTTCGCGTCCGGCCAGCGCGCCGAAGCGCCACAGGTCGACCATGAAGGGCGTGACCGGATCGCCGGTCATGATGTTGGTTTCGAAGTTCGCATAGCCCCAGCGCGGCAGCCAGCCGCCCTGTTCGTTGATGGCCAGCAGGCTGCGGCCGATATCCTTCGTGACCTGCGGCCGGGTCAGTGCCAGCCACTGGTTCTGCGCACGGTAGGTATCCCACAGCGAGAAATACTCGTAGTAGGTCCAGCCGTCGGCGCGGTGGATGTTGTCGTCGTAACCACGGTAGCGGCCGTCGGCGTCGCTGCCGGTCAGCGGCTGCAGCAGCGCGTGGTACAGCGCGGTATAGAGCACGGTGCGATCATCGGCGTGCCTGCTGTCCACGCGCACGGTGGACAGCTCCCTGCGCCACTGCTGCTGTGACAGGCCGCGCATGCGCTCGAAACCGAGCAGGCGGCCGTCCTGCATGCCATCGCTGCGCAGGTTGGCGCGCGCGCCTTCGGCATCCACGTGCGAGATCGCACTCACGGCGGTTACCGCGCGGTCCTTGGACAGGTCGAAGCTCAACCAGGCACCGCTGGGCTTGAGTTCGCCTTCCATGCCGTGGCGGGCGCCGGGCAGGCCACCGCCCTCGCCCCAGGTGCCATAGGCCTTGAACGGACGATCGAACTCGATGCGGAACCAGGTGGTGTACTGGTGGCCGCCGCAGAAGCTCTTGGTGACCAGCTTGCCTTCCACCACGCGATCGCCGACCACGTCGATCACGCTGCCGATCACCGAATGGCGCTCGTTGGCCTGGCCCACGTTGACCAGTACATGGCCGGTGCCGGCCTCGGCCGGGAAGGTGTAGCGCTCGGCCGCGGCGCGGGTGCGTGCGGTCGCCTCGGCATCGATGCCGCCGTAGCTGGTCAGGCGCACCTTGTAGTAGCCGGCCTGGCCGACTTCGCCCTCATGGGTGTAACCGGAGGCGTAGGCCTTGTGGTCGAAGCTCTTGGCATTGTCGGTATCGAAATCACCGCCCGGCCCGATGGTGCCGGTCACC
The DNA here is from genome assembly GCF_037482345.1 of Stenotrophomonas sp. AB1(2024). Taxonomy (NCBI): domain Bacteria; kingdom Pseudomonadati; phylum Pseudomonadota; class Gammaproteobacteria; order Lysobacterales; family Lysobacteraceae; genus Stenotrophomonas; species Stenotrophomonas sp. AB1(2024). The sequence goes on from NZ_JBBHKO020000001.1 coordinate 223,781, forward strand.
GGCAGCACCGAGACCTGGCCGCCCTGCTCCCAGCAGCCGGCGCCGGAGAGGAAAGAATGGCCAAAGCCGCGGATCTTGGGATCGTCGTAGCGCCAGCCGGCGTAGTGCTCGCCGATCGGGCTGACCTGGATCAGGCCGAACGGGGCCGAGGCGCCCGGGAAGGTATTGCCGTCATCCTTGCTGCCGATGAAGGTGTTGACCTCACGCTCGAGCGCGGCCGGGGCGGCCTGCAGCATCGGAGTGAAGGCCAGCACGACCAGGCAGGCCAGGCCCACCAGGGGGCCGCGCAGGGGCGGAAGGGCGAGGCGGGACGGCAATCGGCGCATGCAGTGGGTCCTATGGTTTGGATCGCTCCAAAGTCACGGCGGCGTGAATTTAGATCGATTTAAGTAAACCACGGACAATTTGCGGGATGCATTCTGCGGCGCAACATGACGGCCTTCCTCGCTGGCCATTGGCACATCTGCACCCTCCCCGTCCATATTGCGCAGCAGCATGCTTCCCTGGGCTGGCCGTGTTAAAAATTCGCCGCCAACGGTTTAGATCGATCCAACTCGAAACCGTCACACAACCGGCCATGGCGGGCTGGGGACACCTGAAACCCCAGCCGACAACCCCTGCCGATTTGGCCTCCGAATTTAGATCGATTCAACGTGTCAGCCAAACGATTCAATCCAAGGGAGAGAGTGGAATGAACCAGATGTCCCGCAAGCACGGCCGCGACGCGTTGTCGGCGGCCATTACCTTCGCATTGGCTGCTGCCGCCTTCGTGCCGGCGACTGCCTTTGCCCAGCAGGCCGCCCCGGCGGCGGCACCGACCGAGACCCCCACCGCGACCACGCTCGACAGCGTGCAGGTCACCGGTTACCGCTTCGCCATCGAAAAAAGCCTGCAACAGAAGCGCGACGCCAACGCCGTGGTCGAAGTGATCACCGCCGAAGACGTGGGCAAGTTCCCCGACAAGAACGTGGCCGATTCGCTGCAGCGCGTACCTGGCGTGGTGATCACCCGCGACGGCGGCGAAGGCAAGAGCGTCAGCGTGCGTGGCCTGGATCCGGACCTGACCTTGACCCAGTTGAACGGCAACTACATCGCCACCTCGGAAACCAACGACGAGGCCAGCCGTTCCTTCAACTACACCCTGCTGCCGTCGAACATGCTGTCCAGCGCCGAGCTGTTCAAGTCGCCCGAAGCGCGCATCGACGAAGGTGGTATCGGCGGCACGGTCATCCTGCATACCCGTCGCCCGCTGGAGATGGAATCCAATTCCGGCTACGTGACCCTGGAAGGCACCTCCTCGGACACCAGCCATGACGTCGATCCGCAGGCATCGGCGCTGTATTCCTGGCACAGCCAGGACGAACGCTTCGGCGTGCTGGTCGGCGTGACCCAGCAGAAGCGCACCAGCCGCACCATGGAAGCCACCACTGAGAACTACCAGTGGTATGGCACCGATACCACCGCCCGCGATGTCAATGGCAACCCGATGAACCAGGGCGGCGTGAACTACTGGTGGGGCAACTCCGGTTTCAACGACCAGAACGGGCGTAACTACACCGACTTCTTCATGCCGACGTCGGTGAACTTCGCCGTCAAGGAAGAAGAACGTCAGCGCAAGGGTGGCCAGTTCACCTTCCAGTTCAAGCCGGTGGACAACGTCACGCTGACCGCGAACTACTTCCGCTTCGAGCTGGAGGGTGACTACACCCAGAACATGCTCAAGATTCCGGAATGGAACATGGCGCGCTACAACCAGGACGGCAACTGGGCCGGTGGTCGCCTGCTCAACGGGCTGACCATGGATCCCAGCGGCAGCATCGTCACCGGTGCGCAGTTCGAAAAGCTGGCCGGCAAGACCTACTACTGCAGCGAAGAGGAGGCCGCAGCGGCCGGCCTGCCGCCGGGTGGCTGGGGTCCGGACGACTGCACCATCCCCACCCCGCAGCTGACCGGCGGCTACAGCCGCGAAAAGGCATTGTCGCAGAGCGCCGACCTGAGCATCGACTGGGACATCAGCCCGTTGTGGAAAGCCTCCTTCAGCGGCGGCCGCACGTGGTCCGAAGGTGGCCCGTCGATGAACTTCCGCATGTCGGCCAAGCCGCGCCGCCGCGTTGATGGCGTGTGGGAGACCGGCAACCGGTATTCGGCATGGGACCTGACCGGCACCCCGTCGGCCACGTTCTCGCCTGACCTGCAGCAGCAGCTGATGAACGGCATCGCCGAAGTGGACACCGGCTCCACCGATTCGTCATGGATGCGGACCGAGGTCAAGCAGAACCACTTCCAGGCCGACTTCACCAAGCTGTTCGAGACCGGCTGGCTGGATTCGTTCCAGTTCGGCGCCAAGTACAGTGATGGCAAGGTCCACCGCAATACCGGCAACACTTATTGGGTCTGCCCGGGCACCGATCCGGCCGACTACGACAACAACCGCTACCAGGCGGGCTGTGACAACACCGCAGGCATCGCCCAGCCCGGATTCTTCCTGTCCAATCCGATTTCCGGCATCCGTGGCGGTTTCGACGCCAACGTGTTCCCGGGCATCGATTACCCGGCGTACATCAACTACCTCAACGATCGCTACGGCGGTTCGCATAACCGCACCGAAGACGACTTCGTCTACAACGTCAACGAGAAGGTCTACGCAGGCTACTTCCAGGCCAACTTCCGTACCGAGCGCCTGCGCGGCAACGTGGGTGTGCGCGTGGTGCGTACCGAGCAGTTCGCCCAGTCCAGCGACTCGATCGAACGTTTCAACGACTACTTCCTGGACAACGCGTCCGGCGCGCCGATGTCGTGCAACGACCCGGCGGCGGCGGCCTTCCCGACCTTCGGTTGCGAAAGCGGCTTCGTCCGCCTGCCTGACAGCCTGGCGCGCGAGAAGTCGTTCGAACTGATCGGCACGGACAAGACCTATACGGACTTCCTGCCGAGCTTCAACATCGCCTGGGACATCACCGAGAACCTGGTGCTGCGCGGTGCGGCGTCCAAGGTCATTGCACGCCCCAGCTACACCAGCATCGCCGCACCGGGCGCGCTGAGCTACTTCAGCGCCGAGTACGTCAATGACCGCCGGGTCGCCGGCGGTGCACCGCAGGAAGGCTGGCAGGGCCACGGCAGCAACAAGGACCTGGAGCCGTTCGAGGCCACGCAGTTCGACGTGGGCCTGGAGTGGTACTTCCAGCCGGGTGCGGTGGCGGGTATCGGCCTGTTCCGCAAGAACGTGGACAACTTCACCGTGCCGGTGGTGCGTGACGTGCAGATGGTGATCGGCGGTGAGTCGGTCACGGTGCAGGATTACGAGACCCAGGCCAACGGCCGCGACGGTGTGTCGCAGGGTGTGGAGCTGTACGGCCAGTACACCTTCGACATGGGTTTTGGCGTGCAGGCCAACTACACCTACAACGACACCAACCTGGCATCGATCGTGCTCGACGGTGAAAGCATCGGTTCGTCGCCGCTGGTTGGCAGCGCCAAGAACCAGGCCAACGTCACGGTGTTCTACGAGAACGAAAAGTTCCTGGCGCGCGCCTCGTACAACCGCCGTGGCGAAGTGGTCGGCGGCCTGAACGGCGGCATGACCGAGTACACCGAGCCGTACGCACAGCTCGACCTCAACGTGGCCTACAACTTCACCGACGCGCTGACCTTCACCGCTTCGGTGTTGAATGCCACCAAGGAAGAGCAGCGCATCCACCTCGGCAACGATACGGATGCCCGTCTGATCTCCAGCCTGTACTCGGGCCGCCAGCTGTACTTCGGCGCGACCTACAAGTTCTAAGCGTCAACCCAACCCCGCCTTCGGGCGGGGGAAACGCTCCTCCACGGCAACCGCGCTTTCACAGGCGGTTGTCGTTTTTTTTGGCCATTGGTAGGTACCGACCGTTGGTCGGTACGCATGCCAAAACCCGTCGTTTGCGCGGGTACGCGTGCAGGGCCGGCGGGTGTGGGGGTACGGGGGGCGCCGTGAACCCTTCCATGGGGGCTCTTACCAAACATCCATGTTTGGTAAAGCCGCCGTACCCCCACACCCGCCGACCCTCCGACAGTCTGTTGGTGGCCAACGGAGATCAAATTCGGCTTCGATTATTTTCATGCGTTACCGGGCGCGGTGTGTTTCACGGCAGTCGTTTGGGAACCGACGCTACCCCGCCGTAGCGGCTTGCACCCTCGTAGAGCCACGCCCTGCGTGGCTGCTTTACCCAACCGCACACGCAATCCGTCGGGGAGGCAGGCGGGTAGCCCCTGTAGGGACTGTCAAAAACATGGATGTTTTTGCCAAGCCCCCAAGGATGGGTTTACGGCGTGTCCCGTAAGGGGCTGCCCGACTGCCTCCCTGCTCGTAGCACCGGAGACGCTGCCGTTGCGGTTGCAGTTGCCTTACGAGACGAGCCCGTCCAACGCAGCCCGCAGCGCGGCCACGGTCGCGGGATCCGTCTGCGTCCAGTCGTTGTCCAGGCCACGCAGGTCGTCATTGCGATAACGCATGCCCGAGGCGCGGACCGCCTTGGCCGACGCATGCAGTTCGCGGCACCCAGTCGTTGTGGCGATGCTGGCGATGTTGCCCGGCCCGATACCCGCGCCAGCCATCACCGACAGGCGATCACCTGCTTGTGCGACCAGCCTGGCAAGCATGTCGCTGCCCGCTTCCGCACTGGCTTGGCCGCCGGAGCTCAGGACTCGATGGCAGCCTAGTGCGATCACCTGCTCCAGGGCGGCCGGCAGGTCGCGCGCGGCGTCGAAGGCGCGGTGGAAGGTCACCCCCAGCGGGCCGGCGGCGGCGATCAGCTCGCGGCACAGCGCGGTGTCGATGTTGCCTTCCGCATCCAGCGCACCGATCACCACCCCGTCGCAGCCCTGCTGCCGGCATTGCGCGATATCGCGCAGCATGATGTCGGCTTCGAGGGCGTCGTAACGGAAGTCGCCTGGACGCGGCCGGATCAGCACGAACAGCGGAATCCGGAGACGCTCCCTCGCCACCGCGATGCTGCCGTGGGAGGGCGTGGTGCCGCCCTCGGCCAGGTTGTCGAACAGCTCGATCCGGTCGGCACCGCCCTGCTGCGCCGCCAGTGCCGATGCAACCGAATTCGAGGCGATCTCGAGGGTATGCCGCGGCATGCTCAGGTCTGCTCGCTCGTATACACCGACGCCGAATCGCGCAGGTCGTCCTGGCGGTCCTTGTCGCACACCGCGTAGACGAAGCCGCGATGCAGTGCATACGCGCCCACCTCGCCATTGCGGTCCAGCGCCAGGAAACACACCTGCAGCGTCTTGCTGGCTTCGGGGCGCTTGCGCACCACCCGTGCGATCGCCTCCCGGCAGGCCTCGGCCGGCGAACGGCCCTGGCGCATCAGTTCCACCACCAGGAACGATGCCGCGTTGCGGATCATTTCCTCGCCAACCCCTGACGCCGTAGCCGCGCCCACCTCGTTGTCCACGTACAGCCCTGCACCGATGATCGGGCTGTCGCCGACCCGTCCATGCAGCTTCCACGCCATGCCGCTGGTGGTGCACGCACCCGCCAGCTGGCCCTGCGCATCGATGGCCAGGATGCCCAACGTATCGTGATTGCTGCTGTCGCCCGGGCGCGTGCGTCGTTCGGCATTGATCTCCGGCGTGTACTGCGCGGTCTTCAGCCACTCGCGCCACGCTTTTTCCGCCGCCGGGGTCAGCAGCTTCTCGCGCTTGAAGCCCTGCTGCATCGCGAACTGCCGGGCGCCCTCGCCCACCAGCATCACATGCGGGGTCTGTTCCATCACCTTTCGCGCGACCGACACCGGATGCAGGATGTCGGTCAACGCCGCCACGGAACCACAGTGCCCATCGCCGGCCATGATGCTGGCATCCAGGCTCAGCACCCCGTCACGGTCCGGATTGCCGCAGCGCCCTACCGTGGGGTTGCACAGCTCGCTTTCCGCCCAGCGTGCGCCGCTCTCCACCGCATCCAGTGCACCGCCGCCGGCCGACAGCACCTTCCACGCCGCCTGGTTGGCGCCCACCCCGAAATCCCACGTGGACACCACCCGCGCACGTCCGCTGGCCCTGGCCTGCACGTGCGGAAATGCCATGACACCTGCGGCCAGCGCACTGGCCTGGAGGAATTGCCTGCGATCAGTCACTCGTTGCTCTCCCAATGCCATCAACCCGCCCCGGGAGGGCCGGGAAAAGAAAATCTACGCCGCCGCGCAGCGATGTTCGGCGTGCCACACGGCTGCGCCAACCACGCCCAGCTCGCCGTGCTCGACCCGCCACACCGGCACCTGCTCCAGCACCCGGCGCATCACGCCCTTGGCCAGGAAGCGGTTGCGGAAATGGCCGTCATCGAGGAACGGGGCGACGTGGCTGGAGATGCCGCCGGCCAGGTAGACCGAGCGCGCGCCGAAGGTCACCGCCAGGTCGCCGGCCAGGCTGCCCAGCCAGCCGCAGAACACCTCCAGCGTTTCAACCGCCAGTGCATCCTCGCCCGCATGCGCGGCGGCGATCAACGCTTCCGGCGTGGTCCATTGCGGCGCCACCCCACGAATCGTGCACAGGCACGGATACAGGTTCATCAGGCCGCTGCCGGACAGGATGCGCTCGTTGTCCACGTGCTCCCAGCGCGCCAGCATCTGCTGCAGCACCTGCAGTTCCAGCGCAGTGCCGGCACCGAGCGCGGCATGCCCGGCCTCGCTGGCCAGCACCGCACGTGCACCGGCCTCAAAACGCAATGCACCGCCCAACCCCGTACCTGGCCCCAGCACCAATGCCGGCCAGCGGCCGCCATCGCCCGGTTCGCCGTTCAATGGCGCCAGCGTGTCCGGTGCCACGTGCGGGATGGCGTAAGCAACAGCCTCGAAATCGTTGATCAGATCGAGCGTAGCCAGCCCTGCGTCGCGGCGTGTCGCCGCCACCGATACCGGCCATGGCAGGTTGGTGTTGACCAGGTGGTCGCCCTCAAGCAGGCCGGCAATGGCCACCACCGCCGTGGCAGGCGCGAGATGCTGCGAACCACGGAATGCCGCCAGAATTGCCGCCAGGCTGGCGAACTCGGCGCAGGCATAGCGACGCAGGTTGCGGATGCGTGGGGCTTGGCCGACCACCACGTCTGCCAAGGCCAGGCGCGCATAGGTACCGCCGACATCGGCAACGATCAGGGTGTCGCGGGAACCCGGGCGTGGCCGCAGCGCGCTGGAAACATCAGGGTGGACCGGATGGGCGTCCGGAAACGGTGTCGCAACGCTCACTCGCGGGCCTTGGGTTGGGTTGAATGCATCGCCGGGATTTTCGGTGATCGTGTTGGCTTTGCAAAGCTGTGGTGTGCCGTACGCGGGCGTACTGCGGCTTGGGTCAGCACCGCCTGATTGCCAGGCAGAGCCTGGCACTACGGTTTGGACCGCCTGGTTACCCGGCAGGGCCTGGCACTACGGTTTGGACCGCTTGGTTGCCAGGCAGGGCCTGGCACTACGGTTTGGCTACCTGGAGGCGGTAGGTGGTGCTGGCGGTGGTGGTGGGGCCATCGGCATGGACTGCGCGTACTTCCACCTTGTGGGGGCCGGCTGCCAGGTCGGTGGGCAGGGCGCCGCGCCAGAGGTGCGGTGAGGGGGTGGCTTCGGGCGAGCGGTCGAAGCCACGCAGGCGCTCTGCCGTGTCATCGGCAACGTTTTCGACCAGCAGGCGCGGGTCGGGCTGCTCCACCCGCTTCATGCCCTGCCATGCGCCGTCGTCGACGCGGTACTCCACCAGCGTGTCGTCCTGGCCCATGAACACGTTGGCGTACACGCCCCATGCCGGGTATGCGCCCTTGCGCAGCACCTTCGGTGCGTGCAGCGCGATCTGGTAGTCGTCCGGTGCGCGTGCCACGTAGTAGCGCAGGCCGTACTCGCCGCCGGGCTTCACCGAAAGCACCGCATAACCATTCGGCGTGCCATCGCTCATGGTGGCATCGGGTATGCCGCTGCTGTCCTTGACCCCGGACCAGAAGGCGCCGCAGGCCGCGCCGACGTTGTACTCATGCAGCGGCCGGCTGCCCTGCCAGCCTTCGGCGGCACCGTGGTAGTAGTGCTGCTGGGTGTGGCTGTGCCCGCTCAGGACCAGCACGTTCGGGAAGTCCCTGAGCAGCGCGAACAGGCGCGCACGGTCGGCATGGCGGAAGGTCTCGCGGCCCGGTGCGGCGTCGAACAGCGGAATGTGCATGCCCAGCACCAGCAGGCGGTCGCGCGGCACGCTCTTGAGGTAGTTGGCCAGGAAGGTGAACTGGTCGGGGCGCAGGCCACCGACGTACTTCGGCTTGGCGGTCGGGTCGTAGACGACGTCGTCGAGGAACACGAAGCTGGCTCCGCCCTCCTCCACCGCATAGGTATCCGGGCCATAGACCGCGCGCCAGCTGTCCAGCGAATGGCGGTCGTCACCGGCATCCATGTCCAGGTCGTGGTTGCCCGGCACATGGAACCACGGCACCTGCAGCTGTGCGGTGACCTGGTTGATCTGGGGATACAGGGACAGATCGTCGTTGACGATGTCGCCCAGCGTGGTGCCCAGCCGCGCCGGATGCTTGCCGATGATCGGTTCGACGATGGCGCGCTGGTAGTAGTCCACGTCCTGGCGGCTGGCGGTCTGCGAATCGGTGAACACCAGCATCTCGAAACCGGCCCGCGCCGCATCGGCGTCCTTCACCGGCTCCAGCGCGAAATCCCAGTTGCCGACATTGCCGCCGGTGGCGGCGATGCCGTCGTACTTCAGCCGCGGCGAACCCTGCGGGGCATAGTGCCGCCAGTAGCCGGGCATGCCGTTGGCGGCCGCCGGGAAGCGGTACTCGTCGGGCTTGATCACGAACACGGTCTGGCCCTCGCGGACCGGCAGCCTGTAGCTGCCATCGGCCGCGGTGCGCACGATCAGTTCACCGTTGGAGACCTGCACCCCCGCCAGGGCCGGATCGGTCGGACCGCGGCCGGGCTTGCCGTCGCGCTCCTGGTAGACCTTGCCGGTCACGGTCGCCTCGCTGGCCCAGGCAGGTGCGGACATCAACAGCAGGCAGGCCAGCCAGGCAGCAGTGCGGGTCATCGAGGCGTTCCGTTGGAGGTGGGCGGTTGTAAAGCGGCACATGATCGCGTGTGGCCCGTTTCAACGACGTTAAACGACATGCCGCCCGCTCATCCGGCGTGGCGGGCCACCAGCACCCCGACCGCATCCTGCAGCGACAGCCCACGGGCGCGCAGCAGCACGGTCAGGTGGAACAGCAGGTCCGCGGATTCGCCGAGCAGCGCGCCATCGTCCTGGACGACGCCGGCCAGCGCCGTTTCGACACCCTCTTCGCCCACCTTCTGCGCGATCCGGTGCAGACCCTGTTCAAACAGCGTGGTGGTGTAACTGTTGGCCGGGCGGCGCTGTTCGCGATCGCGTACCAGCGCGTCGAGACGGCCAAGGAAGTTGCCGGGCGCCTGGGCGAAGCAGCTTTCGCTGCCGGTGTGGCAGGTCGGCCCAGCGGGACGCGCGCTCACCAGCAGGGTGTCACGGTCGCAATCCACCCGGATGGCCACCACCGCCAGCACGTTGCCGGACGATTCGCCCTTGGTCCACAGCCGCTGCCTGCTGCGGCTGTAGAAGGTCATGTGCCCGGTTTCCAGAGTCAGGGCGAGCGATTCGGCATTGGCATGGCCCAGCATCAGCACAGCCAGCGTATCGGCGTCCTGCACCACCACCGGCAGCAGGCCATCGCCCTTGGCCCAGGCCAGCTGCTCCAGCGCCTCGTGCGAGGGCAATACTTCAATAGACATCCCGTACCTCGATCTGCTGTTCGCGCAGGAACTGCTTGAGCGCGGGAATGGCGATGGCGCCACTGTGGAAAACACTGGCGGCCAGCGCGCCATCGACGTCGGCCTGGTCGAACACATCGGCGAAGTGCTGCATGTCACCAGCGCCGCCGGAGGCGATCAGCGGCACGTGGCACAGCGCCCGCGCCCGGCGCAGCTGGGCCACGTCGTAGCCGCGGCGCACGCCGTCGCTGTCCATGCAGTTGAGCACGATCTCGCCGGCGCCACGGCGCTGTGCCTCGACCAGCCAGTCCAGGGTGCGCACCGGTACGGCCTGGGTCTTTTCCGGGTCGCCGCTGAAGCGGCGCACGCGCCACTCGCCGTCGGGCTCGCGGACCGAATCGATGCCGACCACCACGCACTGCACGCCGAAGGCATCGGCCAGCTCCTCGATCAGGGCCGGACGGCCCAACGCGGGCGAGTTGATCGAAATCTTGTCCGCGCCGGCATACAGCACCCTGCGGGCGGTCTCCACGTCGCTGATGCCGCCGGCCACGCAGAACGGAATATCGATCCGGCGCGCGATGCGCTCGATCCAGCCTACATCCACGGCGCGCCCTTCCGGGCTCGCGCCGATGTCATAGAACACCAGTTCGTCAGCCCCCTGGTCGCGGTAGCGCAGCGCCAGTTCGGCAATGTCGCCCATGTCCACGTGGTCGCGGAAGCGCACGCCCTTGACCACGCGGCCATCGCGCACGTCCAGGCAGGGAATCAGCCGGCGGCTCAACATGCCAGCGCCTCCTGCAGGGTCATGCGGCCTTCCAGCAAGGCCTTGCCCAGGATCGCACCGCCGCAGCCCACGGCCCTGGCTTCGGCCACGTCGGCAGCGCTGCGTACGCCGCCGGAGGCCTGTACCGCCACGCCGGGCAGCAGCGCGGACAGATGCCGGTAGAGGTCGATGTTCGGGCCGGACAGCATGCCGTCGCGGGCGATGTCGGTGCACAGCAGGTGGCGCATGCCGGCCTGCGCGTAGCGCTGGGCCAGCACGTCCAAGGTCACATCGGCGGTTTCGGTCCAGCCATGTACCGGCAGCAGCCAGCGGCCATCGTTGGCCTGGCGCGCGTCCAGTGCGATGGTCAGGCGCTCGGCGCCGAACTCCCGCAGCCAGTCGATCACGGTGTCCGGTTCACGCACCGACACCGAGCCCACCACCACCCGCGCCGCGCCGGCATCCAGCAGCCGCGCCACATCGTCGCGACGGCGGATGCCACCCCCGGTCTGCACGTTCAGGCCGCTTTCGTTGGCGATCGCCGACAGCAGCGGCGCCAGGGTGTAGCCACCGGCGCGCGCGGCGTCCAGGTCGACCAGATGCATCCAGGTCGCACCGGCAGCGGCGAACGCGCGCGCGCGTGGCAGCGGGTCGTCGCCGTAGGTGGTCTGCTGGGCGTAGTCGCCCTGCAGCAGGCGCACCACGCGGCCCTCACGGATGTCCAGCGCGGGATAGACGGTGAAACTCATGCAGGTTCGTTCTCGATGAAGTTGCGCAGGATCCGCGCGCCGGTGGCGGCGGAACGCTCGGGGTGGAACTGCGCACCACTGTGGCGGCCACGCTGCACCACCGCCGCGAACAGCCCGCCGTGGTCGCACGCGGCCACGGTGTGTTCGTTCAAAGGCGCGGCATAGCTGTGCACGAAGTAGGCGCTGGCGCGGTCGGCCACGCCGTCCATCAGCGCCGCCTGGCGCAGCGGCAGCAGCCGGTTCCAGCCCATGTGGGGAACGCGGATGCCGGTGGCCGGGTGCAGGTGGCGGACCACGCCCGGCAGCAGGCCGAGGCATTCCACGTTGCCTTCCTCGGAATGCTCGAACAGCAGTTGCATGCCCAGGCAGATGCCCAGCAACGGCACCTGCAGCTCGCGCAGCGGCTGCACCAGCCCCTGTGCGTGCAGCCGCGCCATGCCGTGCGGTGCGGCGCCGACGCCCGGCAGGATCACCCTCGATACCCCGCGCAGGCCCGCCGCATCGCGCACCAGCGTCACGCGCGCGCCAAGGCGTTCCAATGCGTAGCGCACCGAGCCGAGATTGGCGCCGCCGGCATCGATGAGTGCAACGTCGGTCACAGCGCCCCCTTGGTGCTGGGCAGCGCCGTGCCCTGGCGCGGCAATGCCTGGCGCAATGCGCGGGCCAGTGCCTTGAAGCAGGCTTCGACCTTGTGGTGGTCGTTGTCGCCACGCACGCTCAGGTGCAGGTTCAGGCCGGAGGCATCGCACAGCGAGCGGAAGAAGTGCGGCACCAGCTCGGTCGGCATGTCGCCCACGCGCTCGCGCTTGAACTCGCCTTCGAACACGAAGTACGGGCGGCCGCTGAAGTCCAGCGCGGCGCTGGCCAGGGTCTCGTCCATGGGCAGGGTAAAGCCGTAGCGACCGATACCGCGCTTGTCGCCCAGTGCTTCGCGCAGCGCCTGGCCCAGGGCCAGCCCGGTGTCTTCGATGGTGTGGTGCTCGTCGATGTGCAGGTCGCCCTCGGCCTGCACACTCAACGCGAAGCCGCCGTGCTTGCCGATCTGCTCCAGCATGTGGTCGAAGAACGGCAGCCCGGTGTGGGTCTGCGGTTCGGCGGTGCGGTCCAGGTCGACCTCGACGCGGATGCGCGTTTCCCTGGTATTGCGCTGTACGGTGGCGCGGCGAGGCGCGTCGGCCAGCTCGTGGGCGATGCCGTTCCAGTCCCACTCACCACCGAACTGCTCCGTGCGCAGCTGGAAGCCGCGGATGTTCATGTTCTGCGCGAACTGGATGTCGGTCGGGCGGTCGCCGACCATCGCCGAGCGCGCCCAGTCGATGCTGCGGTCCTGCAGGTAGGGCAGCATCATGCCGATGCCCGGCTTGCGCGTGGGCGCGTTGTCGTGCGGCCAGCTGCCGTCGATCAGCACGTCACGGAACACGATGCCCTGGCTGGCGAAGATCTGCAGCATCAGGTCATTGGGGCCATCGAAGGACGCCTGCGGGTAGCCTTCGCTGCCCAGCCCGTCCTGGTTGCTGACGATCACGAACTGGTAGCCGGCGTCACGCAGCTTCAGCATCGCCGGGATCACATCGCGCACGAAGCGGATCTTCTCGTAGGCGTCGATCTGGAAATCGGCGGGTTCTTCGATCAGGGTGCCGTCACGGTCGACGAACAGGATGGGGGTCATGCGGCGGCCCTCCGGGCGCTGAGTACCTGGAGCACGCGGTCGTTCTCTTCCGGGCTGCCAACGGTGATGCGCAGCGCATCGTGCAGTTGCGGCGCGGCACGCTGGTCGCGCACCACCACGCCGGCCGCCAGCAGCGCATCGAACGCGGCCTGTGCGTCACTGAAACGGATCAGCAGGTAGTTGCCGTGCGAGGGATACACGCGCACCACGCCTGGCGCCCGCTGCAAGGCAGCCGCCAGGCGGGTGCGTTCGCTCTTGACCTGGGTAACGCGCCCGGCGGTAGTTTCAAGCGCGGCGGGGTCCAGCGCGGCCAGGGCCAGCGCCGCGCACGGCGCCGGCACCGGATACGGCGCCTGGCAACGGCGCAGCATCTGAATCAACGCGGGGGCGGCGATCAGGCTGCCGATACGTGCTGCTGCAAGGGCGTGTGCCTTGGACAGGGTGCGCAGCACCGCCACATTGTCGCGGTGCGCCAGCAAGGTGGCGGCCGATGGCTGCTCCGCGTACTCGCCGTAGGCCTCATCCACCACCACCAGCGCCCTGCCCTGCAGCGCCCGGGCGACGCGTTCGACTTCTTCCAGCGAGATCGTGCTGCCGGCCGGGTTCGACGGCGTGCACAGGAACACCAGTTTGGCATTGCCAGCCAGCGCAGCGGCGACGATGGCGTCGATATCCACCTCCAGCGCATCACCCGAATCACGCAGCGGCACTTCCAGCAGCGGTGCATTCTGCAGTCGCGCGCACACCGCGTACATGCCGAACACCGGTGGGGTCACCAGCACGGCATCGCGGCCCGGTTCGCACAATGCGCGAACCAGCAGGTCGATGGCCTCATCGCTGCCCCGGCCGATCAGCAGCTGGTCCGGGGAGCAGCCGTACAGCGCCGCCAACCGCGCACGCAGCGCTTCGGGTTGCGGTTCGGGATAGCGGCGGGCAATCCCCTGCGCGTCCGCAGGATTGGCCCAGGCCGATTCATTGGCGTTGAGCCACACGTCACCCACCAGCGCGCTGCTGCGCGCCGAGGAGTACCCGGCGAACACGCGCAGGTCGCTGCGAACCAGATCGAGCACGGTGGCGGCGCTCATGCGGCCGTCTCCATGCGCAATGCCACGGCGTTCTCGTGCGCATCCAGCCCTTCGGCACGCGCCAGCACGCGGGCGCAGGTGCCGATGGCGGCGATGCCCTGCGCGGTGGCAGCCTGCACGCTGATCATGTTCTGGAAGCTGGCCACGCTCACCCCGCTGTAGGCGCGTGCGGCACCGGCGGTGGGCAGCACGTGGTTGGTGCCGCTGCAATAATCGCCCAGCGCTTCGGGGGTGTAGTCGCCGAGGAACACCGAGCCGGCCGCTTCCACCTGCGCCAGCCAGTCGCGCGGCGCGCGCAACGCCAGGATCAGGTGTTCGGGCGCATAGCGGTTGCTGATCTGGAACGCCTGCACCAGCGAATCGACCAGGATCAGGCGCGAGCACTGCAGCGCCTGCGCGGCGATGTCGGCGCGCGACAGCTGCACCAGCTGCACCTGTACCTGTGCTTCGACCTTGGCCAGCATGTCGGCGTCATCGGTCAGCAGCAGCACCTGCGAATCGGGGCCGTGTTCGGCCTGCGAGAGCAGGTCGGCGGCGACGAAGGCGGGGTTGGCGCCCGCATCGGCGATCACCAGCACTTCGGAGGGACCAGCCGGCATGTCGATGGCCGCCGCGCCATCCTGCGCGACCTGCTGCTTGGCCTCGGTCACGTAGCTGTTGCCCGGGCCATACAGCTTGTCGCACGCCGGTACGCTGGCCGTGCCGTAAGCCATCGCCGCAATCGCCTGCGCGCCGCCCAGCTTGAATACCCGGTGCACGCCGGTCAGGCGTGCGGCCACCAGCACCGCCGGATCAGCGCTGCCATCGCGGCGCGGCGGGGTGCACAGCACCACTTCACGGCAGCCGGCCAGCTGCGCCGGCACGCCCAGCATCAACGCGGTGGATGGCAGCGGCGCGCTGCCCGCCGGCACGTACAGGCCGACCCGGCCGATCGGCCGTACCATGCGTTCGCAGCGCACGCCCGGTGCGGTTTCCACCGCGTAGCCCTGGCTCATGCCGGCCTTGTGGAACAGGCGGATGCGTTCGGCCGCTTCGGTCATCGCCTGGCGCAGCTCAGCCGGTACCGCGCGCTCGGCGGCGGCGAACTCTTCGTCATTCACTTCGAACGAGGTAGGCGCCACGCCATCGAAGCGCAGGCTGATCTCGCGCAACGCGGCATCGCCATCGTTGCGCACCACCGCGATCAACGCCGCGACCGATTCACGCGTACGTGCAGCTACCGCCTGCACCGGGCGCTGCAACGCCTCGGCCTGGGCGGTGCTGCTCAACTGGGACCATTGCAGACGATTCATGCCAGCGACCGCTCCACGCTCAATACCATCAACCCCTGGGCGCCCGCGCGCTCCAGCTCTTCCAGCCGCTGCCAGGTCAATGCGCCGTGGCACATGGTCTGCAAACGCAGGCGGCCGCCGTCATCGGGCAACTGCACCAGCGGGTCGGCATCGGGCAGCAGGCGGGCCAGCTCGGACACGCGGTCCAGTTCGGCACGGAACATCAGCAGTTTGCTGTCCTGCACCTTCACCACGCCGTCAAGGCGGCGCAGCAGCATCGCCATCAGGCCGGCGCGGGCATCGTCGGGGGTCTTCACCGGGCCGGCCAGCACCGCTTCGCTTTCCAGCAACGTTTCCACCGGCTTGAGCTGGTTGGCCGCGAGGGTGGCACCGCTGGAGACCAGGTCGCAGATCAGATCGGCCGTGCCGAGACGCGGGGCGATTTCCACCGAACCGGACAGTTCCACCACCTGCGCGTCCACGCCACGCTCGGCCAGCCAGTTGGCCAGGATGGCCGGGTAGCTGGTGGCGATGCGCTTGCCGGCCAGCTGCTTCACGCCCTGCCAATCCCATTCTTCCGGTATAGCGAGCATCAGCCGGCACTGGCCGAAGTTCAGCCCGCGCAGGGCCTGGTAGGCATCCGGCAGGCCGATCCGGCGGCGCGCGGCGCCCTGTTCGTCCAGCTCGTTGCGGCCGACGATGCCGAAATCGCACACGCCATCGGCGATCAGCCCGGGGATGTCGTCGTCGCGCACCAACAGCAGGTCCACCGGCAGCGATTCGCCGTAGCAGAACAGCTTGTCGCGGCTCTGCCGCCAGCTCAGCCCGCATGCGGTGAGCAGGCCGCGCGCCGGTTCGGCCAGGCGCCCGTTCTTCTGGATGGCAATGCGCAGCCGGTCACGTGCCGGGGCGGTCTGGGTTGCACTCATGGGGGAGGTCTCTACTCGGATTCGGGGACTGCAGGCGTGGCGGTCGCGGCAATGGCGGCGGCATAGCCGCCGTGGCCGTGGTCCAGCGAGCGCGCCACGCGCCCGGTGGTGGTCACGCTGACACCGGTCAATTCATGGATTTCGCGATACGGCACGCCCTGGCGCAGCAGCGGCACCACCTTCCAGCGGTCCGACAGCGCTTCCAGCTCGGCCGGGGTGCACAGATCGCGCAGGAAGGCGGTTACTTGGTCGGCGCTGGACAGGCCGGCAAAGGCGCTGGCCAGGCTATCCAGGTCGGCCTGGGGGTCTTTTTCGCGGGGGACAGGACGGATTTTCATCGTATCAATGTAATAGCGTGCTATTACATTAGCGCAAACGGAACGAAATGCCAAATTCATCGAACCTTCCATTCAGCGTGGATCGGAACCCATAAATCCGGGCTGTGCCCGGCTGCTGTGCCCGGCTGCTCTTCCCCGCCGCACACGACACGGTACGGGGCGGCCGGCAATGAGACGTCGGCTGTACGCCGTTGACGTTCACGCTGGACTTCAACGAACGGTCACGGGCTCCCAAGGCCGACCAACGGTCGGCGCTACCGGGAACGACCCCGAACGATCATGGGTTACCAGGGCCGACCAACGGTGGGCGCGACCGTAGAAACAACAATGGCACCCGAAGGTGCCATTGTTGGATACACAGTCGCGGGAGCCCGTCACGCCATGGCGCGGGTCTGCTCCAGCTCCACCTGCAATGCACTCGCCAGCTCATCGCGGGCAACCTCGAACTGCTGCTCGCGCAGCAGATCCTTCACCGCCACCACGCCGCGCGCCAGCTCGTCTTCACCGGCCAACACCACGAAACGGATGCCCGCCTTGGCCGCGTACTGGAACTGCTTGCCGATCTTCTTCGGCTCCATCTGCACTTCGGCGTTGATCCCGCCCACGCGCAGGCGGCGGGCGATGTCCAGCGAATCGGCCAGGCCGTTGTCGTCCATCAGCGCCACCAGTGCATGCACGCTGCTGTCTTCGATGCCCGCGATCAGTCCGGCTTCGCGCAGCTGCCAGAACAGGCGGGTAAGGCCGATCGAGATGCCCACGCCCGGCAGCCTGGACTTGCTGTAGTGGCTGGCCAGGTCCTCGTAACGGCCGCCCGAACAGATCGACCCGATCTGCGGGTGGTCGGTGAGCGTGGTCTCGTACACCGTGCCGGTGTAGTAATCCAGGCCGCGCGCAATCGAGAAATTCAGGCAGTACGCACTTTCCGGCACGCCCAGCGCCTTGACCAGCTGCAGCACTTCGCGCAGCTCGGCCACGCCGAGTTTCAAGGTCTCGCTGGCATTGCCATCGGCCACCAGTGCGTCCAGCTGCGCCAGCGCATCGGCGTGGCTGCTCGAGCGCACCGCCACGAACGCCAGGATCCGGTCGACCTGCTCGGCGGGGATGGCAAAACCTTCGCCGGTCAGGGTTTCGCGCACGTAATCCGGGCCGCGCTTGTCGAGCTTGTCGACCTCGCGCAGCACCGCCATCTGGCGCTCGCCGTCGGCCACGCCCAGGCTTTCGAAGAAACCGCGCATCAATTTGCGGTTGTTCAGCTGTACCGAGAAGTCACCGATGCGCAGCTCCGCGAACACTGCGTGGATGACGGCCAGCACTTCCGCGTCATAACGGGTGCTCAGGCTGTCCTTGCCGATCACGTCGATGTCGCACTGGTAGAACTCGCGGAAACGGCCGCGCTGGGCGCGCTCGCCGCGGTACACGCGCTGCATCTGGTAGCGGCGGAACGGGAACGTCAGGTCGTGCTCGTGCTCGGCCACGTAGCGCGCCAGCGGCACGGTCAGGTCGAAGCGCAGCGCCAGCTCGGGCAGGCTCCTGTCGCCGGCTTCGGCCGCATTGGCCAGCGCGCCCGTGGACTGCACGAAATACACCTGGCGCTCGGTCTCGCCGCCGGACTTGGTCAACAGCACGTCGGACAGCTCGAACACCGGGGTTTCCACCGGCAGGAACCCGAACCGCTCGTAGTTGCGGCGGATGACGTCCAGCATGCGCTGGAACGCGATCTGCTCGCGCGGCAGCAATTCCATGATGCCGGGCGGCGTACGGGGCTTGATCACTTGCGGAACTCCTGCGGAACGTGGGGATGAGCGAGCTGCATATTCTAGCCGCAGCCGGCCGCCGCAGCCGTCATCGACCCTGCCGGACCGGCCCAACGGCCGCATGCCGTATCATAGGCAGGCCCAGCTTCCTGGTTCGACATGACCCGGCCCCACTCCGGAACCGCCGTTGCCGCCGTAGACGACCCCGCCCCGGGCTGCTCGCCGCTGGGTGACTGCCTGCACTGCTCGGTGCGGCACCTGGCCGTGTGTTCGGCGCTGTCGCCCGACGAAGTGCAGGCGCTGGAACGGGTCACAGTGTCGCAGCCGCTGCCGCTGGGGGGCACCCTGGCCCGCGCGGGTGAGCCGCGCCAACATGTCTATACCTTGACCTCCGGCGCGTTGCGGCTGGTGCGCACCCTGGCCGACGGCCGCCGCCAGATCAACGGGTTCGTGCTCCCGGGCGATTACCTGGGACTGACCGGGAGCGACCACCACCGCTACGACATCGAAGCCATTGCCGACAGCCGCGTCTGCCGCGTGGCCCTGGCCCCGATGAAGGACCTGCGCGCGCGTTACCCGCACCTGGAGCGCAAGCTGCTGCAGCGCGCCTGTCAGGCGCTGGACGAGGCCGCCGATGCGGCGCTGGCGCTGGGCCGCCTGCAACCGACGGAGAAGCTGGCCGATTTCCTGCTGCGGCTGGCCGCGCGTGAAGCCCGGTTGGGCGGCAATGGGTTGCGGGTGACCCTGCCGATGGGCCGCAGCGACATTGCCGACCATCTTGGATTGACCATGGAGACGGTCAGCCGCACGTTCACCAAACTGCGGCAGCAGGGTTTGATTGCCCTGCCCCATCTGAATACCGTTGAGATTCTGGACGAGGCTGGGTTGCAGGGGCTGTGCGGGGCCTGAGGCGCGGCTTCGGTTGTTGTTAAACGCCGGTCGGGCATGCACCCATGTAAATGATCCGGTTTCGGAGGCTTGCGCCGCGCGTTGCGCGGTGGTCGACCAACGGTCGACCCCACGAATTTCTACGTCCCGGGTTGGGATCTGGATACATCAGGAAAGCAGGAATTCGCGCAGCGCCGCGTAATGCGGCGGACAGGGTTCGGCGTGTGCGGGACGTTCCAGCAGTGCGGCCAAGGCTGGCGGCACCTCGACGGCGCGGCCAATCAGCGGTTCCACCACCGATTCGAATTTGGCCGGGTGCGCCGTCGCTGCGACCGCCCAATCGCCCTGCACGCCTTCAGCACGAAGCGCTTCCAGCAGCTTCACCGCCGTGGCGGTGTGCGGGCAGAACACCTCGCCCGCCGCTGCGTAGCGCCGCGCGATCAGTTCGCGGATTGCCACATCGCCCACTGCTTCGGCGCGGAAGGCGGCGCGCAGTGCGTCGTCGTCCTGATCGAACAGCCAGCGCAGTCGTTCGAAGTTGCTTGGCGCGCCGACATCCATCGCGTTGGCCAGTGTCGCCACGCTGTGCTGCGGCCGGTAGGTACCGCCCTGGAAGAAACGCGGCAGCACGTCGTTGGCGTTGGTGGCCAACGCGATCTTCCCCAGCGGCAGGCCCATCGCACGTGCCAGTACCGCCGCCATGGCATTGCCGAGGTTGCCGGTGGGTACCACCAGGTTCAGTACCTCGCCAGTGGCCGCATGATGGGTCAGCGCGGCATCGGCGTAGTAGCTCATCTGCGGCAGCCAACGACCGAGGCTGATGCTGTTGGCCGAACTCAGGGGGACCTCTGCCTGCAGATCGCGGTCGCTCAGTGCCTGCTTCACCATCGCCTGGCAGTCATCGAACGAACCGGCCACGCGCAGCGCCTGGATGTTGTCGCCAAAGCATCCCAACTGATGCGCCTGGCGCGGCGACACGCGGCCATCCGGATACAGCACCACCACGCGGATGCCTGGCTGGCCATGGAACGCAGCTGCGACGGCCGCCCCGGTGTCGCCGGAGGTGGCGACCACGATGGTCAACGGCCGCGCACGGTCACGTTGAAGTTGGGCCAGGCTGGCCGCCAGGAAGCGCGCGCCGAAATCCTTGAATGCGGCGGTCGGCCCATGGAACAGCTCCAGCACGTGGTCGCCCGGGGTGGACAGCGCACGCAGCGGTGCGGGGAAGTTGAACGCCTCTTCGCACAGCGCGGCCAGGTGCGGCGCGAGCGCGTCGCCGGCAAAGAACGGCGCAAGCACCGCTTCCGCGTTTCGCGCCAGGCTGCCCTGCGCCTGCCAGCGTTGCGGCTGCGGTCGCAGCTGCGGGACATACAGCCCGCCGTCGGGGGCCAGACCGGCCGCGATGGCGGCACTGAGAGTTGCAGCGGGTGCGGCGTGTCGGGTCGAAACGAAATGCATGGCAGATCCTGGCAGAAGAGAAAAAGCAGCGCTCACAGCAGCCGCGCCCCGGGCGCGTTCAGCGGCGATACCCAACCTTGGCTGTCGAAGCCGGCGGCAGCGAAGGCCTGTTGCACCAGGGGTTGCGCGGCGTGCGCAGCCGCCTGGTTGTCGAACCACGCGAACACGCTGGGGCCGGCCCCGGAAATGCTGGCGCCCAGCGCACCAGCACCCAACGCGGCCTTGCGGGCGGCAGCGAACCCCACAATGAGCCCGGCACGGCGGGGTTCCACCAGCACGTCGTGCAGGCCGGCGCGGACCAGCTCGGCATCGCCGAGAAAGCAGCCGCTCAGGACCAGCGCCAGATGCGCGCTCTGGGTGACGAACTCCGGCAGGCCATAGCTGCCCTGCAGCGCCGCGCGCGCGCGGCGGGTTTCCAGTACCGCGTCCGGGTGCACCAGCAGGCTGTGCCACTCGGCGGGGACGGGAATGCTCACCAACCGATCCGCTGTGCTGAGCACGAGCCCCCCCCGCAGCATCGGCCCCAGGTTGTCGCCGTGCCGGCCGCCACTGGCCACCGCTTCGCCGGTCAGCGCAAACGGATACAGCGCCTCGCGCGACAGCGGCGCATCCAGCAGCGCATTAGCCGCCACCAGCGCGGCCACGCACGACGCCGCCGAGCCCCCCATGCCCGAACCCAATGCGATGCCCTTGTCGATCTCCAGTTCGAACCCGAACGGCAACGCAAGCGCATCGATCATCGCCAGCAACGCCGCACCTGCGGTGTTGTCGGCCGCCTCCAACGGCAGATCAACCGTGGTGCCCCGGATCGCGAGGATCCGCACGCCCGGCACATCGGTGCGGCGCACGGTCACCGTGTCACCGACACCTGCGATGGCATGACCAAGAATGTCGAACCCCACCGCAACGTTCCCCACCGATGCCGGCGAAAATGCACGTGCCTGCCTCGCTGCACTACCTGTATTCACAAGCGCGCTCCTTCGCCAGCGGCAACCCGCAACACATCGGCAAACACACCGGCGGCGGTCACTTCGGGGCCGGCACCCGGGCCCTGCACCACCAAGGGGTTCTCGCAGTAGCGGCGCGTGGTGAACTGCACCACATTGTCGGTCAGGCGCAGGTTGGCGAACGCGTGATCGACCGGCAGTTCCACCAGGCCGACCTGCGCCGCATCAGCCGACAGACGCGCCACGTAACGCAACACCGCGCCACGCGCGCGCGCCTGTGCCAGGCGCTCGGCGAACACGCCATCGACCAATGCCAGTCCGCTCATGAATTCATCCACACTGGCCTGACGCAGCGCTTGGGGCACCAGGCTTTCCACCGTCACCTGCTCCAGGCTCAGCTCGCGGCCGGCTTCGCGCGCCAGGATCACCAGCTTGCGCGCGACATCCACGCCAGAAAGATCGTCGCGCGGGTCGGGTTCGGTGTAGCCCATTGCCCGCGCCTGCGCGACCAGTTCGGAGAACGGTACCAGGCCGTCGTACTTGTTGAACAACCAGGCCAGCGTGCCGGAGAAGATGCCATCAACGGCCAGCACTTCATCTCCGGTATCGACCAGGTCGCGCAGCGTGGTGATCACCGGCAGCCCCGCGCCAACGGTTGCCTCGTAGCGGAAGCGCGCGCCGGTGGCAGCCGCCGCCTCGCGGATGGCATGGTAGCGCTGCAGCGGGCCGGCGCCGGCCTGCTTGTTGGGGGTGACCACGTGGATGCCGGCCTGCAGCCAGCCGGCATAGCGGTCGGCAACGTCGGCGCTGCCACTGCAATCGATGATCAGCGCGTGCGGCAGGTGCGCCGACAGCAGATGCCCGGTGAACTGGTCGAGGTCGGTCGCCTGCGCCTGCCCGGCCAGCGCAGCGCGCCAGTCGCCCTGTACGCCGCGCGCATCCAGATGCATGCGGCTGCGCGATGCCACCGCACGCACCCGCAGGTCCACATTGGCCCGCGTCAGCAGCGTCGGCTGCGCGGCCAGCAGCTGGTCCAGCAGCGCAGCGCCCACGTTGCCCGGGCCGATCACACCCACCGAGAAGGTCTGCGGCGACAACCAGAAACCGGCATGCGCCGCGCGCAGGGCCTTGGTCGCATGGCGGCTGTCCACCGCCACCGAGATGTTGCGCTCGGAAGAGCCCTGCGCGATCGCCAGGATGTTGACCTGGGCGCGTCCCAACGATTCGAACAGACGCGCGGCTACCCCCGGTTGCCCGGCCATGCCATCACCGACGGCCGCCAGCACGCTGACGTTGTCGGTGAGCTGCACGCGCTGCACCTGGCCCAGGCTGAGTTCGTGCGCGAACGCATGCAGCAGGGCGTCACGCGCACGCTGCGCTTCGGCCTGGCGCACCACGCAGCAGATCGAGTGTTCCGAAGATCCCTGCGAGATCATCACCACCGACACGTGCGCGTTACGCAGCGCGGCGAACACGCGCTCGGCCGTGCCCGGCACGCCGATAAGCCCCGTGCCTTCCAGGTTGAGCAGCGCCAGTTCCGGGCTCAGGGTCAGTCCCTTGATCGGGCCGGAGGTGGTGCGCTCGGCGGTGATCCGGGTACCGGGATGATCGGGACGGAAGGTGTTGCGGATGATGATCGGCAGGCCACGCTCGATGGCCGGCGACATCGTCTGCGGATGCACCACTTTGGCGCCGAAGTAGGCCAGTTCGCAGGCTTCGTCGTAGCTCAGCGCCTCCAGCTGCACGGCTTCGGGCACCACCCGCGGGTCGGCCGAAAGCACCCCGTCCACGTCGGTCCAGATGTGCAGCTCGTCGGCGTTGAACAGCGCGGCGAAGATCGCGCCGGAATAGTCGCTGCCGTTGCGCCCCAGCGTGGTTACCCGGTCGCGGCGGTCGCGCGCCACGAATCCGGTCGCGACCACGCGCGCCGCGGCATGCACTTCCCGCCACCGTGCCAGACGCTGCGCGCTCTGCACCCAATCCACATCCACGCCCAGTTCGCCGCGGTCCACCACCAGCACCTCGCGCGCATCCAGCACCGCGCAGTCCTCGCCGATGCTGCGCAGGTAGTGGCCGAGCAGATGTGCGGAATACACCTCGCCCAGGCCCTGCACGCGGTCGAGCACCTCGCCCGGCAGTTCGCCGATCACCGCCAGTGCGCCCAGCACCTCGGCCAGATGGTCGAAACGCGCATCCAGCCATTCCACCGTGTCGCCCGCCTGCTCGCCCAGCAGGGCCACGGCGGCGCCTCGATGGCGTGCGCGCAATGCGTGCCAATCGTCGCGCCACTGCGGGGCATTGTCCGAGGCGGCACCGGCCAGCGCGATCAGCGCGTCGGTCACGCCCTTCATGGCCGACACCACGGTGACCTGCACCGCCTCGTCGCGGGCCAGCAGCACTTGGGCGACGTGCCGATAGCGATCGGCATCGGCCACGGAGGTACCGCCGAACTTGTGCACGACGGTCGAGGTTGCCGCACGCAGCGGCGAGGAGGATGCAGGCGATGCGACGGCATCGGGTGAAGCGGCGACAGAAGACATGCTGACCTCGATTCGAGGCCCCGCGTCATTCAGGCTGAAGGAGATCCCCCGCAACCTGATCTGGTGCGGGGCCGTTGTTTTCGGAAATTACGCGAAGACGACGGGCCGCACCAGGCGAGTGGTGACGGTGGTAATGGTGGTGGTACCGGTGGCCAGGGCAACGCTGCGCATGCCGCCGGTGAAGGCGGTGGAGAACAGCGTGACGGTGGCGGCGGCAAGGACCATGGGCCAAGAAAACTACGCCGGCCCACTGCTTGTCAAGTGCTGCGCCGCAAAAAGTCGAATGCAGCGATCAGCAGGCATCGTCGGCAAAAAAGTTGCGAATGTGACCATTCGCACTGCGCAACGTCATCAGCCCGCATGTTCGGCCACCGCCCGGGGTGGCCGGTGTGCATGCGCGCACAGCAGCACGCCGGAGACCAGGCACACGATCGCCAGCGCCTCCATCAGGGTGGGCCAGCGGCGCTGCCAGCCGAATCCGTACAACAGCGCGAACAGCGTCTCGAACACGATCATCTGCCCGGTCAGGGTCAGCGGCAGGTTGCGGCTGGCCCGGTTCCAGCAGGCATTGCCGAGCACCGAGGCGACCACCGCCACGCCCGCACTGATGACCCAGAACCACAGCCAGTCGACCGGCGCATGCGACGGGCCGGAGACGACAAATGCACCGGGCACCAGCAGCAACGCCAGCGCACCGGTCGCCACGCCGGTCAACAACGACCAGTCGTGGCCGGAAATGTCCGGGCGACGCGCCAGCCAGCGGCTGTTGCCGATGGAGTACAACGCCCATGAAAACAGCGCGCCGAACGCGCACAGCAAGCCCAGCAATCGCTGGTTGGCCGAGCCCTGGGCATGGTCTGACTGCAGCGCCTCATGCCCGACCAGCCCCACCCCCAACAGGCACAAGGCCAGCGCCGGCGCCAGCTGGCGCAGCGGCACCGCGCCCTCCTCACGCACACCGACCACCGTCACCACCACGGGGATCAAACCGACGATCAGCGAGGCCGCCGCCCCGCCTGCCCACTGCACCGCGTGGGCCAACAGCACGAAGTACACCAGGTTGCCGGCCAGGCTGAGCCACAGCAGCCCACGCCATTCGGCCAAGCCGATCCGCTGACGCAGTTCGCGCCAGCGTGGTGCCAGCAGCACCACCGCGATCAGCCCGTAGACCAGGTAGCGTCCGGCCGACAGCTGCACGGCGCTGAATTGGCTCAGTACCGCCGGTGCCAGGAACACCACGCCCCACAGCGCACCGGCGGCGACGCCATTGGCAATACCCACGCCCATCGAACGATTCATCAGCGACCACATGCCCGGCAATGGAAAGACCGCGCAAGTGTAGGCACGGTGTGGCGGACGATCTTGACCCGGACTACTGCGCGGGGCGGTAGCGGCGCCGGTAATCGGCCGGGGTCATGCCCCACTCCCGGCGCAGCGCACGGGTCAGCGCGCTCTGCTCGGAGTAGCCGGCATGCTGGGCGATGTCGGCAATGGACGCATCGCTGGCCGTCAGCCTGCCCCGCGCCCAGCGCAACCGGCTCGCACTGAGCCAGGCCTGCGGGCTGAGCCCGAACGCCTGCCGGAACAAGGCGTGCAGTCGGCTGCCGCTGACCCCGACCTCGCTGGCGATGCGCTCCACCGGCCACGCCTGGCCAGGTGAACCTTCAATGCGCGCGCAGACCGCCTGCAGGCGGGTCGCACTGCCAGCCAGCGAGAACGCCTGCAGCAGTCCGGGCAACTCGCACCGCACCGTGTCGTCGTTGACCCGCTCGTGCGGGGTTCCTCCTACCCGCTGCGCCATCGCCCGCACCTGGGCCGGCAGGGCCAACACTGGCTGGCGATGCAGACGCTCAAGGGTATCGTCGTCGAACATGTCGGCCGGACAGTCCACGATCAGAAACCGGTCTTCTTCGCCCGCGGCCTGCGCATGACCGGCCATTGGCGCCACGAACGCCCCCTGCAACCGATCCAATCGTGCGCTCCGCCCCTCCAGCTCGAACGCAAGCTCGCCACGCACCGGCACCACCCATTGCGCGAACGCGTGATGGTCCACGTTCGAGGAAGGGCCATAGCAGCGAAGGTTGAAAGCAGGTGAAGACATGGCGTGAAACAGCGGCGACCTGAGCGCATGAGTCTGCGCGCGGTTGCCAAAACCTGCAATCGGTCACGGCAAGGGCCTGATACCCCGGTGGTATAACGGAGTTATCGCGTTGGGCAGTGCCGCCGCTTAGTACAGGGAGTACTCGATGCCGTTCCTCACCCTCAGCCAGGCCCCGCATCTGCTGCCCGTTGTTGCGCGCTGGTACTTCGACACGTGGGGCCACCGCGTGACGGGCTGGACGCTGGAAGACGAACAGCAGCGCCTGGAAGTATTCCTTCACGACAACGAGCTTCCGGTGTTGCTGATGGCCACGCACAACGACGCCCCCATCGCGGCGGCGCAGCTGAAGTTCCATGAACGCACCGAACGCCCCGAGCGCCTGCATTGGCTGGGCGGGGTCTTCGTATGTCCGGCGTACCGCGGGCACGCGCTGGCCAGCGAACTGATCAGGGAACTGATGCGCAAGGCATACGGTTACGGCGTGCGCGAAGTGTTCCTGCAGACCGAGCACGACGATGGCGGCCTGTATGCACCGCTGGGTTGGGAGCGGCTGGAACAGCAGACACATCGCACCGGCGTGGCCGTACGCATCATGCGCCGCGCACTGCCGCTCAGCGGAAGCGCACCGGCTGCGGCGCCGGGCGATCGGCCAGCGAGCCCATGGTGAAGGTATAGCCGGCTTCTTCCAGAAGCTTGCGCATGCGCAGCTCGGCCCGCTTCGGGTAGGCCAACGAAGTAGGCGCATGCAGCGCATAGGCTGTCGAACGACCGTCGGTATCCCGGGTCACGGATGACTGATTTGTCTCGCACGCGTTGGACCACAGGTCCTTCAGAACCCCCGGTCCGATGGACTGATTGTTGCCAAGACGAAGCGTGAGCCAACGCATGTGTTCCATGAGCAATCCCGGCGGTATATGTAATCGAGTATGCACCATATCCGGGAGGGCCGTAGACGAGCGTCTGGAGTCGCGCACCTGACTGATACGCATGCGCCCCGGCTGAACCGGCGTGCTTGCGGTTACACATCAAAATGAAAACGCCGCGTGGAACGCGGCGCGGGTACTGATGTATTTCATTCCGGCTTCGGGGGCTCCGGCGCTTCCAATGGAGGCTGTTCCGGCAGAGGGTCCTGGTCGGGCGGCACTTCGTTTGGTGGATCCTGCGCCGGCGGCGATTCCAGGGGCGGCGAAGGAGCCTCCGGCGACGGATCAGGCGCCGGCACCTGCGCTACCGGCTGCCACGGAAACTCGAGGTGGTGATCGATGTATGACATGGTGACCTTACTGCGCAGTGGCGTTGCAGCCACCTTGACAGGCGGATCGTCAATTCCCAGCGACGGCAGCGTGCAACGCCCGTCGCGTTGTCACGGATCCACCCGCGTCACGCACTTCAGCCCCGACTCGCGGTTGAACAGGAACCGGTTTTTCGGGTTGGGCAGGACGAGTGCCTCGCATGGTCCCTTGATGATGGTGACCCCGGCCCGATTCGAACGGGCGACCTTCCCCTTAGGAGGGGGACGCTCTATCCAGCTGAGCTACGGGGCCATGTGCGGGCCAGGCGAGCGTGCCTGGCCGCAGGTTGCACGCACATTGCGTACATGCAGCGGTGAAGGATACCCACATTCAGCGTCCGGACCAAGGCCGATGCCGCCGTTTGGGTACCGCCGGCTCAGCGGATTTCCAGTTCCGCGAAGCCCTTGACCAGCTCGTCCACGGCCTTGATCTGGGCCAGGAACGGTTCCAGCGCGTTCAGCGGCAGGGCGCTGGGGCCGTCGCAACGGGCATGGTCCGGGTCGCGGTGCGCTTCCAGGAACAGGCCGGCCAGGCCGAGTGCCATGCCCGAACGGGCCAGTTCGGCCACCTGGCGGCGGCGGCCACCGGAGGCTTCGCTGCCGGCATCGCGGCGCTGCAGGCTGTGGGTGACGTCGAAGATCGCCGGCAGGCCGCCGGTGGATTCGATCATTTCGCGGAAGCCCAGCATGTCCACGACCAGGTTGTCGTAGCCGAACTGCGCGCCGCGCTCGCACAGGATGATGTTCTCGTTGCCGGCTTCGCGGATCTTGGACACGATGTGCTTGATCTGCGTGGGGCTCAGGAACTGCGGCTTCTTGATGTTGACCGCACGGCCGGTCTGGGCAATGGCCACCACCAGGTCGGTCTGGCGGGCCAGGAATGCCGGAATCTGCAGCACGTCGACCACTTCGGCCACCGGGGCGGCCTGGGCCACTTCATGCACGTCGGTGATCACCGGCACGCCGAAACGGCGCTTGACCTCTTCGAAGATGCGCAGCCCTTCATCCAGGCCCACGCCACGGAAGGAATGGATCGAGGAGCGGTTGGCCTTGTCGAACGAGGCTTTGAACACGTACGGGATGCCGAGCCTGGCGGTCACCGTGGTGAAGTGTTCGGCCGCATGCAGGGTCGAATCGAGGTCTTCAAGCACATTCAGGCCGCCAAACAGCACGAACGGGAGACGGTTCCCGACCACCACGCCTTCTGCAACGGTAACGTTCATTCAGATTCCTGGGGGCGAACAATGGGTTCATTCTACCGGCCGCCGCAATCCGGAGGGCAGCGCCGTGTGGCATTGCGGCAATGCCCGGTGGGCCGTCCTGATAGAATCATGGGTCTGCACGCCGCACCCCCACCCTGCCAGCGGCTGCGCCCTCTACGATCCGCAACAGGAGTTTGCATGTCCTCTGACCTGCTCAAGGCGCTCGGCCTCGACGCGACCAACGCTGGCACCTACCTTGGCAACGGCGAGTGGTCGTCGGCCACCAGCGCGGGCGTGATCACCTCGGTCAACCCGACCACCGGCGAGGCCATCGCCCAGGTGCACGCCACCACCGACGCCGACTACGAAACCATCGTGGCCCGTGCCCAGGAAGCCTTCAAGGTGTGGCGCACGACCCCGGCCCCGCGCCGTGGCGAAGCCGTGCGCCTGTGCGGCGAAGCGCTGCGCGCCAACAAGGATACGCTGGGTTCGCTGGTCGCGCTGGAAATGGGCAAGAGCAAGCCCGAGGGCGACGGCGAGGTGCAGGAGATGATCGACATCGCCGACTTCGCCGTGGGCCAGAGCCGCATGCTGTACGGCTATACCATGCATTCCGAACGCCCCGGCCACCGCATGTACGAGCAGTACCAGCCGCTGGGCCTGGTCGGCATCATCAGTGCGTTCAACTTCCCGGTCGCGGTGTGGGCGTGGAATTCGTTCCTGGCCGCGATCTGTGGCGATGTGTGCCTGTGGAAGCCGTCCAACAAAACCCCGCTGACCGCCATCGCGTCCATGCGCATCTGCAACGAAGCGCTGCGTGGCGCAGGTTTCCCGGACATCTTCTTCCTGGTCAACGACGCCGGCACCGAGCTGTCGCAGAAGCTGGTGGCCGACAAGCGCGTGCCGCTGATCAGCTTCACCGGTTCGACCCAGGTCGGGCGCCAGGTCGCCGAGAAGGTCGCCCATCGCCTGGGCCGCTGCCTGCTGGAACTGGGTGGCAACAACGCCATCATCCTGGATGAGAGCGCGGACCTGAAGCTGGCCATCCCGGGCATCGTGTTCGGTGCGGTCGGCACCGCCGGCCAGCGCTGCACCACCACGCGCCGCCTGATCGTGCATGAATCCATCCATGACAACGTGCTGGCCACGCTGGTCAAGGCCTACAAGCAGGTGGAAGGCAAGATCGGCGATCCGACCGATGCGGCCAACCTGATGGGCCCGCTCAACAGCGACAGCGCCGTGCAGCAGTTCCTGGCCTCCATCGAGAAGGCCAAGGCCAGCGGCGGCACCATCGAAACCGGCGGTACGCGCATCGACCGCGCCGGCAACTTCGTGCTGCCGGCGATCGTGACCGGGCTGAAGAACAGCGACGAAGTGGTGCAGCACGAAACCTTCGCACCGATCCTGTACGTGATGAAGTACCGCACGCTGGATGAAGCCATCGACATGCAGAACGGCGTGCCGCAGGGCCTGTCCTCGTCGATCTTCACCCAGAACCTGAAGGTGGCCGAGCGCTTCCTGTCTGCGGCCGGTTCGGACTGCGGCATCGCCAACGTCAACATCGGCACCTCCGGTGCGGAGATCGGCGGCGCGTTCGGCGGCGAGAAGGATACCGGCGGTGGTCGCGAGTCCGGTTCGGATGCATGGAAGGTCTACATGCGCCGCCAGACCAACACCATCAACTACTCCGATTCGCTGCCGCTGGCGCAGGGCATCAAGTTCGACCTGTGATGGTCGAACCGGGCGAAGGCGTGCCGACCCACGGTCGGTACCTGGCGGGTGAAGCGGCGTTGCGCCGCCCTACCCTCGATTTCACCGGGCGCCGGGTGCTGGTGGCCGGTGGCAGCAAAGGCATCGGCCGAGCGATGGCGCTGGCCTTCGCTGCTGCCGGTGCCCGTGTTTCGGTGTGCGCCCGCGGCGAGGCCGGCCTGGCCGCGCTGCGCGATGACGCTGCTGCCCAAGGGCTGTTGCTGCATACCACCGTCGCCGACCTGTCGCGCCTGGACGATATCGAGCATTGGCTGGCCAGTGCTGCCGAAGCACTCGGCGGCATCGATGTGCTGATCAACAACGCCACCGGCTACGGCATGACCGACGACGAAGCCGGCTGGGAAGCCAGCCTGGGCGTGGACCTGATGTCGGCGGTGCGCGCCTCCCGGCTTGCCCTGCCCTGGCTGAAGCAGTCAGACGATGCCTGCATCCTCAATCTGGCCTCGATCGCGGCCCAGCAACCGCGACCCGGCGCGGCCCCGTACGGTGCGGCCAAGGCGGCGCTGATGCACTACACCACCTCACAGGCCCTGGCGCTGGCCCCGGACCGGATCCGGGTGAATGCCATTGCCCCGGGATCGATCGAGTTCGAGGACGGGCTGTGGGCGCGTCGGCGCGAGCAGGACCCGGCGCTGTACCACGGCACGCTGGCCAGGATTCCGTTCGGCCGCTTCGGGCAGCCGCAGGAGATCGCCGATGCCGCCTTGTTCCTGTGCTCGCCGATGGCACGCTGGATCACCGGCCACACCCTGAATGTCGATGGCGGCCAGGTCCTGATGGGATAAACCCCTGGCTGGCCCTATCATTCCCTTGTCCCCCCACCTCCCAGGAGTCGCATGAGCCTCCCGCCGCGTCAAACCAGCGTCATGGCATTGATCAGCCTGATCGCCGGCATCCTCGGCTGGACCGCCCTTCCCTTCCTGGGCAGCGTGGTGGCGATCATCACCGGGCACATGGCCCGCGCCGAGATCCGCCGCCGCCCGCTGGAACTGGAAGGCGATGGCCTGGCGCTGGCCGGCCTGATCATGGGCTGGGTGGTGGTGATCGGCAGCCTGCTGGCGCTGCTGGCCATCGTGCTGTTCTTCGGCGGGCTGGCCTGGTTCGTTTCCCTGCAATCGTGAGGTGCCCATGAGCGGATCGGACGCAACCGAACGTTTCAGCAACCGGGTGGCGGACTACGTCCGTTACCGGCCCGACTACCCGCCGGCGCTGCTGGATTGGGTCCATGGCCAAATGGGCGTGCCGACTGAAACCCTGGTCGCCGACATCGGCGCCGGCACCGGCATCTCCACCCGGCTGTTCCTGGCCAGCGGCCACCCGGTGATCGCGGTGGAACCCAACGCGCCGATGCGCGAGGCGGCCGAGAAACTGCTGGGCAAGGAATACCTGCGCCTGAAGCTGGTGGACGGCACCGCCGAAGCCACCACCCTGGCCAACGACAGCGTGGGCCTGGTCGCTGCGGCGCAGGCGTTCCACTGGTTCGACACCGACGCGGTGCGCACCGAATGGAAGCGCATTCTGCGCCCGGGCGGCCTGGCGCTGGTGTTCTGGAACTCGCGCCTGCTCGACGCCTCGCCGTTCCTGGTCGGCTATGAGCAGTTGCTGCTGGAGTTCGGTACCGATTACACCCAGGTCGCCGAGCGCTACCAGGACGACGAGGCCATGCGCGCGTGGTTCGGCCCCGGCCTGCGGGGCATCGCGCAGTTCCCCAACGCGCAGCACATGGACGCCGATGGCCTGCGCGGCCGCCTGCTGTCCTCTTCATACGCACCACCGCCAGGCCACCCGTGCCACGCGCCGATGCTGGAAGCGCTGCAGCAGCTGTTCGACGCGCACGCCGTGGATGGCAGCATCGCTTTTGAATACCAAACCCGTGCCTTCATCGGCACGCTGGACTGACTGGACGCCATGTACTCGCTAGCCCGCCCCTTCCTGTTCTCCCTGGACGCCGAACGCGCCCATGGCCTGGGCCTGAGTGCGCTTGAGCTCGCCTACCGCACCGGCACCACGCCGCTGGTGGCGCGCCGCCCGGCCCCGTTGCCGACCAATGCATTCGGGCTGAGCTTCCCCAACCCGGTCGGCCTGGCCGCCGGCCTGGACAAGAACGGCGAACATATCGATGCGCTGTTCGCGCTGGGCTTCGGCTTCGTCGAGATCGGCACCATCACCCCGCGTCCGCAGGAGGGCAACCCGAAGCCGCGCCTGTTCCGGCTGCCGGCCCACCAAGCCATCATCAACCGCATGGGCTTCAACAACCAGGGCGTGGATGCGCTGGTGCGCAATGTCGAGCGCACACAGCGCCGCAACGGCTTGCTTGGCATCAACATTGGCAAGAACAAGGACACGCCCAACGAGCGCGCGTTCGACGATTACCAGCACTGCCTGCAGAAGGTGTACCCGCTGGCCGATTACATCACCGTCAACATCTCCTCGCCCAACACCGCCGGCCTGCGCGAACTGCAGGAAGAAACCGCACTGCGCCAGTTGGTATCGCAACTGCGCGAAAGCCAGGAAGCCCTCGCCGCCCGGCATGGCAAGCGGGTCCCGATGCTGGTCAAGGTCGCCCCGGATCTCAGCGACCGCGACATCGATGCCGCCGCGCGCGTGCTGGGTGAGCTGAAGGTCGACGGTGTGATCGCCACCAATACCACCGTCGACCGCAGTGCGGTGGCGGGCGATCCGCACGCCGGCGAAGCCGGCGGCCTGTCCGGTGCGCCGCTGCTGGGCCAGTCCACCCTGGTGCTGCGCCGCCTGCGCGCGCGCCTGCCCGAATCCACGCCGCTGATCGGCGTCGGCGGCATCCAGTCCGGTGCCGATGCCGTTGCCAAGATGGCCGCCGGTGCTGCACTGGTGCAGTGCTACAGCGGCCTGATCTTCCGCGGCCCGGCCCTGGTGCACGACTGCGTCGAAGCGATCCGCCGACGCCGCGAAGCGCCAAGCCGGGGCGCGGTGGCCCCCCTATGAGTACTGCAATGCCTGCCTGGTCGCTGACCGAAAACGCCTCACTGAAGGCCCTCAACACCTTCCACGTCGACGCCATGGCGGCGCAGCTGCTGGAACTGCACGACCCCACCCTGCTGCCCGAGGTGCTGGCCCTGCCCCAGGTCGCCGGCCATCCCTTGCTGGTGCTGGGCAGCGGCAGCAACGTGCTCATCGCCGATGATGTGCCTGGCACCGTGCTGGTGTTTGCCAACCGCGAAATCGAGGTGCTGGAACACCGTGCCGACCACACCGTGGTGCGGGCCGGCGCTGGCGTGAACTGGCACGGCCTGGTGATGTGGTCGCTGCAGAACGGCCTGTCCGGGCTGGAGAACCTGGCGCTCATTCCCGGCACTGCCGGAGCGGCACCGATCCAGAACATCGGCGCGTATGGCGTGCAGGTCGACGAGTTCATCCAGGCCGTGGACGCCTGGGATCGCCAGACCGGCCAATGGGTGCGCTTCGACGCTGACGCATGCGCGTTCGCCTACCGCGACAGCATCTTCAAGCATGACGCCGACCGTTACCTGATCAGCACGATCGAACTGCGCCTGCCGCTGCTGCACGACCTGCGCCTGGGCTATGCGGGCATCGCCGAGGAAATGCAGGCCATGGGCGTGGAGCTACCGGTGGCAGCCGATGTGGCCAACGCGGTGATCGCGATCCGGCGGCGCAAACTGCCCGACCCGGATGTGCTGGGCAATGCCGGCAGCTTCTTCAAGAACCCGGTACTGCCGCTGGAACAGGTGGAGGTGCTGCTTCAGCACTTCCCCGACCTGCCGGTATACCCGTGCGACCAGGACGATCGGCGCAAGCTCTCGGCCGCCTGGATGATCGAAGCCTGCGGCTGGAAGGGGTATCGCGAAGGCGATGCCGGCGTGGCGCCCCAGCACGCGCTGGTGCTGGTCAATCACGGCAACGCTTCCGGCGCAGCGTTGCTGGCACTGGCGCGGCGCATTTCCGCATCGGTGCTGGAGAAATTCGGCGTTCCCATCGAACCGGAGCCGCGCCTGATCGGCGCGCAGTGGTGACCCCGCCGCTCGCTCTTCCAGCGCCGACACCGATGCGTGCGGCGCTGCTGATGCTTGGCAGCACCATGGCCTTTGGGTTGATGGCCGTGGCGATCCGCTATGCCACCCGCTACGTGCCCACCCAGGAAGTGGCCTTCTTCCGCAATGCGTTCGGCCTGCTGGCCCTGCTGCCGTTCCTGTTGCGCCCGGGCAGCTCGCCGTTCCGCACCCGGCAGCTGCCGCGCTACTTCGTGCGCAGCCTGATCGGGCTGGCCTCGATGCTGTGCGCGTTCTGGGCCATCGGCCACCTGCCGATGTCGCAGGCGATCTCGCTCTCGTACTCCACGCCCCTGTTCGTCACCATCGCCGCGGTGTTGTTCCTTGGTGAAACCGTGCGCGTGCGCCGTTGGGCGGCAGTGATCTGCGGCTTCATCGGGGTCCTGATCATCGTACGACCGGGCGCTGCGACATTCAGCCCGGGCGTGCTGGTGGCGGTGCTGGCCGCCGTGCTCAGCTCGCTGGTGGCCATCCAGATCAAGCAGCTGACCCGCGTGGACGGGGCCGACACGGTGGTGTTCTACACCTATGTGTTCTGGGTACCGCTGTCGCTGGTACCTGCCCTGTTCGGCTGGGTCTGGCCCAGCGGCGTTGCGTGGGTCTGGTTGGCCGCTACCGGCCTGCTGGGCACGCTGGGACAGCTGTTGTGGACCCGCGCGCTGCGCCTGGGCGAAGTCTCAGCGCTGACCCCGATCAGCTTCATGCAGCTGCCGCTGGTAAGCCTGTTGGGCTGGCTGCTGTTCAATGAAACGCTGGACCGATGGACCGTCATCGGGGCGGGCATCATTCTTGCCGCCAATGCCTACATCGCCCACCGCGAGGCGGTGCTGGTGCGACGCGCGGCATCGGAAGCCGCCACGGCTGGCGCAAAGCCGGGCGAGTAAGCACCACAACGGTCCACTTACTGCGGAAATACCGGGTTTACTGGCCAGTTCTGGCGTCTTCGCGGCGGCGTCATGGGAGCGCCCTCCAACTGCGGGTGGCCGCGTCGACCACGTTGCCCGGCGCGAACTGCTCCTCCATGTAGCGCAATGCCTGTCGCCGCTGGCTCGGCGGACGCGACGCAGCACCTGGTTCAAGCAGCAGGTCATGGAACTCCTGCAGGTCGTGCAGGATCCGCCAGTGGCGGTAATACGCGAGCCGGACCGGGTCCAGTGCAACCGCGCCATACCCTTCGCGGAAGCGCGGCGGATCATCACGCCCCCAGCGACCGCCCACGCCGGCGCCGACGAACATCAGGTCGCGTTCGCGCGGCGCCAGGACCATGTCGTCCCAGTCGATCAGGCGCAATCCCCCATCGGCACGCAGCAGCAGGTTGCCGGCATGCAGATCGCCATGGCACAGGCCACGCGACCAGCGTTGGCCCGCCAGGCGCTCGCGCAACCCCACGCAATGCTGCCAGACCTCGGCAACCTGCGCCTGCCGCTGCCGCCAGATACGCCGGTACGCTTCGGCCAGAGCGTCGGGAATCGGCCAACGGTCATCACCGCGCTGCAACCACGCCCCGACCCGTTCCACCGCCGTGTCGTCATCGAAACCGGGTTGCGCCAGACCTGACGCCAGCGAGGCCGGCAATGTCGTGTCGTGCACGCGGCGCAACACCTGGCCAAGCCGGTGCCACTGCGCCTGCGACAGTGCCGCCTCGAAACCCGACTCGCCATCGACATAGGCAAACAGCGTCCACTGCAGGCCTTCGGCCTGCAGTGCCGGGGCACCATCGAGGGCAGGCTGTGGGGCCACCACCTCGTCCAGCCCAAGCGAACCGCGCAGATACTGGACGACGTTCCAGACCGCATCGGGCACGGCATACCGGCGACACTTCAACCACCAGCGCGCACCACCGCCAGCAGTCACCTGGTACACCGTGGCTCCGGCATCGGCACCTGCCGGCCGTTGCATTACGTGGCTGACGTGCACGCCATAAGCTTGCGCCAATACGGCGCCGATCTGCGACGAAGACAATTCCTGGGGATGCAGCATCACTCCGCCGTGGCGCACGAACATCGCACCACTATCTCAGAATCGCTCTAAAGCACACAGGGAAATGCGTCACGAAGAGACGCAATTAATCATTTGTCTCGCTGGCCTTCAGTTCGCCACCGCATCACCACGGATCGATATTGCGCCGCGTCATGTAACCGATTACATCCCCTGCTAGCGTTGGCGCCGCCTCATCAGCGAGGCATATCAATCAAGGAACTTTTTGATGGGTTTGTATGTTGATCGACGCGTGGTGGCGCTTTCCCTGCTCAGCATGGCCTGCGCTTCGTCCAGTTTCGCCCAGGATCTTCCAGACCGCAGCCAGTGGCGCGCCAGCAGCTCCTCCCAGCAGGTTCCCGCCATGGCGGTGGGCCATCTGATCGACGGCGACCCCAAGACGGTCACCGGCGGCGCGTTCAGCCCGGGCCACTGGTTCCAGGTGGACCTGGGGAAACCCAGTGCGCTCAGCGGCGCGCGCCTGACCTGGGACGTGTCCAATCCTGAGGGGTACAGCCTGCAGACGTCGCTGGATGGCAAGCAGTGGCAGACCGCCTACACCATGCGCGATTCGCTCGGCGGCATTGAGACCCTCTACTTCGCGCCCCGCCCTGCCCGGTATCTGCGGCTGGCCAGTCCCGAGCGGACGTCGGACTGGGGCGTGTCCATCTTCGAACTTGAGCCGCTGGACAAGCGCGCATCCGCCCGGATTTCCGGGCTGGATGCGACACAGGCAGCGGCAGTGTGGCAAGGCGGCGGTGCGGTTCCCGTTCCTGTCGGCAAGGACGGCAGCCACGTCCTGGCGATAGCGCTGCCACAGGTCATCTCCACCACCGGGCTGGCAGTGGACTGGGCCGGCGCGCATGGTAGCGCCCGCCTGCAGGTACAGGACGCACAGGGACGCTGGAGCGATCTCGCGTACGACCCTCAAGCCGGCAGCCGGCAGCAGAGCTGGCTGGCTGGCACCGCACCGGTAATGGCACAGGCGCTGCGCCTGCAGGTGGAGGGCGATGCACCGAAGATCGCGCGCCTGCGCCTGCTTGGCCCGGCGGCGGTAATGACGCCGATGAAGCGCTACCAGACCGCCGCCAGCGGCGCGCAGCGTGCCCTGTTCCCGGCCTCCCTGCACATGCAGCAGACCTACTGGACCGCCGTAGGCGTGCATGGGGGCCTGCAGAAATCGATCTTCGACGAGTACGGCAACATCGAGGCGTTCAAGGGCGCACCGCTGGTACAGCCGATCTGGCGCAACGCCGATGGCGTCACCGCCGGAGCGGCCGAGCAGCCGGTGCAGCATGCCCTGCGCGACGGTTGGAAGCCGATGCCCTCGGTCACGTGGAAGCCGCAGCCCGGGTTGGAGTTGAAGAGCGAGGCCTTCGCCGTGGAGCTGGACGGCCAACCGGTCACGCTGGTGCGCCACCGGCTGCGCAATGTTGGCACGTCCCCCATCGCCGGCAGCCTGGCACTGGTGGTGCGCCCGATGCAGATGAACCCGCCGTGGCAGAACGGGGGTCTCTCGCCCATCCGTGCGATTGCCGTCGACGGCACCACGGTGCGGGTCAATGGTCGCTCGCTGCTGAACTCGCTCACGCCGGTGGATGCCGCCGGCGTGGCGCCATTCGGCACTGATGGCAGCACCGAGGTCACCGCCGCGGTGGCCAAGGGCGAACTGCCACGCGCGCAGCAGGCCGATGACCCGGATGGCTTGGCCGCAGCGGCGTTGTCCTACACCATCCAGCTCGCGCCCGGCGCCACCCGATCGGTCGTGGTTGCTTTCCCGCTGGGCACTGCGCCTGCCAGCAGCGACGGCGCGCTCCCGGAGCCGCTACCGATCACGTTCGGCATCAAAGGGCGCGATCCGGATGCCATTTTCGATGCCTTGGCAACCCGTGTCTCCAACGACTGGCAGGCCCGGCTTGGCCAGGTCGGCCTGCGCCTGCCCGACCCTTCGCTGGTGGACATGCTGCGCGCCCAGGCGGCGTACATGCTGATCAACCAGACCGGCCCGGCGATGCAACCTGGACCGCGCAACTACAACCGCTCGTTCATCCGCGATGGCATGGCCACCTCGGCGGTGCTGCTGCGCATGGGCGAAGCGCGCATCGCCCGTGACTACCTGGCCTGGTACACCGGGCATGGCGTGCATGCCAATGGCCTGGTTTCACCGATCCTCAACAACGATGGCAGCGTCAACACCGGCTTCGGCTCGGATATCGAGTACGACAGCCAGGGCCAGTACGTTGCCCTGGTCGCCGATGTCGCGCGGCTGGATGGCGGGCCGGAATCGGTGCGCGCCTACCTGCCCAAGGTGAAGGCGGCCCTGCGCTTCCTGCAGGAACTGCGAGAACGCACGCTGGTGCCCGGCTACATGGCCAGCCAGCCGGCGCCGGAACGCTTTGCCGGCATCCTGGCGCCGTCGATCAGCCACGAAGGCTACCCCTCGCCGACCCACAGCTACTGGGACGACTACTGGGGCCTGAAGGGCTGGCATGACGGCGCGTGGCTGGCCGAGTCGCTGGGCGATCACGAAACCGCCAAGTGGGCCCGGGAGCAATACCGCGCCCTGCACGACGCGCTGGCCGCGTCGATCCGCGCCACCATGGCGTGGAAGGGCATCGACTTCATTCCCTCCTCGGCCGATCTCGGCGATGGCGACCCGACCGGCGTGTCCATCGCGCTGGATCCCACCGGTGCGCAGGACGTGCTGCCCGAACAGGCATTGCGCACCACCTTCGCGCGTTACCTGGATGACGTGCGCAAGCGCAATCAACCCGGCGCGCTGTACGCCTACACGCCGTATGAAATCCGCAACGTGCTCAGCTATGTGCACCTGGATCAGCCCGAGGCCGCCGATGAACTGCTGCAGGGTTTGCTGCGCGACCGCCGCCCGCTGGAATGGCAGGTGCTGGCCGAGGTGGTGCATTCGCGGCTGCGCTTCCCGCGCTACCTTGGTGACATGCCGCATACCTGGATTGGTGCCGAATACGGGCGCACGTTGTTCGGCATGTTGATGCGCGAGGACGATGATGCGCTGTCGCTGTTGCCGGGCACGCCGCCGTCGTGGCTGGGCGGCGATGGGCTGGCGGTGGAGCGCTTGCCGACGGCGTTTGGAACGCTGCAGATGCAGGCGGTGCAGCGTGGCGATGCGCTGCAGGTGACGGTGGGCAAGGGGCTGCGCAAGGACACGCCGGTGCGGGTGTGGTGGCCTTCGCGCACCCGTCCGACGCAGGTGCGTGTGGATGGGCGCGTAGTGCAGGACTTCGATGCCAAGGGGGTACTGGTGGGCAAGCCCTTCAGGACGCTGGAGGCGGTGTGGTGATTACGGGCGACCCGGTTGTTGGTGCAGCCACGCAGGGCGTGGCTCTACGGGGCGGGTAGGCCTGGGGGGTTGGTTTCCGAGCGGGCTACTGCTTCTTCGCCTACGTTCCAGCGCGTCAGCGCCTGGGCGTAGGTGCCGGAGGCGATCTGGGTGTTGAGCGCCTGGGTGATGGAGGCGGCCAGGCCGCTGCCCTTGCGCGTGGTCACCGAGATCGCCGCCGCGTTCGGCCAGCCGCCCGGGAACAGGCCGATCCGCCGCACCTTGCCATCGCGCGCGGAGTAGGCGCCGGTGGCATTGGGTTCGAACGACACATCGGCACGCCCGGTGATGACGGCCAACCGTCCCACCACGGCATCATCAAAGTACTGATACTCCACCGGCTTGAGCCCGGCGGCGATGTTCTGGCGATCCCATTGGCGCAGGATCTGGTCCTGGTTGGTGCTGGCCCCCAGCACCACCTTCAATCCCGCCACGTCGGCGGGACGTTCGATCTTCTGCAGCGGGCCGTCGGTGCGGGTATAGATGCCCAGCAGGTCGAAACGGTAGCTGGAGAAGTCGAACTTCTTCTTGCGCTCTTCGGTAACGGTCACGTTGGACAGCACCGCATCGTACTTGCCCGACTCCAACCCCAGCGGCCAATCCGCCCACGCCACCGGCACCAGCACCAGCTTCAAGCCGAGCCCATCGGCGATGAGCTTGGCGATATCCGGCTCCACGCCGATGATCTGTCTGCTGTCGGCACCATAATCGGCGAGCGGCAGCTGCCCAGGGTGCGTGGCCACTGTCAGCGTGCCCGGGGTGACGAACGCGTAGTCCGCTGGAATCAGGGCCTGCGCTTGTGGATCAGGCGTACCGGCCAGTGCGGCCACGTCAGCCTGGTGGGATGCGGCGGCGTGGGTCGGTTCGGGGGCTGCTGTCACGCGCGAGTAGACGATGGCGCCGACACCGGCGATCAACGCAGTGGCGATGACAATGGTACTGACGGGAAGGCGGCGGGTGCGCGGGCTGCTCATGTGGATTCCTGGAAGGAGGCGGTCATAGCGTCTTGGCAAGGAACTCGGCAGTGCGCTGCTGGCGCGGCCGGTCGAACACCTGCTCCGGCGGTCCCTGCTCGATCACCCGTCCCTGGTCCATCATCACCACGTGGTCGGCCACCCGCCGCGCGAAGCCCAGCTCATGGGTGACGATGACCAGCGTGGTGCCAGACCGGGACAGTTCTTCGATCACACCGAGTACTTCGGACACCAGCTCCGGGTCCAGTGCCGACGTCGGCTCGTCGAACAGCAGTACCTTCGGCTGCAGCGCCAACGCACGGGCAATGGCCACGCGCTGCTGCTGCCCGCCGGAGAGCTGGCGCGGGTAGGCGTTCGCCTTCTCCGACAGCCCCACGCGCTCCAGCAGGTCATGCGCCTGCTGCTCGGCCTGCGCACGCGATACCCCACGCACCGCGATCGGCGCTTCGATGATGTTCTCCAGCACGGTCAGGTGCGGGAACAGGTTGAACGCCTGGAACACCATGCCTACCTCTGCGCGGCGGCGA
This sequence comes from Stenotrophomonas sp. AB1(2024), assembly GCF_037482345.1. Taxonomy (NCBI): domain Bacteria; kingdom Pseudomonadati; phylum Pseudomonadota; class Gammaproteobacteria; order Lysobacterales; family Lysobacteraceae; genus Stenotrophomonas; species Stenotrophomonas sp. AB1(2024). Next base: position 265,152 of record NZ_JBBHKO020000001.1, read on the forward strand.
CGGATCTCGGCTTCGGGCAGCTCGTACAGGGTGTCGCCGTCGCGGCGGTAGCCCACCAGCTGCCCGCCCACGGTGATGAAGCCGCCGTCAGCGCGCTCCAGATGATTGATCAGCCGCAGCAGGGTGGACTTGCCGGCACCCGAGGGACCGATCAGCACGGTAACGCTGCCGGCCTTCAATTCCAGCCGTACATCGTCGAGCACGGGAGTATCACCAAAGTGTTTGCTCACCCCCTGCAGCGATACTGCCGCGCCCTGCCCCGCCGCCACCGGGTTGGCAAGCCCCGGCCGCGTGGTGACGCGGGGTGCTGCCCCTGGCATGCTGCGTGGTCGTGACACTACCCGCGACACACTGCGCTCGCGCTCCAGCTGGCCGCGTGCGAAACGTCGCTCGATCCGGTGTTGGGCCAGCGACAGTGCGGTCAGGATCACCAGGTACCACACCGTCGCCACCATCAGCAGCGGCACCACCTCCAGGTTGCGCCGGTAGATCACCTGCACGGTGTAGAACAGCTCGGGCAGCGCCAGCACGTAGACCACCGAGGTGCTCTTGGCCAGCCCGATCACATCGTTGAACGCCGCCGGCAGGATCGAACGCATCGCCTGCGGCAGGATGATGCGGCGGATCTGGCGTGCGCGCGGCAGGCCCAGCGCCGCCGCCGCTTCATACTGCCCGTGGTCCACCGACAGGATGCCGCCGCGGATGACCTCGGCCGAGAACGCCGCCTGGTTCAGGGTCAGCCCCAGCACCGCCGCGGTGAACACCCCGATCAGCTGCGTGGTGGGATAGGAAAACAGCGTGATCGCGGTGAACGGCACCTCCAGCACGATGGTGCTGTACAGGTAGCCCAGGTTGTTGAGCAGCAACAGCAGCACCAGCAGCGGGATCGAGCGGAACAGCCACACATAGCCCCAGGACACCGCCGCCAGCAACGGCGAGCCGGAGACCCGTGCCAGCGCCAGCACCGTACCCAGCGCGAAGCCGAAGGCAGTACCCAGCGCGGTCAGCCACAACGTGCGCGCCAGGCCTTCCAGCACCGGCCGCGCGAAGAACCATTCTGCAAAGGTGCCCCAACCCCAACGCGGGTTGCCCAGCACCGACTGCGCCGCAAGCAGGATCAGCGCAAGCGCCAACAGCGTGCCGAACAGCTGCAGCGGATGCCGCGCGGGCACGATGTGCAGCGCGGGGGTTGGTGTTGCGATGCCGCCCAGCGTGGATGAGGGGGCGCTCATGCATGTGCTCCAGGCACCAGCGCGTACGCGTCAGCGATGACAGGCCGCACTGCGCCAAGATGCTTTTCGAATGGCAGGTGCGCCACCGTCTCCGGGTCTGCCTGCAGATCGAACAGGGCGGCGTAGCCATGGCTGAGGTACAGCCCCACCGCTTCGGGCTGTCGGAAGCCGGTGGTCAGGAACACGCGCCGGTAGCCCTGGCGCACGGCCTGGTCTTCCAGCTCCTGCAGCACGCGCCGGGCGATGCCCTGGCGGCGCAGGCCCGGCAGCGTCCAGATCCGCTTGAACTCGGCCGTGTCCGGATCGCGGTGTGGCATGAACGCACCGCCGGAGATGGCCTGGCCATCGCGGAGCAGCAGCACGAAGGCCCCCACCGGCGCGGCGAAGGCTTCGGCGGGATAGCGCTGCAGCTCTTCGCGGGCGGTTCCGCCGATCCGGCGCTGCACGTCGGCGTAGCGGTGTTCGTACTCCTGCTCCAGCCCGTCGAACAGCGGCTGCGCCAGCGGGTCGTTCACCGAGGTGTACAGGAAGCGCTCGCTCATGTCGTGGACTCCACCAGGTAGTGTTCGGCCAGCCGCGCCCACAGGCTGGCGGCCGGCGCGATCGCCGCATCGTTGAACACGTAGCGCGGGCTGTGCAGGGGCGCGCTGTCGCCGTTGCCGACGAACACGAAGCTGCCCGGGCGTGCCTGCAGCAGGAACGCGAAATCCTCGCTCGCGGTGCGCGGCGCGAAGTCCTCCACCACCTGCCCGCGTCCGAACGCTGCGTGTGCCACCTCGCGGACCAGCGCGGTCTGTTCGGGATGGTTGATGACGCTGGGGAATCCGCGCGGGAAGGAGATCTCCGCGCGCGCCCCAAACGCGGCAGCGGTCTGCTCGGCAATTTCAATCACCCGCCGGCGCAACGTGTCGCGTACCTCGGGCAGGTACGCACGCACGGTAAGGGTCAACTCCACCACGTCGGGAATCACGTTGGCGGCCTTGCCGCCATGGATCGAGCCCACCGTGACCACGCCCATCTGGCGCGGATCCACGTTGCGTGACACCACGCTCTGCAGCGCGGTGACGATATGCGCGGCGGCCAGGATCGGATCCACCGCATGCTGCGGCTCGGCGCCATGGCCGCCATTGCCGACCACCCGCAACTGCGCCCAGTCCACCGACGCCATCGCCGGTCCGTCGACGAAGCCGAAGTGACCCGTCGGCACGCCCGGCCAGTTGTGCAGGCCGTAGATCGCATCCACCGGAAAGCGTTCGAACAGGCCGTCGGCGATCATCCTCGACGCGCCTGATCCGGTTTCTTCGGCCGGCTGGAACACCAGCTGCAGCGTGCCATCGAAGCGGCCGTGGTGTGCCAGATAGTGCGCGGCTGACAGCAGGATGGCGGTGTGCCCGTCGTGGCCGCAGGCGTGCATCAAGCCGTCGCGCCGGCTGGCATAAGACAGGCCGGAGTCTTCATGGATGGGCAGCGCATCAATGTCCGCACGCAGGCCCAGGCGGCGGGTGCCCTGCCCGCGCTGCAACGTACCGACCAGCCCGGTCCCGCCGATACCGGTGGTGACCGCGTAGCCCCATTGCTGCAGCAGCTCAGCCACCCGCGCACTCGTGCGGTGCTCCTCGAAGGCCAGCTCGGGGTGCTGGTGCAGGTCGTGGCGGGTGGCGATGGCATCGTCGATGCGTGCCGCGATCTGCGGCAGTACGCCACCGGTCGTCGCGGACAGATCCAGGGGTGGGCGGTGCAGGACCGTCATGGCGTTCTCCTCAGCCGACCTTGCGCGCGGGCACGGCGTCGGCCGCATGGCGGCTGGCCTTGCGCGGCAGGCCCAGGTGATCACGCAGCGTGCCGCCGTCCAGCGTGCCGCGGTGATAACCGCGCACTTCCAGGATCGGCAGCACCAGGCCGACGAAATCATCCAGGCCTTCGCGCTGCACGGAGAAGCCAAGGATGAAACCGTCGCTGGCACCGGCGTCGAACCAGCGGATCAGTTCGTCGGCCACCTGCTCCGGCGTGCCGATGAAGTTGGGCCGCGGGCTGACCGCCTGCAGCGCCACCTGGCGCAGGGTGAGGCCCTGCTCGCGCGCGTCCTGCTTGATCTTGTCGGTAGTGGAGCGGAACGAATTGCTGCCGATGTCTCCCAGCGCCGGGAATGGCGCATCCGGGTCGTACTGGCTGAAATCGTGGTGGTCGAAGAAGCGGCCCAGGTACGCCAGCGCGTCATCGAGGGTGGCCAGTGCCGTAATGGCCTGGTACTTCGCTTCCGCTTCTTCGGCGGTGCGGCCCACGATCGGGCCGATGCCGGGGAATATCTTTACATCTGACGCGCTGCGGCCATGGGCAATCGCTGCGTTCTTCACCTTCTGGGTGAACGCGCGGGTCTCCTCCAGCGAGGGCGCGTGGGTGAACACCGCATCGGCGTACTTGCCGGCCAGGGCGATGCCATCGTCGGAGGCGCCGGCCTGGAAGATCACCGGCTGGCCCTGCGGCGAGCGCTGGATGTTGAGCGGGCCTTCAACCTGGAAAAATTTTCCCTTGTGGTCCAGGCGGCGGAACTTCTCCTGCGCGAAGAAGGTGCCACTGTCGCGGTCGCGCACGAAGGCATCGTCGTCCCATGAATCCCACAGGCCCTGCACCACCTCCAGGTACTCATCGGCGATCTGGTAGCGCAGCGCGTGCTCGGGGTGCGCACGGCCATAGTTTCGCCCGGATCCCTCCAGCGGCGAGGTCACCACGTTCCAGCCGGCACGCCCGCCGCTGATCAGGTCCAGCGAAGCAAACTGACGCGCCACGGTGAACGGATCGCTGTACGACGTGGACAGCGTGCCCGCCAGACCGATCTTCGAGGTGGCCGTGGCCAGCGCCGACAGCAGGGTGATCGGCTCGAAGCGGTTGAGGAAATGCGGAATGGATTTTTCGTTGATGTACAGCCCATCGGCAACGAAACCGAACGCAATGCCGTGGTTCTCGGCCGTGCGCGCCACATCGATGTAGTAATCGAGGTTGACGCTGGCATCGGCCACGTTGGAGGGATGCTTCCAGGCATGCATGTGGCTGCCGGGGCCCTGCAGCATGATGCCGAAGGGAATGGGACGCGGGGTCTTGCTCATGGCGACGCTCCTGCGGGTCAGGCCACCGCCGCGCGGGGCGCGGGCGACAGCAGTTCAAGTGAGGTGAGGCGCGCATCGACGTCAGCCACCGGCGCGTCCAGGATGAATTCGCCGACGCCGAAGCGCTGGTGCAGCTCGTCCAGTGCACGGCGCACCTGGTGGCCATCGCCGGACAGCACGCTGGGATGGGTTTCCTCGATGCGGTAATCAGTCACGCCGACCTGGCGCGCGTACTCGGCAGCACCTTCTGCGCTGGGCAGGTTGACGGTCTGTCCCGGGCCCAGGTGCAGCTTGTAGATGCGCAGTGCGCCCAGCTGCGCGGCGGCGGCCTCGGCACTGCGTGCGGCAAAGGCCACCGTGGCCAACAGCGGGGCGTGCGTGGACACCTCACGGTACGCGCTGAAGGCCGTTTCGATACTGCGCGGATCCCCATCGAAATGGGCTGCGTAGACGAAACCCCATCCCAGTTCCCCGGCCAGCCGCGCACTCTGCGCGCTGGCGCCGAGCAGGAACCGCGCCGGCCCGGTCTGCGGCAGCGGGCGCGCCTGCGCATCGGCATGCGGATGGTCAGCGGCGAGCGTTCCCGAGAGGAAGCCTTCCAGATCGTGCAGTTGCTGTTCGAACGGGCCCACTGGCGGGCGCCCTGCGGCCAGTGCCGCCGTGGACGCAGGAAGCCCGCCCGGTGCCTTGCCCACGCCAAGATCCACCCGCCCCGGGGCCAGGCTGGCAAGCAGGTTGAAGGTTTCAGCGACTTTATAGGGCGCGTAGTGGCGCAGCATCACGCCGCCGGTACCGACCCGGATCCGCCGCGTCTGCGCCAGCACCCACGCCGCCAGTACTTCCGGCGCAGGACTGGCCAGCTGCGGCGCAGCGTGGTGTTCGGCGAACCAGTAGCGGTGGTAGCCCAGGTGTTCGGCATGCAGCGCCAACCGCAGGCTGTCGCGCAGCGCCTGCTCGGCGTTGCCGCCTTCGGCCACGGGGCTCTTGTCGAGCACGCTGATCAGATAGCTCATCGCAGCGTCCTCACGGATGGGCCACGGGAATGCCGAGCAACCCGTTCAGTGCGGCCAGGATCGGCTCGGCCCCGGATACGACCTGGCGCTCTTCGTGGATGCCAGTGGCATGCGCCGACTGCACGCCCTGCGGCAGCACCAGCTTGGGCAGCGACTGGTCCTGCTCGCCGATCTCGGCGATCACCTCGCGTCGTGGCCGTGCGAAACCAATGCGGCGCACATCCAACTGGGTATCCAGCCCGTCGATGCTCGACAGCGCTCCCTCCAGCAGCAGGCTGTGCCGGCAGAAGAACCGCTGCCCAGGCAGCTGGCCATCTTCGAATTCACGATCCAGCAGGAACAGGATCGGCTTGTGGGTGGACTGTGCAGACACGAAACGCTCCTCGATCTGGCCGGCACCGCAGTGCCGTTGGACTATCGATGCTAGAGAAGGACCGGCGCGGGGCTGCGCCGCAATTCGACAATCGGCGGTCGGATCCGGCCACGCAGATGCGCGTTGGACATGACCAGACTGCTGGTGGTTATGGCGGCATCTAGGCGATCCGCCGCAGTACCACCGGTGGTGCCGTCTGCAGGTGGCTGGCCGCACGTTCGGCCGCCAGCTCGATGCGCGCCTGCAGCGCGACGCTGCGGATTTCCACCTCGTCGAAATCGGCCGGCGTGGCATACACCCCGATCGGCAGCGTGTGCGCCTGCAGGAAACTGAACAACGGACGCAACTGGTGGTCGATGACCAGCGCATGGCGTTCACTGCCGCCGGTGGCAGCCAGCAGCACCGGCGTATCCACCAGCGCGTCCAGCCCGATGAAATCGACCAGGTGCTTGAACAGCCCCGGGTACGAACCGCGATACACCGGGGCGGCGGCGATCAGCAGGTCGGCCGATTCGATCCGGGCAAGCGCCTGTTCGATGCGCGGTTCCACCTCGTCGCGGCTCAGGGCCTGGCCCAGCGAGCGCGCGATGGGCGCCAGTTCGATCAGCTGCACGTCCATGTGCAACCGAAGCCGAAGTTGGTCAAGCAGGTGGCGCACGAGCAGCAGGGTGCGCGAGGTGGCCGAAGCGGTCGGCGAACCGACCAGGGCAACGACATTCAAGGCGGTGGTCATGCAGCTCTCCCTCAGAAGCGATAGTGGACGCGGCCATACCAGAAGGCGCCGATGGTGCTCAGCACATCGCCGGTGTCCCAGGTGGTTTCGATGCTGGCCACGTCGGTGGCGCTGCGTGCGTGCTCGGGCACCTTGCGGGTGCGCTCATCGAACAGGTTGTTGATGCCCAGCGTCGCGCTCCAGCCCGAACCCAACTCGACGCCGCCGGACAGGTTGGTGACCAGCACCGGCGGCTGCCGGTACTCCACCCCGTTGTTGAGCCGCTTGATCGGACCGTACCAGGTGAAATCGAGGTTGGAACGCCAGCGGCCCTGTTGCCAGCCGAGCCCGGCCACCTGCGTATAGGACGGCGTGCGGAAACGCAGCGCGTACTCGCTCGATTTCGTCAGCAGGTTGATGTTGGGCAGGCCCTGCAGCACTACCGGGATGTCGCGCACCTTCTGGATGGTGGTGCGGCCCACGTTGGCGGCGTAGGTCCAGCGCAGCTTGCCCCAGCCGGTTTCCTGGTTGGCTTCCAGGGTCAGTTCCAACCCGCGGGTACGGGTGTCGCCCACGTTGGTGAAGTAGCTGGCGTAGAACGCATCGCCCGGCAGGATGCTGATGCCGGCGCTGGCCAGCAGCGTATCGATGGTGTTCTTCTGCGCGGGAGTGAGCACCGTGCCACTGTTGTCGGTGATGCGGTTGGGATCCTGCGCGTTGTAGCCGATCTGGCTGGACTGTCCGAGCTGGCCACGGATGTCGATCTGGTACGCATCCAGCGCAACGTGGAAGGCCGGGCTCGGATCCCAGGTCACGCCGAGGCTGTAGTTGTTGGCCTTTTCCGGCTGCAGCGGCGTTGCGCCCAGCGCGATGGCGGCCGGTGAAGAGACCTGTGCCACCAGCGTGGTGCCGCACGGGCAGCTGCCGGTAGCCTGGTAGTACTGGGCGCCCAGGCTGGGTGCATGGAAACCGTTGCTGACCGTGGCGCGCACGCCGAAGGCGTCGGTGAAGTCGAAGCGCGTGGTCAGGCGTCCGGTGGACACGCTGCCGAAGTCGGAGTGGTCTTCCCAGCGTGCCGCCGCGTCCAGGTACCAGCGCGAGGTGACGTTGGTGGCCGCCCCGGCGTACACGGCCTTGCTGTTGCGCGTGGCCTCCACAGCGTCGGCGGTGGAATAGCCGACGAAGGCAGCGGCGCCGAAACCGATGTAGGACTCCCACTGCCCTGCCCCGCGTTCGTACTTCTCATGCTGGTACTCGGCACCGGCGCTGACCTGCAGCGGCGATGCGAACGCGGCCACGTCGAAACCCCGGCGCAGGTCCAGGTTGGCGATGCGCTGCTGGTAATCCAGCCGGCCCACGTAGAAGTCGGTGGGTGCACCGGGATAGATCAACGAGAAGTTGGCCGAATCGCGGGTGTAGGTGCGCACCGTGCTGCGGTTGGCGGTGAGGCTGGTGTCGTACTCCCACCCTGCCACGCTGCCTTTCACCCCGGCGGTGCCGGTGGTCTGCTTTTCCTTGGTCTGCAGGATCGGCAGGAAGCCATCCGGCCATACGTTCAACACGGTCGGTGCCTTGTAGGTGCCGAAGATCGTCGCCGGCAGGCGGAAGTTCTGGATCGCCTGCGCGGTGCGGTCGCTGGCCGTGGCGGTGGCGTAGAACTGCGCGTTCTCACCCAGGCCATGGCCGACGTTGGCCGCCAGCGCCTTTAGCGTGTACGACGGCGAACTCAGGATCGTGTTGGCTTCCGGGTTGCGCGTGGCCTCGGCCGGGTTCTCGGTGGTGTTGGGCGGCAGCCGGTTGTTGGGAAGCAGCGCCACCGGGTTGCCGTCGGCATCGATCGCCGGGTAGCTCAGGTAGTCATCGATATACCGGCGCGGCCGGATGGCGTGGTGCTGGCGGGTGTACTCACCGGACAGGTTCACGAAACCATCCACCCCCCACGGCAGGCCGACGTTGGCGCGCACGCTGGTGCGGGTGCCATCGCCATCGATGCTCTGCCCGCTCTCCACCGAAACATCGCCGCCCTGCGCCTGCGACTTGAGGATGACGTTGATCACCCCCGTGATCGCATCGGAGCCATACAGCGCCGAAGCGCCATCGCGCAGTACTTCGATATGGTCCACCGCCGCCACCGGGATCAGCGCCAGGTCGGTCCACGCATGGCCAGGAAAACCGCCGCCGTTGGCGCCGCTCACATAGGCGCTGGCGTTGCGGCGCTTGCCATTGACCAGTACCAGCGTGTAGCCCGGCGACAGGTTGCGCAGCTGGTAGCCACGGATGAGACTCTCCTGGTCGCTCTGGTAGCCCCCGATCTGGCTCAGCGACGGCAGGCTGCGCTGCAGCGCTTCCAGCAGGTTGGCCTGCCCGGTGGCCACCAGATCCTCGGCCGACACCACATCGATCGGCGTGGAGCTGTTCTTCACCGTGCGGTTGCTGGTGCGCGAGCCGGTCACCACCACGGCATCAAGCGTGGAAGCGGCAGCCACTGACGAGCTGGCCAGTGCCTCGGGCGGAGTATCGGGACCGGCGGCCACGGCAGGGGCGGCAAGGACGAAGGCGATCATCACGGAAAGCGGACGCAGCAGCATGTCGGGACCTGATCGAGGACAGGCCCCCATTCAACAAACAGCGCTCATCCCGCAACAGCCATCAACACGCCACCCACACCCCACATCCCGCCACCCACATGACACGCAGTTATAAACTCAGTAGAGCCACGCCCTGCGTGGCTGCGCAGACCCGGCTAGCATCCAGAACATGGCCCCCCACCCGCCCCCAACCGTCGCCATCGTCGCCGCCCACGGCCAAGGCCTGTTCGAATTCGGCTGCGCGGCAGGCCTGTTCGCCCCGATCCGCCCCGAACTCGACGTCCCCTGGTACACCACCCAGCTATGCGCGGCCGAACCCGGCGCGCTGCGCATGCTCGGCAGCACCCAGGTGCAGCTCCCACACGGGCTGGAAGCGCTCGACAACGCAGACACCATCATCGTGCCGGGCTGGCGCGACCCCGGCGAACGCCCTCCACAGCCACTGCTCGACGCACTCATCCGCGCGCACAAACGTGGCGCCCGCATCGCCTCCATCTGCTCGGGCGCGTTCGTGCTGGCGTGGGCCGGCCTGCTCGACGGGCGCAGCGCGACCACGCATTGGCGCCTGACCGAAACACTCGCACGCGAGTTCCCCGCCATCACCGTGCGCGAGGATGTGCTTTACGTCGACACCGGCAACGTCATCACCTCGGCAGGCTCGGCCACCGGCATGGACATGATGCTGCACCTGGTACGCAAGGATTACGGCGCGCACGTGGCCAATCGGGTGGCCGAGCGGCTGGTACTGGCCCCATGGCGCGACGCCGAACGCAGCCAGCGCGTGGTGCGCTCGATTCCCAACGGGGAACCCACGCGACTGGCGCGACTGATGGAATGGATCCGCCGCAACCTGCGCGAAGAACATTCGCTGCGCAGCCTGTCCGAACAGGCCTCACTCAGCCAGCGCACCCTGCAGCGCCAGTTCCTTGAAGCCACCGGCCTGTCACCGATCGACTGGTTGATCCGCGAGCGCGTGGCCTTCGCACGCGAGCTGCTGGAAACCACCGACCGCCCGTTGCACTGGGTGGCCGAACAGGCCGGCTTCGGTTCGCAGGAGTCGTTCCGCCGGCATTTTCGGGGGCAGACCGAGCTCAGCCCCACGACCTATCGCGAGCAACATCGCGGCAGCACCAACGCATACGCGTTGACCGGTTGCTGACGGCGTCAGCGCTGAACGCGTTTGTTGCGCGCATGGATCATCCAGCCCTGCGCGGCGATACCGATGAGGAACACGACGAAGCAGCCCAGCAGGGTCTGCAGCACCACCGGCGCCATCGGTGCAGCCGCCAGCGGATGCGAGACCGGCAGGCGGGTCAGCGATTCGTTGACGGCAGGCACCAACCCGAGCAGGAAACTGAAGGACAGCGCGAAGGCGGACAGGTACGGCCGCAGTCGGCCCAGAAAGCCCAGCTTGTTCACCAGCACGCCACCGAACGCCACCAGCAGCACAATGATGCCGAAGGCATGGCCGGGATTGAGGCCGCCAGTGCTGGAGACGGTAAACGAGGTCGCCACCGCCAGGACCAGGCCCAGCAGATAGAGCTTGCCGGAGGTAGTGGCGGGATCGATCTTCCGGTGCCGCACAAATCCGTATAGACCGGCCAGTACGGGGATGAGGCTGATGGCGGTGTGCAGTACACCGAGTGTTGAGAGCGGATGTGTCATGGCGGCGAATCCTTGATTGAACCTACTAGTAGGTAGACGTCTGGAGCATGAAAAAGCCCGCGCAAAGCGGGCTTACGGATAACGAATCAACGCGGTGCGACCACCCGGGCAACCGACAGCTGCGCCAGCGCCACGAAGGTCTGCGCATCACCAAAACCTCGAGCCGCCAACATGGCCCCGTGCACGGAGGCCATGAAAGCCCTGGCTTCATCCGCGGGAACGCCCTGTAACCGGAACTGTCCTTGGACGACGCCCTTCTCCAACGTGGCGGTCAACCAGCCACTGAGATCCTCGAAGTGCCCGCGAACTTCCTCCGCAATTTCCGGTGGGATCATCGGCGACTCTGCCGCCAGCATGGCGCAGATGCAGAACGACGCAGTGCCACCGGTGATGCAGGTGGACCAGTAGTCGACGTAGGCATTGAGCTCGCGAAGCGGATCGCCCAGCTGTCGGTCCAGCATGGCCAGGCCCTCCCGCGCTTCCGCGCGGTACAGCGCCACTACCGTCCGCACCAGTTCGGCCTTGCTCGGGAAATGGTGATGGATGCTGGCCTTGCTGATGCCGACCCGGGCCGAGATATCGGCATAGCTGAAGCCGTTGTAGCCGCCCGCCTCCAGAAGGGTTCTAGCCTGGGCGACGATTTCAGCGGCTTTGGGAGAGAGGTCAGACTGCATGCAGCCACTCTACTAGTTGGTAGGCCAATCCGTCAACGTTACACGGGAGCCATGTGGTGCGCCTTTTTTTGTACGCTATTATGTACATCATCAAGTTCACTGGAGCGCCCATGGCCGTCTCAGCGCGTGACGTAATCCCGCTATCGCAAGCCCGGGCCAACCTGTCGGAGCTCGCCGATCAGGTCAAGGCGGGTGCGGAAAAGATCGTGACCAAGAATGGCGAAAGCTACGTCGCCATCATCGATGCGCAACGACTGGACTATTACCACCAGTTGGAGCGGGAGCGCATCCATCTGTTGCTGATCGACGATGCAACGAAGGGACTGGCCGATGTGGCTGCGGGCAACGTAAAGGACGCGCGTAGCGCCCTCGAAGCGCGCAAACGGCGTCGCACTGAAGAAATGGGTTGATAGGGCGACAGGCATCATGACCGAGCTGTGCACCGTCAAGCTGACGCCGAACTTCGAACGCAACCTGGATGAAGTCGAGATCCATCTTCGCGAGAGCGACGCATCGCATGCATTCGACGCGTTGCTGGAAGACCTGACCGACTTCGTTGTGCCCAACCTCGAACGGTTTCCAAGGATGGGCCGATCCTTCCTTGCCCACCCTACCCGCTCGGTTGAAGCCGCACAGGCAACCGCACGATTGAGTGCGGAGCTGGCTCGCGCTGCAGCAGGCGCTGAAGTACGCGAGTATCTGATGAAGGATTATCTGCTGCTGTATGCGTTGATCGAAGGCACGGTGTACCTCCTCTCGCTCCGCCACCACCAGCAGCTCTCGTTCGATCTGGCCCGGCATTGGCCGGAGTGACATTGGGCACCTTGCGGCGCCCTTTCCATTCAATTCACTTCCACTCGACCATCAACAAGTCACGCAAATCCGCGTGATTAAAGGGAGACGTGTTGTGCGAGTTGTCGCAGCACTGCACGAACGTCAAGACCGTGCGGCTGTGTCTGCAACCTGGCCACGAGACGTCAGCGGCCTTCCCGGTGCCAGCCCGGATGTAGAGGGCATTCAACTTATTTGATAGTCGTAGCCATGCCACGACCTCTACAACTTTCCCAAGCGCAAGCCAATTTGATCTGGTGTCTCAAGTCGTAGTCTGATTACGACAATGACAACATATCCAAATACTCATCACGCGGGAAGAACCGCGCGGGAATACCGTTACGTTCATTCTCGAGAAGGCTTTTACCGTCAAAGACGATAAAAGCCCGCATGGTGAGCGAGATTGTCCCCGAAGGGCGTCAACTCACTCCCACTCGATCGTAGCCGGCGGTTTCCCGGAGATGTCATACACCACCCGTGACACCCCGCGCAGCTCATTGATGATCCGGTTGCTCACCGTACCCAGGAAGTCATACGGCAAATGCGCCCAGTGCGCGGTCATGAAGTCGATGGTTTCCACTGCGCGCAGCGCGATCACCCACTCATAGGCACGTGCGTCGCCCACCACGCCCACCGACTTCACCGGCAGGAACACCGCAAACGCCTGGCTGGTCTTGTCGTACAGGTCCGCCTTGCGCAGTTCGTCGATGAAGATCGCATCGGCCTTGGCCAGCAGTTCGGCGTATTCGCGCTTCACTTCGCCCAGGATGCGCACGCCCAGGCCCGGGCCCGGGAACGGGTGGCGGTAGACCATGCTGCGCGGCAGGCCGAGTTCGACGCCGAGGCGGCGCACTTCGTCCTTGAACAGTTCGCGCAGCGGTTCCACCAGGCCCAGCTTCATGTGCTCGGGCAGGCCGCCCACGTTGTGGTGGCTCTTGATCACGTGGGCCTTGCCGGTTTTGCTGCCGGCCGACTCGATCACGTCGGGGTAGATGGTGCCCTGCGCCAGCCACTTGGCGTTGCTCAGCTTGTTGGACTCTTCGTCGAAGATGTCCACGAACAGGTTGCCGATGATCTTGCGCTTGGCTTCCGGGTCGCTCACGCCTTCGAGCTTGCTGAAGTAACGGTCCGCGGCATTGACGCGGATCACCTTGACGCCCATGTGCTCGGCGAACATCGCCATCACCTGGTCGCCTTCCTGCCAGCGCAGCAGGCCGGTGTCGACGAACACACAGGTCAGCTTGTCGCCGATCGCCTTGTGCAGCAATGCGGCCACCACCGACGAATCCACGCCGCCGGACAGGCCCAGGATCACTTCGTCATCGCCCACCAGTTCGCGCACGCGGGCGATCTGGTCGTCGATGATGTTGGCTGCGGTCCACAGCGTCTGGCAGCCGCACACGTCCACCACGAAGCGGCGCAACAGCGCCTGGCCCTGCAGGGTGTGGGTCACTTCCGGGTGGAACTGCACGCCGTACCAGCGCTTTTCCTCGTTGGCCATCGCGGCCACGGGGATGCGGTCGGTGGTGGCGGTGATGGTGAAGCCCGGGGGGGCCACGGAAACGTGGTCGCCGTGGCTCATCCACACGTTCAAACGCGGCTCGCCGCCGTGGTCGCTCAGGCCCTTGAACAACGCATCGGGGTGGACCACGTTGACTTCGGCATGGCCGAATTCGCGCTGGTCGGCAGCCTCGGTAGCACCACCCAGCTGCGCGGCCAGGGTCTGCATGCCGTAGCAGATGCCGAAGATCGGCAGGCCGCTGTCGAACACTTCCTGCGGCGCGGCGGGCGCGTCCGGCAGCGTGGTCGATTCGGGGCCGCCGGACAGGATGATGCCCTTGGCGCCGAACGCGGCGATCTCGGCGGGGTTGTGGTCCCACGCCCAGATTTCGCAGTACACGCCGAGCTCGCGGATGCGGCGCGCGATCAGCTGGGTGTACTGCGCGCCGAAATCGAGGATGAGGATCTTGTCGTTATGGATGTTGGTCATGGCGCCCAGGCAAAGCAGGAATGAAAACGGAATGACAAAAAAGCAGCGGCGGATAGAGAAAGAGGAACGGGAATCAGCTTCCTCGTTCCTCTTTGCTCACCGGCGCATCAGGCGCGGTAGTTCGGCGGTTCCTTGGTGATCTGCACGTCATGGACGTGGCTCTCACGTTGGCCGGCGCCGCTGATCTTGACGAACTTCGGCTTGCTGCGCATGTCTTCGATGGTGCCGCAGCCCACGTAGCCCATGGTGGCGCGCAGGCCGCCCATCAGCTGGTGGATGATGCCGCCAACCGGGCCGCGATACGGCACGCGGCCTTCGATGCCTTCGGGCACCAGCTTGTCGGCGCTGGAGGCGTCCTGGAAGTAACGATCTTTGGACCCCTTCTCCATCGCTGCCAGCGAACCCATGCCGCGGTAGCTCTTGTACGAACGGCCCTGGAACAGCTCGGTTTCACCGGGCGATTCCTCGGTACCGGCCAGCAGGCCGCCGATCATGATGGTCGATGCACCGGCGGCCAGCGCCTTGCCGATGTCGCCGGAGTAACGGATGCCACCGTCGGCGATCAGCGGGATGCGGTCCTGCAGCGCTTCAGCCACCAGGTCGATCGCGGTGATCTGCGGCACGCCGACACCGGCGACCACGCGGGTGGTGCAGATCGAGCCCGGGCCGATGCCGACCTTGACCGCGTCCGCGCCGCTGTCCAGCAGCGCCAGTGCAGCTTCGCCGGTGCAGATGTTGCCACCGACCACCTGCACCTGCGGGAAGTGCTTCTTGACCCAGCTGACGCGGTCCAGCACGCCCTGCGAGTGGCCGTGCGCGGTGTCCACCACCAGCACGTCCACGCCGGCAGCGACCAGCGCTTCGACGCGACGATCGGTATCGCCACCGACGCCCACTGCGGCACCCACCAGCAGGCGCGTGGCGATGTCCTTGGCGGCGTTGGGGTAATCGGTGTTCTTCTGGATGTCCTTGACGGTGATCAGGCCACGCAGGGCGAAATCATCGTTGACCACCAGGATCTTTTCGATGCGGTTGCGGTGCAGCAGCTGCAGCACCTCCGCGGACGCGGCGCCTTCCTTGACCGTGATCAGGCGATCCTTCTTGGTCATGATGTGGCGGACCGGATCGTCCAGCTCGGTTTCAAAGCGCATGTCGCGGTGGGTCACGATGCCCACCAGCTGGCCGCCATCGACCACCGGCACGCCGGAGATGTTGCGCGCCTGGGTCAGCGCCAGCACGTCGCGGATGGTGGTTTCCGGACCGACCGTGATCGGGTCGCGGATGACGCCGGCCTCGAACTTCTTGACCTTGGCCACTTCGGCAGCCTGCTGGTCCACGCTCAGGTTCTTGTGGATGATGCCCATGCCACCCAGCTGTGCCATGGCGATGGCCAGGCGTGCTTCGGTGACCGTATCCATGGCAGCCGACAGGATCGGAAGCTTCAGCCGCAGGTCGCGCGTCAGGCGCGTTTCCAGGGTGACATCCTTGGGCAGGATGATGGAATGGGCGGGGACGAGCGAGACGTCGTCGTAAGTCAGTGCTTCAGCCTGGATGCGCAGCATCGGCATACCCGAGATGTGGGGAAGCGCGACATTTTACCCTGATTTCGCCCCGATGGGCAGGGGGCGGATGCGACGCTGTGTCGCGCCACGACCGCCCGTTCATGCGGCGACCGACCGTGGCGGGCCGCACGACCAACGGTCGTGCGCTACCGACGATGGGCAGCGCCCCGGTAGGTGACGACCGTTGGTCGTCACGGCGTCCCGGCGTCAGGACCCTTCCGCAGCTTCTATCGTGTTCTGCATCAACGTGGCCACCGTCATCGGCCCTACCCCACCCGGCACCGGGGTGATCCAGCTGGCCCGTTCGGCCGCCGCCTCGAAGCCCACGTCGCCAACAAGGCGACCGTCGTCCAGGCGGTTGATGCCCACGTCGATGACCACCGCGCCCGGCTTGACCCACTCGCCGGGCACGATGCCCGGGCGGCCCACCGCCACCACCAGGATGTCGGCGTTGCGCACCGACTGCTCCAGTACGTCCTTGGGGGTGAACTTGTGGCAGCTGGTCACGGTGCAGCCGGCGATCAACAGCTCCAGGCCCATCGGCCGGCCGACGTGGTTGCTCACGCCCACGATGGTGGCGTTGCGGCCACGCACCGGCTGGTCGGTATGGCCCAGCAGCGTGGTGATGCCACGCGGGGTGCACGGGCGCAGGCCGAATTCACGCAGGGCCAGGTGGCCGACATTTTCCGGATGGAAGCCGTCCACGTCCTTGCGCGGGTCGATCCGGTGGATCAGGCGGCTGGCATCGGGGATGCCCGGCAGCGGCAGCTGGACCAGGATGCCGTGGATCTTCGGATCGGCATTGAGCTGGTCGATCAGGGTCAGCAGCTGGGCTTCGCTGGTGCCGGCCGGCAGGTCGTAGTCGAACGCTTCGATCCCGACTTTTTCGGCGGCACGGCGCTTGTTGCGCACGTACACGGTCGACGCGGGATCGCCACCTACCAGCACCACGGCCAGCCCCGGCCGGCTACCACCGGCGGCCAGGCGGGCGTCAACGCGCACCTTCAGGCTGTCCAGCAGGTCTTCGGCGATGCGGCGTCCGTCCAGGATGCGGGCGGGATGGGGGGCGGCGGAGTCGGTCATCGAATGTGCGGCGTGGGGCGGCGGGGAACGTATTGTCCCCGATTAATGAAGTGCCGGACACCCGGTAGCGCCGAAGCGAACGGCAGGAGCCGTTCGCAACGTCGCGCCGCGACGGCCCGAAGGGGGGCCTCCAGGGATGGAGGGCATAACGTTGGCCGGCCCTCATTACCGCCTGGGCCGGCCAACGGCCGGCGCTACCGTCATTCCTCTTCCTCGGGCACTTCGTCGGCGTTGAGGGTGCGCGCCCTGCGCTTGGGTGCGGTGAACGGGGTCGGCGTGGGTACGCCGGGCAGCGCGGTGCCGAACACCATGTGGGCCCCGGCGCGCAGATCGCCGCCGGCCATTTCCAGCTCGAAGCGCTCGGCGTCGCGTTCGCGGATCTGCTCGGCGATGTTGCGGGCGTCGTCTTCCTCCGCACCCAGTTCCACCAACGCCGCCTGGCCGAACAGCAGCGCCGACTCGAACGTTTCGCGGATCTGATAGTCCACCCCCGCGTGGATCAGGCGCAGCGAATGTTCGCGGTCGAACGAGCGCACCAGCAGCTTGGCCTGCGGGAACTCATGCGCGGCCAGCTCGACGATGCGGTCGGCATCCTGCGCGTTGTTGACGCACACTGCGATCGCACGCGCCGTGGCTGCGCCGGAGGCATGCAGCACATCCAGCCGGGTGCCGTCGCCGTAATAGATCTTGAAACCGAAACGCTCGGCGTTGTGGATCATGTCCACGTCGTTGTCGATGATGGTCACGTCCACGTCGCGGGCCAGCAGCGACTGGCTGGCCACCTGGCCGAAGCGGCCGAAGCCGATCATCAGCACGCTGCCGGACATCCCCTCGGCGGTGTCCACGCCTTCCAGCGAGACCTCGCGCGCCGGCATCAGCTTGTCGTGCAGCAGCACGAACAGCGGGGTCAGCGCCATCGACAGCACCACGATGGCGGTCAGGTTGGCATTGACCTCCACACCTATCACCCCGGCGGTGGCGGCCGCCGAGAACAGCACGAATGCGAACTCGCCGCCCTGCGCCATCACCACACCGCGATCCAGTGCCTGGCGGTGGTCGCTGCCGAGGATGCGCGCCACCATATAGATGCACACGGCCTTGGCCAGCATGAGCGCCAGCACGCCGGACACGATCAGCGGCCAGTTGTTGGCCACCACGGTCAGGTCCAGTGCCATGCCCACGCTGAGGAAGAACAACCCGAGCAGGATGCCGCGGAACGGTTCGATGTCCGCTTCGATCTGGTGGCGGAAAGTGGACTCGCTGAGCAGCACGCCGGCCAGGAACGCGCCCATCGCCATCGACAGCCCGCCCAGCTGCATCAGCAGCGCCGCGCCCAGCACCACCAGCAATGCGGCGGCGGTCATCACCTCGCGCGCCTTGGCGGCGGCCAGGATGCGGAACAGCGGGTTGAGCAGGAAGCGGCCGACCAGCACCAGGCCGATGATCGCCCCAGCGGCGATGGCCACGCTGATCCAGCGCGAGCCGGTCCCGGCGTCGGCCTGCACGGGCGCCATGAACGCCACTACCGCCAGCAGCGGCACGATCAGCAGGTCTTCGAACAGCAGGATCGAGACGATCTTCTGCCCGGACGGCAGCGCGATGTCGCCGCGCTCGACGAGCAGCTGCATCACCACGGCGGTGGAGGTCAGCACGAAACCGGCCGCGCCGATGAAGGCCACCGGCAACGGGAATCCAAACAGCATGCAGACCCCGGTCAGCACCGCACCGCAGACCACGATCTGCAGCGTGCCCAGCCCGAAGATTTCCCGGCGCAGGCTCCACAGGTGGGAGGGCCGCATCTCCAGTCCGATCACGAACAGGAACATCACCACGCCCAGTTCGGCGGTGTGCAGGATCGCCTGCGGGTCGGAGAACCAACCGAAGCCGAACGGGCCAATCGCCAATCCGGCGGCGAAATAGCCCAGCACCGAGCCCAGCCCCAGGCGGCGGAACAAGGGCACCATCACCACTGCCGCACCCAGCAGGGCGACCACTTTCACCAACTCACTGGCACCAGCTTCCACCGCCATGCGGTCCGTCCCTTGCAACTCCGATCAGTCGTCACGATAGGGCAAGTTGGCGCAGGGACATAGCACGCAGGCGCGGATCATCGTGCCGCAGGTGGAACGACCGGTCAGTAAATCACCATATCGTCCTACGAGCCGGCGCAGAACGCGGCGTAATCGATGTATCCGGGAAAGGCCTGACCGGGGGCACACAGCGGGCATGCGGGGTCCGGCCCCAGGCGGATCTCGCGGAAGCGCATGCCCAGCGCGTCGAAGGTCAACAGGCGCCCGACCAGCGGCTCACCGATGCCCAGCAGCAGCTTGAGTACTTCAGTGGCCTGCAGCAGGCCGACCATGCCCGGCAGCACGCCCAGCACGCCGGCCTCGGCGCAGTTGGGCGCGAACTCGGGCGGCGGCGGTTCCGGGAACAGGCAGCGGTAGCACGGCGCCTGCCCACGGTGCCGCCCGGCGTCGAACACCGACACCTGGCCGGTGAAACGCTCCACGGCACCGTACACCAGGGGGATGGCGTGCTGGATGCACGCATCGTTGAGCAGGTAGCGCAGCGGGAAGTTGTCCGACCCGTCCAGCACCACGTCCACGCCGTCGAGCAGCGCATCGATGTTGTCCGAGGTCGCCCTCGCCTGCACCGCCTCCACGTCCAGGCGCGGATTGAGCGCCAGCAGCCGTTCGCGTGCCGAGCCCACCTTGGGTTGGCCGATGCTGGCTTCGGTATGCAGGATCTGCCGCTGCAGGTTGCTGCGGTCCACCACGTCGTCATCGGCGATGCGCAGGTGCCCTACGCCGGCGGCCGCCAGGTAGAACGCGGCCGGGGAGCCGAGGCCGCCGGCGCCAAGCAGCAGCACCCGTGCGCCGAGCAGCTTTTGTTGGCCGGCAACGCCTATCTGCGGCAGCAGCAGGTGCCGTGAATAACGCTCGTTGAAATCGCGCTCGTCGTCGCTCTGCAACGGCTGTACGAGAGGCAGCCCGGCAACACGCCAGGCGGTGGTGCCGCCGTGGACCGAGGCAATGTTGGGGTAGCCCAGGTCGATCAGCGCCTGCGCTGCTTCCATGGAGCGTTTGCCGCTCTGGCAGATGAGGATCAGCTCGCGGTCCCGCGCTGGGAGGTGGGCGGTCGGGTTCGCCTGCAGTTCCCCCTTCGCGATACCCAGCGCACCTTCGGCCATGCCGGTGGCGCGCTCGTGCGCTTCGCGCACGTCGATCAGCAGGGCGTCGAGGGTGAGGCGCTTGCGGGCCTGGTCGGGAGTGATCTCGGGGATGGCGGTCATGGCCGCATTATCGCGCGTGCCCGGTTCGTAGAGCAGCGCCGCGAGGGGTCACCCCCGCGGCGAGGTGTTTCAGCGGCCCTTTACGTGCTTGATCAGGCGCTTTTTCTTGGCGATCTGGCGTTCGCTCAGCACGTTCTTCTTGCCTTCGTAAGGGTTGGTACCCTCGCGGAAGATGAACTGCACCGGGGTGCCGATCAGCTTGAAACGCTTGCGGAAGAAGTTTTCCAGGTAGCGCTTGTACGACTCGGGCAGGTCTTTGAGTCGGGTACCGTGCACGATGAAGGTCGGGGGATTGGAGCCACCCGGGTGCACGTAACGCAGCTTGGACACGTGACCACGGATCGCCGGCGGCGGGTTGGTCTCGTAGGCGATCTCCAGCGCCTTGTTGACTTCGCTGGTGCTGAACTCATGGGTGGCCGAGGCGTGCGCCTGGTGGATCGCCCGGAACAGCTCACGCAGGCCCGAGCCATGCTTGGCCGAGATGCGCACCGTTTCGGCCCATGGCACGAAGCCCAGCTTGCGCGACACCAGC
This sequence comes from Stenotrophomonas sp. AB1(2024), assembly GCF_037482345.1. Taxonomy (NCBI): domain Bacteria; kingdom Pseudomonadati; phylum Pseudomonadota; class Gammaproteobacteria; order Lysobacterales; family Lysobacteraceae; genus Stenotrophomonas; species Stenotrophomonas sp. AB1(2024). The sequence goes on from NZ_JBBHKO020000001.1 coordinate 285,806, forward strand.
GTTTCAGCCTGCTCGCGCTGGTAGTCGGTCAGGCCGTCCCACTTGTTGATCGCCACCACCAACGCGCGCCCGGCATCGAGCACGGCGCCCAGCACGCTGGCGTCCTGGTCGGTCACGCCTTCGGTGGCGTCGAGCATCAGCACGGCCACCTGGCATTGCTCGATGGCCTGCAGGGTCTTGATGACGCTGAACTTCTCGACGACCTCTTCCACCCGCGCCTTGCGGCGCAGGCCGGCGGTGTCGATCAACCGGTACTCGCGACCGTCGCGCTCCAGGTCCACGGAGATCGAATCGCGGGTGGTGCCGGGCACTTCCGAAGCGATCATCCGCTCCTCGCCGAGAATGCGGTTGACCAGCGTCGACTTGCCCACGTTGGGGCGGCCGACGAAGGCAATGCGCATCCGGTTCGGATCGTTGACCATCTCTTCGCCACTGCCCTCCTCGGGCAGGCGCTGGACCACTTCTTCAAGCAGGTCGTCCAGGCCCTGGCGATGCGCGGCCGACACGGTCAGCATTTCGCTGAAGCCGTAGCGGGCGAATTCCGAGCGCACGGTATCTTCGTGGGTGCCGTCGATCTTGTTGATCAGCAGCAGGGTTGGCCGCGACAGCTTGCGCAGCCACGACAGGATCTCGTCATCCAGCGCGGAGGTGCCGTCACGGGCATCGACCACGAACAGGATCAGGTCGGCTTCCGCAGCGGCAGCGCGGGCCTGGTCGGCGGTAGCACCGGCCAGGCCTTCCTCATCCTCCGAGATACCGCCCGTGTCGACGACGAGGAAATGGTTGTCCTCGTCCAGACGGCAAACACCATAGTTGCGGTCCCGGGTGACGCCGGGCTGGTCATGGACCAGGGCGTCACGGGTACGGGTCAGCGCATTGAAAATGGTGGACTTGCCGACGTTCGGCCGTCCAACCAGGGCGACCAAGGGCAGCATCGCGGTAACTCCTTATTGTGCCAACCGGAACGCGGTCAGCTTTCCATCAACGTTCTGCACCAGCAGAATCCCATCGGCGACCACCGGCTGCGCCAGCAGGGCATCGCCGCCACTCTTGGCGCGCGCGGCCAGTTCACCATTGTCTGTCCGCAACCAGTGCAGATAGCCCTTGTAATCACCGACCACAACGTAATCACCGTGCACCGCCGGCCCGGTCAGCGAACGCCGGGCCAGGCCCGTCTGCGACCACATGGCCGTGCCGCTGGCCTTGTCCAGGCCGAATACGCCGCCCTTGTTGTCGGTGACGATCACATTGCCCGAGGTCAGGGCCACGCCACCGGCGCCGCCATGATCACGCGCCCACAGCGGACGGCCGGTCGGGCCTTCGATCGCCATGGTCTGGTTCTTGAAGCTGCTTACGAACAGGGTGTTGCCTTCCAGCACCGGGGCACCGTCCACATCGGACATGCGCTCCAGCTCGGTGCGGCCTTCGCCGTTGGCGACCATCTGGTCCCACACGGTGCGGCCATCCTGCATTCCCAGCGCGGAGATGCTGCCGTCATCATTGCCGATGAACAGCACGCCCGGCCCAGCCACCACCGGCGCGTTGCCGCGCACGGTCAGCATGGGCTGCTCGCGCGGGTTGAACCACTTCTGGGTGCCGTTGCCTGCATCGAAAGCAGTCACACGGCCGTCGTTGCTGCGCACGAACACGATGCCCTGGCCCACGGCCGGGGCGGCGATCACTTCGCCAGGCACCTTGGCGCGCCACTTCTCGGTCCCGTCGTTGGCGTCCAGCGCGATGACCTGGCCGTCCAGCGTCCCGATCACCACCAGGCCTTCGCCTACGCCCGGGCCACCGGACAGGCGCAGCTTGGGCTGCTTCTTGACCTTGGCCGGCTCGTAGGTCCACACCGTCTTGCCGGTCTGCAGGTCCAGCGCATGCACACCGCCGGTGATCGCCGCTGCAAACACGCGACCGTCGGCCACGACCGGGCCCTGGCGGACGCCGATGCGCTTCTCGCCCTTGCCCAGGTTGGTGCTCCAGATCCGGTCGACCTTCACGGTCGGCTCGAACTTGACCAGCTCGGCCGGCTCCAGCGCTTTCTTCGCTTCAGCGTCCTTGCCGGCGAACCAGCCCTTGACGGTGGTGCAACCGGACAGCGCCACGCCCATCAGAACCAGGGTGGCGACACGCTTGATCATGACCATCTGCTTCATTACACCGACTCCGCAGGATCGGTGACGGTGCCACCGGCATCCATCACTTTGGTTTCCAGCACGCGCCGCTGCGGCGCTGCCACGTCCAGCGTCTTGAGCGCCTTCTCATACTGCCCGCGGGCTTCGTCACGCTTACCCAGTGCCATCAAGGCGTCGCCGTGGATTTCCAGGCTCGCACTGTCGGTGGCACTGCCCAGCAGCGTGATGGCTTCATCCTGCTTGCCGGTGGCGATCAACAGACGCGCGATGCGCTGGTCGATCGCAGACTTGTACTCCGGGTCGGCCTTGATGGCACGAAGGGTGGCCAGGGCCTCCTCGTTCTTGCCTGCATCGACCTGGGCCTTGGCCAGCTGCAGGGCTGCCAGGTCGCCATAGATCCGCACCTTGCCCGCTTCCAGGCCCTTCACGCCCTTGGCCGCTTCATCCAGCTGCTTGTCCTGCAGCTGCTTGAGCACCGCCTGGTACTGGCCGTTGGCACCGGCCAGGTGGTTGCCCTGTTCCTTCTGCCACCACTGCCAGCCGGCGATGCCGCCGATGGCAATCGCCACGCCGGCGATGATGCTGACACCATTCTTCCGCAGCCAGCCGCGGACGCGTTCACTTTGTTCGTGCTCGTCGAGCAGGTCGTCGATCGCCATGCGTACTCTCGCCCCTGCCCGTCAGGAGGGACTGTTTGAATTGGATTGTCGAAATGATTCGGGAAACGCAGCTCAGTGTGAAACCGGGGCCACGGAACCGTCAGAGGATACCGTAAAGCGTGCCACGTTGGCTCGCTGGTAAGGCGAAAGGTCGACGATAGTGCCGCCCTGCTGAACCTCGACCGCCGAGGCATTGCCCAGCACCATGCGGGCCACCTGGCCCGGGCTGAAGGTGCGGGTTTCGCCCGACTTGATCAGGGCTTTCTCGACGGTGGTGCCATCGGGCGCCGCGATGTCCACCCAGCTGTCGCCCTTGAACTGCAGGCTGAGCGCACCCGCAGGGGCAGGAGCGGCGGCAGTGGGCCGCGGAACCGGGGTCAATGACGCCAGGTAGGGCGCCGACGGGGTGGCCGGTGCCGGCACGGGCACGGCCACAGGCGCGAGCTGGGCCGCCGGTACAACGGCTCCGGCCACCGGCACCGCGGCAGGAATCACGTCGAGCGAGGCCGTGTTCGGGCTGGTCGACGCGCTGTCGAAATGGCCACGGGTTGCAAACCACACCGGGACGGCCAGCACAGCGGTAATGCCCACATAGAGGGCGCGACGCCCCAGGCTTTCGGCGATACGCCGGGCCCGGGGGGTATGGGTGTGGCTGACCAGTTGCGGCGGCACGACCGGCCCGATGCTGGCCTGATCGAGCACATCGCCCAGGTCGATCTTGAGCAGGCGCGCATAACTTTTCAGCTGGCCCCGGACGAATACCGGAGCGCCGAGGCGGTCCCACTGCTCGGTTTCCAGCGATTTCACTACCAGCACCGGCATGCGCAGTTGCTGTCCCACCGCTTCGAGCGTCAGTCCCGCCGCTTCCCGCGCCTGCCGGAGACGCGCTCCACAGCCGGCCGCAGTCTCAAAGGCGTTCACAGTCTGGTCATCAATCACAATGCTTCAACCCCGGGAATTAGGAGCCGCATCCTGCGGAAATTCGTCGCGAATTCTCTGCAGATAACGACCGGATGCCACTGCGTCGCCAAGCTGCGCCTCGATTTGAGAGGCAAGTTGTAACACGGAACGCGTGGCCGGTGCAGCCGCAAGACGCCGTTGCACGAAGGCCCGCGCCTCGAAATTGCGCCCCTGGGCGTACTCGCTGCGGGCCATCATCTCCAGCGCATAGGAATTGACCGGGTCCAGGGCCAAGGCCCGACGCAGGTCCCGCACGGCACGTTCCGGCTGGCCCGCGTCGAGCGCACAGCCGCCCGCATTGGCCAGGGCAGCCGCCGGCGTGCGGTAGCCAGGCGCTGTCAGGGCGCGGTCGAAGAGAGGCAGGGCCTCGGCGGCGCGACCATGACCACATAACCACGCACCATAATTATTGAGCACTTCTCCGCTGTGCGGGGCCAATTCGGCGGCCTTCTGGAACAATGGCCCGGCCTCGGCGTCGGCGCCTCGCTGGTTGGCCAACGCCGCCAGCATCACATAGGCATCGGGCCGCCCCCCATCGAGCTTGAGCGCACGCTTCGCGCGCGTCTCGGAGACATCCAGCGCCCCGGCGCGAAAGGCTTCAGCCGACAGCGTCATCTGGTCCTGGTAGCTGACCCGTCGCCGGGTGTCGGCGTTGTCGCGCGCCACGTATTCCGGTGCCACGCCCAGTGGCGCACTGAGGGGTTTGACGCCTTTGCTGCCGCATCCGGCCAATGCCAGCACGACGAAAAGAACGGCTGGCAATCGGCGGTCAGGCAGCGGCATCCCGGTTTTTCCCGTCCTGGAGCGTTTTGTTGAACTCGGCCTGGCGGCGGGTACGATCCATCACCTGGCCCTTGAGCTGGCCACACGCGGCATCGATATCGTCGCCACGGGTGCGCCGCACCATGGTCAGCACCTGCGAGTCGAGCAGGATCTTCTGGAAGGCACGGATCTCCGTGTCGCCGGACCGCTCATAGCGCGTACCCGGGAACGGATTGAACGGAATCAGGTTGACCTTGCCCGAGTGCGACGCCTGTACGGCATTGTCGAACTGGCGCATCAGTCGCGCCAACTGGCGGGCGTGTTCGGGCTGGTCGTTGATGCCCTTCATCAGCGTGTATTCGAACGTCACCGATTCGCGCCGCTTGTTGGCACGCAGGTAACGCGCGCACGAGGCCATCAGTTCAACGATCGGGTACTTCCTGTTGAGCGGCACCAGGGTCTCGCGCAGCGCATCGTTGGGCGCATGCAGCGACACCGCCAGCGACACATCGCTTTCGGCGGACAGGCGGTCGATCTGCGGCACCAGGCCGGAGGTCGACAGGGTCACCCGCTTGTTGGCCAGGCCGTAGCCCAGGTCGTCGCGCATCACGCTCATGGCGCGCACGACGTTGTCGAAATTCATCAACGGCTCGCCCATGCCCATCATCACCACGTTGGTGAGACGACGCTGCTTGTGCGGGATGTTGCCCAGATGGCGCGCCGCCACCCACACCTGGCCGATGATCTCGGCGGTGGAGAGGTTGCGGTTGAAGCCCTGGGTGGCGGTGGAGCAGAACGTGCAGTTCAGCGCGCAGCCCACCTGCGACGACACGCACAGCGTGCCGCGGTTTTTATCCGGGATGTAGACCGCCTCGATGGCGTTCTTGCCATCGGTACCCATGGCCAGCAGCCACTTGTGGGTTCCGTCGGCCGACGGCTTGTCGAACACGATGTTCGGGACGCGGACTTCGGCGTGCTGCTGCAGCTTGCTGCGCAGCGCCTTGCCCAGGTCGGTCATCTGGTCGAAATCGGTGACGTAGTGGTGGTGGATCCACTTCATCACCTGATGGGCACGGTAGCGCGCTTCGCCGAGGGTCTCGGCGAAGAAGCGCTCCAGACCCTCGCGATCGAGGTCGAGCAGGTTCTGCTTGGCCACCGGCGTGCCCTGATCGAGCACGACGGGAATGGCGGTGGGCTGTACGACCTCGTTCACGGCATTACTCTCAGCGCGAGACCACGTCGGTGGCGGCGAAGAAGTACGCGATTTCATTCGCGGCATTCTCGACCGAGTCCGAGCCGTGGGCGGCATTGGCATCGATGGATTCGGCGAAATCGGCGCGGATGGTACCCGCCGCGGCTTCCTTCGGATTGGTGGCGCCCAGCAGATCGCGGTGGGCCAGCACGGCGTTGTCGCCTTCCAGCGCCTGGATCATCACCGGGCCGGAGATCATGAACTCGACCAGCGCATTGAAGAACGGACGCTCGCGGTGAACGGCATAGAAGCCTTCGGCTTCGCGGCGCGAAAGCTGCTTGTACCTGGCAGCCACGACCTTCAGGCCAGCCTTCTCGAAGCGGGCGTAGATTTCACCAATGACGTTCTTGGCGACGGCATCCGGCTTGATGATGGAAAGGGTGCGCTCCAGCGCCATGGGAAATTCTCCGTTGGGCGGGCCACTGATCAGCCCGAGAGTAACATGAAAAAAACCCGCGTCAAAACGCGGGCTTAGCCTATATACGTGGCGTGATTCTACAGCGTCCCGGTACGTAGTGCCACGCCCTGCGTGGCAGCCAGGCGGTGCTCGCCAAAGCCCGTCGTTCAGCTTTCCGGGGCAGCCACGCAGGGCGTGGCTCTACGACATGAATGATGATCAGAATCTGGTGCGCCGCAGCATGTCAGCCGCGCACCAGAGGTCTAACATCAAACAATCGTTTGATTGAACCCTGACCACCCCATGGCCAAACCCGCCCACTTTTCCACCAAGGACCGCATTCTCGGCGCTGCCGAGGAGCTGTTCGCCCTGCACGGGTTCGCCGGGACGTCGCTGCGCCAGGTGACCAGCCAGGCCGATGTGAACATCGCCGCGGTGAACTATCACTTCGGTTCCAAGGAGAACCTGGTCAACGAGGTGTTCCGCCGCCGCATGGACGAAATGACCGCCGCCCGTCTGTCGCAGCTTGACACCGCCCGACGCGAGCACCCGGGGTTGTTGCGCCCGGTCCTGGCTGCCTTCGTCGAACCGGCCCTGGCCATGGCCCAGGACCGTCAGACCGGCGGCGCCTTCGTGCGGGTGATTGCACGTGCCTATGCGGAAAAGAACGACAACCTGCGCAAGTTCCTCTCCGATCACTACGGCCACGTCCTGCGCGAATTCGGCAAGGCCATCGCCGCAAGCGTGCCAGGCCTGAGCAAGGAAGAGCTGTATTGGCGCCTGGATTTCCTGGCCGGCGCGCTCACCTATGCCATGGCCGATTTCGGCCTGATCAAGCGACCCGCCGGTGTCACCGAAGCGGCGCATCGTGCCCATGCGGCCCACGAACTCATCCATTTCGCCGAAGCCGGTTTCCGCGCCAGCGCGGCCACCGCCCCTGCGGCGACGCTCCTCACCACCCCGTAGAGCCGGGCCCTGCCCGGCTTCCAGACAACCAAAGGCTTATCGACATGTCCAATTCCCTGCCAGTCCGCCGCGCCGCCGTGCTGGGTGCCGGCGTCATGGGTGCCCAGATCGCAGCCCACCTGACCAATGCCGGCGTCGACACCGTGCTGTTTGATCTTCCCGCCAAGGAAGGCCCGGCCGACGGCATCGTGCTCAAGGCCATCGCCAACCTCGGCAAGCTCAGCCCTGCCCCGCTCGCCAGCAGGTCGTATGCCGAAGCGATCACCCCGGCCAACTATGGCACGCCGGATGACAGCCGCGGCCTGGAACAGCTGCGCGATTGCGACCTGATCATCGAAGCCATCGCCGAACGGATGGACTGGAAGCAGGACCTGTACAAGAAGATCGCGCCATTCGTGGCCGACCACGCCGTGCTGGCCTCCAACACCTCGGGCCTGGGCATCAACAAGCTCGCCGACGTGCTGCCCGAACAACTGCGCCACCGTTTCTGCGGCGTGCACTTCTTCAACCCGCCGCGTTACATGCACCTGGCCGAGCTGATCCCGGCCACCACCACCGACGCGGCCGTGCTGGAAGGCCTGGAAAGTTTCCTGGTCACCACCCTGGGCAAGGGCGTGGTGTATGCCAAGGACACCCCGAACTTCATCGGCAACCGCATCGGCGTGTTCTCGATCCTGTCCACCATCTTCCACACCCAGCAGTTCGGCCTGGGCTTCGATGAAGTCGACGGCCTGACCGGCCCACTGGTCGGGCGCCCGAAGTCGGCGACCTACCGCACCTCCGACGTGGTCGGCCTGGACACCATGGCCCACGTCATCAAGACCATGGGCGATACCCTGCCCAACGACCCGTGGCACCCGTACTTTGCCTCGCCGAAGTGGCTGGAGGCACTGATCGCCAAGGGCGCGCTGGGCCAGAAGACCGGCGCGGGCATCTTCCGCAAGGTCGGCAAGGATATCGTGGTGCTGGACCTGGAGAAGCAGGACTACCGTCCCGCTGACCGCACCGCGGCCCCGGAAGTGGTCGAGATCCTGAAGATCAAAAACCCGGCCGAGAAGTTCGCCAAGCTGCGCGAAAGCCAGCATCCGCAGGCGCAGTTCCTGTGGGCGACCTTCCGCGACCTGTTCCACTACAGCGCCTACCACCTGGCCGACATCGCCGAAACCGCACGCGACGTGGACCTGGCCATCCGCTGGGGCTACGGCTGGTCGCTGGGCCCGTTCGAAACCTGGCAGGCGGCCGGCTGGAAGCAGGTCGCGCAGTGGATCGCCGATGACATCGTCGCCGGCAGGAGCATGAGCAACGCCCCGCTGCCGGATTGGGTGTTCGATGGCCGCGACGGCGTGCACGCCGCCGAAGGCAGCTACAGCCCGACCCGCAACGCCAAGCTGCCGCGCTCGGCGCTGCCGGTGTACCAGCGCCAGCGTTTCCCCGATCCGCTGCTGGGTGAAACCTTCAGCCCCGGCGAAACCGTGTTCGAGAACGACGGCGTGCGCATGTGGCACGACGGCGACGGCATCGCGGTGGTCAGCTTCAAGACCAAGATGAACACCGTCTCCGACCACGTGCTCAACGGCCTGCAGGAAGCGATCAAGCGCGCCGAGCAGGGCTTCAAGGGCCTGGTGATCTGGCAGCAGAAGGAACCCTTCTCCGCCGGTGCCGACCTGGCCGGCGCGCTCGGCCTGCTGCAGGCCGGCAAGGTCGACCAGTTCGAAGAGATGGTGCACAACTTCCAGCGCACCAGCCAGGCGATCAAGTACGCGCTGGTGCCGGTGGTGACCGCCGTGCGCGGCCTGGCCCTGGGTGGCGGCTGCGAATTCCAGATGCACAGCGCCAAGAGCGTGGCCGCGCTGGAAAGCTACATCGGCCTGGTCGAAGCCGGCGTCGGCCTGCTGCCGGCCGGTGGTGGCCTGAAGGAACTGGCGGTACGTGCCTCGCAGGCCGCCGGCCCGGGCGGCGATGTGTTCGCCGAACTGAAGAAGACCTTCGAAACCGTGGCCATGGCCAAGGTCTCCAACTCGGCGGTCAACGCCAAGGAGCTGGGCCTGATGCGTGCCACCGACAAGGTGGTGTTCAACAGCTTCGAGGCGCTGCACATCGCCAAGGCCGAAGTGCAGGCACTGGCCGAAGGCGGCTACCGTCCGCCGATGCCGGCCCGCCGCATCCAGGTCGCCGGTGATGTAGGCATCGCCACCTTCAAGATGATGCTGGTGAACATGCTCGAGGGCCGCTTCATCAGCCCGTACGACTACGAGATCGCCGTGCGCATCGCCACCGTGCTGTGCGGTGGCGAAGTGGATCGCGGCACGCTGGTGGACGAAGAGTGGCTGCTGACCCTGGAGCGCAAGCATTTCGTCGAGCTGGCCCAGCAGGAAAAGACCCAGGCGCGCATCGCGCACATGCTCAAGACCGGCAAGCCATTGCGTAATTGATGCCTCCTCCCCGCCTTCGGTGGGTGCCGACCGTTGGTCGGCACCCCTGTTACGCATTCAAGAGACCACCACAATGACCAAGCAAATCCAGGACGCCTACATCGTCGCCGCCACCCGCACCCCGGTAGGCAAGGCGCCCAAGGGCGTGTTCCGCAATACCCGTCCCGACGACATGCTGGCCCACGTACTCCGCTCCGTGGTCGCGCAGGCGCCGGGCATCGACGTCAACCGCATCGACGACGCCATCATCGGCTGCGCCATGCCCGAAGCCGAGCAGGGCATGAACGTGGCGCGCATCGGCGTGCTGCTGGCCGGCCTGCCGGACACCATCGCCGCCCAGACGGTCAACCGCTTCTGCTCTTCCGGCCTGCAGGCCGTGGCGATGGCGGCCGACCAGATCCGTCTCGGCAACGCCGACCTGATGCTGGCCGGCGGCACCGAATCGATGTCGATGGTGCCGATGATGGGCAACAAGATCGCCATGGCGCCGAGCGTGTTCGACAACGACCACGTGGCCATTGCCTACGGCATGGGCATCACCGCCGAAAAGGTCGCCGAGGAATGGAAGGTCTCCCGCGAAGAGCAGGATGCCTTCGCCCTGGCCTCGCACCAGAAGGCCATCGCCGCCATCCAGAACGGCGAGTTCAAGGATGAGATCAGCCCCTACGACGTGCGCACGCGCCAGCCGGACCTGGCCGACGGCCGCCGCATCATCACCCGCGACCGCATCGTCGACACCGACGAAGGCCCGCGCCTGGACTCCTCTGCCGAAGGCCTGGCCAAGCTGCGCCCGGTGTTCCGTAATGGCCAGTTCGGCGGCACGGTCACGGCCGGCAACTCCTCGCAGATGAGCGACGGCGCCGGTGCGGTGCTGCTGGCGTCCGAACAGGCGGTGAAGGACTACGGCCTGAAGCCGCTGGCCCGCTTCGTCAGCTTCTCGGTGGCCGGCGTGCGCCCGGAAGTGATGGGCATCGGCCCGATCGCCGCCATTCCCAAGGCACTCAAGCAGGCCGGCCTGACCCAGGACCAGCTGGACTGGATCGAGCTCAATGAAGCCTTCGCCGCGCAGTCGCTGGCGGTGATCCGCGATTGCGGCCTGGACCCGTCCAAGGTCAACCCGCTGGGCGGCGCCATCGCCCTGGGCCACCCGCTGGGCGCCACCGGCGCCATCCGTACCGCCACCCTGCTGCACGGTCTGCGCCGTCGCCAGCAGAAGTACGGCATGGTCACCATGTGCATCGGTACCGGCATGGGCGCAGCGGGTATTTTCGAATCGCTGTGACGCGGCGATGGGGAATCGGCCTTGACCGATTCCCCTGGTAGCCCCGGCCGTTGGCCGGCAACATTGGAGAAAAAGGCGGCACTGCCGCCTTTTTTTGCCTTTACCATGAGGGCCGGCCAACGGCCGGCGCTACCAAAAAGGGCGGCCCTTCGGGCCGCCCCTTTTCATCGCCGGATTGATCGCGTCCCCGATCAATCCTCAGCCAGCATCTGCGCCAGCTTCTCGCGTGCCGGCTTGCCCAGCTTGTGGCTTTCCAGTGCGAAGCGGATGGTCGCTTCGACCAGGCCCAGATGGGTGCCGCAGTCGAAGCGGGTGCCTTCGAAACGGAACGCGTCCACTTCCTCGGTCTTCAGCAGCTCGGCGATCGCGTCGGTCAGCTGGATCTCGCCGCCCGCACCGGTGCCGGTGGCTTCGAGCAGCTCAAAGATCTTCGGGCTGAGTACGTAACGCCCCACCACGGCCAGGTCGCTCGGGGCGTCTTCCGGCTTGGGCTTTTCCACGATCTGCGAAATCCTGCCCCTGCTGCCGTCGAACGCTTCGGTAGCGACAATGCCGTAGCTGGCCGTGTTTTCATGCGGCACGTCTTCGACCGCGATGACGCTGGCGCCGGTGGCTTCGTTGAGATCGGCCATCTGTTTGAGCGCGCCGTCGCCGCGATTCCAGATCAGGTCATCGGGCAGCAGCACGGCGAACGGCTCATCGCCCACCACGGATTTGGCGCACAGCACCGCATGGCCCAGGCCCAGCGCTTCGGTCTGGGTTACGAACACCGCGCGTACGCCTTCCGGCAGCACGTTGCGCACCAGCTCCAGCAATTCGGTCTTGCCGGCGCGCTCCAGCTTCTGCTCGAGTTCGTAGGCCTTGTCAAAGTAGTCGGCAACAGCGTGCTTGTAGCGGTTGGTGATGAAGATCAGGGTGTCGCACCCCGCTTCGATCGCTTCATCGACGGCGTACTGGATCAACGGCCGATCGATGATCGGCAACATCTCCTTGGGAACCGTCTTGGTCGCGGGAAGGAACCGGGTCCCCAGACCCGCCACCGGGAAAACCGCCTTGCGAATGCGCTTGCTCGTCACAGCCTGTTGGCCTCTCGTGCCGGAAAGGGAAGCACCTTAGCCGACTCGACGTGAGATTCCTGTTGCAACGGGGCAAATTCCGGCATGGTCGCGAACAGAATGCTGTTGATGGCGTCGGTATCGTAGTTGGCGATGGCCTCGCGCAGACGCGGCACGTTGCCCAGCACCTGGTCGCGGGCAAAGCTGCGCACACCGGCCTCCAGGATCTTGGGATGCGCGGTGGGGCGGTAGTCTTCGTCCGAATAGAACAGGGTCTCATGCAGCTTTTCGCCGGGACGAAGACCGGTGTAGATGATCGCGATGTCCTTGTACGGCTGCTTGCCGGCCAGGCGGATCATCTGCTCTGCCAATACCCGGATCGGCACCGGTTCGCCCATGTCGAGCGTATAGATCGCCCCGTGCGAGGCCGACGCCGCCGCCTGCAGGATCAACTGGCAGGCTTCGGGGATCGTCATGAAATAGCGGGTTACTTCCGGGTCGGTAACCGTCACCGGCCCACCCTTGAGGATCTGCTCGCGGAACACGGGCACCACGCTCCCTGCCGATGCCAGCACGTTGCCGAAGCGCACGGTGACGAACCGGGTGTGGGTGGTCTTGTGGTCCAGGCTCTGGCAGATCATCTCGGCGTAGCGCTTGCTGGCGCCCAGCGCGTTGACCGGGTCGACCGCCTTGTCGGTGGAGATGAACACGAAATGTTCGATCCTCGCTTCGACGCAGGCACGCGCCACCGTTTCGGTGGAAAGGATGTTGTTGCGGACCGCTTCGCGCAACTGCCGTTCGAGTACGGGCACCTGCTTGTAGGCAGCCGCATGGAACACCGCGTCGACCTGGGACAGCGACAGCGCGTGGCGGATCACCGCCGGGTCGCCGCAATCGCCCAGTACCGCTTCCACGAGCAGATCGGGGAAGCTGCGCTTGAGCTCGGCTTCGATGGTCAGCAGCAGCAGTTCGCTCATTTCCAACAGCACGACCCGCCCTGCCCCGTGGCGCGCGCACTGGCGGCACAGCTCCGAACCGATCGAGCCACCGGCACCGGTGACCAGCACGGTGCGCCCGCCCAACCAGCCTCGGATCAGCGACCAGTCCGGCAGGATCGGCTTACGACCCAGCAGGTCTTCGATCGCCACTTCCTTCAGCTCACCGGGCAACGAGTGGCCCAGCAGCACGTCGTTGAGCTTGGGCACCATCCGGAACGGCACGCCGGTGCTTTCGCAGATGGCCACCACCCGCTGCATGCCAGCGGCATCCAGCGACGGAATGGCGATCACCAACAGCTTGGCCGCGGTTTCGCGCACCACCGAGGCCGCATCGTCCAGCGTGCCGAGGATGGGAAGGCCCTGCAGCTTGGCGCCCTGCAGGTGCGGGGCGTCGTCGAGCAGACCGACCGGCTCGAAGTCGCCCGACCGGCGCAGGTCGCGGACCAGCGCTTCGGCCGCCTGGCCGGCGCCCAGGATCAGCACCCGACGCGCGGTGGCGTCCGACTGCAGCGCCTGATAGTCCTTCCAGGCCCGGTACAGCAGGCGCGGCGCGCCCAGCAGGGCCGACAGCGCGAACGGGTAGATCACCAGCACCGACATCGGCACGCCATTGAAGCGCTTGTAGGCCAGTACGACCACAATGGCGAGCAGCCCGATGAAGCTGGATTTGAAGATGTGCAGCAGGTCGGCCACGCTGGCGAACCGCCACAGGCCCCGATACAGGCCCACCCGCCAGAAGACGATGGCCTGGATGACCAGCACCAGCGAAGTGTCGATGTTCCAGAGTGGCAACGAAGGGGCATCGGCCAGCATCGAATAGCGGCCGGCATGCAACAGCTGCCAGCATGCCCAGACCATGAAAAGGTCGTGGGCCACGATGGCGGCACGGGGGAGCAGACTTGTAAAGCGGTCCTGCCAAGGCGTCATAAACCAAGCAATCCTTCTAGTAGCGCATTCCCTTGCCCAGGAGTAGCCAAAGGCCAGTCGCGAGGAGCATCCACGCTACGGCCACGGCAGCCTCCCACCTCGGCTGCAAATACGTGCAAGCATTAAACACTGTAATACTGAACAAACCAAAAACAAAGTACATCCCTGTAACTGAAGTGTGCGTTGCACCACTTTTGACGACACGCTGATAAAGATGCCGGGTGTGGGGCTCCATCCATCTTTGCCCCGACAGCATGCGCGAAAGCAGCGTGAAGCCAGCGTCCACGAGGAAGGCGGTCAGCGGGACCAGCAGCAGCAGCCAGGACACCTCGGTGGCCACGCTGGCCAAGCACACCAAGGCGGCAACGGCATAGCCCAGCGCGCCACTTCCGACATCGCCCATGAATATCCGGGCCCGCGGGAAGTTGAACGGCAGGAAGCCCAGGCAGGCCAACGCCAGGACAATTCCGGCCAAGGCCAGGGGGCCCGGCAGGACAAGGGCAAAAGCGGCACCTGCCAGAATCGCCTGGCTCGTGGCAATCCCATTGATTCCATCCATGAAATTCCAGATGTTGATCAGGGATGTTGTAAACAGGAGTGCCAACAGTGCCTGCCAGGGGTTACCGGAGGCCTGCCACACCAGCCCGGCCAGCAGCCCGGCCGCCAGCAGATGAATCAGCAGCCGGCGCATCGCCGGCAGCGGACGATGGTCGTCCCACCAGCCGATTCCGGCCACCAGCGCCAGCCCCAGGCCGGCTACCAGCAACGGGAACCGGGCGTTCGGCCAGACATGGGCGGCCACGCCAATGGCCAGCAACAACGTAATGACGATGGCAATGCCACCCCCGCGGGGGGTCGCCACCACATGGCTGCGACGCTCCCCAGGCTGGTCAAACAGCTTGCGCCGCAGCGCGTAACGCCGCGCGCACCACGTGAGCGCCGCCGCGACGGCCAGCACCGCCGGCAGTCCAATCCACCACGCCGCCGGCATGGCTCAGAGCACCGCGTAGTTCAGCAGCGGCTTGACCGTTCCCCACTCCTTGCAGCTGGGGCACTGCCAATGGTGGGTGCGCGCGCCGAAACCGCAGCGCGTGCAGCGGTAGGCCGGATTGCGGACCAGCAGCTGGTCGGTGATGTGCTTGAGGTCATGCAGCGTGGCGGTGGAATCGGCACCCTCGGCCAGGGTCAGGTCGATCAGGGCAGACTCTCCGCGCACCGACGGTCGATCCTTCAACTGCCGCCCCAGGTAGGCGCGCGCCGGGGCGACGCCCTCCTGCTCTTCCATCAGCTGGGTCAGCGCCAGCACCGGGGCGATGCCGCGGTAGTGCTCGGTCATTTCCGACAGAAACGCGCGCGCGCCGCCCAGGTCACCCACCTTGCGGTAGTTCTGCATGAGGGGCTGCAGCACCTCGGGCAGATATTCGGGGTCGTTGCGGGCTGCACGTTCGAAGGCGCGCACGGCCGCCTCGGCATTGCCGGCGTCGGTTTCCAGGCGACCTTCGATGATGCCGGCACGCACGGACATCGCGTCGGCCTGGTAGGCACGGGCGATGGCCGCACGGGCTTCATCGATCTTGCCGGCGCCACGGAAGCGCTCTGCCAGTTCGCATTCGAACTGTCCCACCAGCTTGCCCATCGGCTCGCCGGTGACTTCCTCGTAACGGGTGGCGTTGTCGATCGCCTTTTCCCAGTCGCGCTCGGCTTGGTAGATCCCGATCAGGTGCTTGAGCGCCTGCGGTGCGCGCTGATCGATCCGGGCCAGCTCGCTGAAGACGGTTTCGGCACGATCAAGCAGGCCGGATTTCATGTAGTCCTCGCCCAGCGCGAGCAGGGCCTGGACGCGCTGCGCATCACTCAGGTCGGTGCGGTTGACCAGGCCCTGGTGCAGGCGGATGGCGCGGTCGACTTCGCCACGACGGCGGAACAGGTGACCCAGCGCGACCTGTGTCTCGAAGGTTTCCTTGTCCAGTTCGGCGATGTGCAGGAACAGCTCGATGGCCTTGTCGGGCTGCTCGTTGAGCAGGTAGTTCAAGCCACGGAAGTAGGTGCTGGAGAGGTGGCTGACCTGGTTGTCGCCGTGGCGCTGGCCACCACGCCGGCCGATCACCCAGCCGGACACTGCTGCCAGCGGCAGGAACAGGAAGAACCAGAACCACTCGGAGACAAATTCCATCGGCGCTCAGCGTCCGTCGAAAGTAGAAGAAGGGGGTACTACGGGGGCGACGGCCGGAACCGTCTTCTGCGCCTTGCGCAGCCGGGAATACAACGGAATCACCAGGCCCACCAGCACAAGGCCGGCGCCGACGAGCGCACCGGACAACAAGGCCACGATGATGGCCAGGCCGGTACTGGAATGAATGGCAGTGAACCCCAGGTTCAGGGTCATGGCCTGCGAATTGAGGGCACCGATGACAAGTCCGGCGACCAGGACCGCAAGCAGGATCAGCAGGCGTGCGACGTTCATGCGGTAGCTCCGTTCCCTTGGGGGTTAAGAGTAGCGGACCAGCGGTCCACTCCACCAGCTCAGGCCGGATCGCCTTCCAGCGGTACCACGGCGCTGACGCGCTCGCGCAGTTCCTTGCCTGGCTTGAAGTGCGGGACATGCTTGCCCGGCAATGCAACCGATTCCCCGGTCTTGGGGTTGCGCCCCAGCCTGGGGGGGCGGTAGTGCAACGAAAAACTGCCGAACCCACGGATCTCGATGCGATCCCCGCCGGCCAGCGCCCCGCCCATCATTTCCAGCAACGACTTCACCGCCAGATCGACATCGTCCGACTTCAGATGCGCCTGCCGGCGCGCCAGGATTTCGATCAACTCGGATTTGGTCATTGCGGACTCGCGTCGAGGGTCTCAAACCCTGAAACGGCCCGGACATGTGTCCGGGCCGTCCAGGAAACTACTGCTACGGGTAAGGCCGATTACTCGGACTTGTTGCCGTTCAGCTGGGCGCGCAGCAGCGCGCCGAGCTGGGTGGTGCCGCTGGACGCCGAAGAGGACTGGTATTCCTCCAGCACTTCGCGCATTTCGGCGTCGTCCTTGGCCTTGATCGACAGCTGCAGGGTACGACCCTTGCGATCCATGCCCACGAACTTCGCTTCAACCTTGTCGCCGACCTTCAGGAACTGGGTCGCGTCGTCGACACGCTCGTTGGCAACGTCACGAGCCGAGACGTAACCTTCGATGCCGTCAGCCAGTTCGATGGTAGCGCCCTTGGCGTCCACTTCCTTGACCACGCCTTCGACCTTCGAACCCTTCGGGTTGGCAGCCATGTACTGACCGAACGGATCCTGCTCCAGCTGCTTGACGCCCAGGCTGATGCGCTCGCGCTCCGGATCGACGGCCAGGACGACGGCGTCCAGGTTGTCGCCCTTCTTGAAGTTGCGGACCACGTCTTCGCCGGTGGTGTTCCAGCTGATGTCGGACAGGTGCACCAGGCCGTCGATACCACCGTCCAGGCCGATGAAGATGCCGAAGTCGGTGATCGACTTGATCTGGCCCGACACCTTGTCGCCCTTCTTGTGGATGGCAGCGAAGGTTTCCCACGGATTGGCGGCAACCTGCTTCATGCCCAGCGAGATGCGGCGACGCTCCTCGTCGACGTCCAGGACCATGACTTCAACTTCGTCACCGACCTGCACAACCTTGGACGGGTTGACGTTCTTGTTGGTCCAATCCATCTCGGAGACGTGCACCAGGCCTTCGACGCCCGGCTCGATCTCGACGAACGCGCCGTAATCGGTGACGTTGGAGACCTTGCCGAACACGCGGCTGTTGGCCGGGTAACGACGGGCGATGTTGTCCCACGGATCCTCGCCCAGCTGCTTCAGACCCAGCGAAACGCGGTTGCGCTCGCGGTCGAACTTCAGCACGCGCACGTCCAGCTCGTCGCCGACGTTCACGACTTCGGACGGATGGCGCACGCGCTTCCAGGCCATGTCGGTGATGTGCAGCAGGCCGTCGATGCCGCCCAGGTCCACGAACGCGCCGTAATCGGTCAGGTTCTTGACGACACCCTTCAGGATCGCGCCTTCCTGCAGCTTGTCCATCAGCTGCTCGCGCTCTTCCGAGTGCTCGCTTTCGACGACAGCGCGGCGCGAGACCACGACGTTGTTACGCTTGCGGTCCAGCTTGATGAGCTTGAATTCCAGCTCCTTGCCTTCCAGGTAGGCCGGGTCGCGCACCGGGCGCACATCCACCAGCGAACCGGGCAGGAACGCGCGGACATCCTTGATGTCCACGGTGAAACCACCCTTGACCTTGCCGCTGATGCGGCCGGTGATGGTTTCGTTCTTTTCCAGGGCTTCTTCCAGCTCGTCCCACACCATGGCGCGCTTGGCTTTCTCGCGCGACAGGACGGTTTCACCGAAGCCGTTCTCGATCGAGTCGAGGGCGACCTTGACGACATCGCCTTCGGCGACGTCGATTTCGCCGGCGTCGTTACGGAACTGTTCGATCGGCACGATGCCTTCGGACTTCAGGCCGGCGTTGATCACCACGACGTCGCCGCGGACTTCAACGACAACACCGCTGACGATGGCGCCCGGCTTCAGCTTGGCCAGATTGGCCTGGCTGGCTTCAAACAGTTCGGCAAATGATTCGGTCATTAGATTTACTCTGTTGGACACATGGGCATTGGTTCCCGCGAGGGGTTCCGTTTACTGCCCGCCTGTTGGTCGACCCCGGAAACGCAGGTCGTGTGTGAAGTAGGAAAACCGCCACGCATCATTGCGGGACGGAGCTTTTACTGCCTTGCATTGGTGCGACTGCTGCCGATGGACTGGCCGCCTCCATACAACGGATCAGGCACCTGAAACCGGAAGCAGTTCCAGAACCCTGGCAACGACTTCGTCGATGCCGATACCACTGGTGTCGATGACGACGGCATCGTCTGCCGGCTTCAGGGGCGCCACTGTGCGCTGTGCATCACGGGCGTCGCGGGCCATGATCTCGCGCAGGAGGTCATCAAAGTTAACAGAAACCCCCTTGTCTTTCAACTGGTTATGCCGGCGCTCGGCGCGCTCCTCGGCACTGGCCGTCAAGAAGACCTTGAACGGGGCATCAGGGAAGATCACCGTCCCCATGTCGCGGCCATCGGCCACCAGGCCGGGGAGAATCCTGAATGCGCGTTGACGCTCCTTCAGGGCGGCGCGGACCTCGGGAATGGCGGCAATGGCCGAGGCCAGGGCGCCGGTGGTCTCCAGCCGCAGCTCGTCGGTGGCGTCGGTCTCATTGACGATGACACGCAGCCCGCCGTCATCGGCTTCGACGAAGCGGACGTGGGTATCGAAGGTGCAGCGGACCAGCGCCGAGGCGTCGGAAGTATCGATATCGGCCCAGCTGGCGGCCACGCCCACGGCCCGGTACAGGGCGCCCGAATCCAGGTAATGCCAGCCCAGCCGGCGTGCGACAATGCGGCTGACGGTCCCCTTGCCGGCCCCGGACGGGCCGTCGATGGTGAGCACGGGAGTTGGCTGGTTCATGGGTTTCCCAGTGGATTTGACCCCCCATTCTAGCCCCTGCCCGACCGCTCCCGAGACCTTTTTGGTGCAACCACTTGAAAGGATGGAGAAAAGCCCGGTAGAATGGCGGGCTTGAACGAGCGTCACCTGCCGATTGTCATCTGCATATCGCGGCCGCGCTCCAACCGAATCCACGTTTACGCCGAGGTATGCAATGAAAGTCCTGTCTTCCCTGAAGTCGGCCAAGTCCCGTCACCGTGACTGCAAGGTCGTCCGTCGCCGCGGCAAGATCTTCGTGATCTGCAAGTCGAACCCGCGTTTCAAGGCTCGCCAGCGCTGAGCCTGGCGGCGTCACGATCCAAGGGTCGCGACCTGCCTGAATAAAAAGCCGCCTCCGGGCGGTTTTTTATTGCCAATTTTGTTGTAATCGCCGGTAGGTCGCGTCCATGGGTCGCGATGCCGTCGTTGGTCACGACCGCCGGTCGTGGCTCCTTTCTTGATGACTGGGGAGTAGATCGAGATGAAGCGTTACCTGACCACCCTGCCGTTGCTGGCCCTGCTGGCCTGCGCCGGCGCCCACGCCGACACCCTGCTGATCGACCGCACCAAGGAACAGGCCGCGCCGGTGGTGCCGGTCCGTGGCCAGACCGCGAGCCAGGTGTTGAGCACCTTCGGCGAACCCAGCGAGAAGCTGGAGCCGCGCGGCGGCCAGAAGCGCCAGTGGCCGACCATCAACCGCTGGGTCTACCCGATGTTCACCGTCTACTTCGAAAAGCAGAAGGTGATCGACGTGGTGGCCAACAAGGCCGCCGCCAACGAAGTCGGCCCGAAGCCGCCGATCCGCTGACCCACCAGAACGCCCGCCACCCGGCGGGCCATCGCACCGAGACCATGAACGACACGCTCCGCTTTCCGGCCGAATGGGAATCCCAGTCCGCCATCCTGATCGCCTGGCCCCACGCCGACACCGACTGGGCCGACCGCCTGGGTGACGTCGAGGACACCTACATCGCGCTGGTCGCGGCCATCACCCGCTTCCAGCCGGTGGTGATCATCGTGGCCGACGACGATCTGGAGGCGTACGCGGACGCGCGCCTGCGCTCCAACCGGATCGACACGGACCGCGTGCGTTTCGTCACCGCGCCGTACGACGACACCTGGCTGCGCGATTCGGGCCCGATCACGCTGCGCCGCGCCGACGGCGGCTTCCGCCTGCTGGACTTCCGCTTCACCGGTTGGGGCGGCAAGTTCGAGGCGAGCCTGGACGACCAGCTGGTGGGCGTGCTGCACGCGGCTGGGCTGTTCGCCGATGCCGAGCTGCAGAGCATTCCGTTCGCACTGGAAGGCGGGGCGATCGAGACCGATGGCGTGGGCACGCTGCTGACCACCTGGCAGTGCCTGCACGAGCGCCACCCGGACCGCGACCGTGCTTCGCTCAGCGCGGACATGGCGAGCTGGCTGGCGCAGGACCGGGTGCTGTGGCTGGACCACGGTTACCTGGAAGGCGACGACACCGACGCGCACATCGACACGCTGGCGCGCTTCGCGTCGGTGGACAGCATCGTGTACCAGGCCTGCGACGACGCCACTGATTCGCACCATGCCGAACTGCAGGCGATGGGCAACGAACTGGCCGCGCTGCGCACCGCCGACGGCCAGCCGTACCGGCTGTTCCCGCTGCCGTGGGCACGCCCGGTGATCGACGAAGGCCGTCGCCTGGCGGCGTCGTACGCCAATTACCTGATCCTCAACGGCGCGGTGCTGATGCCGGCCTACGGCGACGTGGCCGACGACGCGGCACGCGACGTGCTGGCCCAGGCCTACCCGGACCACGAGATCGTGCAGGTCCCCTGCCGCTCGCTGATCTGGCAGAACGGCAGCCTGCATTGCATCACCATGCAGTTGCCGGCTGGGTTGCTTGCTTCTTGAAGCACGTCGGCATTCGATGATTTCCCTGGCGCCGGGCTTTTGCCCGGCGCTTTTGGTTTTGGGCGAACAGCCGGCGGCCATCGCCTGGTCTGAGCTGGGCCGGCGGGTGCGGGGGTACGGGGGGCGCCGTGAACCCATCCTTGGGGGCTCTTGCGAAACATCCATGTTTCGCAAAGCCCCCGTACCCCCGCCCCCGCCGGCCCTCGACGGTGTGTTGGTGGCCACGGGAGATCAACGGCGGCACCGATCATGTTCATGCGTTACCGGGCGTATCGCCGAGCCGTAGAGCCACGCCATGCGTGGCTGCTCTTCCATCCGCAGGCGACCCAGCGTCGGGGCCGGCCGGCGGGCAGCCCACGTAGGGACTGTCAAAAACATGGATGTTTTTGCCAAGCCCCCATGGATGGGTTTACGGCGTGTCCCGTAGTGGGCTGCCCGTCGGCCGGCCCAGCCCGTAAAGGTGAACAGCTGCTCCTCGCGACCAGACACGCACCCCATTTATCGCCCAGCACGCCGCACACACCCATCCGCGATAAACTGCGTTTTTCCCCCTGCAGGACCCGCCCCGGATGAGCTCACGCCACACCCTTTCCGTCGCCCTGATCCAGGAGCGCAACCACGGTGACGCGGCCGCCAACCTGGCCGTGATCGAAGCGCGCGTGGCTGAAGCGGCTGCCCAGGGTGCCAAGCTGGTCCTGCTGCAGGAACTGCACAACGGCGCGTACTTCTGCCAGCACGAATCGGTCGATGAGTTCGACCTGGCCGAACCGATTCCCGGGCCGAGCACCGAGCGCCTTGGCGCGCTTGCGAAGAAGCATGGCGTGGTGATCGTCGGCTCGCTGTTCGAGCGACGCGCCGCCGGCCTGTACCACAACACCGCCGTGGTGTTCGAGAAGGACGGTACCCTGCTTGGCAAGTATCGCAAGATGCACATCCCGGACGATCCCGGCTTCTATGAGAAGTTCTACTTCACCCCCGGCGACATCGGCTTCAAGCCGATCGACACCTCGGTGGGCCGCCTCGGCGTGCTTGTGTGCTGGGACCAGTGGTACCCCGAAGCCGCGCGCCTGATGGCGCTGGCCGGTGCCGAGCTGCTGCTCTACCCCACCGCCATCGGCTGGGACCCGGACGACCAGAAGGACGAACAGGGCCGCCAGCGCGATGCGTGGGTGTTGAGCCACCGCGGCCATGCCGTGGCCAACGGCGTGCCGGTGCTGAGCTGCAACCGCGTCGGCCATGAGCCGTCGCCGCTGGGCGCATCGGGCATCCAGTTCTGGGGCAACAGCCATGTGCTGGGCCCGCAGGGTGAGTTCATCGCCGAAGCCGGCGGCGAGCCGACCGTGCTGGTCTGCGATGTCGACCTGCAACGCAGCGAACATGTCCGCCGCATCTGGCCGTTCCTGCGCGACCGCCGCATCGACGCCTACGGCGACCTGCTCAAGCGCTACATCGACTGACCCCACAGGAATCCTGACCCGTGACCGTGCTGCTGCGCGACGCCACCGATGCCGACATTCCGGCCATCACCGCCATCTATGCGGTGGAAGTAACCGACTTCGTCAACACCTACGAGTACGACGTTCCGGATGCGGCCGAGATGCAGCGGCGCATGCACGACATCGTCGCGCGCGGTTTCCCGTACATCGTCGCCGAGCTCGATGGCCAGGTTGCCGGCTACGCCTATGCCAATACTTACCGTGGCCGCGTCGCCTACCAGTGGACGGTGGAAAACTCCGTCTACGTCGATGCCGCGTTCCAGGGCAAGGGCGTCGGCACTGCGTTGATGCAGGGCCTGATCGATGCCTGCGTCGCCCGTGGCTACCGGCAGATGGTGGCAGTGATCGGCGAACCGTCCAATACCGCGTCGATCAAGCTGCACGAACGCTTCGGCTTCCACCTGGTCGGCATTTTCCGTGGCCTGGGCCGCAAGCATGGACGCTGGCTGGATACGGTGCAGATGCAGCGCGCGCTCGGCGATGGTACCGACAGCGCCCCTTCGAATGAATGATGAAATGACTGAAATCCTGATGGACGACAACGGCGACACCCTGTTCGCCGGCCAACCCGTACGCGTGGTCGAGCGCGATGGCGTGCGCTATACCCTGCTGGGCACCGCACACGTTTCGCAGGCCAGCGTGGAGGTGGTGGAACGCGCCATCAACAGCGGCCGCTTCGATGCGGTCGCGGTGGAGCTGGATCCGCAGCGCCTGCAGGCGCTGACCAATCCCGATGCACTGGCCAAGCTCGACCTGGTCGAGGTGATCCGCAAGGGTCGCGTGGCGCTGTTCGCCGCCAACCTCGCCCTGGCCGCCTACCAGCGCCGCCTGGCCGAGCAGCTGGGCATCGAGCCGGGCGCGGAACTCAAGCGGGCCGTAAGCCTGGCCAACGCGCACAACCTGCCGGTGCACCTGATCGACCGCGAAGTGGGCCTGACCTTCAAGCGCGCGTCGCAGCGGCTGGGCTTCTCCGGCAAGATCAAGCTGGTCATGGGCCTGGGTGCCGGCCTGTTCGCCTCCGAAGACGTCGGCGAAGACGAAATCGAGAAGCTCAAGCAGGGCGACATGCTGGAAGCCAGCTTCGGCGAGTTCGCCAGCGAGAACCCGGCCCTGTACGAGACCATCATCGGCGAGCGTGACCGCTACATGGCCACCCGCCTGCGCGAGGTGCACGACCCGTCGCAGCACGAGGCCCAAGGCCCGCGGCAGCGCGAAGTTCTCGCCGTGGTCGGTGCCGGCCACCTGGCCGGGCTGGCGAAGTACCTGGAAACCGATACCGAAGCACCTGGCCCGCTGCGCGCCTCGCTGGAGGACGTGCCGAAGAAGCGCAACATCCCGTGGATCACGCTGACCATCCTGGCGGTGGTGCTGGCCGGCATCGCGGTCGGCTTCTATCGTGGCGGACTGGGCGTCGGCACCGAACTGCTGGCGGTGTGGGCGATGTACACCGGCGGCCTGGCCGGGTTGGGCTGCCTGTTGGCCGGCAGCCATCCGCTGAGCATCCTCACCGCGATCGTGGTGGCGCCGTTCAAACCGTTCCGCCTGAGCATCCCCACCGGTGCATTTGCCGCGCTGGTCGAAGCACGCCTGCGCAAGCCGGCGTACGAGGATTTCCTCAAGCTGCGCGATGACGCGCAGAGCGTGCGCGGCTGGTACCGCAACCGCGTCACCCGGGTCGTGCTGACCTTCATGCTGACCAACCTGGGCAGCATGCTGGGGTTGTGGCTGACCGGGTTCCAGGTATGGAACAAGGTCGGCGGTTGATACCGACCGTTCGCCGCTGCGAATGGTGATTCACCCCTTGGGCCGGCCAACGGCCGGCGCTACCGCGATGCCCAAGTCCCCGGTAGCGCCGGCCGTTGGCCGGCCCACGCGATGCATCACCATTCCCCGGTAGCGCCGGCCGCTGGCCGGCCCACGCGATGCAACACCATTCCCCGGTAGCGCCGGCTGTTGGCCGGCCCACGCGATGCAACACCATTCCCCGGTAGCGCCGGCCGTTGGCCGGCCGTGGGAACCCGTCATCAGGCCGGTTCGATCACCGCTTCGCTGCCCTTGGGCGGCAATCCCCTCGCCCGCCGCACGATGCGGGCTACGTTGATGCTCATGTCGTCGAGCATGGCGTAGATGGTTGGCAGGAACAGCAGGCTGACCACCGTGGAGAAGGCCAGGCCGCCGGCAATGGCGCGGGCCATCGGGTAGTACGGCGGGCCATCGCCGAGCAGCTGGGTGTCGGTCAACGAGATCGGCACCATCGCCAGGATGGCCGTGCCCATCGTCATCATGATCGGGCGCAACCGCTCACGCGAGCCTTCCACCAGTGCCTGGGTGCGGGCCATGCCGCGCCTGCGCAGGTTGTTGATGTGCTCGATCATCACGATGCCGTTGTTCACCACCACCCCCATCAGCACCAGGATGCCGATGAAGGACATGATGCCGAACGAGGTACCGGTGAGCCAGAACAGCCAGAACACGCCGAAGATCGAGAACAGCACCCCGCTCATGATCGCGGCCGGGAACAGCAGCGATTCGAACACCGCCGCCATCACCACGTAGATCATCACCAGCGCGATCAGCAGGTTGAACATCATCTGCTGCATGGCCTCGTTGTCGTCGCCGAAGTCGCCGCCGTCGAAGGTGAAGGAATACCCAGCCGGGAAGTTCATCGGCTTGAGCGTTTCCTCCATCGCCTTGCGTCCTTCCGGCGCGGTCACCTTCTCGGCCAGGTTGGCCTTGATGGTCAACGTGGTCTGGCGATTGGTCCGGCCGACGCGGGTGGCGGACGGCTTGATGCTGACGTCGACCAGGCTCAGCAGCGGTACCGAGCGACCATCGCCGGTGCGCACGGTGAAGCTGGCCAGGTCTTCCGGGCTGCTCTGTTCGGCGCCGGCAAAACGCACCCACACCGGTACTTCGCTGTCACCGCGACGGAACTCGCGCAACGGTGCACCGCGCAGCGCCAGGCCGACGAAGCTGGCGACCTGCTCGGCATTGAAGCCGAACGCGGCAGCACGTTCGCGGTCGACATGGATGGACAGCTCGCTGCCCTTCTCGCCATTGTCGATGCGCACATCGCGCAGTTCCTTGCGCTGGGCCAGCAGCGGCACTACGTCTTCGCCGATTTCCTGCAGCATCTGGGTCGAGTCGCCGATCAGCTGTACTTCCACGCCCTTGCCGCCACCGCCGCCACCGTCGCCGCCCTGGTTGCCGACGATGTAGTCGGCACGCGCCGAGCGCGGCAGGCCCTTGCGCAGCGACTCCTGCACGGCGGCCATGTTGCCCGCGTGCTTTGCGTCCAGGGTCACGATGGTGCTGCTTCCTTCCTGTTCGCTGTACCAGGAATACACCTGGGTGATGTGCAGCTTCTCGCGGTTCTGGTCCAGGTACCGCTCGACCCGCGCCACCTCGTCGGACATCTGCGCGCGGGTGTAGGCCCCCTTCCAGTTGTAGCCGATGAAGACATCGGTACCCCCTTCACCACCGAACATGTCGATCTTGGTCAGCTTCATCGGCACCAGGCTGATCAGCACCACCATGACGATGCCGAACACGCTCCAGCCACGGTGCTCCAGCGTCCATTGCAGCAGCTTCGCGTAACGGCGCTGCAGCCGCGCGATCACGCCGGTCTGCGAGTGGACCAGCTTGGGCGTCTGCATGCGCGCGGACAGCATTGGGATCAGGCTGACCGCCACCAGCCATGAGGCCATCAGCGAGACCGAGATGGTGATCGCGATCTGCGCCATGAAAATACTGATGTTGTTGGTCTCGCCGAACAGGTTCGGCACGAACACGATGCAGTGGCACAGGGTGCCGGCGCTGAGCGCGATGGCCACGTTGCGGGTGCCGACGATCGATGCCTGCACCGGCTGGTCGGGCATGCGCTCGCGCTCCTGGTAGATGCTCTCCACCACCACCACCGCGTTGTCCACCAGCATGCCAACCGCCAGCAGCAGGCCCATCATGGTCAGGATGTTGAGCGTGACCCCAACAAAGTACATGAAGCCCAGGGTGATCACGAAACAGATCGGGATCGCCAGGGTCACCATCAGCGTCGACGGCCAATGGCGCAGGAAGAAGAACAGCACCGTCACCGACAGCAGCAGGCCGACCGCGCCGGCCTCGGCCAGTTCCAGCAGCGACGAGGTGACTGTCTTGCCCTGGTTGTCGATCACCTTGATGTTCACATCGCGCATCGAGGGCTGCCTGCGGATCGATTCCACCTCGGCCAGCGCGCCGCGCGAGACTTCCACCAGGTTGGCGCTGCGCTCCTTGTAGATGTCCAGGCCCACCGCCGGGTTGCCATCCAGGCGTCGGCCGTAGCTCATGCGCGAGGCCTTGAGCCGGACCTCGGCGATGTCGCCCAGGCGCAGGCCCTTGGTATCGATGACCAGATCGCGCAGTTCCTGCAGGTCGGTGATTTCGCCCACCGGCTGGATCCGTACACGTTGGCCGTTGTCGTCGATCTGCCCGGCCGAGATCGAGAAGTTGAGCGTGCGCAGCCGATCGCTGAGCTCGTTGATGCTCAGGTTGTGTGCCGTGAGGCGATCGGCATCGATCGCGATCTCGACTTCGTTCGGTGGGGCGCCGGAGATCTCCACCCGCGCCACCCCGGGGATGCGTTCGATCCGCCGCTTGAACTCGCGGTCAAGCATGTCGTACGCGCCGGTAAGGTCGGTGGTACTGGCCAGGCGCACCTTCAGCACCGGCTCATCGCTGCTGGACCACTTGAACACGTTGTAGCGCTGCAGGTCGTCGGGAAGGTCGCTGCGGATCGCATCGATGCGTTCGCGCGCGTCGGACGCGGCGATGGCGATGTCGCGGTCCCAGTCGGTGAACTCGATGAAGATGCTGGCACCTTCGGCGGTGGCCTGGGAGCGCATGCGCTTGATCCCGGTCATCGTGGCCAGTGCTTCCTCGGTCGGCCGGATGATGGTGCGTTCCACTTCCTCCGGGGTCGAGCCGGTATAGGGCACCTGCACGAACAGGAACGGTGCGGAAATGTCCGGCAGCGCCTCCAGCGGCAACCGGAACGAGGCGATCAGGCCCACCACCACCAGCGAGACGAAACACATGATGGTGGTGATGGGGCGGCGGATGGAGAACTCGGCGATGCTCATGCCGGCTCCTGTGCCGCACCGCCGGCGGCATTGGCATCGGCAGCACCCCGATGGTGATGGCGACCGCGCTCGCGGTAGTAGGCATCGCCACGGCGATCGAGCAGGTCATACACCACCGGGATCACCAGCAGGGTCAACAGCGTGGAGACGAGCAGGCCGCCGATCACGGTAATTGCCATCGGTGCACGCACTTCCGCGCCCTCGCCCATCGCCACCGCCAGCGGCAGGAAGCCGAACAGCGTGCACAGGGTGGTCATGATGATCGGGCGAAGGCGCGAGCGTGCTCCTTCCACCAGCGCCTCATGCTTGGTCACGCCGGCCTCGCGCAGCTGGTTGACCTTGTCGATCAGGATGATCGCGTTCTTGGTCACCAGCCCGACCAGCAGGATCAGGCCGATGAACA
Organism: Stenotrophomonas sp. AB1(2024); assembly: GCF_037482345.1. Classification (NCBI taxonomy): domain Bacteria; kingdom Pseudomonadati; phylum Pseudomonadota; class Gammaproteobacteria; order Lysobacterales; family Lysobacteraceae; genus Stenotrophomonas; species Stenotrophomonas sp. AB1(2024). The sequence goes on from NZ_JBBHKO020000001.1 coordinate 314,035, forward strand.
CCACCACCGAGATCGGCTTGCCGGTCAGCATCAGCGCCAGGATCGCACCCACCAGTGCCAGCGGGATGGTGAACAGGATGACGAACGGGTGCAGCAGCGATTCGAACTGCGAGGCCATCACCAGGTAGACCAGGAAGATCGCCAGCCCGAAGGCGAAGATCAGCGAGCGCGCCGATTCGGCCAGCTCCTCGCCCTGCCCGCCGATGTGCATGCCTACGCCCGCACCCAATGGCTCCTTGGCGACCATGTCCTGCACTTCGCGCACGGCGCCGCCCAGGTCGATGTCGCGCAGGTTGGCCGACACCACCGCCACGCGGGTCTGGTCGGCACGGTGGATCTCGCTGGGGCCGTTGGTGGCCACCACTTCGGCCACTGCATCCAGCGTCACCGGGCGCGTGCTGCCCGGGTTGACGATCAGCCGGCGGATGCTGTCCACGCTGGCGCGGTCGCCTTCCTGGGCACGCACCAGCACGTCGATCTTGCGGTCGCGGAAGCTGTAGCGCGTGGCCACGTCACCGCGCACCTTCTTGACCACCACGTCGGCAATCTGCCGCGTGGTCAGGCCCAGCGCACCGGCGCGCTCCTGGTCGAAGCGGATCTGGATTTCCGGGAAGCCCTCTTCCACGGTCGACTTCACGTCGGCGTAGTGCGGGTTGCTGCGCAGGCGTGCCGCCAGCGCCTGGCCGGCACGTTCCAGCGTGGCCATGTCCTGGCCGCGCAGCTCCACTTCCAGCGGCGTGGAGAAGCTGAACAGCGCCGGCCGCGCGAAATCTACCTGCACGCCCGGATGGCTGCGCATCGAATCGCGCAGGCGTTCGGTGATCTCGGCCTCGGCACGGGCGCTGCCGCCATCGGCCATCACCACGGTGAGCTTGCCGATGTTCTCGCCGCTCTCGGTCGGGCTGGCATCCAACCGCGTGCCGCTGCCACTGACGCCATACAGCGAGGTGATGCTGCCGTCCTTGGCATGCGCCAACTGCAGCTCACGGACCAGCGCATCGGTCTGCTTCAGCGGCGTGCCGGCGGGCAGCTTGGCGGTCATTTCGAAGCGGTCCTGGGCCAGCTGCGGAATCAGGTCCGCTCCCAGCATCGGCACCAGTGCCAGCGTTGCCACGAAGGCCAGCGCGGCCAGGCCCAGCACCTTGCCCGGGTGGGCCAGAGCGTTCGGCAGCAGCCGCAGGTAGCCGCGTTCGGCACCGGCATACGGCTTCATGGCCAGATCGCTGGCCTTGCGCATCACCGGCCCGATCACCGCCACCAGCAGGCGCCACGCACGCACGATTGCCCAGGCGATGCCGAACACCGTCCAGCGCACCAGTGCACCCAGGCCACGGCGGCCACCGGCGACCGGCTTCAGCCAGCGCCGCTGCGGCTGCCATGCCGCGTGCGCCGGCTCTTCCGGGAACGCCAGCGGCGGGCGACCCTTGAGCGAGCTCAACATCGGGATCAGGGTCATGGCCACCAGCAGCGAGATCGCGATGGCGATGGCCACGGTCAACGCCTGGTCGCGGAACAGCTGGCCGGCAATGCCGTCGACGAACACCAGCGGCAGGAACACCGCGATGGTGGTCAGCGTGGAGGCCACCACGGCCATGCTCACTTCGCGGGTACCGGTAATGGCGGCCTGCAGGATGCCCAGGCCGCGCTCACGCGCCTTGGCAATGCTTTCCAGCACCACGATCGAATCGTCCACCACCAGGCCGGTGGCCAGCGCCAGCCCGCCCAGCGACATCACGTTCAAGCTCAGGCCCAGCTGGCCCATGAAGAAGAACGTGGTGATGATCGAGACCGGCAGCGACAGGCTGATCACGAACGTACTCCAGCCATCGCGCAGGAACAGGAAGATGATCAGGATGGCCAGCAGGCCGCCGATCACCGCGTCCTTCTTGACGTCGCTGATGGCGTGTTCGATGAAGCGCGACTGGTCCTCGATGGTGGTCAGTTCGGCATCACCGGGAATCTGCGCCTTGATCTGTTCAAGCTTCGCGCGCAGCGCTTCGGCGGTGGCCACGGTGTTGGCGTCGCCTTCCTTGTAGATCGCCAGTTCGACCGCTTCGCGGCCGCCAAGGCGGATGATCGCTTCGCGTTCCTTGAAGCCCTGGCGAACGGTTGCCACGTCCTTCAGCCGCATCGGCACCCCGTTGGCCACGGTGGTGGAACTGCTGCTGGAGGCGCTCTGCGCGGCCGAGGCAGCGGCAACTGCGGCGTCCGAGCCGGTCGAGGCGGCAATGGCGAACATCTGCTGCATGGCCGCGTCGGCGGCGCTGCCGTTGCTGCCCTGGGTGGTCACCAGCAGGTTGCGGATGTCTTCCAGATCGGCGAACTGGTTAACGGTACGCACCAGGAAACGCTGCGAGCCTTCTTCCAGGCGGCCGCCGGAAATGTTGATGTTCTCTTCCTTGAGCCGCTTGATGACGGTGTCGATCGGCAGGTTGAGCTGGGCCAGCTTCTGCTGGTCGATATCCACCTGGATCTCGTCTTCCAGGCCACCGCCCACCTTCACCGCCGCCACCCCGGCCACCGGTTCGAGCTTCTTCTTCAGGTCTTCATCGGCATAGCGGCGCAGCGCGGTGAGCTGGCGCACGGCGTCGGCATCGCTGGCCGGGTCGCCCTTGGCCGCGATCACCAGCCGCATGATCGGCGCGGTGGAGGGATTGAAGCGCAGCAGCACCGGGGCCTTGGCCTCCAGCGGCAGGTTCAGCGCTTCCATCTTGTCGCGTACCTCCAGGCTGGCCTGGTCCATGTTGGTACCCCAGGCGAACTCCAGCACCACGTCGCTCTGGCCGGTCCGCGAGATCGACTTGAGCTTGCGCAGGTTCTTGACCACGCCCACGGCTTCTTCAACCGGCTCGGTGATCAATGTTTCGATCTCGGTCGGTGCTGCGCCGGTGTACTCGGTACGCACGGTCAGCGTGGGGTAGCTCAGGTCCGGCAGCAGGTTGACCTTGAGGTTGCCCAGCGCGATCAGGCCGAACAGCACCAGCGTGATCATGAACATGAAAATGGTGACGCGGCGGCGGGTGGCGAATTCCACCAGGCCGCCGCCGGGAGCAGCCGGGCCCTCGCCCGGATGCGGTTCGCTGCCGTGGTCGTGGCCGGCCGAACTCATTGGCGGGTCTCCGCCTTGGCCGGTGCGGCCTTGCTGGCCACGGCGGTGGGCGGCTTGTCGCCGATCACCTGCACGGCGGTGCCGTCGCGCAGGGCGACCTTGCCGGCAGTGACTACCTTGTCGCCCACCGCCAGGCCATCACGGATTTCCACCCACGGGCCTTCGGCGTAGCCGAGCTTGACCGGCACCCGTGCGACCTTGCCGTCACGCACGCGGAACACCGCCGGGTCGCCATCATCGAGCAGGGCCAGGCGCGGCACCACCAGCGCATCGGCGCGCTGGTCGTAATCGATGCGGATGCGCCCGAACATGCCCGGCTGCAGGCCGATGGCATCTTCACCAAAGCCACTGACCACCCGGAACGTACCGCTGCCGGCATCCACCACCGGCGCGATGCGGTCCACCGTGCCGGGGAAGGATTTGCCCGGCAGCGCATCGGCCACCAGCGTCACCGGCTGGCCGGGACGCAGCGTGGCCAGTTCGCGTTCGGGCACGTTGAGCGTAGCTTCCAGCCGCGAGTTGTCGACGATGCGGAAGATCGGCGTGTTGATCTGCACGAAGTTGCCGGTCTTGATCGAACGCGAGGCGATCACGCCCGAGATCGGCGCCACCACGGTGGTGTAGGACAGCTCCAGCGTGGCCAGGCGGTACTGGGCGCGGGCATTTTCCAGGTCGTAGCGCAGCTGGTCGACGTCGGCGGCACTGACCATCTGCTGGCCCACCAGTTTCTGGGCGCGCTGGAAGCTGTTCTCCAGCTTGCGCATCTGCGCTTCGCTCTGGGCCACGGCCAGGCGCGCACGGTCCGGGTCCAGTCGCACCAGCGGCTGCCCGGCACGCACCTGCTGGCCTTCTTCGACCAGCACGGCCAGGGCCACGCCCGAGGTTTTCGCCACCACCTGCGATTCGGCGCGCGCTTCCAGCGCGGCGGTGCCGGTGTAGCTGGCCGCGACCGCACGCCGGGTGGCCGCCACGGCCTCCACCGGTACGGCGTCGGGTCCCTTTTCGGCCTTGGGGTCCTTCTCGGCCGCGGCGGCATCGCCGGCCGGGCCAGCGGCGCCGCACCCGCCCAGCAGCAGCGTAGTGGTAATGAGCAGCGCCGCGGCGCAGGTTCCGGTGCGGCCGGGCAGAAGAGAGATTCGCAACATCGTCGTGTCCCTGAAGGATGCGTGAGCAGGTGTGGTAGCAAAGTATTGCACCACGTCACGACTACACCATATCCCAAAGGTCATGGTGACCTGCGGCCGCTCGTCGGCAATGCCCGGTTTCAGCTAGATGAAAACGCAGGCTATACTCGGGACAGTTCCGTACCCCACGCCGGAACGACCAGAACCCGTATACCGGAAACGACATCATGCGCCCGCAGCCGCTCGCCGCTTGTCTTGCTCTGGCCGTCTTCCTGCCCTTCGGGGTTGCCGCCCAGGCCGCACCTGCTCCTGCCGTACCCGCCGCTGCCCCGGCAGCCGCGCCAGCCGCCCCGCCTGCCCTGACCGGCAGCTTCGACAATGGCCGCGTGCTGGCCTATACCTGCCAGGGGTGCCACGGCATCACCGGCTACAAGAACGCCTACCCCAGCTATCGGGTACCAAAGATCGGTGGGCAGACCCAGCAGTACCTCAGCCAGGCGCTGAGCGAATACCGCCAGGGCAAGCGCCGGCATCCCACGATGCAGGCGCAGTCCATGAGTTTCAGCGAACAGGAGATCGCCGATCTCGCTGTTTACCTGTCCACCGTCCAATAAGCGCGCTCATGACGAAAGCCACGCCGTTCAAGCGTCACGCCATCGCCCTGTCCGTTGCCCTGCTGCTGGCTGCCTGTTCGCAGTCGCAGGTGGAAAACAGCACAGATTCCGCCGCCGACCCGGGCCACGCCAGTGGCGAGCACGGTTCAGGCTCCTCCGCCGGCCTGCCGGCTGGCCGCATCGCCCAGGGTCAAGGGCGTGCCCAGGTCAGGAGCAAAGCGACCAACCAGAGCTGCATCGACTGCCACGGCGTCGACGGCAACAATCCGATCGACCCGACCTACCCGAAACTGGGCGGGCAGTACGGCGATTACCTGGCCCATGCCCTGCAGGCCTACCGGGCCGGAGATCGTCAGCATCCGCTGATGACCGCGCAGGCCACCGACCTGAGCGACCAGGACATTGCCGACCTGGCCGCGTATTTCGGTTCGCGGCCGAGCCAGCTGCGGGATCTGCACGGGTTGAAATGATTGCCGACGCGCGTAGAGCCACGCCGCGCCTCGCCAGCCTTCATGCGCCTTGCAGATGAACGCGTCGCCACGCGCCCATGCCCCGCCGCATCGGTACGGGGCATGGTTCTGTTGCGTGGCTGTTTTTCGGTTCGCGGTCATGAACGTCTGATGCGTGGTTTCGGTCGGGGCTAAACGCCGGCGACATTGCCGGCGCGTGCGGTTTATGTGCCCGGACGCTTGTGCCGCGCTGCGCGCGGTTGCCGACTAACAGTCGGCGCTACGAATTGCTGGCGAACGCAGGACGATCCGGATACGGCGGGAACGAACGCAGGACGATCCGGATACGTCGGAAACGAACGCATGGCGATCCGGATACGCCGGGAAAGAACGCATGACGATCCGGATGCGCCAACCGCTGGTAGCGCCGACTGTTAGTCGGCTGCCTTTACCCGGGAACGCGCGTTACGAATCCAGCTCTTCCCAACGCTTGTACGCCGCATCCAGTTCCGCCTGCACACCACCCAGCTTCTGCGTATGCGCCGCCATGTCAGGTGCGCTGCGCTGGTAGAACGCCGGGTCGTTCATCGCGGCGGTCAGGCCTTCGACGTCCTTCTCCAGCGTTTCGATCTTCAACGGCAGTTGCTCCAGCTCGCGCTGATCCTTGAAGCTGAGCTTGCGCTTGGGGGCGGCGGGTGCCGCCGCTGCAGCTGCCGGCGCAGCCGCCGGCCTGGCCGCAACCACCGGCGCTGCGGCAGCCGCCGCTTCCACCCGTGCCGCATGCCGCTGCCAGTCGGTGTACCCACCGACGTACTCGCCCACCACGCCGTCGCCTTCCATCACCATCGTGGAGGTCACCACGTTGTCCAGGAAGTCGCGGTCATGGCTGACCAGCAGCAAGGTGCCGGTGTAGTCGCCAAGCAGCTCTTCGAGCAGTTCCAGGGTTTCCACGTCCAGGTCGTTGGTCGGTTCGTCCATCACCAGCAGGTTCGACGGCTGCGCGAACAGCTTGGCCAGCAGCAGCCGGTTGCGCTCGCCACCGGACAGGCGGGTGATCGGTGCGCGCGCACGCTCGGGGGTGAACAGGAAATCCTGCAGGTATGCATGCACGTGCTTGCGCTTGCCGTTGACCTCGAGGAAATCGCGGCCCTCGGCCACGTTCTCGATGGCGGTCCAGTCCTCGCGCAGCACCGAACGGTACTGGTCGAAATAGGCCACCTGCAGGTTGGTGCCGGCGCGCACTTCGCCACTGTCCGGCGCCAGGTCGCCCAGCAACAACTTGAGCAGCGTGGTCTTGCCGCTGCCGTTGGGGCCGATCAGGCCGATCCGGTCGCCGCGCAGGATGGTGGTGCTGAAGTCCTTGACCATCACCCGCTCGCCGAACGCGAAGGAAATGTCCTTGACGTCGATGACCTTCTTGCCGGAGTTCTCCGCCTGCGAGGCTTCCATGCGCACGTTGCCGCCGAGTTCACGGCGCTGCGAACGCTCGCTGCGCATCGCCTTGAGGCGGCGCACGCGGCCTTCGTCGCGGGTGCGGCGGGCCTTGATGCCCTGTCGGATCCAGACTTCTTCCTGGGCCAACATCTTGTCAAAGCGTGCATTCTCCTGCGCCTGCGCATTCAACCGTTCTTCGCGGCGGCGTTCGTAGTTGGCCCAGTCGCCCGGCCAGCTGGTGACCTGGCCGCGATCGATCTCGACGATGCGGGTGGCCAGCGCGCGCAGGAAGCGACGGTCATGGGTGACGAACACCACGCTGCCATTCCAGTTCTTCAGGAACATTTCCAGCCAGTCGATGGCCTCGATGTCCAGGTGGTTGGTCGGTTCGTCGAGCAGCAGCAGGTCCGGCGCGGACACCAGTGCGCGCCCCAGCAGCACGCGGCGCTTCATGCCGCCGGACAGGCGCGCGAATTCGGCTTCGCCATCGAGGTCGAGCTTGGTCAGCGTTTCGCTCACGCGCTGGTCCAGGCCCCACCCGTTGGCGGCGTCGATCTTGGCCTGAACGGCCGACAGGGCATCGCCGTCGAATTCTTCGGCCACGCTCAGGTGATGGAATTCGGCCAGCCACTGGCCCAGCTCGCCCAGGCCATCGGCGACCACGTCGAACACGCTACCGGCCGCGCCATGCGGCACTTCCTGCTCCAGCCGGGTGATGCGCACCCCCTGCTGCACGCGCACTTCTCCGTCGTCGGGCTTGTGGTCGCCGGACAACAGCTTGAGCAGGGTGGATTTGCCGGCGCCGTTGCGGCCGATCAGGGCGATGCGTTCGCCCGGCTCGATCGACAGTTCGGCTTTTTCCAGCAACAGCGGGCCGCCGACGCTGAAGTCGACGTTTTGCAGAGTAATCAGAGGCATCCGGCCATTGTACGGGCTGGCGGTCCCTGGCGTCGCTCAGCCGGAGGCGAAAACCGCTGGCGGCAGGTCCAGCAACGCCGCCAATGGCGGCGGCACCCGTTTGCCGGGATGGCGCACCACCCACAGCTGGCGCGACAGGGGCGGCAGCGGGGTGTGGAGGATCCGTAGCGTCCCCAGTGCCACCAGATCGGCCACTGCATGCCGGGACAGGCAGGCCAGCCCCAGCCCCGCAGCAGCAGCCTGCTTGATCGCCTCGGTGCTGCCCAGCTGCATGGCGCGCGCGAAATGATGCAGGTGGGGCAGCAGGGCCTGCTCGACCGCTTCGCGGGTCCCCGAGCCGGGCTCGCGCAGCAGCCAACGCGCGCCGGCCAGTGCAGCGACATCCACCACATCAGGCAACGGTGCGGCGGCAGCGGCCACGATCACCAGCGCATCGCGCTGCCAGGGCAGCACCTCCAGGCCGCTCTCATGGCAGGGCCCTTCAATGAGGCCCAGGTCCACCTCCAGCCGCTGCACGGCGGCCACCACGTCGGCGCTGTTGCCGATCCGCAGGTCCACCTGGGCCTGCGGGTTGGCCGCCAGCAATGCGGCCACCCGGCCAGGCAGCAGGTAGTTGCCGATGGTGGTGCTGGCACCGATCCGCAGGTTCAGGGGCAGTACTCCGGCAGTCCCCGCCTGCCCCACCCCGGCCTGCCCTTCCAACTCCGTTGCCGCCACCAGCAGCGCGCGGGCCGGATCGAGCAGCGCCCGGCCCGCGGGGTTCAGCACCAGCCGGCGCCCGATCCGGTCGAACAGTGGCTCGGGCAGCTGTCCTTCCAGCTCGTTGAGCGCGGCACTGGTCGCCGACTGAGACAACTGAAGCCGGACCCCGGCGGCGGCCGTCGAACCGGCATCGGCCACGCTGACGAAGACCTGCCATTGGCGGAGGGTGAGGCGCATCGGCAATCAACCCGTTTTGTCGCTTGTAATGACTAAAACAATGCGTTTTACAGGTTGATTGGTCAAGCGCAGCCTGTACCTGTCCCCTTCGAGAGCGCCCCGTGGTCACCAACGCATCGCCCTTCCCTGCCTCCCTCCCACGCTGGCGCGCCCGCGCGCCGGGCCTGCTGCTGACCCTCGTCCTGGCCGCGGCGGCGATTGTCCTGTCCACGTTGCCGTGGCTGCAGGCACACGGGATCAGCGCGCTGACCCTGGCGATCGTGCTGGGCATCGGGCTGGGCAACACGGTATACCCGCGCCTGGCGTCGCCTGCCGCAGATGGGGTCGGCTTCGCCAAACACTGGCTGCTGCGTGCCGGCATCGTGCTGTATGGCATGCGCCTGACCTTCCAGGACATCGGGCAGGTCGGCATCGGCGGGGTGTTGATCGACGCGCTGGTGCTCGGCAGCACCTTCGGGCTGGCGTGGTGGGCGGGTACGCGCTGGTTCGGGATCGACCGCGACACCGCGATGCTGATCGGTGCCGGCAGCGCGATCTGCGGGGCGGCGGCGGTGATGGCTGCGGAACCGGTGGTACGCGGCCGTGCCGAACAGGCAACCGTGGCGGTGTCCACGGTGGTGGTGTTCGGCACGCTGGCCATGTTCCTCTATCCGGCGCTCTATCAGTTCAATGTGGCGCATGCCTGGCTCCCGCTGGGCGAACAGGCCTACGGGGTGTTCACCGGTTCGACGGTGCATGAAGTGGCCCAGGTGGTGGCGGCCGGGCGTGCGGTCAGCGAGGGCGCGGCAGATACGGCCGTGATCGCCAAGATGGTGCGGGTGATGATGCTGGCACCGTTCCTCGTCGCGTTGTCGCTGCTGCTGGCGCGCGGCCGGGTAGGGCAGCCGGGCGCGGCCAGGGCGAAGATCGTGGTGCCGTGGTTCGCGTTTGGCTTCGTGGCAGTCGCCGGCATCCATTCGCTGCACGTGCTGCCGCCCTCCCTGGTCGCAGCAGTGATCGATCTGGATACGCTGCTGCTGGCGATGGCGATGGCCGCGCTGGGCCTGACCACCCATGCCTCTGCCCTGCGCCGGGCGGGACCCGGACCGCTGCTGCTGGCCCTGCTGCTGTTCGGTTGGCTGCTGGGCGGCGGGCTGGCGATCAACCTGGTCGTGCATCGGTTGCTCGGCTGAGCGGGTAGAATGTGGCATGAACGAATTCTCCGAACTGCCCCTGTCGGCCTCGCTGGCGGCGGGCATCGACGCGCTGGGCTACACCCAGATGACCCCCGTGCAGGCGCAGGCGCTGCCGGCCATCCTGGCGCGCCGCGACCTGATCGCCCAGGCCCCCACCGGCAGCGGCAAGACCGCCGCCTTCGGACTGGGGCTGCTGCAGGCACTGGACCCGGCGGTGATCCGCGCCCAGGCGCTGGTGCTGTGCCCCACCCGTGAACTGGCCGACCAGGTCGGCAAGCAGATCCGCAAGCTGGCCACCGGCATCCCCAACCTGAAACTGGTGGTGCTGACCGGCGGCATGCCGCTGGCCCCTCAGCTGGCCTCGCTGGAAGCGCACGATCCGCATGTGGTGGTGGGCACGCCCGGCCGCATCCAGGAACTGGGCCGCAAGCGCGCCCTGAAACTGGGCGGGGTGACCACGCTGGTGCTGGACGAAGCCGACCGCATGCTCGACATGGGCTTTGAAGAGCCGATCCGCGAAATCGCCGGACGCACCAGCAAGGACCGGCAGACGCTGCTGTTCTCGGCCACCTATCCCGACGAGATCCGCGAGATCGCGCGCGTGCTGTTGCGCGACCCGGTCGAAGTCACCGTCGATGGCGCCGACCACGCGCCGGCGATTCGCCACCTGTTCTGCGAAGTCGACCTGGCCAGCAAGCAGAAGGCGCTGGCCGGCCTGCTGCTGAAGTACACGCCGGAATCGACGGTGGTGTTCTGCAACACCCGCCGCGACGTGGATGACGTAGCCGTTTCGCTGCAGCAGTTCGGCTTCTCGGCGCTGCCGCTGCATGGCGAAATGGAACAGCGCGACCGGGATGAAGTGCTGGTGCGCTTTGCCAACCGCAGCTGCAACGTGCTGGTGGCCAGCGACGTGGCCGCGCGCGGGCTGGACGTGCAGGACCTGGCAGCGGTGATCAATTACGAGCTGCCCACCGATATCGAAACCTACGAACACCGCGTGGGCCGCACCGGCCGTGCCGGCGCCACTGGCCTGGCGATCAGCCTGGTGACCGGGCGCGAGCGCAGCCGGGCCGATGCGCTGGAAGCAGCGCAGGGCAAGCCGCTGGACTGGCAGAAGACCCCGCTGGCCACCGCACGGCCGGCCGTATTGCCGCAGGCAGCGATGGAAACCCTGCGCATCGACGGCGGCAAGACCGACAAGCTGCGTCCGGGCGACATCCTGGGCGCGCTGACCGGCGATGCCGGGCTGTCGGCCAAGGTGATCGGCAAGATCGACATCTACGCCACCCGTTCCTACGTGGCCATCGCCCGCGAACACGTGGGCAAGGCCATCGCGCGGCTGGAAGCGGGCAAGATCAAGGGCCGGCGTTTCCGCGTGCGGAAGATGTAAAAGGCAGCCGTAGAGCCACGCCCTGCGTGGCTGCGGAATCTCAATACACCAGGTTCGCCACCAGCGGCACGTCGCTGGCCCAGCGTTCGCGGCCACCGAGTCCAGCCAGCTCCACCAGCACTGCGGCACCGAGCACCTCGACCTGCAGCTGCATGGCCAGCGACAGCGCTGCCAGCAGCGTGCCGCCGGTTGCCAGCACGTCGTCCACCACCAGCACGCGTGCACCGGGCGGCAATGCATCGGCATGCACTTCGATGCTGTCGGTGCGGTATTCCAGCGTGTAGTCCTGCTTCAGCGTGCGACCGGGCAGTTTGCCCGGCTTGCGCACGGGGACGAAGCCCACGCCCAGCACCCGCGCCATCGCCGCGCCCAGGATGAAGCCGCGCGATTCAATGCCCAGCACCGCATCCAGGCGGGCATCGCGCCACGGGGCGACCATCGCGTCGATCGCAGCGGCGAAATCATCGCCATCGGCCAGCAGCGGCATGATGTCCTTGAACAGGATGCCCGGCTTGGGGAAATCGGCGACGTCGCGCAGGCGGCCAGCCCAGGCGGGGGTGGCGGAGGAATCGGTCATGGAGAAAGTACAAACCAAAGGGGTGGCATAGGGTATGACGCTTTCAGCCCTGCCGTACATCGCACATAAGTGCGATAATCGCCCCAACAGGCCACTCACCCACCTCCATGCAGGGTTCGGGGTGCCCCGCAGCAGCAGCGCGGGGTCGGGATGTGCAGGCCGACGGTCCCCGCCACGCCTGGCGCGCGCGGGCCTGCCCTGCATTTTCAGCAGGGTTTTCCTGTAGAGGTTCATGCAACGTGGACAAGAACGCGAAACACCCGGCCCTGTGCCGCTTCCTGGTGGTCCTGCTCGGCATCGTGGTCATGCTGGTCGGCCTTGCTCTGTTGGTCGGCGGGTTCCGCCTGGTGCAGCTGGGCGGCAGTTGGTACTTCCTGTTGATGGGCGCGGCGACCGTCGTCGCCGGCGCCCTGCTGGTGGCGCGGCGCGCGCTTGGCGCGGTGCTGTATGGGGTGGCCTTCCTCGCCACGGTGGCATGGGCGCTGGTCGATGCCGGGCTGGAATTCTGGCCGCTGGTGTCGCGACTGGTCATGCCGGCCGTGCTGGCACTGCTGGTCGCGCTGGCCTGGCCGGCACTGCGTCGCGGCCGCGGCCACCCCGCCGGCCGGGGCGCCTACGGGGTGGCGGCCATGCTGCTGGCAGGGCTGCTGGGCACCGCGTTCGCGGCATTCCAGCCGCGGCCGGTGGTGGCCGCCAGCGGCGCGCGTCCGGCCGTGGTGCCGGTCGCCAAGGGCTTGGAACAGCGCGACTGGATGCATTGGGGCAACACCACCGCCGGCACCCGTTTTGCCGCGCTGGACCAGATCACCCCGGCCAATGTCGAGCAGCTCCAGGTGGCCTGGACCGCGCATACCGGCGATGTGCCGCAGAGCAACGGCTTCGGTGCCGAGGACCAGAACACCCCGTTGCAGATAGGCGACACGCTGTACCTGTGCACCCCGCACAACCGGGTGATCGCCCTGGATGTGGACAGCGGCAAGCAGCGCTGGTCGTTCGATCCCAAGGCCACCGCGCCGAACTGGCAGCGCTGCCGCGGCCTGGGCTACTTCGACGTCAGCCTGCCGCTGGTCGGCGTGCCGACCCTGACGGCAGCGCCCCCCACTGAACCGGCTGCAGCCGTTGCCGCTGCCCCACCGGCGGTGTGCGCCAGGCGCCTGCTGATGACCTCCATCGATGCGCGCCTGTTTGCGCTCGATGCCGCCACCGGTGCCCCCTGCCCCGACTTCGGCGACAACGGCGTGGTCGACCTGAAGGTCGGCATGGGCGAGATCAAGCCCGGCTTCTTCACCCTGACCGCCGCCCCGCTGGTGGCCGGCGAACTGGTGATCGTGGGCGGCCGCGTAGCCGACAACATCGAAGTGGACGAACCCTCGGGGGTGGTGCGTGCCTACAACGTGCGCACCGGCGCATTGGCCTGGGTGTGGGATCTGGCGAAGGAAACGCCGGACGTACCACTGGATGCGTCGGTCCAGTACACACGTGCCACGCCCAACGTCTGGACCTCGCTGGGTTACGACCCCGAGCTGGGCCTGGTCTACCTGCCCACGGGCAACACCACGCCGGACGCGTGGGCGGGTCAGCGCACCCCCCAGGATGACAAATACAGCTCGGCCGTGGTTGCGCTGGACGTGGCCACCGGCAAGGAGCGCTGGGTCTACCAGACGGTGCACCACGACCTGTGGGATTACGACCTGCCGGCGCAGCCGACCCTCACCGATGTTCCTGATGGCAAGGGCGGTACCCTCCCGGCGCTGCTGCAGGTCACCAAGGCCGGCCAGGTGTTCATGCTCAACCGCATCACTGGCGAGCCGATTACCGAGGTACGCGACATCAAGGCACCGCAGGGCAGCGCGGACGGCGAGCGCTACTCGCCGACCCAGCGCCTGTCGGTGGGGCTGCCGCAGTTCGGCGCGCAGACCCTGACCGAATCGGACATGTGGGGCGCCACGCCGATCGACCAGATGCTGTGCCGCATCCAGTTCAAGAAATTCCGCTATGACGGCATCTTCACTCCGCCAGGCGAGGATCTGGCGCTGCAGTGGCCCGGTTCGCTGGGCGGCATGAACTGGGGCAGCGCGTCGCTCGATCCCACCACCGGCTATCTGTTCGTCAACGACATGCGCCTGGGCCTGTGGACCAAGCTGATTCCACGTGCACAGATGGCCAGCGGTGCCGGTGGCGTTGAAATGGGCGCCGCGTCGCAGACCGGCACGCCGTATGGCTCTCTGCGTGACCGCTTCCTGTCCGAACTCGGCATCCCCTGCCAGAAACCACCGTTCGGCACCCTGTCGGCGATCAACCTGGCGACCCATCAGCTGGTCTGGCAGGTGCCGGTGGGCACGGTGAAGGACACCGGACCGCTGGGCATCAAGATGGGCCTGCCGATCCCGATCGGCATGCCGACCCTGGGCGGCTCGCTGGCCACCCAGTCCGGCCTGCTGTTCTTCGCCGGCACCCAGGATTACTACCTGCGCGCCTTCGACAGCCGCAGCGGCGAAGAAGTGTGGAAGGCACGCATGCCCGTAGGCAGCCAGGGCACCCCGATCACCTACGTCTCGCCCAGGACCGGTCGCCAGTATGTGGTGATCTCCGCCGGCGGCGCGCGCCAGTCGCCGGATCGCGGCGACTACGTGATCGCCTACGCGCTGCCCTCCGTGCATTGAGGCCCGCCTGCGCCACGGCCACATGGCCGTGGTGCGCCCGGCTTCGTTTCGCCGCGTGCAGCCCTTACCATGCACGATCACCGAGCACGAAACATCACCATGTCCGCCCCACCTCCCAGCCGTCGAACCAAGCGCGCTCCTGCCCCACCGCAGGATCGCGGCCTCAGCCATGAGCTGATGCAGCTGATCCAGGACAACCAGGGCGATCCGGATTTCATGACGTCGCTCGGCCGTGGCCTGGTGGTGCTGAGCGTGTTCTCGCAGCATCCGCGCGAAGTCACCATGTCGCAGATCAGCACCGAGACCGGGATTTCGCGCGCGGCCGTGCGCCGCGTGCTTTACACACTGGAGAAGCTGGGCTACGTGGGCGAACAGGGACGCGGCTTCGTGCTGCTGCCGCGGGTGCTCGGCATGGGTGGGGCGTACGTGGCATCGTCGTCCATGACCGCTGCCGCACAACCGGTGCTCGATGCGCTACGCGACGATGTGCACGAATCCTGCTCGCTGGGCGTGCTGGATGGCGACGACGTGCTGTACGTGGCACGCGCCGAAACCGTGCGGATCATGTCGATCGGCCTGCGCGCCGGCAGCCGTCTGCCAGCCTACTGCACCTCGATGGGGCGCATCCTGCTGGCGGCACTGCCGCGCGACACGCTGGAAAACTACCTGGAGCGCAACCCGCTGCGGCCGCGTACCCAACGCACCATAACGCGCATGGACGAATTCCTTGAAACACTCGAACGCGTGCGCCGCGAAGGCGTGTCACTGGTCGACCAGGAGCTGGAAATCGGCCTGCGTTCGATCGCGGTGCCGGTGCGCGCGCGCAGTGGCGAGGTGGTCGGGGCGTTGAACATCGGCACCCAGGCCGGGCGCATCAACCTGAGCACGATGCAGTCGCAGTTGCTGCCGCGTCTGCGTGAGGCGGCACAACGGCTGGGCACGCTGCTGCATTGAGGATTGGCGCCGGGCAGCGCCCGGCCTCACACGCCCTGTTGTTCTTCCAGGACAGGTCGGGCCAGCGCGAAGGCGTGGTTGGCCGCCGGTACGCCACAGTAGATGGCCGCCTGCAGCAGCGCTTCCTTGATTTCGTCCGGGGTGACCCCGTTGTTGCGGGCCGCACGGATGTGCAACGTGAATTCTTCGTCGTGGCCCAACGCTACCATCATCACGATGGTCAACAACGAGCGCGTATGCCGCGGGAGGCCATCGCGGGTCCACACGGTGCCCCATGCGGTGCGGGTGATGAATTCCTGGAACTCGGTGGTGAAATCGGTGCGGGCCTGCAGCGAGCGATCCACGTGGGCATCGCCCAACACGGCGCGACGGACCGACAGGCCGGCTTCGTAACGTTCTTTTTCGTCCATGGTCGGGGACTCCGGTGATCAGCGCAGATGCGCGACAAGCGCGGCGGTGAACGCCGCAGGGGATTCAAGGTTGCAGATGTGCCGGCCCGGCACCGTCAGCGCGCGGCCGTGCTGGACACCCTCGGCAATCTGCTGGAGGTCGGCCACTGGACAGACCGGATCGTCATCGCCGGCGATGGCCAGCGTGCGCACCGCGATGCGGCCGAGCTGGTCGCGAAAGTCCGCCGTGGCCACCGCATGGCAGCAACCGACATAACCGGCCACGGGGGTGGCCTCGAAGCGCTGCAGGATGTCGTCGACCTGCGCAGCATGCGTCGCGGCGAATGCCGGCGTGAACCAGCGTTCGGCGGTACCGGCGCGCAGCGGCGCCAGCCCGCCCTGCCCGACCTGGGCAATCCGTGCCTGCCAGGTGTCGGCGGTCCCGATCTTCGCGGCGGTGGCGGCGACAGTCAGCGAGTGCAGGCGCCCACTGGCATTCACGCCCAGCCATTGGCCGGTGAGCCCACCGATCGACAATCCGCAGAAATGGCTTCGTTCAACGCCAAGATGGTCCCACAGCGCGAGCACATCCGCGCCGAGCGCGTCGATGTCGTACGGCCCCGGCGGCGCGCTCGACTGTCCATGCCCACGCCGGTCGTAACGCAGGATGCGGAAACGTGCCGACAGCGCGTCCACCTGCGGTTGCCACATCGACAGGTCGGTGCCCAGCGAATTGCAGAAGGTGAGCCAGGGCGCGTCGTCGGGACCGTCGATGCGGTAATGCAGACGGTGGCGGTCAAGCGCAAGGAAAGCCATGCGGTACTCCAGGGAGAGCGGTCAGCCGCGCGCGAGCACGCGGTCGATCCAGGTATCGGTCATGCCACGCCAGCTGTCCGGCGCGAACAGCGCCTCCAGTTGGTCGGCAGAAAGGTGCGCAGCCACCTCCGGCATCTCCTGCAGGACCTCGCGCAGGTGGCGCGATTCGCCCAGCGCCCGGTGGGCGGCCAGTTCGACCAGCGCATGCGCGGCGGACTTGCCCAGCGCCCCGGCCAGGGTCACCGCCACCGCCTCGGCGTAGAGCAGCCCACCGTGGCTGTCCAGGTGCGCCTGCATGCGCGCACGGTCCAGCTGCAGGCCCTGCACCACGACGCTCACCTGGGCCAGGCTGCCGGCGCACAGGCGTACGATCTCCGGCACCGTTTCCCATTCTGCATGCCATTGCCCGGCGGCACGCTCATGCGGTTGCGGCATGGCCGCGAACAAGGTGGACACCAGCCCTGGCACGCGCGTGGCCGCGGCGATCGCCGCCACGCAGCCCACGGGGTTGCGTTTGTGTGGCATCGCCGAGGACCCTCCCTTGCCTTCACCCGTCGGCTCGAACGCTTCTGCCACTTCGGACTGCATCAACAGCACGATGTCGGTGGCGATCTTGCCCAGCGTGCCGGCCAGCAGCGCGAAGGTGCTGCCCAGTTCGGCAATGCGGTCGCGCGCGGCATGCCAGGGCAATGCCGGCACCGGCAGCTGCAGTTCTTCGCCGAGCAGCTCGGCCACGTCCAGCCCGCGCGACTGCAGCGAGGCCAGTGTGCCGGCGGCGCCGCCGAACTGCAGCACCAGCGTGTCGCTGCGCAGCGCGTGCAGACGGCGTTGGCTGCGCTGCAGGGCATCCAGCCAGCCCGCCGCCTTCAGCCCGAACGTCACCGGCACGGCCTGCTGCAGCAGTGTGCGCCCGGGCAACCCTGTGCCACGCTCGGCCATGGCCAGCTTGGCCAATGCAGTGCACAGCACCTGCAGGCGCGATTCGATGTGGTCCACCGCGGCACGCAGCTGCACGACCGCACCGCTATCGATGATGTCCTGGCTGGTCGCGCCCCAATGCACCCAGCGCGCGGCGTCGGCATCACGCCGCCTGACTTCCGCCGTCAGTGCCTTGACCAGCGGAATGGCGGGATTGCCGGCCAGCGCGGTGGCCTGGCCAAGCGCCTCCAGCGGGTACAACGATGCCGCGCAGGCGGCCTGGATCGGCGCAAGCGCGGCGGCGGGGATCACCGCGCAACGCACCTGCGCGCGCGCCAGCGCGGCTTCGACATCCAGCATCGCCTGCAGGCGCGCGGTATCGGTGAACACGGCATCCACCACGGGATCACCGAACAGGGCACCGAGCAGGGAGTGGGAATCGCGCATCAACCAGCTTCCATCCAGAGTGGGAACAGCTTACCCGCGCCCGGCGGTGCCGGGCGTGGAGGCGGCATCAGTAGTCGAAGAACACCGTTTCCCGCTCGCCCTGCATATGCACATCCCAGCGATACTGGCCGGTGCCGCTGGCCTGTGCGACCAGGGTGTCGCGGCGCTCGGCAGGTACCAGCGCCAGGATCGGGTCGGAAGCGTTGCTGGACGCATCGCTGAAATACAGCCGCGCACTGGCCGCACGCAGCAGGCCACGCATGAACACCAGCACCATCAGGTGCGGCGCCTGCGGCTCACCCCGCGGACCGGCCACGCTGCCCGGCTTGATCGTGGTGAAGCTGAAACGACCCTGGTCGTCGGTCGGCACCCTGCCCCAACCGGCGAACGCCGGGTCGTGCGTTGCATGGCGCGGATCTTCAGGGTGCGCGTAGATGCCCTGCGCGTCGGCCTGCCAGATCTCCAGCACGGCGTCGGACACCGGCACGCCAACGCCATCGAACACCTGGCCCTGCACTTCGATGCGCTCGCCCAGTGCGGCGGCGGGCGCGATCTCGACGCGGTACAAGGGTTCCAGGCCCAGCCGGTAATACGGGCCCACGGTCTGCCACGGAGTGGATTGGAAACTCATCTGCTTACTCCCACACGGTCATCTTGCGACCGCGCAACACGATGTCGAAGCGGTAGCCGAGGGCGAATTCGTTGGCGGTGTTTTCCCAGTCGAACGAGGACACCATGCGCGCCCGGGCCTTGGGATCGTCCACGCAGTTATAGATCGGGTCGTACTCGAGCAGCGGGTCGCCGGGGAAATACATCTGCGTGACCAAGCGCTGGCCGATACCCTCGCCGTGCAGCGAAAAGTGGATATGCGCCGGGCGCCACGCGTTGTAGTGGTTCCGCCACGGATAGGCACCGGGCTTGATGGTGGTGAACCGGTAGCGTCCGTCCTGGTCGGTGAGCACCTGGCCGGTCCCCTTGAAGTTCGGATCCAGCGGCGCGTCGTGCTGGTCGCCCTTGTGCAGGTAACGGCCTGCGGCATTGCACTGCCACACCTCGACGATGCGGTTGCGTACCGGGCGTCCGTTCTCATCGAGTACGCGCCCGCTGACCACGATCCGCTCGCCCAGCGGCTGGCCGGGGAAGCCGGCGGTGAGATCGGCGGCGCGCGCTCCCAAGGTGACCCGATCCAGGGTCGGACCGGTCACTTCGGACAACGTGGCCGGGATGCTGATCGGGTCACGGCTGGGACCGCGCAGGCGGGTGGACGCATACGGCAGGTGGATGCGCGCCGGCTGGGAGCCGGGATAGGGCCTGCGGTATCCGCGCAGGTCGGTGGGATCGCTCATGGCGTACTCCAGGTAGCGGGCGGCATTGCGGCCGCAGCGGACAGGCACCGGCACGCTGCCACGCGAGGGCGGCAGCGGCCGTGAAACAGGGCCATGCAGGAATGGCTCACAGACGCTCGATGGCCAGGGCCACGCCCTGGCCGACGCCGATGCACATGGTGGCCAGGCCGCGGCGGCCGCCGCTGGCTTCCAGCTGGCGCAGCAGGGTGAGCGCGATGCGCGCGCCGCTCATCCCCAGCGGATGGCCGAGCGCGATGGCGCCGCCATTGGCGTTGACGTGCGGAGCGTCGTCGGCGAGGCCGAGCTCGCGAAGGCACGCCAGCCCCTGCGACGCGAACGCCTCGTTGAGCTCGATCGCGTCGAAATCGCCGATCGTCAGCCCCAGGCGCGCCATCAGTTTACGGCTGGCAGGAACCGGGCCCATCCCCATCACCGCCGGCTCCACGCCCGCGCTGGCGAAGCCGAGGATGCGCGCGCGCGGGGTCAGCCCCAACGCTTTTACCTGCGCGCCGGAGGCCAGCAGGAGTGCGGCCGCGCCGTCGTTGATGCCCGAGGCATTGCCAGCGGTCACCGTGCCCGGGGCACGGAACAGCGGCTTGAGTCTGGCCAATGCCTCCAGCGTGGTGTCCGCACGCGGGTGCTCGTCGCGCTCCACCCGAACCTGCTCACCGCGTTTACGACCGGGGGCGTCAACCGGGATGACCTCGCCATCGAAGAAGCCGCGCGCCTGGGCCGCTGCAGCACGCTGCTGACTGCGCAGCGCGAAAGCGTCCTGGTCCTCGCGGGAAACGGCGTAACGCATGGCCACGTTCTCTGCGGTCTGGCCCATCGTTTCCACCCCGTGCATGTCGCACAGCCGCGGATTGATGAAGCGCCAGCCCATCGTGGTGTCTTCCAGGACCTGGTCTCGGGCGAACGGCGTGGACGCCTTGCCCATCACCATGGGCGCGCGCGACATTGATTCGACGCCGCCGGCAATGGCCAGGCCGAGTTCGCCTGCGGCAATGCCACGGGCCACGGTGCCGATCGCATCCAGGCCCGAGCCGCACAGGCGGTTGATCGTGCTGCCCGGCACGGTCACTGGCAGGCCGGCCAGCAGCAGGCTCATGCGGGCGACGTTGCGGTTGTCTTCGCCGGCCTGGTTGGCGCAGCCCAGGTAAACGTCCTCGATCAGCGTCGGATCCAGATGCGGATGGCGCGCGAGCAGCGCCTTGAGCGGGAGCGCGCCAAGGTCGTCGGCACGGATGCCGGACAGCGCGCCGCCGTAGCGGCCTATCGGGGTGCGGATGCCATCGATGAGGTAGGTGTCGTGCAGGTGCATGTCAGGCTCCTTCCACCACCTGCAGCGGCAGGCCGGTCAGTTCGCGCAGCTGTTCCAGGCTCACCCCCTCGACCATCTCACGTACGCGCGCACCGTCCTTGCCAAGGTCGAATACACCCACGTCGGTGTAGACGCGCGATACGCAGCGCAGACCGGTCAACGGATAGGTGCATGCGGCGACCAGCTTGCTCTCACCCTGTCGGGTCAGCAGGTCCATCATCACGAACACCTGCTTGGCACCGATGGCCAGGTCCATCGCACCGCCCACGGCCGGAATCGCGCCGGCAGCGCCGGTGCTCCAGTTGGCCAGGTCGCCGTGCGCCGAGACCTGGAAGGCCCCTAGCACGCAGATGTCCAGGTGGCCGCCACGCATCATGGCGAACGAATCGGCGTGGTGGAAATAGCAACCGCCGGTGAGCAGCGTCACCGGCTGCTTGCCGGCATTGATCAGGTCCGGGTCCTCGGCGTCGGCTGACGGCGCCGGCCCCATGCCGAGCAGACCATTCTCCGACTGCAGGAAAATCTCCTTGTCGGCAGGCAGGAAGTTGGCCACTGTCGTCGGCAGGCCGATGCCCAGGTTGACGTAGGCGCCCTCGGGAATATCGCGCGCCACGCGCGCAGCCAGCTGTTCACGGCTCAGGCGGTTCATGCGTGCGCTCCCGCAGGGGTGCCATCGGCGAGCGCGACCACGCGCTGCACGAAGATTCCCGGGGTCACCACCGCTTCGGGATCGAGCTCGCCCAGCGCTACCACCTCGCGTACCTGCACGATCGCGCAGCGCGCGGCCATCGCCATCAACGGGCCGAAGTTGCGGGCGGTCTTGCGATACACCAGGTTGCCCCAGCGGTCGCCCCGGTCGGCCTTGATCAACGCGAAGTCGGCATGCAACGGATACTCCAGCACATAGTGGCGGCCGTCGATTTCGCGCGTTTCCTTGCCGTGTGCCAGCTCGGTGCCATAACCGGTGGGGGTGAAGATCGCCCCGAGCCCCGCGCCAGCCGCATGGATGCGCGCGGCCAGGTTGCCCTGCGGCACCAGTTCCAGCTCGATCTCACCGGCGCGGTAGGCCGCGTCGAAATGCTGCGAATCGGCCTGACGCGGGAACGAACAGACGATGCGGCGTACCCGACCGTGCCGGATCAGCGCGGCCAGCCCGGCGTCGCCGTTGCCGGCATTGTTGTTGATGACGGTCAGCCCGCCCGCGCCCTGCGCGATGAGGGCTTCGATCAGGGCGTCGGGCATGCCGGCGGTGCCGAACCCGCCGATCATCACCGTCGCTCCGTCGTGGATATCGGCCACCGCTGCTTCAGCGCTGGCCACGATCTTGTCGATCACTGCGTTGCTCCTTGCCGGGTCCTGGCGGACCCGGCGACGTACGTTGGAAAACCGGACCGGGTCATGGTGGGCAGCCGTCGTGTCGCGGTCAATCCGATTATCGGATATATGTTTCGATAATCGCACAGAATCACCCCTACGTCCGCGCTTGACCAACGCCGACGCGGAGGCCCATGCACGCCCACGCCGCCAGTGCCAGCGGCAACGCACACAACACGTACAGCGCCGCAGGGGACCAGCCGGCGTCCACCAGCAGCCCCACGCTGAGCGGCGACAGGATGGCGCCGACCCGACCGATGCCGATCGCCCAGCCCAGCCCCGTCGTGCGCACGTCGGCGGCGAAGATCACCGGTGCCGCCGCGTACAGTCCTGCCATCCCACCGAACAGCGCCGCCCCGATCACGAACGCCACGGGGAAGGCAATGCCCAGGTCGGTGTTGAAGCCGGCGAATGCGAGCATGGCCAGCATCGCCAGCAGCAGGCTGGCGCTGGTCAACCGCGAGAGCGCCCAGCGCGAGGCGAACCAGCCGAACAGGCTGCCGCCGACGATGCCGCCCAGGTTGAGGAGCACGCCACCGGTGATGCCCTGCTGGGCCGATACGCCGGCCGACACCAGCAGCTTGGGTGTCCAGCTCAGCACGAAGTAGAACGCGAACATGTGCAGGAAGAAGGCCACTGCGATCAGGATCGAGACGCGGCGCAGGTCGCCGACGAACAGCGCCGCATAGCCGCTGTGCCGGCGATCGCGCGATGGCGCAACGGGCAGCGCTTGCAGCGTGGGCATGTGCATGCGTTGCAGCAGCGCGTTCAGCCGCGGCAACGCATTGCGCGGCCGCCGGGCCACCAGGAAATCGAGCGACTCGGGCAGGCACGTGAGCACCAGCGGAATGCACAGCAGCGATGCGCCGGCACCGACCAGGAACACGCTGTGCCAGCTGAAGTGTTCCAGCATCCACGCCGCCAGCAAGCCGCCCAGCGTGGCGCCGATCGGGTAGCCGGTGGCCTGCAGTGCCACGGCGGTGCTGCGCCATTTCGGGTTGGCGTACTCGGCGGAGATCACCCCTATCCCGGCCAGCATGCCACCGATGCCGATACCGGTGAACACCCGCAGCGCACCCAGCTGCCAGGCATTGGCGGCCAGTGCGGACAGCGACATGCCCAGCGTGAGGATCACAAGACAGCACATGATCATGGGCCGCCGGCCCCAGCGATCGGCCAGCGGCGCCAGCAGGAAGGACCCCAGCGCCATGCCAACGAGCCCGGCGCTCAGCATGGCACCCAGCACCTTGCCCGACAGCGCCCATGCGGATGAAACATGCGGGGCGGTAAACGCCATCACCATCACATCGAAGCCATCGAGCATGTTCAGCAGCACGCAGACAGCAATCGCCGTCCACTGGAAGGGACTCATGCGTTCAAGCACGAGGGGCGAGGCAGCGGCGGAGGCGTGGCTCATGACGGGGTCCTGCGACGACGTGATGCGAAAAAGCGGCGGGAAAGTCTCACCGACCGGCCTGGCTGGAGGCATGGATGACCCCAAGCACCGACTGCAGCTGCTCGACCTCGACCTGACCTGGCGCGGAGGGCGTGCCGATCATTCCGAAGGTCAGTGCCTGGCCAAAGGTTTCGCCGGCCAGGCGCGAGACCACGCCGGTTCCCCCCATCGACATGGTCAGCAGCGGTCTGCTGCTGCGCTGGCGCACCTGCCAGGTGGCATCGAGCAGCGCCAGAACGTCGCCGGCATCGTGCGGCATCACCGCGATCTTCAGCACGTCGGCACCCAGCGCCTCCTGGCGCATCAGCCGCGCAACGATTTCCTCGCGCGCCGGGGTGGCGTGGAAATCATGGTTGGACATCACCACCTTGACCCCGGCCTGGTGCGCCTGCGCAACGAGCGCGACCACCACGGCAGGGTCGCGGAACATTTCCACGTCCATCAGCTGCGCGAACCCGCCGCGCAGCAGCGCCGCATTCAATGCACCGTAGTCGGCGTCGCTGATCGCCTTGCTGCCGCCCTCCGCCTTGGTGCGGAAGGTGACGATCATCGGCTTGCCGTCCAGCGTGCGCTCGATGCGCTGGCCCAGCGCGACCAGTGCCTTGGCATCGGTAGCGATATCCAGGTAGTCGATGCGCCACTCGGCCAGGTCGGTGGCCTGGCTGGCGGCGATGGCGGCGGCCTGCTGCAGGGCCTGTTCGGCGGTGGCACCGGTGATCGGCACGATGGTACGCGGGGCGCCCTCGCCGATGCGCAGCGCGCCTACCTGCAGCGGGGTAACCGGAACGGCCGGCGCAGCGTACGCCACGGCGGCAGCACCGCCCAGCACGGCGGCGATCATGAAGGAAGTCAGCATGCGCATGCGGTTCACCAGGATTGAGAGAAGAAGGCGGTGCATCAGAAGATCACCTTGGCCTGCACGCCCAGCGCCCACGCGTTGTCGGTGCGGGTGTAGGCGAACGTGCCGGGATTGACGATGTACTGCAGGTCCGGCCGGATCATCAGCCACGGATTGACCTGGACGCTATAAGAGAGTTCGAACAGTTCTTCGGCCTGACTGAGACGGTACAGCGGCGAATCGGCAGGCACGCCCATGCCGGCAAGATCGGCGCGACGCGCATCGATCAGTCGACGGTTGATGTCCGCGCCGACATAGCCAAGCGCAATGCTGTCCTGCGCGCGCGGACCGATCCCCTGGTAAACGCCGCCCAGCGCATACCAGCGCCGGATCTGCGCGGTGTCGGTGTCGGAAACCATGTACTGCGCGAAGCCGGTGAGGCCGCGCTGCGGGTCGCCTGTCTCGCGGGTGAGGCGCTGCTCGGCAAGCACGTAGACGCCGTGGCGGCCCGTGGTGGGCGAGGTGTCGAGCCCGCGCTGGTTCACCCGCGAGGTGTCGTAGTAGCCGCCGAACTTGTACACGCCGGGGTGGGCGCCCCCCTTGTCGGGCGTCCAGGTCACTTCCAGTGGAATCAGCGAGCCGGTGGTGCCGGAGACGAACGGACGGAACGCGTTGCGTTCGATGTTGCCGCCCAGGTTCGGATTGACCTGGAACCAGCCGGTGTGGACGTTCAGCGCAGGGCTGACCTGCTGGGCAACTTCCCCGCCCCAGCGCGCGGTCGGATAGTTGTACCAGCCGCTGTTGCCGGACATGGCCAGCGGGTGCGCGCAGAACGCCGCGTTGACGAAGTGGGTCAGCAGGGCATGCACGCCGAACTGGTTGCCCATCGCGTAGTAGCCCAGCTTGAAGTACGACCGCCCGGCGTTGAACGTCTGGTCATAGCTCAGCTCGGTGAGCCGCGTGTACTGGCCACCGTAGGCTTCCTGGATCGGGAAGCGGTTACCGACCAGATCGACCGAGGTGCTGTTGCCGCGACGGTCGTTGAGGGTGAAGTGGAACGCACCACCATCCCAGCCGGCCAACCGGCCCATGTCCAGGTCCATGCCCACGCGCACCTGCTGCGCATAGCGCGCGCCGGTCTCGCCGTAGCCGCCGTCGAGCACGCCCATCGCCTCACCGACGTAGTCGCCACGAAAAGCCACGCCGCGGTTGGCAAGATCGGTGCGGGTGCCACCCCAGTCGCCGGTCAGGGTCTTGCCGGTGTAACGGTTGGCCTCCTGCGCGGACGCCAGGGCCGGTAGCAGCAGGCAGCCGGCGATCATCGCAGCCAGGGAAGTGCGGTGTGGAATAGCCATCGGAATCTCTCGTGATCGGAAGGTCAGCGCAGCGACAGCGGCGCGCTCAGCGGTGAGGTGGCGCCCTGCGCAGACGTCGCCGTGGCCGTCACCGTGGCGATATCGGCGGCATCGGGAAGTGCCAGGGTGAACCTGCCCTGCCCGTGCGCATCGGTGACCGCGTCCACCGTGCCGAGCAGGCGCTCGGCTTCGCTGCCGCGCGCGGCGCGGTTGCCGAATACTTCCAGCAGGTAGCGCTGTCCGGGCATGCCGCTGAAGGTCCCGCTGAGGGTCCGCGCCGCGCCGCGCCCCTGCACGGCGTGCAGGGTCGGTGCGGGCTGGCCGAGGTTCGGCGGCGGTTGGCAGTCCGTCGTGTCCGCACCGACGCAGATGCGCGCGCGCCTGCCCGGATCGGCATCCACCCCGCGACCGCGGGAGCCGACGAAGCTCGCATGCTCAAGGCCGGGAACACCGAACACGATCGCACCGCGCGGCTGGCCGCTGGCACAGGCACCACCCGCTTCACAACGCTCGATCGGCAGGCCGTTGCCGCTGATCTGGTTCGCGCTGAATCGGTTCGGCGCGCTGAGCGGCTGCGGCCGGACCGCGATACCGATACCATTTCCCTGGATCGTGTTGCCATCGACGACATTGTCGCTGCCGGTGACGCTCACGCCGATCGAATTGCCGCTGAAGGTGTTGGCCCCGATGTAGTTGCGGTTGCCCCAGTTGATCTGAAGGCCATCGGAGTAGTCGAGGAAGTGGTTGCGCACCACCGTGTTGTCGTTGCCCCACAGGATCTCGATCCCCTGCGATGGCTCGGGATTGGCCGGGGTCGACTGGAACACGTTGTCGGCCACCAGGTTCCATGCCGCGCCACGCGTCAGCTCCAGGCCATCGCCATTGTCCAGGAACACATTGCGCACGATGCGGTTGTGGACGGTGGTGGTGGTGGACTGGCCCTTGCCGTCGTCGCCGGTGAGCATGATGCCGGCCCCCCCCTTGTTGGCAACGATGCGGTTGTCGCGGATCTCGCTGTCGCGGGTACGATTGAGCAGCACGCCGATGCAGAAGTTGCGGATCTCAAGCCCGGCCAGCTCCACGCCATGCGTATCGCGCAGGACCAGCCCCGGCAGCGTGGTGGTACGGACATTGGTTCCGGACTGGCCCGGTTCGGCGCCCGGGCAGGCATCGGTGCCGGTGCCGGGCACGTAACCGGCGCCATCGATGGCCACGAAACGGCCTTCGCTGGCCCAAGGGGTACCAACGAGCTGCACGGGCCCGATGATCTCCGGCAAGGGCGAGGCGAGGCGGATCACGTAAGGCGCATCGCCTACCGCGCCGATCTCGATGCGGTAACGGCCCGGCACCTGGTTGGCGGTGGTGATCGCCCATCGCAGCGAGCCGGGGTTGGCATCGTCGGCGTAACGGTCCACGCGCAGCAGCTGCAGCGCCTCGCGCGGCGGCTCGGCCTGATAGGCCAGCGCCAGCGATGGGAACACGGCAAGCAGGGACAGGGAAACAACGTACAGACGACAGCGCATGCCGGCACTCCGCGCAGGGGGGAAGGGAATGGGGTGGATCGCGTGGAACAGGAACGAAAGTAGGTTTATCGCACTGCACCATTCAAGTGCGGTTATCGACTGCACGTGCGATTATCGGACAACTCTGTTACTACCATGGTCGTAGGCCCAGTAACGACGAGGGCCGCACGGCACTGCCGCGCGGCCCTGTCAGGCACGTCCAATGGGATGCAGTCACTCCGGCGGTGTCGGCACCGGCCTGTTTTACACGTCGCGTCGGAGGGACTCAGGAACTGCAGGACAGCATCGAACAGCCGGCCTTGTCGCGGGCCCATTCCGGCCGCTTTCCGGCGTAGTGCCCGCGACCGGGCTGCATGTCGTACGGCCGGCGCAGAACCTCCAGCAGTGTCCGCACGCCACTCAGGTCACCCCGTTCGGCCTGCTCGATCGCTTCCTGGGCCAACCAGTTGCGCAGCACGTAAAGCGGGTTGGCGGCTGCCATCCGTTGCCGGCGTTCAGCCCCATCCAGCGGATCGTCACGCAACCGGGCCGCGTACTGCTGCAGCCATGCATGCAACGCCGGCAGCACCGCGTTGCGCCGCGCCTCGCTGTAGAACGCCTCGTCCAGCACCGCCACATCGGGTGCCTGTGGAACGAACTGCATCAGCCCACGGAACGCCAGGGTCATGTCCATCTCGCCATCGTGCAGTATCTGCAGCCACGCCGCCATCAGCTCCACATCCTCGTCGCGGCACTGCGCCAGACCGAGCTTGGCGGCGATGTCCTCGCGCTCGCGCTGTGCGTGTACCGCCTGGAAACGAGCCAGGCCGGCGTGCAGCGGCGCCGCGTCGTCGAACAGCGGCGACAACGCCTGCGCCAGCCGGGTCAGGTTCCAGTACGCCACCTGCGGCTGCGTGCCGAAACGATAACGCCGGCCCTGCGCATCGGTGGTGTTGGGGGTCCAGTCCGGGTCGTAGTCATCCACCCAGCCATACGGCCCGTAATCAATCGTCAGGCCAAGAATGGACAGGTTGTCGGTATTCATCACGCCATGCACGAAGCCCACCCGCATCCAGTGCGCAACCAATACTGCGGTGCGCTCGCACACCTGCGCAAACCATTCCGCATACCGTTCGTTGCCGGCCTGGGCCAGTTCGGGAAAATCGCGCGCGATGCAGAGATCAACCAGCTGACGCAGCAGCACGACGTCGCCGCGCGAAGCCGGCAGTTCGAAGCTGCCAAAGCGCAGGAACGATGGCGCCGCGCGGCACACCACCGCGCCCGGTTCGGCTTCGGGGTGGCCGTCGTAGAACATGTCGCGCACCACGCTCTCGCCGGTGGCCACCAGGCTGAGCGCGCGCGTGGTCGGCACCCCCAGGTGATGCATCGCCTCGCTGCACAGGAATTCACGGATCGACGAACGCAGCACCGCACGGCCATCGGCCCCGCGCGAGTATGGCGTGCGCCCTGCCCCCTTCAACTGCAGCTCCCAGCGCGTGCCGTCGGGCGCCAGCAGTTCGCCGAGTGAAATCGCGCGACCGTCGCCGAGCTGGCCCGCCCAATGTCCGAACTGGTGTCCTCCATAGTTGGCGGCCCAGGGCTGCATGCCTTCATACAGGGCGTTGCCGCCGAACACGCGAGGGAAGTCCGCGCTCTCCAGCAGGTCCTGATCCAGTCCCAGCTGCACGGCCAACTCGGGCGAGTACGCCAGCAGGGTCGGCGCGGCAACCGGCGTGGGCATGACCGCCGACCAGGCCGCCCCGCGCACCTCGCGCACGCGGGGGCCGGTTTCGTCGTCGCCGGGCAGGTCGCGGATGAAACGGTTGTCGAAGCGCAGCGGTTCAGTGCTCATCACGACAACGTGGGGGCGCAGCGGCGCGCCCGCAAGCTCAGGCGGCGCCTGCGCCCAGATCAAGCGGGCCACCGCGCTCCACGGCGCGCTGGAAGGCCGGTCGCTGCGCGATCCGGGCCAGGAACGCCTGCAGTTTCGGGTAGCGCTCCATGCTGCCGGCGCGCGACGCGGCCGCCTGGATCGGGAAGCTCATCTGGATGTCGGCCGCGGTGAAGCGCTCACCGGCGAACCAGGGCGAGGCCGACAATTCGCGTTCCATCCAGTCCAGGTGCAGCGTCAGCTGCGGACCAACGAAACCCTTCATCACCTTGTCGGCGATCCCACGCGCAATGGGTTTGGCGAAAAACGGCATCGGCGCCCTGCGCACGCGCGCGAACACCAGGCGCATCAGCAACGGCGACATCGCCGAGCCTTCTGCATAATGCATCCAATAGCGGTAACGCACGCGCTCGGCGGCCTGCGCGGGCATTGGTTCGGGCGACAGCTGGCGGCCACTGTCATAGCGGTCGGCCAGGTACTCCAGGATCGCGCCGGATTCAGCCAGGACCAGTGCGTCGTCCTGCAGCACCGGCGATTTGCCCAACGGGTGGATGTCGAGCAAGGCCTGCGGCGCCAACCAGGTCTTCGGGTCGCGCTGGTAGTTGACCAGCTGGTACGGCAGGTTCAGCTCTTCAAGCATCCACAGCACGCGCTGCGAGCGCGAGTGGTCCAGATGGTGCACCTTGATCATCGACAGGTCCGCGAAAGCCAAACGCCCATCCTACGCGCAATAAAAAACGCCGGAAGCTTGCGCTTCCGGCGTCTTTGGCACCTTGCGGTAGCGGGGGTCGATTAGACCGCCTGCACCTGGTCAGCCTGCATGCCCTTCTGGCCCTGCACGGCGACGAAGGTCACCTTCTGGCCTTCCTGCAGCGACTTGAAGCCGTTGCCCTGGATGGCGCGGAAGTGGACGAAGAGGTCCGGGCCGCTTTCCGGGGTGATGAAGCCGAAGCCCTTGGCATCGTTGAACCACTTGACGGTGCCGCTCTGACGATCAGACATGTACTAACTCCTGAAACATAAGTTGAAATAATCGCGGCCACCGGATTTCCGGAGCCGAGACTGAGTTGCAGGCGTTGGTAAAGCGGATCGATGAGCGGATCGTGAGATCAACCGCATCAGGCCACGATTCACGGTGACCCTAGCAAACACAGTGTGGAGGACGATACGCGTCTTTTCCCCAAAAAGCGATAGCCGGGTTGTTCAGCCACCTCCCCCGTCCCGCCTGACAGGACAAGGGATTGGCGAATCCTACACGAATACCTACGCCCTATTCATGTATTTCCTGCCTTAATTGCAGCCAAATGGGGTCGGCGGCGGCGCTCAGGTTGTGGGACTACCTGCCGCGTACGGTGGTAGAGCCACGCCCTGCGTGGCTGCGCGCGGTGCAGGATGGCGCCAGCCACGCAAGGCGTGGCTCTACGGCCCCAGCTTCAATTGGCTGGTGAACCGTCTCGCCTCGCCGGTCAACGGATCCTCGAAGATAAGGGGCCTTGGCCAGCAGCTGAAGCGCTGGCGCCGCTTTACCCTGTGCCATGTTCAGTTCCGGATACAGGTCATCACCCCGGATGGGCGCCCCCAGCGCGGCCATATGAACGCGCAGCTGGTGTTTGCGCCCCGTCTCCGGGTGAAGGCGATAGCGCCAGAACGGACCGTCGGCGTTGGTCACCTCGATCCGGGTCCGGGTGTTCGGCTCGCCCACCGCTTCGGTCATGCGGAAGAACGGCTCGCCCGGCACCACCCGGCTGCGCCGCTCCAGCGGAAACGACAGCCCGGGCAGCGCTGGCGCGACCGCCTCATAGGTTTTGGCAATGCGTCCCTCACGAAACAGCCGCTGATAGGCATCCCGCGTCTCAGGGCACACAGAGAACAGCACCAGGCCGGCGGTCAACCGGTCCAGCCGATGCAGGGGCACCAGATCAGGATTGCCGGTGCGCGCCACCAGTCGGGCCAACAGGGTCTGCCGCACGTACCCGCCGGCCGGGATCACCGGCAGGAAGTGCGGCTTGTCGGCCACCAGCAGGTGCGCGTCGGCGTGCAGGATCGCCTCCTGGAACGGGATCACCGGCTCATCGGCCACTTCACGGAAGTACTGGATCTCCAGCCCGACCTGCCAGGGGTGATCGGCCGAGAGGGCCCTGCCCTGCGCATCGCGCACCCGGCCACGCGAAAACCGGTCCAACCACTGGGCGCGGTCGATACGCGGGAAACGCGCGCACAGCCCATCCAGCAGGCAGGCCCAGCGGCCCGGGGGCAGCTGCAGGTGGCTGGCGGCAACGTGGCCGGTAATCGGATCGGACGGGTGCATACCCCACGCATTATCATGGTGCTCTTTGTTTACGGTACCCCCATGGCCCTCACCGCCACCATCCGCAAGGCCGAACTGCAGATCAGCGACATGGATCGCGGCTACTACGCCACCCACACGCTGACCCTTGCCCAGCACCCGTCGGAAACCGACGAGCGCCTGATGGTGCGCCTGCTGGCCTTCGCCCTGAACGCCGACGACCGCCTGGAATTCGGCCGCGGACTGAGCGTGGACGACGAGCCGGATCTGTGGCGCCGCGACTACACCGGCGACATCGAACTGTGGATCGAGCTGGGCCAACCCGACGAGTCGCGCCTGCGCAAGGCCAGTGGCCGTGCCCGCGCGGTGCAGCTGGTCATGTACGGCAGCAGCAACCTCACCGACACCTGGTGGAAGCGTAACGGGGCCGCATTGAACAAGCTGTCGTCGCTGGAGGTCATGGACCTGCCGGGCGACTTCGTCACCGAATGGGGCAAGCAGATCGAGCGCACCATGCACTGGAACGTGATCATCCAGGACGGCGAGGTCCAGCTGATGTCCGAGAAGGAGCACCTGACCGTCACCCCGACCTGGCGCAAGCGGAAACCGCAGGCCTGATCCCGCGCCAATGAGTACGATCCGCTGCGATGTCCTGGTGATCGGTGCCGGCGCTGCCGGGCTGATGTGTGCGCTCACGGCCGGTCGGCGCGGGCGCATGGTGCAGGTGATCGACCATGCCAACAAGGTCGGCAAGAAGATCCTGATGTCCGGTGGTGGCCGCTGCAACTTCACCAACACCGGCACCACGCCCGCCAACTTCCTCTCGGCCAATCCGCACTTCTGCAAGTCGGCGCTGGCCCGTTATACGCCGTGGGATTTCATCGGCATGGTCGAGCGCCATGGCATCGCTTACCACGAGAAGGAACTGGGCCAGCTGTTCTGCGACATCTCGTCCAAGCAGATCGTGCGCATGCTGGTCGACGAATGCACGGCGGCCGGCGCCCAGATCCGCACCGACTGCGCAGTGGAAAAGGTCGAGCGCGGTGCCGATGGCTTCCACGTGCAGACCGCGCAGGGCCGCTTCCACGCCGCCTCACTGGTGGTGGCAACCGGCGGACTGTCCATTCCCAGCCTCGGCGCCACCGGCTTCGGCTACGAGCTGGCCCGCCAGTTCGGCCATGACGTGCTGCCGACCCGTGCCGGCCTGGTGCCGCTGACGCTGAGCGGCAAGCACCAGGAACGCTTCCATGACCTCAGCGGCGTCGCGCTGCCGGTGGCGGCGCGCTGCAACGACATGGAATTCCGCAACTCGCTGCTGATCACCCACCGCGGCATCAGCGGCCCGGCGATCCTGCAGATCTCCTCGTTCTGGCAGCCCGGCGACGACCTGCGCCTGGACCTGCTGCCCGGCCAGGATGCAGAAGACTGGCTGCGCGCGATGAAGCGCGACCGGGGCGCGGCCGAGCTGCGTACGGTACTGTCCGACGTCCTGCCGCGCCGGTTGGCGCTGCGCCTATGCGAGCACTGGCTGCCGGACCGTCCGGTGCGCCAGATCGACGAGCGCGAGCTGCGCCAGGCGGCAGCCCTGCTGCAGGATTTCCCACTGGTCGCCAGCGGCACCGAAGGGTACCGTACCGCCGAGGTCACGCTGGGGGGCGTGGACACCGGCAAGGTATCGTCCAGCACGTTCGAGTCGCAACTGGTGCCGGGCCTGCATTTCGTCGGTGAGGTGCTGGACGTCACCGGCTGGCTGGGGGGATACAACTTCCAGTGGGCCTGGGCCAGCGGCCATGCGGCCGGTCAGGTCGTGTAGCGGCCCTCTCATTCCGTGATCGGCGCCCGCTGCCGGCATGGACGAAGTCACCTGCATCGTGTATCAAGTTTGCAGTCCGGGGAGTAGTGAATGCAGAACGCGAATGACATCACCGTCCGCCTGCTGATCGTGGATGACAGCGGTGAGAACGCCGAAACCATCGTCAGCATGCTGCGCAACAGCGGCATCGCCGTGCGCCCGGCGCGCCCGCAGAACGCCGAGGAGCTGGCCCAGATCGTCGGCGGCCAGCCGATCGACCTGGTGCTGGCCGCGCCCGCGCAGAGCATCCCGCTGCTGCAGGTGACCCAGCAGATCGCCGCCAGCGGCAAGGACATTCCGATGATCCTGCTGGCCGAGGCCATCAACGAAACCGAATGGGTCGAAGCCAGTGCCAATGGCATCCGTGCGGTGGCCCTGCGCAGCCGCCCCGAACACCTGTTGGCGGTGGTGCGCAATGAGTGGACCGACCTGCACGCGCGCCGTGGCCTGCGCCGCATCGAGGCGCAGATGCGCGAAACCGAGCGCCGCTGCGACGCGCTGATCTCGTCCTCGCGCGACCCCATCGCCTACGTCCACGAAGGCATGCACATCCGCGCCAACGAGGCCTACCTGGAGATGTTCGGGTACGAATCCTTCGACGACGTGGAAGGCATTTCGCTGCTGGACATGGTTGCGCCACAGCACGTGGACGGCTTCAAGCAGCTGCTCAAGTCGCTCAGCAAGGGCGAAGCACCGCCGCCGCAGTATCAGGTGGACGCACGCAACCAGGACGGGGCGGTGTTCGCCGCCACGATGGAATTCACCCCGGCCACCTACGAAGGCGAAAGCTGCCTGCAGGTGGTGTTCCGCCGCCGCATGGAATTCGATCCGGAGCTTGCCCGCGAAGTCGAGGACCTGCGCCAGCGTGACCAGGTCACCGGCCTGCTCAACCGCCAGACGTTCATGCTGCACGTGGAAAACGCAGTAGCCCAGGCCGGCCGCAGCGAAGGCCGGTTCGGCCTGCTGCTGGTCGAGCCGGACCACTACGCAAGGTTGTTGCCGGATATCGGACTGGACTCGGCCGATGCGCTGATCGCTGCGCTGGCCCGGGTGCTGGCTGACACGGTGGGCGATGGGGCGCACGTGGCCCGCTTCGGCGAGCACAGCCTGGCGGTGCTGACCGAAGGCGCGTTCGCCCAGACCGAAGCGCTGGCCGACCGGATCCGCGAGGCGTTTGCCGCGCAGGTGTTCAGCATCGGCGAGCGCTCGGCCACGGTCACCGTCAGCATCGGCGGCGTGCAGGTGGGCGAGAAGATCGCAAGCGTCGGCCAGGTGCTGGCGCGTGCCACCGAATGCCAGCAGGCCGCATCGGAGCTGGGCAACACCAGCCGGATCTTCGATCCAGCCGCGGTCGACCGCGTGGAAGAGGAACGCATCCAGCGCTGGGTGGCCCGGATCAACGAGGCGCTGGCCGGCGAAGGTTTCCAGCTGCACTACCAGCCGGTGCTCAACCTGGGTGGCGAAGCGCTGGAGTTGTATGAGGCGTACCTGCGCCTGGACAACAACGGCGAGCTGCTCAGCCCGACCGCGTTCCTGGGCATTGCCGAGGAACACGGGCTGCTGGCCGACATCAACCGCTGGGTGGTGGCGCACGCGATCAGCGTGCTGGGCCAGCGCGAACGCGCCGGCCATGCGACGCACATGATGGTGAAGATCACGCCGGAATCGTTCAACGACCCACTGATGATAGCCACCATCCGCCGCGAACTGCAGGCGCACGGGGTGCCGGGCGAGCGCCTGTGGCTGCACGCGCCGGAAGCGAAGGTATTCACCCACCTGCGCAACGCGCAGCAGTTCCTGGCCGAGGTGGCGCCGCTGGGCTGCCGGATCGGGCTGGAGCAGTTCGGCTCGGGCCTGGATTCGTTCCAGCTGCTGGCGCACTTCCAGCCGCAGTTCCTCAAGCTGGACCGCGATTTCACCAGCGATTTCGCCCGCACCCGCGAGAACAGCGAGAAGATCAGCGAGATCACCGCCCGCGCGCAGGAAGCCAACATCCGCACGATTGCCGAGTTCGTGGCTGACAACGGCTCGATGAGCCTGCTGTTCAGCGCAGGCGTGGACTACGTGCAGGGTGAGTTCGTGGGGCCGGCTGCGCCTGCGATGAATTTTGATTTCGGGTGAGGTAGTGCCGTAAATAAAAACCGGCGGCCTGCGGTTTCACTGTGTTGGGCCGGCGGGTGTGGGTTTGCGGGACACGCCGTGAACCCATCCATGGGGGCTTGTAGAAAACATCCATGTTTTCTACAGTCCCGCAAACCCACCCCCGCCGACCCATTGACGGTTGGCTGGTGGCCAATGATGTAGAGCGACGCCCTGCGTCGCTGCTGCTGATCTTGATCTTGATCTTCCATCCGCACGTGGCCATCTGTCGGGGTCGGTTGGCGGGCAACCCTCGTAGGGACTGTCAAAAACATGGATGTTTTTGCCAAGCCCCCATGGGTGAAGGCGCACTGCTTGCGAGGCACTGCCTCGCGTGCGACTGAACGCACGGCCGCTGGCGGCTGGGCCGGCGCCCGGAGGGCGGTTTACGGCGTGTCCCGTAGAGGGCTGCCCGCCAGCCGACCCACCCGCAGGGATCGAGACGCTGCTCTACGCGGAAGCCACAAACAAAAATGCCGCCCAGACCGGGCGGCATTTCGCTTTTCAGCTTTTCAGCTTTTCAGCAGACCAGACTCAGGTCATATCAACCAGGTTCGGAATGGCCACATCGGTGGGCACGTCCGCTTCGTAATCCACACCGTCCACGCCAAACCCGAACAGGCGCAGGAAGTCGGCCTTGTAGCCGGCCAGGTCGCTGATCTCGTACAGGTTCTCGTTGGTGACCTGCGGCCACAGCGCCACCACTTCGGCCTGCACGTCCGGCGCCATTTCCTTGTAGTCCGCACGCAGGCGTCCGGCTTCGTCGACCAGCTCCACGGTGCGGCCATCGGCCAGCAGCTGGTGGCGCAGGCGCTCGACCGCCGCGCCGCTTTCCTTGCCGCCGTAGATGATGTCGTACAGCGTGTCGAGCTGCTCGATGCAGCCCTCGTGCGTGCCGCGCTCCTTCATTACCTTGAACAGCAGCGACAGGTACAGCGGCATGGTCGGGATGGCTGAACTGGCCTGGGTCACCACCGCCTTGAGCACGGAAACGCGGGCGTCGCCGCCGATCTTCTCCAGCTTCTGGCGGATGCCCACCACCTTTTCGTCCAGATCCTTCTTGGCCGCACCAATCGAGCCGTTCCAGTAGATCGCCTGGGTGATCTCTTCGCCCACGTAGGTAAAGGCCGTGGTGGTGGCACCGTCGGCCAGCACACCGGCTTCCAGCAGCGCGTCGATCCACATCTGCCAGTCTTCGCCGCCCATCACCGCCACCGTGCCGGCGATCTCTTCCGGCGTGGCCGGCTCGATCGTGGTTTCGGTGATCACTTCCTTGTCCGTATCCAGCCCGCGCAGCGTGATCGGCGCGCCGATCGGCTTGAGCGTGGAGCTGATGACCTCGCCCGTCTTCGGGTGCTTGCGGCGCGGCGCGGCCAGGCTGTACACCACCTGGTCGACCTGGCCCAGGTCCTGCCTGATCAGCTCGATGACCTTGGCCTTGACCTCGTCGGAGAATGCATCGCCGTTCACGCTGCGCGCGTACAGGCCTGCCTGCTCGGCGTACTTCTGGAACGCGGCCGAGTTGTACCAACCGGCCGTGCCCGGCTTGGTTTCAGTACCGGGGCGCTCGAAGAACACGCCGAGCGTGGCCGCGCCACTGCCAAAGGCGGCGGTGATGCGCGCGGCCAGGCCGTAACCGGTGGAGGCGCCCAGCACCAGCACCCGCTTGGGACCGTTCGGCACCTTGGGCTGGGCCTGGATGTAATCGATCTGCTGCTTGACGGCCGCGTCGCAGCCGACCGGGTGGGTGGTGACGCAGATGAAGCCGCGCACACGCGGTTTGATGACCATGAACACCTCGATGGGAATGGTGGGCCTCGGGAACGGCCGCACGCAACCTGGGAATCGTAGTGCGCACGGCCAGACAGCACAACCGACGCCCCGGTACGGTGGGCATGAAAAAACCGCGCATTGCGCGGTTTTTTCAGGTGGGTTGCCGGCCAGGCCGGCAACCTGTCACGGCCGGCGAGCCAGGGCTTCGATGTCCTTGGCCTTCGGCAGCAGGTCCTGCTTGCTCACGCGCAGGAAGCCGATCGTCAGCATCGGTACGGCCACCAGGATCGAGGACAGCACCACGATCACCGCACCCACCATGTGGGTCTCGGCCAGGCCTTCCAGCGAAGCACCGCCATACATGTACAACGCCAGCGCCGACAGGAAGAACATCACCGCAGTGATCACCGTACGCGACAGCGTCTGGTTGATCGAGCGGTTCAGCACTTCCAGCGGGTCGGCACGCAGGCTGCGGAAGTTTTCGCGGACGCGGTCGAACACCACGATGATGTCGTTGATCGCAAAGCCCATCACCGACAGCAGGCCGGCCAGCAGGTTCAGGTCGAACTCGCGGCCCATCAGCGACATGTAGGCCAGCGTCACCAGCAGGTCGAACAGCGCCACGATGCTGGCGGTTACCGCGAACTTCCACTCGAAGCGGAAGCCGATGTAGATCAGGAAGCCGGCCAGCATGAAGATCGTGGCGTACAGGCCGTTCAACGCCAGGTCCTTGCCGATCTGCGGGCCCACGAACTCGTTGCGCAGGATCGTGGCCGGGTTGTCGCTGGTGGTGATCGCCTTGAGCACCGCCGCACCGGTCGCCTTGTCCTCGGCACTGGCTGCGCCGGTGCCGGGGGCATGCTCGCCGTGCGGAGCCAGGCGGATCAGCACATCGGTGTTGCCACCGAAGCTCTGCACCTGGGTGCCTTCGAAGCCGGTGGCTTCCAGGCGGGCGCGGACTTCTTCCACGTCAACCTGGCGTTCGAAGCGGGCTTCGATCAGGGTGCCGCCGGTGAAGTCCAGGGCGAAGGTGAAGCCCTTGAAGGCGACGATGCCGACGGAGGCCAGGAACAACGCGATGGTGACGGCCATTGCAACATGGCGCCAACGCATGAAGTCGATCTTGGTGTCGTTCGGGAGGATATGCAGCGGAAACAGTTTCATTGTGCGTGTCGTCCCGTCAGATGGCCACGTTCTGGAGCTTCTTGCGGCGGCCGTAGATCAGCGTCGCCAGCGCGCGCGATACGGTGATCGCGGTGAACATCGAGGCGAAGATGCCGATGATCATCGTCAGGGCAAAGCCCTTCAGCGGACCCGTGCCGAAGGCAAACAGGGCCACGCCGACGATCAGGCCGGTCAGGTTGGCGTCGAGGATGGTGCCGCTGGCGCGTTCATAACCCGCCACGATCGCGCTCTTGCCCGGCACGCCGGCACGCAGCTCTTCACGGATGCGCTCGTTGATCAGCACGTTGGCGTCGACCGACAGGCCCACCGACAACGCCAGGCCGGCAAATCCCGGCAGGGTCATGGTGGCGCCGAACAGCGACATCACCGCCACCACGATCAGCAGGTTGAACAGCATCGCCGCCGAGGTGATCAGGCCGAACATGCGGTAGTACACGGTGAAGAAGACCAGCGTGAACATGAAGGCGTAGATCACCGCGGTGATGCCGCGCTCCACGTTCTCCGCACCCAGGCTCGGGCCGACCACGCGCTCTTCCACGAAGTCCATCGGCGCGGCCAGCGAGCCGGACTTGAGCAGCTTGGCGAGGTCGTCCGCTTCCCTCTTCTCCAGGCCGGTGGTCTGGAAGTTCTTGCCGAACACACCGTTGATGTTGGCCACCGAGATCACTTCCTCGTTGACCCGGAAGCTGCGTACTTCCTTGCCATCGACCATGGTCACGGTCGGCACGCGTTCGGTGTACACCACCGCCATCGGCTTGTTCACGTTGGCGCTGGTGAAGTCGAACATGCGCTGGCCACCGACGCTGTTGAGCGT
Organism: Stenotrophomonas sp. AB1(2024); assembly: GCF_037482345.1. Taxonomy (NCBI): domain Bacteria; kingdom Pseudomonadati; phylum Pseudomonadota; class Gammaproteobacteria; order Lysobacterales; family Lysobacteraceae; genus Stenotrophomonas; species Stenotrophomonas sp. AB1(2024). Next base: position 353,084 of record NZ_JBBHKO020000001.1, read on the forward strand.
GACGCTGACCGACGGGGTACCGGTGGTGGCATCGGTGACGGCCTGGGCGGCCACCATCTGGTCGCCGGTGACGATCACGCGCTTGTTCAGCAGGATCGGACCACGGCCGTCACGCTGCTGGTAGACCTTGGCTTCCGGCGGGATGCGGCCGCTGTTGATCGCGTCCTGCGCGTTTCCGTCCACCACGGCGCGGTATTCCAGCGTCGCGGTCGCACCGATCATGCGCTTGGCTTCGGCGGTGTCCTGCACGCCCGGCAGCTGCACGACCACGCGGTCGGCACCCTGGCGCTGGATGATCGGCTCGGCCACGCCCAGCTGGTTGACGCGGTTGCGCAGCGTGTTGATGTTCTGCTCGATCGCGCCGTTGGTGATCTGGCTCAGCTCGGCCTCGGGCACGGTCACGGTGATGCGCTTGCCTGCGACGTCATAGCCCAGGGTGGGCTGCGCCTTGGCCAGCGCCAGGCGGGCACGCTCCACGACGGCCTCGTCGGCCGACGGGCTCAGCGTTGCGACAATCGAATTGTCCGGACGGCGTTCGACCGACTGGAACGGCACGCGCGATTCGCGCAGCGTGCCGCGCACGTCTTCGGCGTAGGCATCCATGCGCTTGTCGACGGCGGCCTTCTGGTCCACCTGCAGCACGAAGTGCACGCCACCTTGCAGATCCAGGCCCAGCACCATCGGGCGACCGCCCAGGCGCTGCAGCCAGTCCGGCACGGTCGAGGCCAGGTTCAGGGCCACCGTGTAGTTCTCACCCACGCTGTCGCGCAGCCTGGCGCTCGCCGCGGCCTGGGTCTGCAGGTCCGGCAGGCGCACGATCAGGCTGTCGCCTTCCTTCTCCGCGCCGATGGTGTTGATCCCGGCCTGCTTCAGGTCGGCCAGCACGCGTTCGCGAAGGGCGTCATCGACCTGCCCGCCACGGTTGGCGGTGATCTGGACGGCAGGGTCCTTCTGGTAGATGTTGGGCAGCGCATACAGCGCGCTGAGCGCCAGTACGATCAGGATGACGACGTACTTCCAGCGTGGAAATTCAAGCATTGCCAGGTTCCTGCGCGGCGCCAGTCCCGGCGCCGCGGTTGTGCTTCGGAAAGGGAGTGGCTTAGTTGGCCGACTTCAGGGTGCCGGTCGGCAGCACGTTGCCCACGGCACCCTTCTGCACGCGGATGTTCACGTTGTCGGCCACTTCGAGGGTGACGAAGTTGTCGCCAATGGCCTTGACGGTGCCGGCGATGCCGCCGTTGGTCAGCACTTCGTCGCCGATCTTGATCTTCTCCAGCATCGCCTTGTGTTCCTTCTGGCGCTTCATCTGCGGGCGGATCATCAGGAAGTACATGATCGCGATCAGGATGATCGGGAACAGCAGCGTGGTCAGGCCCATGCCCTGCGGCTGGCCACCGGCGGCTTGGGCGTGGGCGGCGGGAATCAGGAAGGCGATCAGGTTCATGGTGTGTCCTTGGGTTGGGAGGCGCCCTGCCCCTCATGGGGTCGGGAGTCGCCGCGAAACAGGGGTCAGCCGCGAAGTATGCCATGGCCCCGGGAGTTCGTCTTTGGGCCGTTTGGCAGGGTCCGCGCGCCGGATCGGGAGCGGGCCGGCCGCCTACAGCGGTGGCGTGGCCATGCCCCGGGCCGCATGGAAGGACTCGCGGAAGGCCCCGAAGGTTCCCGCCGCGATCGCCGCGCGCATGTCGGCCATCAGCTTCTCGTAGTAGTACAGATTGTGGATGGTGCCCAGCATGGGTGCCAGCATTTCGTTGCAGCGGTCCAGGTGGCGCAGGTACGAGCGGGTGTAGCCGCTGGTGCAGGCGTGGCAGCCGCAGCCCGGCTCGATGGTGTCCATGTCGCGTTCATAACGGGCGTTGCGGATGCGCACGGTGCCGAACGAGGTGAAATAGTGCCCGTTGCGCGCATTGCGGGTCGGCATGACGCAGTCGAACATGTCCACGCCACGGGCGACGCCTTCGACCAGGTCTTCTGGCCGGCCCACACCCATCAGGTAGCGCGGGCGGTCGGCCGGCAGGATCGGATGCATGTGGTCGAGCATGGCATTGCGCTCGTGTTCGGGCTCGCCCACGGCCAGGCCGCCGATCGCATAGCCGTCGAAACCGATCTGCTGCAGGCCCTCGGCCGAGCGGCTGCGCAGGTCGTGGTGGACCCCGCCCTGGACGATGCCGAACAGCGCCGCGTCGTTGCCCAGTTCGTCGTGTGCGTTGCGGCTGCGCTGGGCCCAGCGCAGGCTCAGCTCCATCGAGGTGCGCGCCACCGGCTCGGTGGCCGGGTACGGGGTGCATTCGTCGAAGATCATCACGATGTCCGAATCGAGCACCTTCTGGATCTTCATGCTCTCTTCCGGGCCCAGGAACACCCGGGCGCCGTCGGTCGGCGAGGCGAAGGTGACGCCCTGCTCGGTGATCTTGCGGCGGTGGGCCAGCGAGAACACCTGGAAGCCGCCCGAATCGGTCAGGATCGGCCCGCTCCAGCGCGCGAAGCCGTGCAGGCCGCCATGGTCGGCGATCACGTCCAGGCCCGGGCGCAGGTACAGGTGGAAGGTGTTGCCCAGGATGATTTCCGCGCCGAGCGCGCGGATCTGCTCCGGCAGGATGCCCTTGACCGACCCATAGGTGCCCACCGGCATGAAGGCCGGGGTTTCCACCGTCCCGCGCGGGAACGTCAGGCGGCCACGGCGGGCGCGCCCATCGGTGGTCTGGAGCTGGAACTGAAGTCGGGACATCGGGGCAGAATCGGGGCAAATAATCCTCGATTATCGCCTAAATCCGACCCCGGCGCGGCTGAACGTGCCGAAACAACGGGCTGCCGTAGAGCCACGCCCTGCGTGGCTGCGGAGCGCCCGCCAGGTGCCAGCCACGCAGGGCGTGGCTCTACGCCGGCCAATCCGGCTTTATTTCTGCGGGAACAGCAACATGGCATCGCCATAGCTGAAGAAGCGGTACTTTTCCTCGATCGCGGCACGGTAGGCCTCAAACACCCGCGCCCGCCCGGCGAAGGCTGAAATCATCATCAGCAGCGTGCTTTCGGGCAGGTGGAAATTGGTCACCATGGCATCCACGCTGCGGATCCGGTAGCCGGGCGTGATGAAGATCTGGGTCTCGCCGGCATACGGCAACAATTCGCCGTCACGCATGGCGCTTTCCAGCGCGCGCACCACCGTGGTGCCTACGCCGATCACCCGGCCCCCGGCGGCGCGGGTACGGCGTACCTGCTGGACCAGTTCCGGCCCCACGTTGAGCCACTCGCGGTGCATCACGTGGTCCTTCAGGTCGTCGGCGCGCACCGGCTGGAAGGTGCCCGCGCCCACGTGCAGGGTGACGTGGCCGAAGCCCACGCCCTGCGCGGCCAGCGCGGCCAGCAGCGCCTCATCGAAATGCAGGCCGGCGGTCGGCGCGGCCACCGCGCCCACTTCGCGGGCGAACACGGTCTGGTAGCGCTCGCGGTCGTCCAGCCCAGGCTCGCGCTGGATGTACGGTGGCAGCGGCAACCGTCCGGCGTGCAGCAGCCACTGCTCCAGCGGCTCAGGCACGTGGAACTGCAGCACGTAGAACTCGCCGTCACGGCCCAGCACCTCGGCCTCGCCGCCCGTATCGAGCGCGATCCGGCTGCCCGGCTTGGGCGACTTGCTGGCGCCCACCTGGGCCCGCGCCTGCTGCCCGCCGAGCAGGCGCTCGATCAGGATCTCCACGCGGCCGCCGCTGGCTTTCTGGCCGAACAGGCGGGCCGGGATCACCCGGGTATCGTTGAACACCAGCAGGTCGCCAGCCTGCAGCAGCGCCGGCAGATCGCGCACGTGGCGGTGTTCGAACGCGGCCGGGGCCTGCGGCACCACCATCAGGCGGCTGGCCGAGCGCTCGGCGAGCGGGACCTGGGCAATCAGTTCAGCGGGGAGGTCGTAATGGAAGTCGGACTTCTTCAAGGGAGCGCACGGCAACGTGTAGGCAATGTCGCGCATTGTACGACTGCCCTCCGGTGGCAACGCGGGATGCGTTGAACGTCGCGCAAAATGTTGCTTTGCAACAGTTTTTTGCGGGGTTATCGCGCGAAAAACCGCGTGATAGCATCGAACCGGAAGTCTGATGCACGAGCCGCATTGCCCCAGGCGCGCGCCCCCGGTCGCGCGTTTTGCATTTGCGCCGTGCCGCCAATCGTTTCAGGAGATCTGCAATGAGCTTCATCGAACGCCTCGCCCCCCTTCGCGCCCAGCCGGGCACCCGCCTCACCGCCGGCCTGGATGACGCGACCCTTGAACGCCTGGCTGCCAGCCACCCGCAGCTGGTGGCCGCCGTGGACGCCGCCGCCGTCGAATTCGAGCGCGTCCGCGCCGATCTGGCCGATGTGCTGGCACTGGACGAACGCGCCCAGATCGACGCAATGCAGGACGGCTTCGTCAATTTCTACGCCGATGACGCGGTGACCCCGTACGTTGCCCTGGCCGCCCGCGGCGCCTGGGTGGTGACCCTGAAGGGTGCGGTGCTGTACGACGCAGGCGGCTACGGCATGCTCGGCTTCGGGCATACCCCTGACGCCGTGCTGGAGGCGATGTCGGCCCCGCAGGTGATGGCCAATGTGATGACCCCCAGCCTGTCGCAGCAGCGCTTCATCCAGGCGCTGCGTCGCGAGATCGGCCACCGCCGCGGTGGCTGCCCGTATGCGCGGTTCATGTGCCTGAATTCCGGCTCGGAAGCGGTCGGCCTGGCCGCGCGCATCGCCGACGTCAACGCCAAGCTGCAGACCGACCCGGGCGCACGCCATGCCGGTGCGAAGATCAAGCGGGTGGTGGTCAAGGGCAGCTTCCACGGCCGCACCGACCGCCCGGGCCTGTACTCCGATTCCAGCCGCAAGACCTACCTGCAGCACCTGGCCAGCTATCGCGGTGAGGACACGGTCATCGCCATCGCGCCCTACGACGAGGACGCGCTGAAGCGGGTCTTCGCCGAGGCCGAGCAGAACCACTGGTTCATCGAAGCGATCTTCCTGGAACCGGTGATGGGCGAAGGCGACCCCGGTCGTGCCGTGCCGCCGTCGTTCTACGCGCTGGCCCGTGAGCTGACCCGCCAGCACGGCAGCCTGCTGCTGCTCGATTCGATCCAGGCCGGGCTGCGTGCGCACGGCGTGCTGTCGATCGTGGATTACCCGGGCTTCGAGGGCCTGGACGTGCCGGACATGGAGACCTATTCCAAGGCCCTGAACGCTGCGCAGTACCCGCTGTCGGTGCTGGCCGTGACCGAGCATGCCGCGCAGCTGTACCGCAAGGGTATCTACGGCAACACCATGACCAGCAACCCGCGGGCGCTGGACGTGGCCTGCGCGACGCTGTCGTTGTTGACCCCGCAGGTGCGCGAGAACATCCGCGTGCGTGGCGAGGAAGCGGTGCGCAAGCTGGAACAGCTCAAGAGCGAGCTGGGCGGGCTGATCACCAGGGTGCAGGGCACCGGCCTGCTGTTCTCCTGCGAGCTGGCCCCGCAGTTCAAGTGCTACGGCGCCAACTCCACCGAGGAATGGCTGCGCAGCCATGGCATCAACGTCATCCATGGCGGCGAAAATTCGCTGCGCTTCACCCCGCATTTCGGGATGGACAGCGACGAACTGGACCTGCTGGTGGGCCTGGTCGGCCGCGCCCTGAAGGAAGGTCCGCGCCGGGAACAATCGCAGGCCGCCTGACCGGCGTGCGAGAATGGGAGGTTTCCAGCGGGAACCTCCCATGAAGTCGATCTGCGTTTACTGCGGCTCCAACGCCGGCAGCAAGCCCATCTACACCGAACGTGCCATCGCCCTGGGCGACCGCATCGCCCGCGACGGCCTGCGCCTGGTCTACGGCGGCGGCAACGTGGGCCTGATGGGCACCGTGGCCAATGCCGTGCTGGCCGGCGGCGGCGAAGTGACCGGCGTGATCCCGCAGCAGCTGGCGGACTGGGAAGTGGCCCACCGTGGCCTGACAGAACTGGAAATCGTCGGTTCCATGCACGAGCGCAAGTCGCGCATGTTCGACCTCTCCGATGCATTCGTGGCCCTGCCCGGCGGCTTCGGCACCATGGAAGAGATCTTCGAGATGCTCACCTGGCGCCAGCTCGGCATCGGCAACAAGCCGTGCGCGTTCCTCGACGTGGACGGCTTCTATGCCCCTCTGATCGGCATGATCGACCGCATGGTCGAAGAGCGCTTCCTGCACCCGGACCAGCGCGCGGACCTGTGGTACGGCTCGGACATCGACGCCATGCTGGACTGGATGCGCGCCTATGAGCCGGCGCAGGCATCCAAGTGGATCGACGAGAAGCGCCGCACCGCGCTGCGCTGAAACGCAGCCGGGCAGAGCCCGGCTCTACGCGGCGGTGTAGAGCGGGGCTCTGCCCCGCTGCGCGGTATCACCCGGCCGCGAAGGTATCCATCGGTGCGGGGCGACCAAGCAGGTAGCCCTGGCCGTAGTCACAGCCCAGCTGCAGCAGGGTCTGCCGCTGGGCCATGCTTTCGATGCCCTCGCCCACCGTTTCGATGCCCAGCGTGCGTGCCAGCGACAGTACGCCCTGCACCAATGCGTAGGTGCTCTGCAGGTCCTGGCCATGCAGCCCGGCGATGAAGCTCTGGTCGATCTTGAGCGTGGAGATCGGGAAGCGGTGCAGGTAGGACAGCGCCGAGAAGCCCGTGCCGAAGTCATCCAGCTGCACCAGCACCCCGCGCTCGCGCAGCGTCTGCAGGATCCGCAGCGTGCGGGGGCCGTCATCGAGCAGCGCCACCTCGGTGATTTCCAGCCGCAGCCGGCGCGGGTCGGCACCGGCGGCCTCGATCAGGCCGAACAGACGCGTGCTGAAGTCGGCCGAACGGAAATGCCGCGGCGACACGTTCACCGACAGGTACCCCTCACCGCCGCGGGCCAGCTGGCCGATCACGTCCTCGTACAGCAGCCAGTCCACCTGCTCGATCAGGCCGCTTTCTTCGCCCAGGTCCAGGAACGCGCTGGGCAGCAGCACCCCCCGGCGCTCGTGGCGCCAACGCAACAGCGCCTCGTAGCCCACCACCTGGCCGTCGGTCAGGCGCACGATCGGCTGGTAGTAAGGCAGGAAATCGCGGTTGTTGATCGCCCGGCGCAGGTCCGCTTCCAGGTCCAGGCTGCGCAGCGCTTCCTCGCGCATGGCTTCGTCGAACACCGCGCAACGGTCCTTGCCCTGGGCCTTGGCGCGGTACATCGCCGCGTCGGCGTCGCGCACCATTTCCTCGCCATTGCGGTAGCGCGGGCTCCACATCGCGATGCCCAGGCTGCCCGACGGGAACAGCTCGCGGCCCTGCACCCACATCGATTCTTCCAGCGCCACCAGCATGCGCTGGGAGAACTCGCGCGCCGAGGCCAGGCCCTGCTCGCACTCGAGCAGGATCGCGAATTCATCGCCCCCCAGCCGCGCCACCACGTCGTCGCCACCCACCATCGAGACGATGCGTTTGGCTACTTCGACCAGCATCTGGTCGCCCGCGGCGTGGCCGATGCTGTCGTTGACCAGCTTGAAGCGGTCCAGGTCCAGGAACAGCACGGCAAAGCGCAGCCCATCGCGCGAGCGGGCCCGCGCGATGGCATCTTCCAGGCGGTCCAGCAGGTGGGCGCGGTTGGGCAGTCCGGTCAGGGCGTCATGCAGTGCCTGGTGGGTCAGGCGTTGTTCGGCGCGCAGGCGTTCACCGATCTGACCCAGCAGTTTGCCGTTGACCTCGGCCAGTTCGCGGGTGCGTTCCTCCACGCGCTTTTCCAGCTCGGCATGCGCATTGCGCAGCCGCTCCTGGTCGCGCTGGCGGGCCAGGCCGTTGCCGATGTTCTGGGCCACGAACGTGAGCAGGCGCTGGTCGTGCGCGGTGAAACTGATATCCGGCGAATAGCTCTGCACCACGATCACGCCGACCACGTCGTCATCACTCAGCAACGGCACCCCAAGCCAGCAGTGCGAACGCGCGCCGAATTCGTTCACGCTGCCCGAGGCGTGCAGTGCATCGATGTGTTCGCGCGAGGCCAGCAAGGGCTGCCGGTTGCGCACGATGTATTCGGTAAGGCCCTTGCTGAACGGTCGCGCGGCGCGCGCCGGGTTGTACTCGTCCACCGAGTAGACGAATTCCAGTCCCTCGCCGGATTCATCGACCAGGGCGATGTAGAAATTGCGCGCATCCAGCAGCGTGCCCACCACGCCATGCACCTGCACGTAGAACTGGGCCAGGCTTTCGGCGCTCATCGCCATTTCGGCGATATTGAACAGCGCCAGTTGCAGCTTCTCGGCGCGGCGGCGTTCGACCACCTCGTCCTGCAGGCTGTGGTTGGCCCGCTGCAGCTCGAGCGTGCGCCGCTCCACCTGGCGCTCGAGCTGCACCTGCGCCTGGCGCCGGTCCATCGCGGTAAGGATGTGCTGGGCCACGTAGCCCAGCAGCGTGCGGTCGGCCTCGTTGTAACGCACCCGGTGCTCGTAGCTCTGCACCACGATCGCACCGCACACCCGGCCCTCGCGCAGCATCGGCACGCCCAGCCAGTCCAGGCTTTCCGGCCCACGGCTCGGGTCGTACTCGTCGTTCATCGCCGCCAGCAGCTCGTTGGACGGCCCACTCAGCGGCTGTCCGTGGCGCAGCAACGCGAAGGTCAGGCTGCGCGGCATCTCGTGTTCCTCGTAGCTGCGATCGGGATCGGCCACGAAGCTGTCGCGCTGGTCGGCGAAATACAGGAACCGGATCCGCCGGCGCACGTCGTCGTACTCGACGATGTAGCAGTTCTGCGCGTACATCAGCGAATTGAGCACGCGATGGAAGTGCCGCAGCATCTCGGTCATTTCCAGATCGGCACCGGCCAGGTCGGCGATCTCGTAAAGCGCCTGCTGCAACCGTTTGGAGTTTTCCAGTGAACGGATCTGTTCACGCTGCCGGGCCAACGCGAGCGCGTCCTGCAGGCCGGTCCGTGCCGTGGCCCACCAGGCGTCACCCGGCATTGCTCCGTCGGCCAATGCCACCCGGATGACCAGGTCGCCGCCCTGATGCTGCCAGCGGTACAGCGCGCCGGCATCAGGCGTTACCGGCGGGCCCAGCAGGGCCTCCAGCAGCACCGCATCAGGCTCGGTGGCAGGCGGATGGCTGAGGCAGCCTTCACCCAACGCGGCATCGGACCAGCCCAGCGCCACCTGCGCACCCTCGGGCAGCAACGCGCACAGCGTGCGCGCAAGCGCGGTGGATGTCACCGCACCACGGTCCGGATGCCCCGAGGTCGTCACTGCCTGGCTGGACAACATGTTCATCTCTTCTGGCGCCGGAGAACCGGCACCTCCCCTGTGCCCCGAGCATAACGCGCCCCCCGGGGGGCAATGGAAGCCCTCGACCCCGTTGACCGCTCTGGAGCGTTGTTCGGTGTGTCTTCCACTGCCGGCCCCTCCCCGCATGACCGCCGCCGCCCCGGTCCCGCTTGACTATGCGCAGGCCCATTCAGCGCTTACTCTGTGCGCCGTGGATGCCGCTGCCCTGCCAACCGACGAGTCGCTGATGCTGGCCTGGGCCGATGGCGACCTGCGCGCCTTCGAGGCCTTGTATGCGCGCCACCGCAACCGGCTGTACAGTTTTCTGCTGCGCCAGCTGCGCGATGCGGCGCTGGCCGATGAGATGTTCCAGGACGTGTGGCAGCGGGTGATCGCCGCGCGCGCCGGCTGGCAGCCCGAAGCGGCCTTCACCACCTGGTTGTTCCGCATTGCCCATAATCGGCTCAACGACCATTGGCGGGCGTCACGGCATCGACCGGCGGCGCCGGGCGATGCCGACGAGCGGGTGGCGCGGATGAGCGACCACCGCACCCCGGAGAGCCAGCTGTCCGACTTTGAACAGCGCCGCCGCCTGCAGCTGGCCATGGAGCAGCTGCCCGATGACCAGCGTACGGTGTTGCAGTTGCGGCTGGAGCAGGAACTGAGCCTGGAGGAGATCGCGCAGATCACCGGCGTGGGCCGTGAAACAGTCAAATCGCGGTTGCGCTACGCGATGGACAAGCTGCGCGCGGAGTTGAGCCCATGAACCGCCCTGATCCACTGACGCCGGAAGAACGCGAGCTGGCCCGCCTGCTCGGTCGCCCCGCGCCAGCCGCGCCGCCTGCGGCCGTGGACGAGGCGGTGCTTGCGGCAGCACGTGCGGCCGTACAACCCAGCGCCGCCGATGACCACGCGGCAGCCGCACCCCCGGTGCGCGGCACGGCCCGCCCGCGCTCGCGCCTGCCAGCGGTGTTCGGCCTGGCGGCGTCGCTGGTGTTCGCGGTGGGCATCGCGTGGCAACTGAAGCCGGAGGCGCCCCCGCCGGCGGCGCCGGTACCAGCGGCTGCGGAGGCGGCCGCCGATGCCCCGCCCGCCCCCAGCGCCGACGCCAATGCCGCTGCAGCCACGGCCGAAGTGGCCGCGCCGGCGAGCGCGGAGCCTGCAACGCCGACTGCTGCGGAGAAACCGCAGGCAGCCCGCACCGTGTCAGCGCCGAAGACCGCGCCGGTACCCTTGCCGCCGCCTGCACCGCCCGTTGCCCTTCGGGCCGAGGCGCCCGCGTCGCCAGCCCCCATGGCAGCGCCGATGGCAGCTCCCAGCCCGTCCGATGCCATGGAGGACGCCGACGGGGCCGCCGCACTCGACAAGGTGGTAACCGGCAGCCGTATCAGCGAATCGCGCGAGCGCACGCAGGCAAAGGGTGCGCCAGGCGTGATGCGTCGTGCCGCTCCGGCGCCGGCAACGGCTTACGGCGCGCTGTCGGCGGATGCCATCACCGTGGCGGTCGATGCCGACGCAGCGTTGCCCCGCCGGCAGTGGCTCAAGCGTATCCGCGAGCGACGCGCCGAGGGCGATGTGGATACCGCGCGCGCCAGCCTGGAGCGCTACCTGCAGCAGTATCCGGAAGCGCGTATTCCCAGGGATCTTCGCGAGCTGCTCGACCCCCACTAGAATGGCGCGGATGCCCGATACGCTCGCCACTGCCGTCAGCCACAGCCTGGACATCAAACACAGCCGTTTCGTCGCTCACGCCGCGCCGATCGAGTCAGCCGGCGATGCGCTGGCCTTCCTGCAGCAGGTTGCCGTACCCGATGCCACGCACAACTGCTGGGCCTATCGGCATGGCAACGAGTACCGCTCCAGCGACGATGGCGAACCGGCCGGCACCGCCGGCCGCCCGATCCTGGCCGCCATCGATGGCCAGGGCTTCGATCGGGTCATGGTGGTGGTGATCCGCTGGTATGGCGGCATCAAGCTGGGCGCGGGCGGGCTGGTACGTGCCTATGGCGGCACTGCGGCAGAGTGCCTGCGTACCGCACCACGGCTGCCGCTGGTGACGCTGACCGAACTCACCGTACAGGCCGCCTTCGAGGACCTGGGCACCCTGCATGCTGCCCTGACGGTGCACCTGGCCGAAAAACTGGGCGAATCGTTCACCGCCTCGGGCGTGGAACTGCACGTCCGCCTTCCCGCCGATCAGGCCGACCCGTTGAAAATCCGCCTGCGCGACGCCACCCGTGATCGTATCCGCGTGCATTCGCGCACCGAACCAGGCCCTGCCCATGACTGATCCCTCTTCCGCACCAGCTCCCGCGCTGCGCCGCCTTGGCAGCCTGGGCACGCTGTGGCCGTTCGTGCGCCGGCATGCCGGCCTGTTCTCGGCCTGGCTGGCGGCGCTGGCGGTGTCCTCGGCAGCCACGCTGAGCCTGCCCCCGGCGGTGAAGCAGATGATCGACCACGGCTTCAGCGGCAACGGGCAGATCAACCGCGCGTTCGCCCTGCTGTTCCTGGTGGCGGTGGTGCTGGGGCTGGCCACGGCGGCGCGCTTCTTCTTTGTCTCGCTGCTGGGCGAGAAGGTGGTGGCCGACCTGCGCAGCCGCCTGTATGCACACCTGATCGCGCTGGGCGCCGGCTTCCACGACCGCAACCGCAGCGGCGAGCTGGTCTCGCGGCTGACCGCCGACAGCGAACTGCTGCGCAGCGTGATCGGTTCGACCATGTCCGTGGCCCTGCGCAGCAGCGTCACGGTAGTGGGCAGCCTGGTGATGCTGTTCGTGACCAGCCCGCGCCTGGCGGCGTGGTCGCTGGTCGGCATTCCGCTGGCGGTGTTGCCGATCATCATCGGTGCGCGGCGCGTGCGCGGCATTTCGCGCGCCAGCCAGGACCGCATCGCCGATGCCAACAGCCTGGCCGCGGAAACGCTGGGCGCGGTGCGCACGGTCCAGGCCCATGCGCGCGAACCGTACGAACGCGGCCGTTTCAACGCGGCACTGGCCGAATCGATCCGCGCCGCGCGGCGCCGCATCGGCGCGCAGTCGCTGGTCACCGCCACCGCCATCGTGCTGGTGTTCGGCGCCATCGTGGGCGTGCTGTGGCTGGGCGCGCATGACGTCAATGACGGCCGCATGACGGCCGGCACGTTGGGCCAGTTCGTGCTGTACGCGCTGATTGGCGGCGGCTCGGTGGGCGCGCTGGCCGAAGTGTGGAATGAACTGCAGCGTGCATCCGGCGGCATGGGCCGGATCGCCGAGCTGCTGCACGAAGACATCGAAATCACCGCGCCAAGCGATCCGCTGCCATTACCGCAGCCGCTGCGCGGCGAGATCCGCTTCCAGGACGTGGTCTTCCACTACCCGCAGCGCCCCGACACGGCGGCGCTGGACCATTTCGACCTGCATGTACGCCCCGGCGAGACCGTGGCCCTGGTCGGGCCGTCGGGCGCAGGCAAGAGCACCGTGCTGTCGATGCTGCTGCGCTTTCATGACCCCGCCGCCGGCAGCGTACAGGTGGATGGCGTCGACGTGCGCCGGGTCGATCCGGCACAGCTGCGCGCGCAGATGGCACTGGTGCCGCAGCAACCCACGCTGTTTGCCAGCAGCGCGCTGGACAACATCCGCTACGGGCGGCTGGAAGCCAGCAACGAAGAGGTGCAGCGCGCGGCCGAAGCCGCTGAGGCCGACGAGTTCCTGCAGGCCCTGCCAGACGGCTACCTGAGTGAGCTGGGCGAACGCGGCGCGCGCCTGTCCGGCGGCCAACAGCAGCGCATCGCGATCGCACGTGCCCTGCTCAAGGATGCGCCGATCCTGCTGCTGGATGAAGCCACCAGCGCGCTGGACGCGCAGAGCGAACGTGCGGTGCAGCAGGCACTGGAACGGCTGATGGCCGGCCGCACCACGCTGGTGATCGCGCACCGCCTGGCGACCGTGCTCAAGGCCGACCGCATCGTGGTGATGGACCACGGGCGGATCGTCGCGCAGGGCACCCACGCGCAGCTGCTGGCAGAAGGTGGGCTGTACGCTGAACTGGCGAAGCTGCAGTTCATCGATTGATGACGCACCGCTAACGCGGCAGGTTGCATGGTGACAGCGCACAATGAACCTGTTGCAGGAGGTGTTGTATGTCGTTCCGTCAGTTTCCCGCTACCGACCCCAATGGCGAACCGTACGTGGTCATTGAGTTCAAGCCTGAAGCGAAGGGTGATGCATCCGCGTCGTCAGATGGAAAACCGCGCTATGAGCTTGCCGATGGCCGCCATCTGGTGCGTGACGGTCGTGAATTCCGCACCGTTGGTGGCGAGCTCACCCTGACCGTGTAGCGCCGGCCGTTGGCCGGCCCATGCGATGCCGATCGACACCCGGAGGGCCGGCCAACGGCCGGCGCTACCGGGATGGTCAATTAATCGCCATGCATCTTGACAGCCTTTTACCACGCGGGCTGCGCACGGTTATCCACATGCTTGTCCGCATTCCATCCACACCCTCTGTGGATGAATGCGGCAGCATGTCAGCGTGGCAGTACCCGGCCGATGCCGGTGGCGTCGATTTCCACCGCCGCCCGCTGCAGCGCATCCAGATCGCTACCGGCCACGAAGCCCATCCTGAAATGCACGTCACCGCCGGGCGTACGCGAAGAGTGGATCGAGGCCAGGCTGACACGGTGTCGCTCGAATACATGCAACAGCTCACGCAGTGAACCCGGGCGATCCTCCGGCAGGTGCACGCTGATCGCGTTGCGCTCGGTCAGGTCGGCCAGCAGGTAACCCACGCGTTCGAAGGTGTAGTTGCCCGCCTCCAGCAGCGCCTTGCCCTGGTGCTCCCGGTTGTCCAGCAGCAGCTGCTCGCGGAACGCGGCCCGCGCGGCGTCATCGCCCTGCGCCACCTGGTGGCGCAGGACCTGCAGCTGCCCCAGCAGGCGGTCCAGCATCGGCGCCACGTGCGGGTTGCCGAACTGGATGTCCTCGTAGATGGCTGGATTGAGCGACAGGATGCGGGCGATGATCGCCGTGTCCAGCTCGAACGAAGCGGAGCGGTACGGCATCAGGCCCGCCAGCGGGCCCAGCAGCGGCGCATACTCGCGCAGCACCCCGGCCTGGGCCAGATGGGTGGCATGCACCATCGCCTGCACCAGCGCCATCACCTGGTCGTGGTGCTCGGGCGTGGCACGAACGCATTCGGCTTCCAGCGCCGCGCACAACTGCGTAACCCATGGCTGCCACTGCGACAGGCGCGCTTCGCACACCACCATCACCCTGCCCTTCAGCGTGGGCGCCTTGGGCGGTGCGGTCATCGGGTGCAGGCCGACCACGTCGGCCTGCGAGCGCAGCATCGCGGCCACCGGCTCGCTCTTCACCGAGGTCACATCCAGCCACAGCCGACCCGCTTCGCGGCCAGCCGAGCGGGTCACGTAATCGGCAATCAACGCAGGCGTGTGCCGGATCGGCGCGGAGAACACCAGCACCTCGGCGCGCGACAACAGCGTTTCCGGATCATCCGACTGCGGATCGGCCGGATCATGCCCGATCACCTCCAGCCCCAGCTGCTGCTCCAGGAACGTGCGCAACCAGCGCCCGTATGCGCCGGCACTGCCGACGATGCCGACAACCGGACGCAGGCTCACGCCAGGCGCTCGGCGCGGAAGCGATGCGGCTGCGCCAGCGCGGCCGGTGCGGCGGCCAGCACGTCGAACTCTTCGTGATCGTTGGCCAGGGTGGCCTCCAGCGCGGCGTGCACGCCGGAGATCGACCGCGACAGCGCCTGCTCGAAGCGCTCACCGCGCAGCAGGAACGCCACCAGCAGCGACATCAACACATCACCGGTACCGGCCACGTCCACCGGCAGGTGCGGCGACGACCAGCGCCAGAGTGCATCGCGGCTGACCGCCAGGGTGACCAGCTCGCCCGGGTCGCCGCCCACGCTGTGCGCCAGCACCCATTCCGGCCCGCGTGCCAGCAGCGCCTGGGAGGCGGCGATGGCATCGGCTTCGGCCAGGCTGGGCAAGCCGGTCAGCCGGCCCAGTTCGAACGCATTGGGCGTGACCAGCCAGGCATGCGGCAGCAGGCGCTCGGCGAAGATGGTTTCCAGGCCGGGCTCCACATAGGGGCCGGTGTGGGTGTCGCCGATCACCGGGTCCAGGCAGTAGCGCAGCTGCGGCGAGGCCGGCAGCACCGTGTCGAGCCAGTCGGCGAAGGCGGCACCATTGCCGACGCTGCCGAAGTAACCGGACACCAGCATCTTCGCGCGCGCCGGCAGGCCACGTTCGTTGGCGCCCTGCAGCAGGTCGGCGAACCAGTCGGCCGGCAGCACGCGGCCGCGCGTGGTGGCATAGAACGGCGCGTTGCTCAGCAGCGTGGTCGGCACTTCGGCCACGCGCACGCCCAGCGCGCGCAGCGGCGGCACCGCCGCGCTGTTGCCGGCATGGCCGTACACCAGCTGCGATTGAACCGAAATGACGTCGACCGGCGACGGACCGTCCGGGCGCTGGCGGCGCCCATGGACCAGGTGGCTTTCGAGGGAATCGTTCATGCCGCGATTTTACGCGGTGCCGGGCGCGGGGGGCACCCCGAGGTCCAGCCAGCGGCCGGCGCTACCCGGGGTTCCACGGCCACCGGTAGCGCCGGCCGTTGGCCGGCCCACGCGATGCCGATCGCGCCCGCCTACCCGGATGACACGCAAAAAAACGCCGGGCGTCGGCCCGGCATTTTCGTCATCCGCAACACCATGCTTACGAGGTCATGCGGTCCCAGAAACCCTTGACGCCATCGATGAAGGTCGCCGACTTCGGCGAATGCTTGCGCGCTTCTTCGCCGGTGAAGGTGGTTTCGAACTGTTCCAGCAGCTTGCGCTGTTCGGTGGTCAGGTTGACCGGGGTTTCCACCACCACGCGGCAGTACAGGTCGCCTTCGCTGCGGCTGCGCACCGAACGCACACCCTTGCCGCGCAGGCGGAACAGCTTGCCGGTCTGGGTTTCGGCCGGAATGCGGATTTCCGCATAACCGCCCAGGGTAGCCACGCGCACGGTATCGCCCAGCGCGGCCTGCGAGATGCGGATCGGCACTTCGCAGTGCAGGTCGTCGCCATCGCGCTGGAAGATGGCGTGCTCGCGCACCCGCACTTCCACGTACAGGTCGCCCGGCGGCGTGCCGGCCGGACCGGCCTCGCCTTCACCGGCCAAGCGGATGCGGTCGCCGGTGTCGACGCCGGCAGGCACCTTGACCGACAACACCTTGTCTTCCTCCACCCGGCCATTGCCGTGGCAGGTCTTGCAGGGGCTCTGGATGATCTTGCCGCGACCGTTGCAGTTGTGGCAGGCCTGCTGCATCGCGAAGATGCCGCGTTGGATGCGCACCTGGCCCTGCCCCCGGCAGACGCTGCAGGTTTCCACTTTGCCGTCGTCCGAACCGCTGCCGTGGCAGTCATCGCACTCGGCCAGGGTCGGAATCTCGATGCGGCGCTCGATGCCACGCACCGCTTCTTCCAGGTCCAGCTCCATCACATAACCGATGTCGGCGCCACGACGCGCCTGACGCGGACCACCGCCGGCGCCACCGAAGATGTTGCCGAAGATGTCGCCGAAGATGTCGCCCATGTCCGGGCCGCCGGGGCCACCGCCACCGCCCATGCCGTGCTCGAAGGCCGCGTGGCCATGCGCATCGTACATGCGGCGCTTGTTGGCGTCGGACAGGGTTTCGTAGGCTTCCTTGCACTCCTTGAAGGCCGCTTCGGCGGCGCTGTCGCCGGGGTTGCGGTCAGGGTGGTGCTTCATCGCGCAACGGCGATAGGCCTTCTTCAGTTCTTCGTCGCTGGCCGTGTGGGACACGCCCAGCACTTCGTAGTAATCGCGCTTGCTCATGGTGTGAATCAGTATCCGGAAGTCGGGATTCGTCAAAGCGGAAGAGCGGAACCAGGTCCGCTCTTTCGTCGGGCGCCCCGGCACACCGGGGTACGGCGGTCAGGACCCAGTGGAATGACAACGGGACGTTGCCTGCGCAACGTCCCGCGTCGTGTCCGGATCAGGACTTCTTGTCGTCCTTCACTTCGGTGAACTCGGCGTCGACCACATCGTCGTGCGCGCCGCCGTTGGTGCCGGCGCCAGCATCGGCACCCGGGCCACCGCCGCCCTGCTCGGCCGCGGCCGACGCTGCGAACAGCGACTGGCCCGCCTCTTCCAGCACCTTCGACTTGGCTTCGATCTGCGCCTTGTCGTCGCCCTTCATCGCCGTTTCCAGGTCGGCCAGGGCCGACTCGACCTTGCCGATCACTTCGCCACCGACCTTGCTGCCGTGTTCGTTGATCGCGGTACGGGTACCGTGGATCAGCGCGTCAGCCTGGTTGCGGGCCTGGACCAGCTCGTGGAACTTCTTGTCTTCTTCGCGGTTGGCTTCCGCGTCGGCGACCATGCGCGCGATCTCGTCCTCGGACAGACCCGAACCGGCCTTGATCTCGACCTTCTGTTCCTTGTTGGTCTTCTTGTCCTTGGCCGACACATGCAGGATGCCGTTGGCGTCGATGTCGAAGGACACTTCCACCTGCGGCAGGCCGCGCGGGGCCGGCTCGATGCCGGAGAGGTCGAACTTGGCCAGCGACTTGTTGTAGCGGGCCTGTTCGCGCTCGCCCTGCAGCACGTGCACGGTCACGGCCGACTGGTTGTCCTCGGCGGTGGAGAACACCTGCGAGGCCTTGGTCGGAATGGTGGTGTTCTTTTCAATGATCTTGGTGAACACACCGCCCATGGTTTCGATGCCCAGCGACAGCGGGGTCACGTCCAGCAGCAGCACGTCCTTGACGTCGCCGCCGAGCACGCCGCCCTGGATCGCCGCACCCAGTGCCACGGCTTCGTCCGGGTTGACGTCCTTGCGCGGTTCCTTGCCGAAGAACTCGGTCACGGCCTGCTGCACCTTCGGCATGCGGGTCTGGCCGCCGACCAGGATCACTTCGCTGATGTCGCTCGAACGCAGGCCGGCGTCGTTCAGCGCGATGCGGCACGGCTCGATCGACTTCTTGATCAGGTCTTCCACCAGCGCTTCCAGCTTGGCGCGGGTCAGCTTGATGTTCAGGTGCTTCGGACCGGAGGCATCGGCAGTGACGTACGGCAGGTTCACTTCGGTCTGCTGGCTGGTCGACAGCTCGATCTTGGCGCGTTCGGCGGCGTCCTTCAGGCGCTGCAGGGCCAGCGGATCCTTGCGCAGGTCGATGCCCTGGTCCTTGTTGAACTCGTCCACCAGGTATTCGATGACGCGGTTGTCGAAGTCTTCGCCGCCCAGGAAGGTGTCGCCGTTGGTGGCCAGCACTTCGAACTGCTTTTCACCGTCGACGTTGGCGATTTCGATGATCGACACGTCGAAGGTGCCGCCGCCCAGGTCGTAGACCACGATCTTGCGGTCCTTGCCGTCGCCCTTGTCCAGGCCATAGGCCAGGGCCGCGGCGGTCGGCTCGTTGATGATGCGCTTGACTTCCAGGCCCGCGATGCGGCCGGCGTCCTTGGTCGCCTGGCGCTGGCTGTCGTTGAAGTAGGCCGGCACGGTGATGACCGCTTCGGTGACGGTCTCGCCCAGGAAGGCTTCGGCCGTCTTCTTCATCTTTTCCAGCACGCGCGCGGAGATTTCCTGCGGCGCCATCTTCCTGGCATCGCTGGTCTGCACCCAGGCGTCGCCGTTGTCGTGGGCCAGGATGCCGTAAGGCACGTGCGCGATGTCCTTCTGGACTTCAGCGTCGGTGAACTTGCGGCCGATCAGGCGCTTGACGGCGTAGAAGGTGTTCTTCGGGTTGGTGACGGCCTGGCGCTTGGCCGAGGCGCCCACCAGCACTTCGCCATCCTTGGTGTAGGCGACGATGGACGGCGTGGTGCGGTCGCCTTCCGAGTTTTCGATGACGCGGGCCTTGCCGCCGTCCATGATCGCCACACACGAGTTGGTGGTGCCGAGGTCGATACCAATGATCTTGCCCATGAGGGAGACTCCTGAAAATTTGGGGAACATCCGGCAGCCGCCGGGTTATGAATGGGATGTGTGGGACGCTGCTGACACTTTCAACCCACCCATCGAACGCTGTGTCCGATGGCGGCCAAACGCGTTCAGGTCAGTCGCGGGCGACCACGACCAGCGCCGGCCGCAGCAGGCGGTCGTTGAGCAGGTAGCCCTTCTGGAACACCTGGACCACGCTGCCCGGCGCCGCGCCGGGCGCGTCGACCTGGCTGATGGCCTGGTGGTGTTCGGGGTTGAAGGTCTGGCCGGTCGGATCCAGCAGGGTCAGGCCGTTGTCGGCGGCGACCTTGAGCAGCTGCTTGTAGGTCAGCTCCAGGCCTTCGCGCAGCGGGCTGGGTTCGGCGCCGGCGGCGTTGAGCCCGGCGTCCAGGCTGTCGAACACCGGCAGCAGTTCGCCCAGCAGCTTTTCATTGGCGAAGCGGCGCGCCTGTTCGACGTCACGGGCCACGCGCTTGCGCTGGTTGTCCAGGTCGGCGCGCTCACGCAGCGACTCGGACCGGAGCAGGGCCAGCTCGTTGTGCAGGCTGTCCAACTGCTGCTGCAGGGTTTCACCCGCGGCGGCGTCGCCGGCCGGGGTCTGGGATGCGATATCAGGCTGATCTTGGTTCATTTCCGGATCCTTGGCGGTGACTCTCCGCCTCCACCCACCCCTATGTGGGCGGCCGGACCCGATTCAAGACCTTGACGTCCGTTTAGGCGCCATCCCGGGACAATCCGCCCCCGGCGGCGTATCCAGTGCCGCCCCGAGCACCTGGGCGGTGGCTTCCACCAGTGGAATCATGCGGTCGTAGGCCATCCGCTTGGGCCCGATCACCCCCAGCACGCCCAGCACCTGGCCGCCGGCCGAGTACGGCGCGGTGACCAGCGACACATTTTCCAGTGGCATCACCCCGGTTTCCTCGCCGATGAAGATGCGCACGCCGGGGGCCTGGATGGTGCGCTCGAGCAGCTGCAGGATCTCGCGCTTGCTGGCGAACAGGTCGAACAGCTCGCGCAGCCGGTCCAGGTCGGACAGGTCCTGCACGCCCATCAGCCGGGTCTGCCCGGCCAGCACCATGTCGTCGGCCGGCGGCGCCATCGCCTGCTCGGCCAGCTCCACGCTGTGGGCCAGCAGCTGCTCCATTTCCGAACGCGCCTGGCGCAGCTCGACCAGCAGCGTTGAGCGGATCTCGGCCAGCGGCCGGCCGGCGCAGTGGGCATTGAGGTAATTGGCGACCTGCTCCAGCTCGGCCGGCTCCCAGCTGCGCCGTGGCTCGATCACCCGGTTCTGCACCTCGTTGTCGGCAAACACCAGGATGGCCAGCACCCGGCGCGCATCCAGCGCCACGAAATCGATGTGGCGGAAGGCGAACGGTTCGCGCCGCGGCGCGCCCACCACGCCCACGAAGTGGCTCATCGCCGACAGCAGCTCGGACGCGCTGCCCAGCAGGGCCTGGGTACCGGCACCGCTGGACAGCTCGCTGCGCAGGCGGTTCAGCTCGTTTTCGCCGGGCGGTTGCATCTTGACCAGGCTGTCGACGAACACCCGGTAGCCGTGCGCGGTGGGCACCCGTCCGGCCGAGACATGCGCCGAACTGAGCAGGCCCAGGTCTTCCAGGTCGCCCAGGATGTTGCGGATGGTGGCCGGGCTCACGTCCAGCCCGGCCAGCCGCGCCAGCGTCTGCGAACCAACCGGTTCACCGTCCTTGATGTGGCGCGCGATCAGCGTCCGCAGCAGATGGCGGGCGCGCGGCGCTAGATGGGGCGCGGAAGGGTGCATGGAATCAACCTGTGAGACGCGACGTTGGATAATGGCAGGAACACTGCCTGCCCCACCCATGCTAGCGTTGCGCGGCTCAAGAACCCAATACCATGCTCAGACATCTATCGATCAAGGATTTTGCCGTTGTCCGCGCCACCGAACTGGAATTCGGCGCAGGCATGACCGTTGTTTCGGGCGAGACCGGCGCAGGCAAGTCGCTGATGGTCGACGCGCTGGGCTTCCTGTCCGGGCTGCGCGCCGACAGCGGCGTGGTCCGCCACGGCGCCGCGCGCGCCGAGCTGTCGGCCGAGTTCGCGCCGGGCGAACACGCCCCGGCCCGGCAATGGCTGCGCGACAACGAGCTGGATGACGAGGAGCAGTGCCAGTTGCGCCGGATCATCCGTGCCGACGGCGGCTCGCGCGCCTGGATCAACGGCCGCCCGGTGACCCTGTCCCAGCTCACCGAGCTGGCCGGCATGCTGGTGGAAATCCACGGCCAGCACGAACAGCAGGCGCTGCTGGCACGGCCCTCGCAGCTGGCGCTGCTGGACGCCTACGCCCGCAACGAGGCCGAGCGCGTCCAGGTGCGCCAGGCCGCTGGCCGTTGGCAGGCCCTGGTCGACGAAGCCGAGTCGCTGTCGCGACAGGGCGATGTCAGCGACCGCATCGGCTTCCTGGAACACCAGCTGGGCGAACTGCAGCGCGAAGACCTGGAGCCGGCCTCGATCGCCGCGCTGGGCAGCAGCCACCGCCGCCAGGCCCACGCCGGGGCGCTGGTCAGCGCCTGCGACGTGGCCGCCGCCCGGCTCAATGGCGACGATGAGGTGTCGGTGCTGCAGCTGCTGCAGCAGACCCGGCATGACCTGGCCCGCGTGGCCGAACACGACGCCCGCCTGGGCGAGGTGGACGCGCTGCTGGACAGCGCGGTCATCCAGCTGCACGAAGCACTGGCCCTGCTCGACCGGGTCCACGACGACCTCGACGCCGACCCGGAGCAGTTCGAGGACATCGAACGCCGGCTGGGCCGCCTGCACGACCTGGCGCGCAAGCACCGCGTGCCGATGGAAGGCCTGGCCGAACATCGCGATGCAATGGAAGCCGAAGTGGAACAGCTGCGCGGCGCCGACACCCGCCTGCAGGCGCTGGCCGGTGAGATCGACCGCGCGGCGGCACAGTGGCAGGCCGTGGCCGCCACGCTCAGTGCCAGCCGCGCCACTGCTGCCAAGACCCTGTCTGAGACCACCACCACGCTGATCGGCGAGCTGGGCATGGGCGGTGGCCAGTTCCTGATCGAACTCGAGCCGCATGGGGTGGCCAAGCCGGACCCGAACGGTGCCGAGCGCGCCGAGTTCCTGGTCGCCGCCAACGCCGGGCAGCCGCCACGCGCCCTGCGCAAGGTCGCCTCCGGCGGCGAACTGTCGCGCATTTCGCTGGCCATCGAAGTCGCTGCGCTGGGCCTGGATGCGGTGCCGACCATGGTGTTCGACGAAGTCGATTCGGGCATCGGCGGCGCGGTGGCCGATATCGTCGGGCAAAAGCTCCGCGCGCTGGGCGAGAAGCGCCAGGTGCTGTGCGTCACCCACCTGCCCCAGGTTGCGTCCAAGGGCCACGCGCACTACCGGGTCAGCAAGGCACCGGTGGAAGGCATGACCCAGAGCGCGGTGGAAAAGCTGGATGCCAAGGCCCGCGAGGAAGAACTGGCGCGCATGCTCGGCGGCGTCGAGGTCAGCAAGGAAGCCCGCGCGGCCGCGCGCAGATTGTTGCAGGCTACGTAGAGCCACGCCCTGCGTGGCTGCACCTGACAGCGTCCCCACGGCGGCAGGGATCACGCCAACGGTCTGCCCAGGTCCACCTGCTCCACCAGGAAATCCAGCAACGCCCGCACCCGCAACGGCAGGTAGCCGCCCTGCCCCACGAACACCGCATGCACCTCTTCCAGGTCGCCGGGATTGGCCGACTCCAGCACCGGCAGCAGCCGCCCGGCGGCGACATCGGCCTGCACCTGGAATGCCGCCAGCCGGGCGATGCCGATTCCGCCCAGCACCAGCCGCCGCAACGCCTCGCCATCACTGGCGCGCGCATTGCCGCCGGTTGGCACCCGCTGCACCTGGCCCCGTTCCAGCACCGGCCAGCCGGTTTGTGCGCGCGCGTGGCCAATATCCAACCGGTTATGCGCCAGCAGCGCGGCGGCGTCTGCCGGCAGGCCGTGTTGGGCCGCATACGCCGGCGCGGCCACGATCATCATCCGGGTCGCGCCCAGCCGCCGCGCCACCAGGCTGGAGCTTTTCAACGGCCCGGCGCGCACCGCCACATCGGTGCGCTGTTCGAGCAGGTCGATCACCTCATCGGTCAACACCAGGTCCACCCCCACCTGTGGATACCGCTCCAGGAACGCTGGCAGCAACGGCAGCAGGAAGTGGTGCCCGAACGGCACGTTGCTGTTCACCCGCAGCCGCCCGCGCGGTTCGGCATGGGCGCTGGCGCAGCGTTCGGCCTCGTCCAGGTCGGCCAGCACGCGCAGGCCGCGCTCGTAGAAGGCGCAACCTTCCGGGGTCAGCTGCAGCTGGCGGGTGGAGCGCTGCAGCAGGCGCGTGCCCAGCCGCTGTTCCAGCCGCGCCACCAGCTTGCTGACCGCCGACGGGCTCATGTCCAGCGCGCGCGCCGCCGCCGAGAAGCTGCCGGCCTCGATCACCCGCACGAAGATTTCCAGCTGGCCGGATCGGTTGACGTCGGGCGTGGTCATGAATGAATCCAGTTCACAGATGATTGTCCGCAGGCAGTCTAGTTCACAGATCAGGCGTCGCGCACCATGGCCACCTCTTCCCCGGAATGGCCCGCATGAATCCCCTGATCCGCCTTGCCACCGGCGCGCTGTTCGCGCTTTCCGCCGCCCTTCCGGCAGCCGCCGCACCCACGCACTGGGTTGCCAGCTGGCAGGCCAGCCCGCAACCGGTCTGGTCCACCGGGTTCCTGTTCCCGACCGGCGTCCCGCAGGTGCTGGATGACCAGACGTTCCGCCAGACCGCCCGCATCAGCCTGGGCGGCCCGCGCCTGCGCGTGCGCCTGAGCAATGCCTACGGCACCACGCCGTTGCGGATCGGCGCGGCCAGCGTGGCCGGCAGCACCGGGGCCACCCCGCGGGCGCTGACCTTCGACGGCCAGCCAGGCACCGTGATCGCGCCCGGACAGCAGCGCCTGAGCGATCCGCTGGCGCTGCCCACGGTTGACCTTCAGGCGGTGCAGATCTCCCTGCATGTGCCCGGCCCGACCCCGCTGCAGACCTTCCACTGGGACGGGCGCCAGACCAGCACCATCGCCCCGGGCAACCAGACCGCCTTGACGGCCTTGCGCGACGGCACCGCCATCACCGCGCGACTGTTCCTGACCGGTATCGACGTGGAAGCCCCGGCCGATGCGCGCAGCGTGGTGGTGATCGGCGATTCGATCACCGATGGCGCCACCGCCAGCCTCGACCGCGACCAGCGCTGGACCGACCACCTGGCCGCTCGACTCGCGCCGCAGGGGGTAGCGGTGGTCAACGCCGGCATCTCCGGCGGCCGCCTGCTGCGCGATGGCATGGGGGAGGCGGCGCTGGCGCGGTTCCAGCGCGACGTACTGGACCAGCCCGGGGTGACCGGCGTGGTGGTGCTGATCGGCATCAACGACATCAGCTGGCCCGGTACCGCGTTCGCGCGCGCCGAGCCGCGGCCGTCGCTGGCGGAGCTGCAGGCCGGCTACCGCCAACTGGCCAGGCGTGCGCATGCCCGGGGGGTGCGGATCGTCGGCGCCACCCTGACCCCGTTTGCAGGCGCCCTCCCCGGCACCCCGCTGGACGACTACTACCAGCCGGAGAAGGACGTGCTGCGCAGCCAGCTCAATGCCTGGCTGCGTGAGGGCAGCCCGTTCGATGCAGTGATCGACCTTGACCGGACCCTGCGCGACCCGGCATCGCCGGCGCGACTGGCGGCCGCCTTCGACTCCGGCGACCACCTGCACCCCGGCGATGCCGGCAACCGTGCAATGGCCGAGGCGGTGGACCTGGCGGTGCTGGGGAAATGAAAAACCCCGGGGCCGGCCCGGGGTTTTGTCGTGCAAGTAACGGCGAAGCCGTTACTTGCGTTTCTTGCGCACGTAGAGCACCAGCGAGTGCTCTTCCAGCTCGTAGCCGTGGTCGGACGCGATCTTGCGCTGCAGCTCCTCGATCTCGTGGCTTTCGAACTCGATGATCTTGCCCGAGTCCACATCCACCATGTGGTCGTGGTGGCCGCCCCGGTCCAGTTCGTAAACGGCCTGGCCGCCTTCGAAGTTGTGCTTCAGCACCAGGCCGGCGGCCTCGAACTGGGTCAGCACCCGGTACACCGTGGCCAGGCCGATCTCGTCACCGTGCTCCAGGAGCTGGCGGTAGATGTCTTCGGCCGTCATGTGGTGCTGGTGCTTCTGGGCGTCGCGCTGCTCGAGCAGGGCAAGGATCCGCATACGCGGATGGGTCACCTTCAGGCCAACTTTGCGCAGGTCGTGGGTTTCCATAGGTCTCCGTTCATTGGCGATTTAGCGCCAGCTGCCTCGGATTGGGTCGCGGCGACACGTTCGGAGTGTATCATCGACTGGATTTCCCAAAACGCCATTCCCCGATGCGCAATCTCCTGCTGGTCGCCGCCGTTGCCCTGTCCACCACGGGCTGCGGCATCATCTATAAGCAACCCATCTATCAGGGCAACCTGATCCGGGAGCAGGCCGTCGGTCAGCTGCAGGTGGGCCAGAGCAAGCAGCAGGTCAACGCGCTGCTCGGCACCCCCTCCATCGACGACCCCTTCCACGCCCAGCGCTGGGACTACACCGCCAGCGAGCGTACGGACCGCTTGGGCCGTACCGAGGTGAAGAACTTCGTGGTGTTCTTCGAGGGCGACCAGGTGACCCGCTGGGAAGGCGACTTCTTCCCGAACAACGATGCCCAGCTGGCCAAGGACCAGGTGCGCCAGTTCGGCCGCAACCTGGCCAAGGACAGGAAGAAGCAGCGCGGCCGCTGACCCGGAAACGGGGGGGTAGAGCCGGGCCCTGCCCGGCTGCCCGCCCAGCCGCCCTGCCCAGCCGCCCTACCGCGCGCCAGCCCGTCGGCGTCGGTTGTCTTTAGGATCCGCCAGCAGGGGCCGCAGCAGTTCCACGCGGTCCCCGTCGTTGAGCGCCTGGCTGCCCTTGGCCAGCAAGCCGTGCACGGCCACCGCCGGGCAGTTCCCGCCACCGTCGATCGCCGCAGCCGCAATGGCGTCAGCCACGGTGGCCCCCTCGGCCAGTTCCAGTTGGCGCGACTCGACCCGGTCGGGCCAGGCCAACACCACCTCCACCCGGATCACGGCTCAGTCCTGCTCGTCGGCGACGCGGACGAAATCATTGACCATGCGGTCGGCCAGGCCCTGGAAGCCCAGCGCCAGGGCGGGCCCGAGCAGGCGTGAGTTCGGTTCGAACTCCAGGGTGAGGCTGACCTTGCAGGCGTCCTCGGCCAGCACATGGAATTCCCAGCGGCCGTGCAGGCGCTTGAACGGACCATCGCGCAGCTGCATGTCGATATGGTGCGGGCGCTGCAGGGTGTTTTCGGTCATGAACCATGTCGAAAACGACCCCAACCCCAGGTCCAGCCGTGCCACCAGCCGGTCTGGACCGGATTCCAGGATCTGCGCAGCCGAGCACCACCGGAAGCGGCGCGGGTAGGCATCAATATCATTGACCAGGTCGAACATGCGGGCAGCCGAATGTTCAACCAGGGCACTACGTCGGATAGTTGGCATGCGAAGGCTTGGCTGGCGAATCGACCACGGAGGCCCGAATCGGAGACAATACGGAAATGAGCAAGAACAGCGGCAAGGATAAAGCAAAGAACGCGACGGCCAACAAAACCATCGCGCTCAACAAGCGTGCCCGCCACGAATACACCCTCGAGGACCGTTTCGAGGCCGGCCTGGCCCTGCAGGGCTGGGAAGTGAAGTCGATCCGCGCCGGGCGCGGCAACATCATCGACGCCTACGCCTACGTCAAAAGCGGCGAGATCTTCCTGATCGGCGCCCAGATCACCCCGTTGATCCAGGCCTCCACCCATGTGGTGGCCAACGACCGCCGCGAGCGCAAGCTGCTGCTCCACCGCAGCGAGATCGACAAGCTGGTCGGCAAGGTCGAGCGCGACGGCTACACCATCGTGCCCACCGCGATGTACTGGAGCAAGAACAAGATCAAGCTGGAAGTCGCGCTGGCCAAGGGCAAGCAGACCCACGACAAGCGCGACGCCGAAAAGGACCGCGACTGGGCCCGCGAAAAGCAGCGCACCATGCGCCGCCACAACCGCGACGCGTAGCGCCGCGCCAAGGCCCCAGGCGGGCGCCGTTCCGCCTGGCGCATCGCCATGCGCCCGTGACTTTCCGCATCATGACACCCATCCGTAGAGCCAGGCCCTGCCGTGCCGATGCACCGCATGGGCGCCATTCCGCTTGACGCATCGCCATGCGCCCATGATCTGCCGCATCATGACACCCATCCGTAGAGCCGGGCGCTGCCCGGCTGCCCTACCCGCCCACCTCATCCGGAGCATTGCGTGACCGAAGAAATCCCCCAGGAGACCGCCCCGAGCGCGGACCCCATCGCCGTGCTCCAGGCCGACATCGCCGCCTATGAAGCCATCTTCGGCGAGCTGACCCGGGCGATGGACCCGGCCGCCCTGCTCAAGGTGCTGACCTACGTGCTGCGCAACACCAAGCGCGAAGCCTCGGAAAACCAGAGCTACGACACGCTCGAGCACCGTCGCCTGGTTGCCCGGATCGAAGCCCTGATGGCCCGGGCCGAACCCGAAGCCCGAAAGCAGGCCATGACCCAGCGCAACGCCCAGAACCACGACCGCAAGGTCCGGGCCAAGCACCAGGCCGACAGCAAGCGCCAGCGCGAAGGCAGGTAGCCCAACCGGCGTGGGGGCGCCTTTCAGGTGACTGTTCAGCTGAATTGGAGTAGCATCGGCCCCGTCAAGTAGCGTCTGGTCGCAGACGGCTTGCAGTTCTTGAAGAAACCGGGGGTGCATTGGTTTCGACGGGGGTTGTGAAGTTACTTGGTGCATGCCGAGGGGGCAGCTTTCCTCGTTAATCCAGCAGCAAACTTCTAGTTGCCAACGACGACAACTACGGTTCGAACGACTTCGCAATCGCTGCCTAAAAACAGCTTTAGCGTTTAGTTCTACAGCCGCCTAAGGCGAACCCCCGAACCTACTTGTGCCCGTGCTCGTAGATGTAGGGTCATTATCACGGAACCGGCTGTGATGGCTGCCTGTCAGTCACGGCTTAACTAAAGCAGGCTGGTCCTGGGGTGCGCTTTGCACACCGTGCTGCCACAGGGCGAGATTCAACGGTGAGCTAAGCATGTAGTACCGGGGATGGAGTGCCTTCGGACGGCGGTTCAATTCCGCCCACCTCCACCATTAGACGGTCCCACAAGGACCACAGAAAGCCGGAACCTCCCGTCAAACAAGGGGTTCCGGCTTTTTTGTTGTCCGGGGTTGTCCAGCCTGTTCCGTTGCAACCCATGAGACGCTGGGGGTATATCCAAGGGCACAAGCCCGCCCTGAAAACTTTGTACCCCCAACCCCTGTCGATGCCGCGATCCGTCGCGTAACGGCCACCGAGAAGCAGCAGAAGCTGTCTGACGGTGGCGGGGCCTGTTCCTGTTGGTCCACCCGAATGGCCCCCGCTACTGGCGCTGGAAGTACCGCGTCAACGGCAAGGAGAAACTGCTGGGAATGGGCATCTATCCTGAGGTCAGCCTGGCCAAAGCCAGAGAGGCACAAGAGGACGCGCGCCACCTGCTCGCCAGCGGCGTAGACCCCAGCGAACACCGCAAGGCGGCGACCGCGTCACCGCCTGTCCGAAGTCGAACTACGCGCATGTGGCTTCGCAGAAGCGTGCATGGGTCCGGCAGCACCTCTCGCAGACGTGTCTGGTCCTGCCAGTGATGGGCGGCAGGAACAAGCCATTCTTCATGCACCAGCCCGGCGACATCCTGATCGACGATTGGGGCAAGAACTGCGCTGCCTGGACCGACGCCGGCGGGGCGGCCATCAAGCACGAGGGCAACTGGGAAGAAACGCGCACCGCGCTGCGAGGCACGGGGGTGCTTCGTGACTACATCGACCAGATCGCCCTCCACGTGGCGCGCCGCTTCACCCAGAACGATGAGCCGCAACGTCGCGCGCAGGTGGTCGACGCCATCCGTGCCGGCCAGGCCCCGTTCCCGCTGGTGGACCTGCTGGACATCCGCAACCAGCTGCACGTCATGGCCACCACCGTGCTGCCGAACTTCTACGACATGGCTGCCTGGCTGCAGGGGCAAGCCCAAGAACTAATCGACGCCCATCGTGGCGCGGGGCTGAAAGCTATTGATTAGGCGCCCTCTGCCCGGCATCTGCAGTCCTCGCCTCTGCGATATTCGCTTGCTGCCAGAGTTGTCGTTCGACCAAAGCAGCGTGTCGAAGGTTTTTAGCAAGCTGCGCAGCGCCTTCGTCAAGTTGCTGCAGCTCTACCTTCACCCATTTCGCCAGTTCCACGCGCGCTGGGTGAATCGCTTCGCGGACCTCGTCATACCAAACCATGTCGCCCGTCAGATTCACAACCTCACTTGGCGCGAGCTGAGCAAGGAATGTTCTACGATGCTGTGCAACAGCCAGTATAGAAATGGCGACCACCAAAGCGCCCTCAGCAGGCTTCGGAAGATGCTCTCTGTACTGAGCCAAGGTAACCAGGATTGCACTGCTGACGGTCGCAGTGCATTTGGCTACTTGATCGTACTGCCAAGAGTCTGCGTATCCTTCGGGTTGAGTTACCAACTTGGTCGCAGCAAGCAAATTGAGCTCTTGGACTGCCAGATCATCCACCGCCACCTTCGCCCAGAACCTCGCCTGACCTTCCCCCGTACGTCGCGCAGTGACAATCGGCCAAACACCAACGAACAGCGCGATGACTGCTGCTATGGCCGCGACAACTGTCGACGCAGCGGTCCAGTCGAGTCCTGCGGTTGCTACATTTCCGACTTGCGCCGAGACAGTCATAGCCACATCCCCCGTTGGATTAACCCGCATTCTGCCGCGGAGGCTGGCCGTGGCTGACGATTCTCTACTGACCTTCAGCGACGCGATCCATCGTACGGCCCACGACCTAGCCGGCATGTCGGGCGTGGATATGGCCAAGGCAGGACCGGCCACCTGCACCACCTCGCCGCCGGCGACATGGAAGAAGCGCTGAAGGTCATGAAGGCTGTCCGACCGGCCGGCCGCCGTTCCTGTACCCCTACAACGAATCAGCCGCCCACTGCGGCGAAGGAGACAAGATGACCAGCAACCTGCAACCGCCCCCCTCGCCGCCTGCTCCGAAGAAGCGAAGTGCAGAACCGGGTCAGCCTGTCCAAAGCGACCCTCTATTCGCGCATTTCGGTCGGACCCTTCCCCAAACCCGTCACCTTGGGGAGCTCGGTTCGGCGGATGGAACCCGCGCCCCATCCCTTGCCGCGTAAGGCTCGGTTAAGCGAATAAGGTAGAGCCCACCTCCACCATTCAAACCCATGATTTATCCGGGGTTTTTTATTTATTAGCTCAAGGTAAAACTGCAGTACGGACAGCAGTACGGATAGGCCACCAAGGCTAGTCCGATGTGCACAACAAAGTTCGGCAAGGGGGCGATGAAGTTCCGCGAGATTGCTGCACGACTGAGAGGATTCAGCACGTCCATCTTCGGCTTGTCCTGGAATCCAACAGACAGTGAGGTCGCCGTCTCACGCCGGGGCATTACCTCCGGCCTTGACGTGGAGCCCGAGCTATCAATCATCCCCCCACATCGGATGATAGGGAAACAGAAACGCTCCCGTGAAGGGCAATGCCGCTAAGTGGTGCTGATGTCGACGATGCGCCCGAAGCCCTGATTTCGAAAGGGTTTCCTCGCCGGAAGGACAACAGCAAATCCGATTTCTAAGGGGCGCACACAACCTGAATGGCGCGGTGTCCGAAGACCTGCAGGGGTATGGGGTCAGGGAGGACCCGCCACTTATGCACAGGCGTGCCACGTCGTCGGTTGAGCCGCCTCACCCCGTGCGACATCAAGGGCTTACGGTCCGCGAGTGTGACTTGACGCGCGCCTTGGTTAGTAGTATTACTACTAATAGTGGCAAGCAAGCGCGTCCTCCCCTCACGCAAGGAGTGTGCAGTAATGTCAATTGGTGATGAGTTCGGCCGTCGTCCTCCTAGACCAAAGAACTGGAACGAGCTGTACGCGATCACGGAAGGTCTTCGGGATATTCCAATCGAAGAGATTGTCCAAGGCCATCCGATTCACGAATACGAATTCGACAGCAAGGACATGCGGCCTTGTGGACGCAAGAAGTGTGAACGTCTACATGCACACGGATGGATAGTGGGGCTAGTTGGCGGGCGCTACATCAATATCGGCCAGGACTGCGCTGCCAGATACACAAACGGCGGGCCAGACATATGGGGTGCCAAAGTGAGCGCCTATCGCGTGCGTGAGGCCGAACGCATTCGCAAGGAAGCATTTGTGCAGGTCAGGCTTGAGGCACAGGCGAAACAGTACTGGCTGGACAATACGCCTGAGATTGCGCAAGCGATTGCGGTCCACAAGTCATTCTGCGATGAGGCCAAAGGCCCGCTCCTGACCGCCATCGAAAGGATGGCCGAAAAGGGCAAGCCGGCAATCGAATGCGACTTCATGCTGTCAGCCGATGAACGAGCGATGCGGCTTGCGGCGCTTCAAGCCGGCAGGGCACCAGGCGAGCCCGCTCCGTACGTTCCGCATGCAGAAACGCGGGTGATTGCGACGTTGTCAGGCTTGGAATGTTTCCGTTTAGGCGGCGGGCCCGAAGCGCTGCGCAATCAGCTTCAGCAACTCGTGGCCACGCTCCTAACTTGGCAGCCGAAGGACGACGACCAGCACGCTACCCGATCCATGCAGCGAGCGACACGCGACCTTGCGCCACTATGCAATCGCTTGAACACCTCCCTGGTCGCCGTCAAAAGGTTCTTTTCCGATGCAAACATGAAGAATCTGATGATGCTTCCGGTAGTTCGTCCGCAAGGGATCATTTCGATTGAACGATCCGGAGGCGGCGGCGTAAGGATTTCGCGGCGTGCTCATTGGGGCAAGGCCGCATAAGGCAGGTACATGGGTCCCTTCGACGTCTCCCTGATGGACCTCCTACTTACCGGCCAGCGGTCGGCACTACCATCATATTTCGTGCAGAGTTGTTCAGAACATCCATGACGCGCTGAGAACTGATTGCCATACCGGCTGGGATAGAAAACAACAAAGTCAATTTCGAAGGGCACGCACACCGTTATTCCTACGGTGTCGGCGAC
Source organism: Stenotrophomonas sp. AB1(2024) (assembly GCF_037482345.1). NCBI lineage: Bacteria > Pseudomonadati > Pseudomonadota > Gammaproteobacteria > Lysobacterales > Lysobacteraceae > Stenotrophomonas > Stenotrophomonas sp. AB1(2024). The sequence goes on from NZ_JBBHKO020000001.1 coordinate 385,441, forward strand.
CTGCAGGGCGAGAGGGGGACCCGGCGAACCTTGATCTTGAGTTCGATTCGCGAACCCACGCACAAGGCACGTTGCGAGGTGTCAGCGGCCCCACCCCATGCTCAAAGTTGCGCCCGGATCGGCTATCGTCCAAAGGATCATCCAGGGGACTTTAATGACAATTCCGGCCGACCAATGCGCCGCCCTTCTGCGCGACGCCCTTAGCAATCGGCCGACCGATCCTTGGTCCGATGAGTCTTTAAGCTGGTTCGCCGATGTTGCCGGAATTGTGAACGCTTACAGCAAAATCGAAGGGGTAAGGTTCGGTGCCCTGCTCGGTCAGGCGACTGCTTCAGCGTCGGGAATAATGAGTCCGACCTCCAGCATGCTCACGCTGAATGCTCAACGGCAATTCGTCACCCAGACCCGAAGCCTTCTGACGCAGCTTCAGCTAGCGACCAACACGTTCATCACACGCCAGCTTGGCGTAGGAGCGGTTCACGACTACTTCGAGGAAATCCGGCAGCTCTTAGCCGGTGCAACGCGTGACGTGCTGTTCATCGATCCCTACATCGATGCCACTTTCGTTACGCGCTACCTTCCGCAGATTCCGCAAGGTGTTACGGCCCGTCTTCTGACAGCCGAGCGGCAGGCCGCCGCCCTTCATCAATCGCTGAACCTATTTCAGGCACAGCACGGCACCGCTGTCGAGCTGCGCGCGATGCCCGATCGTTCGTTGCATGACCGCCATCTGGTCATCGACACCCGCGACGTATTTCAGTCCGGCGCGTCGTTCAAAGATGGCGCGAGGAACGCGCCGACATCGATCAATCAAATTGTTGATGTCGCCGCCGACCTAATCCGCGCACATGAAGCACATTGGGCCTGCGCCCGACAGGTTCCTTGATTGGTGGGGGTCGTGGGCTCTCAGGGGTTCCGGTTGCGGAACGAACGCCACATGTCCATCACCGCCAGTTCGATCTGGGCACTCTTCTTCGGCCCCAATTCGGCAAAGATCTGGTCGATGCCCGCCTCAGTACATCCGCTGCCGCAGAACCAGATCGGCCGGCCCCGGTCCAGGTCGCTGACCGCCACCCGGTAGTCATGGCCCTGGTGGATGGCGACCTCGTCTCACTTGCTCGGCCATGTACTGCTTGGACAGGTCCCTGACGGTGTTGTCGTGAAGCCGTTTGATATCGGCTTCTCCAAAGCTGATACCCCATGACAACGCTGTTTGTCATCGAAGCCAAACCTTACTGTGCTACGCCAGCGGCGAACCACTGCAAGCATTACCCCACGGCGCAAGCCTCGGCCAGCAACTCGCTCCAGTCGTCCGGTGGACGGCCACTTTCCAGCATCTTCCGAAATACCCTGTATGCATCGTCACCGCTTTCATAGGCACGCTTTGTATCGTCATCGTTCACCCACGCCAACACGATCACCTTGCTGGGCGCGTGGTAGCGAAAGAACAAGCGGTACTGCTGAAAGAATTTGGCGCGGAACCAGTGCTTGTAGTCGTCACCGAGCGTGCTGCCTTGGCGGTATTCCGGCCGCGTCGGGTCTTGCGGGATGACGTCGAACGCCAGTTTGGTGATCGCGGCCAGCCGCTTGCTGGCGTTCTTCTTCACATACCCCACCGGGTCTTTCTGTCTGAAGGCCTCGACCTGCTGCGTCAGCACTTCAATCTGAGCAAGGAACAGCGGGTGCGCGAAAACCGACCAACCGTGGATGAGCAAGGGCGCAGGATTGCTGCTGCTCATTCCTCATCCGCCGACAGGGGAGCGTCGAGATCAACTTCGATACCGCCCGTCAGGGATTGGAGGCGCTGAACGAAGGCAGCGTCGATGGCCTGCAGGCGCTCCGGATGGCGGGCGATGTCGCGCGCCAGGAAGCCCAGGAATTGCCCGAGCAGCGGGTCGTCAACTTCCTCATCGGCACGCGTCAGCACAACTTCGCCGCCGGGGCGGATCGTGTAGTGGATCTTGTCGCGCTTGCCGAGCTTGAGGGCGCGCCGCACGGTTTCCGGCACCGTGGTCTGATAACGGTCGGTCAAGGTGGATTCGACTTCGAGGGTGGCGGACACGGCGCATCTCCGGGCAGGAAACGGAATTTCCCGTATGGTAATGCATTTGCATTGCCTTGTCAATGCAAATGCATTGCCATGCTTCAAGGGCAAGGGCGCCTGCACGCTCGGTAAGCGCCCGCCGCCTCAGGGCAAGGTGAACTTCCTCGCCATCCGCATCGGCCACACCGAGGTGAACTGCGCGCCGCCGACCAGGCGATAGGCGGCCGACACGCTGTGCAGCACGCCCAGCCGTTCCAGCACGTCCTTGGCACGACGGAACGCCGGGCGCGGGTCGGCGGTGAACATGAAGAGGTTGATCTCCTTGGCGCTGACGTCGTAGCCGTCCAGCTTCGCCGCGCTGCCCAGGGCGGCGCCCAGCTCGGCCTCCAGCGTGGCCAGGAACGCTTCGTCGTCCAGCGACTTTCTCCATAACTTGATGACAAGCTGGTAATCCATGCGGCGGGCCCGGGGTTGGCGATGGGGGACTGCCCAGAGTACCCCTGTTCCGGCTCCCGGGTATTACTGTCCGAAAACAGCGAGCGCGGGCCGTGCAACCGGCGCAGACTCCGGGTTTCAGCCAAGGAGCCACCGCCATGAGCCCCCTTCACCAGCGCTTCGAGCAACTGCATCGCTCCCCTGCCCTGTTCGTGCTTCCCAACGTCTGGGACGCCGGTGGCGCCGCACTTGCCCAACAGCTGGGCGCCAGCGCGGTGGGCACCACCAGTGCGGCCATGGCCTGGTCGTGCGGCTATCCCGATGGCGGTGCGCTGCCCGAGGTGGCCCTGCTGCAGCGCGTTGCGGAAATCGTGCGCGTCACCTCCCTGCCGGTGACCGTGGATATTGAAGATGGCTACAGCGACGATCCGCAGGAGGTAGCAACGCGCGTGGCCAGACTCGTCGAGCTCGGCGTGGTCGGCATCAACATCGAGGATGGCGCAGACAGCCCTGCTCTGCTCGAATCGAAACTGGAGGCGATCCGCCACCAGTTGGGCGCGCGACCGCTGTTCATCAACGCCCGTACCGATGTCTACCTTCGCGGTCTGGCGAAAGGCGACGCCGCTGTCGGCATGAGCATCGAGCGGCTGCAGGGATATGCCCGCGCGGGTGCAGACGGCGGCTTCGTTCCCGGGATCGTCGACCTTGGCGAGATGGCGCGCATCGCACGTGGGCAGCTGCTGCCCCTCAACGTGATGTGGCTGCCCGGCATGGCTGGGCATGACGCGCTGGCGCAAGCCGGCGTGTGCCGCCTGAGCGCGGGACCGGCGCTTTCCACTCTCGCCTGGAAGGCGATGACCGATGGCATGCAGGCGCTGCTGGGTGACACGATCTCGCTGCCGGCCGACGCACCGGGCTATGCGCAGTTGAATGCGATGTTTGCCGCCACTGCGTAGCTACAACAATTCCGATCCCGACAATGCCGGGCGAAGGCAGGCGGCAGACGGTCGCATGCCTGGATCCCTCGCGCCGCAACGACTTTCAAGCACATCTCTAATCGTTCAGTCAGGTTCCATTGACGTAGTCGATTGCAGCTGCAGGCCCCTTGCGTAGGATCGGCGCCCTTCCGCGCTCCCTGCGCCTGACACGACCTGATGCCTGTGCCGACGATGTCCCGCTGCCCCGCCCTCCAGACCACCTCCGGCACCTTGTCGCGCGCGCAATTGGCCCCGCCTCCGCGCGCGCACCGCCTGCCCGGCCCGGACCGCGTGCAGAACCGGCCGCAGGCAGCGTCGCCGACCAGCTTGTCGCTGATCGGCGTGCCCCGCGCGCAACTGGGCGCGCTTGGCGACGCGCTGGCCAAGGCCCCGATCGATACCACGTTGCTGCACGCACTGCTGGATGGCGGGCTGCCCGGCACGCCGCTGGGACAGGTGATGGCGGATTGGCTGGCCGCAAACTGCATCCTGCCCGCCTGCAGTGAAGCCGAAGCGGCGACGTGGCGGTGCGTGCTGCTGCACGCGCTGCGCCTGCCTGCGGCGCAGTGGCAGGTCGAATGCATCACCGAACGAGCGCAACTGAGCGCGGTCATTGCCGATGCCGAACCATTGCTGCAGCAGCTGCGCGATGCGCTGTACCGCCCGGCGGACGTTGCACCGGCCGCATGGCAGGCGATGCTGGCCACGCATCGCGGGCACCACGCACACACCGACGCGCGGCACCTCGCGCTCGCGCACCAGCGCGCGCAATATGCCGGCCTGACCACCGACGCCCGCCACGCCACCGTGCACGCGCAGCTGCAGCAGCTGGCGCCCGACGCGTCGCAGCGCGCACTGCAGCAGGCGCTGCGGTGCGTGCGCCAGCATGAGCAGCGCGATGCCGGCCTGCTCGACCCGCGTGCCGGTCTGCCAGCGGTATTCGATTCTCTTGAACCCTCGTCGATTGCCGCGATTCATGCACGCCTGGCCGCCCTGCATGGCGGTGCGCCCGACGACCGACGCGCAACGCCCGAGCGCGCTCCGTTCCCCATATTGGCCGCGCAGCTGCTGGCGGTCGCCCATCAGGCCAACGTGGAGGTTCCGGTACCGATTCGACCACTGGGCCGCTACGACAGCGCCACGCGTGCACTGGTCAGCGTGCTGAGCGCGCCGTGGCAGTTGCCGCAGATGGTGGGGGCCGGTTTCGATCTGGTCTATGCCGGCGCAGTGGGGGCGCGCCTGCTGGGCCACACCGCACTGCCTGCACCGGAGACGGTAGCCGACATCGCGCAGCCGCACGCCTTGGATGCGGCGTGGATGGGTCCGCTGACGACCGTGGCCTGTACACCGGCTGCCGGAGCCGCTGCACCCGTGCAGGGCAGCGATGCGCTGCTCGGTCGGCAGCGCCCCGGGACCGCGCTGGCGCAGCCGGGCCAGTGCTGGGAAGAACGGCGCACCGTGCCGGGGTTGCTGCGCGCGCAGGCAGCGGCGATCGGTGCCCTGCTGGCCCGCCAGGGAGACCCTGCGGCGACCTCGCAGCGACCGTCGATGCCCGTCGCGGCAGCTGGCACTGAAGGTGCCATGGCGGACGGGCTGCGCGTGTCCCGCCGGGGGCATCACCCCGACGTGGCGCCACAGGCACTGGCCGGTGCGCTGACCGACATGGGCGTGCCGGTTTTCGCCCCGCCCGCCACTGCGCCGCTGATCGGCGGCGCAGTGGCACAGGCGATGGTGCCGGTGCAGGGGGCGCTGCCGCTGGCGGTGCTGGTCCCGTTGATGGACCGCATTCCGCCGCGTGACTGGTGGAACGCATTGGACTGGCAGGTACCGCGCACGCCGGCAGGCCTGCATGCCGCAGTGACCGATGCCTTCGCGCAGGCCGGGCTCGATCTGCAGCAGCGCACGCCGACGCCAGCGACACTGGCTGCCTTCTTCGACGCCGCACCCGCGCGCGCGTGGTACGCAGCGCTGCAGGAGTTCGCCCTGCTGCCCGAAGGCGCCAAGCGCACGCTTGCAGACGGCAACAGCTACGCCGCTCGCGCCTATGCCTTCACCCGCATGCTGGATGTGCTGACTCACGGCACGCACGCCGACGCCGACGCGGCCGCGCTGCATGGGCTGGCCCGCATCGGAAGCGCTGCCGTCGAGTATCTGCAGGGACAGACCGATGTACCCCTGGCAGGGGCACACGCGCACTTCGATGCGCTGGCCTGGCAGACCGATACCGTCGCCGGACGTCTGCCAGTGCCGATGACCGACCCCCAGCTGGACGCGCACCGGGCACGCATGCGCCAGGCTTACGGCTGGCCGGTCCCGCATGCCGACGACCCGACGCAGACCCGGCGCTGGCTGGTCGAGACCGCCCCGGCGCTGCTCGATGCGACCGGATTCGAGGTGCTGGATGCAGCCGACGCGCTGCTGGCCGACCTGCTGGTCACTCTGCGCGGCACGGTCGATCCGCTGCGGTTCGGCGAAGGCTGGGAGTGGCGCGGCAGCGCACCGACCGCGGCCGACTGGCGCGATCATCTTGAACGCCGCGCGGCGATGGCAGGCACGCACTGGGCAACCGAGTTGGGCGCGCTGTTCCATCACATTGCCGCGTCGCTGGCGCGCTACGACGACCTGGAACCGGCGCTGCAGTCGGTCATCGACCCGCGCCGCAGCGATCTGCGCGTGCTGACCCGCGATCTGATCGCACCGGTCGTGCAGCTTTATGCCGGACTGGACATGCCGATGGATCGGGCCGACCCCTGGTACGGGGTGGCGTATTCCACCTGCGCGGCATTCTTCGCCTGGGTGGGCGAAACCCGATCCTCCCCGGCACTGGACCTGCTGGAACGCATGGACCTGGGGAGCAACCCGATGCCGCTGCGCCGGCTGCTGCCACCGGTAAGCATCGCCCAGCCGCTGCCTGGCGCGGTCATCCGCCATCTGCTGGGCAGCGAGCGCTACCCGGCCACGGCACCGGAGCAGGAGCGCGCCCTGCTCCGGCTGATGCGCGGCGATGACAGCCGCCAGCTGATCGCCGCGACAGTGGGCATTGCCAGCGAAGCGGTCGCGCCGGAGCTTGCGCACGGCTTCTTCCGCACACTGGCTGCGTTGCCCGGTGGCGACGCGCTCGGTGCATGGCGCGCGGCGTTCGAGCGCGGTTCGACCTGGCATCTGTCACCGGCCGAATGGCTGACGCTGCAACCGGCCAGCGCCGTGGCTGCGCTATGGCGCGCGCCGGACGCATACGACAGCCGGCAAGGCCTGGTGGACGTGGTGAACCGCGCCAGCGCCTCGCTCGTGGATACGCGCCAGACGCAGGGCGTGCCGGCCTTGTGGACACGGATCCTGGAAGGGCCGTCAGCGCTCGATGCGTGGTGTGCCAGCGACGACGCACGCCACACGGCCTGGCGCCACCTGCTGCGCCCGCTGCCGGGCGGCAGCGCGCCGTCGCGACTGGACCATGCAGCACCGCTGACGGCCGCCACCTGCGCCGCCCTGCTGGCGGCCTCGGCGCAGGCCCAGCTCGCATTGCCCGGGGAACTGGCCGGATGGAGCGACCGCTCCCTTGCAGACGATGGCGCACCGGTGCTGTCGCTGGCAATCGCGCTGCAGGCACGTTACCCGGCATTGACGACCGACGAGGCCATCGCCTTCAGCACCGCGCTGCTGCCGCCGATGGCGCGCGCAGCGACCGGGCAGCGCGCGCCATTGCAGTTTCCGCTGCTGGCGCCGCGCCGCGATACCCCTGCACCACGCAGCGCCGACGACGCAGCGCTGCCGGAATACGCGCTGCGCGCAACGCCAACGATGGAATCCGATGCAGCGGGCCCCGACCCGGCCCGCCTGCCGGCGCTGGATGCCCTGCTCGACCGCATCGGTCTTTCGCTGCTGCACCCACGCAGCGAACGCGACAGCGATGCGGCGCCGCTGGCCGCCGCGGACGCATGGGACCTGATGAGCCGCACCCGCCAGTTCGCCGACTTCTGCCGACCGCTGCTGGCCGAAGCCGGCTGGTACGGCGGTAGTGGCGGGGAGGCGGCATCGGCACGCGGCACACAGTCGCTGCTGGCACGGCTGATGCTGGAACGCTACGTGGGCCGTGAACAGATCGCCGCGCTGCGTGATCGGTTCGCCTCGCCCGCCGTGGTCGATGTGCCCTTTACCGTGCTCGCCAGCGAACTGCGCGATGCGGTGCTGCAGACCAACCTCGATGCATCACCGGCTGCGCTGGAGATGGTGTACTGGATGCTGGCCAGTGAGCTGGACCAGCCTGCCCTGCTGGTCAGCGGCATTCCCGAGTACCTCAGCTACGGACGCTCGCCGCTGAGCATGGCGCTCCGGCATGCCACGACCTTCCTGGACGCCATGCAGCCCGGTGCCTGCGGCCGGGTCGACTTCGATACCGTCACGGCCCTGCCCGCGCAGCTGGCGTTGCCAGCGCACGCACCAGGCGAGCACGACGAACTGCACGATGCGTGGGCGCGTACCCTGGTGCCGGCGGCCGTGGCCTATGCGAGCGCGCATGGTGCGATCAGCAACACCACCCGCCTGGACGAAGTAAGCGCGCAGCAGATCAGTGACGCACTCGCCTTCGTGCACAGCCAGCAGGGCCAGCATGCCCTGCATGTGGAACAGCTGGGAAGTCCGCCGCCGCGGCGCATGGACGTCGCCGCTCAAACCCTGCACGAAGCCGGGCTGGAGCCTTCGCTGTGGTCGAAGCGGCCGGCCGACATCGGTGAGGATTACCTCGCACGGCACGGCATCGTACCGTCGCGGCTCATCGCCTTCGAGTCCGGCGCGCTTGCGCTGGGCAAGCCGTCGGCCGTGGGCGGCGATCCGGCCGATGACGACCGGGCGCAGGCCCTGGTAACCAATGATGATTCGCTGCAGGCGCTGCTGGTGGCCGATGCCTATGTCTCCACCTCCGGACCTACCACTGCGGACCGCTACGCCACCGAATTCGACGCCTACCAGCGACGCGTGGAAGCCGGGCTGGCCGGCCTGATCGCCACGGCGTTGGATGGCCTGCCGGCGGACGACCGGCGACTGCTGCAGGAGGGCACCTGCACCACGCTGCGGGTCAGCTGCGATGGCCGCCAGGCCGACCAGGGCCTGCTGGTGAGCTGCGACCCACCGGGCAGCGACGACGCCACGGTGTACTTCGAAGTGGTACCGCAGGCCGGCATGGCACGCCGCGCGTGGCAGGACCCGGTGCTGGGCCCGCTGATCGATTTCGAAGGACTGATCAGCGGCGCGGTGCGCCGCACCCGCGATGGCAACGACCTCAATCCGCTGCCGGGCCTTACCCTGGCGTCTTCCGGCGTGGCAATCCGCGGCAGCGATGCGCAGAAGCTGCCGGGCATCGCCAAAATGGCTGCCACGCATCTATGGCAGCCCGTACTGGAACGCGTCCGCGACGAGGAACTGGCCCACCTGACCGGGTTGGAGCAGCTGTGGCAACGCGAGCGCCACATGCTCAACCAGCTGGCCGAATTCGCGGTGCCCGGCTATACCTGCGCCGAACACCTTCGTGACGGCGATTTCTCGGCAGGCAGCCTGGTCGGATGCGCCATGGATGCGACCATTGTCTTGCCGGTTGGAACGTTCGTCCGTGACACGGCACTCATCCTGCGCACCGCCGGCGAACGCAGTGTCCGATCCATCGCGGCCGAGGCCGGCAGTGCGGTGCTCAAGCTGGGCACCGATCTGGTCCGTCAGGGTGGCATTGGCACGCTTGAGACCGTCGGCAAGGGCGCGCTGTGGGTGGGCAGCCACGCCTGGAACAGTGCCCTGCAGGGCGCAGGATGGCTGCGCCGTGCGCTGCGTACCGGAACCGCGCTGGATGGATCAGCGCAAGCGCTGGAACGCGCCGTGGCCCACGGCGCGGCACCCGCAGGTGCCCTGCGCGGACTGCAGGCCGCTACACCTTCGCTGGCCGAAGCGCGGCTGGAAGATGGCCGCGCGGTGCTGATCGTCGCCCAGGGCACGGCCTGGCACCGGTTCGATCTGTTCACCGGGCGTGCCTATGGTCCGCCACTGGAGGGGTTCACGTTCGAACACGATCTGCCGTCCACGATTCCAGCACGGCGCACGGAACAAGGCCTGCAGGTATCGGTGGGGGATACACCGGTGCAGTTCCTCGCACACGGCGACGATGCGTGGGACGTGCTGCTCCACGGCCAACGCTACCGGCTCAACGCCGATGGCAACGCGCTGGAAGCGCAACCAGACCCCGGCTGGCCCGCCGAGCCCGGTCACTGGCAGCCGGTACCGGCGAGCTGCCGCCCGCGTCGGTCGCTGGTCGTGCTGCCATGCGCACAGCAGTCGCGACTGCGCTTCGTTCCCGATGCGGCCAGCGACCTGGACACCGACGCCCTGCCCCCCGAGCGCCTGGACGCCATTGCTGCCGCCACCCGCGACTTCACCCTGGACCTGGGCCACGTCTCCCCCGACAACGGTGAAACGCTGCGCCTGCTGGTGCACAAGGGCGAGATCTGTGCCTGGAGCCCATCGCCAAACGGTGCACCGCCGCAGTTGCCGCCGCTGCCGGCGGCGCAGCGCGACGCGCTGGGTCTCCCCGCCAGCGTGACCTATCCCGACACGCTGCGCGGCACGCTGGTGGATGCGCCCGACTTCGGCCTGGGAACGTCGGCGCAGGAAGCGCATCTGGCCCGCCTGCGGCACACGCTGCCGGTGGTGGACATCGGCGCGCTGGCGCCCGGCATCGAGGATGCACGCCGCCTGCGTGCGATCCGGGTCGAATCGCCATTCCTGCGTGCGTTGTGCATCGAGCCCGATGATGGGGTGTTCTACCAGACAGCCCTGCCCAGCGCGGACGCGCCCATCGGCGAACTGCACTTCACCCGCCTGCAGCCCGGGCGCGACACTGCCGCCATCACCGCCTACCTGCGTGCTGCGGAAAAATACCGGGTCACCCTGCTGCGCCCTTATCTTGAGCAGGACCGGGAAAACATCGCGCGGCTGGCATTCGGCTACATACAGCCCGGCCTGGGCCAGGATCTGGCACAGCGCTTCCCCACCTACGAGGCCTACGTGGACGCGTTCGCCGCGCGAGGCCGTCCGGACGTGCTGACAGGTTACGCAGACAAGGTGCTGACCGGGCAACGCGAACAACGCACTTTCGTCGGGTTGGCCCGCAAGCGCATTCCGGACTGGCAGGCGCTTGGACAGTCGGGCATGGACGAACGCGCAGCGGTTGCCGACATCCTCAACGCCCTGCTGCCGGCCACCGGCGGCAAGGGCAGCTGGAGCGGTACCAGTGCGGCGGCCTTGGCCGAACCCGATGCCGGGAGGCCGATCCTGGACCATCTCAAGGGCGCGAACCTGGCCTTCGTCGAGGTGATCGACGACAGCGGGCAGCGCACGATCTATTACGCCCTGTCCGGCGGCAAGCGGGCCCGCAACGTCCGCCTGCGGCCGGATCCCACGCTTGGCGACGGCACTCGTTTCGTTGACGCGCGCATGGCGATGCAGGGGGTTGCACCGCTGCCCACCATCACCAGCCTGCCCGTGGTACTCGGCAGTGATGGCACCCGTGTGGCGGAGTCGGGCCGCTACCTGCATCCGGCCGATCACCTCCGATACCTCGATTCCGAGCGTCTGATCGCCAGCAGCATGGGCCAACACAACGGTGTCTCCTGCTTCCGCCTGTTCTCGCTGCTGGACACCTGCGACTCCTGCGGCGGGGTGGTGTTGCCGCAGCTGCGCGCGCGGTTCCCGGATGCCGCGCCGTTCTCCGTGCGTTACCTGCAGAACTACGGTGCAGATGCCTCTGCGGTGGAGCCCCCTCCGCCCGTGGCCGCAGATATGCAACCAGATCCTGGACTGGTCACCTACTTCGACCAGTGGCGGCGGGACGGTGGCATGAGGTAAGGCTCCGTGCGGCGCTGTACGCCACGGCGCCGCTGGGCCATGCTGGTAGCGGCGGTGCCGCGTCCTGCGGCACCGCGCCCTGCCCCGCGCCGGAGGTCTGGATGGATTTCCTCAAGCTGCTGCGTTCGCTGGAAGAGTTCCTGTACGAGCTCTGCACCTGGTTCCTGTTCTTCCCACGCACGCTGTACCGGGTGGTGGTGCATCCGCGGCGGATGGCACAGTACGTCAACAACGAGCTCAAGGAAAAGCTGGAGCGCCAGTTCGACGATGCGATCAGCCCGCCGATGTTCCTGATGCTGGCCGTGCTGGTCGCGCACGGGGTGGAGCTGCTGATGCACCAGACGGTGGTGGGTACCAGCGAGCTGTCACGCACGGTGATGGGCAACGAGGAAAGCCTGCTGCTGTACCGCTCCATCACCTTTGCGATCTGGCCGCTGGTGGCCACCGTGCACCTGCTGCGCCGCAAGCGGATCCCGATGACCCGCGAATCGCTGCGTCGGCCGTTCTTCATGCAGTGCTACCTGACCGCACCCTTCGCGGTGGCATTGTCCACCAGCATGGTGTTCGTGCGCCTGCCCGGCGAGCTGTCCACCCACATCGGCATCGCCACCGCCCTGCTTTCAGGTGCCTGGTTCGTGGTGGTGCAGGCCGGCTGGCTGAAGATAGCGCTGCAGCGCTCGTGGCTCAGCACGATCCTGTCCACGCTGTGGGTGTTCGCGCTGGGCGCGGCGATCAACATGACGATCGGGGTCGTGCTGCTGGGCAGCTGACCGGCCAACCGCGTGCCGCCAACGTCTGCATATCCACGCCCGGCGAATCCATGCGACCCTCTGCAAACGATTTCACGGAATGGAGGGATTCCCATGTTGTCTTGTTTTCGTCGTCCGGCCCTGCTGGCCCTGATCGCGCTGGCGTTGCCGCTCGGCTCCGCCCTGGCCAAGGCCCCCGAGCCGTTGCGGGTCATGTCGTTCAACGTCCGCACTCCGGTGGACACCGAACCCAACAAGCGCTGGGAAGACCGTCGCGATGCGATGGTGGCACTGCTGCGCGAGCAGCGCCCGGTGGTGTTCGGTACCCAGGAGCTCAAGACCAACCAGGCCGATTACCTGGTGCAGCACCTGCCCGGCTACCGCTGGTTCGGTGAGCCGCGTGGCCCTGGCGACAACGAAGAGCATATGGGCGTGTTCTACGACAGCGCCGCGCTGAAGGTGGTCGAGTCGGGCAATTTCTGGCTGTCTGACACGCCAGAGGTGGCCGGCAGCATCACCTGGGGCAACCTGATGCCGCGCATGGTGACGTGGGCGCTGTTCCAGCGTACTGCGGACGGCAAGCGCTTCTACCTGTACAACACCCACCTGCCCTATCGCGACGAAGACGAGCCGCGCCGCGTGCTGGGCGCCAAGCTGATCAGCCAGCGGCTGGCCGCGCTGCCGAAGGACATTCCCGTGGTGGTCACCGGCGATTTCAACAGCGAACCGGGCAGCGCCACGTATGCGGCGTTCACCACCGGCCTGGCCGATGCGCGCAAGCTGGCACGCAAGGTCGAAGGCCCGCGCCTGACGTTCCAGAACTTCAGCGATACGCCCACGGCCGAGATCGACTGGATCCTGGTACGCGGTTTCGACGTGAACCGCTTCAGCACGCTGGACCAGACGCCCGGCGGCGTGGTGCCCTCGGACCACTACCCGGTACTGGCGGAGCTGGTGTTCCCGACCAGGCCATCGCACTGACCTGCGGGATGGGCAATCGACATTCCGTCGCGGACACGCGACGGTAATGGGATGGGCTCGCCTACGCGGGCGGAGGTGGCCCGCCCATGGTCGCGATTCAATGCCGCGGCACCCCCCGCAGGTCTTCCAGTGCCTTGCACAAGGCCTGGTGCTGTTCGCGCGCCTGGCAGATCCGCGCACTGATGGCCAGGAACACCCCGACCCCAACCACGCCAATCCCGAGCAGGCTGTCGGGCAACCGCGCGAACCCCAGGCTCACGGTGAGTGCAGCCACCACCAGCAGCACGATCACCCCGGCTGACAGGCCGCAGGGCGTCACCGCGTGCTCATCCTTTCCCGCACGTAGCGGTCTCCAGCAATTCCGTTGCATCACGCATCTCCCGGGCAGGCGGTGTTTTTAGCACCGTGCCTGTCCGAGCCGGCAGAGGCAAAGCCGTCAGCGCGGGGTTCTCCGGTACGCCATCGCGGCGAACCATTACAAAGTGTGCAGAGGGCGACCCTTGTCGCCCTCTGCGTTCCTTCACCGCATCGTGCCGGCCACTGCAGGCGGGGTTGCATCCTGCTGCTGGCCCCAACCGCCCAGTGCCTTGTAAACACCAACCACGCTGACGTTGACCGTGGATTCGGCCGCGGCCAATGCATCGTCGGCCGCCAACTGGGTACGCTGTGCATCGAGCAGGGTCAGGAAATCTTCCGACCCTTCGCGATAGCGTATCTGCGCCAGCTGTTCGGCACGCCGCGCGGCCAGGGCCTGATCGGCGACGATCGCCAGGCGGGCCTGTTGCTTGGCATAGCGGGTCAACGCGTTTTCGGTGTCTTCCAGCGCCAGCAGCACCGCCTTTTCATACTCGGCGGCTGCCCCATCGGCCTGGGCCTTGCTCGCGCGCAGGCGCGCCTTCACGGTGCCGAAATCGAATGCGGCCCAGCTGATCGACGGGGTCACCGACCACGCCTTGTTGTTGCCGTTGACCAGCCCGCTGGCATCGCCGGACAGGAAGCCGACGAAACCGCTCAGGCTGATCCGCGGGAACAGGTCAGCCGTGGCCACGCCGACCCGCGCCGTGGCGGCCGCCAGGCGACGTTCGGCCACGCGCACGTCGGCCCGCTGGCGCAGCAGGTCGGTGGTGTCGCCCAGCGGCAACGCCTTGGCATACGGCGCGGCATCACGCGGTACCAGCAGTGCATCCAGCGCGTCCGGGCGCTGGCCCAGCAGCACCGCCAGGCGGTGCCGCGACTGCACTTCGGCCACTTCCAGCAGCGGAATGTCGGCCTCGATCGCCTTCAAGCGCGCGCGGCTGCTCTGCACGTCCAGCTCGCTGCCCGCACCCAGGTCCCAGCGGGTTTCAGTCAGCTTCTGGGTATCGCGCAGGTTCACCAGCGTGCGCTTGGCGACCTCGATACGCTTCTGCGTGCCACGCAGTTCGAAGTAGTTGCGCGCCACTTCGGCGGCCACCGTCACCTGCGCATCGGCGAGGCTGTCCTGCTCGGCGCCCAGGTCGGCCCGTGCCGCTTCGGCGGCACGGCGCTGGCGACCGAACAGATCCAGCTCCCAACCGGCATCGAAGCCAAGCTGGTAGGTTTCGCTGAAGACGCGTTCGCCACCGGCGGTGAGGTCCGGCTGCTTGCGGCGGTCGTAACTGCCGCCGCTGGTCACGTGCGGCAACTGGTCCAGCCGCTGTTCGACGAACACCGCACGCGCTTCACGCACACGGGCCATGGCGATGCGCAGGTCCAGGTTGTCGCCCAGCGCGTCGTGCACCAGCTGTTCCAGCACGGGGTCATCGAACTGCGCCCACCAGCTGGCCACCGGCGAGGTGGTGCTGAACACCGGCGCGGCCGCGCCCTGCAGGACCACCGGCTGTGCCGGCGGTGCCTGGTAGTTGGGGCCGACGCTGACGCAGCCGGCCAGCAGCGCGCTGGCGACGGCGGCGGTCAACACACGGATCACCATGGCAGCACCTCACCGAGGTAGGTGAAGCTGCCGTTGGGGCCGTCGGCACCGATCAGTGCCATGCCCACGCTGGAGCGCGCGCCGTCGGCGATTTCCAGCTCGCCTTCGCCACTGTTCATGTCGGTCTTCACGTAACCGGGGTGCACGGTGTTGACCTTGGTGGTGCTCTCGCGCAGCTCGTACGCCAGCTGCACGGTCCAGGCATTCACCGCGCTCTTGGAGGCGTTGTAGGCCGGCACCGCGAAGCCGTAGATCGGCGAACCCGGCTGGCTGTGCAGGGTCAGCGAGCCCAGGATGCTGGACACATTGACGATGCGACCGGCCGGCGACTGGTTGAGCAGCGGCAGGAACGCCTGGGTCACGGCGATCACCGCGAACAGGTTGGTGTCGAACGTGTTGCGCCAGGTGTCCAGGGTCTGCGCCGACGGGGCCAGCGCGGGATTGTCGAGCAGGATGCCGGCATTGTTGACCAGGATGTCGAGGCGACCGTGGCGGTCGCTGATTTCCTGCACCGCTGCGGCGATGCTGGCAGCGTCGACCACATCGAGCTGGATCGCCTCCACCGGCAGGCCTTCGGCCTGCAGCTTCAGCGCTTCGGCCACGGCGGTGTCGCGCTTGCGGCCGGCCAGCAGCGTGTGCACGCCGGCCTGGGCCAGCTGGCGGACGGTTTCCAGGCCGATGCCACGGGTGGCACCGGTAACCAGGGCGATCTTGGAAGTAGCGGTATTCATGCGTGATTCCTCGTAGGGGTCAGGATCAGTGATGCAGGGTGGATTCGCCGTGGGCGACCAGCTTGCCGCCGCCATTGCGGCTGACGAACTTGCGCAGGGCCACGTAGAACACCGGGGTCAGGAACAGGCCGAACAGGGTCACACCCAGCATGCCGGCGAAGACGGTGATACCGGTCACCGAGCGCACCTCCGCACCGGCGCCGTGCGAGAGCACCAGCGGGATGGTGCCGGCGATGAACGCGATGGAGGTCATCACGATCGGGCGCAGACGCAGGCGGCAGGCTTCCAGTGCGGCTTCCACGATCCCCTTGCCGCCCATTTCCAGCTCGCGGGCGAATTCGACGATCAGGATCGCGTTCTTGCACGCCAGGCCCATCAGCACCACCAGGCCGACCTGCACGAACACGTTGTTGTCACCGCCGGTCAACCATACGCCGAACAGGGCCGACAGCAGCGTCATCGGCACGATCAGGATCACCGCCAGCGGCAGCGACCAGCTTTCATACAGCGCGGCCAGCACCAGGAACGCCAGCAGGATCGCCACCGGGAACACGATGAAGGCAGCCTTGCCCTGGGTGGCCTGCTGGTAGCTCAGGTCGGTCCATTCGGTGGTCATGCCCACCGGCAGCACCTTGGCGGCGATTTCGGTCAGATTGTTCATCGCTTCGGCCGACGACAGCAGGCGCGGGTCGGCTTCGCCGGCCAGGTCCGCGGCCGGGTAGCCGTTGAAACGCAGCACCGGGTCCGGGCCGTAGGTTTCCTTGACGGTCACCATCGAACCGATCGGCACCATCTCGCCACGGTCGTTGCGGGTACGCAGCTTGCCGATGTCTTCGACGCTGTTGCGGAACTGGCCATCGGCCTGGGCGATCACCTGCCAGGTACGCCCGAACTCGTTGAAGTCGTTGACGTAGGACGAACCCAGGTAGGTCTGCAGGGTGTCGAACAGCTCGGTCAGCTGCACGCCCTGCGCCTTGGCCTTGACCCGGTCCACTTCGGCATCCAGCTGCGGCACGTTGGCCTGGTAGCTGGTGATCGGGAAGGCCATGCCCGGGGTCTGCGCCACTGCGCCCTGCATCTGGCTCACCGCCGCCTGCAATGCGCCGTAACCCAGGTTGCCGCGGTCTTCGATGAACATCTGGTAGCCGTTGCCGTTGCCCAGGCCCAGGATCGGCGGCGGCATCAACGCGAAGGCGAAACCTTCCTGCAGCCCGGCGATCTTCTCGTTGATCTCGGCATTGATCTGCGCCGCGGTACGGCCATGGCGCTCGTTGAACGGCTTGAGCGGAACGAACGCCACGCCGGTGTTGGGCGTGTTGGTGAACTGCAGCGCGTTCAGGCCCGGGAACGAAATGGTGTGTGCCACGCCCTCGGTTTCCTGGGCGATCTTGGCCACCTTGCGCAGCATTTCATCGGTACGGGCAATCGAGGAGCCTTCCGGCAGCTTCACACCGGCGATCAGGTACAGCTTGTCCTGGGTCGGGATGAAGCCCGGCGGCACCACCTTGAAAATGAAACCGGTGGCGACCAGCAGCACCGCATATACGATGAACACCGCGCCGCGACGGCCGAGGATCTTCGACACGCTGCGCTCGTACTTCTCCGAGCTGGACTTGAAAAAGCGGTTGAACGGACGGAACACCCAGCCGAACAGGCGGTCGATGATCCGGGTCGGCGCATCCTTGGGCGCATCGTGCGGCTTGAGCAGGCGCGCGGCCAGGGCCGGCGACAGGGTCAGCGAGTTGATCGCCGAGATCACCGTGGAGATGGCGATGGTGACGGCGAACTGCTTGTAGAACTGGCCGGTGACACCGGACAGGAACGCCATCGGCACGAACACCGCGCACAGCACCAGCGCGATCGCGATGATCGGCCCGGAGACTTCCTTCATGGCCTGGTGCGCTGCTGCGAGCGGGGTCAAGCCTTCTTCGATGTTGCGCTCGACGTTTTCCACCACCACGATCGCATCATCGACCACGATGCCGATCGCCAGCACCAGCCCGAACAGGCTCAGCGTGTTGATCGAGAAGCCCAACACGTACAGGGCGGCGAAGGTACCCACGATGGACACCGGCACGGCGATCAGCGGAATGATCGAGGCGCGCCAGGTCTGCAGGAACAGGATCACCACCAGCACCACCAGCGCGATGGCTTCCAGCAGCGTGGAGACCACGGCCTTGATCGAATCGCGCACGAAGATGGTGGTGTCGTACACCGCTTCGTACTTGACGTCGTCCGGGAAGGTCTTCTGCATTTCGTCCATCGTGCCGATCACCGCATCGCGGATCTCCAGCGCGTTGGCACCCGGGGCCTGGAAGATGCCGATACCCACCGCGTTCTTGCCATCCAGCTGCGAACGCAGGGTGTAGTCGCCCGCACCCAGTTCCACGCGGGCCACGTCGGACAGGCGCACCACTTCACCGTCGACACCGGCCTTGAGCACGATGTCGCCGAACTCCTGCTCGCTGCGCAGGCGGCCCTGAGCGTTGATCAGGGTCAGGAACTGGCTGTTGGGCATGGGTTCGGCGCCGAGCTGGCCGGCCGAGACCTGCACGTTCTGCTCGCGCATGGCGCGCACCACGTCGCTGGCGGTCAGGCCGCGCGCGGCCACCTTGTCCGGGTCCAGCCAGGCACGCATGGCGTAGTCGCCACCGCCGAAGATCTGCGCATCGCCCACGCCCTGGATGCGGGCGAGCGCGTCCTTGACGTGCAGGCGGGCGTAGTTGCGCAGGTACAGCGTGTCGTACTTGCCCTTGGGCGAGGTCAGGTGCACCACCATCAGGAAGGTCGGCGACTGCTTCTGGGTGGTCACACCCTGCCGCCGCACGTCCTCAGGCAGGCGCGCCTGCGCCTGGGCGACGCGGTTCTGCACCTTCACCGCCGCATCGTCCGGGTCGGTGCCCGGGCGGAAGGTGACGGTCATCTGCAGCACGCCATCCGAGCCGGCCACCGACTTGAGGTACATCATGCCCTCAACGCCGTTGATCGCCTCTTCCAGCGGGGTGGCCACGGTTTCGGCGATCACCTTCGGGTTCGCGCCCGGGTACACGGTGCGCACCACCACCGATGGCGGCACCACTTCGGGGTACTCGCCAATCGGCAGCATGGGTATGGAGATCAGGCCGGCGGCGAAGATCACGATCGACAATACCGCCGCGAAAATCGGCCTGTCGATGAAGAAACGGGAAAAGTCCATGGGTGGATTCCTGGTGTTTTCAGCAACGCCGGCGTGCAGCACCCCTGCCGCTGTCGAGACCGACAGCGGAAACGGTGCCCCACGGGGCGGGTAGAGCCGGGCTCTGCCCGGCTACATCAATTCAACGCGGTGGCGCGTACCGGCGCAGCAGCCGCCGTCGGCTGCATCGCAACCGCCTTGGCCTGCACCGGCATCCCCGGCATGAACACCTTCTGCACGCCATCGATGATCACCCGGTCGCCGGCCGCCAGCCCCTGCTGCACGATGCGCAGGCCTTCGGCGGTACGGCCCAGCTGGATGTCGCGGCGCTGCGCCTTGCCTTCCTTGTCGACCACGTACACGTACTTGCGGTCCTGGTCGGTGAGCACGGCCTTGTCGTCGATCAGCATGGCCTGGAACTGGCCACTGCCAAGCAGCTGCACGCGGGCGAACAGGCCCGGGGTGAAGGCGCGGTCGGCGTTGTCCAGCAGCGCCCGCACGCGGATGGTGCCGGTGCTGCGGGTGACCTGGTTGTCCAGGAAGTCGACCTTGCCGGCGTGCGGGAAGCCCTCCTCACCGGACAGGCCGACCTTCACCGGCAGCTCGCTGTCGCGCTCGCTCGGGCGTTCACCCTTGCGCGCCATCTGCGCATAACGCAGGAAGGTGCCTTCATCGGCATCGAAGTACACGAACACCGTGTCCAGCGACACCAGCGTGGTCAGCACGCTGGCGCTGTCGCCGGCGGTGACCAGGTTGCCGGCGGTGACCATCGCGCGGCCGGCACGGCCATCGATCGGCGCGCGCACCTGGGTGAACTCCATGTTCAGGCGGGCCGCGTCGACTGCGGCCTGTGCGCCAAGCACCGCCGCCTGCGCCTGTTCGGCGGTGGAGCGGCGCTGTTCCCAGGTTTCGGTGGAGATGGCCTGCTGGTCGGACAGGCGGCGCGCACGTTCGGCTTCGCTGCGGCTCAGCGAGGCCTGGGTGCGGGCACGGGCCAGTTCGGCGGTGGCGCGGTCCAGTTCGGCACGGTAGCTGCGCGCGTCGATGGTGAAGAGCACGTCGCCCTTCTTCACTTCATCGCCTTCGATGTAGTTGACCTTGTCGATGTAGCCGGACACGCGCGGGCGCAGCTCGACGCTCTGCACCGCTTCGATGCGACCGCTGAAGTCGTCCCACTGGCTGACCGGCTTGACCAGCACCGGCGCGGCGCTGACCTGCGGCGGCGGCGGGCCGGCGGTTTCGGCCTGGCTGCCACTGCAGGCAGCCAGCACGGCTGCCGCCAGGATCGACACGCCAGCCATGGCCAGCCGTCGGGAGAAACGATGCGGAGTGGAATTGGAGGAAGTCATGGAATGCATCCGTACGTAGGGGTGGTCAAAGAAAAACAAAATCGCGCTGTACTGCTGGGGGCGGTAGCCTGGGACCTGAACCTGGGTAAAGGTCAAGCGACACCTGCGATGTCGCGCCAGGATGGAGGTCGGTCCAGTTGCAGCAGGCCACGCGGAAGCTCCGCATCGCGGGTGTCGCAGCGCACGATGGCGCGGTTGTCGACGCAGTTGTCGAGCAGGGAAACCACGCGCCGGCCGACCAGCAGTGCGCTCGGCCATTCGATGCACGCGTTGGCGGCGTTGGTGGGGGTGCACACCGGGTTGCACACTTCCAGCATCTGCGCGCGCACGCCCAGTGCCTGTGCTTCCTGGTGCAGCACCTGCGCGTACATGCGGGTGGCGGCGCTGGTAATGGAGGTTTCGCCATGGCCAGCCCACGGCTTGAAGCCGGCCGGGCTGCCAACCAGCACGTAACGGCGCGGGTGGCCGTCGCTGCGCAGCAGCGGCAGCAGGCGCCGACCGGCGTGCACGTGCGGCATCGTGTCAGCCTGCAGCGCCTGCAACAGGGCATCGCCGCTGCGGTCGGTGACCCGGCCGCGGTGGTAGGGGCCGCCCATCGCATCGATCACCGCGGCCAACGAACGCGGCCGCCCGGCAATGCGTCCGGCCAGCGCGAGCGCCGAGCCGTCGTCGGCAAGCGAGCCCAACAGCGTTTCCAGCCCCGGCTCGTCGGCAAACTGCTCGTGCAGCGCCGCCAGCCGGCCCGGGTCGCGGCCGACCACCAGAACCGGGCTGCCGGCCTCCAGCAGCGCAGCCACGATGCCCTGCCCGACGCTGCCGGTGCCGCCCAGCACCAGCACTTCGGGGGCCAGCGTCCCGCTCATGGGACTTTAACTCCCGTCGCCGGGATAATCCCAATTCGACCCAGTCGGCCGCCATTGCGGGCACCCAGGCGCAGGCTGCCGCCACGCTGCAGGTTGGCGGGTGGGGTAAACTCGCGGAAAGCCTTGCCGGAGAACGCCGAGGGGCGCTTCTCCACGGTCAGGGCCAGGTCCAGCGAGGGCGTGCGGCCGCCGATGACGCGGCCAAGAATGTTCTGCAACCACATGGTTGGCGTCCTCCAATTCGGGAATGGCGCCAGATTAGTCCTCAAACTCCCCCTTGATTAGTCCGAATTAAGGGGAATAATCGTCCCGTACCCGGCACAATCTTTCGGGCACCCTACCCATCCCCCGATATGGACTCCGTCATGGCCCACGATCTCAACGACACGCTGATCTTCGTCAAGGTGGTCGAGCAAGGCAGTTTCATCGCCGCTGCCAACGCGCTCGGCCTGCCCAAGACCACCGTCAGCCGCAAAGTGCAGGAACTGGAAACGCGCCTGGGCGCACGCCTGCTGCACCGGACCACCCGCCGGCTGGGCCTGACCGAGGCCGGCTCGGTCTACCACGAGCATTGCCAGCGCATCGCGCGCGAGCTGGAAGAAGCCGAAGGCGCAGTCAACCAGCTGCAGTCCGGCCCGCGCGGCTGGCTGCGCTTCACCGTGCCCTATTCGATCGGCATCACCTGGATCGCACCGCTGCTGGGGCAGTTCCATGCCCAGTACCCGGAGATCCAGCTGGACATGCACCTGGGCAACGAAAAACTCGACCTGATCGCTGGCGAAGCGGACCTGGCGCTGCGCGTGGGCGCCTTGCCCGATTCCAACCTGGTGGCGCGCAAGCTGGGCAGCCTGCGCACGCAGGTGTTCGCCAGCCCGGCCTACATCGAACGCTACGGCGAGCCGCTGCACCCCGACGAGCTGCAGTTCCACCGCATCCTGGCGATGCGCAAGGCGCGCAACCTCAACAACAACCGGTTCTTCTGGCAGCTGGGCGAGAACGGCGGCGACCTGCGCGATTTCCCGGTCAATCCGCTGCTGGTGGCCAATGACCCGTCGGCGCTGAACGGCGCGCTGGTCTGCGGCGAGGGGCTGCTGCTTACCGGCGATGTGATGGCCAAACCATTCATCGAATCGGGCATGGTGCGGCGCGTGCTGGCTGGCTGGACCGGGCCGGAAGTGGACTTCAACGCCGTGTTCGCCGGTGGCCGGTTGGTCTCGCCGAAGGTGCGCGCGTTCGTGGATTTCCTGGTGGAAAAGCTCAACTTCGACGCGAACTACATGCTCGCCCAGTGTCCGAACGCGAAGTTTGCCAAGCAGCAGCAGAAGGATGCGGAGACGGAGCTGGAAGAGACCGGCAAGCGGATTCTGGAGACGGTTACCGCGTAACGCGAGGTAGCGCCGACTGTTAGTCGGCTGCTCTTTGCCGGGAAGGCAGCCGACTAACAGTCGGCGCTACCGAAAATGCCGCCCGTTGGGCGGCATTTTGGCTAAAACGCGCCAGCGCGTTTTATTGTTGCAACGGAATCACGCGGATTTCCACGCGGCGGTTCTTTGCACGGCCGGCGTCGGTGCTGTTGTCAGCGATGGGGTACGCCTTGCCTGCGCCGAGGGTCTCCATGCGCACGCGCTGCACGCCCTGCCCGGCCAGGTAGTCAGCCACCGAGTTGGCGCGCTCCAGCGACAGCTTGTTGTTGACCGCATCGCTGCCGATGCTGTCGGTGTGGCCGACCACTTCGATCATCGTCTGGTTGTATTCGTTGAGCGTACCCGCCACGCCGTTCAATGCGCCATAGAACTGCGGCTTCAACGCGGACTTGCCGAAGTCGAAGGTGACGCCATCAGGCAAGCTCAGAATGATGTTGTCGCCATCGCGCTGCACGTCGATACCGGTGTTGGCGGTGCGCTCGCGCAGCTGGCGCTCCTGCTTGTTCTGATAGGCGCCGACACCGGCGCCGGCCAGCGCACCGATACCCGCGCCGACCATCGCGTGCTGGCGGCGCTCGGTGGCGCTGTCACCGGTCAACAAGCCGGCGGCGACACCGATGGCGGTACCGATCAGCGCGTTGCGGCCGGTCTTGCTCTGCTGCTGGGTCGGGTTGCCGTACGGGTCGCTCTGCACGTACGAACCGCCGGTGGCGCAGGCCGAAAGGGCTGCAGCGGTCATCAGGGCCAGGGCCACGTTGCGGGGTGCGGATCGAATCATGGAGTTCTCCTTGGTTGCCGGTCTGGCGGCGTGCGGACGGCCAGAAGGATAAACACGCAAACGCGATGTCGGCATGATGAACACGCACGAATTCGGCATTTCGTTCAGGTTGCGGGGATCACCCGGTGCGGCGGTACGCGGCCAGCGCCGCCTCGCGCCCGGCGGCCAGATCCACCAGCGGCACCGCCGGATACCCCGGCGCCAGCTCGGCCAGCAGCGCCGGCGACTGCCACGGCGCGAACCGCGCCTTCAGGGGCAGCGCGGCCAGTTCCGGTACCCAACGGGTGATGTAACGGGCCTGCGGATCGAATCGTTCCGATTGGGTGACCGGATTGAAGATGCGGAAATACGGCGCCGCATCTGCCCCGGTTCCGGCTACCCATTGCCAGCCCATGGTGTTGTTGGCCAGGTCGGCATCCACCAGCGTGTCCCAGAACCAGCGCGCGCCGTGCAGCCAGTGCTGGCGCAGATGCTTGCACAGGAAGCTGGCCACGATCATACGCACGCGGTTGTGCATGTAGCCGGTGGCCCACAGTTCGCGCAGGCCCGCATCGACGATCGGCACGCCGGTACGGCCCTGCTGCCAGGCCTGCAACCGGGCCGGCGTCGGTGCGGCCCAGGCAAAGCGATCAAAGCGCGGATTGAGGTTGTGTCCGGGTGTCTGCGGGAAGTGGTGCAGCAGGTGATACGAAAACTCTCTCCAGCCCAGCTCGCGGACGTAGCCGTCGATATCCGCATCGCGAGCGGCGCGGCGCTCGCCTTCCAGCTGCCGCACGATCTGCCAGGGCGAGATTTCGCCGAAATGCAGGTGCGGCGACAACCATGAGCTCCCCACCCGGTCTGGCAGGTCGCGCTGCTGGCGGTAGCCGTTCAAGGCACCGTCGATGAACACCGTCAATGCGTCCTGCGCACCGGCTTCACCGGGTTGCCAGTGCTCCCAGAACCGTGCATCCCAGCCCAGCGCCGGCGCCAGTTGCAGCGACGCCAGCGAAACGCCCGCCACGGCATGCGCCGGCAACCCGGACGGTGCCGTCCACGCCGCCGGCAGCTTCATCCGGGTCAACGCGTTGCGCCAGAACGGAGTGAACACCTTGTACGGACCGCCCTGCAGGGTGGCGATATCCCAGGGTTCGAACATCAGGCTGCCGTTGCAACTGGTCGCGTCGATGCCCTGCTCGCGCAGGTCGCGCTTGATCGCCGCGTCGCGCGGTTGCGTCGCCGGTTCGTACCTGCGGTTCCAGTACACCGCCACCGCGCCGGTCTCGCTGATCAGCGCCTGCAACGCATCCTTGCTGTGGCCGCTGCGCAGTACGAGCGAGGAGCCGCGCGCGCGCAGGTCCGCATCCAGTGCAGCCAGCGAACGGTGAAGCCAGGCATTGGACGCCGCGCCCGGGGCCCACTCGCCTTCCTCGTGCGGCGCATGCAGGTACACCGGCACGGGGCAATGCCCTGCTTCCAATGCCGCCTGCAGGGCGGGGTTGTCCTGCAGGCGCAGATCGCGGCGAAACCAGACCAACGCTACCGACACGGAGCACGCCTGCACTTGGAAATGGGTCCCATGATAGCCGGTGGCGGTGTGGCGACCGCGTGTCGTTGCCCGCGGCAGCCACGCAGGGCGTGGCGCTACACGCGGACGCCGACGCGCGGGTGGTCAGCGTTGGTGGATGAGGGTGCCGTCGCGCAGGGTCAGCTGCACGTCGGCGAAGGCGTCGGTTGACTGCCGTGGGTCGCTGCCCAGCATGACCAGGTCGGCCGCATACCCCTCGGCCAGCCGGCCGCGCTGCGCGGCCTGGCCGAAGCGCTGCGCGGGGGCGGTGGTGAGGCTGGCCAGGATCTGCCGCCAGTCCATGCCGGCACCGCGCATCAGCCGGTACTCCAGGTGCGTTCAGTCGCCCTTGGCGCGTCGTTGCTGCGCGTCGAAGCGCTGCATGGAGGCGCGGATCAGCGCCTTCGCTTCGGCGGCGTCGCCCCAGCCGTTGAGCTGCACCGGGTTGCGGCCTTCAGGCAGGTCCTTGTAGACGCGGAAGAAGGCCTCGATACGCTGGCGCTCGATCAATGGCAGGTCCTGCAGATCGCGGATGTTGGCGTAGGTCGGATCGATCCTGTCGGTGGGCACGCCGATCACCTTTTCGTCGTGCTCGCCCTTGTCGACCATCTTGAGGTAACCGATCGGACGGAAGCGCACGATCACGCCGGGGTGCAGCGGTTCGCGGGTGAGCACCAGTGCGTCGAGCGGGTCGTTGTCGCCGGCCAATGTGCGCGGCATCGAGCCGTAGTTGGCCGGGTACGCGACCGGCATCGACTGGAAGCGGTCGACGTGGACCAGCCCGTCCTCCTTGATCTCGTACTTGGTGAAGCTGCCGGCGGGGATTTCCACCGCCAGGTTGGCTTCCTCGGGTGCTTCCTTGGGCTGCGCGGCCAGGAACGGATGCAGCACGGCGTTGCTGGCGAGGCTGGCGCTGGTCAGGAGAAGAAGTGCAGTGGTGAAGGCGGCAAGCGGGAGGGTGCGATTGGCGTTCATGGCGTCTCCAGCCGGGCAGAGCCCGGCTCTACCGCCGGGAAAAGCCCGGCATCACATTGCAGGTCGGTCCGGATCATTCCCAGCAACGGTCGGCGCGGCCCTTCAGGGTCTGCGCGCGCGTGCAGTCGCGGGGGGCGATGCGGCCTTCGGTCAGTTCGGCCTTCTGCTTGTGGCCGTCTGCGCTGCGGCTGAGCTCGAAGCCGTCGTACAGCCGTCCGGTGACGGTGCGTGCTTCGTACCGCAGATGACGTGGATCGATCGTAAGTACCTGGTACAGCTGGGTGTCCTCACCCACCGGCGCCATCGTCGCGCGCGCTTCGTCGGACAGCCGGTACTGCTTGGGACCGGCCACGGTCACCACGTACTGCGGGGTGGCCGCCTGGCCTTCGCCACGGCGCCCGTAGGTGTGGTCGTGGCCCTGCAGCACCAGGTCCACGTTGTGTCGGCGCACCACCGGCAGCAGCACATCGCGCAGCTCGGCGTTCTCGCGGCCCTCGCGCGGCGAATAGAACGGCTGGTGCAGCAGCACGATGCTCCACGGGTGCGGGTTGGCGGCCAGCACCTTGTCCAGCCACGCCGCCTGCGCCTGGGCCGTGCCCAGGTCCAGCGCCGAGGTGCCGTCCAACACGGCGATGCGAACGCCCTGGTAGTCGAACCAGTAGGTGCTGGTCGCTGCGGCATCCACGCCATTGCGCGGCAATGCAAACGTCACCGGCCAGTGCCGGCCCAGCACGCGGCGTTCCTGCGGGGTGTCTTCGAACTCTTCGAAGTACTCGTGGTTGCCGATTGCCGGCGCAACGGCGGTTTCCTGCGGCAGCCAGCCAGCGGCGGCGAACCACTCGCCCCACTCGCTGTCGTCCACACCGTCACCGCCACTGACAAGATCACCGGCAAACAGGGTCAACCGCGCTTCCGGCGCCGCCTTGATGCCGGCACGCAGCACGCGCGAGACGTGGCTGACGTTCTTGTTCTGGGTGTCGCCGAAGTACAGCAGGGTCAACGGCTGGTCGGCACGCCCGGCGGTACGCAGCTGGTTCCACGCGCTCCAGGTGCCGCTGCCCTGCACCCGCCACAGGTACAGCGTGTCCGGCGCCAGTCCAGCGACATCGGCACGATGATGGTGGGAAGGGCCAAGCTCGGTGTCCAGCGTCGTGGTTACGGCAGTGACCCGCGCAGGCGTGCCGACATCGGGCGAGTCGCCGGCAACCACCCATTCCAGCAACGGCGTGCTTACGCTGGTATCGGTGCGCCACGCCACGGCGAAGCCGCGCGACGCGTCCTGCGCCGGCGAAGCCACGATGCGGTCCGGGAAGCCGGTCGCCGCGTACTGACGGTCGCCGGCCGGCACCTGGGTGTTGGGTTCGGCCTTGCCGTCAGGCTTTGCCCAGCCGGCGGCGCTGCCCAGCAGCAGCATTGCGGCAAATACACGGGCGCACACATGGATACCGCTCACGGTGCGCACTCCAGCGGCAGCGACAGCTGTTTGGCCACGCTGGCCCAGTCGAAGGCGACCACACCCTGGTCGTCATGCACGGCATACAGCGCGCCGTGCGGGAAGCGAGGCGACGCGGCCGTGCTCAGCCAGATGCCATCGGTATTGGCCACCGTGTTGCCCTGGAACGCGCCGACGTGCTTGAAAGTGTGGCGGTCGAACAGATGGAACACGCTGCGCTGCTTGCCCTGTTCGGTGGTGATCCACCAGCCGTCCTTGCCGCAGGTGCGCAGCATCACGCCTTCGGCCTGGGCCTTGAACGCATCGCGGCCGAAGGTGGTGCCACTGAACTTGCCTTCCAGCGAATACACCTTGATTTCACTGGCGTAGGTTTCGTCTTCTTCGGCGATCAGCAGGCGGTCGTTGACGGGGTCGCCCCAGATCGATTCGACCACGCGCAGCGCGCCCGCTTCGCTGGTGTCGCCGATGCTGGCCGCCAGGGTGGCCTGCACCCTGCCGTCCTGCACCTGCAGCGCATAGCGGCGCACGCGCTTGTCCAGTTCGGCCAGCGGCGGCAGCACATCGTTGCCCTGGGCGTCTTCGCCGGCGTCGTAGGAGTCGGTCACGTACACGTCGTAGCCGTTGGCCTGCTTGTTGACCCACAGCCCGTAGGGCTTGCGCAGGTCATCGGCGGCGAAGCTGCCCAGCGGGGTGAACGACGGCAGCTGCAGCACCTGCACGCGGTGGTTGTCGCGCTCCACGATCAACACCAGGTCGTCGACCACGGCGATACCGTTGGGCCGGTCGAACTGGCCCGGCGCGGTACCGGTGCTGCCGACATCACGCAGGTGCGCACCGGTCTGGCCGTCGTACACCACCAGCTTGTCGGTGGCCTTGGCGGTGGCGATCAGCCACACCTGCCCGTCCGGGGTGACCCAGCTGGCCGGCGAATCGATGTTGCCGGCCGGGGTCATCGGGGTGAGGAAGGCCTCGGCCACGGTGGCCACGCTGCGGCCGGGAGTGGCTGCGGCCGCGTCAACGACAGGCGCCGCAGGGGCCGGGGTGGCCGCCGGCTTGCAGCCGGCCAGCACTGCCAGGGTCAGCAGGCCGAGCATGGGGCGTACGCGCGTCACAGGGCCACCTTCAGGCCCAGCGCGTAGGTGCGGCCGTACTCTTCATTCTGCAACGTGCGCGAACGCACGCCCTGGTACAGCTCCAGTGGCTTGTCGAGCAGGTTCTGCGCTTCCAGATACACGCTCACGTTGGCGGTGATCTTGTAGTCCAGGCTGAAGTCGAGCTGGGTGTTGGGCGCCACGAAGATATCGAAGGCGCGGCTGTCGCCCAGCGTGTCCAGGTATTCGCTGCGGTACACGGCGGCGAGGCGGGTGCTGAAGCCGGCCTTTTCGTACCCCAGGTGTGCGCTGTACACGTGTTTGGATGCACGCGGCAGGGTGAAGTCCTCATCGGCGCGGCCATCCAGGCCCGGATCGAAATCGGTCTCCAGCCAGGTGCCGCTGGCACCGACCAGCAGGCCGTCCCAGCCAGCCGGCAGGAAGCTCAGCTGCTGCTGCCAGTTGAACTCGGCGCCGTAGACCTTGGCCTTGTCGCCGTTGATCACGCGGGTGACTTCAAAGCCCGGGTATTCGGGGTCGCTGTCGCTGACGGTGCTGACGATATAGCCGTCGATGGACTTGTGGAACAGGCCCAGCGAGAGGATGCCGGTGCTGCCGATGTAGCGCTCGAACGACAGATCGACATTCTTCGACTCGTACGGATCCAGCTCCGGGTTGCCCAGCCGCACTTCCTCGTCGCCACGGTTGTAGCCGATGCGTGGGGCGATATCGCCGAACGACGGGCGCGAGACGGTCTTGTTGGCCGCCGCGCGCAGCACCCAGTCACTGCCGGCGTCATAGCGCAGGTGCAGGCCGGGCAGCACGTTGGTGTAGCTGCGGTCGGCGGTAAGCGGGGTGACGGTGTAGCTGCGGCCGTCGGCGGCCACGTCCACCTGGTTGCCGGTGGCCTGGAACTGGGTGTTCTCCACGCGCACGCCGCCGATGATGCGCAGGTTGCCCACGTCCCAGGTGCCCATGGCGTAGCTGGCAAAGATGTCTTCGCTGGCGGTGTAGTCCTCTTCCAGCGAGGTCATTGCATTGGCGCCGACATCCTGGGGACGGGCGCTGTACTGGCTGCCGGACTGGGCCCAGTAGCGACGCATCGCGTCCGAGCTCATGCCCTGCCCCAGGCTGCCGCCACGGTGATCGGGCGTGGTCGTGGTCCAGTCGGACAACGCCACGTCCGGGCCGACGCGCAGTTCGCGCTCGTCGGTATCCACGTCGCGGTCGCGCCAGCGGCCGAGCAGGCCGAACTTGTAGCTGCTGTTGTCGCCGTCGAAGCGGATGTTGACCTGGGCGCTGTGTTCCTTGTCGTCCACACGCTTGGGCGAGAGCACGAAACGGTCGAAATCGTAGTTGCCGTTGTCCATCCAGCTGGCATCGCTGAGGGTGTAGCGCGGGATGCCGCTGTTCTGGTCCACCGTGGCGGCCAGGTCGTCGCCGTTGTACTCGAAGCGCGCTTCCATCTCGTCGTTGACGCGCTCTTCGGTGCGGGTGTAACCGACCTTGTAATCGAGCACCGCGTTGGTCAGGCGGTTCTCGCCGCCCAGGCTGGCGGCGAAGGTGTTTTCCTTCTTGGTGCGGTAGCGCATGCGCTTCTGGATCGCATCGGCCGGCAGGTCGTCGACGCGGAACTGGTTGTTGCCCAGCGCGGTGACCTCGCCATCACCGAAGTTGAAGATGGTGCGCTGGCGGGTTTCGGCATCGTCAAACTGGCTGTACAACGTGCGCAGGTAGTACTGGCTGTCTTCGTTCGGGCGCCAGTCGAAATTGAGGTTGGCGCCGATGCGCTTGCGCTCGATCTCGTACTTGCGGTGCTGCACGCTGTTGGCGAACAGTTCGTCTTCGCCGCCGCCGTCGAACTCGCCGTACTCAACTTCGCTGTTGTCGGACTCGAACTTGCGGTTCTGGTAGTTCACGCCCAGCGCCACGCCGAAGGTATCGGCGAACACTTCGCTGTAGTTGAACGCGGCCTTGGGGCTGGTGTGGCCGGACAGGTCCTGGTGGCTGGCTTCGATCTTGCCGCGCAGGCTGCGCCCGTCGCGGTCGAAGGCCGATGCGGACTCGACCAGGATTGCACCACCAATGGCATCGCCGGGCATGTCCGGGGTGGGCGACTTGACCACGCGCAGGCGTTCGGTCGAGTCGGAGGGAATCACGTCCAGCGGTGCGGCGCGGCTGGAATCTTCCGGCGTACCCACGGCAATGCCGTCGATGCTGACGCTGTTGAGGTTGGCGTCCAGGCCGCGCACCACCACGAAGCGGCCCTCGCCCTGGTCACGGGTGACGCTGACGCCGGGCAGGCGCTGCAGCGATTCGGCCACGTTCTTGTCCGGGTAGACGCCCATGGCATCGGACGATACCGCGTCCTGGATCGCATCGCTGCTGCGCTTGAGGTCGACCGCACGGGTCTGCGATTCCAGCTGCGGGCGCACTTCCACCCGGTCCAGCTCGGTGGCCGCCGCAGCGCCGGCGAGCTCCCCGCTCGCGGCGGCCACGGCAGGCGCGGTGGACAGGACCAGCAACGACAGGCTGATGGCCAGCCCCAACGGCGATTTGTTCTGCACGGCATCCCCAACGGTGTAAAGATTGGGTCAGCACGATATGTCCGGAAAATTTCAGGGTCGTGACACCGGTAGCGGCAACGACGGCCAGCATCCGCCTCTGGCCCGGTACAGCGCCGGTGCGGCAGAATGGCGGCCTCCCCGTTTTGTTGGCATTCCCATGAAAATCGTCGAAGTCCGCCACCCGCTGGTGCAGCACAAGATCGGCCTGATGCGCGACGCGTCCCTGAGCACCAAGGACTTCCGCGAGCTGGCCAACGAGCTGGGCGGCCTGCTGGCCTACGAGGCCACCGCCGACCTGGATACCGAAGCGCATACCCTCCCGGGCTGGGCCGGCCCGGTGACCGTGCAGCGCATTGCCGGTGCAAAGATCACCGTAGTGCCGATCCTGCGCGCGGGGCTGGGCATGCTCAGTGGCGTGTTGTCGCTGATTCCGGCAGCGCGGGTCAGCGTGGTCGGCCTGCAGCGCGACGAGGAAACCCTGCAGCCGGTGCCCTACTTCGAACGCCTGACCGGCCGCCTGGAAGAGCGCGACGCGCTGATCCTGGACCCGATGCTGGCCACCGGCGGCACCCTGATTGCGACCATCGACATGCTCAAGCGCGCCGGGGCACGGCGGATCAAGGGTATTTTCCTGGTGGCCGCACCGGAAGGCATCGCTGCGGTGCAGGCTGCGCATCCGGATGTGGAGATCTTCACTGCCGCGATCGATGAGCGGCTCAATGAGAAGGGCTACATCCTGCCGGGCCTGGGTGATGCCGGTGACCGGATTTTCGGGACGCGTGTAGCGGGCTGATCGGGCGGTGGTGGTGCGCAGCCACGCAGGGCGTGGCTCTACGCCAACGCCCTTGCTTTCAACTCGCCCAGCTCATGGGCGGTGCCGAATCGCCCCTTCTCGTCGCGGGTGACCTGGGCCAGCGCGCACTCGGGATCGTGGGTAAAGAACAGGTGCACGTTGCGCGCCAGTTTGTCTTCGAGGAAGCTGCGCTTCTCGTCGATCAGCAGTTCTGCGTTGCGGTCGTAACCCATGGTGATCGGCACGTGCACCCAGCTGCGGCCGGGGATGAGGTCAGCACAGAACACCACGCCACCGCGCGCCTGGCCCTCGACCTGTTCGGGGCCGACGATCTCGGCCAGCATCAGGCCCGGGGTATGCCCATCGCTGAAGCTGAAACGCACGCTCCCGCCGAGCGTGCGCGAGTACGGGCCCTGTACGATTTCCAGCCGGCCGCTGTCGCGCAGCAGGCCGGGCAGTTCGGGAATGAAGCTGGCGCGGTCGCGCGGGTGCGGATGCAGCGCGCGTTCCCAGTGTTCTGCACCGACCAGGAAGGTCGCGTTGGGGAACAGCAGTTCCGGCGCGCGGCCTTCGCTCCACGGCGCCAGCAGGCCACCGGCATGGTCGAAATGCAGGTGGCTGAGCACCACCACGTCGATGTCCTCGTGCTCGAAGCCGGCTTCGCGCAGCGACTCGATCAGCACATGCCGCAGCTCCTGCACGCCGTAACGATCGCGCAGCTTCGGTTCGAAGAACGCGCCGATACCGGTTTCGAACAGCACGGTCTTGCCGGCCAGCGGGCTGGCCAACAGTGCGCGGCACGCCAGTTCGATCCGGTTGAGATCGTCCGGTGCCGCCCATTTTTCCCAGACCGCACGCGGCGCATTGCCGAACATCGCGCCGCCATCGAGCTTCTGTGAGTTACCGCGGATGGACCATAGTTTCATCGGTAAATTATCCGGCGGCTGGCGTTAATAAATCGCTATGTGGATTTGTGGCCGGAGCCAAAGCCGAAGCCAAAGCAAATGCAGCGTCTCAGTATTACGTGCAGGGGCGGCCGCCCCCATACGTGGTCGTGTGCGGCGGGAAAAGCAGCCGGGCAGAGCCCGGCTCTACTGCGTTTGCCATGGCCACCAGCCCTCTGTGGGAGGGTCGGCGGGTGCAGGGGTACGGGGGCTTTACGAAACATGGATGTTTCGTAAGAGCCCCCATGGAAGGGTTTACGGCGCCCCCCGTACCCCTGCACCCGCCGGCCCTCAGCGCGCCATGCTGCAGCCCCGAGCTTTGGCTTTTGGCTTTGGCTTCTGGTCTCGGTCTCGGTCTCGGCTTCGGCTTATTTCGCCTTCGAAATCGCGCCGCTGCCTACCGGGTTGCGCGGATCGCTGCCGACGCTGAGCTGGTTGCTGCGGCGGTTCCATTCCACGGTCTGCAGGTTGCCCCATACGTGGCTGGAACCGCGGCCGCCTTCGGCGCTGTCGCCGGGCAGGTCGATCTTGTGGCCCATCGCCTGCAACTGCTTGATGGTGGCCGCATCGAACGCGCCGGTTTCGGCCTCGATCACGTCCGGCAGCCACTGGTGGTGGAAGCGCGGCAACGCGGCGACCTGTTGTGCGTCAAGGCCATCGTCATAGCCCAGCACACCCAGCAGGACCATGGTGATGATGCGGCTGCCACCCGGGGTACCCAGCACCACGACCTTGTCGGCCGATTCCATGAAGGTGGGGGTCATCGAGCTGAGCATGCGCTTGCCCGGCTTCGGCGCGTTGGCCGCATAGCCCATCACGCCGAAGGCGTTGGGCGTGCCCGGCTTGAGCGCGAAATCGTCCATCTCGTTGTTGAGCAGCACGCCGGTGCCGGACGGAATCAGGCCCGAGCCGTACAGCAGGTTCACGGTCTGGGTGGCACCCACGCGGTTGCCCTGCTGGTCGATGATCGAAAAGTGCGTGGTCTCGTCGTCTTCCAGCGGCGTCGGGTTGCCCGAGAGCAGATCGCTCGGGGTGGCCTTCTCCGGGTGGATCGTGGCGCGCAGGCCCTGGGCGTAGTCGCGGCTGGTCAGCACCTTCTGCGGAATCTGCACGAAGTCCGGATCGCCCAGGAAGAAGGTGCGGTCACGGAATGCGCGGCGCATCGATTCCACCACCAGGTGGGTGCGGTGGGCCGGGTCCATCGCCTTCAGGTCCCAGCCTTCCAGGATCTGCAGCATCGACGCCAGCGCGATGCCGCCCGACGATGGCGGCGAGGCCGTGGTGATCTTCCAGTCGCGGTAGTTGAACACGATCGGATCGCGCTGCTTGACCCGGTAGCCGGCCAGTTCTTCGGCCGTCCACCTGCCACCAGCCTGCTTCACCCCGGCCAGCAGCAGCTTGCCGGTCTGGCCCTTGTAGAAGCCGTCAAACCCACCTCCCGCCAGCCGCTCCAGCGTCTGCGCCAGTTCCGGCTGCTTGAACACATCGCCTTCGGCGATCGGCCTGCCGTTGCGCAGGTAGACCTCGCGCGTTCCGGGGTAACGCTCCATCACTTCACGGCGCGAGGCGTAGCCCTTGGCCATGCGCGCGTACACCGGAAAACCCTCGCGTGCGATGCGGATCGCCGGCGCCAGCGACACCTGCAGCGGCAGCTTGCCGTGCCTGGCCGACAGTTCCACCAGCGCCGCCGGCAGGCCGGGGATGCCGGCCGACCACGGGCCGTTGATCGAGCGGTCGCGGTCCAGTTCACCCTTCTTGTCCAGGAAGGCCTCGGGCGTGGCGGCGGCCGGCGCGGTCTCGCGCGCGTCCAGCATCACGTCCTTGCCGGTCTTCGCATCGTGCAGCAGGAAAAATCCGCCGCCGCCCAGCCCGGAACTGATCGGTTCGACCACCGCCAGCGTGGACGACACCGCCACGGCCGCGTCGAACGCGTTGCCGCCCTTGGCCAGGATCTCCATGCCTGCTTCGGTGGCCAGGTGGTGCCCGCTGGCGATGGCCGCGCCCTCAGGGTGGGTGGCCAGTGCGGCCTGGGGGGGCTCGGCAGCCCACAGCGCCGGCGTCCACAACAGGACCAGCAGCAACCAGCGACGGGAGGGGGTTTTCATTCGGGCGCAGACTCCGCATAGAGTTCGGGATGATCGCGCTGGAGCCCATGCAGCTTGGCCAGCAGCGCTTCCTGGGTTTCGGGGATGTCCGGATCGGGATCGATGCATTCCACCGGGCAGACGACCACGCACTGCGGTTCGTCGAAATGCCCCACGCATTCGGTGCAGCGTGCAGGGTCGATCACGTAGATGGTTTCACCCATCGAGATGGCCTGGTTGGGACAGGCGGGCTCGCAGACGTCACAGTTGACGCAGAGCTCATTGATTTTCAGCGACATGGCGTTACTCCACGCCAGTGCCGGCAGAGGAAAACCGGCCTGCGCAACTGCGCGGGCCGGTCAACGGCAGCGTCCGCAGCGGACGCCGCCCGGGCCGCGCGCAAAGGCGCGGCCGCCATGGCACGGCTTACTTGGCTTCGACGAAGATGTACTCGGCGCCGGTCGGCTGGACGATCGACTGGACACGGGCGTTGTCGGCCGCCTGGCCGATGAACACCACGCGCACACCCTTCATCGAGTCGGCGGACACGTCCTTGAACACGGCCTGGATCATGTCGGCCATCTTGCCCGAGGCGGACGAGCCGAAGGCCAGCATGTTGCCCGGCTGCACGCCACGGGCGACGGCGGCGGTGGCGCTTTCAACCTGGCGCTCGTACTTGGCCTGGAACTCCGGATCCGATTCCGGCGAGAGGTAGTACAGGAACGGGCTGTTGGTGATGTTGCCCATGTTCTGCACGGCCACGGCCTGCAGGTACTTCTTCCAGCCCGCATCGTCGTCCTTGGCCGGGGCGACGAGCGCCTGCTGGGCATCGGCGACCGGTGCCGCTTCTTCCTTCTTGCAGGCAGTGAAGGCCAGCGCGAACGACGCGATCAACATGGCACGCATGGTGTTGTTCATGGAGTCTCCCTCTTGGTGATGCTTGGTATGTGTGGGTCTTGGGGTTTTACGTCGGGCCCGGCTTCGCTTCGCGGACCTTGCGCAGCGCCTCGAGTACCGAGGCCGGCACGAAGCCGGACACGTCACCACCAAGGCGGGCGATTTCGCGGACCAGCGAGGACGAAATGAAGCTGTGCTGCTCGGCCGGGGTCAGGAACAGCGTCTCGACCTCCGGAATCAGGTGGCGGTTCATGCTCGCCATCTGGAATTCGTATTCAAAATCGGAGACCGCGCGCAGCCCGCGCAGCAGCACCCCGCCCTGCTCCGAACGCACGAAATGCGCCAGCAGGGTGTCGAAACCACGCACTTCCACGTTGCGGTGGTGGGCCAGCGCATCGCGCGCCAGCGACACCCGCAGTTCCAATGGCAGCGAAGGCCCCTTGGACGGGCTCTGCGCCACGCCGACCACCAGTTTCTCGAACAACGGCGCGGCCCGGTTCACCAGGTCGATGTGACCGTTGGTGATCGGATCGAAGGTGCCCGGGTATACGGCAATGCGGCGGTTGGCTACGGTCATGCGGGAGCTACGCGTGCTGATCTGGTGAAAGTGTAGCAGCGGCGCGCCTGTACAGGGCAAAGCGGACCTCGCGGGTGCCGCCCTCCCGGTGCAGCAGCCAGCCCGGCGGCAGGCGCAGGGCCTGTCCGGCCGGCGACTCCAGGTACAGCCAGGCATTGGCCGCCAGGTGCGGGTTCAGCCCGGCCAGCACCGCCTCCCACAGGCCATCGGCGAACGGCGGGTCGATGAAGGCGATGTCGGCCAGCCCCGCCGGGCGCTGGGCCAGCCAGTGCAGCGCATCGGCCTGGACCACCTCGATCTGGTCCTGGGCGCCCAGCTTGGCCACCGATTCGCGCAGTTGGCAGGCCAGCGCGGCATCGCGCTCGACCAGCGTGGCCTGCGCCGCGCCGCGCGACACCGCCTCAAAGCCAAGCGCGCCGCTGCCGGCGAACAGGTCCAGCACCCGGGCCCCGCCCAGGCGCGGCATCAGCCAGTTGAACAGCGTCTCCCGGACCCGGTCGCTGCTGGGCCGCAGGCCGGGCGCCAGCGGCACCGGCAGCCTGGTATTGCGCCATTTTCCGCCAATGATTCGGACCTGGCCTACCGAGCCCGTATGAGTTTCGCTAGGTCTCATGTAGAGCCTCTCCAACATTCATCTAATCAAGCTCCCAAACAAGCCCAGCCGCGCCGTCAGGTGTCTGGCGGAGCATCTTCTGATTCGATCAGAAGCGGGGCGTCCTCGCCCACGTGCTCGGTCTCGACAGAAATAGCGCGAGCACGATCACGGAGCTCCGTAAGCTTAGCAATTTCCGCCTTCTTCGCCTCGATTTCCTTAACAATTGCCTGATCTATTTCTCCATCAGCCTTCTGAGCTGGAGCGTCAGGCTCCTTTGGGACAGAAATATTGATTTCAACCTGCATACCCTGATTTAGGCGCTTAGCCAAATGCGACAAACCCTGCCTCAGCTGAGTCTCCAGTTCGTTGCCGCGCGCAGCATCAATATTCTTCCCATGCTTCTTTCTTACGTCCGAAGCGATCTTTCCAATTTCAGTCTTTACCCTTTTCTCAACCTCATCTTCTATGAGCTTTGTAATCTTGTCCGGAAGCTTCTTCTCTTGAAGTTGATTCGAGAGATTCTTGATTTCGAGATTTGTCTTGAATAGGTTAATTATCCGCTCAATAGCAAGCACCCAGATCCCAATCTGCTCAGGCGTCAAGTTGAGAAATACTTGCCACCAAGATGAAGCAATTGTCCTTACATCGGGCTCGTATTCATCCGAATCTCCACTCAGCTCGGCGATTGCCTTGGCGAGCTTATTGATGCTATCGAACTCCTTACTAAGCTCGCCGAGCTTCGTTCCTACGACCAACCTAGGAATCAAGAATCCAAGCTCGGACTCGCCTTCGGACACGCGCTCAAACTCCACCCCAAGCTTGTCCATTGATCGCTCCAACTGCTCGATCAACTCCAGCTTACGTACCAGCACTTCTGAAAATTTCTTTAAATCAGACGCCAGCCCATGCGGGTCAAAGTTTGCCGACCTGACCACCTCCGAAAGAGCTGCAGAAAAGGCAGGATTGACAAGGTGCTCTAGATTAAGCTCTCGAATAACCTGCTGTGAGAATGGCTGCAAAAGATCTTTATCGATAATCGAAGAGCTCTTTTCCGCACGCTGGATAGCCACCTTAAATCGCTGAAGATCGGACTCATCACGAGAGCTGGCATAGCTGGTCATACTAGAGACCGCCTCATCCAACGCACCAGTCAGATCAGCATCTTCAAAATGATTCTTAAGATCATAGACGACCGCATGAAACCGACCGAGATGCATTGCCATTCCTCTTTATGTAGAGCGACCAAAATTAAGAACGCTGACGCTGAGCCGACGCTATGAAAACAAGACCCCCGTCCAGCACGCGATGTCGCAGTTCGGCCAGCCTGCAATCTACCACTTAAAACAGCTGGGGCGACCCCTCCGTTCTGAGAAAAGAGGGCAACAGAACCGCGGGAGCAGACGCTCCTAAGAACGGCGGACATCGCTTGGCAGTTACAGGGCCCCATAGCACCGAACCGCAATGTTACTGAAGATTGGGTATTTGCCCCTTGATTTGGCCCTCCTCCGCCCCTACCCCTTGAGCCAGCCGCCGCGCACCGCGCGCCATCGACC
This sequence comes from Stenotrophomonas sp. AB1(2024), assembly GCF_037482345.1. NCBI lineage: Bacteria > Pseudomonadati > Pseudomonadota > Gammaproteobacteria > Lysobacterales > Lysobacteraceae > Stenotrophomonas > Stenotrophomonas sp. AB1(2024). Next base: position 423,857 of record NZ_JBBHKO020000001.1, read on the forward strand.
TCAAGGAGCATCGCCCCATGACCGAGCAGACCCACAAAGAAACCCTGGGCTTCCAGACCGAAGTCAAGCAACTGCTGCAGCTGATGATCCACTCGCTGTATTCCAACAAGGAAATCTTCCTTCGCGAGCTCATCTCCAACGCCGCCGATGCTTCGGACAAGCTGCGCTTTGAGGCGCTGACCCAGCCGGGCCTGCTGGAGGCAGCCGGGCAGAGCCCGGCTCTACCGGGCAGCGGTGAACTGCGCATCCAGGTCAGCGTCGACCCGCAGGCGCACACCCTGACCATCGACGACAACGGCATCGGCATGAGCCGCGACGAGGCCATCGCCCACCTGGGCACCATCGCCAAGTCCGGCACCGGCGACTTCCTGCGCCAGCTGTCCGGCGACCAGAAGAAGGACTCGCAGCTGATCGGCCAGTTCGGCGTCGGCTTCTACAGCGCGTTCATCGTGGCTGACCAGGTCGACGTGTACTCGCGCCGCGCCGGCCTGCCGGCCAGCGAAGGCGTGCACTGGTCCTCGCGTGGCGAAGGCGAGTTCGACGTGGAGACCATCGACAAGCCCGAGCGCGGCACCCGCATCGTGCTGCACCTCAAGGACGACCAGCAGGACTTCGCCGATGCCTGGCGCCTGCGCGGCATCATCAAGAAGTATTCGGACCACATCGGCCTGCCGATCCAGATGGTCAAGGAACACCACGGCGAAGACGCGCCGGCCGAGGTCGAGTGGGAAACCGTCAACCGCGCCAGCGCGCTGTGGACCCGCCCGCGCACCGAGATCAGCGACGCCGAGTACCAGGAGTTCTACAAGCACACCGCGCACGACCACCAGGACCCGCTGGCGTGGAGCCACAACAAGGTCGAAGGCAAGCTCGAGTACACCTCGCTGCTGTATGTGCCCGGCCACGCGCCGTTCGATCTGTACCACCGCGACGCGCCCAAGGGCCTGAAGCTGTACGTGCAGCGCGTGTTCGTGATGGACCAGGCCGAGCAGTTCCTGCCGCTGTACCTGCGCTTCATCAAGGGCGTGATCGATTCCAACGACCTGTCGCTGAATGTCTCGCGCGAAATCCTGCAGTCCGGCCCGGTCATCGATTCGATGAAGTCGGCGCTGACCAAGCGCTCGCTTGACATGCTGGAGAAGCTGGCTGCCGACAAACCGGAGGTGTACGCCGGGTTCTGGAAGCAGTTCGGCCAGGTGCTGAAGGAAGGTCCCGCCGAAGACTTCAACAACCGCGAGAAGATCGCCGGCCTGCTGCGCTTCGCCTCCACCCATGACGCCAGCGGCGAGCAGAGCGTTTCGCTGGCCGATTACATCGGCCGCATGATCGAAGGCCAGGACAAGATCTACTTCCTGACCGGCGACAGCCACACCCAGGTCAAGGACAGCCCGCACCTGGAAGTGTTCCGCAAGAAGGGCATCGAAGTGCTGCTGCTCACCGACCGCATCGACGAGTGGCTGATGGGCTACCTGACCGGGTTCGACGGCAAGTCGTTCGTGGATGTGGCGCGTGGCGACCTCGACCTGGGCGCGCTGGAAACGGCCGAAGACAAGCAGGCGCAGGAAGCGGCCGCCAAGGACAAGCAGGGCCTGGTCGAGCGGATCAAGGGCGCGCTGGGCGAGGACGTGGCCGATGTGCGCGTGTCGCACCGCCTGACCGATTCGCCGGCCATCCTGGCCATCGGCGAACAGGACCTGGGCCTGCAGATGCGCCAGATCCTGGAAGCGAGCGGGCAGAAGGTGCCCGACAGCAAGCCGGTGTTCGAGTTCAACCCGGCCCACCCGCTGATCGGCAAGCTGGACCAGGAAGCCGATGCCAGCCGTTTCGGCGATCTCAGCCGCGTGCTGTTCGACCAGGCGGCACTGGCGGCTGGCGACACGCTGAAGGACCCGGCCGCATACGTGCGCCGGCTCAACAAGCTGTTGCTGGAGTTGTCGGCGTAAACGCAGCCTGGTCTTCAGCACCGCTTGGGCCGGCCAACGGCCGGCGCTACGAACCGTTACGGGCCCATTGGGATCGGGATCAACCGACCACGGCTCCGGTAGCGCCGGCCGTTGGCCGGCCCAGGCGGTGTTGGATCGCGCGACCCGACCCGCCAATGCACGCGGGCCGCACAGGCCCGGGTGATAACATAGCCCCCTGATTTCAGCGCCGAATCCAATGCTCAGCTTCTTCCGTCGCAAAAAGCCCCAGGACGCTCCGCAGGACGCGCCCAAGACCCAGCACTACTCGGCTGAAGAGCTGGCCGCCGCGTTCCCGTCCGCCGCCACTGAGGCCGAGCCGGTCGTACCGGCTGCAGCGCCCGCCGCGCCCGCCGCCGAGCCCACCCCCATGGCAGCACCGGTGACGACGCCCGGCGTCGACGCGGCCGCTCCCGTGAGCACGCCAGCGGCCCAGGTCGATGCACCCCGCATCGAAGCCGTGCAGGCGGCACCCACCCCGCTCTATCCGCCCGCCCCGGTCGTGGTCGCCACCGATATCGTGCAGGAAGCGGTGCAGCCGCTGGCCGCCCCGACCGCCTTCGATGAAGCGGCCCCCGCCGCGCCCGGCAAGACCGGCTGGCGTGACCGTCTGCGCAACAGCGTCATCGCGCGCAGTTTCGGCGGTCTGTTCTCGCGCAACCCCAAGCTCGACGACGACCTGCTGGATGAGCTGGAAACCGCGCTGATCACCGCCGACGTCGGCGTGGGCGCCACCACCGCGCTGGTGGAAGGCCTGCGCAAGCGCATGAAGGCGCGCGAATTCGTCGATGCCAATGCGCTGCTCAAGGCCCTTCGCGCCGACCTGATCGCCATCCTGCAGCCGGTCTCCCGGCCGCTGGTGATCGACCGCAGCGCCAAACCTTTCGTGATCCTCACCGTCGGCGTCAACGGCGTCGGCAAGACCACCACCATCGGCAAACTGGCCAAGCGTTTCAAGGATGACGGCCACAGCCTGATGCTGGCCGCCGGCGATACCTTCCGCGCCGCTGCCGTGGCGCAGCTGCAGGCCTGGGGCGAGCGCAATGGCGTAGCCGTGGTCGCGCAGGGCCAGAACGCCGATGCCGCGTCGGTGGCCTTCGATGCGCTGCAGGCCGGCAAGGCACGCGGCACCGAGGTGCTGATCGCCGATACCGCCGGCCGCCTGCATACCCAGGGCGGGCTGATGAACGAGCTGGGCAAGATCCGCCGCGTGCTGGGCAAGATCGATGAAAGCGCGCCGCATGAGGTGCTGATGGTCATCGATGGCACCACCGGCCAGAACGCGCTCTCGCAGCTTCGCCAGTTCCATGCCGCGGTCAACGTGACCGGCCTGGTGGTGACCAAGCTGGATGGCACCGCCAAGGGCGGCGTGGTGTTCGCGCTGGCGCGCGAATTCGGCATTCCGATCCGTTTCGCCGGCATCGGCGAGCGCCCGGAAGACCTGCGCGTATTCGACCCGGAGGCGTTTGTGGATGCGCTGCTGCCGGAAGCGCTGGGCGGCTGATGTCGCCCGCCAACGACGATGCCTTCGTCGGTCGGCTGTTGCCATGGTTCGACGGCCATGGCCGGCATGACCTGCCCTGGCAGCATCCGCGCACGCCGTACCGGGTGTGGCTGTCGGAGATCATGCTGCAGCAGACCCAGGTCGCCACGGTCATTCCGTACTTCCTGAAGTTCCTGACCGTGTTCCCCACCCTGCCCGACCTCGCTGCCGCCAGCAACGACGCGGTGATGGCGCAATGGGCGGGCCTGGGCTACTACGCCCGTGCACGCAACCTGCATGCCGCCGCACAGCGCTGCGTGGAACAGCATGGTGGCGACCTGCCGCGCGATGTCGATGCACTGCATGCACTGCCGGGGATCGGCCGCAGCACCGCCGGCGCGATCCTCAGCCAGGCCTGGAACGACCGCTTTGCGATCCTCGATGGCAACGTCAAGCGCGTGCTCACCCGCTATCACGGCATCGATGGATTCCCCGGTCTGCCGGCGGTGGAGAAAGTGCTGTGGGCGCTGGCGCAGCTGCACGTAGAGCATGTCCCTGCCGGCCGCCTGGCCGATTACACGCAGGCACAGATGGACCTGGGCGCCACGGTCTGCACCCGCAGCCGGCCGGCCTGCGTGATCTGCCCGCTGCAGGGCGATTGCGTGGCGCGCCGCGAAGGCCGCAGCGATCAGCTGCCTACCCCGAAACCAGGCAAGGTCCTGCCCGAGCGCGAGGCGGTGGCCCTGCTGCTGCGCGATGGCCAGGGCCGGGTGCTGCTGCAGAAGCGGCCGGACACCGGCATCTGGGCGCAACTGTGGACGCTGCCGCAGGCCGACAGCGGCACCGCGCTGCAGGACTGGTTCGACGCGCATGTGCTCGGCTCGCTGGAGGATGCCGAGGAGCTGCCGGTGCTGCAGCACACCTTCAGCCATTACCGGCTGCATCTGCAGGTCCTGTCGCGGCGGGTCGATGGCCTGCGCGGCGAGGAGCGTGGCCTGCGCTGGGTCGCGATGCAGGAGCTGCCAACATTGGGCCTGCCCGCGCCGATCCGCAAACTGCTGGAAAATGGCGGTGTCCCGCCCGCCCCCGCCGCACGCCGTAAACTACGCGCTGCAACGACTTTGAAGAACATCGAGTAGCCCATGCCCCGCACCGTTTTCTGCCAGTACGAACAACGCGACACCGAAGGGCTGGATTTCGTGCCCTATCCCGGCGAGCTCGGTCAGCGCATTTTCAACGGCATCGGCAAAACCGCCTGGGCCGCGTGGCTGGCCCACCAGACGATGCTGATCAACGAGAACCGGCTGTCGCCGCGCGACCCGAAGCATCGTGCGTTCCTGGAGGAAGAGCTGGTCAAGTACCTGTTCAGCGGTGGGGCGGAGAAGCCGGCCGGGTTCGTGCCGGAGGCGTAGGCCGGATGGCCCGCGGATGCATGGCGGTGTCCGGCACAACATCGTGCCCGCCGCCCCTAGTTTTCGGGCGGGGGCGGGGCCTGGTCCGCTTCGCGCTCCTGCACCTGCGCCTGGCGCATTTCCTGCTCCGAGGCGCGCAGCGCCTTGACGTCGAGCTTGCGGATCGTGCCGATGAAACACGGTACGGTCGGGCCGCTGTTAGGGTCACGCACCAGCACCCGATCGAAGCGCGATGACACCTGGCCCGTCTGGCTGGTCAGCCCGATCGCGGTGGCATAGCTGAGCCCGTAGCACGGGCCGCGAAGTTCGATCAGGTAGGCCTCGCTGGGGCGGGTCCACACCGCCAGCGCGCTGTCGCCCAGTTCGGTCCAACCATTGAGCGAGCCGAAGTACCTCATCGAGGGCTGCGGCGGGCCCGCATGAGCGCGGTACAGCTCCAGGCGTTCGGCGCTGGTCAGGCGGCCGGTGGCGCAGCCGGCCAACATCAAGCCCATTGCAACGATGGCGATAAGCGTCTTCATGGCACCTCCGCGGTGATGGACAAGGCGATCATGCACCCGCTGTCGCCGGCCCGCAGGGACGGGCTGGCGGCTGTTCAGCTGCCAGCTCAGACCTCGGCGTGCGCCAGAGCGTGCAGCCGGCCTTCGCGCAGTTCCAGTACGCGGTCCAGCTTGCGCGCCAGGCTGCGGTCGTGGGTCACCAGCACCAGGCTGGTGTGGTGGGCGCGGTTGAGCTCCAGCATCAGCTCGAACACGGTCGCGGCGGTCTTGTCGTCCAGGTTGCCGGTCGGTTCGTCACCCAGCACGCAGGCCGGGCGGTTGACCAGCGCGCGGGCCACGGCGGCACGCTGGCGCTCGCCACCGGACAGCTCGCCCGGCTTGTGCTCCAGGCGGTGGCCCAGGCCAACCGATTCCAGCAGCGCCTGTGCGCGGGCCCTGGCGTCGACGACCTCCTCACCGCCGAGCAGCACCGGCATCATCACGTTTTCCAGCGCGGTGAATTCGGGCAACAGGTGGTGGAACTGGTACACGAAGCCCAGCGCACGGTTGCGCAGTCGGCCGCGCTGGCCATCGGACAGGGAGGACATCTGGTTGCCGGCCACGAACACCTCGCCGGCGGTCGGCGTATCCAGCCCGCCCAGCAGGTGCAGCAAGGTGCTTTTGCCGGCGCCGGAAGCACCGATGATGGCCACCGTCTCGCCAGCGGTCACGCTCAGGTCCAGGCCGTTGAACACCGGGGTCTGCATGCGGCCTTCGGCGTAGGTCTTGGCCAGTCCCTGCGCGCGGATCACTTCGTCGCCGCGGTTGATCGGCTCATTCATAGCGCAGGGCCTCCGCCGGCTGGGTGCGGGCAGCGCGCCACGCGGGGTACAGGGTGGCCAGGAAACTCATGACCAGCGCGATGACGGTGATGATGACGATGTCCGGGGTCTGCATGTCGGTCGGCAGGCCGGTGATGTAGTACACGTCTTCGGGCATCAGCTTGACGTTGAACAGCGTCTCGATCGCGCCAAGGATGCGCTCCAGGTTCAAGGTCAGGGTGATGCCGCCAACCACGCCGAGCACGGTGCCGAAAATGCCGATCAGCGAGCCCTGCACCATGAACACCTGCATCACTCCGCCCGGGGTCAGGCCCAGGGTGCGCAGGATGGCGATGTCGGCCTGCTTGTCGGTGACCAGCATCACCTGCGAAGACACCAGGTTGAACGCGCCCATGGCGATGATCAGCGAGAGCAGGATGCCCATCACCACTTTTTCCATGCGCAGCGAGTGGTACAGGTTGGCGTTCTGCTGGGTCCAGTCGCTGACCCGGTAGCCGCCGCTGAGGCCGCGGGCAAGGTCGATGCCCACCTCCAGCGCCTTGTCCATGTCATGCAGCTTCAGGCGCACGCCGGTGACCCCGTCCATGCGCAGCACGCGCTCCAGGTCGGCCATGTTGGCGTAGGCCACGCCGCGGTCGATTTCGTTGTAGCCGGCCTCGAAGATGCCGCTCACGGTGAAGCGCTTCAGCCGTGGCATGGCGCCGACCGGGGTGCCCTGCACTTCGGCAAGCGTCACCAGCACGGTGTCGCCGACGTCCACGCCCAGCCAGATCGCCAGTTCCTGGCCGACCAGCAGGTTGTAGCTGCCTTCGGTGAGGCTGTCGAAGCTGCCCTTCTTGAGCTTGGTGTTGATCACCGACACCGCCGGCTCCAGCGCGGGGTCGATGCCCTGCACGATCGCACCCTGCACGCGCGGGCCACTGAGCATGGCCTGGATCTCGATGTAGGGGGCGGCGCCGGCCACGCGCGGATCCTTGCGGGCCACGTCCACCGCATGCTGCCAATCCGACATCGGCGCGCCGTCGGCGGTGATGGTGGTATGGGCGGTCATCTGCAGCAGGCGGTCGCGGATCTCCTTCTGGAAACCGCTCATCACGGCCAGTGTCGTGATCAGTACGGTCACGCCCAGCGCAATGCCCAGGATCGAGGCCATGGAGATGAAGGAGATGAAGCCGTTGCGGCGTTTGGCCCGCAGGTAACGCAGGCCGATGGCTACTGGTATGGGTTTGAACATGCAGGTACGCCGGACAATTCACCCTATGGTGCCATCACGGAGGTGAACGCGGAATGGGACGGGCCCGGATCGCCAGTCGCAGTTCACGTCGGCGTTGCGGCGGCAGGGTGTCGGGCCAGAACAGGCAGGCCTGGCGGCGGCCGCGCTGGCGCCAGCTCAGCTGCAGGAGCGGGCCGCGGTCATGCAGTGCGAGGGCGTCCACGGGCTGGCCATCGACCTGGGCGGGCGCGTCACCGTGGGGGATCAGGACCGCCTGCGGTGCGCGGCGGACATAACGCCAGCCCTGCCACGCGACCCCTGCCCCGGTCAGCAGACCCAGCGGCCACTGCGCGGCGGCGGGCAGTGCGCTGGCGATGGCTGCCCACGGCATCAGCAGGGCGAACAGCAGGTGCGCGGCGGCCTGCCAGCGCGAGGGGCGCCACTCAAGCCGGCAGGGCGCGGATCCGGGCGATGAGGACGGTGAGCTCGGCATCCGGGCATACCTCGTAACCCATGAACCAGCGCCACAATTTATCGTCTTCGCAGTCGAGCAGGCGCAGGAAAACGTCGCGTTCGTGGGTGGGTGCAGTGGCCCATTGGCGGTCGAGGTAACGCTCGAACAGCTGGTCCAGTTCGCGCATGCCGCGGCGGCAGCGCCAGCGGAGTTTCTTGAGGAGGGTTGCTTCGTCCATTTCGGTGATTCCAGACTAGAGCACGTCATCCGAGTGCGCGGCAGTACACGGGCGCGTGGCGACGCGCTGAAAACAAAGGCGCCCCCTATGTCAAGGGGGCGCGGCTTCGCCGTCATGCCTTGGCAGCCACGCAGGGCGTGGCTCTACGATCAGGCGCGGCGCGCCATCATCAGCTTCTTGATCTCGGCGATCGCCAATGCCGGGTTCAGGCCCTTCGGGCAGGTGCGGGCGCAGTTCATGATGGTGTGGCAACGGTACAGCTTGAACGGGTCTTCCAGGTCGTCCAGGCGCGCACCGGTGTCTTCGTCACGCGAGTCGACGATCCAGCGGTAGGCCTGCAGCAGGATCGCCGGGCCCAGGTAACGCTCGCCATTCCACCAGTAGCTCGGGCAGCTGGTCGAGCAGCACGCGCACAGGATGCACTCGTACAGACCATCGAGCTTCTTGCGGTCTTCCGGCGACTGCAGGCGCTCACGGTCCGGCGGCGGCGGGGTCTGGGTGCGGATCCACGGCTTGATCGAGGCGTACTGTGCATAGAAGTGGGTCAGGTCCGGTACCAGGTCCTTGATCACGCTCATGTGCGGCAGCGGGTAGATCGGCACTTCGGCCTTGCCGCAGTCGGCAATGGCGCGGGTGCAGGCCAGCGTGTTGGTGCCGTCGATGTTCATCGCGCACGAACCGCAGATACCCTCGCGGCACGAACGACGGAAGGTCAGCGACGGGTCGATCTCGTTCTTGATCTTGATCAGCGCGTCCAGGACCATCGGGCCGCAGGCGTCCAGATCGATCTCATAGGTATCGGTACGCGGGTTGCTGTCGTCGTCGGGACTCCAGCGGTAGACCTTGAAGGTTCGCAGGTTCTTCGCGCCGGCGGCGGCGGGGAAGTGCTTGCCCTTGGTGATCTTGGAATTCTTTGGCAGGGAAAACTCGGCCATGGCTGCTCTCGTTGGCTCAGGCGGCCCGCGCCCTCAGGGCGCGGATTGCATGGTGGGGGTCGCGATCAGTACACGCGCGGCTTCGGCGGCACCACGGCAACCTCGTCGGTCAACGTGTACATGTGCACCGGGCGGTAGTCGAAGCTGCACTTGCCGTTGTCATCGACATTGACCAGCGTGTGCTTGTGCCAGTTGACGTCGTCGCGATCCGGGAAGTCCTCGTGTGCGTGCGCACCGCGGCTTTCCTTGCGCTGTTCGGCCGAGTTGATCGTCGCCACCGCGTTGAGCAGCAGGTTGTTCAGCTCGTAGGTTTCGATCAGGTCCGAGTTCCAGACCAGCGAACGGTCGGTGACCTTCACGTCCTGGAACGAATCGAACACCTGCGCCATCTTCGCGCAGCCGTCCTTCAGCGTTTCGCTGGTACGGAACACTGCCGCGTCGGCCTGCATGGTGCGCTGCATGCGATCGCGGATGACCGAGGTCGGGGTGTCGCCGTTGGCGTAACGCAGCTTGTCCAGCAGGCCCAGCGCCTTGTCGCAGGCGTCGGCGGCCAGCGGCTTGTGCGCGGCGCCCGGCTTGATGGTCTCGGCGCAGCGGTTGGCCACCGCACGGCCGAACACCACCAGGTCCAGCAGCGAGTTGGAGCCCAGGCGGTTGGCGCCGTGCACCGACACACAGGCCGCTTCACCGATGGCGTACAGGCCCGGCACCACGGCGTCGGGGTTGTCGCCATCCTTGCGCACCACTTCACCGTGGAAGTTGGTCGGGATGCCGCCCATGTTGTAGTGCACGGTCGGGATGACCGGAATCGGCTGGGTATGCACGTCGACGCCGGCGAAGATGCGGGCGCTTTCGGCGATGCCCGGCAGCTTCTCGTCGATCACGCCCGGGCCAAGGTGGGTCAGGTCGAGCAGGATGTGGTCCTTGTGCTCGCCGACGCCGCGGCCTTCGCGGATCTCGATGGTCATCGAACGGGCCACCACGTCGCGCGAGGCCAGGTCCTTGTAATGCGGTGCATAGCGCTCCATGAAGCGCTCGCCATTGCTGTTGCGCAGGATCCCGCCTTCACCGCGGACACCCTCGGTGATCAGGCAGCCCGCACCGTAGATGCCGGTCGGGTGGAACTGCACGAACTCCATGTCCTGCATGGCGATGCCGGCACGCATGGCCAGGCCGCCACCGTCGCCGGTGCAGGTGTGCGCCGAGGTGGCGCTGAAGTAGGCGCGACCATAGCCGCCGGTGGCCAGCACCACGCCCTGGGCGCGGAACAGGTGCAGCGAGCCATCGGCCATGTCCAACGCGAGCACGCCGCGGCAGACGCCTTCCTCGTCGAAGATCAGGTCGAGCGCGAAGTACTCGATCATGAAGCGCGCGTTATGGGCCAGCGACTGCTGGTACAGCGTGTGCAGCATGGCGTGGCCGGTACGGTCGGCCGCCGCACAGGTGCGCTGCGCCGCCGGGCCTTCGCCGTACTTGGTGGTCATGCCACCGAACGGGCGCTGGTAGATCTTGCCCTCTTCGGTACGGCTGAACGGCACGCCGTAGTGCTCCAGCTCGATGATGGCCGGAATGGCCTCACGGCACATGTACTCGATGGCGTCCTGGTCGCCCAGCCAGTCCGAGCCCTTGATGGTGTCGTAGAAGTGGTAACGCCAGTCGTCCTCGCCCATGTTGCCCAGCGCGGCGGAAATACCGCCCTGCGCGGCCACGGTGTGCGAACGGGTCGGGAAAACCTTGGTCAGGCAGACGGTCTGCAAGCCCTTGGCGGCAAGACCGAACGTGGCACGCAGGCCGGCACCGCCGGCGCCCACCACGACCATGTCGTACTTGTGTTCCGTAATCTTGTAAGCGGACATCTACTCTGGATTCCTGTTTTGGTGCCTGGACTCAGGCAACGCCGAGCGCAATGCGGGCGACCGCAAAAACACTGACGATCGCGCCCAGCACGGCAATGAACTTCACCGTGGTCTGCAGCGCCAGGGCCAGCAACGAATTATGGATGTAGTCTTCCAGCACGACCTGCAGACCGATCTGGGCGTGCCAGAACATGGCGACCAGGAAGCCGACCAGCAGCACCGCGTTCCACGGCTTGGACACCGCGTCGGCGGCGGTCACGTAATCGGCGTTGATCAGGCTCAGCACGAACACCAGGAACCAGAGCGTCAGCGGGATCAGGGCGGTGGCGGTCAGGCGCTGCAGCACGAAGTGCTCGGTGCCGGTCTTGGCCGCGCCGAGGCCACGCACGTTCTTCAACGGGGTACGGAACTTGTTCATGCGGCGGCTCCCAGGAACACATAGGCCCAGACCAGCGCGGTGATCACCAGGCTGGCGATGACCGACAGCCAGCTGCTGCGCACGAAGGCGGGAATGCTGAAGCCGATGGCGAAGTCCTGCACGATGTGGCGGATGCCGTTGCAGAAGTGGTAGGCAAACGACCAGGTCCATGCGAACAGGAAGAGCTTTCCATACCAGCTGCCGGCGTGGCCGGTGAAGCAATTCCAGGATTCAGGACCCATCATCAGGGCCAGCAGGCCGCCGGCGATGATCAGGGCTCCAACAGACAGAAAGATGCCGGTCGCTCGATGCAGGATCGAGGTGGCCATCTGAATCTGCCAGCGATACACCTGAAGGTGCGGGGAAAGGGGACGTTCTCTGGCGGCCATTCGCTGGGCTCGTTGTCTCGGCTGGGCGGCACAATGCCGCGTTGGCTCAATGCTGATCAGAAATCGATGCAGCGTCCGTTTTTCTCCCAATCTCCATACCGCACCGGATCTAGTCCGCCGCGGCCACCGATTTCCACAGGCACCACCGGCGTATCGGCGAGCGGCTGCTCCTCCGGTACCAGCGGGGCTTCAGGTTCGGAATCTGGAGTGGGGGTTGTTTGGCCTATCATGGGTGGTCTCGCAACGCACAAATTTTAGACCCCGTTCACGTGCCTGACAACCTGCCCCTCGATTTCAGTGGTTTTCCGCGCCTTTCCGGTCACGCGCTGCTCAGTCTGCGTGGCGTGGAAGCGGCGGCGTTCGCGCATGCCCAGTTCGCCAGCGATGTCACTGCCCTGCCCCTGCGGCACTGGCAGTGGAGTACCTGGCTGAGCGCCAAGGGCCGCACCCTTGCTGTGTTTCAGCTGTTGCGGCTGGATCAGGAGCACGTACTGCTGGTGCTGGCCGACGGCGACGCCGATGCGATTGCGTCGCAGTTACAGCGGTTCGTGTTCCGCCGCAAGGTCACGCTTGAGGTGCGCACCGACCTGGCCGTGGCCGGCAGCTTCACCGCGCCGGAAGCGGCTTCCGGGGCTGCCATTGCGCAGGAAGGCGATGCATTGGAGCTGGACGTGGGCAGCGATGCGTTGCCGCGCACTCTGAAGATCGCACCCGTGCCTGCGGACATGGCCGCGACGGATTCCGCGTTTGAACTGGCCTGGCGCCAGTCGGACCTGCGCTATGGCGTGCCGCGCCTGGCGGCCGACCAGCGCGAACAGTGGACCCCGCAGCAGCTCGGGCTGGACCGGTTGAACGGTTACAGCGTGAAGAAGGGCTGTTATCCCGGCCAGGAAATCGTGGCGCGCACCCATTTCCTGGGCAAGGCCAAGCGCGTGCTGCAACTGCTGCGCGTGGCCGACGGCGTCGAGAGCGGCGCCAAGGTGCAGCAGAACGGCGCCGATATCGGTACCGTCGCCAGCGTCGCCGGCGACCTGGCCTTGGCGGTGTTGCCGCTGGAGATGGCGGCCGACCCGTTGAGCGTCAACGGCGCCCCGGCGCATGCCGTACCGTTGCTGGACGACCTCGCCCGCTGATGCCTTGCGCAGCCACGCAGGGCGTGGCTCTACGCCCCAACCAAAATTGTTCGTTCGCCCCCAAACCGCCCGACCCAGGGTCGTAGTGACACGCCATGCGTGTCAACGCCATGCCGAACGAAGCCCGCGAACCGCCCTGCGTGGCTGCGCGATGCCGGCCACCACGATGCATCAAACGTCGTGGTTCAACCGCTCACCGGATTCGGCATCAAAGAAATGCAGCCCCTGCGGCTGGATCGCCACGCGGATCGTGCCACCCACCGCCGGCAATGCCTGCGGCGCCACGCGCATCACCAGCGCCTGGTCGCCATGGGTCATGTTGACGAAGATCTCGTTGCCGACCGGTTCGATGCCCTCGACGGTGGCCTCGAACGCGGTCGCATCGCCCGGCGCCGCCGGCTGCAGATGCTCCGGCCGAACCCCGACCGCCAGCGTCCGCCCGATCCAGGCCGGATCGATCGTCGCCTCGCCCAGCGGCGCGCGCAGCGCCGCTTCCTGCACCACCACCCCGCCATCGCCGCGCTGCAGCGTACCGCGCAGCACGTTCATCGCCGGGCTGCCGAGGAAGCCTGCCACGAACAGGTTGGCCGGGCGGTCGTACAGCGCCATCGGCGTGTCGATCTGCTGGATCACCCCGTCCTTGAGCACCACGATGCGCTGGCCCAGGGTCATCGCTTCGACCTGGTCATGGGTCACGTAGATCATCGTCGTGCCCAGCTTGCGGTGCAGCTGGGCGATTTCGGTGCGCACGCTGTGGCGCAGCTTGGCATCGAGGTTGGACAACGGCTCATCGAGCAGGAACACCGCAGGTTCGCGCACCAGCGCACGGCCCAGCGCCACGCGCTGGCGCTGGCCGCCGGACATCGCCTTGGGCAGCTTGTCGAGCATTTCAGTCAGGCCCAGCGTCTGCGCCGCCTCGTTGACCCGCTTGGCAATGGTTGCCTTGTCGTGGCCTCGCAGCTTCAGGCCGAACGCCAGGTTCTCGGCCACGGTCATGTGCGGGTACAGCGCATAGCTCTGGAACACCATGGCGATGTCGCGGTCCTTGGGCGCCACATCGTTGACCATCCGGTCGCCGATGCTCAGCGTGCCATCACTGATTTCCTCAAGGCCGGCCACCATGCGCAGCAGGGTCGACTTGCCGCACCCCGACGGCCCTACCAGGACCATCAATTCCCCATCGGCCACTTCGAAGGTCGCCCCCTGGACGGCCACCTGGCCGTTGTCGTAGACCTTGCGCACGCCCTGCAACTGCACTTTTGCCATATCACCCATTCCAGTCCGCCCGCTGCCGGGCTGTTGATGCGGAACTGCCTTCGGCCCTCCCGATGGCAGGTCGATGGCGTGGTGCCGCATGACGGCGACCACTGCAATCGAATACAGTCTGCGCATTCTGCCATGTAAACGTTTTCACATGGCAGTATCCAAATGGTCGGTCATGACCGCGTCGCTGTCAGGGAAGCACATTCTCCCGATAAGCCCGTGACATGCCCCATGATGGGCGGGCCCGCGCCTGTTCATGTTGCGACTGCAGCAACCGGACACCGCGGCCAGCTGGACCCCCGAGAACATAGACGAGAAGCGATTGACAACGATGTCACCCGGATCTGAAACTCGAGCGATGCACGATACCCTCTTCCTGTTTGGCGCCACCGGCGACCTCGCCCAGCGCTATCTGTTCCCTTCGTTGCTGCGCCTGCTGGGCGACGGCCTGCTGCCGGAAGACTTCAAGGTCCGCGCACTGGCGTTGTCTCCGCATGACACCGACGCGTTCCGCCAGATCCTGCGCCCGCGGCTGCAGCAGGCGATGCCGGCAGCCAGCCTGGACGACATCCAGTCGCTGCTGGATCGCATCGATTACCGCTCGGTGGACCTGCGCGATCCGCAGTCGGTGGCCGACTCGGTCAGCGACCTGGTCCACCGCAGGTGCGTGAGCTACCTGGCCATTCCGCCGGGCCTGTACATCTCCACCTGCGAGGGCCTGGCCCTGGGGGGTGCGCTGGCCGCACCGGCGCGCCTGATGCTGGAAAAACCGATCGGCAGCGACAGCGCCAGCGCCGAACAGATCCTGACCACCATCGGCCAGTGGATCGACGAAGACCGCGTGTTCCGCCTGGACCACTACCTGGGCAAGGCGGCGGTGCAGAACCTGATCGCGCTGCGCTTCGGCAACACGCTGCTGGAAGCGGTGTGGAACCGCAACTACATCGAATCGGTGCACATCCTGGTCGCCGAGAGCGAAGGCGTGGATGGCCGCGATGCGTACTACGCGCGTTCGGGCGCGCTGCGCGACATGGTCCAGAGCCACATCCTGCAGCTGCTGTGCCTGGTGGCGATGGAACCGCCGGCGTCGCTGGAAGCCGACCGCATCCGCGACGAGAAGGTCAAGGTGCTGCGTGCGCTGCGTCCGCTCGATGCCAGGCACGCCGGGCGCGACAGCGTGCGCGGCCGCTACACCGCCGGCACCATCAACGGCCAGCCGGCCCAGGCCTACCAGCCGCCGGAAGGCAGCGAAGTGGAAACCTTCGCCGGTGTCACCGCGCATATCGACAACTGGCGCTGGTCCGGCGTGCCGTTCCACCTGGTCACCGGCAAGCGCCTGGCCGAGCGCACCTCCCGCGTGGTGGTCACGCTCAAGCCGGTCACGCACTGGCTGTTCGAGCGCCCCGACCGCGGCAATGCCACGCCCAACCGCATTACCTTCCAGCTGCAGCCGCAGGAAAACATCGAGCTGGGCCTGATGAGCAGCCTGGCCGGCCCCGAATGGGGCGCGCTGGAACTGCACCCGCTGGAACTGGAACTTTCCGTGCCGACCGGCCTGCACCGTCGCATTGCCTACGAACGCCTGTTCCTGGACGCGTTCAACGGCAACCACGCCCTGTTCGTGCGCGACGATGAAGTGCGCGCCGCCTGGGCCTGGATCGACAGCGTCAGTGATGCCTGGAAGGAAGCGCAGTTGCCGCTGCAGCCCTACCCGGCTGGCGAATGGGGCCCGGAACAGGCGTTCGCCTTCCTGCCCGCAGACGTCGATGCCGAGGCCAACCGCAAGGATCGCGCATGACGGTGTCGACCCAACCGGCGCTGGTAGCCGACATCGGGGGCACCAATGCCCGCTTCGCGCTGGCCGACACCTGCCTGGCCGCGCCGCTGCTCAAGGACAGCATCCGCGAGTTCGTGGTGGCCGATTTCCCCTCGCTGGGCGATGCCGCACGGCATTACCTGGAGCAGATTGGTGCCGAAGCGCGCCGCGGCGTGTTCGCCGTGGCCGGCCGCGTCGATGGTGACGAGGCGCGCATCACCAATCACCCGTGGGTGATCTCGCGCACGCGCACCGCGCACATGCTCGGTTTCGACGATCTGCACCTGATCAACGACTTCGCCGCACAGGCGATGGCGATCTCGCTGCTGCAACCGCAGGACGTCGTCCAGGTCGGCGGCGCGGCGTGGGTTCCTGGCCAACCCGGCCAGCCGCGCAACTACGCGGTGATCGGCCCGGGCACCGGGCTGGGCGTGGGCGGGCTGATCCTGCGCCATGGCCGTTGTTATCCGCTGGAAACCGAGGGCGGCCACGTCAGCTTCCCACCCGGTACGCCGGAAGAAATCCGCATCCTGGAGATTCTGTCCGAGCAGTTCGGCCGGGTTTCCAATGAGCGCCTGATCTGCGGTCCGGGACTGGTCAACATCCATCGCGCGGTGTGCGAGATGGCCGATGTCGATCCGGGCCAGCTGCAGCCGGTCGACATCACCGCACGCGCCCTGCACGGCGATCCGCAGGCAATGCGCACCGTGGACCTGTTCTGTGCGGTGTTCGGCGCCATTGCCGGCGACCTGGTGCTGATCCAGGGCGCGTGGGATGGCGTGTTCCTGACCGGTGGGCTGGTGCCGAAGATGCTCGATTCGCTGCAGCATTCCGGGTTCCGGCAGCGCTTCGAGCACAAGGGCCGGTTCTCCTCGATCATGGCGCGGGTCCCGTCGCTGGCGGTGATGCACCCGCACGCCGGCCTGCTGGGCGCGGCCGCCTACGCTGCCGACCTCGAACGCGACCTGCCAGGAGGCAACGCATGAATGCGCTGGACGACTCCAACCGCTTCATCCTGATCCGGCACACCGATGCCGATGCGTGGATCGAAACGATCGCCGACGAAATGGCGCAGATCCTCAACCACGACATCGCCAGCGAAGGCCGCGCACGCATGCTGCTGTCCGGCGGCACCACGCCGGCACCGGTGTATCAGGCGTTGGCCGAACTGGACGTGCAGTGGGACCGGGTCGAAGTAAGCCTGGTCGACGAACGCTGGCTGTCGCCACAGGACCGGGACAGCAATGCCTGGCTGGTTCGCCAGAGCCTGCTCAACCGCGCCGAGGGCGCGCATTTCGATCCGCTGGTGCGGGTCGGCAAGCCGCTGCCCGAATGCGTGCATGACGCCAACCTGCAGGCCCAGTACAGCCAGGCGCCGAGCGTGGCGGTACTGGGCATGGGCAACGATGGCCACACGGCCTCGCTGTTCCCGGGTTCGCGCGATCTGGCGCGTGCGCTGGAGAGCACCCTGCCCTATGCGGCGCTGGATGCCACCGGCTGCCCGGGCTCGAACCAGTGGCCGCTGCGCATCACGCTGACACCGCATGGTCTGCGCCGCTGTCGCCAGCGGTTGCTGCTGCTGCGTGGAAAGCAGAAGCTGGAAGTGCTCAAGCAGGCACTGGAAAGCAACAACGCGCAGCTGTACCCCATCCTCAACGCGATCGATATCGATGGCCCCAAGCTGCGCATCCACTGGTGCGACTGATTGCCTGTGCCTGTCGTTCCGTTCGCCTTCTCATAGCCGGTAGCCAATGAGCCTGCATCCCAAACTTCATGCCATCACCGAGCGCATCGTCCAGCGCAGCGTCGCCTCGCGCGCGGCGTACCTGGCCGGCATCGACGCCGCGCTGCGCGACGGTCCGTTCCGTTCGCGCCTGAGCTGCGGCAACCTGGCCCACGGTTTCGCGGCCTGTGGCCCGACCGACAAGAGCCGCCTGCGCGGCGGGGTCACGCCGAACCTGGGCATCATCACCGCCTACAACGACATGCTGTCGGCACACCAGCCGTTCGAGCACTACCCGGCGATCCTGCGCGAGACGGCGCGTGCGCTTGGCGCGACGGCGCAGGTCGCCGGCGGTGTGCCGGCGATGTGCGACGGGGTCACGCAGGGCCGTGGCGGCATGGAGCTGTCGCTGTTCTCGCGCGATGTGATCGCGCAGTCCACGGCGATCGGGCTGAGCCATGACATGTTCGACAGCACGGTCTACCTGGGCGTGTGCGACAAGATCGTGCCGGGCCTGCTGATCGGTGCGCTGGCGTTCGGCCACCTGCCGGCGATCTTCCTGCCGGCCGGGCCGATGACGCCGGGCATTCCGAACAAGCAGAAGGCCGAGGTGCGCGAGCGTTATGCGGCCGGCCAGGCGACGCGCGAGGAGCTGCTGGAAGCCGAAGCGGCGTCGTACCACGGGGTGGGCACGTGCACGTTCTACGGCACGGCCAACTCCAACCAGACGCTGCTGGAGGCGATGGGCGTGCAGCTGCCGGGCGCGTCGTTCGTCAACCCGGATACGCCGCTGCGCGATGCGCTGACCCGCCATGCGGCGGTGCGTGCGCTGGAGATCAGCGCGTTGGGCGATGATTTCCGGCCACTGGGCCGGTTGATCGATGAGCGCGCGATCGTCAATGCGGTGGTCACGCTGATGGCAACGGGCGGTTCGACCAACCATACGATCCACTGGATCGCGGTGGCGCGGGCGGCGGGTATCGTGCTGACCTGGGACGACATGGACCAGCTGTCGCAGCTGGTGCCGCTGCTGGCGCGGGTGTACCCGAACGGCGAGGCGGACGTGAACCGTTTCGCGGCGGCCGGCGGTACGGCGTTCGTGTTCCGCGAGCTGATGGACGCGGGGCTGATGCACGCGGACCTGGTGACGGTGGCCGAGGGCGGCATGCGCCAGTACACGCAGGACCCGGCACTGCGCGAGGGTGCACTGACCTGGATCGAGGGCATTGCCGAGAGCGCGGACCGCGAGGTGGTGCGCGGGGTGGCCGAGCCGTTCGAGGCACAGGGTGGGCTGCGGCTGCTGCGCGGCAACCTGGGCCGTTCGCTGATCAAGCTGTCGGCGGTGAAGCCGCAGTACCGGACGATCGAGGCGCCGGCGGTGGTGGTGGATGCGCCGCAGGTGCTGAACAAGCTGCACGCGGCGGGCCTGCTGCCGCAGGATTTCGTGGCGGTGGTGCGTTACCAGGGGCCGCGGGCGAACGGGATGCCGGAACTGCATTCGCTGGCGCCGTTGCTGGGGCTGCTGCAGAACCAGGGCCGGCGGGTGGCGCTGGTGACGGACGGGCGTCTGTCGGGCGCGTCGGGCAAGTTCCCGGCGGCGATCCACATGACGCCGGAAGCATCGCGCGGCGGTCCGCTGGGGCGGGTGCGCGAGGGCGACATCATCCGCCTGGACGGTGAGGCAGGCACGCTGGAAGTGCTGGTGGACGCAGCCGAATGGGCAGCGCGCGAACAGGCGCCGAACACGGCACCGGCAGCGCACGATCTGGGCCGCAACCTGTTCGCGATGAACCGCCGCCTGGTCGGTCCGGCCGACCAGGGCGCGATCTCGATCTCGTGCGGTCCGGCGGCGGCGGATGGCGATACCTGGAATTACGACGCGGAGTATGAGTTGGGGCACGATGCTGCCGCTGCGCTTGCGCCGCATGAGTCAAAGGACGCCTGACGGATTACTGCGAAAAGCAGCGGTGGACTTCACTTGGGTGAGGCAACGGCGGGGGTCCCCTCCGGGACACGCCGTGAATCCGTCCATGGAGGCTTGTCGAAAACATCCATGTTTTCGACAGTCCCTACGGGGACCCCCGCCGCTGCCTCACGACACATTGCGGCGCCTCCTTGGCGGATTCACGCTCATTACGCGATCCGCCAACCGCCTGAAGACACGTTGCGGCGCCTCTGTGGCGTCGGCGAACTTGGTAGCGCCGGCCGTTGGCCGGCCCTTGGAGTCTTTGACCAACATCTGATCGACCCGATCAACAGGAAGAAATCTTCATGAGCATTGCCGAACACCAGAAACGCGCTGAAACCCTGCTGCTTGCGGCGGGCATCCTGCCGGTGGTTACCGTGCACACGCTTGACCAGGCACGCGCAGTCAGCGCCGCCCTGCTGGAAGGCGGGCTTCCGGCCATCGAGCTGACCCTGCGCACGCCGGTGGCGATGGAGGCGTTGGCGATGCTGAAGCGCGAGCTGCCCGATGTGGTGGTGGGTGCGGGCACGGTGCTGACGGTTGAGCAGATGCAGCAGGCCATCGATGCAGGCGCGGATTTCCTGGTGACGCCGGGTACGCCGGTGTTCATGGCCGATGCGCTGGCAGCGGCGCCGTTGCCGGTGGTGCCGGGTGCGGCGTCGCCGACGGAACTGCTGGCGCTGTATGCGCGGGGGTTCCGGGTGTGCAAGCTGTTCCCGGCCTCGGCGGTCGGTGGGCTGGCGATGATCAAGGGCCTGGCCGGTCCGATTCCGGACCTGAAGCTGTGCCCGACCGGCGGCATCACGGAAACGACGGCGGCCGAGTACCTGGAGCAGAAGAACGTGGTCTGCATCGGCGGTTCGTGGATGGTGCCGGGCAACTGGATCGAAAACGGCGAATGGGACAAGGTGCGCGAGAGCGCGGCGCAGGCGGCGAAGATTGTCGCGCGGGTTCGGTCGCGCTGAGGTTGCAGGGATTGCGCAGCCACGCAGGTGAACTGACCCCCAGAAGTTGGACACCCATCCAGCCTCTGGGATTTGTTCATGATCCGATACGACAGACGTTTCAAGCTCAAGGTCGCCCGGGAGGGCGCCGCAAGCACCCTCCCGGCAAGTGCACTTGCTGGCCGATATGGCCTGGACCGAACCATGGTCCATCGCTGGATTGAGACCTATCGCCAGCACGGCCAAGAAAGCTTCGTGGGGCTTCGAGGACGACGCTACTCCCCCAAATTCAAGGTTTCTGTTCTCAAGCGGATGGAACGGGATGGCCTGTCGGTCAGGCAGGCGATGGTCAAGTTCGGGATAGGCAGTGCAACTGCGATCAAGAGGTGGCGAGCTCAGTATGATTTGGGGGGTATGAGCGCCTTGGCCCCTGTTCGAGATCAACCCCGAATGAAAAAGAAGCCTGCCGTTCCCAAGCGACCTGAAGACATGACCCCAAAGGAATTGCTCAAGGAGCTGGAGTACCTGCGCGCGGAGAACGCGTTCCTAAAAAAATACGATGCCTTGATCCGGGAAGAGCAGGCGACCGAGCGCGCACAACAGCGCAAGCCGTCCAAGGATTGAGGCATGAGCATCAGCTGTCGCTTCTGCTCAAGGCGGCAACTCTTTCGCGCAGTACGTTCTACTACCAGGTGCAAGTCGCCGAGCGCCCTGATGGGAATGCGAAGCTCAAGCGCGAGATAAAAACCATCTATCACCGCCATGAAGGTCGGTATGGATATCGGCGTATTGCTGAGGCGCTCCGGACAACAGGCAAACAGATAAACCGCAAGGTAGTGCAGCGCTTGATGAGGCTGATGGGCCTGAAATCCATCGTGCGCGTAAAGAAATATCGGTCCTATCGCGGATCGGTGGGCACGGTCGCGCCTAACCATCTGGATCGCAACTTCCAAGCATCGCAGCCCAACCAGAAATGGGTCACTGACGTCACTGAATTCAACGTAGGCGGCAAAAGGCTCTATCTATCGCCGATCATGGATCTATTCAATGCGGAAATTGTGGCCTATCAGATCAGCACAAGTCCCAAGCTGGAAATGATCAAGAACATGCTGGGAAAAGCCTTCCGAAAGCTGGAACCTGGGGAAGCACCCCTGCTGCACTCCGATCAGGGCTGGCAATACCAACACCCTACCTATCAGCGTCTGCTGGCAGACCGGAACATCTCGCAAAGCATGTCCCGCAAGGGCAACTGCTTCGATAACGCTGCGATGGAGAGCTTTTTCGGCACGCTGAAGGAGGAATGCTTTCGCCTCAAAAGCTTCGCCAGCGTGGACGAGCTGAAGCGCGGACTAGATGGCTATATCCGGTACTACAATCACACACGCATCAAGCTGGGCCTGAATGGCATGAGTCCGGTTCAGTACCGGACCCAAGCTTCCGTGCCCTAGCCCCACCTGTCCAGCATCTGGGGGTCAGTTCAAGGGCGTGGCTCTACGGATGCGGTGTCGAAAAAAATGCCCGGGTTTCCGGGCATTTTTCTATGATTGCGACCTGGGTTACATCGGCCTTGCCGGATCCACCAATCCGTATTGGCTGGCCATGCGCGCCAGCGCGATGTTGTCATGGATACCCATCTTCTCGAACAACCGCGCCTTGTGGGTATTGACGGTCTTGGCGCTCAGGCTCAACCGCTTGGCGATGTCTTCCTGGCGCAGGCCCTGGGTCAACAACAACGCCACTTCCAGTTCGCGCGGGGACAGGCTGTCGAACGGCGACTGGCTGCCCTCAACGTTGGACAGGGCCAGGTTCTGGGCGATGCTGCTGCCCAGGTAACGCCGGCCGAGCGCGGCATCGCGCACGGCGCGCAGCAGTTCCTGGGCGTCGCAGGCCTTGCCGATGTAGCCGGAGGCGCCGGCTTCGAGTAGGCGCTTGGGCATCGGGCCGTCTTCGAGCACGGAGACGATCACCACGCGGGTGCCGTGGTCGCCGCGGACGACGCGTTCGGTGACTTCCATTCCACTCACACCGGGCAGGTGCAGGTCGCACAGCACCACATCCGGGCGCAGCTGGCGAATCGCAGGCAGCGCGTCTTCCCCGGATTCGGCTTCACCCACCACCTCGATGTCCGTCTCATTGGACAGGATCATCTTCATGCCGGTTCGCACCAGCGCGTGGTCGTCCACCAGATACACTCGAATCGTCATCCCACCCACCTTCGTCCAAACGCTGCAAACCGGGGCCAGCCTAGCGACGGGGTGCGGCGATAACAAGGAAGTCTGTTCCCCATCAGCGCGTTCTGATGCCCGCGTCACATCCGTGCCGGGCGACCCCTGCCCTATGCCTTTCACCCCAGGCCATATCGGTTTATTGGACCTGTCACGGTCCGCGGAAACCCCTGCCGCATTCGGCCCGCTCCCCGCGACCGGCAGGTACCGACCGTTGGTCGGTACGTCGCCACGGGCGGCGGCGGCGGAACATCACCAGGAAGCACCCTACCACCCAAACCAGTGCGGCACACCATCCGGCCAGGATGTCGGAGGGGTAATGCACGCCCAGGTAAACCCGCGAGAGGCTGACCGACCCGGCGAACAGTACGCCGAACACGACGGCCGGCCAACGCCAGCGTGTATTCCAGGCCAGCAGCACCAGTACGGCGGCGAGGGTCATCGAGCCCATGGCGTGGCCGCTGGGGAAGCTGTAGGTGCTTTCCGGGGCAATGGATTCCCACAGGGTCGGCCGGTCGCGCTGGAAGAACTGCTTGCTGCCGATGTTGAGCAGGGCCGCGCCGGCGAAGCTGAGGGCGGCGAAGCTGGCTTCGCGCCAGCGCCGGCGCAATAGCAGCACGGCCACGATCAGGATGTCGACCGGGATCACGCCCCATTGGTAGCCGATCCGGGAAATCAGCACGAACGCGGCGTCCAGGCTGGGCCGGGCCACGTCATGCATTTTCCACAACAGCGGGGCGTCGAAGTAGAACGCCTCCAGTTCGTGCACTTCGTCGGCCAGGGCGACGAAGCCGGCCAGCGGCAACAGCACGCCGGCAAACAGCAGCACGAAACGCCAGGCGTTGACGGCCATCCAGTGGCGGAAGCCGGCGGCCGGTTCGGGTGCGGCCAGCACCGTGGGCTTATCCGACGCTTCGGACATAGTTGCGTTCGACGTACTCGTCGATCAGCGCCACGAATTCCTGGGCGATGTTGTCGCCGCGCAGCGTCACCGTCTTTTCGCCATCGACAAACACCGGCGCGGCCGGGGTTTCACCGGTGCCGGGCAGCGAGATGCCGATGTTGGCGTGGCGCGATTCGCCCGGCCCGTTGACGATGCAGCCCATCACGGCCAGGGTCATGTTCTCCGCGCCGGGATGGCTCACCTTCCATTCGGGCATTTTGCCGCGCACGTGGTTCTGCACGACCTTGGCCAGTTCCTGGAAGAACTCGGAGGTGGTGCGGCCACAGCCCGGGCAGGCGGTGACCAGCGGGGTGAAGGCGCGCTGGCCGGTGGTCTGCAGCAGTTCCTGGGCGACGATCACTTCCTGCGTGCGCGACTGGCCCGGTTCGGGCGTCAACGAAATGCGGATGGTGTCGCCGATGCCTTCCTGCAGCAGCACGGCCAGCGCCGCCGAGGAGGCGACGATGCCCTTGCTGCCGATGCCGGCCTCGGTCAGGCCCAGGTGCAGGGCGAAGTCCGAGCGCTGGGCCAGGTCGCGGTACACCGCGATCAGTTCCTGCACGCCACTGACCTTGGCCGACAGCACGATGCGGTCGCGCGGCAGGCCCAGTTCCACGGCGGTGTGCGCCGAATCCAACGCGGAGCGGATCAGCGCTTCGCGCAGCACCCGGCCGGCATCCCAGGGTTGGGCGCGCTGGCTGTTCTCGTCCATCAGGCGCGCGGCCAACGACTGGTCCAGCGAGCCCCAGTTGGCGCCGATGCGCACCGGCTTGCCGTAGCGGATCGCGAACTCGATCAGCTGCGCGAACTGGGTGTCCTTCTTCTTGCCGAAGCCGACGTTGCCCGGGTTGATCCGGTACTTGGCCAGCGCTTCGGCGCAGGCCGGTTCCTGGGTCAGCAGCTGGTGGCCGTTGTAGTGGAAGTCGCCGATCAGGGGGACGTCGATCCCCATCATCTGCAGCTTCTCCACGATGCGCGGAATGGCGGCGGCCGACTCGGGATTGTTCACGGTCAGGCGCACCATTTCCGACCCGGCCCGCCACAGCTCGGCCACCTGCTTGACGCTGGAGGCCACGTCGGCGGTGTCGGTGTTGGTCATCGACTGGACCACCACGGGCTGGCCCCCACCCACAACCACGCCGCCGATGCGGACGGCCTGGGTCTGGCGGCGGGCCCACACGGTGGTGTCGGACGGTTGGGTCGGTTGGCTGACGGCGTCGTGCATCTGCTCATTTTAGCGCGCCAAGCGCGCGCCGGGATGCCCGATGCGGCCGATTGTCGCAGGCAACCCGCCGCACAAGCGCATACGATGGCAGCCGATGACCGGTACCGACGCCCCCTTCCTCCGCACCCTGTGCAGCCTGCGCTGGCTGGCCGTGGCCGGCCAGGCCGCGACCATCCTGGTGGCCAGCTGGGTGCTGGGCCTGGAACTGCCGCAGCTGCCGCTGTGGTCCGGGGTGCTGGTGTTGATCCTGTTCAACCTGTACGCGCAGTTGCGGGTGCTGGATGCCGATACCGCGCCGCTGACCGCGTTCTGCCACATCCTGGTGGACGTAGCGGTGCTGACCTGGATGGTCGGCTGGAGCGGCGGGGTCGGCAACCCGTTCGGCTCGCTGTTCCTGATCCTGATCGCACTGGCCGCACTGGCGCTGCCGGTGCGCTGGACGCTGGCGGTGGCCGCGGCCTGCCTGATCGGTTATGCGGTCAGCGGCATCTTCGGCAAGCCGCTGCCGCACGGTTACTTCACCGCCATGGACCTGCACCAGTGGGGCGTGGTGGCCAACTTCCTGCTGTCGGCGGCGGTGGTGCTGGCCTTCGCCACGCGGTTGGCGATGGCACTGCGCCGGCGCGAACACGAACTGGCGCTGCTGCGCGAGCGCTTCGCGCGCAACGAGGGCATCGTGGCACTGGCTACCCATGCTGCCTCGGTGGCGCATGAACTCAACACCCCGCTGGCGACCATGACCCTGCTGGCCGACGACATCGCCGACCAGATCGACACCCCCGAAGTACGCGACGACGTCGACACGCTGCGCGAGCTGCTCGTGCAGTGCCGTGAACGGGTGCTGGCGCTGGCCCGCCCGGCTGCCGGCCAGGCGCGAGGCAACGAACCGGTGACGCTGCCGCAGGTGCTGGAGCAGTGGCAGCTGGTGCGTCCCACAATCACCCTCAAGCGCAACGACGATGCCCCACTGCAATTGCCGCTGGATCCGGGCATCGGCCACCTGCTGATGGTGCTGCTCAACAATGCCGCCGACGCCGGCGAACAGGCCGAGCGGCCGCAGGTGGACCTGACCCTGCGCATCGAAGGCCATGATCTGATCGGCGAAGTGCGCGATTACGGGCGCGGGTTCGATGCGCGCGACGCCGTGCTGCCCGGCACCCTGTTCAACAGCGGCAAGACCCAGGGCATGGGCGTGGGCCTGGCCCTGTCCCATGCCACCATCGAGCGCCTGGACGGCGAGTTGTGGATGCGCCCGGCCCAGGGCGCCGGCACCCGCGTCGGCTTCCGCCTGCCCCTGGCTGCACCGGAGATTTCGCCATGAACACCCCCACCCTCCCCGCATCCAGCCACGGCCTGCTGGTCGACGACGACGAACTGTACCTGCGCACGCTGCAGCGCAGCCTGGCCCGCAAGGGCCTGGAAACGGTGACCGCCAGTGACATCGCCTCGGCGCTGGTGCTGGCCCGGCAGCAGCCGCCGGCCTACGCGCTGATCGACCTGAAACTGGGTACGGAATCGGGGCTGGCACTGATCCAGCCATTGCGGGCGCTGCGCGAGGACATGCGCATCCTGCTGGTGACCGGTTACGCCAGCATTGCCACCGCCGTGGAGGCGATCAAGCTGGGCGCCGATGATTACCTGCCCAAGCCGGCCACCGTGCCGATGATCCTGCGCGCGCTGGGCGAGGAAGACGACGGCCCGGCCGACGATGGCGAGATGGAGCCACCGGATGCGATGACCCCGATCAGCCGGCTGCAGTGGGAACACATCCAGCAGGCCATGCACGAGACCGGCGGCAACGTGTCGGCGGCGGCACGGTTGCTCGGCATGCACCGGCGTTCGTTGCAAAGAAAATTGGCGAAACGGCCCAGCCCGGAGCGTGATCCCTCGCGCGACGGGCGGTAGCCCCGGCCGTTGGCCGGACCACGGATTACCAGGGCCGGCCAACGGCCGGCGCTACCAGGGTGATCAACCGCGCAGTTTTTCCAGCAGCTCCAACGTCACCGGATCGGTGATGCCATGTGCTTCACCCTGCAGCGCCGGCAACAGCTGGCTTGCCAGCTGCTTGCCCAGCTCCACGCCGAACTGGTCGAAGGCGTTGATGTTCCAGATCAGCGACTGTACGTACACCGCGTGTTCGTACATCGCGATCAGCGCACCCAGCGACTGCGGGGTCAGCGCATCCAGCAGGATCAGCGTGCTCGGGCGGCCGCCCGGATACTCACGGTGCGGATCGTCGCTGCCCTGGCCGTTGGCCAGCGCTTCGGTCTGCGCCAGCAGGTTGGCCATCAGCGCCTGGTGGTTGATCTCATACGGGTCATCGTTGTGCACGCAGCCGATGAAATCGGCCGGAATCACGCTGGTGCCCTGGTGCAGCGCCTGGAAGAAGCTGTGCTGCACGTCGGTGCCCGCCCCGCCCCACCACACCGATACGGTGTCGCTGCCAACCGGGCTGCCGTCGAGCTGCACGCGCTTGCCCAGGCTTTCCATCACCAGCTGCTGCAGGTAGGCCGGCAGCAGCGCCAGGCGCTGGTCGTAGGTCATCACCGCATGCGTGGCATGGCCGAGCAGGTTGCGGTTCCAGATGTCGGTCAGCGCGTGCAGCACCGGCAGGTTCTGCGCCAGCGGTGCGTTGAGCGCGTGTGCGTCCATCTCGGCCGCACCGGCCAGCAATTGTTCGAAACGTTCGAAACCGATCGCCAGCGCGATCGGGAAACCGACCGCCGACCACAGCGAATAGCGCCCACCCACCCAGTCCCACATCGGCAGCACGCGGCCGGCGGCGATCGAGAAGGCCTTGGCGGCGCGCTCGGGGTTGGCGCTGACCGCATACAGGCGCTCGCTGCCGCCCAGCCAGTCATGCAGGATCTGCCCGTTGAGCAGGGTTTCCTGGGTGCCGAAGGTCTTGGAAATCAGGATGCCGGCGGTGGTGGCCGGATCCAGCGTGGCCAGCGTGCGCTGCATGGCCGCGCCGTCCACGTTGGAGACGAAATGCACGCGGAAGCGCGCGCCGGTGACCGGGCGCAGCGCATCGGCGACCAGGCGCGGACCGAGGTCCGAACCGCCGATGCCGACGCTGACGATGTCGGTGACGTTGGTCTTTTCCAGCGCGGCGATCAATTCGCCCATCTGCGCGCGTACCTGCGCGGCGGTGGCGTAGGCCTCACCCGCCACCGGCGCGCCACTGACATCGCCACGCAGGGCGGTGTGCAGGGCAGCGCGGCCTTCGGTGACGTTGACCGTTTCGCCGCGGAACAGGCGCTGGAAGCCGCCGGCGACATCGCGCCCGGCGGCCAGCTGCAGCAGCGCATCCAGCGCCGCGCGGTCGTACTTCTGCCGCGCGAAGTTGGCATACAACGGACCGACCCGCAGCCCCAGCGATTGTGCGCGACCGGGTTCGGCGGCGATCAGTGCGGGGATGCTCGCGCCACGCAGGCGCTGGGCATGGGAGTGAAGCGGGTCGAATCCGGTGGTCTGTGTCATGCGGCCTGGGTCGGGATGCTGTCGTTGGTGTGGGAGATCTGGTTGTTGCCGTCCACATATACCAACTTCGGCCGGAAGCTGTCAGCTTCTTCTTCGCTCATGCTGGCGAAGGCGGCAATGATGATGATGTCGCCGACCTGCACGTGGCGCGCCGCGCCGCCGTTGAGCGAGACCACGCCACTGCCCGCTTCGGCGCGGATGGCATAGGTCGAGAAGCGCGCACCGTTGGTGACGTCCCAGATGTGCACCTGTTCGAACTCGCGGATGCCAGTGGCCAGCAGCAGGTTGTCATCGATGGCGATGGACCCTTCGTAGTTCAGCTCCGAATGGGTCACGGTGGCGCGGTGGATCTTGGTCTTGAGCAGGGTGAGGTGCATGGCACGGGACAACGTAAAGGAAACCGAAATTCTAGCACCCGCCGCTCCCACGGCAGGGGCTGGGCGTGGCCCGCTGCCGGCGGTTCAGGCAGGTGACGGGGGTCGCCGGGCTTCACCCGTCTGCGATTGCCTACGACCGGGCTCGTCTGATTGCACACACCCCGTAGAGCCGGGCTCTGCCCGGCTGCTTCATGCATCTGGGCGAACAGCCTGTGGTTGATGCGATTCCTGGCTCAGGCGGGTCGGGGTGGGTACGTGGGGGACGCCGTGAACCCACACCCGCCGGCCCAAACCAGTGACACGCGCAGCCGAAGCGCTGTTCGCCAAGATGCATGAAGCCGGGCAGAGCCCGGCGCAAAGCGGACGCGTGCAATCAAGCGCAGCCGGGCAGAGCCCGGCTCTACCCCATGCAGGCGGGTCAGAACTCGAGGTTGTCGATCAGGCGGGTGGTGCCGATGCGGGCGGCGATCAGGGCGACGCGGTTGCTGTCTTCGCTGTCGGCCGGCTCGGATAGATCCGGCTTGCGCACCACGGCGTAGTCGACCTGGAAGCCGGCAGCCTGCAGGGCGGCGGCGGCTTCAGCTTCGATCAGGCTGCGCGCTTTGCCGGCGATGAAGCCTTCGCGCATGCCCAGCAACACCTGGTGGATGGTGGTCGAGACCGGACGCTGTTCGGCGTTGAGGTACTGGTTGCGCGAGCTCATCGCCAGGCCGTCGGTTTCACGGACGATGTCGCCGCCCACGATCTGGATCGGGAAGGCCAGGTCTTCCACCATCTGGCGGATCACCGCCAGCTGCTGGTAATCCTTCTTGCCGAATGCAGCCACGTCCGGCTGGACCTGGTTGAACAGCCGCGACACCACCGTGCAGACCCCATCGAAATGGCCCGGGCGGTGGGCGCCCTCAAGCAGGCTGGAAATGCCCGGCACGTTCACGCTGGCCGCCAGTTCCACCCCGAACGGGTACATCGACTCGACCGTGGGCAGCCACAGCACGTCGCAGCCGGCCTGCTCCAGCCCCGTGGTGTCGGCCTCCGGCGTGCGCGGGTAACGGGTGAAGTCTTCGTTCGGGCCGAACTGGGTCGGATTGACGAATACGCTGGAGACCACGCGGTCGGCGTACTGCCGGGCCAGGGTGACCAGTGAGTAGTGGCCCGCGTGCAGGTTGCCCATGGTGGGGACCAGCGCGACGCGCAGGCCCTCGCGCTTCCAGCCGTTGACGACGGCGCGCAGGCGGGACAGTTCGGTGACGGTGTCGATCATGAGGCGTAGGCGTGTTCTGCGTCGGGGAAGGAGCCGTCGCGCACGGCGTCGGCATAGGCACGGACGGCGCCGGCAACCGACCCGCCTTCGGCAAGGAAATCCTTGACGAACTTGGGACGGCGGTGGCCACTGTCCAGGCCGAGGAAATCGTGCAGCACCAATACCTGGCCATCGCACTGCGGACCGGCGCCGATGCCGATGGTGGGCACCGACACGGCGGCGGTGACCTCTGCGGCCACCGGCGACGGCAGGCATTCCAGCACCATCATGCTGGCACCGGCCTCGACCACGGCCTTGGCGTCCTCGACCAGTTGGCGGGCAGCATCGCCCCTGCCCTGCACGCGGTAACCGCCCAGGCGGAGTACCGACTGCGGGGTCAGGCCCAGGTGCGAGCAGACCGGTATTTCGCGCTCCACCAGGTAACGGATGATGTCCAGCTTGAAGCCGGCGCCTTCGATCTTGACCATCTCCGCACCGGCCTGGAGCAGGCGCAGCGAGGCCTCGAAGGCACGTTCGGGCGTGGCGTCCGCGCCGAACGGCAGGTCGGCGATCAACAGCGCGCGGGTCAGCACCCGGGCCACGCAGGCGGTGTGGTACACCATGTCGTCGGTGGTCACCGGCAGGGTCGAATCGTGCCCCTGCACCACCATGCCCAGCGAATCGCCAATCAGGATCAGGTCGACGCCATTGGCATCGAACGCACGCGCGAAGCCGGCGTCGTAGGCGGTCAGCATGACCAGCTTCTGGCCGTTGCGCTTGGCCTCGGCCAGTGCGGGGACGGTCCAGGGCTTGCTGTCTGCGTGGGTACTCATGAGCTGATAACCGGTGGCGATAAGCCCCGCATTATCCTCCTATTGGCGCGATCCCGCAGGCCTCGATACGCATCGCAGCATCCCGCACGCGGCCCCGCCCCGGAATCATCGCCTCCGGGGCAATCTCCGCCAGCGGCAGCAACGCGAACGCGCGCTCGTGCAGGTAGGGGTGCGGAACCTTCAACTGCGGCAGGTCGATCACCGCATCGCCATACAGCAGCAGGTCCAGATCGAGCGTGCGCGGGCCCCAGTGCACGGCGGCATCGCGGACCCGGCCGAAGTGGCGCTCGATGCCCAGCAGCGCCTCCAGCAACGCGCTCGGTTCCAGTCCGGTCTCCAGCAACGCGGCGGCATTGACGAACGCCGGCTGGTCTTCATTACCCCAGGCCGGCGTGCTGTACAGCTGCGAGCGCGCCCGCAGCGTGGTCAGCGGCAGCGCCGCCATCGCCTCGAACGCCGCGCGCAGGGTCTGCGCGGCG
The DNA here is from genome assembly GCF_037482345.1 of Stenotrophomonas sp. AB1(2024). Lineage (NCBI taxonomy): Bacteria > Pseudomonadati > Pseudomonadota > Gammaproteobacteria > Lysobacterales > Lysobacteraceae > Stenotrophomonas > Stenotrophomonas sp. AB1(2024). The sequence continues at coordinate 455,187 of NZ_JBBHKO020000001.1, forward strand.
TCGCCGAGGTTGGCACCCAGTCCAATACAGGCCAGGGTCACGGCTTACTCGCCTGCGGCGCCACCGGGACGACGACGACGGCGGCGGCGCTTGCGCGGTGCCCCGTTCTCATCCAGCTCGCCTTCGGCCTGGGCAGCGTCCAGCGTGGAATCCAGCTCGGGGCCGGACTGCAGCTGGGCTTCGCGCCAGAACTCGACGTCGGCCTGGTGCTCGCTGGAGGCGACCTGGCGCAGGGCCAGGAAATCGAACGCCGCGCGGAAGCGCGGGTGGGTCAACGTGCGGATCACGCGCTTGCGCTGGCGCGAGCTGAAACGCCCCTGCAACAGCCAGATTTCCTGCATCGGCAGCGAGAACCGGCGCGGCAGCGCGATGGTGGTCAGCTGGTGCAGGGTCACCCGGTCGGCGGCACGGCGCTGGGCTTCTTCCAGCTGCACGCCCTGCTTCTGCAGGGTCGCCAACGCGCGGCAGAAGGCCGGCCACAGCAGCAGCGCGAACAGGAACGATGGCGACACCGGCTCGTCGTTGGCCACGCGCTGGTCGGTGTTGTGCAGTCCTTCGATGACCATGCGGCGCAGCGCGCCACTGCGGTTGCTGCGCAGCGCGGCGGCACTTTCGGGGAACAGCACGTCGAGCAGGCCGTAACGCTCCAGCCCTTCGAAGCTGGCCACGCCGTGTCCGGACAGGAACAGCTTGAGCACTTCCTCGAACAGCCGGGCCGGTGCAGCTTCGCCAAGCAGGCCGGCCAGGCGCGGCAGCGGTTCGGCGCTGGCATCATCGATCTGGAAGCCGAGCTTGGCCGCCAGGCGCACCGCACGCAGCATGCGCACCGGGTCTTCCTGGTAGCGCTTTTCAGGATCGCCGATGAGTTTCATCAGGCGCGCCTGCACGTCTTCGAAACCGCCGGTGTAATCGCGCACCGAGAAATCCTCGATGGCGTAATACAGCGCGTTGCAGGTGAAGTCGCGGCGCACGGCATCGTCTTCGATGCTGCCGTACACGTTGTCGCGCACCAGCATGCCGTTTTCCATCTCGCGGTCGCCGCTGCCATCGTCGATGTTGGCGCGGAAAGTGGCCACTTCGATGATTTCGCGGCCAAACACCACGTGCGCCAGCCGGAACCGGCGCCCGATCAGGCGGCAGTTGCGGAACAGCGACTTGACCTGCTCCGGCGTGGCATCGGTGGCCACGTCGAAATCCTTGGGGTTGCCGCCGACCAGCAGGTCGCGCACGGCGCCACCCACCAGGTAGGCGCCAAAGCCCGAGTCGCGCAGCCGGTACAGGACGCGCAGGGCGTTGGGGCTGATGTCCTTGCGGGAGATGTTGTGCTGGTCGCGGGGGATCACGCGCAGACTGAACGGTGATGTAGCGGAGGAATTGATGTTGGCGCTTCCGGTTGAAGTTTCGGGATTGCCCAATGGCATCGAGGTCCATATACTAGCGCGCTGCGCAGTTCGCGACAAAGCATGCTCCCTTCGTCTAGAGGTTAGGACGTGGCCCTCTCAAGGCTAAAACAGGGGTTCGAGTCCCCTAGGGAGCACCAGTCGCGGTGCGGAACCATCAAAAACCCCGCCTCCGCGGGGTTTTTTGTTGGGCGGTAGCGCCGGCGGGAACTACCCCTCCATCTGTTCCAGCTCCTTGCCCTTGGTCTCGCGCACATAACGCAGTACGAAGAAGATCGAGGCCACCGCCGCCACGGTGTAGATGCCGTAGGCGCCCGCCAGGCCGATGCCAGCCAGCAGGATCGGGAAGGTCACGGTGATGGCGAAGTTCGAGGTCCACTGGGCCGCGCCGGCCACTGCCAGGCCCGAACCGCGGATCTGGTTGGGGAACATCTCGCCCAGCATCACCCACATGACCGGGCCCCAGGACATGTTGAAGAACACCACATAGACGTTGGCCGCCACCAGCGCCAGCCGGCCCATGCCGTCGGACAGCTGCAGCCGGCCATCGGCCAGGGTGCCGCTGGCGAAAGCCACCACCATCAGCGCCAGCGCCACCGACATGCCCACCGAGCCGACCCACAGCAGCGGCTTGCGCCCGATCCGGTCGATCAGCACCACGGTCAGCAGGCAGGCGCCGATGCTGAGCGCGCCGGACAGCACGTTGATCAGCAGCGCGTCGTTTTCGGAGAAACCGACTGCCTGCCACAGCACCGCGCCGTAATAGAACACCACATTGATGCCGACCAGCTGCTGGAACACCGCCAGGCCGATGCCGACCCAGACGATGGTGCGCAGCTTGCCGGTGCCCTTGTCGACCAGGTCCGACAGCCGCGGGCGGTGCTGATCCTGGGCCAGCGAGCCCTCGATCTCGGCGATCTTGGCCTGGGCCTCGGCTGCGCCGTACAACCGGGTCATCACCGCCAGCGCGTCAGCGCGGCGGCCCTTCACCACCAGGTAGCGCGGGCTTTCCGGGATCACCAGCAACAGCACCAGGAACACGGCCGAGGGAATGGCCTGCATCCAGAACATCCAGCGCCAGGCGACCTGGCCCAGCCACAGCACCTCGGTGGAGGCGCCGGCGGCGCGGGCCAGCAGGAAATTGCTGAGGAACGCGCAGAACAGCCCGCCGATGATGGCGATCTGCTGCACGGTCGCCAAGCGCCCGCGATAGCGGGCCGAGGCCACTTCGGCGATGTAGGCCGGCGACATCACGCTGGCCGCGCCGACCGCGAAGCCGCCGACCACCCGCGCGATCACGAACGCCAGCGAGCTGTGCGCCGACCCGGCGCCCAATGCCGAGAGCAGGAACATCACCGCGGCGATGATCAGCACCCCGCGCCGGCCCAGGCGGTCGCCGAGCCGGCCGGCAAAGAACGCACCGATCGCGCAGCCCAGCAGCATCGAGGCTACCTCGAAGCCGATCCCGGCCTCGCTGGACTGGAAGGTCTGCTTGAGGCCGTCGACGGTGCCGTTGATGACGCCACTGTCAAACCCGAACAGGAAGCCGCCAATGGTGGCGACACAGCTGATCAGCACGATGAAGGAAGTGTTCTCGCCGCGTGCGGCATTGGCTGCAAATGTGGTGGACATGAAGGGTCCTGGCAGGAGTGGGACGGCGATGGATCAGCGCAGCGGGTACTCGTTCAGCAGGTTCTCACACGTCCACGCCCGCGTACAAAGGGCTGCCGGGGTGGGTCTGCCTGCGTCCTGGAGCCCCTGGCTGTCCACCGGTGGGCAGCAGCATCTAACCCCACCGACCGGCTCCGGCGCATCGTGCACTGCGACAAAGGCCCAACTGTTCTAGAATTGTCAGGCTTACTGTCGGATCCAGATCCAGCCATGCCCTTTGTCGTCACCGAAAACTGCATCAAGTGCAAACACACCGATTGCGTGGAAGTGTGCCCCGTGGACTGCTTCCACGAAGGCCCCAACTTCCTGGTGATCGACCCGGATGAGTGCATCGACTGCACCCTGTGCGAGCCCGAATGCCCGGTCAACGCGATCTTCCCCGAAGACGACGTGCCCGCCGGGCAGGAAACGTTCGTGGCACTCAACGCCGAGCTGGCCAAGGCCTGGCCGGTGCTGACCGTGCGCAAGGACCCGCCCGCTGATGCCGGGGAGTGGGACGGCAAGCCGGACAAGCTCCAGTATCTGGAGCGGTGAAACGAAAAAAGGCGCCCTTGGCGCCTTTTTTGTTTGGATCAGTGGCCATCTGGAACCCACCGGGCCTGTAACGGCTCGGGGCCCATGGTTGATTGATCTGGAACCCACCGGGCCTGTAACGGCTCGGGGCCCATGGTTGATTGATCCGGATCCCAATGGGCCCATAACAATTCGTAGCCCCGGCCGTTGGCCGGACACCGCGCGCAGCGCGGCCCAAGCGTCCGGAGCCGATGGGTTATCGCTTGCGGCCAACATCCCGGCGTTTAAAGGTTCCGAAACCGCCCGTCAGGCGTTCATGACGCCTGATGCACGGTTTCGTTTTGGTTGCACACCCGGACGTACAGTCGCGACCGACAGCATGTCAGGCTCCGGACCCTTGGGCCGCGCTGCGCGCGGTGTCCGGCCAACGGCCGGGGCTACGAACCGTTACGTAACGCCCGCAAATCCGGATCAATCAACCATGGGTCGGGAACCGTTACGGATTGCCCCGAACGTTTACCGGCCCACCCGGGCCCACAGGCCCGGCCGGCGGCCGGACCCACGTCAGCATCATTGCGCCAGCTTGCCCTTCAGCTCGCCCAGCAGCTTGGTCGGGGCCGGGCCGGTGGCCGGGAGGCCGCGCGGGTCGACCGCCGAGATGTAGGCGCCGGCTTCGACGGCGACCACGCGGACCAGGAAATCGCTGCCTTCATAGTTGACGTCGAACGAGCCCAGCAGCTGCGCCTTGCTGGCGATCTTCACGCCTTCAACCGACTCCAGCGCGGTACCCACCTTGGCGAACACCTCTTCCTTGCTGCCCGGGACCGTGAAACCGGCATTGTTGGCCGCCGGCGCCTGGGCCGGGGCCGACGTGGCGGCCTGCGAGGCCAGCACCGGGACCTGGGCGGCCGGGTTGCCCGGGGCGTTCAGATCCGGCGGGATTTCCAGCGGACGCACTTCCGGCGCCAGTGCGTAGTCGCCCTTGGCACCGCGCTTGAAGCAGCCGGTGGTGCCGACCAGGGTGGCGGTGGCCAGAAGCGCGAACGACAGCACGCGGATGGCGGAAACGGATTGACGCATGTGAATCTCCTGGGTCAGGCCACTGATGTCAGTGGCTGGAAAGGGCTTCGAGCGCACCGATATCGGTGGCCAGGTGTTCGGCGGCGGCGTGGTGGGCGGCCGACAGCGACAGCAACGGCAGGCGCAGGCCGTGGCCGATGCCGATCCGGCGCAGCAGGTCCTTCACCGGAATGGGGTTCGACTCAACCCCGCAGAATGCATGGAACGGCTCCAGGCGGGCATCCCAGGCCTCGGTGGCCTCGCGCTCGCCGGCCGCAGCCAGGTCGCACATGCGCCGGTAGGCGCCGGGCAGCGCGTTGGAGCCAACCGAGATCAGGCCGTCCACGCCGGACAGGATCGAACGGGCGGCCGTGCCGTCATCGCCACTGAGAATGGCGAAATCCGGCGACCGCAGCGCCAACAGGGCCTGGACCCGGCCTACCTCGCCCACCGCCTCCTTGATGCCGACGATGTTCGGGTGCGCGGCCAGCTCGGCCACCGTCTCCGGCAGCATGTCGCAGCCCGTGCGGCCGGGCACGTTGTACAGGATGACCGGCAGGCCGCCCTGGTCGGCCACCGCACGGTAGTGCGCGATCAGCCCCGCCTGGGTCGGGCGCACGTACGCCGGGGTCACCACCAGCGCATGGGTCGCGCCGCTGGCCGCCGCGCGACGGGTCTGCTCGATGGTTTTGGCGGTTCCCGACAGGCCGGTACCGGCCAGCACCGGCACGCGCCCGGCGACCGTTTTGACCGCGCTGCGCAGCAACTGGTCGTATTCGTCATCGGACAGGGTCGCGGCCTCGCCGGTCGACCCGGCCACCACCACCCCGTGAACGCCACCCTCCAGTTGCAGGTGCAGCAGGCGCTGCCAACCGTCGGGATCCAATGCGCCATTGGCCTGGAAAGGCGTGGCCAGCGCGGTGATGAGACCGGAAAGGGACAAGGAAACGATGCTCGGAAGAAAGGGGGGCCCAAAGGCGCGGAAAGCGCGGTCGGAGGTACGTTGCATGTTACTTGCGGGTCGAAAGCGCGGGCAAGTATGCTGGACTCCGGCGAACGCGCCGTCGTCGGCGCCGTTCAGACTCATCCCGCATTACCGGAACCACCTTGACCGACACCACTCCGCGGCCTGCGCCGACCGAAAACCATCTCCTGATCAACGCCTACACGACGCATCCGGAGTCCCCCCTGCTGCCCGTCACCCGGCGCATCGCCGACAGCGGCTGCAACCTGGTCGATGCCCGCCTTGCCACCGTGGGCCGCGATGTCTCGGTCACCGCCCTGGCCACCGGCTCGTGGGACTCGGTGGCCAAGCTGGAAGCCATGCTGACCCGGCTGGAACGCGAGGAAGGCCTGAAGCTGGTGTGGTACCGCACCGGCGCCAAGCAGGCGCAGTCCAACCTGCTGCCCTACATCGTGGAAGTGATCGCCGCCGACAAGCCGGGCATCCTGTTCCAGCTGGCCGACTTCTTCGACCGCCAGGGCATCACCATCGAAAACCTGCAGAGCACCCGCTACCGCGCCATGCAGACCGGCGCGGAGATGTTCTCGGCGCAGGTCACCATCGGGGTGCCCGCCAACATGCACATCGCCGCACTGCGCGACGATTTCCTCGAATTCTGCGACCACCTCAACCTGGACGCGATCATGGACCCGATGAAGTTCTGACAGCTTCGCGCGTTCATCACCAACGCGCGGTGTTTCATGCAGTTGTAAGACGCTTCACTCAGGCTCCGCAGCAAGGACCTCATGAACAACGGCGATACCCTGGACAGCACCACCCTCGCCCTCCCGCTGGCCCTGTCCGGCGGCGACCACACCACCCTCGGCGATCTCGCCGGCCAGTGGCTGGTGCTGTACTTCTACCCCAAGGACAGCACCCCGGGCTGCACCACCGAGGGCATCGACTTCAACGCCCTGCTGCCGAAGTTCAAGCGCGCCGGCGCGCAGGTGTTTGGCGTCTCCCGCGATTCGGTCAGGTCGCACGACAACTTCTGTGCCAAACAGGGCTTTGCCTTCCCGCTGATCAGCGATGGCGACGAAGCACTGTGCAGCGCCTTCGACGTGATCAAGCTCAAGAACATGTACGGCAAACAGGTGCGTGGCATCGAACGCAGCACCTTCCTCATTTCTCCCGACAGTCGTATCGTGCAGTCGTGGCGCAAGGTAAAAGTCGCCGGCCACGCCGAATCCGTCCTTGAAGCCCTGAAGGCCGCGAAAACCCAGTGACCCACCTGCACCCCACAATGGCCATCACCCTGCCCTGCAGGTCGTGATGGCTTGTCCCTGTTCTGCCACCAGGAAATGACGATGACCCGAGGCAAGCGCATTTACGTTCTGGATACCAACGTGCTGATGCACGATCCAACCGCGCTGTTCAAGTTCGAGGAGCATGATGTCTACCTGCCGATGCAGGTGATCGAAGAACTGGACAACGGCAAGAAAGGCACCTCCGAAGCGAGCCGCAACGCCCGCCAGGTAAGCCGCTTCCTCAACGAGCTGGTGCAGGCCTCGGGCCTGGACAACCTGGCCGATGGCATTCCGCTGCAGCGCCCCAATGGGCTGCAGCTGCGCGGCAAGCAGAGCGTGGGCCTGCTGCGCTTCCAGACCAGCCACTTCGACGCCGGCAAGAGTTTCGGCGCCGTCATCCCGGACAACGCCATCCTCGGCGCAATCCTGGCGCTGAAGGAGCAGGTTCCGGAAATCCCGGTGGTGTTCGTGTCCAAGGACATCAACCTGCGGATCAAGGCGGCCATTGCCGGGATCGTGTCGGAAGACTACGAGAACGACCGCGCACTGGACGATTTCAGCCTGCTCTACACCGGCGCCACCGAGCTGCCGGAAGACTTCTGGAAGAAGCACACCGACGACCTGCGCAGCTGGAGCGACAAGGGCCGCACCAGTTACGAAATCCAGGCCACGGACGACGAAGAGTGGCATCCCAACCAGTATGCGTACCTGCCCGGCGAAGACGAGGTCGAACTGCGCGTGGCCAAGGTCGACGGCAGCGGCAAGGTCACCCTCGCACTGGTCAATGATTTCCGCCACGGCAGCCACGCGGTGTGGGGAATCAGCGCGCGCAACCGCGAGCAGAACTTCGCGCTCAACGCGCTGATGGACCCGGAGATCGATTTCGTCACCCTGCTCGGCACCGCCGGCACCGGCAAGACCCTGCTGGCGCTGGCCGCCGGCCTGGCCCAGACCATGGACCAGCAGCGCTATCGCGAAATCATCATGACCCGCGCCACGGTCAGCGTCGGCGAGGACATCGGCTTCCTGCCCGGCACCGAGGAAGAGAAGATGACCCCGTGGATGGGCGCGCTGACCGACAACCTGGAAGTGCTCACCCATACCCAGGAAGGCGGTGCGTGGGGCCGTGCGGCCACCAATGACCTGATCGCCAGCCGGATCAAGATCCGCTCGCTCAACTTCATGCGCGGGCGCACCTTCCTGTCGCGCTACCTGATCCTGGACGAGGCGCAGAACCTCACCCCCAAGCAGATGAAGACGCTGATCACCCGTGCCGGCCCGGGCACCAAGATCGTCTGCCTGGGCAACGTGGAGCAGATCGACACACCGTACCTGACCGAAACCACCTCGGGCCTGACCTATGCGGTGGACCGCTTCAAGAACTGGCCGCACAGCGCGCACATCACGCTGCGCCGTGGCGAGCGTTCGCGCCTGGCCGACTACGCTTCGGAGGTGCTGTGAACCGTTCCCTGTCCCGTGCGTTGCTGCCGCTGGCGCTGGCCGCGCTGGCGGCGGCCTGCACGCCTGCCAACACCCGCCCCGGCGCCACCGTGCCGACCGCGGTCAAGACCGGCCAGTCATGGGTGGTGACCCGCCCGCTGGTCGTTGCCCAGGTGCTCGATACCTGCTCGCGTCCCAGCCCCGGCCAGACGCCGGGGCGGGTGACCGGCTACTGGGCCCCCAGCCGCCAGCAGATCGAACAGCTGGAAACGCAGCTGCCGTCGCTGGAGCCACAGGTGCCCAACGTCACCGATTTCGACCGCCAGTACGTCGGCATCGAAATCGACGGGCGCAAGGTGATCTATCTCAACGCCTTCCGCCTGCCCGACCACAGCGAAGTCGATCCGGCCCGCGAAGCGATCCGCGTCTGCGATGGCGGCGCAATGTTCTGGGGCGCGGTATTCGATCCGGCCAGCGGCACATTCTCCGAGCTGCAGTTCAACGGCCCACCCGTGGGTCGCTGAGCACACCATGTTCAACGCCGTCCACGGCCGATGACCATCCGGCTGCCCACTTGGGTATGGATCGGTGCGATCGCATTGTCGTGCGTGGCAGGCATGGTCAACGTGGTCGGCTTCCTCGGGTTCGAGCACCAGGCCGTCAGCCATATGACCGGCACCACCAGCCAGCTCGGCATGGCCCTGGCGCAGGGCGACTGGCGCGTGGTCGGTCACCTCTGGGGCCTGCTCATCGCGTTCTGCCTGGGCGCGATGCTCAGTGGCATGATCGTGCAGGACAGCGCCCTGCGGCTGGGTCGCCGCTATGGCGTGGTACTGACGCTGGAGTCGCTGTTGCTGCTGGTCGCCATTCCACTGTTCAAACAACAGCAGATCTGGGGCGCGCTGGCCGCCGCGATGGCCTGCGGCCTGCAGAACGCGATGGCCACCACCTTCAGCGGCGCGGTGGTGCGCACCACCCACCTCAGCGGCATGTTCACCGACCTGGGCATCGGACTGGGCCACCTGCTACGCGGCCTGCCGCTGCCGATCCGGCGATTGACCCTCAGCGGGCTGATCATCAGCGGTTTTCTGGCCGGCGGCATTCTCGGCGCATGGCTGTTCCTCCGCCTGGGCTACAACGCCCTGCTCGCGCCGGCATTGCTGACCGGCGGCACCGGATTCGGCTACGTGGTGTATACGCAATGGCAACGGCTGCACCAGCGCTGAGCAGGCACGCCAGCACGGCCACCGCAAACACTGCACAATCGGCGCATGAGGTCCTCCACTCCCGTTTCCGCACTGACCATCGCCGGCTCCGATTCGGGCGGCGGTGCCGGCATCCAGGCCGATCTGAAAGCCTTCGCCGCACACCGCGTGCATGGGTTGTCGGCGATTGCCGCGCTCACCGCACAGAACACCCGTGGCGTCACCGCCGTGCACGTCCCGCCGCTGGATTTCCTGCAGGCGCAGATCGACGCGTGCTTCGCCGACTTCGACATCCACGCGGTCAAACTGGGCATGCTGGCCAACGCCGAGGTGATCGGACTGGTCGCCGACGCGCTGGAAAAATACCGGCCCACCCACGTGGTGCTGGACCCGGTGATGGTCGCCACCAGCGGCGCACGCCTGCTCGAAGGCAGCGCACTGGCGGCGCTGCGCACGCGGCTGCTGCCATTGGCTACCCTGCTCACCCCCAATACGCCCGAAGCCGAACTGCTGCTTGGCCGCCGCATCACCAGCGCCGATGACGCCGAAGATGCCGCCGCCGCACTGCTCGACCTGGGTGCAGGCGCGGTGCTGCTCAAGGGCGGCCACATGGCCGAGGGCGCACGGGTGATCGACCGCTACTTCGATGGCGTCACCCGCGAAGAGTTCATCCACGCGCGCTTGCCGGTGGACGCGCACGGTACCGGCTGCACGTTGGCCTCGGCCATCACCGCACAGCTGTGCCAGGGCCTTTCATTGCCGAATGCCTGCGAAGCCGCCATCGACTACGTCGCACGTGGCCTGCAGAGCGGTTACTGCCCCGGCCGCAGTGAGGTGCTGGTGCTCGACCATTTCGGTGCGGCGTGGTCTGCATGACGCGCACGCTGGCGGTACCGGTACAGACCGACGATGGCCATCGCGTCGAGCTGATCGCACGGGTTCCGGCGCAACCACGCGCGCAGCTGCTGTGGCTGCCGGCGCTGGGGGTTTCGGCGCGCAACTACCAGCCCTTCGCCGATACCCTTGCCGAGCGCGGCATCGCCGTGTTCCTGCACGAATGGCGCGGCAACGGCAGCAGCAGCCTGCGTCCATCCAGGCGGCAGGACTGGGGCTACCGGGAGATTCTCGAACGGGACCTCCCGGCCAGTCTGGCGGCCGTGCGACTGCATGGCGCCGCCCCGTTGATCATCGGCGGACACAGCCTGGGCGGGCAGCTGGCGTGCGTGTTCGCCGGCCTGCATCCGAGCGTGTTCGCGCGCTTCTGGCTGGTCGCCACCGGCACCCCGTACTGGCGCACCTTCCCTGCCCCGCGCGGCTGGACGCTGCCGCTGGTATATCGCTTCCTGCCGTGGCTGGCGCAGCGCCAAGGCGTGCTGCATGGGCGCCGGCTCGGCTTTGGCGGCACCGAAGCACGCGGGTTGATCCGCGACTGGGCCCGGGTGGGCCTGAACAACCATTACGCTGCGGCGGGCGTGGATGCGGACCTGGAAGGCGGGATGCGCCGCCTGCACGGTCAGGCCGACGCGGTGGTGCTGGCCGACGACTGGCTGGCGCCGCCCGGCTCAATGCAGGGGTTGCTCGCCAAGCTGCCGCAGGTCACGTCCAGGCTGTCGGTTCTGCCCGCAAGCGCGCTGGGGACGCGGGCCGATCACTTCGCATGGATTAAGTCGCCGGAGGCCGTGGCGAAGGCGCTTTTTCATTCATTTGAATGAAGTTCTTCACAAAAGCGTTGACGGATGCGGCGTCGATCCGCATAATTCCGCTCCTGTTGACGCGCCCGTAGCTCAGTTGGATAGAGTACCTGGCTACGAACCAGGCGGTCGGGAGTTCGAATCTCTCCGGGCGCACCATCAACAGGCTGGCAGTTTCGCCGCTGCCGGTAGCAGCAACAACGTGATATAAATGCGCCCGTAGCTCAGTTGGATAGAGTACCTGGCTACGAACCAGGCGGTCGGGAGTTCGAATCTCTCCGGGCGCACCATTACATCGCGGCCCAGCAACACCAGACAATGCAAGCGCGCCCGTAGCTCAGTTGGATAGAGTACCTGGCTACGAACCAGGCGGTCGGGAGTTCGAATCTCTCCGGGCGCACCATTGCAGGGTTGGAAAAAAGGCAGCCGAGGGCTGCTTTTTTTGTGCGCGCCTGTTTGTGCGCCCCTGTTGTCGCAGCCACGCAGGGCGTGGCTCTACGCTGTCGCACACCGGTAGAGCCACGCCCTGCGTGGCTGCGTTCGTTCCGGCGCCTGCAAGCCTACCCTGCCCGCGCGCCCTCCACAGCCTCCATCGCCAAGCGATCGGCTTCCACCGGCAGCTCCGGCGCCGGACAGGCGCCGCCGGCAGGGTCGTCATGCGCCAGCCAGTCATCCACGACCCCGCCCAACAGGTCCAGCCGCAATGGCAGGGTAATGTGGTCTTCGCCGCGCATCTCGATGTAGTGCGCGCGCGGACTGGCGGCGGCCAGTGCGCGCCCCTGCTCCACCCGCACGTGCGCGTCATCCTGGCCGTGCAGCAGCAGCACGCAGGCGCGTGTATCAGCCAGCGCGCGGGTCACGTCCACCGTATCCAGGTCCAGCTCCAGGCGCTGGCTGGCGGCGGCAATCACCGCGTCGATGTCCTGCCCGCCATAGCGCCAACGCCCATACGCAGCCATCGCCTGCGCCTTCCACGCAGTGGGCTGCAGCGACATCAGGTGCGGGATCATGCTGCGGATCGCATCGCCGGCATTGGCGAAGGACTCCATCGCGACCACGCCGGTGACCCGGTCGCCGAGCTTGTCGGCGGTGAACAGTGCGGTGGCTGCACCATAGGACACGCCGAACAGGTACAGCGGCCCGACCACTTCACCGCGCCGCTGCAGGGTATCGATCACATCGACCACATCGTCGGATTCGAACGTGCCGTACCCTGACGGCCCCGCCCCGGAATGACCATGGTTGCGCAGGTCGATGGTGATGACCCGGTAGCCCGATTCGGCCAGCTGCAACGACCACGGCAGCATCGAATCGCCGTTCATCATCCAGCCGTGCAGCAGCACCACGGTGCCGCGCGGCGGCTGCGCCCTGAACGGGTGCGGCAAGGCCAGCTGCAGCCCGGTATTCAACGGCTCGCCGTTCTCGTGCCGCTGCGCCAGATAGTGATAGCGCAAGCCGTAGCGCCCCGGATCGAACGCCCGCCAGAACAGCGGCACGCCGGCCCGGCCGGTCACGAAACCATGCCGGTTGGGCACCGCCGCCACCGCTTCGGCGATGCGCGCGGTATCGAGCAGCGTCGACACGCCACCCGGCGCGACCAACCGATCGCTGAGCGAGGTCGAGGCGGCAGAGGAAGTAAGCGAGGAGCACGCAGCCAGCCACAGGCCAGCCCCGGCCAGCACAAGCAGCAGCAGGCGTTTCATGGGCGCAAAGGTTCACATTGAGCCGCGCAGCTTAACGACCGCGCGAACGGCGCTCTACCGCACCCAGATGACCAATCGATGACAACCCGGCGATCATTCAGGATTCCACGGCAGGGCTACGGCAGACATACCGGAAGCCGCCAGAAATGATCGTAGATCCACGCCCTGCGTGGAGACCGCGCGCAGCGCGGCACAAGCGTCCGAAGACCCAAAAAACCGCCGCCACCGCCAATCTATCCGGCGTTTAGAAGAACCGAAGCCACGCCTCGGACCTTCATGGCCCCGGAACGAAGAGCAGCCACGCAGGGCGTGGCTCTACGGCCGGATTTTCCGGGGGTTACAGCCATTCCGACATCTTCCCCCACCACCCCTCCATCACCCCAGGCTGGCGCATCCGCTCGCGCCACCAGCGCAGCGCCGCGCCCTCCTCCCCGGTCCGCCAGGCCAGCCAGAAGGTCTCGTCCGGCTTCGGCTCCTCCACCTGTCGCACCACCAGCCGCCCCTGCGCCACCGCCGCCTGCACATAGGGCTCGGGCAGGAACCCAAAGCCCAGCCCCGCGCACTGCAGGCGGAACTTGCTGACCGTGTCGGGCACGGTCACCGTCTCCTGCCCCATCAGCAGGCCGACCGTGCGCGGCAGCAGGCGCCGCGCCGAATCGGCCACGGCGATGGCGCAATGCGCCGCCAACCGCTCGCGCCCCAGGGGTTCCGGCACAGCCGCCAGCGGGTGCCCGGGCGCCACTGCGAACACGAAGCGCACCACGCCCAGCGGTTCCACCACATACCCCCCACCGCTGGGACCCTCCCCGGCCGCGCCGACCAGCAGGTCCGCACGCCGGTCCAGCAACGCCTCCCAGGTGCCGGACAACGCCTCGCTGATCAGCCGGATCCGGGTCTGTTCGGCGACCGCACTGAACGCCCGCACATCCTCGGCCAGCAGGGCCGGCTGGAACAGCGAGTCCACCGCCACGGTCAGTTCGGCCTCCCAACCGGAGGCCACCCGGCGCACCCGCATTTCCAGCTCGCGCGCGGCGCGCAGCAGGTGCCGGCCCTCGTCCAGCAGCGCCACCCCGGCCTCGGTCAGGTGCGCGCGCGGGCCGATCCGGTCGAACAACTGCACGCCCAGGTCCTGCTCCAGCTTGGAGACAGTGTAGGAAATCGTCGAGGGCACCTTGTGCAGCTCCTTGCCGGCCGAAGCGAACGAGCCGCGGCGGTCGATGGCATCCAGTATCTGCAGGGCGTCGAGGCTGAGCTTGAGCATTCGAATTTTTCGATGATGGCTTGCAAAACTATCCGTTTTCCAAGCCGGCGGCGCAAGCGGATACTGACGCCAACAGGAAAGGGGCAGGAAACACCACCCCGGACCGCCATCGAAACCATCGAACACCCCAGGAGAACATCATGCTGCAGATCCGCAAGAGCGCCACCCGCGGCCAGGCCCACCATGGCTGGCTGAACTCCCAGCACACCTTCTCCTTCGCCAACTACTACGACCCGCGCTACACCAGCTTCGGCCCGCTGCGCGTGATCAACGAAGACAAGGTGATCGGCGGCCAGGGCTTCGGCACCCACAGCCACGCCAACATGGAGATCGTCTCCTACGTGCTGGGCGGCGCGCTGGAGCACAAGGACTCGATGGGCACCGGCTCGGTGCTGCGTTACGGCGACGTGCAGCGCATGAGTGCCGGCAGCGGAGTCAGCCACAGCGAGTTCAACCACTCGGCCGACGAGACCGTGCACTTCCTGCAGATCTGGCTGTTCCCGGACGCCGAGAACATCACCCCGAGCTACCAGGAAACCCATTTCACCCCGGACGCCAAGCGCGGCCAGCTGCGCCTGATCGCATCGAAGGATGGCCGTGACGGCTCACTGCTCATCCACCAGGACGCCAGCATCTACGCCACCATCCTGGACGGCGGCGACCGCGCGCACCTGGCACTGGCCCCACGCCGTGGCGCCTATGTGCAGGTCGCCCGTGGCCAGCTGCAGGTCAACGGCATCACCCTGGACACCGGCGATGCGCTGCAGATCACCGACGAGGCCAAGGTGACCCTGGAGAACGCCAGCGATGCCGAAGTACTGGTGTTCGACCTGCCGTTGTAACGGCCCCGGTGCACGGTGTGCGGGGATCGCAGCCGCACCGCACCGCACAAAGAAAAAGGCCTTCGTACTTTCATACGAAGGCCTTTTCATTACTGGCGGAGCGGGAGGGATTCGAACCCTCGATACAGTTTTTGGCCGTATACTCCCTTAGCAGGGGAGCCCCTTCAGCCACTCGGGCACCGCTCCAGTATTCGTGTTCCGCCGCTTCGATGTTTCTTCTCAGCGGGGGCGCGAAGAATAACGTTTTTCACACCCCGAGGTAAAGCCTTAATCGGAAGAATTTTCACTTCCCGGTGCATTCGGCTCATCGCCTCGCTGGATACGCTGGTAAATCTCTTCGCGGTGCACGGCCACGTCCTTCGCAGCGGTGATACCAATACGCACCTGGTTGCCCTTGACGCCGAGCACGGTCACGGTGACCAGGGAATTCAGGCCACTCGCTGCGTTCGAGCCATCGATCATCAGGGTTTCGCCTACACGGCGAGTCAGGATCAACATTTTTGCAAATCTCCAGGGAACCGGCGGATTTTCCCCACCGGCTCGGCGCCCAGCCAAGGAACGCCACACGACAAAGGGGAAAGATCAGCCATAGTACCGTCAGCCCTCCCGCGCCATCAAGGAGCAGGAGGATTCAGGCGTTCAGATACGCGGGGTGACCCAGTCGACGACGGCGGCCAGTGCAGAAGCAAGGGCGGGCCCGTCCTCGCCACCACCCTGGGCGAGGTCCGGGCGGCCGCCGCCCTTGCCTCCGATCTGACTGGCGATGTGGGACAACAGTTCCCCGGCCTTTACCTTGCCCGTTGCGCTGCCATTCACGCCGGCGACCAGTGCGGCTTTGCCATCCTGGGTACCGGCCAGCACGATCACCGTATCGCCCAGCTGCTGCTTGAGGCGGTCGATCGCTTCGCGTAGTGCCTTGGCGTCGAAACCTTCCAGGCGCGCAGCCAGAATCTTGACGCCTTTGACCTCTACTGCGCCGGCACCAAGATCGGCCGTCGCGCCGGCCGCCTGCTTGGCCTTCAGCGCATCCAGTTCGCGCTCCAGTTTCTTCTGGCGCTCGCCGAGCTGGCGGATCTTGTCGACCACCTCGCCGGCATTGCCGCCCAGCAACGCGGCCGCTTCGGCCAGCTGCGCTTCCTCGTGGGCCACGTAGTCCAACGCGCCCTGCCCGGTCACCGCTTCGATACGACGCACACCCGACTGGATGCCGCCTTCGGAGGTGATCTTGAACAGGCCGATGTCGCCGGTGCGCGACACGTGCGTGCCACCGCACAGTTCGGTGGAGTAATCACCCATCTTCAGCACGCGCACGTTCTCGCCGTATTTTTCGCCGAACAGCGCCATCGCGCCGAAGTCGAGTGCTTCCTGCATGGCCATGTTGTGCACCTCGACGGCGTTGTTCACGCGCACCTGTTCGTTGACCCTGCGCTCGATCAGTGCAAGATCCCGGGCACTGATCGGCTCGAAGTGCGAGAAGTCGAAACGCAGGCGATCCGGCGCGACCAGCGAGCCCTTCTGGTGCACGTGCGTGCCCAGCACTTCGCGCAACGCGGCGTGCAGCAGGTGAGTGGCCGAGTGGTTGAGGATGGTGGCGCCGCGGCGCTGGCCATCGACCTGGCCACTGAGCACATCACCCACTTTCAGGCTGCCGCTGACGACCTTGGCAACATGGCCGTGGTACTGACCAGCAAACTTCTGGGTGTCGCTGACCTGCAGCGCCACGCTCTTGCCGGAAAGGGTGCCGGTATCGCCGACCTGGCCACCGGATTCGGCATAGAACGGAGTCTGGTCGGTCAACACGATGACTTCGTCGCCGACCTGTGCCGTTTCCACTGGACGGCCGCCCTTGAGCAGCGCCACCACGGCCAGGCCGTCGGCCTGCAGGCGGTCATAGCCCAGGAAGGTGGTCGGCTTGAGGGTGGCGACCAGTTCGGCGGACAACACGACGGCTGCACCGCCCTTGCCAGCCTTGCGACCGCTGTCGCGCTGTTCCTTCATGGCCGCATCGAAGCCGTCGATGTCCACGATCAGGTCGCGCTCGCGCGCGATGTCCTGGGTCAGGTCCAACGGGAAGCCATAGGTGTCGTACAGGCGGAACGCATCCACGCCGGGGATGACCCCGTTGGTCACCTGCGCGGCAACGTCGTCGAAGATCTTCATGCCCGAGTCGAGCGTCTGCGCAAAGCGCTCTTCCTCGGCCTGCAGCGCGCGCACCACGGTATCGGCCTGCGCCGGCAGGTCCGGATAGGCTTCGCCCATCTGCTCGACCAGGGTCGGCACCAGCTTGCTGAAGAACGGCTGCCGCACGCCCAGCATCCAGCCGTGGCGCAGTGCCCGACGGATGATCCGGCGCAACACATAGCCGCGGCCTTCGTTGGACGGCAGCACGCCGTCGACCACCAGGAACGAACACGCGCGGATGTGATCGGCGATCACGCGCAGCGACTTGTTTTCCAGGTCGGTCATGCCGGTCAGTTCGCTGGCCTTGCGGATCAACGCCTGGAACAGGTCGATTTCATAGTTGGTGTGCACGTGCTGCAGGATCGCCGCCAGACGCTCCAGACCCATGCCGGTGTCCACGCACGGCGCCGGCAGCGGCACCAGAGTGCCATCGGGCTGGCGGTCGAACTGCATGAACACCAGGTTCCAGATTTCGATATAGCGGTCGCCGTCTTCGTCCGGCGAGCCCGGCGGGCCACCGGCGATGTGATCGCCATGGTCGTAGAAGATTTCGGTGCACGGGCCGCACGGGCCGGTGTCGGCCATCTGCCAGAAGTTGTCCGACGCGAACGGCGCGCCCTTGTTGTCGCCGATGCGCACGATGCGCGCTTCCGGAATGCCGACCATGTCGCGCCACAGCGCGTAAGCCTCGTCATCGGTCTGGTAGACGGTGACCAGCAGGCGGTCGGCCGGCAGCTTCCAGACCTGGGTCAGCAGCTCCCATGCCCAGGCGATGGCGTCCTTCTTGAAGTAATCGCCGAACGACCAGTTGCCCAGCATTTCGAAGAACGTGTGGTGGCGCGCGGTGTAACCCACCTGGTCCAGGTCGTTGTGCTTGCCACCGGCACGCAGGCAGCGCTGCACATCCGCCGCGCGCACGTAGCTGCGCTTTTCGGCGCCAAGGAACACGTCCTTGAACTGCACCATGCCGGAGTTGGTGAACAACAGGGTCGGATCATTGCCCGGAACCAGCGGCGCCGACGGCACGATGGTGTGGCCCTTGCTCTTGAAGAACTCAAGGAAATCGCTGCGGATCTGGGAGGTGGTGAATTTGACAGGTGCGTTCATGGGGGCTGGCTTCATGCGGGCCGGCCGGTCCCTTGCACACGGCCCCAATGGCCGGGTGTCGACAGCAGGACCGCCGAAACCACAAAGGGTATCAGGCCCGGGCCGTACGGACACGCCGCGCCGTGTGATCAGTCTTCCGGGTCGTAGCGGGTGGCTCGGCGGATGCTGTCGCCATCGAAACCACGGCGGGCCAGCAGATCGGCCGCTTTGCGGCGCTGGGGCAGCTCCTGCGGGCCCGCCTCGCCAAAGCGACGGCAGACCAGGTCGCGGGCGTTCTCGGTCCAATCGCCCTCGAAGGTGTCCATGGCGGCAGCGATCTGCTCGCTGTCCAGCCCATGGGTGCCCAGTTCGGCGCGGATGTGCAGCGGGCCGTAGCCGGTGTTGGCGCGGATCCGGACCAGATTCTCGGCAAACCGGGTGTCGTCCTGCCAGCCGGCTTCGGTGAGCTTTTCCACTGCGGCGGTGGCGGCTTCGGCTTCGATGCCGCGGGCGGTGAGCTTGCGGGTCAGTTCCTTGCGCGAATGCTCGCGGCGCACCAGCAGGCCAAGCGCCCGCTGGACCGGGGTCTGTTCACGGACACGGCGCTTGCGGCCGGGTGCCGGGGCGTCTGAGTCTTGCATGGCGGATCTCGAAATACTGAACCCCCGGGACAGGGCGAGCGTCACTGACGGCGCTGCCCTGCCCCGCAGGAAACTTACTCGGCGTCGTCGTCGCCATCGCTGTCACCGCTCTCGCGGGCAGCTTCGGCCGGCTGGAACTTCTCGCGCAGCTCGGCTTCCAGACGCTGGGCGATCTGCGGGTTGTCACGCAGGTAACCGCGGGCGTTGTCCTTGCCCTGGCCGATGCGCTCTTCGCCGTAGCTGTACCAGGCGCCGGCCTTCTCGACCAGCTTGGCTTCCACGCCCATGTCGATCAGTTCGCCTTCGCGGCTGATGCCTTCGCCATACAGGATCTCGGTGATGACCTGCTTGAACGGCGGCGCCAGCTTGTTCTTGACGACCTTGATCTTGGTCTGGTTGCCGATGATCTCGTCGCCCTTCTTGATCGCGCCGATACGACGGATGTCCAGACGGACCGAGGCGTAGAACTTCAGGGCGTTGCCGCCGGTGGTCACTTCCGGGCTCTGGCCCGGCATCATCACGCCGATCTTGTGACGCAACTGGTTGATGAACACCACCAGGGTGTTGGAACGCTTGATGTTACCGGTCAGCTTGCGCAGTGCCTGGCTCATCAGACGGGCCTGCAGGCCCGGCAGCTGGTCGCCCATTTCGCCTTCGATTTCGGCCTTGGGGGTCAGCGCGGCGACCGAGTCGACCACCACGATGTCCACCGAGCTCGAACGAACCAGCATGTCGGCGATTTCCAGCGCCTGCTCACCGGTATCGGGCTGGGACAGCAGCAGGTCGTCCACGTTCACGCCCAGCTTGGCGGCGTAGATCGGGTCCAGGGCGTGCTCGGCGTCGATGAAGGCCGCGGTGCCGCCCTTCTTCTGGCATTCGGCGATCGCCTGCAGGGTCAGGGTGGTCTTGCCCGAGGATTCCGGACCATAGATCTCCACGACACGCCCCTTCGGCAGGCCACCGATGCCGAGCGCGATATCCAGCATCAGCGAACCGGTCGGGATGACTTCAACCGCTTCGACGATGCGGTCGCCCATGCGCATCACGGCGCCCTTGCCGAACTGCTTTTCGATCTGGCTCAGGGCGGCGGTCAGGGCGCGCTTTTTGTTCTCGTCCATCGGATTGGTCCTTGCAGAGGTCATGTCGTTGGAGGGGGTGTCTTTGGAGGTCTTCTTGGCCACGGGGTCACTTTAAGGTTGGCGTATCGCACAGGCTGAGATTCTGCCCGGCGTTCGGAAAAAAATTATCGGACATCCGTACCAACCTCAGCCAAACCAGAGAATCGCCACAAAAGACCGTGCATGTCGTGCGTTGAAGGGATCAGCGGTTCGGGCGCAGCAGGCCGCAATAGAGGCCTTCAATGGCGAAGTCCTGGTCGGGCAGGACTTCGATCGGCTTGTAATCGGGGTTGCGCGGCAGCAGCCGGATCCGGTCCTTGCCCATCTTCAGCAGCTTGACGGTGATCTCGTCGTCGATGCGCGCCACCACGATCTGGCCCGAGCGGGCGTCGCGGGTGCGGTGCACGCCGATCAGGTCGCCGTCGAAGATGCCCTCGTCGATCATCGAGTCGCCCTGGACCTTGAGCAGGTAGTCCGGCGCGGGTGAGAAGAACACCCGGTCCAGCACCACGAAATCGTCCGAGCCGATGTCCGCGCCGATCGGCAGGCCGGCTGCGACCCGGCCCAGCACCGGCAGGCGCAGCACGTGGTCGGGCAGCGCGGCGGCCGGCAGCGAGGTCGGCAGCCCGTCCTGCAGCGGCGGCACCTGCACCAGCCGGATGCCCCGTGCCTGGCCCGGGATGCGACGGATCGCACCGGCCTGCTCGAGCGCTTCCAGGTGGTACTGCGCGGCCCGGACGCCCTTGAAGCCGAACGCACGGGCGATTTCCGTCTGCGACGGCGGCGCGCCGTCGGTCTCGATACGCTCGGCGATCAACTGCAGGATCGCCTGCTGGGTGTCGGTAAGGTCCATGGTTAGTAGTATTACTACTAACACCCGATCAGCACAAGTGCCCGGATCAAAAAACGAAGAGCAGCCACGCAGAGCGTGGCTCTACGCCGGCAGGCAACCGATCGTCCGCGTTCGCGCCTCCCCTCACGGATTCCGCCCCGACCGCCAGATCGACACCAGGATCCACACCCCGCAGAACCCGGCTCCCACGAACCCGGCCACACCCAAGGCCAGCAACCAGCGGCTCGAAAGCCCGCCCACGCTGTGCATCACGATCGAGGAACCAATGATCAACGCGGCGGTGACAATCCCCACCACCAGCCGGTTCGCCGCCCGGTTGACCTGCTCCCCGAAACCCTGCAACGCGGTGGTCTCCACCTTCATCTGCAACCGCCCCCGCCGCGCCATCTGCACCAGCTGGCGCACGTCGCGCGGCAGGTCACCGGCCAGGTCCAGCAACCCGACCAGGCTGCGCTTGCCACGCTTGAGCATGGCCGACGGAGCAAAGCGCTGCCACATCACCCGCTCCAGGAACGGCCGCGCGGCGGTAGCCATGTCGAACTGGGGGTCAAGCTGGCGGCCCATGCCTTCCAGGGTCAGGAAGGTCTTGATCATCAATGCCAGGTCGGCCGGCAGGGTCAGCGCGTACTGGCGCAGCAACTGGGTGATGTTGCCCAGCATCAGCCCCATGTGCAGGTCCTTGAGCGGCACGCCCCGGTACTGGTCGACGAAGGTGCTGATGTCCTGCTGCAGCCGCGATTCGTCCACGTCCACGCCCCCGGACCAGTCCAGCAGCACGTCGGTCACCGACTCCGGCTCCTGGCTGACCAGCCCGTGCAGCAGCTGCGCGACCTGGAACCGGCGCTGCTCGGAGATCGCCCCGACCATGCCGAAATCGATCACGCCGATCCGGCCATCACGCAGGTAGATGATGTTGCCCGGGTGCGGGTCAGCGTGGAAACAGCCGTCTTCGAGGACCATCTTGAGCACGATGCGGGCGCCGGTGCGGGCCAGCCGCACCCGGTCCAGTCCGGCGGCATCCACGCCGGCCAGGTCACGGCCGGGAATGCCGTCCACGAAGTCCTGCACGTTCAAACTCTCGCAGGTCCACTGCCAGTGCACGCCGGGAATGAGGATGTCGGGGCGGCCGGCAAAGTTGCGCGCGATACGCTCGGCGTTGCGGCATTCGGCGGCGAAATCCAGTTCGCGCCGCAGCGACACCTGGAACTGCTGCACCACCTCGGCCGGCCGATAACGGCGCAGGTCCGGCAGGCGCGCCTCGACGATCTCGGCCAGCCGTGCCAGCAGGCGCAGGTCGGCTTCGATCACCTCGCGGATGCCCGGTCGACGGATCTTCAACACCACCGCACTGCCATCATGCAGGGTGGCGCGGTGCGCCTGGGCCAGCGAGGCGGCCGCCAGCGGGGTTTCGTCGAGCCAGGCGAACACCTCGGTGGCCGGCGCGCCCAGGTCGGCTTCCAGCTGCTCGCGGACCTGCGCGTACGGCAGTGCCGGCACGGCATTCTGCAGTTCGGAGAATTCGGCGATCCAGTCCGGCGGGAACAGGTCCACGCGCGTGGCCAGCACCTGGCCGAGTTTGACGAAGGTGGGGCCCAGTTCTTCCATCGCCCGACGCACCCGCACCGGGGCGGTCATGCGCAGGATCTGCTGGGTATCGTTCCAGTGCAGCAGCCGGCCGGCACGTTCAAGCACGTCGGCCAGGCCGATGCGGCGGACCAGGTCGCCGAAGCCATGGCGGATCAGGACCGAGGCGATTTCCTGCAGGCGCCCCAGGTCACGGACGGTTCCCAGCGTTTCCCACATCGGTGCACCCTCGTTCGACAGCAGGGCTCAGGATGTCACAGCGCCGGGAAAATTCCCGTCAGCGCCTGCTGCACGGTCTGCCGGCGGATCGCTTCGCGGTCGCCCTCGAACTGGAACAGCTGCGCGCGGGCATAACCACCGCGCTGCTTCCAGCCGATCCAGACGCTGCCCACCGGCTTGTCCGGGCTGCCACCGCCCGGCCCGGCGATGCCGGTCACGGCCACGGCCATGCCCGCACCGGAATTGACCAGCGCGCCGGACACCATTTCCAGCACGGTTTCGCGGCTGACCGCACCGAACTGTTCCAGGGTCTGCGCACGCACGCCCAGCAGGCGCTGCTTGGCCTCGTAGCTGTACACCACCATGCCGCAGTCGAAGAACGCCGACGAACCGGCGATGTCGGTCATCGCCTTGGCGATCCAGCCGCCACTGCAGCTTTCGGCGGTGACCAGCTGCAACGCCGCCTGTTGCAGGCGCAGGCCGACGTCGCGGGCAAGGGCGCCGAGTTCGGCATCGGTGGGGATGGTCACGGGGTCACCATTCAGGCAGTTTTTCCGGCAGCAGCGCGCGGATCGGGGCGCCGTCGGCGGCGGCGGCCAGCTTTTCCGCTTCGGCGATCGGGATTTCCACCTGCAGCAGCCAGCCGTCCTCGTCGCTCTGCTCGCCACGCACCACTTCCAGCTGGTGCAGGCGCGAGCGCAACCGGCCAGCGGTGGGCGGCAGGCGCAGGTCACCGCTGACGTGCTGCAGGCCCAGGCGCTTGCCCAGCACCGATTGCAGCAGGTCCAGGCCCAGCCCATCGCGGGCCGAGATCCACACCCGTTCGCGGCGTGCGGTATCGGGGATACCGTCCTGGCCGTCGTGGCGGACTTCGCTGCCTTCGATGCGGTCGATCTTGTTGAACACCAGCAGCTGCGGCAGCTCGCCGGCGCCCACTTCGTTGAGTACTTCGTCGACCTGGGCGATGCGCTCCTCGCGGTGCGGATCGGCCGCATCCACCACGTGCAGCAGGAAGTCGGCTTCGCGCGCTTCGCTCAGGGTCGCGCGGAACGCGGCCACCAGCTCATGCGGCAGGTCGCGGACGAAGCCCACTGTATCGGCCAGCACCACGTTGCCGCCCGGCACGGCGATGCGGCGCACGGTCGGGTCCAGGGTCGCGAACAGCTTGTCGGCGGCATAGGCCTCCGCGCCGGTCAGCGCGTTGAACAGGGTCGACTTGCCGGCATTGGTGTAGCCCACCAGCGCAACGCGCGGCAGTTCGCTGCGTACGCGGGCGCGGCGCATCTGGGTACGCTGCACTTCGACCTTTTCCAGTCGTTTCTGCAGTTGCTCCACCCGCTTCTGCAGTAGGCGGCGGTCGGTTTCGAGCTGGGTTTCACCGGGGCCACGCAGGCCGATCGCACCACCGCGCTGGCGCTCCAGGTGGGTCCAGCCGCGGACCAGCCGCGTGGCCATGTGCCGCAGCTGCGCCAACTCCACCTGCAGCTTGCCTTCGTGGCTGTGCGCACGCTGGGCGAAGATGTCCAGGATCAGCCCGGTACGGTCGATCACGCGGCGCTCGAGGAAGCGCTCCAGGTTGCGCTCCTGCGAGGGCGAGAGCGCATGGTTGACCAGCACCAGGTCGGCGCCGGTGGCCTCGGCGGCCGCCTTGATCTCGTCCAGCTTGCCCGAGCCGATCAGGATCGACGGGTTGGGCCGGTCGATGCGCGCGGTCAGGGTAGCGGCGATGCTGGCCCCTGCCGAGCGGGCCAGATCGGTGAACTCCTCCAGCACATCTTCTTCCAGCCGGCCGGAATGCGGCTGGATCAGGAGCGCGTGTTCGCCTCGCTTGGAACGGTCAAACACACGCGTCTCCGCTGTTGCTTACTTCATTCAACGTCGTCTTCTTCCTGGGCGCCGTCGGCGCCACCTTCATTGGACTGCACATAGCCACCACCGGGACCCACCCGGACGTTGCGCGCCGGCACCACGGTCGAAATGGCGTGCTTGTACACCATCTGGCTCACCGTGTTGCGCAGCAGGACAACGAACTGATCGAACGATTCAATCGTTCCCTGCAACTTGATGCCATTGACCAGATACACCGACACCGGCACACGTTCGCGCCGAAGTGCATTCAGAAACGGATCCTGCAGCGATTGCCCCTTGGACATTGCACACTCCTCATTATTGTTTTTATGGTCTTCCGGCAACTGCCACGGCCCCCGCCACCGGAACCCCCGATGGTACACGGGCCGGCGGCAAGGCGCTGTGGCTCAGCGGGCAACAAAGGCCGCTACGGCATCGGCCAGGGAAGCCCCCTCTACATGGGGATCGAACCAGCGCGCATCAAGCTCCCCCCGCAGCCAGGTCAGCTGGCGCTTGGCCAGCTGGCGGGTGGCGTAAATGGCCTTGTCGCGGAAGTCGCGGGCACTGCCCTGCCCATCCAGGAATTCCCAGGCCTGGCGGTAGCCGACGGCACGGATCGCCGGCAGGTCCAGCGGGGCGGCCACCGACTGCATCTGCGGCAGGGCGCGCAGCGCCCGCACCTCGTCCAGGAAGCCCTGGCCGAGCATGCTGTCGAAACGGGTTTCGATACGCTGATGCAGCACGCTGCGCTCGCGGGGGGCCAACACCAGCTTCAGGCAGCGCACCGGCAGCCGGTCCACGCCGGGCAGCTTCTGCCATTCGCTGATCGGCGTACCGGTCAGGCGGTACACCTCCAGCGCCCGCTGGATGCGCTGCGGATCGGTCGCATGGATGCGCGCTGCAGCGACGGGATCAATCCGGGCCAGCTGCGCGTGCAGCGCGGCCCAGCCCAGTTCGGCAGCCTCGGCACCGATCGCCGCACGCGTGGCCGGGTCGGCCGGGGGCATCGGCGACAGTCCCTGCAGCAGCGCACGGAAGTACAACCCGGTGCCGCCGGCCAGGATCGGCATGCGTCCGCGCGCAACAATGCCGGCGACCACGCGCGCGGCATCGGCGGCGAATTCAGCCGCTGAATAGGTCTGCCACGGATCGCGCAGGTCGAGCAGGTGGTGCGGCGCCTGCGCGCGCTCGGCGGCATCGGGTTTGGCCGAGCCGATATCCAGCCCACGGTAGACCAGTGCCGAGTCGACGCTGACGATCTCCCCGCCCAGTTGCCGCGCCAGTGCGATGGCGGTGGCGGTCTTGCCCGAGGCGGTCGGGCCCATCACCGCGATCGCCAGCGGGCGCTGGTCGGCGCCCATCAGTCCTCGTCCGGCCAGCGCGGCATGGCCGGGGCGGCATCGACCCGCGGCATGGGGACCGCATCGACGGCCGCCCACACCTTCAGCGCATCCACGGTGGCAGCCACGTCATGCACGCGCAGGATCATCGCGCCGCGCTGCGCGGCGATCAGGTGCGCAGCCACCGAGCCCGCGACACGCTCGCGCGGCACCTCGCGCCCGGTGAGCTCGCCGATGCTGCGCTTGCGCGACAACCCGGCCAGCATCGGCACGCCCAGCTCCAGGAAACGGGCCGAGCGCGCCAGCAGGATCATGTTGTGGTCGGTGCTCTTGCCGAAGCCGAACCCCAGGTCGATGACCAGGTTCTTCTTCGCGATGCCGGCCATCTCGGCCGAGAACATGCGGTCGGCGAGGAAGCGGTGGACCTCGGCGACGACGTCGTCGTACTGCGGGGTGTCCTGCATGCTGCCCGGTTCGCCCTGCATGTGCATCAGCACCACCGGCACGCCCAGCTCGGCGGCAGCAGCCAGCGCGCCGTCCTGGCGCAGCGCATGGATGTCGTTGATCATCCCGGCACCGGCGTCGACCGCCGCACGCATCACCTCGGGCTTGAAGGTGTCGATGCTGATCGGCACGGCAGTCTGCCGGGCCAGCTGTTCGATGACCGGGATCACCCGGCGCAGCTCTTCGTCCAGCGGCACCGGCGCACTACCCGGCCGGGTGGACTCGCCGCCGATATCCAGCAGGTCGGCACCTTCGGCCACCAGCTGCAGGCCATGCGCGACTGCGGCGCCCACCGTGTCGTGCGCGCCACCGTCGGAAAACGAATCCGGGGTCACGTTGACGATGCCCATCACCCGCGGGCGGTCCAGCCGCAGCACGCGGCCGGCACAATCAAGGTGGGGAGAAGTATCGAACATGAGCCATCCACGAAATACGCCAGCGCGTAGTTTACGCTGGCGCACCCTGATTACCCGGGTAGAGCCACGCCCTGCGTGGCTTCGCGGTCTAGAAATCGCCCAGCTTCGCCTCGTCGGTCGGGTTGGCCAGCCATTCGGCCAGGTCGCTGCCGATCGCATTGACCACCCGCTCGAGCACGTCACAGGATCCCTTGAAACCGCCGAATGCGCCGCCGCGGGAGACCCGGCGTGCGGTCACGGTGGCGATCTTCTGGCCGTCCTGCATCAGCACGCCGCGCACGGTCGCCGACTTGAAGTGGCCGCTGAACGCATTGCCGGCGCTCTGCGCCTCCACCAGTTCCAGCTTCAGCACCCGGCCATCGGTGGCCGGTTGTGCATCGAAGGCAATGGTATTGCCGAACTTCGGTGCGTTGCTGCCCAATGCGGTCGCCAACTGGGCGCCCATGCGGCATTCGGCCTTGATGTTGTCAGCGATGTAGGACGACTCCGAGAACGGAATCGGATCCTGCACGTGGATGGTGTCCGCCATGGCGGGTGTGGCACAGCACAGCAGCGCGGCAGCTGCCGCGCGCATCGAATGACGCATGGTAATTCCCCTGGATTGATCCGGCGGCCGCCTCATGCAACCGCGCCCGCGCATCGTGCCCATTGCCGGGGGTCGGCGCAAGGCCTCAGCGCCGGCGGCGCTTGCGATCCACGTAAAGGGTCTTGCCCACGCTCAGGACGACGCCGAGCACGATCCCCACGATGCCCCCGAGCAGGTAGTTTCCGCTGAGCAGGCCCACCGCGGCACCAACCACCGTGGCGATCACCATTTCAGTGGTGTGCGAAACCGGGGGCGGCGGCGTGGACATGGATACTCCGGGGCACGTCTGGGGCAACCCTCATTGTCGCCCGGATCGCCGCCCCGGAAACGATGAAGGCCGGGTTTCCCCGGCCTCCATGCGTTACCTGTTCATTGTCAGAGCTGTTCGGCAGGCCCGGCGATCGGCGGCACCGGACGGGCGTCGCCGCCCTTGTCGTTGTTGTTGCTGCCACCGTCCTTGTTGGACTTGCCCCAGCCCATCGGCGGCGGCGGATCGCGGCCTTCCATGATGGCGTCGATCTGCGGCGCATCGATGGTCTCGTACTGCAGCAGCAGCTGGGACATCGTGTGCAACTTGTCGAGGTTGGCGGTGACCAGTTCGGTGGTGCGGGCGTAGGCCTTGTCCAGGATGCTGCGCACCACTTCGTCGATGCGGCGCGCGGTATCGTCGGACACGCTCTTGTGCTGGGTCACCGAACGGCCCAGGAACACTTCGTCGTCCTCTTCGCCATAGGCAATCGGGCCAAGCTCGTCGGACAGGCCCCACTTGGTGACCATGTTGCGGGCCATCTTGGTGGCGCGCTCGATGTCGTTGGAGGCACCGGTGGTGACCTTGTCGGCGCCGAAGATCAGCTCTTCGGCCACGCGGCCGCCGTACAGCGAGCACAGCTGGGATTCGATCGCCACGCGATTCATCGAGTACTTGTCGCCTTCCGGCAGGTACATGGTCACGCCCAGCGCGCGGCCGCGCGGGATGATGGTGACCTTGTAGACCGGGTCGTGCTCGGGCACCAGGCGACCGACGATGGCATGGCCGGCTTCGTGGTAGGCGGTGAGCGTCTTCTCTTCTTCGCTCATGGCCATCGAACGACGCTCGGCACCCATCAGGATCTTGTCGCGGGCGCGGTCGAAGTGCTCCATGCGCACTTCCTTTTCGTTGCTGCGCGCAGCAAACAGCGCCGCCTCGTTGCAGAGGTTGGCCAGGTCGGCACCGGAGAAGCCCGGGGTGCCACGCGCGATGACCATCGGCTCGACATCGTCGGCCAGCGGCAGCTTGCGCATGTGCACCTTGAGGATCTGCTCGCGGCCCCTGACGTCGGCCAGCCCCACCACGACCTGGCGGTCGAAGCGGCCCGGGCGCAGCAGCGCCGGGTCCAGCACGTCCGGGCGGTTGGTGGCGGCGATGACGATCACACCCTCGCCCCCCTCGAAACCGTCCATTTCCACCAGCAGCTGGTTCAGGGTCTGCTCGCGCTCGTCATGACCGCCGCCCAGGCCGGCACCACGATGGCGGCCCACGGCGTCGATTTCGTCGATGAAGATGATGCACGGGGCCTGCTTCTTGGCCTGCTCGAACATGTCGCGCACACGGCTGGCGCCGACGCCGACGAACATTTCCACGAAGTCCGAACCGGAGATCGAGAAGAACGGCACCTTGGCTTCGCCGGCAATGGCGCGGGCCAGCAGGGTCTTGCCGGTACCGGGCGGGCCGACCATCAGCACGCCGCGCGGAATCTTGCCGCCCAGCTTGGTGAACTTGGTTGGATCGCGCAGGAAATCGACCAGTTCGCCGACTTCTTCCTTGGCTTCGTCACAGCCGGCGACGTCGGCGAAGGTGACCTTGATCTGGTCTTCGCCCTGCAGCTTGGCGCGCGACTTGCCGAAGGACATGGCGCCCTTGGCCCCGCCGCCACCGCCCTGCATCTGGCGCATGATGAACAACCAGAAGCCGATGATCAGGATCACCGGGAGGAAGTTCATCAGGATCGCGCCCAGCGAGATGCCGCTGGAGGGCTCTTCCTGGACGATTTCCACGTTCTTGGCGCGCAGCACGTTGATCAGTTCACGGTCCAGCGGCGCGGTGATGGTGGCCGACTGGCCACTGCGCGTCACATAGGCGATCTGGTTGACGCCGCTGCGCATGTCGCCGCTGAAGGTCACCTTCTGGACGTTGCCGCTGTCCACCTGGTCCAGGAACTGCGAATACGTGGCGCCCTGGGTGCCGGCGCCGCTGCTCTTGGGCGAGAAGCTCTGGAACACCACCATGAGCACCACGGCGACGACCACCCACAGCAGGAGGTTCTTGGTCAAGTCGTTCATCCTCATTGGCTCCGGTGTTCCTCTAATGCCTGATGCTGTTGGTCTGGTTGAGCTTACTTGATCTGGGTACGTTTGCCCTGCCCCAAGGCGTACACCTCGGGCGAGCGCTTCCGGGACGCTTCAGGCTTGCGGATCACGACCTTGTCGTACCGGCGGCGCATTTCGCGCACGTAGTCGTCAAAGCCCACGCCCTGGAACAGCTTTATCAGGAACGCACCACCCGGCTTGAGATGGTTGTCGGCAAAATCCAGCGCCAACTCCGCCAGGTGCATCATCCGCGGCTGGTCCACCGCGTCCATGCCACTTTTATTGGGGGCCATATCCGAGAGAACAAGGTCTACAGGCTGATCCCCCAGCATGGCTTCAAACTCCGATAGGACGGCCTGCTCCCTGAAGTCACCGTGAAGAAACTCCACGCCGGCCAGTGGCGGCATTTCCAGGATGTCCAGGGCCAGGACCCGACCGGTATCGCCGATCTGGCGGCGGACCTGCTGGGACCAGCCCCCCGGGGCGGCGCCCAGGTCGACCACCACCATGTGCGGCTTCAGCAGCCGGTCACGCGCGAGCAGCTCCTCCAGCTTGTAGGCCGCGCGCGAGCGCATGCCCTCGGCCTGGGCCTTCTTCACGAAGGGGTCGGCGAAGTGTTCTTTCAACCAGCGTTGGCTGCTCTTGCTGCGGGAAACCATTGGAGATAGGGTCGGACGGGGTGGTCATGATACCCTGATCGCCCCAGTTAACCGCTTGTTCCTGAATGTCTATTGTCCTGACCTCGTCCCAGACCCGCTTCCTTCGCGGCCAAGCCCATGATCTGAAAGCCCTGCTGCAGATCGGCGGCAAGGGGGTCACGCCAGCCTTCCTGGCCGAGTTGAATGAGGTGCTGGAGCGCCATGAACTGATCAAGGTAAAGGTGGCCGCGGAAGACCGTGACGCCCGCCACGCCATGATCGCCGAGCTGGTCCAGGCTTCCGACAGCGCGCTGGTGCAGCGCATCGGCCATGTGGCCGTGCTGTACCGCCCGAGCAAGGAACAGCGCCAGATCGTGCTTCCGCGCGGCTGATTGCCATGCAGCTGAACCACGAAATTCCGGATTTCGCCTATGCGTTCCGCATCGTCGGCGCCGACTCGGTGGTTTTCGAAGACCGCGTGCACGCCGGCACCCGGCGGGTGGTGAAGAGCTTCATCGTCACCCCGCAGGCATTGCTTGAAGAGTGGCCGGCACCCGCCAGCGCCAGGGAACTGACCCCGGACGACCTGGCCACGGTGCTGGCCCAGCAGCCGGAACTGGTCATCCTTGGAACGGGGGAAAAGCAGCAATTCCCATCCGCGGCCGTCATGGGGGCCTGTCTGACCCGCAACATCGGCATTGAAGTCATGGACAACGGAGCAGCCGCCAGGACGTTCAACCTGCTTGCAGGTGAAGGCCGCAACGTAGCGGCGGCGATCCTCCTGCCGGGCTGAAATAGGGTGATTCCGTTCAGAAAAGGCTGCCGTTGGCAGCCTTTTTGTTCCGCTTGACCGGACGCTGCAGCCACGCAGGGCGTGGCTCTACGTTACCCGCGCGGCCGTACGTGGCGTCGACCCGAACGTTACCCGCGCGGCCGTACGTGGCGTCGACCCGAACGTTACCCGCGCGGCCGTACGTGGCGTCGACCCGACCGGTAGAGCCACGCCCTGCGTGGCTGCGCGATCACTTGGGGGGCAGGTACAGCAGCGGGTCCACCGGCTTGCCGTTGTAGCGGATCTCGAAGTGCAGCATGTCCCGGGTGGTGCCGGTACGGCCCATTTCCGCGATCTGCTCGCCAGCCTTGACGCTCTGGCCTTCGTTGACCAGCCGCTTGCGGTTGTGGCCATAGGCCGACAGCCACTGGTCGCTGTGCTTGATGATGATCAGTTCCCCGAAACCGACCAGGCCGGCGCCGGAATAGACCACCACGCCCGGCGCGGTGGCGCGCACCGGCTGGCCGCTGCTGCCGGCAATGTCCACGCCCTGCTTGGTGACATCGGCGCTGACGAAGCGGCCGACGAGGGCACCATCGGCCGGCCAGCGCCAGCTGATGGTGCTCTTGATGGCGGTGGTCGGCGACGGGGCCGGCGTCGGGGCCGTGGTGCCCGGTCGCGGCGCGGTCACCACAGTGGTCGGGGCGCGGCCTGGGCCGCTGCCTGGATACAGGCGCAGGACCTGGCCCGGATAGATCGTGTACGGCTCGGCCAGCCCGTTCCAGCCCGCCAGGTCACGCGGGGTGATGTTGTGGATGCGTGCCAGCGCGTAGAGGGTGTCGCCCCGGCGCACGACGGCGGTCTGCCCCGGCTTGGCCACCGAGGTCTGCGGGGTGGTGTGCGAGGTGCGGCCACTGGAAGGTTTGACCACCGTGGCAGTGCCGCAGGCACTCAGGGTAGACACCACCAGCAGCAGTGCGGCCAGGCGTGCCCCCCCGCTCAAACGATCAGCACTCATGCGAACTTCGACCTCCAGACAAGCCAGGCCACCAGACCCACCACCAATGCGGTGGCAATCCAACCCAGCGGTTCAATCCAACGTCGCAGCGCCGCCTCGGCGCGCGCGCCACCCATGCGGATCACCGCCGCCAGCACGTACACGCGCTTGCCGCGACCGATCAGCATGCTCAGGAAATACTGCGGCAGCGGCACACCGACGATACCCGATGCCCACGTGAAGACCTTCATCGGAATGGGCATGAAGCCGCCCAGCACCAGGAAGGTAAACACCGCCCACGGCGATTCGGCCATCTTGGCCTGCACGATGGCGATGCCGCCTTCGATGCTGGTCAGCATGCCCATCGCCGCGAACAGCGGCTTGACCGCTTCAAAGGCGTAATGGCCCAGCGCGTAGCCGACCAGCGCACCGGACATCGAACCGGCCAGGCTGAGCGTGGCGAACCACCAGCCGCGCTTGGGCTGGGCCACGCACATCGGCGCCAGCATCACTTCGGGCATCACCGGGAAGATGATCGCCTCGATGAAGCTCAGCACCGTCAGGTAGGTCGGGGCGCGCTCGTGCGCGGCCCACTTCATCGCCCGCTCGTACAGCGGACCAAAAATCTTCATGACGCAACGCTCCTTGGAATCAGTCCAGCATGCCAGACAGCAGGGGCACGAACGTGACCGGTGCCAGTACCTGCTGGTCAACGCTGCCATCGTCGCGACGGGTCAGCTGGATCAGCGACTGCGCCCCTGCCCCGCCGACCGGCGCGACCAGGCGCCCGCCCACGGCCAACTGCTCGACCAGCGCATCCACCAGCGCCGGCGCGGCGGCAGTGACCACGATCGCATCGAACGGCCCGTGTTCGGCCCAGCCGATGCGGCCGTCGTCATGCTTGCTGCGGATGTTCATGCCCAACGCGCGGAAGCGCTTGCGCGCCTGCCGCAGCAGGTCGCCGATGCGCTCGACCGTGTAGACCTCCAGGCCCAACGCACCGAGCACGGCAGCCTGGTAGCCCGAACCGGTGCCCACTTCCAGCACCTTCTTCGGTGCCGACTGCAGCACCGCTTCGGTCATCCGCGCCACCACCCAGGGCTGGGAAATGGTCTGGCCATGGCCGATCGGCAGTGCGGTGTCTTCGTAAGCACGCGAGGCCAGGGCTTCGTCGATGAACAGGTGACGCGGCACCACCCGGATGGCGTTGAGGGTGGCTTCGTCGACGATGCCGCTTTCGCGCAGGCGCTCGACCAGGCGGTCGCGCACGCGCTGGGAGGTCATGCCGATGCCGACCGCTTCGGGCTGCAGGCGCAGGCGCTGGCTCATGCCGGTCGGTCCAGCGCGGCAGTCAGCCCGCCAACCCAGCTGGCGACCTTCTCCAGCGCCTGGTAGCGGGTCAGGTCGACCTGGATCGGGGTAATCGAAATGTAGCCGTTGCGCACCGCATGGAAATCCGTGCCGGGGCCGGAATCCTGTTCGCGGCCGGCCGGGCCGATCCAGTACACCTCATTGCCGCGCGGGTCGCGCTGGGCGATGCAGCCTTCGGCACGGTGGCGGTTGCCCAGCCGGGTCACTTCAAAGCCGCGCACCTCCGACCAGGGCAGGTCCGGTACGTTGACGTTGAGGATGGTGTCGGCCGGCAGTGGGTCGGCCTTGAGCCGGGTGACGATTTCCACGGCCGCACGCGCGGCGGTTTCGAAGTTGCGCGGGTCGTGGTTGTGCGACACCAGCGACATCGCCACCGCCGGCAGGCCGAGAAAACGTCCCTCCATCGCCGCCGACACGGTGCCGGAGTAGATGACGTCATCGCCCAGGTTGGCGGCGTTGTTGATGCCCGACACGACGATGTCCGGGTCGTATTCCAGCAGACCGGTCAGGGCCAGGTGCACGCAGTCGGTGGGCGTACCCGCCACCGAGCAGGTGTAGTGGTCGATGCGCTTGACCCGTACCGGCAGGTCCAGGGTCAGCGAGTTGCTGGCACCGGAACGATCGCGGTCGGGCGCGACCACCATCACTTCGTGGCCGGCCTCACGCAGCACGGTGGCGAGCATCCTGATGCCCGGGGCATCAACGCCGTCGTCGTTGCTGACCAGGATCCGCATCTGGGTTTTAACCGCTTGATTGTTCAAGACTTCATTTCCATCACTTTCCAGCGTTGGCGGGGCCGGCCTTCACCCGTTCCGGGATCACCGACCGCGCAAGTGCGTCAGCTATTGTGCCGCAAGCGGACAGATCGGCCTACCCCGGCGGGAGGTAGGCATGGCCGATTCAGGGCATTAGGCTGTACGCATGTCACATCCTGAAGACGAAGATCCGGCCGCTTTGTTCCGCGCCGCCATCGGCGAGGTCACGCCGCTGCGCAAACCGGTGGCCGCGCCACCGGCAACGCCGCGGCCGAAGCCGCGCGCGCGCATGGCTGAACAGGATGAAGATGCCGCGCGCGGGGAGTTCGCCCGGCTGCTGCGCGACAGCAGCCCGCTGGAGGCCGGGGATACTGCCAGCTACCGCCGCGGGAACCTGCCGGCGCGGATGTTCCAGCGGCTCAAGCGCGGGCAGTATTCGGTGCAGGATGAGCTGGACCTGCATGGGGCCACCGTGGCCCAGGCTGAGACGCTGCTGCGGCAGTTCCTGCTGGAAGCGCATGCACATGAGCATGGCTGCGTGCGCATCATCCACGGCAAGGGCCTGCAGTCCGATGGCGGTGCGCCGGTGCTGAAGAACCTGGTGGACCGGCTGCTGCGCCAGCGCAATGACGTGCTGGCGTTTCACTCGGCGCCGGCAGGGCAAGGCGGGACCGGCGCGGTGCTGGTGTTGTTGGCGAACCGGTGATCGCCCGCACCGTGCAGCCACGCAGGGCGTGGCTCTACGGTGGAATCGCGGTGCATCGGCGGGTCAGCACGCAGGGCGTGGCTCTACGGCAGAACGGGAACAGATTCGTCGTAGAGCCACGCCCTGCGTGGCTGAACGTAGCAATCAACCGTTCGACGTGGCCCCACTGGCGTCATGCACCGGGCCCAGCTCGTGCAACACGGCGGTGGCGTAGCAGCCCGGCGGCAGGGCGAACGTCAGCTCCAGCACATCCGCTTCCAGCCAGCGGTGCTGCAGGTTGGCCGGGCGCAACCGCAGCGCGCGGCGCTCCTGCTTCAGGCGCGCCCCTTCCAGCCCGGTGCGCAGCTGCAACGACTGCTCGTCGCTGATCGCGCCCAGCTCCAGCGCCGCCGCGGCACCGCTGCTGCGCAACTCCCCCTCCCCCCACAACGGACCGCTGGGATGGATATCGAAGCGACCCAGGCGGTCGGCCAGCAGGTCGGTCCACGGTTCGGGGCCGAACACGCTGCGGCTGCCATCGAGCATCCACACCTCGCCCTCGAGCGGGCTGTCCCAGTTGCCCCGCGCGACGCGTTCGGCCAGCACCTGGTTGAACAGCGCCGACCGGGCCGCCGAAAGCAGCAGCGAACGCTGGTCGGGGCGCACGCGGCGGCCCCCAAACATGGCCAGCGCGGCCGGCACATTGCCACCATCACGGCCGAAGCGCTGCTCGCCGAACCAGTTCGGCAGGCCACGCGCGGCGATCAGCGACAACCGCTCATCGATCGCTTTCGCATCGCCCTGAACGCTCCGCAGCACCAGCCGGAAGCGGTTGCCGGCCAGCGCGCCGCGCTGCAGCTTGCGGTTGTGCCAGGTCGACTCGACCACGTCCACTTCATCGGAGGCCAGCAGCGCGATGTCCGGCGCGATCCGCTTGGGCAGGTGCACGCTGAAACGCTGGGTGGTGACCGCGTGCCGGTCCTTCATGCCGGCGTAGCTGACGCCCATCTCAGGCAGGCCCGCCCACTTCGCCAGCAGCTTGGCCACATGCACGGTGTTGGCAGCGCGTTTGCGGATGGTCAGCAGCAGGTGTTCGCCCTCCCCCGTCGGTTCGAACGCCGGCAGTTCGTCCACCTGGAAATCTTCCGGGGTGGTGCGGATGTCGGCGCGCAGCAGCGGCTCGCCGAAGGCCAGCGGCAGCGGGATCACGGCGCCACCAGCAGCACGACGGCCTGGGCGGCGATGCCTTCGCCGCGCCCGGTGAAGCCGAGCTTCTCGGAGGTGGTGGCCTTGACGCTGACCGCATCCAGCGCGATGCCGAGCAGCCCGGCGATGCGTTCGCGCATGGCCAGCGCATGCGGGCCGACCTTGGGCCGTTCGCAGATCACGGTGATGTCGGTGTTGCCGACCTGCCAGCCGCGTTCGCGCAGCAGGCTGTTGCAGTGCTCCAGGAAACGGCTGCTGTCGGCATCCTTCCAGCGCATGTCAGAGGGCGGGAAGTGCTGGCCGATGTCGCCCAGCGACAGCGCCCCCAGCATGGCATCGCACAGCGCGTGCAGGATCACATCGCCGTCGCTGTGCGCCAGCACGCCGCAGCTGTGCGCGACGCGGATACCGCCAAGCATGATGTGGTCGCCCTCGCCGAAGGCGTGGACGTCATAACCCTGCCCGATGCGGACCGGAGGAAACGGGGTGTTCATGGCAAAAACCTGCTGTGATGGCCGGCGCGGGCGGGCTCAGGAGCCGCGGCGCGACAGCTCGAATTCGAATCGGGACAGATCGGCCGGGGTGGTGACCTTGAAGTTGTCCTCGTTGCCCTCGACCAGCAGCGGGCGCAGCCCCTGCCGCTCCATCGCCATGGCCTCGTCGGTGATCTCCACGCCCGCCGCAGCCGCTTCCTGCAGCGCGCGCGCCAGCTGGTGGCGGCGGAACAGCTGCGGGGTCAGTGCGCGCCACAGGCGCGCACGCGGCTCGGTGCCGTCGATGCCACCGTCGTCGCCAGCGCGCTTGAGGGTGTCGCGCACCGGCGCGGCGAGAATCGCGCCGACCGGATCGTTGCGCCCCACTTCGAGCAGGCGGCCCAGATCGGCTGCGGCCAGGTTCGGCCGCGCGGCGTCGTGCACCAGCACGAAGTCGTCGGCGCGCACGCTGTCGGGCAGCGCCTGCAGACCGGCCAGCACCGAGGCGGCGCGGGTCGCTCCGCCGGTGCAGGTGAGGATCGGTTTGTCGGCCAGCGACTGCCAGCCCGGCCAGTCGGCATCGTGCTCGGCGATGACCACCATCGCCCCGGCCACGACCGGGTGCGACAGCAGGGCTTCCAGGGTATGGGCGAGCAGCACCCGGTCGCCTGCGACCAGGTACTGCTTGGGCGTTTCACTGCCGAAGCGGGTGCCACGGCCAGCGGCCGGAACGACGGCCCAGACGCTGCCCATCAGGGCACTTCCTGGTGGGGCGCGTTCGGGTCGGCCGCCAGCGCCGGCGCACGCGGCGCGGCGACCGGGGCATTCTCGACCACGCGGTAGAACTTCTCGCCGGGCTTGATCATGCCCAGCTCACTGCGCGCGCGTTCCTCGATGGCAGCCTCGCCTTCCTTGAGGTCCTTGACCTCGGCCGCCAGCGCGTCGTTGCGCTGCTGCAGGCCGGCGTTGTCGCGCTTCTGGGCTTCAACCTGGGCTTCAAGCGACATCACTTCTCCCGAATTGCCCGGGCCGAGCCAGAAGCGGTACTGCAGCCATGCCAGCAGTACCGCGAGCACCAGCAGCAGCCAGCGCCAGTTGCGCATGCGGATCAGCGCTTCAGCGACACGAACGCGTCACGGCCGGCGTAACGCGCGCCGGCACCGAGGGCTTCCTCGATGCGCAGCAGCTGGTTGTATTTGGCCACGCGGTCGCTGCGGCACAGCGACCCGGTCTTGATCTGGGTGGCGGTGGTGGCCACGGCGATGTCGGCGATGGTGGTGTCCTCGGTTTCGCCCGAACGGTGCGAGACCACGGCCGCGTAGTTGGCGTGGTGCGCCATCGCGATGGCTTCGAGCGTCTCGGTCAGGGTGCCGATCTGGTTGACCTTGATCAGGATCGCGTTGGCGGTGCCGGACTCGATGCCTTCCTTGAAGATCTTCGGGTTGGTCACGAACAGGTCGTCGCCGACCAGCTGCACCTGCTTGCCGATGCGGTCGGTCAGCAGCTTCCAGCCCGCCCAGTCGTTCTCGGCCAGGCCGTCTTCGATGGTGATGATCGGGTACTGGGCGGCCCAGTCGGCCAGGAAGTCGACGAACTGCTCGGAGGTCAGGCGCTTGTTCTCGCCCACCAGGTTGTACTTGCCGTTCTCGTAGAACTCGCTGGAGGCCACGTCCAGGCCCAGCAGCACGTCCTCACCGGCGGTGTAGCCGGCCTTGCCGATCGCTTCGAGGATGGTGTCGAGCGCTTCGACGTTGCTGCGGAAATCCGGGGCGAAGCCGCCTTCGTCGCCCACCGCCGTGCTCAGGCCGTGGCCCTTGAGCACCGACTTGAGCGAATGGAAGATTTCAGTACCGGCGCGCAGGGCTTCGGAGAACGAGGTGAAGCCGACCGGCAGCACCATGAATTCCTGGAAGTCGACGTTGTTGTCGGCGTGCGCGCCGCCGTTGATGATGTTCATCATCGGCACCGGCAGCGACACGTCGCGGCCCTGCGCCAGGTACTGCCACAGCGCCTGCTTCTTCGAGGCGGCCATGGCATGGGCATTGGCCATGGAAACGCCCAGCAGCGCGTTGGCGCCCAGGCGGCCCTTGTTCTCGGTGCCATCCAGGTCGATCAGGCGGCGGTCCAGGGCGTCCTGGTCGGCGGCATCGAAGCCCTTCAGTGCAGCGGCAATGGTGGTGTTGACGTTGGCCACGGCGTTGCGCACGCCCTTGCCCAGGTAACGGGTCTTGTCGCCATCACGCAGCTCGACCGCTTCCTTGGTACCGGTGGAGGCACCCGACGGCACGGCGGCACGGCCGAACGAACCGTCCTCCAGGGTGACTTCGGCTTCCAGCGTGGGGTTGCCACGGCTGTCGAGGATTTCACGGGCGTGGATGCTGCGGATCGTGGTCATAGCGGGCCGGTTACCAGTCAGAAAGGGGGAACGCCAAAAAGCAGTGCGTCGAAAGGTGCCGCGTGATTATCCCCACCTGCCCCCCGCTTGCCAAATCCGCGCGCAGGGGACGTGCGCTGCTACCACAGCGATGGCAGCAGCAGCACCAGCAACAGCAGGCCCAGCAGGCCCAGCGCGGCACCGCCACCTGCCGGTTGGCGGCGCAGGCGCAGGGCCAGCACGCTGGCCAGCAGGGTGCCCAGCGCGCAGGTCGCGCCCAGCGCCAGCGTCAGGTTGATGGGAGTGGCTACCGCCTGGATGGCATGGCTGCCATCCCCGGGCGAGCCGACTGCCGAAAACACCAGCACCATCAGCAGGAAGGCGCTGGCCCAGCTGGCCATGGACAGCAGCAGCGCCGCCCAGCCCCAGGGCCAGGTGCGCCAGTGGCCGTTCAGGCGCGTGCTTCCTGCAGCAGCGCACCGCCGGCCTTGCGCTCGCGCGCGGCGCGGATGAAGCCGATGAACAGCGGATGGCCGTCGCGCGGGGTGGACAGGAATTCCGGGTGCGCCTGGCAGGCCAGGAACCACGGGTGCTGGTCGCGCGGCAGTTCGATCACTTCCACCAGGGTATCGTCCATCGACTTGCCGGCGATCACCAGGCCGGCGTCTTCCAGCTGGGTGCGGTAGCGGTTGTTGAACTCATAGCGGTGGCGGTGGCGCTCGGACACCACGTCCTTGCCGTACAGCTCGCGAGCCAGCGTGCCCGGCTTGAGCCGCTGTTCCTGCAGGCCCAGGCGCATCGTGCCGCCCAGGTCGCTCTTGTCGTCGCGCTTTTCGACATCGCCGGTGGCGGTACGCCATTCGGTGATCAGGCCGATCACCGGGTTCGGCGACTGGCGGTCGTTTTCGGTGCTGTTGGCGCCCTCCAGGCCGACCACGTTGCGGGCAAAGTCGACCACCGCCGCCTGCATGCCGTAGCAGATGCCGAAGTACGGCAACTGCTGCTCACGCGCGAACCGCGAGGTGAGCACCTTGCCTTCGAAGCCCCGGTCGCCGAAGCCGCCCGGCACCAGGATGCCGTCGACATCCTTCAATGCGGCCATGTCAGTGCCTTCCAGGTCCTGCGCTTCGAGCCACTTCAGGTTGACCTTGGTGCGCTGGCGCAGGCCGCCGTGCTTGAGCGCTTCGCCGACCGACTTGTAGGCGTCCTGGTGGTCGACGTACTTGCCGACCACCGCGATGGTGACCTCGTCCAGCGGGTGCAGGGTGGCGTCCACCGCCGCTTCCCACTCGTGCAGGTCGGCCGGGCCGGCCTTGTCGCCCAGCTTGAGCTGGTTGATCACGATTTCATCCAGGCCCTGCGCGTGCAGGCCCATGGGGATGCGGTACAGCACGTCGACGTCGGGCACGCTGATCACCGCGCGCTCGGAAACGTTGGTGAACTGGGCGATCTTGCGGCGCTCGGATTCGGGCACCGGCTGCTCGGAGCGGCACAGCAGCACGTCCGGCTGGATGCCGATCGAACGCAGCTCCTTGACCGAGTGCTGGGTGGGCTTGGTCTTCAGTTCACCGGCAGCGGCGATGTACGGCACCAGGGTGAGGTGCATGAACAGGGCCTTCTCCGGGCCGCGCTCGGTGCGCACCTGGCGGATGGCTTCCAGGAACGGCAGCGATTCGATGTCGCCAACGGTGCCGCCGATTTCCACCAGCGCCACGTCGAAGCCTTCGGTGGCCTCGTCCATGCAGCGGCGGATCTCGTCGGTGATGTGCGGAATGACCTGCACGGTGGCACCCAGATAGTCGCCGCGGCGTTCCTTGCGGATCACGTTTTCGTAGATGCGGCCGGTGGTGACCGAGTTCTTGCGGCTCAGGCGGGTACGCACGAAGCGCTCGTAGTGACCCAGGTCCAGGTCGGTCTCGGCGCCGTCGTCGGTGACATATACCTCGCCGTGCTGGAACGGGCTCATGGTGCCCGGGTCGACGTTGATGTAGGGGTCAAGCTTCATCATCGTGACCTTCAGGCCACGGGCTTCGAGGATGGACGCGAGCGAGGCGGCGGCAATGCCTTTGCCCAGCGAGGAAACCACGCCGCCGGTTACGAAGATCAAGGGAGTCATGGCTGGGGGTGTCCTGTCAGGAAGGGGAAAACGGCGCCGGCGCGGGAGGCGGCCGACGACGTGAAGGGGAAATCGGGGGCGATCCGGGCGACGGCAGCGGGATGTTCACGCGCCGGGACCAGGATCAGGGGGAGTGCGGCAGGCCTTCCGGTCGGCGAGGTCGGGGTGGCCGTGCCGGTCGCCGATGGGACCGTCACCTCCTGCCTGACCTGCTGGCGGTCGCGCACGACCAGACCAGTCCATTCGCTGATGGATGACACGCACTGCTCCCGGAAAGCCATAGTTTACAGATTGAAGGCGTCCAGCCCAAGGGGCACGAACGAAGACGCCCCGGCAAGCCGGGGCGTCAGGGAGGCCGAAACGCGGGTTCAGCGCTTCTTTTTCGCCTCTTCTTCCTCTTCCCGCTGCGGCGCCTGCTGGCCCTTGGCCTTCATTTCAGCGGTGGCTGCCGCACGGCGCTTGGCCTTGGCGTCGGCTTCGGACTGGGCCTTGGCCTCGGCCTGGTCGCCCTGCTGCGCGGTGGACTGGCCCTGTCCGGCGTTCTGCGCCATGGCCAGCGGCACGGCCACGACGGCGGCGGCAATGGCAACGATGGTCAGCAACTTCTTCATGGGGTCTCCTCGCATAGGGCTGGAGGACAGTCTATCGCGGGCTGTTCGGCCGGCCCCTGAACGTGCGGCGTGCAAAAAACCCGGCCAGACCGCAAACTTCGCCGTCGCTTTGCGCTTTATGAAGACAGATGAACACCCGCTATAACGCCGCCGATATTGAAGTCCTGTCCGGCCTGGACCCGGTCAAGCGCCGCCCGGGCATGTATACCGACACCGCGCGCCCGAACCACCTGGCGCAGGAAGTGATCGACAACGCCGTGGACGAAGCGCTGGCCGGGCATGCCCGGACGGTCGAGGTCACCCTGTACAAGGACGGCAGCTGCGAGGTCACCGATGACGGCCGCGGCATGCCGGTGGACATCCACCCGGAGGAGAAGGTCCCCGGCGTGGAGCTGATCCTCACCCGGCTGCATGCGGGCGGCAAGTTCAACAACAAGAACTACACCTTCTCCGGCGGCCTGCATGGCGTGGGCGTGAGCGTGGTCAACGCGCTGTCGACGCTGGTGGAAGTGCATATCCGCCGCGATGGCAGCGAGCACCGCATCACCTTCCGCAATGGCGACCGCGCCACGCCGCTGGAAGTGGTCGGCAGCGTCGGCAGGAAGAACACCGGTACACGGGTGCGCTTCTGGGCCGACCCGAAGTACTTCGATACGCCCAAGTACAACCTGCGGGCACTGCGCCACCTTCTGCGCGCCAAGGCGGTGCTGTGCCCGGGCCTGACGGTCAAGCTGCGCGATGAGGCCACCGACGAACAGGACACCTGGTACTTCGAGGACGGCCTGAGCGATTACCTGAAGGCCGAGCTGGGCGAGCGCGAAATGCTGCCGGCCGAGCTGTTCGTGGGCCAGCTGAAGAAGGACACCGAGGTGGTGGACTGGGCGGTGGCCTGGCTGCCGGAAGGCGAGCTGGTCCAGGAAAGCTACGTCAACCTGATTCCGACCGCGCAGCACGGCACCCACGCCAACGGCCTGCGCACTGGCCTGACCGAGGCGCTGCGCGAGTTCTGCGACTTCCGCAACCTGCTGCCGCGCGGCGTGAAGCTGGCCCCGGAAGACGTCTGGGACCGGGTCTCGTTCGTGCTGTCGCTGAAGATGACCGACCCGCAGTTCAGCGGGCAGACCAAGGAGCGGCTGTCGTCGCGCCAGGCCGCCGGCTTCGTCGAGGGCGCGGCGCATGACGCCTTCAGCCTGCTGCTGAACCAGAACGTCGCATTGGGCGAGCAGATCGCCCAGCTGGCGATCGAGCGCGCCAGTGCGCGCCTGAAGACCGAAAAGCTGGTGGTGCGCAAGAAGGTCACCCAGGGCCCTGCCCTGCCGGGCAAGCTGGCGGACTGCATCAGCCAGGACCTGTCGCGCACCGAGCTGTTCCTGGTCGAAGGCGACTCGGCCGGCGGCAGTGCCAAGCAGGCGCGCGACAAGGACTTCCAGGCGATCATGCCGCTGCGCGGCAAGATCCTGAACACCTGGGAAGTGTCGTCGGGCAGCGTGCTGGCGTCGGAAGAAGTGCACAACCTGGCGATCGCGATCGGTTGCGACCCGGGCAAGGACGACATCAGCGGGCTGCGTTACGGCAAGGTGGTGATCCTGGCCGATGCGGACTCCGACGGCCTGCATATCGCCACGCTGCTGACGGCGCTGTTCCTGAAGCACTTCCCGTCGCTGGTGGATTCCGGCCACGTGTTCGTGGCGATGCCGCCGCTGTTCCGCGTGGACGTGGGCAAGCAGGTGTTCTACGCGCTGGACGAGGAAGAAAAGCGTTCGCTGCTGGACAAGATCGAGCGCGAGAAGATCAAGGGCCAGGTCAACGTGACCCGCTTCAAGGGCCTGGGCGAAATGAACCCGCTGCAGCTGCGCGAGTCGACCATCCACCCCGACACACGCCGCCTGGTGCAGTTGACGGTGGACGATGGCGAGCAGACCAGCGCGCTGATGGACATGCTGCTGGCCAAGAAGCGCGCGGGCGACCGCAAACAGTGGCTGGAGAACAAGGGCGATCTGGCTTCCCTGGAAGTCTGATCCGGAAAAATCCCGCTTCGGCGGGATTTTTTTTGGGTCTGGTTGCACGCCCCCCCGTAGAGCCGGGCTCTGCCCGGCTGCTTCACGCATTTGGGCGAACAGCCGGTGGCCATCGCTTGGCCTGAGCTGGGCTGCCCGCCGGCCGCCCCCAGCTCGGATGGATGAAAGCGCCGCTTTGCGCGCAGGCCCGGACAAACACAAAAAACCCGGCC
Source organism: Stenotrophomonas sp. AB1(2024) (assembly GCF_037482345.1). NCBI lineage: Bacteria > Pseudomonadati > Pseudomonadota > Gammaproteobacteria > Lysobacterales > Lysobacteraceae > Stenotrophomonas > Stenotrophomonas sp. AB1(2024). Next base: position 499,172 of record NZ_JBBHKO020000001.1, read on the forward strand.
GAAGCCGGGTTTTTCGCATTTCAAACCAACCCCATCAGGTCCAGCCGAACAACTCGAACAACCTGAGGATCAGGTAGGCGCAGCCACCGGCGGCCGGGATGGTCAGGATCCAGGCCCAGACGATGCGCTCGATCACGCCGAAGCGCAGCGAACGCGGGTTCTTGGCGAATCCCACGCCCATGATCGCGGTGGAGATGCTGTGGGTGGTCGAGACCGGCATGCCGAAGTGCGCGGCCAGGGTCAGGATCGTGGCCGAGCTGGTTTCGGCGGCGAAGCCGTGGATCGGGTGCAGCTTGACCATTTTGTGGCCCAGCGTCTTGATGATCTTCCAGCCGCCCGAGGCGGTACCGGCCGCCATCACCACCGCACAGGTCAGCACGATCCACATCGCAATGCCGTCACCGGCCTGCGCGTCCGGGTGCATGAAGGCCAGCCAGGACGGCAGGTCGTTCAGCGCACCGGTCGCTTCGGCACCGATCAGGGTCATGGCGATGATGCCCATGGTCTTCTGCGCATCGTTGTGGCCGTGCGCGAAGCCCATGTAGGCCGCCGACACGATCTGCGCCTTGCCGAAAAAGGCGTTGACGATGCGCGGGCGGGCCATGCGGCCCAGCCAGCCACCGACCTTGGCCATGCCGGCGATGATCGCCCACAGCAGCAGCATCACCACGATGCCGAGCAGGAAACCGGCGATCGGCGAGGTGATCATCGGCAGGAACACCTTCCATAGCAGGCCCTTGTTCTGCGCCCAGGTGCCGATGCGTTCGGACCAGATCAGCGCGTCCCAGTTGTTGTGGGCCGCGGCCAGGCCGGCGCCGCACAGGCCACCGATCAGCGCGTGCGAGGACGACGACGGCAGGCCCTTCCACCAGGTGATCAGGTTCCAGATGATGCCGCCCAGCAACGCGCACAGGATCACCTGCGGGGTCACGTCGACCACGCCGGTGTTGAGCAGGCCCGAGGCGATGGTCAGCGCCACGGCGGTGCCGGTGAGGGCGCCGATGAGGTTCATGAAGGCGGCGAGCATCACTGCCCAGCCGGGCGAGAGCACCTTGGTCGCCACCACGGTGGCGATGGAGTTGGCGGTGTCGTGGAAGCCGTTGATGAACTCGAAGACGAGTGCGGCCAGGATCACCACCAGAACGAGGGTCAGCATGCTGTGGCGTCCGTCAGCTGTTCTTCAGCACGATCTGGTATGCCACCACGCCGGCCTCGCGGCAACGGTCGATGGCTTTTTCCAGGATCTCGAAGAATTCCTTGAGCAGGAACATCTGCAGGTTGTCCAGGCGACCGGAATAGATGTCGCGATACAGCTCGAGCATCAGGCGGTCGGCTTCGTTTTCCAGCGCGCGCAGCTTCTCGTTGAGCCCGGTCATCTTGTCCAGGTCCATGTTGCGCAGGTCGTGGACCATCTCCACCACCACGGTGGCGGCCTGCTCGAGCATCGCCGCGCGGGGCGCGAAGTCGATGTGCTCCAGGTGCTGGGTGGCCAGCGAGTAGCGGTCGGCGAATTTCTCGACCTGCTTGGGGATCTTGTAGAGGGCCGAGCCCAGCGCTTCGATGTCTTCGCGCTCGATCGGGGTCATGAAGCTGTCCACCAGCGCCTGGCTGATCTTGTCCGAGGCGGCGCGTTCGCGCAGGCGGGCCAGCTTGAAGGCGTCCAGCGCCGGCTGCCGGTCGGCGTCGCGCAGCATCGAATGCAGCGCCTTGGCGCTGTCGTGGGCCGCCTGGGCAGCCTCGTCCAGCAGGGTGTAGAACTGTTTGCCGGAGCCGAAAATGGTCTGCAGAGAGAACATTGAGAAACCTATTCGCCGTCGAGGAAGGACGGCACCGGGCGGAATTATGACGGTTTGATGTCCAATCCGGGTACTCCCGTCGTCTTCACGCCGTGTGGGGGTCGCCTGAACGACCCTGTTTGCTTCCCTCCCCCCGGCTTTTGTTAAGATGCGCGGGCGCCTTCGGGCGCACTCTATGGACGACGACCCTTTCCCCCCGCCGCGCCCGCCAGGCTTGACCTGGCCCGGTAGCCGCCCCTGCTTGAACACGCCCTCCCTGCCACCAACCGGGGACGATGCCCGTGTTTGAACTGATCCTGCTTGTTTTCGCCCTGATCCTGCTCAACGGGTTCTTCGCCATGTCCGAGATGTCGGTCATGACCTCGCGCAAGAGCCGCCTGAAGCAGATGGCCGGCACCTCCAAGCGCGCCGCCAAGGCGCTGGAACTGTCCGAGAAGCCCGAAAGCTTCCTCTCCACCGTCCAGATCGGCATTACCGTGATCGGCGTGCTGACCGGCCTGCTCGGCGGCGACGCCATCGGCGAGGCCATTGCCATCTGGATCAAGAGCCTGATGCCCGGCTTCGGCCACGCCGAACTGGTCGGCAAGGGCCTGGCCGTCACCCTGATCACCTTTGTCACCCTGATCTTCGGCGAACTGGTGCCCAAGCGCCTGGCACTGACCCGCTCCGAGGACATCGCCGGGCTGGTCGCCCTGCCGATGAGCTGGCTGGCCAAGCTGGCCTTCCCGTTCGTCTGGCTGCTGTCCAAGACCACCCGGCTGGTCCTGCGCCTGCTGGGCCTGGGCAATGACGAAGCCGCGACGGTGAGCGAAGAAGAGATCCGCATGCTGGTGGCCGAAAGCCACGAGGCCGGCGTGATCGACGCGCACGAGCGCGACATGATGAACCGGGTGATGCGCCTGGGCGACCGCACTGCCGACAGCCTGATGACCCCGCGCAACCGGATCGCCTGGCTGGATACCCAGGCCGACGCGGAGAAGAACCTGGCCACCATGCGCGAGCATGAGTTCTCGCGCTACCCGGTGTTCCGCGGCAACGACCAGGACATCGTCGGCGTGCTTGAGGTCAAGAGCCTGGTGACCCGCCTGGTGCGCGATGAGCACTCGCTGTTCCAGCAACTGCGCGAGCCGCTCTACGTCTCCGAATCCACCCATGCGATGAAGCTGCTGGAGATCTTCCGCGAGGAACAGCAGTCGATGGCGCTGGTGGTGGACGAGTACGGCGAGATCCAGGGCCTGGTGACCATCAGCGACCTGATGGGCGCGGTGGTGGGCCGCATGCAGTCGGTGGAGAACGTCGACGAGGATGCGCTGGTGGTAACCCGCGAGGACGGCTCGCTGCTGGTGGACGGGTCATTGTCGATCGAAGACCTGCGCGAACTGATGGGCAATGCCGAACTGCCCGATGGCGAGGACGGCGACTACTACACGCTGGCCGGCATGTGCATCCACTACTTCGGCCGCATCCCGCATGCCGGGGAATACTTCGACTGGGCCGGCTGGCGCATCGAGATCGTCGACCTGGACGGCGCGCGCGTGGACAAGCTGCTGCTGCGCACGCTGGCCGAAGAGGAGACCGATGAACTCACCGGCTGATCCGCCCCCCGCGCCGGACCAGAGCCGGCCGGAGTACCGGAACGAAGGCATCCGCACGCTGCTGGCGATGTTCGACCACGGCGATCCCGACGAGCGCCTGCTTCTGGGGCAGATCCTGCAGGGCCTGCAACAGAGCGCGTTCGGGGTATTCCTGTTCATCGCGATCCTGCCGTCCTTCATCCCGATCCCGGGCCTGGGCGGTGCCGTCAGCGGTCCGCTGGTGATCCTGATCGGCGTGCAGATGTTGTGCGGCCTGCGGCGTCCATGGCTGCCGCGCTTCATCGGCAACCGCGGCCCGCGACGCGGCACCATGCACAAGTTCCTGACGCGGATCGACGGTCCGCTGCGCCGGCTGGACCGCATGCTCAAACCACGCCTACCGCTGCTGCTGCTGCCGTTGCCGGCGCATGCCTTCACCGGGCTGCTGCTGGTGTTGACCGGGCTGCTGCTCTCGCTGCCGATCCCGTTCACCAACTACCTGTTCGGGTTCCAGTTGCTGCTGTTTTCGCTGGCGCTGCTGGAGCGCGATGGTACGTTGATGCTGATCAACTGGATCGGCGCGATTGCCACCGTGCTGTTCTTCGGCTTCAGCTCGGGGCAGCTGGTGGAATACCTGACGAACCTGTTCCAGCGCTGGTTCTGATAGAACCAGCGCGGTAGAGCTACGCCCTGCGTGGCTGACACATTGTCCGGCACCGTAGAGCCACGCCCTGCGTGGCTGACGCGTTGTCCGGCACCTGCAGCCACGCAGGGCGTGGCTCTACCGACCAAAGCATTGGCGCGTCATTGCCCGGGCGCGTGGCGACGCGTTCGTCATCACGCCGGGTCAGGGATGCCTTGCCACGCCTGCATCGCCAGGCCGAACGAACGCTTGCGCGCGCCGTGGTCGTAGATGTTGGCGGTGAGCAGCAGTTCGTCGGGCTTGTGGCGTGCGGCAAACGCAGCCATGCCTTCACTGACCTGGCGCAGGTCGCCGACCACCGCGCAGGCCAGCGCGTTCTGCACGCCGATCTTCTCGTGCGGCTGCCAGAACGCTTCGATGTCATCGATCGGCGGCGGAATCAGGCCAGGCTGGCCACGGCGCAGGTTGACGAAGCTCTGCTGCTGGGTGGTGAACAGGCGCTTTGCCTCGGCTTCGGATTCGGCAGCCACCACGTTCAGGCCCAGCACGGCATACGGTGCGGTCAGGTACTGCGAGGCGCGGAACTCACGGCGATATACCGCCAGCGCTTCATCCATCGCATCGGGCGCGAAATGCGAGGCGAAGGCGAACGGCAGGCCCATGGCGGCGGCCAGGCGCGCGCTGAACAGGCTGGAACCCAGCAGCCACACCGGCACCGGGATGCCCGCGCCAGGCACCGCACGCACCGCCTGCCCGGGCTGCGCCGGCTCGAAATAGTGCAGCAGCTCACGCACGTCCTGCGGGAACTGGTCGGCACTGTCGAAGTAGCGGCGCAGGGCACGCGCGGTGGGCTGGTCGGTGCCAGGTGCGCGGCCCAGGCCCAGGTCGATGCGGTCCGGATACAGCGAGGCCAGCGTGCCGAACTGTTCGGCCACCTGCAGCGGCGAATGGTTGGGCAGCATGATGCCGCCGGCACCGACGCGGATGCGCTGGGTACCGCCGGCCACATGGCCGATCAACACGGCGGTGGCAGCGCTGGCGATGCCGGGCATGTTGTGGTGCTCGGCCAGCCAGTAGCGGTGGTAGCCCCAGCCTTCGGCGTGCTGGGCCAGGTCCAGCATGTTGGCGAAGGCCTGGGTGGTGTCGCTGCCCTCGCAGACCGGGGCCAGATCAAGAATCGACAGTTGCATGGACGCGTTCCATCAAAGGTTATCCCCTGTTGATGGGGGCGCCGGTCGACGGACACCATGACCGCTGGCGGAATGGTGATTCCTGTGGGATTGCCAGGGCCGGCCAACGGCCGGCGCGACCGGGATGCCGACGGATCGGTAGCGCCGGCCGTTGGCCGGCCCACGCATTCCGTATCCGCTCGATATCAATCGGCGGTCTGGTCAACCAGCGGTTTCAACTCCGCATCGAGGGCCACGCGTTCGTCGAACACGAAACAGCGGCCTTCATAGCCTTCACCGCCCACGGCCTCGAAATAGCCCAGGATGCCACCGTCGAGCTGCAGCACGTTGTCCATGCCGTCGTTGCGCATCCACAGCGCCGCCTTCTCGCAGCGGATGCCACCGGTGCAGAAGCTGACCACGGTGCTGTCGCGCAGCGCCTCGCGGTGCGGGGCCAGCGCGTCGGGCAGATCGGTGAACCTGGTGATCGGCAACACCAGCGCATCCTGGAACGTGCCGTACTCGATTTCCTGGGTGTTGCGGGTATCGAGCATCACCACGGGCTTGCCGGCGTCGTCGTGGCCCTGGCGCAGCCAGCGCTGCACCGTGGCCGGGTCCACCGAGGGCGCGCGCGGGTAGGCAAGCGGCTGGCCGTCGTCGATGCGGAAACTGATGATCTCCGGCTTGACCTTGGCCTTGAGCCGCGCGAACGGCTGCATCTGGCTGTAACTGGTCTTGACCCGCAGTCCGTCGAAGCGCGGGTCGGCCTGCAGCTCGGCGTAGAAAGCGCCGATCCCGGCGTCAGGGCCGGCCAGGAACAGGTTGATGCCCTCGCCCGCCACCAGCACGGTGCCGCGCAGGGCGGCAGCCTCGGCGCGCGCGAGCAGCGTCGCGCACAGCGCGTCCGGGTCGGCGATCGGGGTGAAGTGGTAGGCGGCGGTATTGGCGATCATCCGCCCATTTTACCCGGGCCCCGTGTCCCCCGCCCAACCTGGCGTTCAGCCGCGCAGCAGCACGAACGGCAGCAGCACCAGTGCCGCGGCCACCAGCATGCCCGCCAGCACCGCCACCACGAACAGCGGGCGGCGCCGCAGCAGCGTGCTGAAGGTTTCGGCGCTGCCGTCGGCCAGCGCGGCCTGGCGCTCGGCGCGGACCCGCTCGCCGCGCGCCTGCTGGTACTCGGCCATCAGGGCCTTGGCCCGGGGCTGGTCGGCGTCGTCGCGGATCCAGATGCCGCCAAAGGAAATCCCCCAGGGGCTGGGCTCGGTGCGGTAGTGGGCAATGCCCGCCCGGTCCAGCAGGGCGATCACATCCTGGATTTCATCGTCCGCGACATTGCGCAGGTTGAGCAGCAGTTTCGACATGCGCCCATGATAGCGCCCGACGATGCGATACCCTTGCGTCCCCGTTTTCCACCGGTGCTGCCCATGGCTCGTCTGCCCAAGTTCCTGCTCGTTCCCGCGTTGCTGTCGCTGCTGGCTGCCTGTACTCCGCCCGGCCCGCCGCCGGGGGGCAGCATCGCCACGTTCGAGAAGATCGATACGCAGCCTGGCACCGGCGCCGAGGCCACCCCGGGCAGCACCATCGTGGTCCACTACACCGGCTGGGTGTACGACGAAAAGGCTGCCGACAAGCACGGCGCCAAGTTCGACAGCTCGGTCGATCGCGGCGAGCCGTTCAGCTTCGGGCTGGGCCAGGGCCAGGTGATCAGGGGCTGGGACGAAGGCTTCGCCGGCATGAAGGTCGGCGGCAAGCGCACCCTGATGATTCCAGCCGAGTACGGTTATGGCGCCTCGGGTGCCGGCCCGATTCCGCCGAATGCCTCGCTGGTGTTCGATGTCGAGCTGCTCGACGTCAAGCCGCGCTGAGCCGTTCATGCGCATCGAAGTACGCCCGCCGCGTCGGGTAGCGATCATCGGCGGCGGCCCCGCCGGGCTGATGGCCGCCGAGACCGTGCGCGCAGCCGGCCACGCCGTGGACCTGTACGAGGCCAAGGGCTCGCCCGGGCGCAAGTTCCTGATTGCCGGCAAGGGCGGCTTGAACCTCACCCACTCCGATCCGCAGGACGTGTTCGTGGCCCGCTACCGCGAACGTGCCGCCGAGGTCGGTGCGTGGCTGGCCGATTTCGACGGCCCCGCGCTGCGTGCGTGGGCGGCCGGTTTCGGCGTGGACACCTACGTCGGCACGTCCGGGCGGGTGTTCCCCGTCGACCGCAAGGCCGCCCCGCTGCTGCGCGGCTGGGTGCGCCGGCTGAAGGATCAAGGCGTGCGCTTCCACGTGCAGCATCGCTGGACCGGCTGGCAGGACGACGGCGCGCTGCGCTTCGACACGCCTGACGGCGTTGCCACGGTACAGGCCGACGCGGTGGTGCTGGCGATGGGCGGCGGCAGCTGGCCCGAGCTCGGCTCGGACGGCGCGTGGGTGGCACCGCTGGCCACACGCGGCATCGGCATCGCGCCGCTCAAACCGGCCAACTGCGGCTTCGATATCGAATGGACGCCCTACTTCCGCGACCGCCAGGCCGGCGCACCGCTGAAGCCGGTGGTCGCGCACTGGATGGGACTCGATGGCCGGGAACACACGCAGCAGGGCGAATGCGTGATCACCGCCAACGGTATTGAAGGCAGCCTCATCTACGCGCTCGCTGCGGACCTGCGCGACACCCTCGCGCGCGATGGCCACGTGCAGCTGCAGCTGGATCTGTTGCCCGGCCAGACCGAAGCGCAGTTGCTGGCCAAGCTGCACAAGCCGCGCCAGGGCCGCAGCTTCGGCGAACACCTGCGCCGCCAGCTGGGCCTGAGCGGGGTGAAATCGGCGCTGTTGTTTGAAGTGCTGGGCAAGGACGCCGGCCAGCTGCCGGCCGAGACCATTGCCGCCGCGCTGAAGCGGCTGGCGCTGTCACCGCTGCGCCCACGTCCGATCGACGAGGTGATCAGCACCGCGGGCGGCGTGCGGCTGGAAGTGCTGGATGACGCGCTGATGCTGCGCGAGGTCCCCGGCACGTTCTGCGCCGGGGAGATGCTGGATTGGGAAGCCCCAACCGGTGGCTATTTGTTGACCGCGTGTTTCGCCAGCGGGTTGCGCGCGGGGCGCGGCGTGGTCGATTACCTCGCCCGGTGATGCCATGTACCGACCAACGGTGACGCAGCATCGGTAGCGCCGGCCGTTGGCCGGCCCAAGCGATCCGTGGTCCGGCCAACGGCCGGGGCTACCGCCGCAAATCGCGTCAACGCGATTTGCTGTTGCGCAGGGCCTGGATGCGCGCCGGCGGCTGGAACGAGTCGCTGCGCGCGTCGCCCCAGAAATCGTGGAAGACCGCGTGGTCCGGCACCCGGCGCAGCAGCTCGCCCGGGGTGAGGTAGCGATACAGCGAGGCCAGCGAGCGGATTTCCACCGGCGACACGCGGCGCACGATGTGTTCCGGACCCAGTTCGGCCGGATGCTTCAGCCCTGCGGCGCACAACAGGTCGCGTAGCGCGCGCAGGGTGTTCTCGTGGTAGTTGTGCACGCGCGTGGCCTTGTCGGCCGGATCCAGGTGCCGCCAACGGTTCGGGTTCTGCGTGGCGATGCCGGTCGGGCAGCGGTCGCTGTGGCAGCTCAGCGACTGGATGCAGCCCAGCGCGAACATGAAGCCCCGCCCGGCGTTGCACCAGTCCGCGCCCAGCGCGATGGTGCGCGCGATCTCGAAGGCACTGCTGACCTTGCCCGCCGCGCCGACCCGGATGCGGTCGCGCAGGTCCAGGCCAACCAGCGTGTTGTGTACCAGCAGCAGCGCTTCATGCATCGGCACGCCGACATGGTCGATGAACTCGGCCGGCGCCGCGCCGGTGCCCCCTTCGGCACCGTCGACCACGATGAAATCAGGCAGCAGCGCGGTTTCCTGCATCGCCTTTGCGATGCCGAACCACTCCCACGGGTGCCCGATGGCCAGCTTGAAGCCTACCGGCTTGCCACCGGACAGCTCGCGCAGGCGCGCCACGAACTGCAACAGCTCCACCGGCGTGCTGAACGCCGAATGCTTCGACGGCGACACGCAGTCCACGCCCATCGGCACGCCGCGCGTGGCCGAGATCTCGGCGCTGACCTTCGCCGCCGGCAGCACCCCGCCATGACCGGGCTTGGCGCCCTGCGACAGCTTGATCTCGATCATCTTCACCTGGTCGGTGTTGGCGTTGGCGACGAATCGCTCTTCGCTGAAACCACCGTGCTCATCGCGGCAGCCGAAGTAACCCGAGCCGATTTCCCAGACCAGGTCGCCGCCCATCTCGCGGTGGTAGGGCGAGATCGAGCCTTCGCCGGTGTCATGGTAGAACCCGCCACGGCGCGCACCCTCGTTGAGCGCGCGGATGGCGTTGGCCGACAGCGAGCCGAAACTCATCGCCGAAATATTGAACACACTGGCCGAGTACGGCTTGGCGCAGTTGGGGCCGATCAGCACACGGAAATCGTGGTCGGCCACCTCGGTCGGCGCCAGCGAATGGTTGATCCATTCGTAGTCCACCGCATAGGTGCTGCGCAGGGTGCCGAACGGCACCACGTCCATTTCGTTCTTGGAGCGCTGGTAGATCAGCGCACGCTGCTGGCGCGAGAACGGCACATCATCAAGATCGCTCTGCACGAAGTACTGGCGGATTTCCGGGCCGACCGATTCCAGCCCGTAACGGAAATGCGCCAGCACCGGGTAGTTGCGGCGCAGCGTGCTGCGCTTCTGCAGCAGGTCCCAGGTCCCCAGGATGGCCATCGCCGCGCTGATGCCCACGCCCCAGTACCAGGCAGGCCAGTACCCGGCCAGCCACAGCGAGACCGGGAACAACAGGATGGCGAGCATGTAGACCAGGTAACGATGCATGGCTTTCCTCGATCAACAACCGTGTTCGAGTCTACAGCCGGTCGTCGACGACGTCCCGTGGCCAGACCGATTTGACGTCGTACACAACCCCATCCGGCCGCAGCAGCGCACGGATCCGGGCAGCGTCGAACGCGCGGAAGCTGTCGTGCGCCACCGCCAGCACCACCGCGTCGTAGCCCTGCGGATCCGGCTGTTCCACCCACTGCACGCCACTGCCTTCCAGCGTGGCCGGGCCGACCCACGGGTCCTGCACATGCACCTGCGCGCCGCTGGCCTGCAGCGCCTGGGCAAGTTCCAGCGCACGGCTGTTGCGCAGGTCCGGGCAGTTCTCCTTGAAGGTCACCCCCAACACCAGCACGCGCGCCCCCTGCCCGCTCCTGCCGCGGCCAGCCAGCAGCGCCAGCACGCGTTGCGCCACGTGCGCGCCGACGCGGTTGTTGACCTGTCGCGCGGTGTGGATCAGGTCGGGGTGGTAACCGACGCTTTCGGATTTGTGCAGCAGGTAGTACGGATCGACCCCGATGCAGTGACCGCCCACCAGGCCCGGGCGGAACGGCAGGAAGTTCCACTTGCTGCCGGCCGCATCCAGTACGTCCTGGGTGTCGATACCAAGCCGGTCGAAGATCAGCGCCAGCTCGTTGACCAGCGCGATGTTCACGTCGCGCTGGATGTTCTCGATCACCTTGGCCGCTTCGGCCACGCGGATCGACGGTGCCGGCCAGGTGCCGGCGGTGATGATGCGCGCGTACAGCGCATCGACCAGCGCGGCGACCTCCGGGGTGGAACCGGACGTGATCTTGCGGATGTCGGGCAGGCGCCGCTCGCGGTCGCCCGGGTTGATCCGCTCCGGGCTGTAACCGCAGTGGAAATCATGGTTGAAGTGCAGCCCCGAACCGGCTTCCAGCAGGGGCACGCAGACTTCTTCGGTGGTGCCGGGATAGACCGTGGATTCGTAGATCACCAGGTCGCCAGGCTTGAGCACGCTGCCGATCAGGATGCTGGCTTCGCGCAATGGGCCAAGATCCGGCTGTTCGTGCGCGTCGATCGGCGTGGGCACGGTCACGATGTAGACGGTACACGCCGCGAGATCGGCGGGGTCGACGCTGTAGCGTGCGTGTACTGCAGCGGCGAGTTCGTCCGGGGACATCTCCAATGTGTGATCGCGGCCCTGCTGCAGCTCGGCCACGCGTGCGTGGTCGATGTCATAGCCGAGCGTTGGCTGGTGGGCACCGAATGCAACCGTCAACGGCAGCCCGACGTAGCCCAGTCCGATCACCCCGATGCGCGCCTGGGCGGCGCGGTCCGCCGCCGTCATCCGGCCAGCCTCGCAGGCGCGTGGACGCGCGATGACAGGAACGCGGGGGGACGATCGATCATGCGGGGCACCAGCAGGCAACAGATGCGACAAGCCTAACGCGGCAGGCCCTGCGCCACAAAGAACAAAGCCGCCGCCCGCGGAGAGTACGGACGACGGCCAACAAGTGGTCCAGCTGCGGTTACTTCCCTTTCAGACAACCCCGGGGCATACCCCGGACCGGTCACAGCTGGTAGACACATGGTAGGGATCGACCTGTGATCTTTGTGTTACGAGCAACGATGACTACGACCCCAGCGTCACCGCGGCCGGTTCGAGCTCGCCGGAGACACCGGTCCACAGCTCCAGCAGGCGCGCAAAACCCACCCTGCGCTGTCCGTCCACCGGCGCGGCGGCGGAGAACCCATCCCAGTCGGCGTCCACGACCGCGTTCATCACCTCCGGCTCGATCCGGGCCGAGGCCATCGTCCAGCGCGGGAAGTGACGGGTGGCGACCTCGCCACGCGCCAGTTCGCGCACCTGCCGGTGGCTGCGGGCGTTGATCACACGCTGTTCGACCGGAGCCACGCCATCGTCGGGGCCCTCGATGTACTGCAGGAAGCGACGGCCATCGAACATCAGCACGCCCGTTACCCCGGCTACCCGGTTGAAGCTCGACGCCTCGGCCAGGATGCGGTCGATGCCAGTGCCGTCGATGCCTTCGACTGCTTCGCTCACATAGGCGAACGCCCGCAACGCCATATGCACCCCCGGTGAAGTCCACATGACTATGCCATGAAGCCTGCGGGGTAGATAGGCGATCGCGTTCGGCGCAGGCGGTCGAGGCAGCGGCCGGGTTACCAGGGAAATCCGCCCGCGTGGTGGCCGGCGACCATGCCGCCGGCCACCACGCTGGATTCCGCTACAATCCCCTCCGCAGCGCCGGCCCGGATGGCGAAACTGGTAGACGCATCGGACTTAAAATCCGCCGGGGGCAACCCCATGCCGGTTCGATTCCGGCTCCGGGCACCAATGGTTTCGGGCTGTTTCCACCCATCGCGCAAAACGGATCGGTGCAGGTTTTGTGCAGTGGTCAGCCCTTCTCCCACCACTTCCCGCGCCCCCGGCCCTTCCGCCGGGCTGACTCTTTGAGCGACGCGGCGCGCTGCTCTTCAGGGGTGCGGGTATCGGGCATCAGGAGGTGCCCGAACGTCGGGGCGAGCTTCGTGGGGTCCGGGCGGTCGGATTCGGGCTTGTCGGGGGTGTCGGGGGTGTCCATGGGCCGAAGATACACGCCAGTCGGCTCACCCGGTGAGACGGACCTCCTGTTACCTCAAAGATTGGTGCGGTAGTTGAGCGCAACACTCATGTCAGTAACGACCGGGGTATTGACACCATCGGCTACGGTGCACCGCTTGACAGCGATCAGGAAGTCATTTTTTGAAACGGTGGCAGTGAACGATGGGCTGAAGACATTGGCGCCTGGCGTCGGGATTGCCGTGCTGCCGCTCAAATGGGACCATGTGCAGGTATAAGAGCCGGAGCCGCCAGATGCGAATACGCTTCCGCTCGCTGATACAACTTGGCTGGCAGGCGCCGGTTCGTTCTGTGTAACGGTGCCAGTAGCGCCAGAGTTACTGGCCGCAAGACCTCCACCTCCAGCGCCGCCCTGCCCCCTGAAATTGGCGAAGCTGATTGCCCCACTCGTTGGCACGGTTGCATTGGCCCCTGTGTTGGGTACGCGCGGGCCGCCGCGATAGTAGTCCGAGATTTGAAATGGCGAACCCCCGCCGTACTGCTGCATAAGCATCTGCGCGGTAATCGGACCGGTACTAGGCAGCGTCATTTGCACCCTCCAGGTCACGCACTCGATCACGCAGGTACTGGATCTCCGCAATAACCAGCGGCATGGCCTTCTCCCAGCGGATCGTCTTGATTCCGGTCTTTTCGTGGGTGCCGACCATCGTGGGCATCACCTCCTCAGCCTCTTGAGCCACGGCACCGATCTCATGGGGAGCGTCTGGCTTGAACTCCGGGTTAAGGTCGCTGATCGCCGCAAAGTCCCAATCAAACTCGCGGACGCGGAAGCGGCTGAAAAAGTCCTCCACAGCCTGATTGGAGACACTAGCAACTCTGGATTTAAGCCGCGCATCGGACGAGTAGGCCGTGATATTGCCGGTGCAGAATATGGCGGCATTGAAGTTGTGGGAGCTGCCGTTGTAGTCAAAGGGGATGTATGCGCCGCCGCCGTAGTCGTAGCCGAACACCTGCCCGCGACCAGTGGTGGAGTTGCACTCCAGCGCGCAGGCCAATCCAGTGGGATATCCGCCGAGGTTGGGATTTCCCGCAACTGAGTACACCCGGCCAGCCCCTCGAACGGGAGCCGCCGCACGAACGCCACCAGAGAGGGCTTCGAAGTCGCCACCCACCGCCCTGAAGCTGAAGAACGAGGTGGTGGCGGAATCGTCAGTACGGGCGCGAAGGCCAATTGAACCGTTAGATGCCTTGTAAAGATATCCGGTTGGGCCGAACAGGTTTAGTGCCCCGTTGAAGCCAACGTCGCCAGTGAAGGTGTCGCCGGCCCGGTTTGCGGCCACGTAGCCAGTACCGATAACCACGCGCCACACGCCGGATGCGGTGCAGCGCAGCCCCAGGGTGCTTCCTGCCGTCACGGCAAGGTCGGCTCCGGTGGGAGTGGAAATTCCCGATCCCTGCACAATAGTCAGTGCGCTCTGAAAGTAAAGTTCCCGAAAGCACCCCACAAAGCCGGGGCCAAAGCTGTAAATCGCGGATGTGCCCGTAATAATCACAGACTCACCGTTCGCCAGGCCGATGTCTGTGGTCGAAGCCGACGCAATGGTCGAGGACGCCACCGCGTTGGTTGATCGGAGGATGGCCGACAGCGACCGGATGTAGTTGTCCAGGCTGTTGCCGATTGACTCGGTGCCGGTCGGAAAATTGGAGCTGGCGAGGGTCGCCAGGTCCGCCATACTGTTCGGGACGGGCATAATTTCTCCAACAAAAAAGGCCCCGCAGGGCCTTGGAGTGGTAATATCGGGAGGTCTGACTAAGCCGACCGGCGCGGTATCCAGAACATGGACAAAGAGCGGGTTATTGCGATCATCCTGACCCCCATCGTTATCTGGCTTTGGGATGTCTTGACCAACTACCTGGAACGACGCAGGGACCGGAAGGAAGCCGCGTTAGCGGAATATCATTCCCGCTCAGTCGTCGTTTCTGCGCCGCTTCGCCTTGGCAGCGACAGCGGGAGCAGCGACGACAGCCCCGACCGGGGCGGCGCGGGACAGGGCCAGTAGGCCAGCACCCTGGGGAAGCTTGGACAGGGCATCGGCCAGCAGGCCGCTGTTAAGCGCTCGGCCTACCGTCGCACCGCCTGCCAGTAGGCCACCGATGGCCGGTAGCGCACCCAGCCCCCCCGCAATGCCGCCACCGCTCAGCAGGCTACCCGCGATCAGACGCCCAGACGTGCCGCTGTCCGGAATAGGGTCCTTGAGTACCACCTGCCCAGATCGCGCTAGATCGCGCATTTCCTTGGTGCTGCCCTTGCGGATTGCAGGCCACAACGCCGAAGGACGCACGTCACCGCCTGCGCCCGCCACCTGCTTCAGTACGCCCTCGGTGGTGCGGAAGTTCGCCCACTGGCTGCGCAGCGCCTTCAGAGCCGCAGCATCTGCCACTCCCACAGACTCAGCCGCGATGTCGTCCAGTTCCCCGCGTAGCGACTTGATGGCGTTGGCGACACCAGGATTCGCGCGTCGCTCAGCCTCCTGCAGGTTGGTGCGCAGGCGCTGGTAAATCGGGCCGGTAATCTGGCCGTCCTGCACTTCATCACGGATCTTCTGTGCGTAACGCTCAACTACCGCTGCCTCTTCGCGCAACAGGGGCTCGGTGGCCTCCGCCTGCCGAGCAGACAGACGACTGGCCGCAGCCTCATCCAGCGGGATATTGTTCCGGTCGTAGATTTCTTGGAACCGACCGCTCATACCCTTGCGCGCAGTGGTCAGGGCCTCGTCCGTGAACTGCGGGACATCGGCACCGAAAGTCTTGCCCACGGCACGGTTGAATGCCTGCTGCTGGGTCTTTGCGGCGCTGCCGGCCCCCGAGAAGGGAAGGTATTTCGCCACGCTAGCCATGGTCTTGATCGGCAGCGACTCAGACAGCTGCGACAGATGCAGGGGAATCCCCTGCTCCCGCATGACCTCCAAGGCGCGCTGACGGATCGGATCGACCGCCGCTTTGGCGCGCCCCGCAAGCGCCCCAAGGCCGCTCTGCAGCAGGCCACCCGCCGCACCTGCGGCACCGCCGATGGCGGCATTCTCCAGGCGACTCTCATCGTCCAGCACGGGAGCAAGTGCGGCATACCCACCACCAAGAGCTGCGTTGCCGGCGAGTCGGGCGCCGAACGTGGGCAACCTCGCCACACCGCCACCCGGAACAGCAAGTAGGCCAACGTCACCCGCGATCTTGCCTGCGGTGGCTGCGCCACTGCCGTCCATGAACTGCATTTCCTGCCGCTGACGGGCTGCGTCCTGCCCATCGGCAATTCCGGCCAGCTGCCCAGCACCCAACGCAGCCGAGGCCACGCGTGACCCTGCGCCCGCTGCCGCCTGCGCCAGCAACGGGGCCTGCCGGAACGACTGCTGGCGATTCGCCAGCTCGGCAGCAGCAGCAGCCTGCGGGTCGAACTGGGAGCGGCGGATGCGGTTTTCAGCAGCAAGCTGCTCCGCGCCCATCCCGCCCAGGCTCTCAGCACCCTCCAGGCGCTGCAGGCCCGGCACGGCCTGAGCGGTGGAGTCTACCGACGCCCGCACACCCGAGAAATCGGCACGCGCGGGCTTCTGACGGTACTTCGCCAGTGCCATTTCCATCGTCCCCGGCGACGTGCCGTCCGGAAACTCGACAATGTTGCCGTCCGGCAGTTCGACTTCGATGGGCATTATTCGATCTTCCCGGTTGCGGGGTTGAACTTCAGGCGGCGGGGCGCGGGCTTGGCTGCGGCGGGAGCTGCGGCAGTGCCGGGGATGTTCTGATCCGCGTATTTAAGGTTGAGCAGTTCGATCTGATCGAGCGCAGCAAGGCGAGTGGACACGGGCAAGCTGGCGTTGCCTACGTCGCCGGCCATCTGCTTGTACATCTCGACATCACGGTCAGACTGCGGGCCTTCCATGCGAGGCATCTTGCTGGTCATCTGTCCTGCAATGGTCTGCAGTTTGGCGTTTGCGTTGGCACCCGCCGTCCCCTTGCCAAACCATGCGTTTGCCTTGTCGTAGGACGCCCCAAGGCCGCCGCCTGTGGCCTGCGGAAGAACCGAGCGAGCCTGCTTGATCAGGTCCAGGGCGACATTGGCATCACGCCGCTTGGTAGCGGCCTGTGCCTCCACTTCGGCCTGCGTGGCAATATCGGCCTTGCCCTTCGCCTCATTCAGGGCCGCATTAGTGCGCAGGTTTAGCTCGGTTGGCAGCACGCTAAGCTCAACGTTGCGCTTTGCGGCTTCAACGGCAGCAGCCTCGTCTTCCGGACGGCGCCCCGTCGCGATGCCGGGACGCGCGGATGCCTGCGGACTCGCGAATCGGTCAGCCACCCCCGGTCCTGCGTTGTACGCAGCCAGAGCGAGGTCTGGACGGCCCGGGTAGCGCTTCAGCATGGCGGTTAGGTAGTCGCGACCGAGGCGGACATTCTCCTCCGGAGAGCCGTTCTGCAGTGGGGACACGCCGAAGCCCGGATCCGCACCCGTGGCGGGCATGACCTGGGTCAGCCCAACCGCGCCCTTGGGTGAAACCGCAGCCGCATTCCCGCCGCTCTCCTGTTGGATAAGGGCCGGGAGGATCTGTGCAGCCTGCTGTTCCGGCGTCGCATTCGGATCAACAGCCACGTTGCTCAGAATTTTGCGGACGTAGTTGTCGGTCTCAGCAATGCCAAAGCCCGGAGTAGCTGGCGGGGCGGTCGGAACACCGTCCCCCATTCCACCAAGCGGAACAAACTCCCCGGCTGCCTCGTCATAGACCTCCCGCTCACCGGTTCGCGGATTGTTGCGACCCATGCGCTTACGGCCATCAGACCCTTCGAACTCAAAGAAGCCGTAGCCAGCGCTGGATGCGCGCCCCTCAGTGCCGAGTGCCACCTGAAATGCCCGCTTGTACTCGTCCGTACCCGGCTCAAAGCCTGCAGCGCGGGCCTTGGCGTCCAGTGCCCGGAAGTCGGTGCCGCCGCCGAGCTGCTGCTGCATCGCCTGCTGCCGGTAACGCTGTTCGCCCACGCTATTTGCGCCGCGATTGACCGCCAGCAAACCAGACTGAAGCCCCTCACCTAGCGACTGGCTGAAGTTGCCACCACTCTGGGAGGACAGCATCGCCAGTCCAGACGCAAGCAGCCCCTGCTTGGCAAGGGCGCGCTTGTCCTGATCGGTTAGACCATAGGATTCAGGAATGAAGTTGCCAAGGAGACCGCCTAGATTAAACGCCATGACTGCACTCCATTAGCCGAACAGTGATGCAATGATCTGCGCATATGCCGCGCCATTTTCGGCGGCACTCTTGTACTTGGGATTGTCGCCCGTCACCGTCTCACTTCCCGTGCCACCCTTGATCGACCCCAGCGCGTTGCTCAGCAGACCCAGACGGTTGGCATCCCAATCGCGGTACTCGTTGAACTGGTCGCGGTCGTCGTTGATCGCCTGCTGCTGCAGTGCCTGCTGCAAGGAGCCGTTACGCAGAAGCTGGTTGGCATCGCTCTGGCCCATCTGCTGCAGCGAGGGCAGGAACGACATTGCCCCCTGCCGGTTTTGCTGGTCCTGATTCCAGATACTGGCGTTTCGATTCAGGCCCGATTCGGCGAGCTGGGCCTGCCGGTCGTAATCGGCGTTTCGATACTGGAAGTTGGTATCGCTGAGCTGCTGGGCGAGGTTCTGCTGCCCCTGGCTCAGCGCCTGCTGCATGGCGGAGCCACCATAGGCGCCGCCAGCGTTGAACTGGGCAAGCTGGGTCGGTAGCGTGGAGTCGGTGTAGTTCTTGGTAATATCGCGGTTGGCCGCAGTGATCATTTTGCCAAGGTACGGGTTCTCGCCGGCATACTGATTGGTCTGATCGCGATACGGGTTGTCGTACTCGCCGCCGATGGTCCGATTGATGTAGTCGCCGGCATTGGCCTGCCACTGGCCGTTCTGCGCCGCCTGGCCGCGCGCCATCTCAAAGGCGCTCTCCTGATCGCCACTGAATCCGGCCACGGTTGGGCCGCCATAGCCCATGTAGGGCTGTTTGGACAGCGACGAGGCGCGCGACAGTGCGTCCTGATAGTACGGAACCGACCATGCGGGCGGATCGTTGGTGTTAACCGTGGTGTTGGTGGTCTTCTTCTTTCCGGAACTCATGCCAGCGGCACCTCGTAGGTTGCGGAAACCAAACGGAACCGCTTTGCCCAGCCGAGCCGGGGCGATTCAAGGGTCAAGCGCGTGGCGCCAAAGTGGCGTGCTGCCTGTTTGATCTGCTCAAGGCCGAAGTTGTAGGACTCGGCATCGCCACCGTTGTGAGCAATCCAGATATGCAGGCTGGGATTGCCGCTGTACTCCTCTACCTCGCGGGTGAGGATGAACATGCACTTGTACTGGCCCAATCCGTAAACAACGTGCAGCACCGCCTCGCCGGACTTGATCCGGTGAAACACGTCTTCCTTGATCCAGTCAGGAGAAGTGGCCGCAATGACCGAATCCAGCGCAGGAGCAATCACCGGCCAGTGAGCGCGAAGCTCGTCCGGTTTAATAATGATGAGTTCCATCAGGTCCCCGTTAATGTGCGAGATTCGGCCCAGGCGCCAGGTGCGCCAGCGGCGACGCAGACCCATCCCATGACCACGTAGCGAGAGCCGGCAGTGCCGGCCACGACAGGGGCTGAGTTGCGGATGAAATCGCCTTGGTTGTAGGTGGTCGCACTACCCGTCGGGGCGGCCGTCGCGGCATTGGTAGCTGCGACGACCTGCCCCTCAGAGAGCTGATTGAGCTGGGTTGTGAGTGCGGCCCATGAAGTCGTCAGATGGCGGGTCTGCGCGGTGTCATCGCCCGGAAGCCGGAGCTGTGTCTGCACTCTCATTCCGGCGTTGCCCCCGTCAGTTCCATATCCAGCCCGTTGATCGACATGCGGCCCGGGAAGTCGAGGCGGTAGCTATGCCAGCGTGCAGAACGCCGGAAGTCGAACCGGCCTCGGGCCATGTCCACGGTGAAGTCCTGAACCCTAGATTCGCCCAGGGATGCACGGTAAAAGTTCGTTCCAGTGGCCGATGCGGGGCTGACGATGTAACGAGGCACCACGCGCTTGAGCATGGAGTAGCTCGCCATGTCGCCGAAGTCGCCAGTGACCAGCCACGATGGCCCGGGTTCGCCGGTAATGGTCTTCAACACCCCGTCCTGAATTACCGCAGGAGCCTGCGAGTCGGCCAGCCAGAAGCTGGAGTCATAGGCGATATCCGGCAGGTCGTCGTAGGTGGCGTACAGTCCGCCCAGGCCGTCATAGGTGATCTGACCGGACGAATACAGCAGTGCCGCCTGTACTCCCACTGCCTGCCTTCCCCACTGATTTGTACGGAAGTTGTAGATCAGGCAAGAATCAAGTTCGCCGGAGCTGGCCGTGCTGGGGTAGTACCAGTACACAAGGTCGCGCGGGATATCGGCAACACCGAAAATGCGCTCCCGATATTGCTGGTTGAGGTTGGCAAAGAACCATTCGCGGACTGGTGTCGCCGTGCTGTTGAAGGTTGCACCACCAATCGGACGCGGCACCGTGCCGTCGTAGACATAGAAGTCGGACGGACCGATGAAGAACTGTTGCGTACCCACCACCACGACCGACTCGTTGCCCGAGCAGCCGATGTCGCCCGGTACACGATCCCACTGCCACACCAGCGGAGGGCCAACGTAGCGACCCAGGTACATGCTGGTGTCCTTGTAGGCCACCACGTCGCTGCCCAGCGCTGCCCCCGCTTTGATGGCGCCAGGAGAGTCCAGCAGGCGGCCATAAGCGCACTGCGTGGCTGCAGCAGCGGTCCATGTAGCCTGATTGCGGATGCCCGAGCAATGCCAACCATCCGGGGCGTCGCCGTACTGGGCCTGATTCACGTTCAGGGCCATCACGAAGCCCGCAGCGGTCACGATGATCGAGGCGGCCGGAGACGTTGCGATGTCGGTAAACCCGGATCCAGGGACTGCCTGACCGATCACCTCAGTGCGATTGGCGGCCAGCACGTTGTTGCCAAATACCGCCCAGCGCATCCGATTGGTGCCGGAATATCCGCCGACTCGCGACCTATCCACCCACGCGCCAGAGGAAGCCTCCTCGATACGCGGCCCATCGGCCACCAGGACGCGCTTGGTGCCGTCCAGAAGGAGCGCAATGAAGGCGCTGGTAGCCGGAGATGCCAGGGCCGGTAGATTGGCATCAACAAGGGAATTGGCCGCAGACAGGCCCTGCGTGGTCGGAATGATGGCATCGCAGTCGGTCAGGATGCCCGGGGTCTCCGGATCCAGATCCGGCGCGAAGCCAACGAGCTGAGCGCGCATTAGGGGAAATTCCTACGGGCGGTGCGAATCATGGCCCCCGAGCCGTAACGCGCGCCGTCGTCCTCGGCCTTCATGCCATCGCGCGTCGCCTTGGCGATAGCTGCCCACACTTGGATGCGCTCGTCATCCTGGATGTATGGTGCGGAGTGCGTCAGCGAGGCGTACAGGTATAGGCCTGGTTCGCGCGTGATCAGCCAGTTCTGCTGGTTGGCATCGGACAGCGACGGGATCGTGGCGAAATACGTAAGCGTGTAGTCCATGTTGCCGGGACCGTTCACCAGCGTCAGAGTGTTGCCCTGTTCCACGTAGCCGATAGGCGGTCCGCCGAAATAGTTGGCGTTGGTTGCCAGCGCATCCGGGGTCAATGCGGTGAGGCTCTGGCGAAGGCCGCCGAAGTTCACATAGACGCCCTGCATCTCGCGATAGTCGGCAGGCAGCGTGATCGTGTTCCCCGCGCTTGTGCCGGTCGAGGTGGACATCATCTGGCGCACGCGCAACTGGCGGTTAAGATCCGCCTCGGCCAGCTGGATGAAGCCGGGAATTGCGCCGGTGAGGTCGGCACGTGCAAGCTCGTCGGCGACGGCAGCCTTCAGTGTCGAATAGTCAACGATAACCGCCACGCCGCCTCCTCAGAACTTCTTGTTGCCAGTACGTCCCCACACCCGAAATGGGCGGGCATACTCGCTATTGATAAATTCGGTTTGCATGTCGCGCGACCGCATGAACTCGGCCCATGCCACGCCACGTTCGTTGCAATATTTCTCCAGCACCTCGGCTGGAACCTCGGCGAGCATCACAACGTCGCCGGAGGTGTGGGACTGATCTTTGCTCATGGTGGAACAGTGATGCTCCAGTCCCTTGAGCTGATCCATGTCCGCGTAAACCAGGTCGATGGCGTTCTCACCATCTCGGGTCATGACCCGCTTGATTCCGTCCTGCATCGATCCTCCAAAGAAAAGGGGCGACCCGAAGGCCGCCCCAGCTCAGTCCACAGCGCCCGAATTACGGGCTCAGGTCACGCACAGCGCCCAGCACACCTTCCTGCGGCACCACCAGGGTGACCTCGGTCAGGATCTGGTAGTTGACCGCATCACCGACCTGCGCCAGTTCCTTCGACTGGAACGGACGCAGCTGGCCGAGGCTCAGCTTGTCGAAGTCCACCAGATACGAAGTGTTGACCAGACCCGCGACCGAGCCCGACATCACGCGGTTCGGAATCACCTTGGTAACGCCGTAGTCGTGGCCGTAGAAGGTGAACGAGGTCTGCAGAATCACCGGGTTGGGGGTGGACTTGGTATTCACCCCGCCCTGCGTGGCCACCTCATTGGTGCGCTGCACGTTGCCGGTGAAGGTCGAGACAACCTGCTTATGCGCCGGGGAAACCAACAGCGCATCGCAACTGCCACCGTTGGTGTACGCACCGAGGATGACCGCCTTCAGGAACGGCTCGGTGAACGCGCGGAGCGTACCCGCAGTCGGGGCCGTATTGGTCTGCGGGTTCGGAGCCACACCGCCGACGCCCAGGCTGTTGTTGGTCGCGATGAACCCGTACAGGCCACGCATCTGACCCGCCACGCCGGAGGTGCCGGTAACAGCAGTGGCGTTGGAGATCGCCGCAGCCTCGATGTCCTTCTTCAGCTCTACCATCTTCTTGGTGCGCTGGTAGGACACTTCCGAGCTGCGGCCGTACTTGCGCACAGCCTCGGTGGTGCCGGAGATCGACAGGGTGTCCTGAATGATCTGCGTGCGGTTGTTGTACTGGCCCGGCTGGGTGATGGCTGCGTAGGTCGCATCAGCACCTTCAATCGCGGCGTTGGCCGGGTTCGGGGCGCGGTAGGTGTCAGCCGTCCATTCATGGAACCGGTTTTCGACCTTGACGCGGGAGATCGAGGACACCAGCGGGGTGTCGCTCGGGCGGAAGTTGTAAACCTTGTCCTCAACGTCCTCGGCGATGCGAACGACGCTGTTGGTGATCAGGGTGTTTGCGGGCATTTCTGGTCCTTGAGATTAGAATCCGCCCTCGCGCGCCAAGGCTGCGAGTGAACGGAGATCGTTGGGATTGTTGTTGAGGCGCTTACTGGCCTCTGCGATACGTCGCTGCTGCTGGGTCGGCGGGACCTTGGCTGCGCCTGCCTTGACGACACGCTCAGGCGGTGCGGGCTGGCCTTTCTTGGCCTTGGCCGATGCAACCGTCTTCTGGTGTTCGCGCCACTTGGCGGCGTCACGGACCGCGAGCAATGCCCGGTGGTCGGTGAGCATGTTCAGCTCATCCTGGGAATAGCCCAGGTCGATCAGGTACTGCGCGATCTGCTGTTGTTCTGCGGCTGCGACCTTCGGGTCATTCCACTCCTTCAGCTTCTCGTGGAGGACTACGCGCTCACTCTTGGCAAGCTCGGCCTCCTGACGCTCCTGATCCGCCTTCTGCTGTCCGGCAAGCCGGTCGTTCTCAGCCAGCAAGGCATCAAACATCTGCGCCCGCTGCTGGAACTGCTGGTTCTCCGACACCCAGGCTGCGGGGTCTTCGTTCGCCAGCTGTGCAAGCCGCTGTTGGCTACCGATCAACTGCTCGCGCAAAAGGCCCAACAGAGGTGCAGTCTGCTTGGCGAGATATTCCCGCTGCTGCTGCACCTCGTGTCGCTCACCCTCTACGGCGCGCTTGGTTTCGGCTACCTCGCTCGTCTTGCGTCGGTAATCTGCGTCTTTCATGTATCCGGCACGAAGCTCGGACAACTTGACCTTTGCGCCCTCAACCTCGAATTCGGGGTCTTCCGGCGGGGTTTCTTCTTCTTCCTCAGATTCTTCTTCCGATGCCTCTTCTTCGGCCTCTTCCTCGACTTCCTCGGGCGCCTGTTCCTCGTCCAATTCCTCGGTTTCGACTGCCTCGCCCGGCTGCTCGTCCATATCAGCGGCAATATCCATCAGGCTCGGCTCGCTAGGGCCGAGTTCCCCGGAGGGTTGACTCGTCATATCTGTTTCCTTGGTTGCGGCGCTCGGTTAACCCAGTCGGGTTCCATCGGCCATGCGGATTTCGAAGGTTTCGCCCTGACACACGGGCGCGCCGTAGTGCGGGGTTTCGTACAACGCCGGGAATGCCTCAAAAGACACCGTGATCCCGGTTACAACGCCATCAACGGCGCTCAGTCGCGCAACAACTTCCGCCCAACCTGCCGGGCCCTTTCCGCCAGCGACCTTTTCTGAGCCAACTGGCCATCCTGCATCGCGATTCGCAAGTGATCCTTGACCCTGGTCAGCATCAACTGGGTCAGGAACAACTTTTCGCGGCCTTCCGCGTCTCTTACCGGGCTGGTCTGCCATGCTCGGGTGTACTCCGTTTCAAGGATTTCGAAGGCCTCAACGAGCAACGGCTCCCGAAGGAGCCGCTCTGCGTCTAGACCACGTTGAACCTCTTCTTCAGGCGTCACTGCTGCACCTCCTGGGCGATCTCAGCGGTGGCCGTATCAGTGGCCGCGTTGTCGATCTTGGCCTTGGAACTGATATTGGCCGTCTCGATCTTCACCGAGGCTTCCAGCTCAGCCTTCCAGCGCAGGAAGTCGCGCTCCCTCTGCCGGTCCTCGTCCTCGTACTGCAACTTGAGCTGAGCGAGCTGCGCGTCGTACTTGAGCTTCAGCGCTGCCTGGTCGGCCTGCGCCTGACGGTCCAGCTCGTTGCGCTGGGCCTCAAGCTGCGTCTCCTGCATCGCCTGTTGGGCCTGCGCTTCCTGCGTCATGCGGGCTACCTGAATATCGGTCTGCGCCTTGACTTGGATCTCCTGCAGGCGGCCCTGCTGCCTCATCTGCTCGATCTGCACTTCCGGTGGCGGCCCCTGATCAGGCTGCGGAGGCGGTGCTGGGCTGAAGTAGCGCTCTGGCTGCTTCTCACCCGCTGCACGGGCAATGTCCAGCGCCAAGTTCATGGCGTTCTCGGGCGTCACAATACCGAGTTCGAAAGCCTTTTCCTGCGTGCTGGCGATGAGCTGCAGGCCCATCATCTTCTTGGCCTCGCCCTGATTGCCAACGCCCACCGACACCGACATGCGGTATTGGTTTTTCCACTGGCGCGGGTCGATCTGCAACCACTCACCGTTAACCTTGATCTCGCGCTCTCGGTCGGTGTACTGCTTCGCCATCTTGAGCAGCAAGCGCCACTGACGCCGCATGAAGGTCTCGGCGATGACGCGGGCTACCAGCTCGATGCGCTGGGCACCCTGCGAGATCAGCTCGGAAATACCCTCAGACCCGATATTCCCCTTTGCGAGGCTGTCGGCGTTGAGCGAGGAATTCATCTCAGTGACGCCGGTACGGGTGTCGCGCACCTGCCCGAAGTGGTCCAGCAGGGTCAGCACCTGTGGCCCGATAAACGGCGTGGTGTCTACCCGCAGTGCTTCCAGGCTGTTAACACGGCGGTAACCACCGGGTCGCGGGTTAAGCAGGTCGTCAAGGTTGACCTGGCCGTTAACCACCGTGGTCTGCGGCATGTTGACCAGATAGGCGTTATCCATCATCTGGCGCGTCAGCACCGTGTGGATACGCTGCAGGTCTTCCACAAGGTCGTAGAAGCTCAGCCCGATCAGCTTGTAAGGCATCAGGATCGGCGTCGCCAGCGAGAACGGATGGTCGTCCGTCACCTCGTTGGAGTGAATATACCGGCCAGCCTTGACCACGCGGCGGTACTCGGCAATGCCGTCACCGTCGAAGTCAACCTTGATGTAAGCCTCGGTGACCGTGATCTTGCGCTGGCTTTCGTCACCCTCGTTGTCGTCGTAGTCCTCGGAACCGTCGTACTCGTGGCGCTCGTTCTTCTCCCACTGCCCGGCCTCTTGGTCGCCGCAGTAGGTGTCTACCTCGTCTTCCGGCCAGCCCTCAGAGAGTAGGTCCGAACGGGTGCGCTCGACCACATGGGCGATATAGCGCACGTCTGCTAGGGTGCGAGTGTCTCGGGCGATCCGGATCTCTTCCGGCGGGACGCCATCAACCTTGATCTTGTTCTTCTGCTCCCGCAGCTTGAGCGTCACGTCGTAAAGGATCGCGGCCTCAGGTGGCGCGCCCTCCGGCAACTGTTCCGGCGACAGCTGGCCAACCTCCTCAATGGAGGCGATCTCAACACCCTCATCCTGCGACAGCGCCTCAATCTCAGCCGAGGACACGCTCCGGTAGATCTCCTGGCGCTCATCCCACGCCTTCTCGCACCACGTCTTGGTGACGCCCATACGGAAGATCAGGCAGGACTTGATCGCGTCGTGGAGGGTCGTGAAGCCCTCCTCGTTCTCCTTGAAGAACAGGTAATTGCAGTAGGTCGAGGCGTCCTGCGTGTCTTTCTCGTCCTCGCGGCTCTCCGGCTCGAAGACAACCACGCCCTCCTGAGAGAACATCTTCATCAGGGAGGGCATGATCCACTCCACTGTATCCATCAACGTCTTGGACACGATCTGCGAGTGGCCCTCTGCATCAGGCGGAGACAGCTTGCCGCGTGCCTCGCCCATGTAGAAGTAGCGCATCTCCTCGCGGTCGGAGGCGAACTGGTCATTAATACCAATCGCCACCGCACTCTCGCGGTCGATCAGGGCCGCCAGCTCTTCGTCGGTCATCCCAGGCTCGGGAGCATGCGACTCCTCGTCTTCCTCGGTGATTGCGTCGTAGTCGTCAGCCATCAAACAAGCCTCATGTTGGGGCGATGCGCCGGGGTTTCGCCCCAGGTGTCATTCGTCATCTGCTGCTCGGCCTCGGCGACATACCGGAACATGTCCGCGCCGTGGGAATGTTCGTCATGCACCGGCCTGCCCGGCTCGCCCGTGGATTGCGGGATGGCGCGTCGGTAGCGGCGAAGGTTCTCGATCAGTCCCTTGCACTCGTCTTTGTCGAAGACGACGCGGGGGAACATGGATCGGGCCTTGCGGATACCGGCCTCGACTGCGCCGGGGTATGTCGGGATGACTTCTACGGACCAACCAAGGCCCTGCATGAGCTGCTTGGCGGTCAGGCCCGTCTTGTAGTCGCCGTGATCGCCGTCATGGGGTAGGAAGATCGTTCCCCAGTTGTAGCCGAGCTGCTTTAGCTCGGCGCTGATGTATTCCAGGGTCTTACCCCGATACTCCAGCGACTTGATAAGGCGCATCTGGCTGATGTGCTTCTGTACAAAGCCCAGCACCATGGCGTCGTTCCAGCCCAGATCGAAGATGACGTGCACCTTGAGGCGCGGGTCGTAGGGCACCTGAGCGATCCGGTTGGCTTCGACTGCGGATGCCACCTGATCTGCGTAGATCGCGCCAGAGACGGCGGGAACGCACTTGCCAAGCCACTTGTTGTTGTAGTCAGCCTCGGGCAGCTTGAGAGCGTCGTCCTCGCGCTCGGAGACCAGCTCGGTGTCCTTGAACCACGGGTTGTCCGCGTAGTTCATCTGGACAACCACCGCGCTAGACGGCGGCTCAACTACGAATCGCAGGTACGTCGGGTCCGTGTCTAGGCCGGGATTGAAGCTGACCCAAATCTCAGAGCCCGGCTTGCGGATCGTGGGCGTTAGGATCGTCCAACTACGGTCAGAGACGTTGGCCGCCTCTTCCACCCACACGATGTCGATGCCCTCGTAGGACTTGATCGACTCAGCAGTCTGGTCGCTCAGGCCAGCGAAAATGAACTCCGACCCGTTAACACCCTTGATCGCGTTTGCCTGCACGTCGAACAGGGCCGACATGCCCATGCCCTCGATCTGATCGGCCAGCAGCTTATGAACCGAGTCCTTCAGCGACTTCTGCACCTCTCGGGTGCAAAGGATGCGCATCTTGGTTTTGGCCGCCAGGATGATGAGCGCCCTGGCGATACCCCAACTCTTACCCGACCCTCGACCACCGTGGACCACCTTGTAACGCGCAGGCGCAAACAAGAACCCGAGCTTCTCAGGGATCTGGATGCTCAGGCTGGACAAGGGTCACCGTGATACCGGTCAGGAGAGGGTTGTCTGGATCGCTCGCAACCGTCATGGGCAGGACGCGCCCTACGAGTGCAAGGAATGCTGCGGGCTTCTCGCCCGCCTGTCGGACCAGGTAGTCAACCCCACCGGCCTTATCTAGAGCCCCAAGGATCATCTCCTTGAGGTCCTTGTTGATCTTGTTGGGCACACCCTTCTGGCGACCGCCAGTCTTGGGCAGCCCCTTGGGACGAGCCATTCTTGTTGCCTCTAGTTCAGATTGCCTATTGACTTTTAATTAGGGCGACTAGGCGTCTCGTCCTGCAATCCGGGACAATGGAGATTGGTTACGCAACCAGCACACCGGCCCATTGCCCCGCAAGGCTCTGCGCCGGTTTGGCATTACGTAATCACGGAGCCGGATTGCCCCAGTTCGCATCCAGCCAGTACGTCAGTGCGGCGAATGTTTCAAATACGACACATTGCTCAGGCAAAGTCCCCTTATCGGGACCAACCGACCAACCGTTTTGTGTCTTGGTCAGGACAATCTGCTTACCACTCAGCCAAGTCGGCATGTCTGCTCCTGTTGATTGCTCTTCACTACCAGCGTCGCCTAACGTCGAGCATCGACTCATTGGCAAGTCGACCGCCGACGATGCCCCCCATGCCGCTACCGCCCATGGACGAACCGCCCCCACCTCCACCGCCCCCACCACCGCCCGCGAAGCTCTGAACGTTGCTGCCGAACCCAAGGTTTGATCCCTGAGCGGCAGGCTGCGCTGTAATCTGCTGGCCCCACTGGCTCTGCGCTCCCCAGCTACCCGGGATGCCTGCCATGCCATTGCCGAACTGCGTGTTGCCGAGGTTGTTTGTCGATCCCTGCCCTTGCAGATAGCCCGCCCAGGTGTTGCCCGGCGTCTGTGCGCCGAGGCCCAGGTTGGGCGTTGCAGGCATGCCCACCCCGTTGGCGTACCCGGCGTTCACCGGCCCATAGGGGTTGACATTCTCGGGCTGCACGCCGCTTACCTTGTTACCCGTGTGATCGATCAGATAGCCGGCGCCCCTGCCAACCAGTGCACCCACTGCCGGCCCCGCGAATGCAGTTGCCGCCAGTCGTGCGCCGAGGCCCAGGGCGCCCTTCCCAATGTTGCTGTACGTCCCCGTGCTGGAGTCGTAGTTGCTGCCCGGCAGGATGCGGTCTACTACCCGCCCAAAGAAGTTACGGGCCTTACTCGGCTCAGCCATATCTCTCCCCTCAGTTGAGCCGGTCTGTATCGGCTTGCTTGTCGCAAATGTCCGCCGCCTTGCGCAGCAGTGATGCCAGGGCGCCCATGGGCACCTTCCGGCAGATGATTCGTACGTTGCTGTCATCCAGCACGCGAATGGCTGCCGCGAAGGAGGACCTTTCGTGGCACTCCTCAACGAACGCCTGGGCCAGCTCGTCCATGTGGTTCATTTGCCGCTCCGGTGCTGGTCCAGACATTCGGCTGTTGCTGCTCTCTTGTTCTCGCTGTCTTCGTACGCTGCCATTGCCCGAATGTAGGCGAGCGCCCACACGCGCCAGTCCGTACTCTCAGGGGGCGGCGTCGGCCGCAGGGCAATCGAACGTTCGGCGCAGCCTGCAGGCACTGCGAATCGCTGCAGCCCACGCTTCCCGAGACTCGCGCAGGATGTCAGCATCAAGGTGGCTGCTATCAGGAGAAGCAGCAATACGCTCCTGTACCCGCGCCACACGCTCTTGTGCCTGTCGCTGAGTCTCATAGCCTTCAGTCTCGATCCGTTGCTGTGTCGAACGGCTGATCTCGTTCGATTTCGCCGTTGCCCTGGCGTCCGTCGTCAGCTCCCGGACCTCTTCCCTCGCCTCGCTGCCACCTCGCCAGTACAGCAGCGCGGCAATGCTCACAAGGGCGGCCAGTAGCCAGACCTTCGGGCTCAAGTACCAGGGGATCACAGACAGCCTCCATCACACGCTCGCCCACTGCTGAACAGTGAACGCAAAGGGGTAGGACACGCAAAGCCGGATGATCGGGCCGACGTACACGGCACTGACCACGCCAATCAACTGGCCCTGTTCGTTGAAGATGCCGGCACCTGAGTCACCCTTGCCGCACGTCATGTCGTAGACCAACGCACCCTGATACCAGCCAGCGAAGGTGCCAAACCGGTAGAGCTGCTCAAATCCATCAACATTTCCCAGCACCTGGACCCGATCACCCTTCTTCGGGCTTGGTCCGCGCTGAGCCCAGACTGGGAGGCGCTTCTGCACCCGCAGCAGGGCGTGGTCCCTGGAGTCGATCTCGATGTGGCTGACCGTGACCCGCTCGGTTCCAATGTAGAGGTAGCTGTCGGTCCGCTTGACGCAGTGCGCCGCCGTTAGCAGGGCGTCTCGACCCACCGCTGTGGCGCTGCACAGCCCGCCATCCTGCGTGCCGATCCGGTAGGTGTACTGCTCAATGGATGGGCGCGCCTGTGCACACCCCGCGATCAGAAACAGCAGGGATACGGCGAAGCAGCGCATGGCAGACCCTCTAGGTCTTGGTTACAGCCTGGTCAGAGACGTTGGAAGCCAGGTAAAGGCCCAGCACCCATGCCGATTGGCTCATCCACTGCGCCGCGTCCAACTTCCCAATAGCGAAGAACACAACACCTGCAGCCCAACCGGCGCACGCCAGCAGGAACTTGCGGCTCATATACCTAGAGTCGTTCATGACCGGCCCTCGCAGAGCTTCCGCTCGGCGGCGCGCCTATTAACCAAGCCCTTGACCCGCTTTCCTCCGGCATAGACCCATTTACTCAACTCGGCGCACCAGCCCGGTCCAACCTCGCCATCGTTGATGCGGCGAACCATCGTGGAGCGGCAAGTGGCCGAGACACCGACGTTGTAGGAGAACGACAGGACCGCAGCCCACTCGCGCTCACGCATCGGCCGATTAATGCAACCACTGATACCGGTCAGGTACTGGCCCAGCCGGCTGTTGAGCTTCGCCGCGCACTCCTGCTCGCCGTACTTGCGCTGCTCATGCGGGCCGGTGTCGCCGTAGCAATAGGTGGCAACGCCCACGATGTCGATGTAGGGCTCCGTGGCGTACCCTTCCCAGGGCTTGACCAGTGCCAGCGCCAGAACCAGTACGCTCGCGGCTGATCCGCCGATGATTTTGCCCTTCATTTTGACCTCGCTTCCCGGCGCCATTTCCAGATCAGGTAACCAATCTGCGCAGCCAGGTAGATCAAGGTCGCCGCGCCCACAAGGAACGTCATGTCAATGGCCCCGCCGACTGACGCGGCCACAACCGCCAAAGGCGGCGCACTCTTGGCCGCAGCTGCGCCAGCCGCGTTAACCATCTCTTGATTCACACTCGATCCCCTGTCGCGTTAAAAGGTGCCCAGCGCTGCGCAAGCGCAGGCATCCACGGCGCTATGGTCCGGGGCTGGGCGTTGAAATGGCGGGTTGCTGAGGAGTCGAACCCCTGCCCCTCGGGGCACCACGGTTTTCAAGACCGCTCGCCGTCCTACACAGCGGAACAACCCTCTGATCGCATCTTCCGTTTCTTCGGAAGCCTGTAGACCTGAACCGGATCGCTCGAGCCTGGATCTGTTTTGCACGTGGCGCGCACCGCGTCCTTAGCGCTCAGCCCGTGGTGCATCAGGGCCATCGCCGCAGCACTGCCGCAGCCAATCGCCGCCATGTCGTCCAGAATTGGAAACTCTGGGAAGCGTTCACATGCGATCCATACCGAGCCGTCTGGCTTGAGTATCACCAGCTCGGTATCCTCAAATTCAGGGGAGTCGCCCTGCCTGCCGCCCAGTAGCCAACTGATCGCAGCGTAGGCTTTCGGCCAATCCCCGGCCCCACCGACGCAGCCACCACCAGGCAGTTCAAATATCTTCTGCACACGATGGATGGTTCCGCTGGACAACTGGGTATCGGCAGCCATCATCCCGTCGCGGACTGCGATTGTGGTCATCGCGGGCCACCATGCTCAGGATTGTCGGTAACGCACATGTAAACGACGAGTGCCACGTACAGAACCAGCCCGATGACAATCATGCTGCCTCCTCAAACATCGCCGCATTGACGCGGGATCGAGCCACCTCGCCATGCTCCCGGTGGAAGACCACCGCCTGCATGGTTCTGGCTGAGCGCCAGCCGCCGTTGTTGGCGTAGGCGTCCTTCGCGGCCAGGGTGTTGAAGCTTTCCACCGAGCAACCGGGGAATTCCTTCTTGCTCTCATGGTGAATGTGACCCTGCCACCAGTACCGGTGCAGGCACTCACCCCAATCTGTCGCGCGATCCGCCGCCATGACGCCCGGCAGTTTTTCCGGTTTGCAGGTATGGCCGTGGTGCATCCCGACCAGCACCTTGCCAAATCGGAAGTAATTGAATACGGACGGATTCACGTCCACGGTGACACGGGGTTCGCGCTCGTAGACGGTGGCAATAAGGCGCGCCAGCCAGAGTGCGCCGGTCTCATCGTGGTTGCCGACCACGTTCACCACGTGGACGAACTTGTGCTTGGACAGCGCCGATTCAATGCACTGCCGCATCGTCGCCACGGCCACGTCGATGACCTTGGCGTACCGCCCGTCCGCGTCCAGCATGTGGCCTGAGCGGGGAGTCTTGGCTTCCATGCTGTCGTAATGCAGCATGTCGCCCAGGTTTACCACCAACGCCGTTTCCGTTGCCGGAGCCGCCTCAACCAGGGCCGCCATCGCCTCGCAGTGCACTCGCCGGGCAATCTGGAGATCCCAATCCTCGCCCGTTTCCACGCCCCACGACGACATGCCGATGTGGGGGTCACCGATGGGGTAGCCGACCAGCAGATCAGTCCGCCAGCTACCCCTAGCCTTGCGTGGAGCGACCTTGGGGAGGTCCGCAGCCATCGCCACAACCGCCGCCTCAAGCGCGGCCTGCATCTGTACGCCGTCCTGGGACGTTTTCACCCACTGGCCGGCGACACTGCCGTCTGTGCGGTAGAGGGTCGAGGTTCCTTTAACTTGGAACCCTGGCGCCGCCGGGTGGACCATCTGCTGCTCCGGAGCCCAGCCACCTTTGGCGGCCAGCACCGGGTCTTCCTGATCCTGCGGGCGGATTACGCCGAATTTGTTGCATTTGCGGCAAACAGTTCGGTTCCCGCCGTTCTTAACCGCACCCTCCTCACCGCATCGTGGGCATTTCATCAGTCACCCGTATCGGTTCGTGGGAGGTTTTTATTGCTAAATGCATACTGAAGCTGACCCACTGCGCCGGGCGTTGGCCGGTCGTCCTGCAGCATTCCCACCCCGTTGGCGTCAAGCAGCAGGGCCAGACACGCCATCGCGTGAGCCAAGTGGTGAACGCCTGAGTCCTCGGCGAAGTCCTCGCCGTCCCAGAAGGCATCGATATGGCGATGCATTGCCGCCACATACACCGAGACGCTGATCTTGGAATCCCGCCAGTTATACGGGCCGTACTTCCGCGCCCCATCGGCCAGTGCCAGTGCCAGGTAGTGCTTGGCGCTTGGCGGAACGAGGTGTAGAGGCACTTTCGTGGCCCCGACAGCCGTTTTCGGGTTGTTGTCGGGGTAGGCCACGGTAGCTCCAAAGAAAAACCCCGGACTGGCCGGGGCTTTAAACAATCATTGGGCGAGGAAGTGGCGGGTTAAACCGTCACGGATCGCGCATGGTACGAATAATCCGCACTTCCATCGTGGCTAGCAACCACGATTAAGCCGCCTCGTTCCTCAACGCCTGCTCCATGGCGCGGGCCGCCGCCTGCTCCTCATCGATCATCCGGCTGAGCATCCACTCGTAGACCGGTGCCCACGTCTGCCGGTAGCTAGCCTCAGTCATACCGAGCAGCTTGGCACGCTTCTCGTTCGTGTCCACTTCCTTGTCCCGCTTCATGGTGTGAAGGAGGATCGGAATCAGAATGGGCAGCTTGTCCTGCAGCTTCTCCGGCCACAGGTTGTCCCTCGCGACCGCAACACGCGCCTGGAGAATTGAACGCTGGCGGGTGGTGGCCTCGCTTCGGTCGCCATTGAACTTGGCCAGAGACTCGGCCAGCCCATAGTTACACCCCGCGTCGGCGTGCCTGCGCATCCGCTCAGCCCACTCACCCATCGCGACCTTGGCGATTCCCTGGTATATCGCCGCGCCACGGCGAACCGCGCCATCTGTCCAGTACAGGTACTCCAGCAGGTCGCGCCCCATTCCAGCAGGGACAAACCCGAGGGCCATGGCATACGGGTTTTCGGTACTACCGGCACCACTTGGGAGTACGTCGTACCGCACCGAGGACGGGTTCAGTTGGGCCAGCTTTTCGCGTACGTCAACCATGAGGGTTCCCCTGATCTTGTCTGGAAAGTTGACCGCGCGCGGAGCGCAGTGCATGAATCCACCGGTATGCCGTCGCCCTGTGCATTCCGTAGCGTTCCGTCAACTCCTTGGGGGTCGGCACTCTGTTCCGATACTGGTCTGCCAGCCTTATCGCCATTTCCAGCCTCACGTTCGTTGTATCGCGAACACCGCCGAGCTCTTCATGCCATACGCGGCTGGTCACGACACAGCTCCAATAGCCGAGAGGGCCTCCGTCAGGGAGGTGACCACCACCACCGAGTCGCCCCACAGCGCATGAAATTTCACCTGATCCGGCGTCAGCCGGCGTTCGCTGGGCGGCTTCGCGCCGTCCTTAACTTCGATCAGAATCAGTCGGCCACACCGCCGAACGAGCAGGTCGGGACAGCCATTACCCACGGCCCCCAGGTCCACAACATCGCAACCCGACTTTCGCAGGCCAGCCACGATCTCGGCATGGTTCTCATCACGCCTCGCCGCCCTTCTCATGCGACCTCCAGCAGCAGGTTCTGGCCTGCGAGAAGTTCATCGTCACTGCCGTAGGCGGCATGGAACAACCTGGATCCATCCATCAGGCTGGGACCGTAGTGCACCCGCATCTCCTTCACCGTGCAGCCCCAATTTGGAACGCCACGGTGGTGCCAAGGGCAGACTCCCACGCCGAACATATGGCCGCGCCTCCGCCCCCCGCTAAGCAAGTGGTGATAGTCGCACCCACACACCGGAGTAAACCCTAGTGGGGCTTGATCGCCCTCCGCCCACGCAAGGCAAGCGACGCACGGCCCCTCTTTGCAGGCCATGATGCGCGCCGCCTCTGCGTTGGTTGGCCGTCCAGTGGACAGTCCGCGCTTCATGCGGCCTCCTGGACCATGCAGCCGGCCATCGACTCGATCTGTTCGGCGGTGCACTTCGGCCAGTAGGTCGCGGCCAGATGCCGGCACAGGCCGCGCATGACCTCGCGGAACTGGCCCTCGTCTAGGGACTCGAACGACAGGGACTGCGGGATACGCGCCACGTAGGAGCCGCCACCGCTGGGCAGCAGGCAGGCGATCTCCTCGCAACCAACGCCCGACTCGACCTGCAGGCGCTTGAGCACCTTGTGCGGGTCCATGCCGGTGAAGGCGTCCAGGTTCTCGGCGCACAGGATGCCCAGCTGGTGTGCCAGCCGGTGGAACTTCGGGTTTCGCGGCTTCTTGAACTCGGCGAAGACCAGGTCGCCCACGCTGTAGGATCGTTGGCGCAACCGGGCGGCAGTGGTGGTGTCGGCCACCCGGAAGCAGCCCTTGTCCACCCGCAGGGCGAAGCGCTCGGTCGCCGGAGTCTTTCGGAGGGAGGTCACGATTGCACCTCCGGACGTCGAACCCAGTCTCGATGCCACCGAGCGCTAGCTTCCCTACCTGCTAGGTCGATCCGAATCAGGCGGTGATAATCCTCGATTTTCGCATACGCCCATGCGCCACAGGCCAACCCAGACACAAGGCTAAGCAGGGCGATGAAGAATCGACCAGGCGGGGCCCACTCCAGTGGGTCAAGGGTCGCGGCAGTGAATGATCCGAGCAGGAAGAGAATGCAGGAGGCCAGCGCCCATGCGAAGACCGCGACAACTAGATATCGGATCATTGCGACACCAGGGACCAGCGCGAAACCATTAGGCAGCGTAAGGGCTGCGACGATGGCGGCTAACTCATCCTCAAAACCCTCCACTCGCCCCGCTAAAAGCTGGCGCGCGAATGACTGCTTTACTTGACTTCCGGATGCCCTGTACTTGGCCGCCAGCAGCTCCCGCGCCCGGCTTTCAATGTCGTTCATTCCGCCCTCCTCTTGATCTCGCTGTCTCGTTCGTCCCAGCCGGCCTGCCACTCCTTGCGCAGCTCATGCCCGTCGGGGCCCATTTCGAACATCGGGACCGACGACCGGTCCTTGTGCGCGTCGCGCATGTAGCGGCCCGACTGGTGGGCGGCGTGGAGTTGTTCGGGGGTCATAGCGAGATCACCTTGTCGCTAAGCGCCGTACCACGCCAGGAATTGAATGTGCGCGCGCGCCGACTCATGTATAGGCTTTGCTTGTGGTCGAGAATCGCCTTCACTGTCTTCTCCCTGTAGCCGACCGCCAGTGCGATCTCCGAAGCTGAGCATCGCTCCGAGCGCAGGAAACGGATGGTGTCTGCCTTGGTCATGGGATGGCTCCAACCGCCCTCGCCTGGGCCGTGGCCTTTAGCGACTGCAGCTCCTTGTTGCACACGTCGCAGATGCCCGGGCCGCCGCAGCGCGCGCGGATACCATCGGCGCGTGGGGTCACGTGCCCGTGACTGTTGTCGTGCCGCCGCGCCGACGGCTTGAACAGCTTGGCGATCTGATCGAACTTCTTCTTCATCTCCGGGGAGTCCGGATCAGCCGGAATCGGCTGTTTGGTCAGCGTCAACTGTCCGCGTGGCGGCATCGCCTTCAGCAGGTCGCCGGGCTGCGGCCAAGTCGCGCTCTCGCGGCACAGGACGGCGAAGCCCTTGCGGAATCGCGGCGCGTCCTGCTCTTGGTCGAACTGACGCCCCTCAGTTACCGCCTCCAACCAGACGGCGGCGGTCAGCTGGATAACCTCTGCCGCCGGTGTCCGCTCCTTGCCCAAGCACATGAGCCGTTTCAGGCCCTCCGAAATTTCCCGCTTGATCCAGTCCGCCATTTCCGAATTCCTCCAATGCCATCAACGCTTGCGCCGTTTTGCCCATCTGCTGGACGTTTCCGGGCCCGGCCCGGGCGACGCCGCGCGGCGAGTCTGCTCGGCGGATCCAGTTTCGCCAGGTGCTTTGCCAGTTCGCCTTACGACCCTTGGCCCCGGCGACGCCGTGCCAGTAGTCGCGGAACTTCTCGGCCTCGGCGCGCCAATCGACCTCCGGCCGCTCGGCAACCGCGAAGTCGATGTCGTCGGCGGAGGGAGCCCAGTCGGCGGGGAGGCGGGAGCCGTTAGGCGAACGCGCCGCTCCTGCTTTTTGCTTTTCTGCTTGGTTACTGGTGTCTGGTGTCTGGAGAGCATTGCCTTCGCTATGCGTTCGCAGTGCGTTCGCATTGCCTTCGCATTGCGCCTGCTGTGTATCCCTGCTCCAGCGGGCATTTGCGCTGGCACGCGCCTTGTCCTGCTTGACCTGGTAGCGCTCGATCTCTTCGTCAGCGCGCTTGTTGTGCCAGCCGTCGTCGGCCAGCACAAAGAACTCCCCCAGCACCACATCGACAGCTTCGACTTCGCCCGGCGAACGGGCACCCACTAGGCGAGCAACCTGCCGGACATCGGTTGGCAGCGGCTCCTCCTGGAGGTAGTACCTGCGCAGCAGCCGCGAGTAGATCGCGTCCTCGACCAGTGACAGGTGCGCCGTGGCCGCTGCGTAGTCCCCGATGTGGTGTTCGTAATAATTCACGGTCAGTCCTCGAACAGGGCTCGCATGTAGGCCATACACGCGGCGGCCTTAGCGGCCTTTCGCGTGGTGCCATGAACAAGCTGGTGAATCTGGTCGGCGGTCTGATCTGCACAGGAAAACGGGTCGTTCCACACTTCACTTCCAGTGAAGCGAATGACGGTCACGCCCTGGGCCAGCATCCAACGGTCGCGGGATCGGTCCTTTGCCGCCTGCTCCTTTGTGCGTTCATGGAATTCATGCCCGTCCAACTCAACCACCAGTCGCCTTGCCGAACCATCCGCAGACGCGCACGTGAACAAAACGTCCGCACGGTATGGCCCAAGTTTCGCCTGCTGCTCCATCCGCACCAGCGGCGCCCGAGGAACCGCTAGACGGTCTCGGACCAAGTCGAAAGCGGCCGTGTACAGCGCCTCGATAGGGCTGTCCGACTTTTCCCCGGCATATCGGGTAGAGAGCCAATCGCGCCAGCCGTCCTTCTTCATTACTGCCCCCGCAGGCGCTGCTCGGCGCAGTCGGCACAGAAGCGCCACACGACGCCCAGGGCGGTTACGTGGCAGCGCTGGTCGCCGCACTCTTCGCAGGGCGGGACGGGTTTCATTGGGCGGCTCAGGTGGGCGCGCAGGGCGTGGTCACGCTCGGCACACTCCAGGTCACTGGCCCGGTCGATTTCGTCAGCCACAGCATTCACCTTTCACGGTCATTGGTTTTGTTTGCCGGGTCCTGCCGGGGCCGATTGAGGCCCTCAAAGGGGATGACCCGGGCCTCAATTTGAGACAGGCGGAACATGTCGTTCAGTCCTCGCCTGATAGCGGCCTCCGCCGCCTCCTCGACCGTTACTCCCAAACGGTCTGCCAGCTGCCGCAGCGCTTCCATTTCCGCGCGGCTGAGATTCGTTGTCTCCACAGGGCCTCCACCGGGCCTGGAACCGGCCTTCAGGCGGCGTGTAGCGCTCGGCTACTCTTCTGCATGCTCTGAACACCGGCCAGCAACACCTTGCGTACAAACACTGCGCGCTGCTGCTGGTTGAATCGGGCAAGGGCCTCAATCACGGCGAGCTCGTCGTCGTTGAGGCGGATCTTTACTTCGTTG
This sequence comes from Stenotrophomonas sp. AB1(2024), assembly GCF_037482345.1. Classification (NCBI taxonomy): domain Bacteria; kingdom Pseudomonadati; phylum Pseudomonadota; class Gammaproteobacteria; order Lysobacterales; family Lysobacteraceae; genus Stenotrophomonas; species Stenotrophomonas sp. AB1(2024). Next base: position 537,790 of record NZ_JBBHKO020000001.1, read on the forward strand.
TCGCGGATGTGTGTCGGGTCTGCGTACATGTCCGTATGGAGGTAGTCAGTGAGGGAGGTATTGGCGCTGCTAGTCCGAGTACGATTGGCCTGTCGGCCAACTACTTGGGAAATCGAATGGAAATCGGCTCAATCATTTCTGCGTTCAGCACCTTGGCTACGCTCAAGGACGCTGCGCAGGCGGCTCTCGCTGTCCGTGACTTCAATGCGGCTGGCGCGGCCATCAGCAAGATCACTGACGAATTGCTCAAGGCTCAGCAGAACCTCTTGGTTCAATTCGACTTCACCACGAAGTTGCAGGCGGAGCTGGAGCAAAAGCGTCGTGAGCTTTCCGAACTCCAGAACGCCCTTGAAGACCGCGCGCGATACACGCTTGTCGAGCTCACCGACGGCATATTCGTTTACCGCCTCAAGGACACCCCAGCAGGGAATGGCGTCAGTCCAGAAGCCGTCGAACCGGTCCACCACTTGTGTCAAACCTGCTACGACAAGGGGGTCAAGTCCGTCCTTCAGCGTGCTGCTCGGCTGGGCGATGTCACACTCGACTGCAATGTCTGTGATGCTCGGTACAGAACTGGCGAGCACATCCCGCTCCCGACCATCGACTTTAGGAATCACGGGTTTAGTTGAGGTAGCCATCTCAGGCGGCCTCCTGCTGGGTGGGTGGGCCGGCCGACTCCTCGCCAGCCATGGACTCGGCCAAGACGACCAGCGCCCGGCCCACTTCGTAGTTGGGTTGCTTCGTATCGCCATTGCGAATCCGGTTGATGGTCGATTGATGCGCACCCACCGCAGTGCCTATGGCCTGGTCGGTGAGCCCAGCATTACGGAGGCGGTCAATGGCGGTTGAGGGGTCCATGAGTCCGAATTATGCATACTTACATAGTTCCGTCAACGGTCTTGAGGGTAAATCAATGAGCATTTGCATTCGACCCGACGAACGGTAGGGCGGACCATTCGCAAATGAGTAAATTGATCGCCAACATTAGGGCCCTAGCGGCACACCGGAACATCAAACAGACTGAAATCGGCCGCGCAACAGGGGTTGACCAATCCACCCTGAGCCGAATCATGGCGAGCAAAACGACCGATCCGGGCTACCAGACCGTTCAGAAGATCGCCAGATTCTTTGGCGTGTCCATGGACAGCCTAGTCAACGACGACCTCACCGTAGCCGCCCCACCCGTAGGGTCGCAGCCTGTGGGATTGGATGCCCCTACCCTTACTTCCGCGCTGAAGCTACTGACTGAGGTATCCCGGATCCGCCAGGAACCCCTCCCACAAGTCGACGCCCAGGCGCTGCTGGTGGCTATCGAGATCATTGAGGAGGCCGAGGAAGCGTACAGCTCCTCTAATGTTCTCGATTTCATGACGAAGTACGTTGAGCGGTTAGAGAGGGGGGTGAAAAATGGCACTGAACGACAAGAGGATCACCGAGCTGGCCGAAAGGCTCAGTAGGGCGATGGGTGGCTGTGCCCCGTCCAAGGGGAGGGCCCCACGGGTAGCAGTTGACAGGCTGGACGAATTTGACACGGATCCAGTAAGCCGCACGTGCCGATTGGAGAGGATCCGCTGGCTGCAGCGGACCTATAGGCTCCAATTTCTTGTTAAGCAGCACACGTTTGGCCTCTCGGGGCCCGAGCACCTTGGGGACGAAGCTCTCCTCTCCCTTCATCGAGATATGGAGCGAGCCCGGGACTGCATAGCAGAAGGCATCCTTCTTGAGGATGCCGGCCTCATCAAGTCGCAGTACCCCTAATCATTAAGGATAGAGAGCATGAGCATTGCAGGAGTGGTTCTGTACTTGGCCGCCGCCACGGCCTCTGAGACAACCCCAGAGGACTTAGGTGCAGTAACCAGCGCCATAGCCTTCGTGGATGTGTGCCAGTCCATGCGGGAGGCACCCAAATACCTAAAAGGCGCTTCGCCCGAGGAACAGGCTATTGCTGGGCTTACGGTGGAGCTCTGCAAGGGGATGGTTCAGGCGGTCGCGGCCACTGTCACATCCACGCCCAATTACACAGTCCAAGGTGCCCGTGTCTGTCTCAACGAGACCCTGACCACCGACCAAGTTATTGACGAGATGCGGAAGATGATTGACGCAGATCGTCCAGCCTTTGCCGGGAATCCCATCCCCAGGGTGGACACCTCTACCGCAATTCTCGGCGCAATCCACCGGCTATCGCCGTGCGCACCCTCAAAGTAGTCGCACTGGCGGCACTCATGGGCGCAAGCTTCAGCGGTCATGCGCTGGAGCTTTATTGCGCCGGCGAGTCTGTGATCGGGGGATCTGTTGGAACAAACTCCATCGTCTTTGAGATGTCAGACACCACGCTCAGGGCAAAGATATGGACTCCAGAGGGTGACGCCATTGGCATCCTGAGTGCAGGAGCCAAGAACTACACAGGCTTGGTTGAGGTGCCCGAGACCGGCTCTCGCTACTCCCTCTCCCTCAACCGTTACACAGGCTCTCTCTTTCTTATGCGGGTCGATCCCCCGGCACCTGACTCTAAGGCAGCATTCTGGGGAACCTGCCTAAAGGCAGAGCGTAGGTTCTAACCCGCCCGGGTTGCGGGACCGCGCTATTCATAAGTCCTACCTACCGTTCGTCGGCCAATCTGCATTTTGTTGCATTTGTGCATTGACGAACTATGCGTGTTTGCATACAGTCTCTCCAACGCCCCACCACCCATCCCGGGCCGGGGCAGGAGAACGAAGCCGTGAACGTCCAAGCACTCACCGCAACCCCGGAACAGCTGGCAGTCCTGATCGAATACTGCCGCAGCCAGATTCAGCAGTACGCCTACGGAATCCCTGCCGAACTTCAGGGTGTGGTCGAGGCGATCTCTGGGCCCTGCTTTGATGCAGACGGTGAGGAGGCCTGAGCCATGACCCTCGAACTGATCAAGCTGGACGCAGAGGGCAACCGCCTGGCCGCCGCCGCCGCAGAATGGGTAGCCGTTGAGCTCCCGCAGCACGGCCTGACCTTCACCGCCTCGCCGGTCCTTGACCGCGATGTCCCGCACGCAAAGTGCGAAGCCGCCTGTAAGGCCGTGACTATGTTCGGCGCCGAGTGGGACATGCCGACTCTCGACGAGCTCCAGCTGCTGGTCGACCGCACGCGCCGGCACCCGGCCATCAACACCGATTACTTCCGTGACATTCCGAGCGATTGGTTCTGGACCAGCACTGCGGTGGCCGGCTCTTCGGCTTCCGCGTGGGTCGTCTATTTCAGCTACGGCGGCGTCCTCGGCAACCTCCGCTACAGCTACGGGTTCGCGTTGGCCGTGCGTCGTGCCGGTCAGTGATTTGCACTTTGCCTCGGGAGAATGAAATGACCGCACAGAATCAGCAGCGCTTCACCCAGACCCACGGCGGCGTCCTGACCGTGATCGACGCCACCACCGGGCTGGAGTGGACGGCAAAGCCTCTGTCGGGCGAGTTCAACCACCAGGGCGCCATCGACGCCTGCACTGCGCTGGACTTCGCCGGCCACACGGACTGGCGCCTTCCGACCCGGCAGGAACTCTGCAGCATCGTCGACCTGAGCCGCATCGAGCCGGCCATCGACATCGCCGCCTTCCCTGACTTCCCGAAGTGCGGCTGGTTCTGGACCTCGGATCTGTACGCCGGCTCTTCGGCTTCCGCGTGGAGCGTCAATTTCAGCCACGGCTACGTCCTCAACAACCTCCGCCTCAGCAGCGGGTTCGCGTTGGCCGTGCGTCGTGCCGGTCAGTAATTGGCCTTTTTGACATAGGTGCAATGACATGAAAGCCGACTATCAAACCAGCCGTAGTGACGATGAGCCGGAAGCGGACGGGATTGCCTATGAGTTCGCCTGCGACCAGGTAGCGGCAGAGCTGGAGGCCGAGTCCGAAACCGCGCAGCTGGTTGCGACGCTGAGCAACGCCGAGCTGGTGATGTCGCACCTCATGTCGGCCGCGCTGCCGGCGCACCTGATCCCCTACGCCCGCGATCTGGCCGACTTGGTCCGGAACGTCTCCGGCCGTGTGGAGGAGCAGATGAAGGTCGTCGCCTACGACGACGTGCGGGATGCCGCATGAAGATCGTCGAGAAGACCTTCGACCACAGCGGCCTGACCGTCGAATTCGTGGAGTTCGAGCCGGTGAACCGCGAGCAGGTTTCTATCGCGCAGCGCGACATCCAGCGTCACCTCGCCGCCATCAACGCCCAGCAGGCCACCGCGCCGGCCAAGGCCTCAGCCGCCTACAAGGAGAACGCAGCATGATCATCGACTTTGACAGCAAGCGCCGCCTGCAGCAGCTGGTGGTGGCCGAGGCAAAGCGCCGTGGGTACTGCCGTGTGACGCAGCTGATGCTCGCCCGGCATGCGCACCCCTGCGGCCCCGGCACCCTGCGCGCTCAGGCGCATCAGGTTGTGCCTTACCCCTACGAATCGGCGACCGCGCCAGGTGCAGCATGAGCGCCGCTGTAGATGTGCTGGCGGTGATGGACGCGGCTGCGCGCGGCCTGTGGGTCGAAGGCGAGCCCGTGAATCCGTACGCGGCGGATCTGATCTCGGCACGCGCCGCAGTTGCCGAGCTTATCGAGGCCGCTGACGATCTGGTGACCCATGCAATCGGTTGCGAAATCCTGCTGAAGGTTCATCAGACGGAAACCGTTGCAAAGGCAAAGGCTGCGCTCGCCCGCGTCAAAGGCGGTGCGAAATGAGCGTCGAGGAGCTGGTCGAGAACGTCACCCGCGACGTGTCGCGCACGTTCTTCATCTTCGGTGGCATCGGCGGTTTCATCGTCGGCGCGGTCGTCTCCCTGCTGGTTCAAGGAGCTGTGGCATGACACCCAGTTCCGAGTTGGACCGCCTTTTCACCGAGGTGTTTCCGCCCATCCCGAAGCCGGACGCATTGGAATCGACCAGCGTCATGCGGGTCACCCGCGACGGGGACAAGTTCCGCATTGAGCCAATTCCAATGCGCCGCGTTTACCTGGACCCCATCGACGCCGACGAGACGAACTACGGCGTCTGCGCACAAGGAGAGAGTGATGAGCAGTAACGGAATCGGTCCATGGCGAATCAGCGACGCCCAGCCCGGCATGGTGGTAGATGAGCGCGATCAGCCGGTGGCGAGGCTGCACTGGCAAGGGAAGAAGGCGTCCAACATCGCCCGTGCGAATCGCAATCGGCTCGCGATCATCGCCGCGCCCGAAGGATTGGAAGTGGCCGTGTTCGTCTACGAAGCCCTGTTGCGGCATCCAGTCGATGCATGGCGCATTCGGGCGGATGGACAGAAATCCCTGTGCCTGCTGCGCGGCTTCATTGCCAAGGCCACAGGCAGGTCCGAGCAGGAAGTTCAGGAATTCCATGAAGGCGTTGTAGCAGGAGAACTGGAATGCGCCACCTGATCGCCCCGTTCTTCTGCATGTTGGCCGTCGGCCTGTTCCTAGCGCTCACCGTGCGCGCCGTTGAAACCGACGCCGCCAGCTTCGTGCTGATCGGCCTGGCCGGAGCCGCCTTCTTCATCCGCCGCTGCTGGGTCGAAACCCACCGCGCGTGGCCGACCTTCACCCGCCACCTGGCCCGACGTCGCGAGATGCGCCTGTCTCCGCCGGTGATCCGGATCAACCCGCATAGGGACGACGTGCAATGAGCACTCAGCTTGTGACCATCGAAGACTCCGTGTACGGCACGAAGGACGTGTTTGCCTCGGTGCTGACCGACCGGTCCATCAACTTCGACCGGGAATGCGAATTCGCGCTCCAGGCGCTCTACAGCAACGACTTCGCGATGAAGATTGCGATGCAGAACCGCGCCTCGGTCACTGCTGCTGTCGTGAACATCGCCGCCATCGGGATCAGCCTGAACCCGGCGAAGAAGCAGGCGTACCTGGTGCCGCGCGACGGGAAAATCTGTCTGGACATCAGCTACATGGGTCTGATGGACCTGGCCATCGACTCCGGGTCGATCCGCTGGGGGCAGGCGGAGCTGGTCTATGAGACCGACACCTTCGCCCTCAACGGCGTCGATCAGCAGCCCACCCACCAGCGAAACCCCTTCGCGAAGGACCGGGGCGAGGTCGTGGGAGTCTACGTGGTTGTGAAGACCGCTGACGGTGACTACCTGACTGGCGCAATGTCGGTCGATGAGATCAACGCTGTTCGCGACCGCTCGGCAGCCTGGAAGGCATGGGTATCAAAGCAGAAGTCATGCCCTTGGCTGACTGACTGGGGTGAGATGGCGAAGAAGACGGTGGTGAAGCGCGAGTACAAGTATTGGCCGAAGACTGAGCGTCTGGCCACTGCCATCCACCACCTCAACACCGACGGAGGCGAGGGCCTCGCCACTTTGGTGGGCCAGACGGTGCCGCGCGGGGCGCTTCCGCCGCCTGCAGACAGTCCTGAGCGAGACGCGTTGTACCTGCGGCTTCAGGACATCACCACCGGTGGAATTAACGCGTACGCGGATGCCTGGAAGGCACTCACTGCCGAGGAACGCCGCATGATCGGTCAGGACGGCCACGCCACGCTCAAGGCCGCAGCCGAGAAGGCTGGCGCAGAGGAGGTTGTCTGATGCGCGTCATTACCTGCGAGCAGGGCAGCCCTGAGTGGCACAGCGCCCGCGCCGGAGTGATCACCGCCAGCATGTTTGGCGTCGCCCGCAAGCGTGTCGGTGAGCTGGACCAGCGGCAGCGGACCTACGTGCAGGCCATCCACGCTGGCAGTACCCCGAAGGTGGCGCAGGAGCTTGCCGGTTACAAGGTTGCCCCGAAGTCCGCAATCATCGATAAGGCGCTGCGCGGGGAGCCGGTCGGCGACTACAGCGAGGAGGCCAAGAACTACGCCTTCCGCCTGGCTGTTGAGCGGATCAACGGTGAGCCGCTGGACGAGGGCTTCCAGACCTATGCCATGAAGCGCGGCCACGACCTGGAACCGATGGCTCGGGCCGAGCATGAGGTGCAATCGGGCCTGATCGTGAAGCGTGCCGGATTCGTGCTCAGCGATGACGGCGTGTTCGGCGCCTCCGCCGACGGCCTGATCGGGGACGACAGTGGTTCCGAGTACAAGTGCTTCCTCGACCCCGCACTCCTTCGCGCCTTCCATATCGACAACGACGCGAGCGACGTTTTCGAACAGGTCCAGGGCTGCATGTGGATCACCGGCCGGAAGGAATGGCACGTCGGCCTGTACTGCCCCGCCCTGGTGAACTGCGACCGGCATCTGTGGTGGCGCGTGTTCCAGCGCGATGACGCCTTCATCGCTGCCATGGAGCACGACCTGCGCGCCTTCGCCGATCTGGTCGACACCTTCCACCAACAGCTGCAGCAGCCGCTGGCGGCTTGATTCACCACACAGGAGATGCCCGTGAGCAAGAACACCATCGTCAACCGTGAGAACGAAGAGCTGGTCATGCGAGAGCTGGCAGAGCTGATCGCCAGCAGCGCTCACCCGGAAGACCCCCGCCTTGAGGTCGCCTACTCGATTGCTCGACACCTGAAGCTGGGTTGGCCGTCCGCCGCTCGCGAGCCGGTTGTTGTCCCCGACTGTGTAGGGGCTGATGACGCAAACCGCCTGTATGGCGAGAGCTTCGGCGTCGACTGGATTTACGAAGGTCGCCCGGCCGCAGCCTGACTCCCCAGCTGCCCGCTCCCCACGGGCAGCACCACCCCGCGCCGGCTGGGGATCCCCAACGCCGGCAACCTCATTCACGGAGTCCAGCATGCACAACCAGCTCGACATCTTCGACCACGACCCGGCAGTACTGGCCGCAAAGCACCGCGAGGCCGCGCAGTTCGCGCTCACCGCAGGCGATCAGGGCTTCTTCACTGCCCAGGAGCGCTACGACCACCTCACCGCCGAGGCCGAGCGCCTGGAGCGCCTGGCGGCGATGCAGGTGGCCGCATGAAGGCATTCGCCGGCAAGTCCAGCCTCCGCCGCGCAGCGCCTGCTCACATCACCGCGCGGGACACCCTGCGCCGGCACCTGCATGAGGCGAGGCACGACCTGAAGTGGCTGGCCGGCGTGTGGGGCTGCCAAGCCTTCAGCGTCTGGCGAACTTTCCAGCGTACCGGCCGCCACTTGCAACCGCACCACGTAGAACTCGCCATCACCGCTCTGGAGCTGGACGAGTTCGACGCCAACGAAATCCGCCTGATCGCTGCCCGCGAGGCCGGCTGGAAGATCGACCCGCAGTACCTGATTGACACCCAACCCACCCGTAAGGAGACGCAATGAACACCGTCACCATCCGCACCGAAGGAACCGAGATCACCGTCAGCGACGGCAACGTCGCCGTGCAGCGCATCCAGCCCGGCCCGCAGGCAGTTTTCACCGATGACCTGCCCTGCGCCAACCCCTTCCCCACTGCCGGCCACACCAAAATTCTGGCCGACGGCACGATGGTGGACGGCACCGCGACTCGAACGGACCACGTGGCCGTGGTGGACCGCTCCACGGGCCTGATGTGGGCCGTTGAGTCCATCGGCGACGAGGACGGCGATTCCCAGGACCACGCGGCCTGCACCAAGGCCTGCGCCGACCTGCGCCTGCTGGGCTATGACGACTGGCGGATGTCGACCCGTGCCGAACTGGCTGCCCTGGTGGATGACACCCGCCGGAACCCAGCGATCGACACCGACCTCTTCCCGCGAGTGAAGCCCAGCTGGCATTGGACCAGTACCGCCCTGGCTCCGGAAGACGGAGGCCCGGTGGCCGGCTCTTCGGCTTCCGCGTGGGGCGTCAATTTCAGCTACGGCGGCGTCGGCGACGGCCGCCGCGGCGGCGACGGGTTCGCGTTGGCCGTGCGTCGTGCCGGTCAGTGATTGGCCTTTTTGAGAAGAGTTGAACAATGACTTCAAGATTCCAGCCCCCGCCGATTATCCGAAGCGCAGAACGCCTGGTCGTTGAGATTGAGCAGGCTGTCCGGCGGTTCCCGCGCTACCACCGCTACCAGATCGGTGCGGATCTCCGCGCCAAGGCGATGGAGGTGTTCACCCGCGCCGGCAAGGCGTGGCGGGATCGCTCTGCCCAGGCAAAGCTGGTCGGAGAGCTGGTATGGGTTATCGATGAGCTGAAGCAGTTCCTGCAGGTGGCCAAGCTGCTGCGCGCTTTTGGCAGCTTCGGTCAGTTTGAGGTGTTGGCACGCCAGGCTGAAGAGCTTGGCGCGCAGGCTGGTGGCTGGCGCCGCCGGCTGATCTCCCCCAATGTCCAGAATGCGCAAGCCCATGGCGCCGCGCAGCGTGACCAGAAACTGAGTACCCGTACCGCCCTTGCGAGGGCCAATTCATGACGAAGCCACGCTACCCGCATCAGGGATGCGCGACCTGGTCGCAAGTGTATGGGGAGGCGGTGGCCGGCTCTTCGGCTTCCGCGTGGAACGTCAATTTCAACAACGGCAACGTCAACAACAACCACCGCAACAACAACGGGTTCGCGTTGGCCGTGCGTCGTGCCGGTGAGTTTCAGGGAGAGGTAGGTCTGCAGGAGTTGTACCAAGCATGGCGGCGTGCACGCCGCCAGAAGGTTCCGAGCTTCAATCAGTTGCGTTTCGATCACCAGTGGGCCGACGGGCTGCTGCAGCTGCAGCGTGAGCTCTCTTCCGGTCAGTGGAAGCCGCGCCCGTCCACCTGCTTCATCGCCACCCGTCCCAAGGCGCGCGAGATCCATGCGCCGGACTTCGCCGACCGCGTCGTGCACCACTGGCTAGTGCCGCAGCTTGAGGCGCTGTGGGAGCCCACCTTCATCCACGACAGCTATGCCAACCGCAAGGGTCGCGGAAGTCATGCGGCAGTGCACCGGACTCAGCAGTTCATCCGGCAGGTGCATTCCGGCCATGGCGGCGGCTGGTATCTGCAGCTGGACGTGGCCAACTTCTTCAACAGCATCCACCGGCCGACCCTGTGGCGGATGCTCCGCAAGCGCATGCAGGAGCGCCAGGTATCGGCGGCGGTCCAGCAGGCCACCCATGCATTGCTCCGGCGCTCTCCGCTCCATGCCGGCGTGCAGGTGCGCGCTACCGCCGCCGAACTGGCCCAGGTGCCGCCGCATAAGCGCCTGGCCAACGCACCGGCAGGACGCGGGCTGCCCATCGGCAACCTATCGAGCCAGTTCTTCGCCAACGTCTACCTGGACGCGCTCGACCAGTTTGTTAAGCACCAGCTCAAGGCAAAGCGCTATCTGCGGTATGTGGACGACTTCGTGCTGTTCCACCACGACCGCGAGCAGTTGGCAGCCTGGCGGGACCAGATCGAGGCATTCCTAGCCGACACGCTGGGCCTGCGGCTCAAGGTCGAGCAGAAGCTGTGCCGCCTCACCGATGGCCTGGACTTCTTGGGCTACGTCATCTACCCGACACACACGCTGGCCCGGCGCCGCGTTGTGATCCATCTGCAACAGGCGCTGGCCGAATGGGAGGGGATGCACGTTTCGGGCAACACCCTGCGCGGCACGCCAGCCGATTTCCGCGAGGTTGCAGCTCGCGTCGCCAGCTTCGCCGGACACCTGCGCCACGCCAGCACTCACCGCCTGATGCAGCGCGTACACGCTCGATATCCGTGGCTGCGGTTCGCAGCCAGACCCCGACGATTCAGCCTCAAAGCGGAGCGGCGGACCCTTTCGATTAAATGGCAGCACAAGGAGACGGCATGAACACCAAGATCAGTGATGCGGCGCCGATCTGCGAAACTTGCAATGGCTGTGGGCTGATCGGTGGCCCGAGTTTCTACGCCCCCGACGAAGGTGGGGTTCCGTGCCCTGATTGTCAAACAACCCGTCCCCGCCTCGCCGCCCCGCCCGCGCAGGGCATCGACCTAGGGCAGCATCTTCTCAACCTAGTTGCTGCTGCAAAGTACATGCGCGACCGCGTAGTGGAGACGCGAGGCACGAAGTGCATGGACGACCTCGATTATGCGATTGACGAGGCAGATAAGGCCCTGATCGACAGCCAGCGCGATGCAGCGCCAGGAGCGGGATCGTGAGCCGCCGCATCCAGTACCACATAGAAACGCCCTACGCAGGCGAGAAGCCGTGCGGCGTTATCGAAGTGGACGACGACACCGCTGAAGAGCAGATCGAGGAAATGGTGCGTGATGAGTTCTTCAACCAGTTCAACTACGGCTGGTGCGAACTGGCCGAGGGAGAGGAAGGCGATGAAAGCTGACATCGAACAGGCCCGCGAGCTGTTGCCTTGCCCATTTTGCGGGAACTCCGACCTGGGCGTGGGGCAGTGGGTCGAATGCCACACCTGCAGTGCCTTCGGGCCGGGCTATGAGCTGGGCGATCCGCTCGTCCTGTGGAATCAGCGGCGCCCCGCTATCCCCAAAACCCTAGCCACCGTCACCCCGCCGCGCGACCTGCGGACGAAGCTGGGGGGGGTGTGATGCAGCTTCTGCTCTTTCCAGAGAACCCGGCGGCCGACGTTGAGGCTTTGATTCGCGGGATTCTGGCCCTGCGGCGCCGCCATGGCGCGAGTGGTCAGGCTGGCGAGGATATCGACCTCATTCGGGCCGCTCTCACAAAGGAGACCGCCTGATGGACGCGATCACCCAGGCCAAGCACACGGCGCAGGTGTTCCTCAGCGAGTGCCGCAGTCGGCGGCACAGCCACGGGTTCTGGTTCGCCTTCCGGGGCGCCCAGAGCGCGCGGCGGCGCGCTGCAACCCTGCTTCGACCGGCACCCGTTGCACCTGCCCTCCCTGCCCAGATGGATCTGTTCGCATGAGCGCAGCCGAGAAACTGATGACCCTCACCCAAGCGGCCGACAAGTGCGAGTGCTCGACGAAGACCCTGCGCCGGGCTATCGATGCCGGCCAGCTCGCCGCCTGCCGCCTCGGGCAAGGGCCGAAATCCGACAGAATTCACCCCGCCGACCTAAGCGCCTGGTGGGCAAAATGCAAGGTAAGGACATGCCAGTCACCAAGCGTCCAAATGGACACTACCAAGTTACCGTCAGCGTCGGCGGACGAACAACTCGAAAGTCTTCTCGCCACTGGTCGTTCAAGGACGCCAAGGACTACGAGCGCAAAATGCTCGCCTCGGTCCGCGACATTGCGGCTGGTCGCCAGCCGGAAAGACTGATCGCGGACGCGGTGAAAAAGTGGCTGGTGGACCACGTGCCCCGGCTGCGTTCGGCAGTGAAGACGGAGGCGCACGTGCGCGCCCTGCTGCCGTACATCCGGGGGCGGAAGCTGTCGGAGGTGTCGCAGGTGTGGGCGGAGGTGAAGGCGGCGGAGATGGGCAAGGCCCCGGCGACGGTCAACCACAAGGGCCGTATCTTGCGCCAGGTGACGCGGATGGCGTGGCGGGAATGGGGGTGGCTGGAGCGGCCGGCGGTGATTGCCCTGCTGCCGGAGAAACCGCGCGAAACGTTCCTGACGACGGAGCAGGTTGAGGCGCTGGCGCGGGCATGTCCCAACCCGGCGGCGGGCGACTACGTGCGCCTGGCTGCCTACACCGGCATCCGGCGTGGCCACCTGCTGCGGCTTACCGCGCATGAGGTGAGGGAGGAGTTCATCCACCTGGACCGCACCAGCAAGACGAAGACCCTGCAACTGGTCCCACTGCACCCGCGCGTGATCGGCATCGCCGGCCGGCTGCCACTGGGCGTGTCCGATGACCAGGTGCGGGATTCGTGGGCCAAGGCACGCGCCGCGTGCGGGCTGCAGCACGTGCGCTGGCACGACCTGCGCCACACCTGCGCGTCGTGGCTGGTGCAGGCCGGCGTGCCGCTGCACACGGTGTCGGAGGTGCTGGGCCACAGTTCCACGGCGATGACGCGGCGGTACGCGCATCTGGCGCCGGATCACCTCGCCGAAGCCATTAAACGGCTCGCGTAATTCGGTGCAGTTTTTGTGCAGTCGATGGGGCCAAAGGTGCCATTTCTGTCCGGCATCGCCCCTTATGATTCAGTAACTTACGCTTGAGCGGGTGACTTAAAATCCGCCGGGGGCAACCCCATGCCGGTTCGATTCCGGCTCCGGGCACCACGCCGCGCGAACGGCCGCCGCGAACGCGTCAGATCGCCCGCGAATAGCGCACCGGCTGTTCGGGCTGGGCCAGGTAACGGTCGAAGCACATCGCCAGCAGCCGCAGCAGCGGGCGGCCGCGTGCGGTTGCGCGCACCACCCCGTCACGGTACCCGGCCAGCCCGTCGGCCTCCAGCGCCGCCAGTGCGGTGAGCGCGTCGGCAAAGTAGTGGTCGAAATCGACACCATGACGTGCTCCCAGCGCGCGACCATCCACCTCGCCCTGGCACATCAACTGGTTGATCAGTTCCGCGCGCAGCGCGTCGTCCGCATCCAGGGTCAGGCCCCGCCACACCGGCAGGCGCCCGGCATCCATCGCGGCCTCCCAGCCTGGCAGGTCGCGTGGGTTCTGGCTGTAGCTGCTGCCGATACGACTGATCGCGCTGGCGCCCAGCCCGACCAGGTCGGTATGCGCATGCGTGGTATAGCCCATGAAGTTGCGGTGCAGCTGGCCGGCACGCTGGGCCCGGGAGAGGTTCTCGTCCGGAAGCGCGAAATGGTCCATGCCGATGTACTGGTACCCGGCCAGCGTCAGCCGGCGCACGGCCAACCCCAACAGGGCGAGCTTCTGTTCCGGGCTCGGCAGGGCCGCATCCGGAATCTGCCGTTGCGCCTTGAACAGGTTCGGCAGGTGCGCATACCCGTAGATCGCCAACCGGTCGGGGCGTTCGCGCAGCACGGTTTCCAGCGTGCGCGCAAAACCCTCCAGGGTCTGGTGCGGCAGCCCGTAGATGAGGTCGACGTTGACCGAATCCAGGCCATGTTCGCGGCAGGCACGCAGCACCTCCAGCGTGGCCTCCACGCCCTGCTCGCGGTTGATCGCACGCTGCACCACCGGATCGAAATCCTGGATGCCCAGGCTGGCGCGGTTGAACCCCAACGCGCCCAGCACCGCGATGTCGCCGCGGGTGACAAAACGTGGGTCCAGTTCGATGGAGAAATCGCGGCTGGCTGCAGCGCTGAACGAAAAACGCTGGCGCAGGCCCTCGATCAGCTCGCGCATCTGCGTGACCGCCAGGAAATTGGGCGTGCCGCCGCCAAGATGCAGCTGGACCACCTCGCGCGAGGCATCAAACAGCGGCGCGATCAGGGCGGCTTCGCTGAGTACGCGCGCAACATAGGCCACGCCCTTGGCGTGATCGCGAGTGATGACCCGGTTGCAACCGCAATAGAAGCACGGACTGCTGCAGTACGGCACGTGCACGTACAGCGACAAGGGCAGCGCCTCGACATTGCTGGCCGCGATCGCAGCACGCAGCTCGATTTCACCGAAGCCATCGTGGAAATGCGGCGCGGTCGGATAGGAGGTATAGCGCGGACCGGGCCGGTCGTGGCGGCGCAGCAGTTCGGGATCGAAGTGCCAGGCGAGCCCGGCGACGGCAGGCGGGAAGGTGTCCATGCCCGTCAGCGTGCGCGCCGGGGCGCCGCCACGCATTGAGCCAGATCAATCCAGCCGCGATTTTCCAGCGATGGGCAGCTCGGGCCAGCGCTGCATCTGGATGCGCCGCCAGAAGGTGTCGGCGATGCGCGTGGCCACATCGTCGGCCAGCTGCTGCATGGGTCGGTTGCCGGATTCGGCGGTGGTCTGGCGGAACAGCAGCAGCCAGCGGTCGAACAGGTCGCGCTCCAGCTCGGGCATGGCCATGTGCTTGGACATCGGGTTGCCGTTGAAACGGCGGGTGCCGCGCAGCATGGCCGACCAGAAATCCACCAGCTGGGCCAAGTGCCCGTCCCAGTCGTGGATGCGCGCTTCGAACACCGGGCCCAGCCGCTCCTCCCGGCGCACGCGCGCGTAGAAGTCGTGCACCAGGCAGGTGACTTCCTGCTCGCTGCACAGCGTCGCGGAGGCGGCAGGCAGTTCGGGGACGACGGCGGACGACATGGTTTCCTCGACGACGGACACTATACGGGGGCGCGGGAATGATGCTATGCCGCCCCGATCAGGATCAATGTGGCGTGATGTCGCAGGGCCTGGTGCGCAGGCCCTGGCCATGCTGAACGACCCGCCAGGCGGCGTCAGCGCGTGCAGCTGCTGCGCGGCGGCACCATCTGCGCCCGCCGGACGATGCCGAGCTGCTCGATGATCAACGCCAGTTCGTTTGTTACCTGGGTCCGGCTGCGGCCCTGCGGCACCAGGCGTTCCAGCACCTGCTGGTAAGTGGTCCAGAACTCCGGCCCACAGCCATGCTTGCTGTAGCTGGCTTCCAGCTCTGTGCGGACGCCGTCAGCCAAGTCATTCGCGCCGTACTGCATACGACCTCCCTTGGACCTGCTCTGCATCTATGGACGAGCAATTCCCCCTGCCAGGCCTGCACCTGCCGCCCCGCCGCTGGGCGGCGGCGGGACTTCACCCACGTTTCACCCCACCCTTTCATGCCCTTCGCGCCAAGTCAACCAATGATGAACGGGCGATCGAACATGCCATGAACCGTTCATGTTCAGGCTGACCGCGCGCAGACAGCATGCCGCCTGATCGTTGACACCCTCATGTCAGCCCATCCGGTGAAGGGCAGAAACGAAAAACCCCGCCGAAGCGGGGGTTTTCGAACTGCTGGAGGCCTGGGTCGGAATTGAACCGGCGTACGCGGATTTGCAGTCCGCTGCATGACCACTCTGCCACCAGGCCGGTGACCCTATAAGACAAGACCCCGAGAACGGGGCCTGGTCAGGATTTGGAGCGGGAAACGAGACTCGAACTCGCGACCTCAACCTTGGCAAGGTTGCGCTCTACCAACTGAGCTATTCCCGCAAAATCAGGCGCATATGTTACCGAAACCGCGAGTAACACACCAGCCCTTTCACGCTTTTTCCTACATCGCCAGCGGGGTTCCCGGCGTCGACGTCCGCGTGCCACCGCGGAGAAAAACAAGGCCCCAAGGGGGCCCTGTCGAAATATGGAGCGGGAAACGAGACTCGAACTCGCGACCTCAACCTTGGCAAGGTTGCGCTCTACCAACTGAGCTATTCCCGCAGATCTGCTGCTTTCCCCTCGACCTGCGTCGAAGGAGCGCTATTGTGTCGGGATTCCTTCACGCCGTCAATATGTTTGATGCCGCGATGTTCAGCCGTGCATGCGCATGCCGCGCCGGTGGAAACGGACCTGTTCGGCTACCCGACGCCGCAGCCAGGGGATGGCGGCGCCAACGAAAAAAGCGACCCGAAGGTCGCTTTTTTCTTGAATCTGGAGCGGGAAACGAGACTCGAACTCGCGACCTCAACCTTGGCAAGGTTGCGCTCTACCAACTGAGCTATTCCCGCTTGGGAGGCGAAATTCTACAGCCAAACGCGGTGCTGTCAACAGCCCTCAGCCTTTCTTTTTCGCACGCGCGGTTTCACGTGCGGCGCGTTCGTCCTCGCGCAGGCTCGGCCACGCCGCGTGCAGGTACTGCAGGCCCGAGAACAAGGTGAGCACGGCTGCAATCGCCAACGTCCAGTCGCCGATATGGAACACCGGTTCGCCCATCCAGATATCGGACACCGGCGTATTCGGTGCGACCGAATACAACAGGCACAGCAGCGCGACCATCTGCGCGGTGGTCTTGATCTTGCCGATCAACGCCACGCGCACCTTCGCACGCTGGCCGATTTCGGCCATCCACTCGCGCAGCGCCGACACGGCGATCTCGCGGCCGACGATCACTGCGGCCCAGAACGCCATCCACGGGGTCGGGTGTGCCTGCACGATCAGGAACAGCGCCACGGCCACCATCAGCTTGTCGGCAACCGGATCAAGGAACGCGCCGAAGGCGGAGGCAAGGTCGTAGCGGCGGGCGATCCAGCCATCCAGCCAGTCGGTCAACGCCGCGATGCCGAAGATCGCCGCAGAGGCAAAATTGGTCCACGTGTAGGGAAGGTAAAACACCAGCACAAGCACCGGGATCATCACGATCCGCAGCAATGTCAGCCAGGTGGGGAGGGTCAACTTCATTGCGTCTCTCTACTCGCCGGCCGCAGGGGGCGTGGGCAGTCCATGAAGGTTAGCGTAGATGCGTGCGGCAAGGGCAGCATTGATGCCTTCAACTTTGGCGATTTCCGCTTCACCGGCCGCTTTCAGACCGACCAGCCCGCCAAAATGCCTGAGCAGGCTGGCACGCCGACGCGGCCCGATGCCGGGAATGTCCTCCAGCCTGCTGGTCATGCGCGCCTTCTGGCGACGCCCACGGTGGCCGGTAATGGCGAAACGGTGCGCCTCGTCGCGAACCTGCTGGATGAACTGCAGCGCCGGCGACGCTGCGCCCGGGCGCAGCTCGCGGCCATCGGGCATGACCAGCGCCTCGTGCCCGGCGCGGCGCTCCACGCCTTTGGCCACGCCTACCAGCATCACGCCTTCCACGCCCAGGTCGGCCAGCGCGGCCTGCGCCTGGGCCAGCTGGCCGGCGCCGCCGTCGATCAGCAGCAGGTCGGGCAGCACGCCCTCCTCTTCCACTGCGCGACGGAAGCGGCGGTCGATGGCCTGGCGCATGGCGGCGTAGTCATCGCCGGGTTCGATCCCGCTGATGTTGAACCGGCGGTACTGGCTGCGTACCGGGCCACTGGCGTCGAACACCACGCACGACGCCACGGTGGCCTCGCCCATGGTATGGCTGATGTCGAAACACTCCACGCGCTTGACCTGTTCGGCCAGGCCCAGCATCTGCCGCAGGTCCTCGCTGCGCGCATGCTGGGCGCTGCGGCTGGTGAGCTCGCTGGCCAAGGTGATCTGCGCGTTGCGGCTGGCCAGTTCGACGTAACCGGCACGTTCGCCGCGCACGTTCCATTTCAGCTGCACCTTGACTTCGGCCGAGGCACTCAGGGCCGATTCAATCAGGCTGGCATCGGGAATCTCGCGGTCGAGCAGGATCTCGCGCGGCGGCGTATGTTCGGCGTAGTACTGGGATACGAACGCCCCCAACACCTCCTCCGCGCTTTCCTCGCCGTTGGTGCGCGGGAAGAACGGCCGCGTGCCCATGTTGCGGCCATCCCGGAAGGCCAGCAGCATCACGCACGCACTGGCGCCCCGGGTGGCGCAGGCCAGCACGTCCAGGTCGGCGGCGCGTCCGTCCACGTATTGGCGGGTCTGCATGCTGCGCAGCGCGGTGACCAGGTCGCGCAGGCGTGCGGCCTGCTCGAATTCCAATGCTTCGCTGGCCGCCTGCATCTGCGTGCCCAGTTCGCGCGCCAGCTGGTCGCTCCTGCCTTCCAGGAACATCGACGCGCGGCGTACCGACTCGGCATAGTCCTCGGCTGCGACCAGATCCACGCACGGCGCGCTGCAGCGGCCGATCTGGTACTGCAGGCAGGGCCGCGACCGGTTGCGGAACACGCTGTCCTCGCAGCTGCGCAGCTTGAACAGCTTGTGCATCAGGTTGAGCGTTTCCCGTACCGCCGTCACGCCCGGGTACGGCCCGAAATAACGGCCTGGCACCGCGCGCGGCCCCCGGTGCAGCGCAATGCGCGGCCAGTCTTCGCGGGTCAGCAACACCTGCGGGTAGGTCTTGTCGTCGCGCAACGACACGTTGTAACGCGGCGACAGCGACTTGATCAGCTGGTTTTCCAGCAACAGCGCTTCGGCCTCGGAACGGGTGACGGTCACATCCATGCGCGCGACCTGCGACAGCATGGACATGATCCGCGCCGTCTTCGGCGCACCATTGAAGTAGCTGCCAACGCGGTTGCGCAAGGCGCGCGCCTTGCCGACATACAGCAGGGTGTCGTCGGCGGCGTACATGCGGTACACGCCGGGCGCGGTACTCAGGTGGGCCGCGAACGCCTTTCCATCGAAGGCCGGAGCGGTAGGCTGGGTCATTCGCTGATGGGTACGTCGCTCAGTACGCCGCTGACGGGATCGAATCGCAACACGGCGTGCGCATCGGTTTCGGCAATCCACACCGTCCCGCCTCCCAGCGCCAGCCCAGCCGGGCCATGCAGGCGGCGTGGCAGTTCCACGGTGCCCAGTTCGCCACCGCCAAGCCGCAGCGTGCGCAGGCGCCCGTTGCCGGCATCGGCGATCCACAACACCGGCGCATCCGGGCTCATCGCGATCGCCTGCGGGTACTGCAGCCGGGCCGTGGTACGCGGACCATCCTGGTCGCCGAACGACCACAACCCCTGCCCGACCAGCGTCTGCACCAGATCACCGCGCAATTGCATCGAACGGATCGACGAACCCAGCGCATCGCACACGTACAGCATCTGCTGCACGGCGGCGAGTGCGGCCGGCTGCGCGAAAGCGGCCAGGTGGCCACTGCCGTCGCGTTCGTCGATGGCCCCGGAACCGGCGCGCCAGGACAGCGTGCGTTGACCCAGGTGGTAGCTCCAGATCCGGTTGTCGCCGGCCATGGCGATATGGACCTGATTGTCGGCCACCGCCAGGCCCTGCGGATGGTTCAGCGCGGTCTGGCGGGGATCGCTCACCGTACCTTCGCGCGGGTCGCCGGGGCGGCCATTGCCGCACAGCGTATCGACCTGTCCGGTGACAAGCTGAATCCGGCGCAGCGCGTGGTTGCCGGTGTCGGCCACGTACAACCACTCCCGCTCCAGGGCCAGGCCCTGCGGCCGGTTGAACGCGGCCTCGCCCGGGCCGCCGTCCATCATGTCGGCGGTGCCCAGGCCGAACTGGCGTAGTACGCGGCCGGCATGGCTGCATTCAAGGATGCGATGGTGGCCGCTGTCAGCGATATACAACCGCTCGGTGCTCACCGCCAGTGCAGTCGGGAACAGCAGCGGCAGGCGCGGCTCCGGCCGCAGCTCGCGTTGGCGCGAGGCATCGCCATCGAGCGGGCTCGAGGTCCCTTGGCACAGGGCGTTGAGCGCGCGATCAAGTTCATCGCCGAAGCCGACCAGGCGGTCGACCTCACGCCCCTGCGCGTCGAGCAGGACCAGCGTCGGCCACGCCGTCACGTTGAAGCGGCGCCAGCCATCCCAGTCCGCGTCCAGCAGCGCCGGCGCGGTCAGGCCCTGCCGGCGCAGGAGCTTCAGGGTCTGCTCTGGTTCGCGTTCGCAGTCGAAGCGTGGCACCTGCAGGATCAGCAACTGCAGTTTTCCGGGGTTGCGCGACTGCCACTGGCCGAGCTCGGCCAGCCGGTGCGCGCACCACACAGAGGCGGCATTGACGAACGCCAGTACCACCGGGCGACCGCGCAGTTCGGTCAAGGTGGTCGGGGTGGCGTTGAGCCACGTGGCGAACTCGGGCAGATCCTGGACGGGCTGTACGTTCATGCGGTGATTATGCCGGAGTCGGCGTCATGCAACCGTCGTGTCACCGTCAATTTCGCGACGGGCCAGCCAGCCCTCGGCGCGCTCCAGGTCCTCGGGGGTATCGATCCCCGGCGGGAACGCGGCCGGCGACAGCGCCACGCTCAGGCGATGCCCGGCCTCGAGCACGCGCAGCTGCTCCAGCGATTCCAGCTGCTCCAGCGCACCCGG
This sequence comes from Stenotrophomonas sp. AB1(2024), assembly GCF_037482345.1. Taxonomy (NCBI): domain Bacteria; kingdom Pseudomonadati; phylum Pseudomonadota; class Gammaproteobacteria; order Lysobacterales; family Lysobacteraceae; genus Stenotrophomonas; species Stenotrophomonas sp. AB1(2024). Next base: position 558,185 of record NZ_JBBHKO020000001.1, read on the forward strand.
CGGCAACGCGGCGAACTGGTGCAGGAAGCCGGCGCGATAGGCGTAGATGCCGATGTGGCGCAGCCAATGCGGGCCTGACAGGCTCTCGCGCGAGCGCGCAAAGGCATCGCGGTGCCATGGAATGGGGGCACGGCTGAAATACAGTGCATCCAGGTTCTGCTGGCGCACCACTTTGACCACGTTGGGATCGAACAGGGTCTCGGCGTCCTCCACCGGCGTGGCCAAGGTGGCCATTTCGGCACCACTGTAGACCAGCGCTTCGGCCACCGCCCGGATGCCCTCAGCCGGAGCGAACGGCTCGTCGCCCTGCAGGTTCACCACCACGGTGTCATCGGGCCAGCCGGCCTGCCGGGCGCATTCGGCCAGCCGGTCGGTGCCGGAAGCATGGCTGGCGGCGGTCATCGCCACCTGCACGCCGTCCAGGCCCTGCAGGGCCTCAGCAATGCGCGCGTCATCGGTGGCCACCCAGACCTCGCGTGCGCCGGCCAGCAATGCGCGTTCGGCCACGCGCAGCACCAGCGGCTTGCCGCCCAGCAACCGCAGCGGCTTGCCAGGCAGCCGCGAGGCGGCGTAGCGCGCGGGAATGGCAACGACGAAATCGACGGGCTGGCTCATGCGGGACCTCTCGAAAAACGCAGGGAACGGGATTCAGCGGTGCTCAGCGCTTGCCGAGCTTGTCGACGCGGTCCAGCAGGTTGACCCAGAACGCGGCGGGCAGATCGGCCGACAACGGCACCGAGAAATGCCACTCGTTGGCGAACACCTTGCACTTCACCGCATCCTTTTCCGTCATCAGCACCGGCAGTTCGCTGCCGAAGCGCAGGTCCGCCGCCTGGTACGCATGATGATCGGCGAAGGCATGCGGGACCACGCCGATACCGTGCGCGCGCAGCATGTCGAAGAAGCGCTGCGGGTGTGCGATGCCGGCCACGGCGTGCACCCGCTGGCCACGGAAATGCGACAGCGCGCGGGCGCGGCCGCCGTTGAGCGGCTGCGCGCTGTCGATGTGCAGTTGCATCGCCCATTCGCCGAAACCGCAGGAGGCCAGCACGGACGGATCGGCGCTGGCCTGGCCCAGGTTGACCACGTGGAAGTCGCAGTCGCGCGCGCGCTCGGCCGGCTCGCGCAACGGTCCAGCCGGGATCAAGCGACCATTGCCGTAGCGGCGTTGTGCGTCGACCACTTCGATTTCAATGTCGCGCGCCAGCCGGTAGTGTTGCAGACCGTCGTCGCACACGATGATGTTGCAGCCCGCCTCGACCAGCGCCCTGCCGGCCGCCACGCGGTCGGCATCGACCCGGACCGGCACGCCGGTTTTCCAGGCGATCAGCACCGGCTCATCGCCGCCCAGCGCGGTCGGCGTGCCCACCTCGACCCAGCGCGGCACCTTGGCCTCTTCGCGCCCGTAACCACGGCTGGCCACGCCGGGCTTCCAGCCGGCCTCGCGCAGGCGGTCGACCAGGGCGATGGTCAGCGGGGTCTTGCCGGTGCCGCCGGCCGTCACGTTGCCCACCACGATCACCGGTACCGGCAAGGCGTGGCGCTTGAACCAGCCACGCCGATAAGCCGATCTGCGCAGTGCCACCACGGCGCCGTACACCGGCGCCAGCAGGCGCGCGGCAAACGGAATCGCACTGCCGTCGTACCAGTACGACGGCGTCTGGGAACCTGTGGACGCCATCAGGGCTGCCTTTCGCGGAACTGCATCTTGTGCAGGTGCTCATACAGGCCACCGAGCGCCAACAGCTCGTTGTGGGTGCCGCGTTCGACGATGCGGCCATGGTCCATCACCAGCACCTGGTCGGCGTGTTCGATGGTGGACAGGCGGTGCGCGATCACCAGCGTGGTGCGCTCGGGCATCAGGCGCTGCAGGGCGTCCTGCACCAGCCGCTCGGACTCGTTGTCCAGCGCGGCGGTGGCTTCGTCGAGGATCAGCACCGGCGCATCGCGCAGGATGGCGCGGGCGATCGCCAGGCGCTGGCGCTGGCCGCCGGACAACAGCGCGCCATTCTCGCCGACAGGCGTCTGCAGCTGCTGCGGCATGCGTTCGATGAACTCCCACGCATTGGCCGCTTCGGCCGCGGCGCGGATCTGCTCCTCGCTTGCGTCCATGCCGTAGGCGATGTTGGCCGCCACCGTGTCGTCGAACAACATGACCTTCTGCCCGACCATCGCCACCTGCCGGCGCAGGTCGGCCAGCGGGTAGTCGTCCAACGGCACCCCGTCCAGCAGGATGCGTCCGCCACTGGGCTCGTAGAAACGCGGCACCAGCCGGATCAGGCTGGTCTTGCCGCTGCCCGAGCGGCCAACGATGGCGGTCACGGTGCCCGGCCTGGCCTCGAACGTGATGTCGTCCAGCGCGATGCCGGTGTCCTCGCGATAACGCAGCATGACGTGCTCGAACGACAGCTCGCCACGTACGCGCTGGGCGCGGGTGCCGCCTTCGTCGCGCTCGACCGGCAGGTCGAGGATGCCGAACAGGCGCTCGGCGGCGGCCACGCCGCGCGAGATCGACGTCTGCACGCTGGTCAGGCGGCGCAGCGACGGGATGATGGCCATCATCGAGGTCATCAGGCCCATGAACTGGCCGGCATTCAAGCGCCCGGCGAGCGCCTCGCGGGTGGATACCCATACGATCACGGCGAGCGCCAGCGCGGCCAGGAACTGCACCGTGCTGGAGGCCAGCGCACGGGTGGTTTCGACCTTCATGTTCAGGCCGAGCATGCGGTTGGCCAGGCGCGAGTATCGCGATATCTCGTGCGCCTGGGTGCCATGCACCTTCACTTCCTGCTGCGCGGCCAGCGACTGTTCGGCGGTCTGCGCCATGCTGCCCATGCCGTCCTGGATGCCACGGCTGATGCGCCGGTAGCGCTTGCCCACGAACGAGACGATCACGCCGATCAACGGCACCACCACCAGCATCGCCACGGTGACCTTGACGCTCATCTGCAGCATCACCACCAGCATGGCGATGATGGTCAGGGTATCGGCAACCAGGGTCTTGAGCGCATCGGCGCTGGCCTGGGTGACCTGCTCGGTGTCGTAGTTCAGGCGGCTGACCATCACCGGCGTGGCTTCGCTGTCGAAGTGCGACGACGGCAGGTGCAGGTATTTGGACAGCACCTGCTCGCGCAGGTCACGGACCACGCTGCGCCCGGTGCGGGCCAGGGCGTAATCGCTGACCAGCGTGGCCAGGCTGCGCATCATGAACAGCCCGAGGATGGTCAACGGCAGGATCACCGCCATGCGCGGCTCGGGGTTGACGAAGCCACGATTGACCAGCGGTTCCATCAGCTTGGTGAAGTGGTAGCCGGCGAGAGCTTCGACCACCATCGCGATGACGGCGGCCACCATGAACACCCAGTAGGCGCGCGTGTAGCCCAGCAGGCGTTTGTAGATCGGCCAGACCGGCGCGTGTTGTTTACTCATGGACGCACCTCCGGCGCGGTAGCGATGGCGATGCGGCGGAAACCGAGCTGGCCCAGGGCATCCTGGGCGGTCACCACGGCCTGGTACGGGGTGCGGGCATCGGCGCGCAGCAGCACGGTCTGCTCACGATCGCTGCCGGCGACAGCAGCAATCGTCTGCTTGACCGACTCCACGTCGGTGCGCAGTACTTCCTGGTCGTTGATGAAATAGCGCCCCTCGGCATTGACCAGCACGCTCAGCGAGCGCGGCGGCTCGGTGGTGTCCTGCTGGCTGGCGGTCGGCAGCTGCAGCTGCAACGTCGAGCGCGCGTCGAAGGTGGTGGTGACCACGAAGAAGATGATCAGCACGAGGATGACGTCGATCAGTGGCACCAGATCGATGTGCACTTCGTCCTGGACCCGGTCGTTGCGGATGCGCATCCGTCAGCCCTTGGCCGTGACGGGCGCGGCACTGGCCGCCGGCGCGGTGCCGGCGCGCGGTGCTGCGTTCATGACGCCGGGGCGACCGTCCAGTGCGTCCAGCAGGGCCGAGGCCTCCATTTCCATCTCGATCACGTAACCGCCGATGCGGCCCTTGAAGTAGCGATGGAACATCAACGCCGGAATGGCCACGATCATGCCGGTGGCGGTGCACACCAGCGCCTTGCCGATGCCGCCGGCCAGCTGGTTCACATCGCCCACGCCGTGGTCGAGGATGCCCAGGAACATCTGGATCATGCCCACCACGGTCCCGAGCAGGCCCAGCAGCGGGCCTGCCGATGCGATGGTGCCCAGCGCGTTCAGGAACCGCTCCATGCGGTGCACCAGGTGCCGGCCGGCATCTTCGATGCGTTCGCGGATCTGGTCGCGCGGACGGTTGCGCGCTTCCAGCGCCACGGCCAGCAACGCGCCCAGCGGCGAGTTGGCCCGCAGCGACTGGATGTGATTCGGATCGAGCTTGCCGCGCGCGGCCCAGTTGCGCACTTCCTGGCCCAGCCCCGGGGGCAGGACCTCATTGCGCCGCAAGGTCCAGAAACGCTCCAGGACGATTGCCAAAGCCAGTACGCCCAACAGCAGCAGCGGCACCATCGGCCAGCCACCGGCCTTGACCAGTTCCCACACGTTTCAACCCTCCGGCCCATTGGCCGCCTGTATGACCGCCGATAGGATAGCAGCCGACCGCGCCCGCTCCGCGGCATCCCACCACCGGCGTTCGAAAATACGCTGTTCGCGCACCTGCAGCCCGTCGCGACCCAGCCACAGGCGCAGTGCGCCGCTGTCGGCGGTGTTCAGCGCCTCGGCAGGGGCGGCCCGCCAGCGCTGCAGCACCTCCGCCCGCGGGTGGCCAAAGCGGTTGCCATGCCCGGCCGAGACGATCGCCAGCCGTGGCGACACCGCCTGCACCCAGTCGGCGCTGGACGAGCCAGCACTGCCGTGGTGCGCCACCAGCACCGCGTCGGCGCGCAGCGCGGTGGGCGCCGTGGCGATCAGCGCGGCCTCCTCGGCCTGGCCGATGTCGCCGGTCAACAACACCACCCCATGGGCAGCCTGGATGCGCAGCACGCAGCTGCTGGCGTTGCCGGCGTAGTCGCTGCCGGGCGGCGGGTGCAGCACGGCGAACTCCACTCCGTCCCAACGCCAGGCGTCGCCACGGTTGCACGTCAACCCGATGCCGGGCACCGCACCGGGCGGCGCCTGCAGCAGCGGGTCGCGGAAGGCGCGGCGTACCGCCGGCATGCCACCGGCGTGGTCGCGGTCGCCATGGCTGAGCAGCACCCGGTCCAGCCCGGCCTCGCCCAGCGCATGCAGGGTCGGCACCACGACCCGTTCGCCGGCATCGAATCCCCCCTCGGCAGCCGGGCCGGCGTCGTACAGCAGACGGTGGTGGCGGGTGCGCACCCACACGGCCAGGCCCTGCCCCACGTCCATCACCACCAGCTCAACCTCGCCGGGCGCGGGCCGGGCGCGCGCGGGCCACAGCAGCGGCAGGCACAGCAGCAGCGCCGGCAGGCGCATCCCGGCGGCGCGCGGCAGCAACAACCAGAACACCCCGAGCAGTGCGGCAGGCACCGCCGCGATGCCCGCCTGCGGTGCCCACCACAATGCCCAGGACTGGCGCGCCAGCGCACCGAACAACCACCAGCTCGCGTCGAAACAGGCGGCCGCCCAGCGCCAGGGCCAGCGCCCGGCCCCCTCGACCAGCGCCTCGAGGCCGGTGCCAAGCAGCGCCATCGGCACCACCACCAGGCTCCACCACGGAATGGCAAGCAGGTTGACCAGCGGCCCCGCGCGCGAGGCCTGCCCGAACAGCGCCACGGTCAAGGGCAACAGCGCCAGGGTGGCCACGCCCTGCGCAGCCAGGAACGTCCGCAGCCAGTGCACGTCGCGACCCGGCAGGCACCAGACCAGCCACAGCACCCCGGCGAAGCTGAGCCAGAAGCCCGGCGCCAGCACCGACAGCGGATCGACCAGCAGCACCGCCAGGGCCGCCAGCCCCAGCGCCTGGCCAACGGTGGCTGGTCGCCGCGCGCAACGTGCGGCCGCGACGACCGCAATCATCAGCACGGTCCGCACCGTGGGCAGGGCGAAGCCCGCCACTGCCGCGTACAGCGCGGCGCCCGCGACAGCTGCCAGCGCGGCCGCCAATGGCCGCGGCCAGTAACGGCCCAGCGCAGGAAGCGCGCGCCACGCCAGCGCCGCCAGCCACGCCGCAACCCCTGCCACCAGCCCGACGTGGAAACCGGATATCGCCACCAGATGGGTCAGGCCCAGCGCGCGCAGGTCATCCCAGTCGCCCTGCCCCAGCGCACGGGTGTCGCCCAGCGCGAGGGCCTGTATGAAACGCGCTCCCGGGCCCGGCACATGTGCCGCGATCGCGTCCGCCATGCGCTCGCGCCACGCCGACAGCCCGGTCGGGTCACCCAGCACCATCGCCGGTGCGCGCACGTGTCCCGTAGCGGTCAAGCGCTGCAGCAATGCGTGTCGCTCGGCATCGAAGCCGCCTGGATTGCGCAGCCCGCGCGGCGGGCGCAACCGCGCGTGGAGCTGCCAGCGCGCCCCCGCGCGCAGCGCATGGCGCTGCACCGGCGCGGCACCAGGCGGGCTCATGGTCGTCTTCCCAGCGGCGGCCTCATACCAGGCGAGCGCAAGCTCACGGCCGCGCAGATGCACGGGCATCGTCGCATCGTCATCCACGCGGAACCGGAACCGGGTACTGCGCGATCCATGCTGCGGCAGCTCCGCGACCCGGCCGCGCAGCACATGATCGGCAGGCGCGGCATTGGCAGGCAACTGCAGGGCCAGGCCGGCATGCGCGTGCACGGCCACCCAGCCCACGCCAGCCAACAACGCGCCGCACCATCGCGCACGCGGGCATCCCCACCAGAGCCCCGTGCCACAGACCAGCGCGCACCACGCGGGCAGCCGGGCCGCCAGCACCGGCGCAAACACCACGGCGCACACGCCGGCCAGCAGTGCGGCCGCACATGCCTTGCCGAACATGGGCAGGGGGATGGAGAGCGAACGGTAAGGGAACGTCGACAGGATCGACATGCAGGCCACCACGCACGGGAATCTGCATGTTTGGCCTGTGGGAATGACGCCGCCATCGGGCGGGCGTGCAGCGTGCTGTCGGGAAGCGCCGCAGCGGCTGAACCCATGACGCAAAAAAGCCGACCTGATGGCCGGCTTTTCTGTTGTTCCACCGCAGTCGCTGGGACTGGAGTGGTGGGCGGTACAGGGTTCGAACCTGTGACCCCTACCATGTCAAGGTAGTGCTCTACCGCTGAGCTAACCGCCCGTCTGTCTCGCTGCACCGTTGCGTTTGCGTCGGTGCAGGCCGCGTATATTACGGACGTCGCGTGTGAAGAGCAACACTTTTGTGAAGGTATTTCACAATGCGTTGTTCAGCCCAGGCTGGCCTCCTTCAGCTTGCGGATCTGGTCGCGCACGCGCGCGGCATCTTCGAACTCCAGGTCGCGGGCGTGCTGGTACATCTGCTGCTCCAGCGCCTGCAGGCGCTTGGCGATCTGGGCCGGCTCCAGGGTGCGGTAGTCCACCGCCTCCTCGGCCACCCGGCCACCACGTCCCTTGCCCTTGCCACGCGCTTCCTTCTCGGCCGCTTCCGAACGCGCGCCTTCCAGCACGTCCACGATCGGGCGCAGCACCGACCTGGGAACGATGCCGTGCGCTTGGTTGTACTCCACCTGCTTGGCACGACGGCGGTCGGTTTCGTCGATCGCCGCCTGCATCGAACGGGTCATCCGGTCCGCGTACAGGATCGCCTTGCCGCGCAGGTTGCGTGCGGCACGGCCGATGGTCTGGATCAGCGAACCGGTCGAACGCAGGAAGCCTTCCTTGTCCGCGTCGAGGATCGCCACCAGCGACACCTCGGGCATGTCCAGGCCTTCGCGCAGCAGGTTGATGCCGACCAGCACGTCGAACTTGCCCAGGCGCAGGTCGCGGATGATCTCCACGCGCTCGACCGTATCGATGTCCGAATGCAGGTAGCGCACCCGGATGCCGTGCTCGGTGAGGTACTCGGTGAGGTTCTCGGCCATCCGCTTGGTCAAGGTGGTGACCAGCACGCGATCGCCCAGCTTGATGCGCTCGTTGACCTCGCTCATCAGGTCATCGACCTGCGTTCCGACCGGACGGATCTCCACGACTGGATCGATAAGGCCGGTGGGGCGCACGACCAGCTCGGTGATCTCATCGGCCGCTTCACGCAGCTCGTACGGGCCAGGCGTGGCGGATACATAGATGCTGCGTGGGCAGCGCGCTTCCCATTCCTCGAAACGCAGCGGGCGGTTGTCCAGTGCCGACGGCAGCCGGAAGCCGAACTCCACCAGGGTCTCCTTGCGCGAGCGGTCGCCCTTGTACATCGCGCCGATCTGCGGAATGGTCACGTGCGATTCGTCGATGACCAGCAGCGCATCGGGCGGCAGGTAGTCGAACAGGGTCGGCGGGGGTTCGCCGGCGGCCTTGCCGGTGAGATGGCGCGAGTAATTCTCGATGCCGTTGCAGAAGCCGACCTCGGCCATCATCTCCAGGTCGAACTGGGTGCGCTGTGCCAGGCGCTGCGCTTCCACCAGTTTGTTCTGTTCGTACAACTGCTCCAGCCGCACCTTGAGCTCGGCCTTGATCGTGTCCACCGCCGACAGCACCCGCTCGCGCGTGGTGGCATAGTGGGTCTTGGGGTACACGGTATAGCGCTGCAGCCGGCGCAGGTTTTCGCCGGTGAGCGGATCGAACATGCTGATCTGCTCCACCTCGCCGTCGAACAGCTCGATGCGTACCGCTTCGCTGTCCGACTCGGCCGGGAAAATGTCGATCACCTCGCCGCGCACGCGGAAGGTACCGCGGTGCAGCTCGTACTCGTTGCGCGTGTACTGCAGCTGGGTGAGGTGGTTGATCAGGTCGCGCTGGTCGATGCGTTCGCCGGTGGACAGGATCAGGCGCAGCGACAGGTAATCCTCTGGCGCGCCCAGGCCGTAGATCGCCGAGACGGTGGCCACCACGATGGCATCCGGGCGCGACAGCAGGGTCTTGGTCGCCGCCAGCCGCATCTGCTCGATGTGCTCGTTGATCGAACTGTCCTTCTCGATGAAGGTATCCGACGAAGGCACGTAGGCTTCGGGCTGGTAGTAATCGTAGTAGCTGACGAAGTACTCCACCGCATTGTGCGGGAAGAACGCCTTGAACTCGCCGTACAGCTGCGCGGCCAGGGTCTTGTTGGGCGCCATCACCAGCGTGGGCTTCTGCACCTGCTGGATGACGTTGGCAATGGTGTAGGTCTTGCCCGAGCCGGTCACGCCCAGCAGCGTCTGCTTGGCGATGCCGGCTTCGAAATTGGCCGTCAACTTCTCGATCGCCGCCGGCTGGTCACCCGCCGGGGAATACGGAGATACAAGTTCGAAGCGATCGCTCATGGTGCCGCCATAGACCGGGCCTTCCATTATAGCGGGGGCTTGGGTGACGGCCGGCTGAGGGGGTGTCCTACCCTGCAACGTCCACTTGGCCGATGGCAGGACCGCTCCGCGCGGATCACGGTAACGCCTTGCCTCCGGGATCCGTCATGCCCAGCCCTGCCCGCCCCACTCGCCTTGACCGCTCCCGTGGGTTCACCCTGCTGGAACTGATGGCGACCCTGCTGATCGTGACAGTGCTCTGCGCGCTGGCCCTGCCCGCGTTCAGCGCCAGCGTCAGCCGCATGCGCGCCGACATGCTGCGCATGCAGCTCGTGTCGGTGTTCAACAGTGCGCGCAGTACCGCGATCACCCGCTTCGAGCCGGTGACCGTATGCCCCAGCGGGGATGGCCTGCACTGCGGAGACGACTGGAGCCGGGGTTGGTTGATCCACCGCGACCGCGGGAGCGGCACGGCCTCGCCTGCCCCGGCCGATGCCCTGCAGTACCGCCAGGGTTATCGGGACACAGCAGTGGTGGCACGGTCCAGCCAGGACCGCCAGCGCCTGCGCTTCCAGGCCGACGGGCGCAGCGGCGGCAGTCCGCTGACGGTGGCCATCTGTGCCGGGGGTCAGCTGCATGGCCAGGTGGTGGTGAACAACGTCGGACGGACCCGGGCCACGCGCATCCGGGACACGACGGCATGCCCTCACTGACGGCCCGGGCTTCCAGGCTGGCCAACTGCAGAAACGACAAAAGCCGCGATTGCTCGCGGCTTCTGCAGAATCTGGCGCCCGAAGTTGGACTCGAACCAACGACCCCCTGATTAACAGTCAAGTGCTCTAACCGGCTGAGCTATTCGGGCGGGGACGCGAATTCTAGACGTTCACTCGTGGCGTTGCAACATCCGGCGGCCGCCTACCAGCAATCCAGTGCACTGGTGTTGGCCGGGGTCTTGACCCCGGCCTGGTTCACCGAGAGGGTGCCGCAGGGGTCTTTAGCCTGCTCACCCTCCGGAACCGCCGTGATCGTGAACGTGTTCGCAGTAGGCGCGACAAAGGTCACCTGGTACATCGCCGTGCTGCCATCGCGTGGCGAGGCGATGGTCGTGCCATCGTTTTCCACGAACGTGAAATTCGTATAGCTGTTGTTGAGCGTGTGCTGGCGCTCGGCCCGTTGCGCGTACTCCACCAGCTCCGCCTTGGCCGCAGCGCGCTTGGACTTGCGCACCTGGTTGGTGTAGGACGGGTAGGCAATCGCGGCCAGCACCGCGATCACCGCCACGGTGATCATCAGCTCGATGAGGGTGAAGCCCATCACCTTGCGCGGGCCGCGCCCGTTCATGGAAGAAAGCTTGCTCACTTGATCTGTCTCCACGATTGACGACCACACGGGTAAGGGATGTACAGCGTGTCCGATCCGAACTGGATGCCACCCATACAGACACTGGGCGGAACGGTCGGCGGCGGGTCCCCTGCGCCTCCACCGGGGCCCCCGCCAAGAGCTGGCGGCGACTGACGCGGCAAGGCAAACGAATTGGCGTTGGTGATGGGCGACCCACTCTTGGAGGTGCTCTTGAAGCCCGCAGACCCCGCTGCGAAACCGGTACCCGTCGGCGAACCCAGGGTGGCACGACCCAGCGCACCCGCACCGGTCAGCGGCTGTAGGCCGAACAGCCAGTTGTCGCCGGGAACCGCGCAGCTGGTGCTGCTGTTGGCCGGGTCACGCGGAACATACGTTGGCATGTAGACGATGCCGTTGGACAGCGTCGGATTGCCCACGAACCGCTCGCGGAAGGCAAGATCGATGAACCAGCCACGCGAGTCGTCAGGAGGCGTGCCCGCAGTCAGCGTCCGCAGCGAACCGGAGATGTCGGCGGTATTGCCAGACAGGTTGGCGCGGGTCAGTCCGGTCGTGATCGGACCGTTGACCACGTCATTCACCGCATACAGGCTCTGCAGTGAGCTGTCCCGCGGATCCTCCTCGAACGAGAAGCTGCCAGTACCGAAATACAGCATCACACCACCGTTGCTGCCGACGCCGGCAGTGATGCCGCCGGTGATCGGCTGGCGTACCTGTACGCCGCCCTCAGTGGAAGACAAGGTCGTGAACAGCGGCACGCTCAGATTGTCGGTGCCGCGCAGGTCAAATTTCCAGACGGCGCCCTTCTGGTCCGTACCGTAGACCGTATCGGAGTAGCCGTCACGGGTGCGCTTGTCCTGATTGGTGTCGCCCCAGCGGTCAATGACCACGATGCTGGCCAGCCCGTTGCTGCCCGAGGGCACGCCCGCCCCGGTTTCCACCGCCTCGATCATCCGCGCCGAACCGGTGGCGATGTCGACCACGAACAGGACGGCCTTGCCGCTGGCACTGTTGAATCCGTTGCCGAAGATCGCCTTCCAGGTCGGGCTGCCACCTTCCAGCACCGGCACGATCACCGGCTTGCCCAGCACAAACCCGATGTTTTCGCGGACCGCCTGGGGCAGATTGGGGTCCAGGTCGCTGATTTCCCAGAGCTTGCTTTCAGCAGCGAACGTGGTGTCGTGCGTGACATCCAGCCCGAACACACTGCGGCCACCCGCACCGGACGCACCCACCAGAGTGGTGTGCCAGGCAGTGCCGTAATACGAATCCGCAACGGCAACCTGACCGTCCACAAAATACTTGTGCTTGAATTTCTGCCCTACCTTCGAGGTTACGTCGTAGGGAACCAGCAGATTGGCCATGTGCCCGAGCGCAGTGCTCGGAATGTAGGCAAATGCTTCGGTTCCGCCGCCCGCCACGACGCCACCATCCGCCTTCATGCCACCATTGAACGCATGCAGCATGCCATCGTTGGCACCGACGTAGACCATGTACTGGCCGTTTGCGGCCTTGTCGGTCAGAAAGCTCGCGTACGAAGTCTCGAGCGTACCGCCCAGGCGGCGATAGCCGAAATCGTCGATGGGCGAGGTGATGACCGGGGTTGAATTGATGATGTCGCCAAGCCGCGTGGAACGGTCGCGGAAGCGGCCGCCACTACGCTTTTCACCTGAGACGTCGCCACGCAGATAGGCAACCGCACCCGCGTCGGTGGCGTCGGTGCGGGCCACCACGTCGTCGCAGACCAGCATTCCAGGATTCCGGGCGGTCTTGCTGCACAGATCGGCAAGGCCGACGTTGCCGGCGGTGAAATCACGCGCCGTGCCGTCACGCGTGAAAAAGATCCGCCGCGACGTAGCCGACTGCAGATTCGCGCTCGCTTCCCAGAAGTCGGATTGCACCAGCGCACGCGTTGTGGGGTCGATCGACAGCCGCGTAGCGGTCAGGGTACTGGACCAGTCAGTCCCCTCGTTTTTGATGCCATACGCCGATCCTGCCGTAATGGAGCCGACACCGATACGGGCACCGCTGGCACCTGTACCGCTGGACGGCGCGCCATCGGATCCCACCGCTTCCAGGACGCGGGCCATGGCCTCGGTGATGTCCACCGGCGTGCGGGCATTGATGTACTCGCCACGGGTGTTCACCGCGGCATGCCAGATATCATCGACCGTACTGCGTTCGTCATCCTCGCGCGGCGGCCAGTTACCGTAGATGGATGCGTCCAGGTAGGGATTCTGGTCCAGGTCGGGATTGAACAGATTGCCGCGTGCACCCAGGGTCACACCGTAGAAATTCAGGTGCAGGTTGGCCTGGCAGTCCAGGCTCTTGTCACCATTGCCGCATGCCTCCGGCACCGGCACCATGCCGGCCGGCAGGTCCGCGCGCAATGGCGGCTGGGCGCCATTGTTGTCGTAGAAGCGGCTGACGATGTCGGCCATGGTGTTGGAGTACCCGTCATTGAACGGCGCCCCCATGTTCTGGTCATTATTGCCAACCGTTGGACCGCCGCCGTTGCTGAAACCATCGGTGAACAGCATTACCGCGTTCTTCTGGCAGGAGCTGGTGATCGGGGCAGCGTCGTCGGTCCGGGTGAACTGGAGTGCCGCCGCATTCACCGCCTGGCGATTTGGCGTACCCCCATTTGCGGTAAGGGCAAGCATGTCGGCGTAGAGTGCGGCCTTCTGGTCAGCATCGCCCATGGACCGCATGGCCAAGCGCTTGTTGGCGGCGGTTCCGCTGTCGTAGCTTCCGTGCTGGTTGATGCGGAAGAAGCCCACATTCAGCTCTTCGACGCCCTTCAGCGAGCGCGTCATGCCGGCGATCATCGCGCGGTTGCGGTTGCCGTAATAGGTGAACCAGTTTGCAAAGTTGCGCGAGGCGACAGAATCTTCGGTAAGCGTGTACTTCCACATGGCACAACCGGTACCACAGGCGTCGTTCACCTTGACGCGGTTGACGCCGGCGTAGGCATCGACCGCCCCGGGCAGCTGCGGGCGCGGCTCGGTGTCCGACGTCCAGGGAACATAGAACGTGGCCGGCACGTACTCGATCGCGATATTGGCCGCGCCTCTGTTGGACGGCCAGGTGTAAGCCGTGTCGTACTGGTAGTTGTTGTTGTTGTAGCGGAACCGCGTGTTGGCAGGTATCACCATGCCGGTCTGCATGCGGAAGCTGTCATTGGCGCCAGTGCCGTAATAGCTGGCAATCAGATTCACCGTGGCAGTGCCACCATTGGGCTGGGGGTTGATCAGCGCCGCCGCGGGAGGACTCTGGGGGTAATCCTCAAAGCCCGACTTCGCCCACGGCTCGTAGTTCACTGTCGGGTCGTAGTAGCTGGGATTGTAGGCAGCCGAACGGGCGAAGCCGAGTGAATCAATCGGCGGAATACCGTAGTAGTTGTTGATGCGAGGCCCTGGCACCACGAAGAAGTAATCGCAGCTGCCGGAGGTGTACAGCTGGCCGTTCGCGTCGAAGAAGCTGCCACGCGTGGTGTCCCAGCATCCCTCACCGTCACGGCCCGGGAACTGTGTCTGGAAGTTCATTGACCCCGAGTCGTCCACCGCCATGATGAACGAAGCCATCGACGTCGTCTTGCTCGCAAGCGGCTCCTGCGCCAGCACTCCTTCGCCCTGTGCAGCGATCAGCGTGTAGCCGACCAATGCCAGGCCGATTGCTGCCACCGTCGAACCGGCAGCCATCCATATGAATCTGCGCGAAGCCATGAACGCGTCCTCAGAGCTTGAAAATGGTGTCGATCACCGTCCACGACGACGGGTTCGTCGTGTCGTCGGCGGAGTACGCGGTGATCTGGAACGATGCCGAGTCGTCATCGTTGGGCTGTCCTTCGTCCAGTGCATTGCCACCAGGTCCGCCGCACTTGTCGATGCGTCGGACGTTGACGGCGGGCAGGGCCGGGTTGACCTGGTCGCGCCCCCACTGCACCGGATCAAAACCGTCTTCACAATTGGTGGTGATCGAGGTGGCGCTGATCAGGCTTCCCGGCGGCAGATCGGTACGGTCTGTAATGGCTTCCGCCGCGCGTTCCGTATTGCGCAGCACCCCTTCCGTGTTCTGGAACGAGCGGTTGGCGGCCCGATAATTGGATGCCATCTTTTCCTGCATGCCCGCCACCTGCATGCCGGCCACGCCGATCAGGGCAAGCAGCAGCAACATGATCAGCGCAACGTAGAGCACCGCACCACGCTGCTGACGGGGGATGGAAAGACGAGGGTGCGATGTACGGTTCATGGTCAGTTCCCGAACAGACGATTGCGCAGGGCAACGCTCACTTCATAGGCGGTGCGATAACGGCCGTCGGTAGCGGCGGCCTGGTCGTAGGTCATGCCGAGCACGCCCAGCTGGGCAGCCGCGTCGGTGGGCCTGGAACCGGCATTGGTACCGATACGGTCGGCGCTGCGCGCGACCAACCCGACCTGCACCATGCCGACGCGACGCCACTGGCCAGCACCGGTGGCGTTGACGTCCGTGGTGACGCCCGAAGCGACGTCCTGCACGGTGATGTTGCCCACCGGCGGCGTTGCCGCAGCGATATCTGGCGTGGTATCCAGTCCATACATCAACTGGAGGTTCTCGATGCCTTCCACCAGCTCTTCGTTGATCGCATAGACACCGGCCGAATCCGCGCGCGCACGGCGCAGGCCAGGCCCGTTGGTACCATTGCCGATGTAGTACACCATCGACTCCGCGCGGTACACCATCGTCGGTTCCGGCTGCGGCGCGTAGCGGGTGAAATCGACCGTGGTGCCGGTGATCTTGCCTGACGTGGTGATGCCGGCAAAGATATCGGCCGACTCGCAATTGGCGATGCCAAACAGCGTTGGAGTGGCAACACCCCCCTCGGTGAGGCGGCTCCAGCGAAGGGCGTCCACCGTCAACTCCTGTCCGTTGATCGCGGTAACCGGAACCCCTTCCGGGGCCAGGAAACGCAGGACGAGTATGTCGCTTCCCGCTACCGGCGCGGGGTTGAGGCCACTGATGGCGGCCGGCAGATCGGCCGGAACCGCGCCTGCGCCTACCGACAGCGTATTGGTCGGGCCGGTGTTGCCGGCTTCATACCCCTGGATCGCCACGCTGAAGTCCAGCGGGCTGCCACTACCGCTGTCGGCAGTGAGGTTGTTCTTCAGCGCCGATGTGCCTTTGATGAAGTGCGCCTGGTCGTTGACGCAGCCCGTATGGCCCGCCATGCGGATGTCGCGCTCGAGAAAATCCAGCGCAAACCGGCCGTTTTCCTGCGCGCGGGCCACGCCTTCAGACAGCCGCGACGCGGCGTGGGAAGCGATGAATATCTGGGTGATGCCCAGCATCAGGATCAAGCCGATCACCAACGAGATCATCAGCTCGACCAACGACAGACCAGCCTGGCGGGTACGGAACATGAGGGGGCCTTTCATAGCTGGGTCTGGATGGCGAAGGTGGTGGCGGCATCCGGCGCGGTTCTGCTCCAGCGCTCATCGGCCCAGCTGATCGAGATGCTGGCTATGCCGTCGTTGACGGTGACCGTGGCCGAGGCGTTGTCGCCCAGCGCCTTGACCACCTGGCACTGCCAGCGGGTGATGTTCTGCGCGAGGGTCACAACGCCGATATCGCGTGCACATACGCCTGCGGCGGTCTTGCTGCCCGAGGCGAAACTGGCGTTGGAATACCACGCCGACTGGAAACGATTGCTGCGCATCTGCTCGGAGAGGTCATAGGCCAGGTTGGTGGCCTGCGTGCGGTAGTTCGCACTCTGTACGTAACGCACGCTCATGGTCTGCAGCAGCGCGAAACCGAGCAGACCAAAGCCCAGCACCACCACGGCCACCAGCACTTCCAACAGGCTGAAGCCGCGCTGGCGGCCGCGCGGACGGTAGGGTTTGCGGATCACTGGCATGCTCCCTTGACGGTGGTTACCTGGCCGGAGGCATTGATGGTCATCGTGCTCTGCAGCGGTTGTTCGCCGCACTTCACCGGGCGGAGCGTCACTGTCTGGTTGGCGCCGGCGCGACGACGGCCGCGTGCGTCGAAGGCAATCGGTGCGTCCGGACCGTTCACGGCCAGGGCGCTGTTGAATGCGGTGTACCGCAGCACCGTTTCGCCGTTGCTGAAGGCGCCGTCAGCATCGTTGTCGCTGAAGACCATCATGCCATCCCCCCACTGACCGTTGCAGGTGGCGCCGTCGCTGCTGCCGCAGACCACCCCGCCCTGGTTGTTGCGGATCGCGTCGTTGCGCGCCAGGTTGACCATTCCGATCAGCTCGTTGTGGGCAGCGGCCACCCGGCTGGAACGGATCAGGCTCTGGAAATTCGGAAACGCGATGGCGGCCACGACTCCGACCACCACGAGGGTGATCATCAGTTCGACCAAAGTGAAACCGTTGGACCGGCGTGCAGACATGGAACGCTCCCCAGCGTGATGACACGGACAATGAACGCCCTGCCGCCCGGCGGCAAGCGACAGCAGGACGAACGGTCGCCCAGAGGCGACGGGCGTCAAACCGTTGACACCCGCACGCCGGAATGACTCAGGCCAACACCCGGTAACAAGGCTGGTACTCGCCCGAGATCTTCATCCGGCGCTGCTCCACGAACGCGCGCAGCAGTTCGTCCAGGGCCAGCATCATGTCGGCGTCGCCGTGGATCTCGAACGGACCGAACTGCTCGATCCGGCGCATGCCGTCTTCTTTCACGTTGCCGGCGACGATGCCGGAGAACGCGCGGCGCAGGTCGGCCGCCAGGGCATGCGGCGGACGCCCGTGGTGCAGGTCCAGCGCGGCCATGGCCTCATGGGTGGGCACGAACGGCTGCTGGTACTCCCACGGAATCTCGATGGACCAGTTGAAGAAGAACGAATCCTTCTGCACCAGGCGGTGCTCGCGCACGCGCTTGATGCCGGCCGACATCTGCCGGGCCACGGCCACCGGGTCGCCGATGATGATCTGGTAGCGCTCGGCCGCGGCATCGCCCAGGGTCAGGCGGATGAAGCGGTCGATCTGCTCGAAGTACGGCGCGGCCACGGTCGGGCCGGTCAGGATCAACGGGAACGGTAGGTCTTTGTTCTCTTCGCGCAGCAGGATGCCGAGCAGGTACAGGATCTCTTCGGCGGTGCCCACGCCACCGGCGAACACGATGATGCCGTGGCCGATACGCACGAACGCTTCGAGACGCTTTTCGATGTCCGGCATGATCACCAGGTGATTCACGATCGGATTGGGTGATTCGGCAGCGATGATGCCCGGTTCGGTCAGGCCGATGTAGCGCGTGGTGTGCTTGCGCTGCTTGGCGTGGGCAATGGTGGCGCCCTTCATCGGGCCCTTCATCGCGCCCGGGCCGCAGCCGGTGCAGATATCCAGGCCGCGCAGGCCCAGCTCGTAGCCGACCTGCTTGGTGTACAGGTACTCATCGCGGCCGATCGAATGGCCACCCCAGCACACCACCAGGTTCGGGTCGCCCGGGTTGAGGATGCGCGCATTGCGCAGCAGCCCGAACACCGCATTGGTGATGCCCTCCGACGACTCCAGCTCGGCCGCGTAGGCCGGACCCATCTCGATGGCCATGTAGGCCAGGTCGCGCACGACCGCGAACAGCAGCTCGGCCACGCCGCGGATGATCTCGCCGTCCACGAACGCCATCGCCGGTGCGTTGACCAGGTCGATGCGGACGCCACGGTCCTGCTGGGCAACCTGGATGTCGAAATCCGGGTACAGGTCGCGCGCAGCGCGCGGATCATCGGAGGCACTACCACTGGTCAGCACCGCCAGCGCGCAGCGGCGCAGCAGCTCGTGCATGCCGCCGCCGGATGCATCGCGCAGGCGCGCCACTTCAGCGCGCGACAGCACATCCAGCCCACCGCGCGGGTAAATCCGCGCGTCCTGCACCGGCAGCGTCCGCGCCGGCTTTTCGGTGATCGTCATTTCCATTCTTTTCGCTTCCTCAAGGTTGCCGACTGTACCGCTGCCCCCTTAAAAAGCAAAACGGCCGGGAAACCCGACCGTTGGATGCGTTTCGACCCCGGCGACGCCTTGGGGGCTGCCGTACATGCGCGTTTTTCGCGCAACCGGTTGAGCATACGCTCATCCAATGAACCAGACAAGCGCCCTCGCCTGCCGCCACCCTGTCGCACACAGCAGAACGGCCGGGTTTCCCCGGCCGTTCCTTTTACCTTGCCACTACCTCAGTTCATCAGAACTGGTAGCGGAAGCCCAGCTGCACCGACCACTGCGAGACACCGACGTCGAAGCCGTCTGCGTCATTGTTGGCCACCGCCGGCTCGTCCGCGCCGCGGAAGTTGTACACGTACTTGCCGTCCTTGATGCCCTGCAGGGTGGCAACACGCGCATCGGCGAAGAAGCCGTAGTCGTAGATGTTGCCCCAGTCCTTGTTGATCATGTTGCCGATGTTCTGCACGTCCAGCCAGATCTCCGACTTGTGACCCTTCATGAAGCCCGGCAGTTCCTGGCTGATGCGCAGGTCGAAGGTGTTGATCCAGCCGGTACGGAACTGGTTGGCCGGAGCGTGGCTGCCTGCGTACTTGGCCAGCTGCGGGTTGTTGGCCAGCCATTCGTAGAACGACTTCTCCATTGCCGCATCCGGGGTGAAGGTGCTGCCCACCAGATTGCCGAACAGCACGTCGCCCGGGCCGGTCGGCACGTAGAACAGGTCGTTCGCGGAGCGGCTGTCGCCGTTGGCGTCGTTCACGTACACGTAGCTGTACGGACGGCCGCTGCGACCTTCGTACACCAGGCCGACGCGGGTTTCGTAATCACCGAAGAACTTGTGCTTCCAGTTCAGCGCACCCGACAGGCGATCGCGGATCTGGTAGCGCGAGGTGTTCTCGATGTTGTCGTTGGCGTTGAAGGCGTACTGGTAGCCCCAGCCCGAGCTGGCGGTGGAGCTGGTCAGCGAGCCGACTTCGGTGGCATCGGTGTAGGTGTAGCCGATGTTCCAGGACCAGTCGCTGTCCGGCGCCCACGGCTTGGCCAACGACACGGTGAACTGCGAAGTACGGCCCTTGTCGGTGTTGGCGATCTCGTACACCGCGTCGTAGGCCTGGTTGCGTCCGGCGCGGGCATCGTTGTTCACCCAGAGCGAACCGGTCTTGCCCGGTGCGTAGTACATGTCACGACCGTCCGGACCCTGGTACTGCACCGGGCCCAGGTTCAGGTTCTTGTAGTACAGGGCGTCCTTGACCTTGGTGACCAGCAGCTCGGCCGACGCCACGATGCCGTACCACGGGGTCTCATGGTCGAAGGCCAGGTTGGCCTTGTACACCGACGGCATGTTGAAGTCACTGCCGACGAAGTTCACGTTCTGCCGGTTCGAGCCCGGAGTGGTCGGGACCGGCTGGCTGTCCTTGTTCGGGTCGAACGGCAGCGCCGGGTTGTAGGCGTTGAAGGTGTAGACCGAGTTGTTGAAGCCGGTCGCCGAGTAGCTGTTGCTCAGCCACACCTGCGGGGCATCGCCCTGGAACAGGCCCACGCCGCCGCGCAGCTGGGTCTGGCGGTCGGTGTCGAAGGTGTAGTTGAAGCCGGCACGCGGCTGGATCAGGAACTTGTTGCTCAGCACTTCACTGTTGTCGAGACCGAAGAACTGCGAGGCCGTAGCGTTGTAGGCCGGCGCCGGTGAGGTGTCGGCACGGTCGGCACGCACGCCCAGGGTCAGGGTCAGGTTGTTGTTGACATACCAGGTGTCCTGCACGAACAGGGCCAGGTTGCTGAACTTGTAGTCAGCCGGAATCGAGCCTGGGGTGCGTTCCGGGTTGTAGTTGTAGCTGCTCCAGCGGCCGGCAGCGAAGTTGTCCAGGCCGTAGAAGGTGTAGGCACCCCACGAGGTGGCGCCGAAGTAGTTGAAGATGTCGTTGGTGTCGTACGACGCACCGAACTTGACGTCGTGGTCACCCAGGGTCCAGGTGCCGGCCGCGTAGTAGTTCCACGCCTTGGTCTGCAGGATGTTGTTCTGCGAGTTGACTTCGGTGCCGAGGTACAACGAGTCGCCGGACGGCGAAGCCTCGGAGCCGTCGAAGAAGATGCGGATGCTCGGCGCGTCGGTGGACACGTTGCGGATCGCCGAGTACTCGCGGTACGAGGCCTTCAGTTCGGTCGAGAAGTTCGAGGTCCAGTCGCTGAACAGCTGGGCGACGTAGCTCTCGTTGGTCTTGTCATGCTGGTACCAGTACGAGCTCAGCGAGGCCGAGCTGGTGGTCATGCCGTTGATGCGCAGCTTGCTCTGGTCGATCTTGCTGTAACGGATGTTGGCACGGTGGTTGTCGCTGATGTTCCAGTCCAGCTTCAGCGCGTACTCTTCCATCTCGGTGTCGCCGTTGCTTTCCAGGCCACCGGCGTTGATGCCGTAGCCCTGGGCGATATCCTGCGCACGGGTCACGTCGGCCAGGGTGAACTGCGGGTTGGCCTTGCCCAGCGCGGTGCCGCTCAGGTCGGCGCCCGGCGCGGCCTGCTTGAACTTTTCATAGTTGGCGAAGAAGAACAGCTTGTCCTTCACGATCGGGCCGCCCACGGTCATGCCGTAGGTTTCTTCCTTGGTGAAGCCGTTGAACGGCTGGCCTTCGGGGTTGTCGCCGAACCAGTCGCCGTCACGGTAGGTGCCGTAGACCGAGCCGTGGAATTCGTTGGTGCCGGACTTGGTCACCGCGTTGACGGTGGCACCGGCGGCGGCAGCGATGCTGACGTCGTAGTTGGACAGGTTGATGTCCAGCGCTTCGATGGCTTCCATCGCGACCGGCTGGCGGCGGGTCGGCATGTTGTTGCCTTCCAGGCCGAAGGTGTCGCTGGCGGACACGCCATCGATGCTGATCGAGTTGAAGCGCGGGTTCTGGCCACCGGCCGAGATCGAGCCCGAGGCGCGGTCGATGAAGGTCACGCGCGGATCAAGACGCATCAGGTCCTGGATGTTGCCGCCGATCGACGGGGCCATCTCGATCTGCTGCTGGCTGATGTTGGTGCCCGAGCCCATCTTGGTGGAGCTGAACACTTCCGAGCCGCCGGCCACGGCCACGACCTGCACCGCGTCGAGGTTGGTCGCGGCGACATCGCCGGTCAGGGCGGCGTTGACGGTACCGGTCTGGTTCACGCCCAGGTACACGCCCTCTTCGGTCTTGGTGCCTTCACCGGGCTTGTTGATGGTGATGGTGTACGGACCACCCACGCGCAGGCCGCGCGCGTTGTAACGACCCGCAGCATCGGTCGTGGCGCGGCTGACCGTGCCCGACTCGGTGTGCGTGATGGTGACTTCGGCGCCCGCGACGGGCTGGCCTGCAGCGGAGATGACCTGGCCGCCGACACCGGCAGAGGTGCTCTGGGCGAAGGCGGGGGCGGCTGCAAGTGCGGCCACGAGACCAAGGGCGAGCTTGGACATCCGGAGACAACGTGGGTGGGTCATTGGGAGTAGCCTCGATGCGAGTTGGCGATGACGGAAAAAAAAGCGCGCCCAAGCAGCCATTCAGCGGCTGTCTGGACTTTTATCTGGGTTCCCTTGCCGCAGGCTGGTTTCAGCCGCAACGGTTAACACTAGATTAACACGATAAGCCCGCTATATGACCGTTTGGCGACAAAACACACGCCATCACAACGCGATCGTGACGCCTTCTTCACAATTGGCTGAACGGGGCGATATGCCGGGCTTCTTTCGCGTTCAGGGTCGAGCGCGCCGCTATCCGCGCGATTGCTTCGGATCAAGGGTAAGTCGCGGCTGTTGCCAGCCGGTTACGCCAGGTCCCACACCCGGCCGCGGTGGGCGATGCCCTGGGCTGAGAGCAGTTCGACGGCTGCGGCAGCGCAGGCAACCGGATCCCGGGCCATGCCGTCCTCGTCAATCGAGTACGCCCGAGCCCGCAGTGCGGTGCGCATCGGGCCGGGCTGCAGGCCACTGACCCGGACCGGGCTGTTGGCCAGCTCATCGTGCAGCGCGGCGATCAGCCCGCGCAGGCCATGCTGGGCGGCACCGTACCCGCCCCAATAGGCGCGACCGACCCTGGCCG
The DNA here is from genome assembly GCF_037482345.1 of Stenotrophomonas sp. AB1(2024). Lineage (NCBI taxonomy): Bacteria > Pseudomonadati > Pseudomonadota > Gammaproteobacteria > Lysobacterales > Lysobacteraceae > Stenotrophomonas > Stenotrophomonas sp. AB1(2024). Next base: position 580,851 of record NZ_JBBHKO020000001.1, read on the forward strand.
GATCATCCACGGTGAACACCAGCGCGGCATCGTCGCGCTGGCGCAGCAGCGGCAGGCAGGCCTGGGCCAGCCAGGCCGGAGCGGTCAGGTTCACATGTACCGCCCGTGCGAATGCGCCCGGGTCGGCGTGCTCGAAGGGAGTCAGGCCGGCGAAATCAGCGGCGCAGTACAACACGCCATCGAGCCGGCCGAGCTCGGACTGCAGCCGCTCGGCCAGGGTGGCGTAGTCGTCCGGGGTGGCCCCTTCCAGGTCCAGCGGGTACAGCAACGGCTCGGGGCCCACCGCTTCCACCGCCGTGTAGACCCGGTCCAGCCGGCGCGGCTTGCGCCCGAGCAGGACCACGGTGGCACCGGCGGCGGCACAGGCGATGGCGGCGGCGCTGCCGAAGCCACCACCGGCACCGGCTATGAGAATGACGCGGTCGGCCAGCGACCCGGTCCCGACCACAACGGACGGGATGGCGCTCACGGCTGCGAGGCCTCTTCGACGATCCGCTTGAGTTCGCCGGATTCGAACAGCTCCAGCACGATGTCGCAGCCGCCGATCAGCTCACCGTTGATGAACAGCTGCGGGAAGGTCGGCAGGTTGGAGAACCGAGCCAGGTTGGCGCGGACCTCGGGCAGTTCCAGCACGTTGACGGTGCGCAGCGACACGGCGCCGGCGGCCATCAGGGCCTGCACGGCGCGGCTGGAGAAGCCGCACATGGGGTATTGCGGGGTGCCCTTCATGAACAACACGAGGGGGTACTTGTCCACTTCGGCCTGGATCTCTTGCATTACCGCCACCACGACTCTCCCTGCGCCACGGGACACCCGACCTCGCCGGTCGGATAGACTTCCCTGGACGGCCATTGTAATCCTACTGGCCCTGCCTCCGGCGCCCCGTCTCCAGCCTGCTGCGACCCATGCCCCTAGAATTGCCCCGCCTGCCCTACGACCGCACCGCCCTGCAGCCGCATCTGTCGGCCACCACCCTGGACCTGCATCACGACCAGCACCACCGCGCCTATGTGGAGGCAGTGAACGCGCGCATCGAAGGAACCGAGCTGGCCGAGCTGCCGCTGGAAGAGATCGTGCGGCAGAGCCAAGGCAGCCTGTTCGACGCGGCCGCGCAGGCCTGGAACCACGCCTTCTATTGGCAGTGCCTGCAGCCGCGTGGCGGTGGCGATCCGCAGGGTCGGCTGGGCGAGCTGATCAGCCGGCATTTCGGCGACGCCAAACGGCTGCGCGAAGAATTCGACCGGGTCGCGCTCGGTGTATTCGGCGCCGGTTGGGTGTGGCTGGTGCAACACCCCAACGGCGCGCTAGCGATCGTGGCCACCCGCAATGCCGGCACCCCGCTGACCGGCCAGAGTACCCCGCTGCTGGCCTGCGATGTGTGGGAACACGCGTATTACACCGACTACCAGAACGAGCGCGGCAGGTACCTGGAAGCGTTCTGGAAGCTCGTCAACTGGGACTTCGTGGCCGCGCAGTTGCGCGATTGAGACACCTCAACCGCGCAGCGTCGCTACCGCAGGACCCACCTGTTCGGTACGACCCAACTGCTGCCCCACCGCTTCCAAGGCAGCCGCCAACACCTCCGCCTCACCCTCGCGCAGCGTGGCATGCCCCACCTTGCGACCGTCGCGCGGCTGCTTGCCGTAGTCGTGCCAATGGCCACCGGGCTGCGCCAGCACGGCGTCCGCGTCGGGCATCTCACCGAGCCAGTTGAGCATGCAGGCATGGCCCAGCATGCGGGTGTCGCCCAGCGGCAGCCCCACCACGGCGCGCAGGTGGTTCTCGAACTGCGAGGTTTCGCTGCCTTCGATGGTCCAGTGGCCGGAGTTGTGCACGCGCGGCGCCATCTCGTTGGCCAGCAGCTCGTCGCCCCTGCAGAACAGCTCCAGTGCGAACACCCCCACGTAATCCAGGCGTTCGGCCAGCGTGTGCGCGTAGCCGATGGCCGCATTGTGTTGTGCGGAGGACAGCTGCGCCGGGGCCAGGCTGGCCGACAGCACGCCATCCACGTGCCAGTTGCCGGTGACCGGCCAGGCGCGGAACTCGCCATCCTGGCCGCGCACCGCGACCACGCTGACTTCGCGTTCGAAGGCGACAAAGCCCTCCAGGATCAGGCCGGTACGTGCCACCTGCCCGCCCAGGGCTTCCCACGCAGCATCGATGTCGGCTTCGCTGCGGAGCCGGAACTGGCCCTTGCCGTCGTAGCCGAAGCGGCGGGTCTTGAGGATGCACGGCAGCCCGAACTCGGCCACCCGGGCGGCCAGCTCATCGCGGCTGCGGATGTCGGCGAACGCCGGCAGCGGAATGCCCAGCTCACGGAACAGCGTCTTTTCGCTCAAGCGATCCTGCGCAACGGCCAGGGCATCGGGATTGGGATACACCGGCACCCGCTCGGCCAGGAACTGCGCGCTGCGTGCCGGCACGTTCTCGAAATCGAAGGTCACCACGTCCACCCGTTCGGCGAACGCGGCCAGCGCGGCCTCGTCCTCGAACGCGGCCACCTGCAGCGGCGCCAGTTGCCCGCCACAGGCGTCGGCGGCGGGGTCGAACAGTTCAAAGCGCAGCCCCATCGGCGCACCGGCCAGGACCATCATGCGGGCCAGCTGGCCGCCGCCCAGAATGCCAATCGTCAACGTGGTCATTGACGCGGATCGTCGTGGGCCATGACGTCCTCGGTCTGGCGGGCGCGGAAGCCGTCCAGCGCCTGGCCGATGGCCGGCTGTTCCGGGGCCAGCATGGCGGCGGCGAACAACGCGGCATTGGAGGCCCCGGCGTTGCCGATGGCGAAGGTGGCCACCGGGATGCCGGCCGGCATCTGCACGATCGACAGCAGCGAATCCATGCCGTTCAACGCCTTGGACTGCACCGGCACGCCCAGCACCGGTACCGCGGTCTTGGCCGCGATCATGCCCGGCAGGTGCGCGGCGCCGCCGGCGCCGGCGATGATGGCGCGCAGGCCGCGCGGGCCGGCCTGTTCGGCGTAGGTGAACAGCACGTCCGGCGTACGGTGCGCCGAGACCACTTTCACTTCGTAGGGAACACCGAGCGCGTCGAGCTTCTGCGCCGCGTGCTGCATGGTCTCCCAGTCGGAGCGGGAACCCATGACGATGCCGACGAGCGGCGCGGATTGGTTGGGGGTCATTGGCCGTCACCTGCCTTAAAGACGTATTCTAGCCGCCTTCCACGCAAGACGAAGAATCCATGGATCGCAAAGTCATCGACCTCCTGTGCGCACCCCGCACCGGCCAGCGCCTGTCCCTGCTGGACCCCAAGGGCCTGGACGCGCTCAACCGGGCCATTGGCGCCGGCACGGTGTCCAATGTCGACGGCAACGCGCTGGACCAGCCGCTGCGCGAGGCGCTGGTGACCCTCGACCGCAGGCAGATTTTCCGGGTCAACGATGGCATTCCGGTACTGCTGCCGGAAGAAGCCATCGACACCGCCCAGATCGCCGATTTCCCCAAATAATGCGCCCCGCCGTGCTGACGCCCCCGGACGCCAGCCAGGTGCAGGCCGATGTCGCCCGTGCCCTGGCCGAAGATATCGGCAGCGGCGATGTGACCGCCGCCCTGCTCCCGGACCGGCCGGACAGTGCCTACCTGCTGTGCAAGCAGGAGGCGGTGATCGCCGGTCGGCCGTGGTTCGATGCCACCCACCAGGCACTGGACCGGCAGGTGCGGATCGAATGGAAGGTGGCCGAAGGCGATGCGGTGGCCGCCGGCACCGTGCTGGCGATCCTGCACGGGCGCAACCGCAGCCTGGTGAGCGCCGAGCGCACCTCGCTGAATTTCCTGCAGACGCTGTCGGGCACGGCCACCACCACCGCGCGCTACGTTGCTGCCGTGGCCGGCACCGGCACGCGCATCCTGGACACCCGCAAGACCCTGCCGGGCCTGCGCGCGGCGCAGAAGTACGCGGTGCGCTGCGGCGGCGGCGACAATCATCGCCAGGGCCTGTACGACACGGTGATGCTCAAGGAAAACCACATCCGCGCCGCCGGTTCGCTGACCGCTGCGGTGAACGCTGCACGGGCGCAATGGCCGCAGCTGCCGCTGGTGGTGGAAGTGGAGGACCTGGAGCAGCTGCGCGAAGCGCTGGTGGTGGGGTGTGATCGCATCCTGATCGACGATTTCGATGCTGCCACCCGGCGCGAAGCGGTCCAGATCGCCGCTGGGCGGATTCCGCTGGAGGTGTCCGGCAGCGTTGACCTGGCTGGCCTGCGCGCGATCGCCGAGGACGGGGTGGACTGCATTTCGATCGGCGGGCTGACCAAGCATGTGCAGGCGATCGATCTGTCGTTGAAGCTGGGCCACCCGCCCGGTTGAGGCGCCCAATCGCACCAGGCCTGGGTTTCACGGTATGGGCAGGCGCTGTCTGCGAGGCTTCCCCTGCCCCCAGATGGAGAGCGCGGATGCGCCCCTTGCCCCTGCTTGCCTGCCTGTCGCCCCTGGTCCTGCTGCTGCCGGGCACCGCCGCCGCCGCCGAAGTCTGTGACATCCCGCCGCGCTACGGCCTGAGCCCGCTGGCGGTGAGCATCGTACGCGTCGCCTGCAATGAGCACCGTTTGTGGTACCGGCCCTTCATCGACGGTGAAGGGCGTGCCGCCAATCTCGGCGTCAGCGAGGCCGAACGCGAGTACCTGGCCGACGACGGCATGCCCGCGTGGCAACGCGTGGTCGGCTACTGGCGCGACAGCGGCACCCTGGGTCCGATGGGTAGCCAACCCGGTGCGTCCAGCTGCATGCAGCCGTTCGGCACGCGCTACACCGACAGCGACTGCCGGGCCTTCCTGATCGACAACCCGTGGTCGGCCGCCTTCATCTCCTGGGTGATGAGCCGGGCCGGCGTACCCGGTTTCACCCGCTCGCCGCGCCACATCGACTACATCCGCGCCGCTTACCAGAACACCGGCCCCTACCGGATGACCGACCCCGCGCAGGAAAAACCCGCGCCCGGCGACCTGCTCTGCTACCTGCGTGGCCGCAGCGAATCGCTGAGTTACACCGGGCTGGTGCAACAGCTCAGCGGCGGCACGGTGGCGAACTGGAAATCGCACTGCGAGGTGGTGGTCGCGGCCAACATGGGCGGCGACCACACCCTCTACGTGATCGGCGGCAACGTCATGAACACGGTGGCGATGCGCAAGCTGTCGCTGGATCGAAGCGGCCGCATCGAACTCCCTCCGGCCCGGTCCAGCGATCCCTATGACATGGGATGTACGCCCGGACGCGAAGACGAGTGCAACTTCAACCGCCAGGACTGGGCTGCGCTGCTGAAGCTGGTGGCGACCACACCGATGGGGTCGGCGCCCAGCTACACGCCACCGCCCGCTCCGGCAACCGGTCTGCCACCGGCGCCCGCCCAGCCTGGCGTGCCGGCCACCAATCCCCAGCAGAAACCCACATTCCCCCGCGTTGTCCCGCCGAGGCCGCAGCCGCCGCAGTCGCCTCCCGCGCAACAGCAGCAGCCCCAGAAACAGGACGGGCCGCCGCGCACCACCTGAGCCGCGCGAGCTGGCTTGATCCGGGGCCGGTTCGTCGCCATGTTGGAGGTTCCTGACCACGATTCCGCCCCGAGCCGCCGATGCCCAGTCTTATCCTGTTGATGATTGCCGGCGCGTTCGCCTATGCCTTCTGGAACTCGTCGCGTGCGGCCGCGGAACGCGCCATCGAACTGGGCCGCAACGCGTGCCGCGCCGCCGACGTGCAGTGGCTGGACCAGGCCGTGCATGCCAGCGGCATCCGCGTCTGCCGCAAGGACAATGGCTGGCTGGGCTGGGAACGTACTTACCGCTTCGAGTACTCGCACGACGGCATCGACCGCCACACCGGGCGGATGGTGCTGCGCGGGGATGCGCTGGTGGCCTTCGTCGGCCCCTCGGCAGCACGGATCAGCGAGATCCGGCGCAGCGTGGATACCAGCGGCGCGGAGGATGTGTAGAAAACCATCGCCGCCCCTGGGCGGCGATGGTTTATTTCACCACCCGCAGGTGCGGGCGGCCGCTGGGCTTGGGCGGGGTGTCGTCCGGAGTCGGCGTGTCATCGGGCGGCAAGGTGTCGTCCGGGCCCGGCTCATGCCCGGGGATGTCGTCCGGGAGCGCCATGCCCTGGCCGGTTTCGCGGGCGTAGACGGCCAGCACGGCCGAGATCGGCACCTGCACCGGGTAGCTGGTGCCCGAGAAGCGTGCGGAGAAGCTCACGCTGTCGTTGTCGATGTGCAGGCGCACCACCGCGCGCTCGGCGATGTTGAGAACCACGCGACCATCTTTCACCGCACTCTGCGGCACCTGCACGCCGGGCATGCCGGCGTCGACCAGGATGTGCGGGGTCAGGTCGTTGTCGTTGATCCATTCCACCAGCGCACGCAACAGGTAGGGGCGGTGGCTGGTCATGCGGAAAGTGTCTTCAGTCATTGTGGGGCGCCGCGGAAGGTGGCGGCTCTGGATTCTGGTTGCCTGCCGCAAGTGTACGCGCCCACCCATGCAGCGGTCAGCATGCACGGCCCCCGGCGTAAAGCGCCGATGCAGCGAACCGCCGATCAGACCGGCAGGTCGCGCAGCTTCTTTTCCTGGTCGGTCAGGCTGCGGATGAAGCCCGGGTGCCGGAAAATGCGGTTGCCGTAGTCCTCGATGGATTTTCCATCCTTGGGCAACGGCACATCCAGCGACTGCAGGCGCCAGATGATCGGCGCCATGGCGCAATCGGCCAGACTCATTTCCGGATTGAGGAAGAACTTGCTGGCCTTGAACAGCGGCACCGCACTGGTCAGCAGTTCCTTCAGGCGCTTGCGCCCGGCTTCGGCCTGGGTCTTGTTGCCCAGCTGGATCGCCTGCACCTGCGGCACCCAGTCGTGCTCGATGCGCAGCATCGCCAGGCGGATGCGCGCACGCGACAGCGGGTCCACCGGCATCAATGGCGGGTGCGGATAGCGTTCGTCGAGGTATTCGCTGACCACCGAGGCCGCGTACAGCACCAGTTCGCGCTCGACCAACGTGGGCACCGAGTGGTACGGGTTGAGGTCGATCAGATCCTCGGGCGGGTTCTGCGGGTCGACCGGGACGAAGTCATAGGTAACGCCTTTGGCAGCAAGCACCAGGCGCACGCGATGGCACAGCACGTCGTCGTTCGAGGAAAACAGCGTCAGGGTATTCCGCATGCGTACGCTCGCCGCCATCAAAGGCTCTCCAGCGACCGGTATCCGCCGGTCGCATCGGCGCCGCCGGCCCATTGCCGACAGTCGTCACAGTACCCGAGTGTGCAACTGCACATCACAAAAGCCAATAGGCCGATCGGCGGTAGGCCGCATCGATCGGCATTGGCGGCGTCGCGAGGCTCAGTGCACGTCCTTCCAGTACTCCTTTTTCAACAGGTAGGCCAGGAAGGTCAGCAGCGCCAGGAACAGGATCACCCACACCCCCAGCTTCTGCCGCTTCAGCGCAGCCGGTTCGCCGGCGTACTCCAGGAAGTTGGTGATGTCACGCACGGCCTGGTCGTACTGCCCGGGATCGACACTGCCCGGCTGCGCGAGCTTCAGCCCGATCACGGGGGCATCGGCACCCGGGGTTTCCGGCCTGCCGTGCACCGGATGCTGCAGGCCCTGCATCTCCCACAGCGGATTGGGCATGGAGGCGTTGGGGAACAGCGCGTTGTTCCAGCCCAGTGGGCGGCTGGTGTCCAGGTAGAACGACTTGAGGTAGGTGTAGACCCAGTCGCTGCCCCGCACCCGCGAGATCAGGCTGAGATCCGGCGGCATCTTTCCGAACCACTTTTCCGCCCCCGCCTTGGGCATCGTCACCGGCACCGGTTCGCCGATGGGTACGCCGGTGAAGTTGAGGTTGTTCATGACCTCTTCTTCGCTCAGTCCCAGGTCCTGCGCCATCCGCGAATAGCGCAGGTACTTCAGCGCATGGCAGCCCGAGCAGTAGTTCATGTAGAGCTGCGCGCCGCGCTGCAGCGACGCGCGGTCACCCAGGTCGTTGCCGGCCTGCAGGGTCTTGCCGCCTTCGGCGGCACCCGCCACGGTGCTGGCCAGCATCAGGGCGGCCGCGCAGGCCAGCCGGACAATCCAGTGGTCAGTCATGCGTGGTCACCCGGTCTGGTACCGGCAAGGTCCTGTCCAGCTTGGTCCATAGCGGCATGGTGATGAAGAAGGCGAAATAGAGGAAGGTCAGCACGCGGCCAACGTAGGTCTCATGCGCATCGGTGCCGGGCCCGGAACCGATCACACCCAGCCAGATGAAGCACACCGCGAACACGCCCAGCAGAGCACGCGACAACCAGCCTCGATAGCGGTAGGACTTCACCCGCGCCTTGTCCAGCCAGGGCACCAGGAACAGGATGGCGATCGCCGAGAACATCACGATCACGCCGCCCAGCTTGTTGGGCACCACGCGCAACATCGCGTAGTACGGCGTGTAGTACCACACCGGCTTGATGTGTTCGGGCGTGACCAGGCGGTTGGCTTCGGTGAAGTTGTCATGTTCCAGGAACAGGCCGCCGAAGCCCGGAGCAAAGAAGATGATGAAGGCGGCGATGATCAGCAGGAAGCCGGCGCCCACCCCGTCCTTGAGCGTGTAGTACGGGTGGAACGGGATGCCATCGGTGGGCGCGGTGGCCGACCAGCGGTTGCCCTTGGGGCCCTTCTTGATCTCCACGCCATCGGGGTTGTTCGAGCCCACTTCGTGCAGCGCGCCCAGGTGCAGCACCACCAGCAACAGCAGCACCAGCGGCAGGGCGATCACGTGCAGGGCGAAGAACCGGTTGAGGGTGGCATCGCTGGGCAGGTAATCGCCCATGATCCATTCGGTCAGCCCGTTGCCGATCACCGGAATGGCACCGAACAGCGAGATGATCACCTTCGCGCCCCAGAACGACATCTGGCCCCACGGCAGCACGTAGCCCATGAAGGCTTCGGCCATCAGCACCAGGTAGATCAGCATGCCCAGGATCCACACCAGCTCGCGTGGCTTCTGGTAGCTGCCGTACATCAGGCCGCGGAACATGTGCAGGTAGACCACGATGAAGAACAGCGAGGCCCCGGTGGAGTGCATGTAGCGGATCAGCCAGCCCCACTCCACATCACGCATGATGTATTCAACGGAGTTGAACGCTTCGAGGGCGCTGGTCTTGTAGTGCATCGTGAGGAAGATGCCCGTCACGATCTGGTTGACCAGGATCAGCAGCGCCAGCGAACCGAAGTAGTACCAGAGGTTGAAGTTCTTCGGCGCGTAGTACTCGCTGACATGTTTGCGGTACACCGGCATCAGCCCGGGCGCACGCGCGTTGACCCAGTCGGCGACGCCGGTGGCGGTACGGGTAAGGATGTTGGCCATGATCAGGCTGCCCCCTGCGGATCAACGCCGATGATGATGGTGGCGTCGTCCTGGTAATGGTGCGGCGGCACCAGCAGGTTGATCGGCGCCGGGACGCCATCGAAGACGCGACCGGACATGTCGAACCTGGACTTGTGGCAGGGGCAGAAGTAGCCGCCCTTCCATTCCGGATCGAACGGCTCGGGGCGGATCTCAGCCACCATTTCGGGCGAACAGCCCAGGTGGGTACACAGCCCGACCAGCACCGAGACCTCGGCTTTGATCGAGCGGAATTCGGGGTTCTCCTTGAGCACGTAGACCGGCTGCTGGTCGGCGTTGCTGGACTGGGGATCCTTCAACCGCCCATCCAGCCCATGCAGCGCTTCAAGGATCGCCTTGGAACGCTTGACGATCCAGATCGGCTGTCCACGCCACTCCATGACCAGTCGCTGGCCTTCCTGCAGGGCGCTGATGTCGGCAAGCACAGGGGCACCGGCCAGTTTGGCGCGGGCACTGGGATTCCAGGACTTGATGAACGGAACTGCTGCGAAACCGACGCCGACTGCTCCCACCACCGCGGTGGTTGCTGAAAGAAATCGTCGACGTCCAGTGTTGACTGGATCGTTTACCCCATCGTTGGCCATCCGGCACTCCGATATTGATTAGGTAGCTTGAGGCTGCCAGCAGACCGGTGGGGGCCAGTCCACAAAGAATCGTGATCGACTATAGCGGAACCTGACTCGGCGACACAATGGCGGTGACGGCCACACTGGTCGCATGCGGCGACACCGCGTGAGCCGGCCAACGGCCGGCGCTACCGCCGCCTGACCGGCATCGCGACGACCGGCTCGACCCGGCATACGGTCGACATCGGTAGCGCCGGCCGTTGGCCGGCCCACGCCATGGCGCCGAAAGCGATGCAGGGCTATTGCGTCGATGCGATGGCACCACGGTAGCGGTCGGCCAGCAGGGCGACGCGTTTCACGTAGTACTGCGTCTCGCTGTAGGGCGGCACGCCGCCGTGGCGGTCGACCGCGCCCTCGCCCGCGTTGTAACCGGCGGCGGCCAGGGTCAGGTTGCCGTTGAAGCGCTTGAGCAGCCACGACAGGTACTGCACGCCACCGCGGATGTTCTGCGCGGCATCGTAGGAATCGGTGACGCCGAAGCGGCGCGCGGTAGGCGGCATCAACTGCATCAGGCCCTGCGCGCCGGCGCGGCTGAGCGCGGTGGGGTTGTAGGCCGATTCTGCGTGGATGATGGCGCGAACCACCGCTTCTTCCACCCCGAACTCGCGCGCGGCCGCCGCGATCTCCGCCTGGAAGGCGGTGGTGTTGAGCCGGATCGAGCCGAAGTTCACGCCCGGATTGGCACCGCAGGCATAGCAGCGCTCGATGAAGCTGTAATGGATGGTGCGGACCTGGCCAAGGCTGGCCAACTGCGCCGGCCGGCGGCTGGTGTAGTGCCGCACGCCATCCTTCATATAGGAGTAGACCTGCCCGTTGACCACGCGCTGCGCCTTGCCGCTGCGCGCAGGCGCAGCGGTGAGGACGGTGGCGGCCTGGGCCGGTGCCGGTGCCAGCGCGGTACCGGAAGCGGCGCCATCACTGGAGGCCTGGCGTGGCGCCGGGGCAACCGACGCCACGGAGGCAGGGGCTGGCGCAGGAGCCGGGGCCCGCGGTGGAACATAGCGACGTGGAGCGCTGCGGTCAGGCCGGTAGTTGCTGACCACGCTGCAGCTGGCGCCGGCGACGCGCTTGCTGACATAGCCGGGAACACCGTCGGCGCCCACACACTTGTACAGCGTGCCCGCACTGGCCGGCACAGCGGTCAGCGCAGCCAAGGCCAGCGCAGCGATCCCCAAGATCCCCTTCATGGGGCGGAGTGTCTCCGTTTCGCGTCCCGTTGCCAAGCCTTTGACGCCTCCATCACGCTGGACCCTGCGCCTGGTCACGGATCGGCGTGACCGGAGGCCACGCAGGGCGTGGCTCTACCCGAGCGCAATGCCCACTGGGCGTAGAGCCACGCCCTGCGTGGCTGCCTTCCGGCCCGGGTACAATACGCGGCTACCCGGCAGCCCCACCCGGCTGCCTGCCCGCCCACCCGACTGGAATAAGCGCCATGACCGGGACGCCAGCTTCGACCCTGCCGACCTCGGCCGGCACCCCCGTGCCTGCCATCGATTCTCCCCGCCCCGACCTGCTGCCCCTGCCCGGAACCCGGCCGCAGGTGACCGGCCCCGTGCGTGGCAAGCTGTACATCAAGACCCACGGTTGCCAGATGAACGAGTACGACTCGACCAAGATGGCCGACGTGCTTGCCGCCGAAGAAGGCCTGGAACTCACCGACGACCCGGCCGAGGCCGACGTGCTGCTGATGAACACCTGCTCGATCCGCGAGAAGGCGCAGGAGAAGGTGTTCAGCCAGCTCGGCTACTGGAAGGCGCTGAAGAACAACGGCCGTGGCGTGATCATCGGCGTGGGCGGCTGCGTGGCCTCGCAGGAAGGCGAGGCGATCATCAAGCGCGCCCCGCACGTGGACCTGGTGTTCGGCCCCCAGACCCTGCATCGGCTGCCGGAGCTGATCCGACAGCGGCGCGAATCGGGCAAGGCACAGGTGGACATCAGCTTCCCGGAGATCGAGAAGTTCGACCGCCTGCCCGAACCCCGGGCCGAGGGCGGCTCGGCGTTCGTGTCGATCATGGAAGGCTGCTCCAAGTACTGCTCGTTCTGCGTGGTGCCCTACACCCGCGGCACCGAGGTCAGCCGCCCGTTCGAGGACGTGGTGGTGGAAGTGGCGCAGCTGGCCGCGCAGGGCGTGCGCGAGATCAACCTGCTGGGCCAGAACGTCAATGCCTACCGCGGTCCGTATGGGGAGGGCGAATTTGCCGACCTGGGCCTGCTGATCCGCACCATCGCCGAGATCGACGGAGTGGACCGCATCCGCTTCACCACCTCGCACCCGCTGGAGTTCAGCGATTCGCTGGTGGATGCCTATCGTGATGTACCGCAGCTGGCCAACTTCCTGCACCTGCCGGTGCAGGCCGGCAGCGACCGCGTGCTGTCGGCGATGAAGCGTGGCTACACCGCGCTGGAATTCAAGGCCAAGATCCGCAAGCTGCGCGCGGTGCGCCCGGACATTTCGATCAGCTCGGACTTCATCGTCGGTTTCCCCGGCGAGACCGAGGCGGATTTCGAGAAGACCATGAAGCTGATCGAAGACGTGGGCTTCGACCACAGTTTCTCCTTCATCTATTCGCGCCGACCGGGCACCCCCGCTGCCGACCTGGAAGACACCATCAGCGATGCGGAAAAGCACGCGCGCCTGTCGCGCCTGCAGGCCCGGATCAACGAGCAGGCCGCGGCCATCTCCCACGCCATGGTCGGCACAGTGCAGACGGTGCTGGTGGAAGGCCCGTCGCGACGGGACCCGAACGAGCTGACCGGCAAGACCGAGAACATGCGGTCGGTGAATTTCCCCGGGCAGGCGCGTCTGGTTGGACAGCTGGTCGATGTGGAGATCACCGAGGCGTACAGCAATTCGTTGCGCGGGCGGTTGGTGGTCGCCTGACCAGGGACCGCGCCGCCACGCAGGGCGTGGCTCTACGGCGGCGGCGACGCGTGGCGTGGCGTGGCACGTGATTGACCTGGGGTAGAGCCACGCCCTGCGTGGCTGCGCGGCGCCGGATCAATCCAGGCGCTTGCGGAACCGCAGGATCGCCAGGGCCATCATCACCACGATGAAGCCCAGCAGCGCCAGTACCTCCGGCCACAGCTCCCACCAGCGGGCGCCGCGCAGCATGATGCCGCGCACCAGGCGCAGGAAATGGGTCAGCGGCAGCAGCTCGGCCAGCCACTGCACGATGCGCGGCATGCCGGCGAACGGGAACATGAAACCCGACAGCAGGATCGACGGCAGGAACACGAACATGGTCATCTGCATGGCCTGGAACTGCGACTGCGCCCGCGTTGAAATCAACAGGCCCAGCGCCAGGTTGGCGGTGATCAGCAGCACCGCCGCCAGGTAGACATCCAGCACGCTGCCACGCACCGGCACCTCGAACAGCCACATCCCCAACACCAGCACCAGCGTGGTCTGGATCAGGCCGATGACCGCATACGGCAGCACCTTGCCGACCATCAGCTCGCTGCGGCTCAGCGGCGTGGCAATCAGCAGCTCCATGTTGCCGCGCTCGCGTTCGCGGACGATCGCCACGGCGGTGAACATCACCATGGTCATGGTCAGGATGATCCCGATCAATCCCGGCACGATGTTGATCGCCGAACGCCGTTGCGGGTTGTAGAAGGCCACCACGCTGATCTGCCCACCTGCGCTGGTTGCGCCCGCGCGCAGCGGCCGGTCATTGCGCACCGGCCGGGTATCGAGCGGCACCTGGGCCAGCTGCACCGCCGCGCTCTGCACCACGGTGTCGCTGCCATCCACCAATACCTGCACCGCCTCGCGACCGTCGAAGCGGCGCCGTTCGAAATCGGCCGGTACTACTATCCCGATGCTGACCTGCCCGCGCCGCAGCGCGGTCATCAGCTGCTCGGGCGTGTCCACGTGCCGGGTCGGGGTGATCACGCCGGTGGCGACCATGTCGGCCAGCAGCGCGCGCGAGGCCGAGGTACCGGCCTGATCGGCGATACCGGTCTCCAGATGGCGCAGGTTGAGGTTGATCGCATAGCCGAACAGCACCAGCTGCATCACCGGGATGCCGACGATCATGGCCAGGGTGATGCGGTCGCGGCGCATCTGGCGCAGCTCCTTGAGCACGATTGCCCACAGCCGCCGCAGGTTCACGGCGTGGCCCCGGCAGCAGCAGGCGCCTCGCGGTCGCGCGTGGCCGACACGAACACGTCCTCCAGGTTGGCCGTGCTGCGCACCACCTCCGCGCCCTGCCCGGCTGCACGCAGCGCCTGCTGCAGGCGCGCTTCGGCATCGTTGTCCTGGTCAAGCAGCACGCGCAGCGTATTGCCGATCTGCGCCACGCTGAGCACCCCGGGCACGCCCGCCAGCGCCCGCTGCGCCTGTCGCGGTTGCGTGGCATGTACTTCCAGGGTACGGCCCTGCAGGGCGGCGGTGAGTTCGGCCGGACTGCCATCGGCGACCAGTACGCCCTGGTCGAGAATCGCCAGCCGGTGACAGCGCTCGGCCTCGTCCATGTAATGCGTGGAAACCAGCAGCGTGGTACCCGCATCGGCCAGGTCAAAGAGCTTTTCCCAGAAGTCGCGCCGCGATTCGGGATCCACCGCGCTGGTCGGCTCGTCCAGGAACAGCAGCTCCGGCGCGTGGATCACCGCACCGGCCAGTGCCAGGCGCTGCTTCTGGCCCCCGCTCAGGGTGCCGGCCAGCTGCTTCTGGCGGTCCTGGAAGTGGTACTGCTCCAGCAGCGCGTCGATCCGCTGGCGTGCCTGCGTTCGCGGGATGTCCTGCACCGCCGCCAGGAATTCCAGGTTTTCGCGCACGGTCAGGTCGTCGAACAGCGAGAAGCGCTGGGTCATGTAACCGATGCGCCGGCGCAGCGCCTCGGCCTGCTCCGGTATGCGCAGGCCCAGCACTTCGATCTCACCCTCGCTCGGGGTGAGCAGGCCGCACAGCATGCGGATGGTGGTGGACTTGCCAGAGCCGTTTGGCCCCAGGAACCCGTACACGTTGGCGCGCGGCACGCTCAGGTCGACATGATCGACGGCCACCAGCGCACCGAACCGCTTGGTCAGCCCGCGCGCGCGGATGGCCAGCGCCGTGGGCGCTTCCGCCGTGGCAGCGGGCGCAGGGGTGTTCAGAACTCGACCCGGACCGGCGCGCCGGCCGGCAGGTCGGCCAGCGCGGTGCTGCCGTCGGCGCGGTCCAGCTCGATTTCGGCCAGCCAGCTGAGCCGCGAGACGTCGTCGCCGCTGAGTGCGTAGTACGGGGTGAAGCCGGGATCGCTGCGGATGCTGCGCACATGCCCGGCGAAGGCGCCATCCCGTCCCTGCAGATGGATCTGGGCGGCCTGGCCCACCCGCACGTTCACGCGCAGCGGCTCGGGCAGGTACACCCGTGCGTAGGGGCGCTCGCCGACCAGCAGTATCACCAGCGGCGCGCCGATCGGCGCCTGGTCGCCGAGCTTGTAGGGCAGCGCGTCGATGCGACCGGCGCGCGGGGCCACCAGGTCGAGTTTGCGCAGCGTCACCGCCTGTGCCGCCGCCTGTGCCTGCGCTGCCTGCAGCGCCGCCTCGCCCTGCGCCACCTGCTCCACGCGGGTGCCGTGTTCCAAGGCCAGCAGCGCCTGCTCGGCGGCGCCCACGGCGCCCTGCGCGCTGCCGGCGGCGGCCCGCGCCCGGTCCACATCGGCGGCGGCCACCAGTTGCTGCCGACCGAGGGGTTGCAGCCGCCGGTAGTAAGCGGACGCGTCGAGCGCCTGCGCCCGTGCCGAGGCCAGGTTGGCCCGCGCCTGGTCAATATCCTCGCGGCGGGGACCTTCGCGCAGTTCCTGCAGCGCCTGCCCGGCCTGGCTGGCCTGTGCTTCCAGCGCCTGCAGCTGGGCGGCGGTGCGGATCGGCTCCAACTGCAGCAGCGCGGCGCCGGCCGCCACCTGCTGGCCCTCATGCACCCGGATGCCAACGATGGTTTCCGCCGCAGGCGCCGGCACGGTGATGCGATCCCACTCCAGCGTGCCGAGCGCCGCAGGCGGCTCCGGCCGGCAGGCGCACAGCAACAGGCCCGCGCCGGTCAGCAATACCCCACGCATGGACAGGCAGCTGGCTGTGGACATCGACGCGGCTCCGGCACGGGCACGACGGTGGAAGAAGGGGTCACCTTGCGCATGCGGCCGTGAAGGAACGGTCAGACGCCACGCCAGCGGCGATGCACTGGTCATGAAATGATCACCCGCGCGCAGCCATTGCGCCGCCTGGGGTACAGGCCCTTATCCACATGTTTCTCCCGTAACCGCCCACAAGCCATGTGGAAAACCCTGAAGTACATGTCGCTTTTTTGACCACACCAGCGTCACCTTTGCGGCAGTAGGGCCGCCAGCGACTATCCACAGGTTGCTGCACCGCTGCTGCACAGCTGCTGTGGAGAACGCGCTGCTGTGGCGACGACCCCACGCCCGCGCTACCCTGTTCGTCCTTTCCCTGGTTTGCGGCACGGTCGTTGCGACCGCAGCCGCCGGACGCAATGACCGCACTGGCACACCGCGATTTCACTCTCGCCCCGGAAGACAACGAACGCCTGGCCAACCTGGCCGGCCCCTTCGACGAGCACCTGCGCCAGATCGAACTGAAGCTGGGCGTGGAGATCGCCAACCGCGGCCACATTTTCCGGGTCACCGGCCCGAAGGCCGTGGCCGAGGAAGCACAGGCGCTGATCGAAGCGCTGTACCTGGAGGCGGCCGATACGCCGTTCGACAGCCACGCCATCCACCTGCGCCTGAACCAGGCCAACGTGGAGCACCTGGTGGAGCGCAGCTACGAAGCGCAGGAAGTGAGCATCAAGGTCAAGCGCGGCACGGTGCGCGGGCGCGGTGCCAACCAGGCCCGTTACCTGCACCAGATCACCACCCACGACATCAATTTCGGCATCGGCCCGGCCGGCACCGGCAAGACCTTCCTGGCCGTGGCCAGCGCGGTGGACGCGCTGAACGAATCCCGCGTGCAGCGCCTGATCCTGGTGCGCCCGGCGGTGGAAGCGGGCGAGAAGCTGGGCTTCCTGCCCGGCGACCTGAGCCAGAAGGTCGACCCGTACCTGCGCCCGCTGTACGACGCGCTGTATGAAATGCTGGGCGTGGAGAAGGTGGTCAAGCTGCTGGAGAAGAACGTCATCGAGATCGCGCCGCTGGCCTACATGCGCGGGCGCACGCTCAACGATGCCTACGTGATCCTGGACGAAGCGCAGAACACCACCGTCGAGCAGATGAAGATGTTCCTGACCCGCCTGGGCTTCGGCTCGACCGCCGTGGTCACCGGTGACCTCACCCAGACCGACCTGCCCAAGCACGTGAAATCCGGCCTGCGCGATGCCATCGAGGTGCTGCGTGACGTGGACGGGGTGAGCTTCACCTTCTTCGAGGCCCGCGACGTGGTGCGCCATCCACTGGTGGCGCGTATCGTCAGCGCCTACGACCGCCGCGACCTGCAGCAGGTCAAGCCGGGCGCCGAATGAGCGCCGCCATCGCGGTGCGGCGCCACACGCGCGATACTGTCGTTTCCTGATTGACCAGAATTGCCGGAACCGCCATGACCAAAGGCCCCATTCGACTCGATGTCGCCGTCAGCTACGCCCTGCCCCGTGCCGGGTTGCCGTCGGCGGTGAGTTTCCGCAAATGGGTGGCCGCTGCGCTCAACGGCCGCATCCGCGAGGCCGACCTGGCCATCCGCGTGGTCGATGCCAAGGAGGGCCAGTCGCTGAACCGGCATTACCGGGGCAAGGACTATGCCACCAACGTGCTCAGCTTCCCCGCCGAGCTGCCGGAAGGCCTGCCCAAGGGGGTCAAGTTCCCCCTGCTGGGCGACCTGGTGATCTGCGCGCCAGTGGTGGCCGCCGAGGCCGAGGAACAGGCCAAGGCACTCAATGCCCACTATGCGCACCTGACCGTGCACGGCGTGCTGCACCTGCTGGGCTGGGACCATGAGGACGACAAGGAAGCCGAGGCCATGGAACAGCTGGAGCGCGACATCCTGGCCGACCTCGGCATCGCCGACCCCTACGCCGGCGAGCGCTGAGCCGCCACCTCCTGACGGACGTTTCCTGCATGACCTTTCTGCGCCCCGCCTGCCTGAGCCTGCTGATCCTGCTGTCCACCCCGGTGCTGGCCGCCGCACCGGCGACGCCCGCCGCCGCGCCGCTGGACCTGGCCGCGCTGATCGAGTGCCGCCAGCGCGTGGCCGACTATGACGCCGTCGCCCCGGTCGTGGCCGATCCGCTCAAGGCGGTGGCCAACGGCATGCAGCCGCTGCCGCAGAACAACCCGTTCATGAGCGAATACCGCCTGGCCACGCCGCTGACGGTGTTCGGCCAGCGCACCGAGTACGTGGCGGTGTCCGGGGCCAGCATCATGGCCATCCTGGACGTGGCCGACCCCCGCCCGATGGCCAAGGCACTGGCGCTGGAAGACGGGGTCGACAACCCCGACAAGTTCATGGCCGGTCGTGAAGTGGTGAGCCGGGACGTGACCGACCCCCGCACCGGCGAACCCATGATCGAATCGATCATCCTGAGCCTGTCCACGGTCAAGACCCACCCGGGCAAGACCCTGGCCGGCTGCACCTACAGCCTGGACCTGCCGGCCGAAGGCGAGGCGCCGACCGACACCCCGCCGGCCCCGGCCAGTGCTCTGCCCCCGTCCGTGAACACCCCGCCGGACGGTCGCTGACAGCGGCCCGCATCCTGCTAGACTGGCACCAACGCCCGGCTCGCCGGGTGCCTTTTTTGCAGAGATGTCTGAAGACGACAGTAGTGGCTCCATCACGGAGCAAAACGAGAAGAAGCGCAGCTGGCTTGAACGCCTGACCTCTGCCTTCTCCGGCGAACCCCACACCCGCGACGAGCTGGTGGCAGTACTGCACTCCGCGCACGACGACGGCCTGATTGCCGCCGACACGCTGCGCATGATGGAGGGCGCGATCTCGGTGGCCGAGCTCACCGTAGGCGATGTGATGATCTCGCGTTCGCAGATGGTCTCGCTGCCGGTGGAAGCCCCCTTCCTTGAACTGATGAAGCAGGTGGTCGAATCGGGCCATTCGCGCTTCCCCGTGCACGGCGACAACAAGGACGACATCCTGGGCGTACTGCTGGCCAAGGACCTGCTGCGCGGCGTGGTCGCCGACAACGGGCCGGCCAACGTGCGCGAACTGCTGCGCCCGGCCGTGCTGATTCCCGAGGCCAAGAAGCTCAATGTGCTGCTCAAGGAGTTCCGGCTTTCGCGCAACCACATGGCGATCGTGGTGGACGAGTACGGCGGTGTTGCCGGGCTGGTCACCATCGAGGACGTGCTGGAGCAGATCGTCGGCGAGATCGACGACGAGCACGACGAGGCCGAAGACCACACCGCGCAGATCGCGATCCAGGCCGACGGCCAGTACGTGGTCGATGCGCTGACCCCGATCGGGGATTTCAACGAACGTTTCGGCGCCACGTTCCCCGACGACGACTACGACACCATCGGCGGCCTGGTCACCGAGGCGATCGGCCACCTGCCCGAAACCGGCGACGAGCTGACCCTGGACCGCTTCGTGTTCCGGGTGGCGCGCGCCGATGCCCGCCGCGTGCAGGCGTTCCACGTGACCGTGCTGCCGCCCGACGCCATCACCGAGGATTGACCCACGCCATGCGGCCCCTGCTGACGCGGTGGCCGTTGTGCCGCCTGTTGTTCCTTCTGATGCTGGCCAGCCTGGCCAGCCTGCCCCTGGCGGCACGGGCCCAGACCGCGCCCGCCCCGGCGACGGCCACTGCCGACGCCCCGGCTTCCGATGCGCCGCCGCGCATCGGGATCGTGACCATGCAGCCCGGCAGCATCTTTTTCGAGCGCTTCGGGCATGACGCCATCGTGGTGCTCGACCCGGTCACGGGACAGGCCACCTCATACAACTTCGGCTACTTCGACCCGAGCGAGCCGGACTTCGTCGGCCGCTTCCTGCGCGGCGAAATGATGTATTACCTGGTGGCGCTGCCGCTGGACCAGGACCTGTCCTATTACCGCGACAGCGGGCGTGGGGCCAACCTGCAGTGGCTGGATCTCAGCCCCGACCAGGCCCGTACCCTGGCCGCCTCGCTGGCCGAGCGCGCCAAGCCGGAAAACGCGCGCTACCGCTACGACTACTACACCGCCAACTGCGCCACCATGGTCCGCGACGCGATCGATGGCGCGTTGGGCGGCGGGCTGCATTCGCAGCTGTCCGGGCGCTCGCGCGGCAACACCTACCGCAGCGAATCGGTACGTCTGGCCTCCCCGGCACCGTGGATGTGGCTGGGCTTCGATATCGGGCTGGGCCCGTTCGCCGACCAGCCGCTGTCGCGCTGGCAGGAAGCCTTCGTGCCGATGCGCCTGGCCGACGCCCTGCGCGAAGTGCGCAACAGCGATGGCCGCCCGCTGGTGCAGGCCGAACAGGAACTGCTGCCGCACCGGATCGCGCCGGAGCCGGCTGAATTCGCGCGCCGCTGGTGGCCCTGGCTGCTGTGCGGGCTGGTGCTGGCTGGCGGCGTGCTGGCCCTGCAGCGCCGCCGTCGCCTGCTGGCCGCGCTGGCGCTGCCGCTGTGGCTGTTCTGCGGTATCGCCGGGATCCTGCTGGTCTACCTGTGGGGCTTCAGTGTGCACCACGCCGCCTGGGCCAACCGCAACCTGCTGCAGCTCTCGCCGCTGTGCCTGCTGCTGCTCCCCGGCGCGGTGACCCTGCTGCGCGGGCGCGTGCCCAGGGCGTGGTTCCGCTGGACCCTGTGGACGGTGGCCGTACTCTCGCTGCTGGGCCTGGTGCTGCACTGGCTGACCCTGCAGGCGCAGGTGAACCTGCAGTGGATCGTGCTGCTGCTGCCGCTGCACGTGGCGCTGGCCTGGGTGCTGGGCCGTCGTGACCTGCCTGTCACGGCCCGCTGACGCACGATACCGCCCATGGAAAGCACTGCCATCAACGCCACGCCGAATCCGCCCTGCGTCATCAACTGCGTTCACTACGATGACCAGGGCACGCGCCACGACATCCGCCTGGACGCGATCAGCGACGTGATCGAAAGCGGCAACGGCTTCATCTGGGTCGGCCTGTATGAGCCGGCCGACAACGTGCTGCTCAAGCTGCAGGAGGAATTCTGCCTGCACTCGCTGGCGGTCGAAGATGCGCGCAACGCCCACCAGCGCCCGAAAGTGGAGGCCTACGGCAACTCCCTGTTCGTGGTGGTGACCACCGCACAGATGGTGGAGGAACGCATCGAATACGGCGAAACGCACGCATTCCTCGGCGCACGCTTCCTGGTCACCGTGCGCCATGGCGCATCGTTGTCGTACGCCGCGCCGCGCGCGCGGGTGGAGCGCGAACCCGAACTGCTGCGCCGGATGGGCCCGTCGTACTGCCTGTACGCCGTGCTGGATTTCGTGGTGGACAACTACCTGCCCATCACCCAGCGCTACCGCGACACGCTGGAGCTGCTGGAAAAGGACATCTTCTCCGACAGCTACAAGCGCCAGACCGTGGTGCGCCTGTACGAGCTCAAGCGCGAGCTCAACAAGATGCGCATGGCGGTGGCGCCGCTGCAGGACATGCTGTCGCAGATCAAGCGCTACCAGGGCGACCTGGTGCCCGAAGAAGTGAAGCTGTACCTGCGCGATGTGCACGACCATGCGGTGCGCATCAGCGATGTGATCGACACCCTGCGCGAGATGCTCGGCACCGCCCTGAGCGTGAATCTGTCGCTGGTCACCCTGGCACAGGGCGAGACGGTCAAACGCCTGGGTGCCTGGGCGGCGCTGTTGGCCGCCCCGACCCTGATCACCAGCTGGTACGGCATGAACTTCAGCCACATGCCCGAACTGGACACGCCGTGGGCCTACCCTGCCATGATCATCGGGGTAGGCGCCATCTGCGTGGGCCTGTACCGCCTGTTCAAGCGGGTGCGGTGGTTGTAGGTCACCCCTTCTCCTGAAGCGCCATCTGCATATCCCGCTGCCGGCGCTTCTCGCTGCGCGAGGTGATGAACCAGCCCACCACCGCCGCCACCGACACGGCCAGCACCATCAGCGTGGCCAGCGCGTTGATCTCCGGCTTGATGCCCATCCGCACCGAGGCGAATACCTTCATCGGCAGCGTGGTCGAATTCGGTCCGGCCACGAAGCTGGCGATCACCACGTCATCCAGCGACAGGGTGAAGGCCAACAGCCAGCCCGCCACCAGCGCCGGGGCGATGATCGGCAGCGTGATCTGGAAAAACACCTTCAACCGGCTCGCCCCCAGGTCCATCGCCGCTTCCTCCAGCGAGCGGTCCAGTTCCTGCAGGCGCGAAGACACCACCACCGTCACGAACGACAGGGTGAACGTCACATGCGCGATCCAGATGCTGCCCACGCCACGACTGGGGAAGCCTGGAATGCCGCCCATCGCCACCAGCAGCGTCATCAGCGAAAAGCCCAGGATCACTTCCGGCATCACCAGCGGCGCGGTGATCAGCGCCCCGAACACGGTCTTGCCCGGGAAGCGCTTGAAACGGGTCATCACCATGGCCGCCATGGTGCCCAGCACGGTCGCCGCGCTGGCGGTCCAGAACGCCACCTTCAGGCTGATCCACAGCGCATCCAGGATCTGCCGGTTGTTGAACAGCTCGCCGTACCAGCGCGTGGAGAAGCCCGACCACACCGTGGCCAGCTTGGACGCGTTGAACGAATAGATCATCAGCAGCAGGATCGGCAGGTACAGGAAGGCAAAGCCCAGCCCCAGGACCGACCAGCCCAGCCAGCGGCTGCGGCGCACCATGCTCATGTCAGCCTCCCTTCCAGCGCACGCTGCTGCACCCGGTTGAACAGCAGGATCGGCACCAGCAGCAGGGCCAGCATCACGATCGCCACCGCCGAGGCGGTTGGCCAGTCGCGGTTGTTGAAGAACTCGCCCCACAGCACCCGGCCGATCATCAGCGTGTCCGGGCCGCCCAGCATTTCCGGAATGACGAACTCGCCCACCGCCGGAATCATCACCAGCATGCAGCCGGCGATGATGCCGGTGCGCGACAGCGGCAGCGTGATCTTCAGGAATGCCTGCCAGGGTTTTGCACCCAGGTCGTAGGCGGCCTCCAGCAGCCGGTTGTCCAGCTTGACCAGGTTGGCGTAAAGCGGCAGCACCATGAACGGCAGGTAGCAGTACACGATGCCGATGTAAGCGGCGGTCGGGGTATACAGGATCTGCAGCGGCGCATCGATCAGCCCGATCTTCAGCAGCAGCTGGTTGAGCAGGCCGTTGCGGTCCAGGATGCCGATCCAGGCATACACCCGGATCAGGAACGAGGTCCACGACGGCAGCACCACCAGCATCATCGCCACGTTGCGTGCGGCCGGACTCATCCGCGAGATCACGTAGGCCATCGGGTAGCCGATCAGCAGCGTGAACAGCGTGGCGATCACCGCGATCCTGATCGAGCTCAGGTAGGCCAGCACGTACTGGCTGTCCTTGACCATGGCCGCGTAGTTGCCCAGGTTGAGCTTGAGCGAGAACGCACCGTCCACGTATTCCAGCAGCCACGTATACGGCGGCGAGCCGACCTGGGTGCGCGCGAACGAGATCATCAGGATGATCACGAACGGCACCGCGAAGAACAGCAGCAGCCACAGGTACGGCGCGGCGATCACGCCGCTGCGCGTGCCCGGGAGCCAGCGCTTCCAGCCGGTGGCGTTCATGCGGTGAGCACCACGCCGTCGTTGTCGCGCCAGTGCACCCAGACGCTGTCGCCCCAGGTCAGGCCATCGCTGGCCCAGCGCTGCGAGTTGGCGAAGTTGGACAGCACCTTGGCCCCGCTGGGCAGGCGCACGTGGTACACCGAATGGCTGCCGAAGTAGGCGATTTCTTCGATCACGCCCTGTGCCTTGTTGGTGTCCCCGGCCGGCTCGTCCTTGCCGATCATCACCTTCTCCGGGCGCAGCGCGAACGCCACCGGCTGCCCTTCATAGCCGGTGATGCCGTGGGCGACGTAGATGGGCGCCGGGAACAGCGGTGTACGCACGGTGACGTACTCGGGCAGGTCCTCGTCGATCACCCCTTCAAACAGGTTGACCGAGCCAATGAAGCCGGCCACGAAGCGGTTGGCAGGCTGTTCGTAGATCTCGTCGGGCTTGCCGACCTGCTGGATCCAGCCGGCATCCATGACCGCGATACGGGTGGCCATGGTCATCGCCTCTTCCTGGTCGTGGGTGACCATCACGCAGGTCACGCCGGAGGTTTCGATGATGTTGACCAGTTCCAGCTGCATCTGCGAGCGCAGTTTCTTGTCCAGCGCGCCCATCGGCTCATCCAGCAGCAGCAGCTTGGGGCCCTTGGCCAACGACCGCGCCAGCGCCACGCGCTGCTGCTGGCCACCAGACAGCTGGTGCGGCCTGCGCCTGGCCAGCTTCTCCAGCTGCACCAGCTCCAGCATCTCGCCGACCCGGCGGCGGATGGCATCGCGGGCCAGGCCGTCCTGCTTCAGGCCAAAGGCGATGTTCTGCTCCACGGTCATGTGCGGGAACAGCGCATAGGACTGGAACATCATGTTGATCGGCCGCTGGTACGGGGGCAACGCATTGATGCGCTGGCCGTCCAGGTCGATGCTGCCGGCGGTGGGGGTCTCGAAGCCGCCCAGGCAGCGCAGCAGCGTCGATTTGCCGCTGCCCGAGCCGCCCAGCAGGGCGAAGATCTCGCCCTTGCGCACGTCCAGGCTGACGTCGTCGAGCGCGACAAACCCGTCGAACTCCTTGCGCAGCGCGCGGATGGACAGATAGCCCGGCTCCAGGACCGGGACGACCTCGCCTTCCGGCTTGGCTTCAAATGGCATGGGCAGCGGCTCCAGGAGCGGCGTCAGGACGGGGGGGCGGCCCATTTTAGCGACCGTTGGCGACAGCAGCGATACCGGATCGTGGCGGTTGGACCCGGCCAGCCAAGGGGCTCAGGGAGAACCGTAATGAGCGTACCGCCGAGACGACGTGAATGCCCCGCCCGCGCCCCCCCACCCGGATCAGACGCGCCGGTGCTGACATGCCCCTTGACATGGCTCGCCCGCCCCTGCTCAGGCGGCGGCTGAAAACGCCTCGGCGTTTGACGTTCGCGGCCCCATGAAACGAGCCGTTGTGCGGTTCTTTGATCGTGTGCACACCTTCCACCACGCGCGTTTGGCAGGCCAGCGACACATCACACTCCGCACGACGTCGCGTTGACCTTGCAGCAGCGCGAAGGCGATATCTCCATGGACGGCGAACGCGCACCACCACAAGGAGCTACGCATGCAAGCCCATGATGCTTTGAACCCGCCCACTGGAAGGATGCCCCCTGACGCACTCCCCCTCGACGTAGTGGTCATTGGTGCGGGGCATTCCGGCCTGTCGCTCAGCGCGATGCTCGCCGACGCTGGCGTGCGTCATCGCGTGCTGGAAGCGGAGACCATCGGTTCCAGCTGGACGCGGCGGTGGGACTCCTTCCGCCTGAACACGCCCAACTTCCTGACCGCCCTGCCCGGCTACCAGTACGACGGCCCGGACCCGACAGGCTTTGCCACCGCGCCGGACGTCATCGACATGCTGACCAGTTACGCGCGACGGCGGCAGCTGCCCGTCGTGGAGGGATGCACCGTGCAACAGGTGTTCGCTGCAGGCGACGGCTACCGCGTCAAAACCAGTGACGGCACACTCCAGGCACGCTGCGTGGTCGTGGCCAGCGGAGAGTACCGACGCCCGCGCTGGCCACGGGCGTTCTTTTCACCCGCCGCCGGGCTTGAGGTCGTCCATTCCGGCGACTACCGGCGGCCGCAGCAGCTTGGCCCGGGCGCCGTCCTTGTGATCGGTGGTGGCCAGTCCGGCGCGCAGATCGCGCAGGACCTGCGCAGCGCCGGGCGCGAGGTGTTCTGGTCGATGGCCGATCGCTTCTCGCACATCCGCCGGGTACGCGGCCGGGATTCCATGCACTGGTGGGACATGCAGGGGCTGCTGCACCGGCACGTGCGCGAGCGCCCGGATGTGGCCGCTGGCCTGCCGGGCGCGCTGCAGAAGGCGAGAACGGCAGAATTCCCCCTGGTATCCGGAACCGGCGCGCTGGGCATGGGCAGCTCGATCAGCCTGCTGTCGATGCACCGCGACGGCATCGTGCTGCTGGGCAAGCTGGAACATCTGGAAGGCCATATCGCCCGCTTCCTCGATGTGCGGCCGCAGATCCGCGGAGCCGTGGCCGGCACGCGCGCCGAGTACAGGCACTTGAACGATATGGCCGACGCACACTACGCATCAGCAGCCGAACTACCCACCGACGATGCCCGATACCTGCCCGAAGAGGTCTACCTGGACTGGGAGCCGGACGCCTCGCCGCGCTGCATCCGGTTGGACGCCGCGGGCATCGGCACGATCGTGGCGGCCACCGGTTTCGACGCACAGTGGCCATGGCTCGAAGTGCCGGGCGCGCTGGACCCGAACGGTTACCCGCTGGGCGATTACGGCGTCTCCCCGCAGCCGGGACTGTTCTTCATCGGCATGTACAACCTGCAGCGGCCGAGCTCCAACTTCCTGTGCAATGGTGGGAGGGATGCAGCCGAGTTGATGCCTTCCATTCTGCGCCACCTTGCTGCTGCGCCCTCGCACAACGCCGTTGCATGAAAAAGGCCGCCGATCTTCACCGGCGGCCTCTCTTTTCTGCTTCAGACCAGCCGCATCAACGACCCGTCTTCACCTCCGTCCACAGGCGGGTATACAGCTTGTCCACCTCCGGCGGGTTGATCGAATAGGTGAACATCTTCGCGGCCACATCGGCCGGCGGGTAGATGGTCGGGTCGTTGCGGATCGCTTCGTCCACCAGCGGGGTGGCTGCGCTCACCGGGTTGGCGTAGTGGATGAAGTTGGTGTTGGCTGCGGCGACCTTCGGGTCCAGCAGGTAGTTGATGAAGGCATAGGCCGCTTCCGGGTGCTTGGCATCCTTGGGAATGGCCAGCATGTCGAACCACTGCGGCGCGCCTTCCTTCGGGATCGAATAGGCCACGGTCACGCCGTTGGCCGCTTCTGCGGCGCGGTCGCGGGCCTGGATGATGTCGCCCGACCAGCCCACCACCAGGCAGGTGCCGCCGTTGGCCAGCGAACCCACGTACTGCGAGGAGTGGAAGTTCTGCACGTACGGGCGGATGCTCTTGAGCAGGTCGGCCGCCTTCTGGATCACCGCCGGATCATGGCTGTGCGGATCTTCGCCCAGGTAGTGCAGCGCGATCGGAATCATGTCGGCCGGGGTATCGAGGATCGTGATCCCGCAATCCTTCATCCTGGCGATGTTTTCCGGCTTGAAGATCAGGTCCCAGCTGTTGGCGATCTCGGTGCTGCCACCGAAACGCTCCTTGAGCATTTCCACGTTGTAGCCGATGCCGGTGGTACCGATCATGTACGGCACGCCGTACTTGTTGTCCGGATCCTGCTGCGCGATGCGCTTCATCATCTCCGGATCGAGATTGGCCAGGTTCGGGATTCTGCTCTTGTCCAGCGGCAGGAACACGCCGGCCTGGATCTGGCGGCCGAAGAAGTTCAGCGTCGGCACCACCACGTCGTAGCCGCTGCCACCGGCCAGCAGCTTGGTCTCGACCATCTCGTCGCTGTCGAACACGTCGTAGGTCACCTTGGTACCGGTGGCCTTCTCGAAGTCCGGGATGGTGTCTTCGGCGATGTAATCGCTGTAGTTGTAGACGTTCAGCACCTTGCTGTCTTCCTGCTTGTCGCCGCCACAGGCGCTGAGCATGGAAACGGCAATGCCGAGGGTGAGGATTCGCAGCTTCATTGGGCTCTCCGCGGGTCAGGTGCGAGGTGGGGGGAACCGGCCGGACCGGCAGGACGGTGCCAGCCTAACGGGCAACCGGTTATTTTCCCAGCACACGGCCCGCCTGGCCATGCCTGATCGGGCGGCTGGGCCGCTCACACGTTCAGCAGCAGGAATTCACGCTCCCAGGAGCTGATCACCCGGAAGAAGGTCTCGTATTCCTTGCGCTTGACCGACACATAGGCCCGGCAGAAACGCTCGCCCAGCATCTCGCGCAGCTCGGGGCAGCCCTCCAGGCCATCCAGCGCCTCACCCAGCGAGCGCGGCAGGTCGTAGCCCAGCTCCTTGGCGCTGCCACTGATCGGTGCGGTCGGCGAGCCCTGCTCACGGATGCCCAGCAGCCCGGCCGCCAGGGTGGCGGCCATGGCCAGGTAGGGGTTGGCGTCCGAACCGGCGAACCGGCTTTCCACCCGCATGTTCTCCGGGATATCGAGCGGCACCCGCAACCCGCAGGTACGGTTGTCGAAGCCCCAGTGCACGTTGCTCGGCGAGACTTCGCCGAACACCAGCCGCCGGTAGGAATTCACGTTCGGCGCGAAGAACGCCATCGCCGCCGGCACGTATTTCTGCAACCCGGCCAGGTAGTGGCCAAACAGCGGGCTGAACTCCTCGCCACCGGCGTCGCCGCTGAACACGTTGTGGCCGTCGCTGATCCGCACCAGGCTCTGGTGGATGTGCATGGCACTGCCCGGCTCGGTTTCCATCGGCTTGGCCAGGAAGGTGGCGTACACCCCGTGGCGCATGGCCGATTCGCGCATGGTGCGCTTGAACAGGAATACCTGGTCGGCCAGGTCCATCGCATTGGCGTGGGTGAAGTTGACTTCCAGCTGCGCCGCACCGGATTCATGGATCAGCGTGTCCACGTCCAGCTTCATCGCATCGCAGTAGTCGTACATCAGGTCCAGGATCGGATCGAACTCGTTGACCGCATCGATCGAGTACGACTGCCGCGCCGTTTCCGGGCGGCCCGAGCGGCCGGCCGGCGGCAGCAGCGGGAAATCCGGGTCGGTGTTCTTCTGCACCAGGAAGAATTCCAGTTCCGGCGCCACCACCGGGCGCAAGCCCAGTTCGGCATAGGCATCAAGCACCCGGCGCAGCACGTTGCGCGGGGCCAGCTCATGCGGCTCGCCGTGCTTGGTGTAACAGTCGTGGATGACCTGCGCGGTGGGATCGGTGGCCCACGGCACCATGCGCACGGTGTCCGGGTCCGGGCGCAGGATCATGTCCGAATCCGACGGCGAGGTCAGCTCGTAGTAATCGTCGGGGAACTCGCCGGTGACGGTGGTGGCGAATATGCCTTCCGGCAACCGGGTACCGTAATCGTGCGAGAACTTGTCGGCCGGGATGATCTTGCCGCGGGCGTTGCCGGTGATGTCCGGCACCAGACACTCGACCTCGGTGATGTGGCGTTCCCTGAGCCAGCGCAGCAGCACGCTCTCCTCCGGCACCGGCTTGGCGGTGGCCTTGCGCGGCACCTTGCGCGACGGCGCGGCGGCCTTGCGCGGCGGAGAGGGGGCTTTGCGCGAACGCGTTCGGGTGGTCATGGGCGGTCTGCTGTGCTGGAGAACGACGACAAGCTTCGCCGAAGGCTTGGAAAATACCGTGAGTACATCCCCCCGCACGGTACCCCTGCCCGCCGCATTGCCGCAACCGGCCGCCGTCACAACGGGCGCAGCTGTCCTTGACACGGGTTGCTGGCATGCTGTGCCCATGAGCGAGCCCCCGATGAGCCTGGCCGGCCAGGCGCATGCACCCAGCTGGTATGCCCACAGCCTGCCCGACGTGCCGTTGCGCATGGCGCTGCGTGGCGCTCATGCCACCGACGTGTGCGTGCTGGGCGCCGGCTACACCGGCCTGTCGGCCGCACTCTCGTTGGCCGAGCGCGGCTACCGGGTGACCGTGCTGGAAGCACATCGAGTCGGCTGGGGCGCCTCGGGGCGCAACGGCGGCCAGGCGATTGTCGGGTACGGCTGCGAAGTGGGTACGCTTGAACGGCTGGTCGGCAATGCCGATGCGCGGCAGCTGTTCGACTTCTCGCGCGAGGGCATGGCCCTGCTCCGCCACCGCCTGCAGCACTACGCCATCGACTGCGACTGGCGCGATGGCCACGCCAGCGTACCGATCAGCCCGCGCCAGGAGCATTCGCTGCGCGCCGGGATGGATGCCCTGGTAGAGCGCTACGACTACCCGCTGCAGTGGTGGGACCGGCAGCAGCTGCGCGGCCAGCTCGACAGCCCGCGCTATCGCGGCGCGATGTTCGATGCTGCCAGCGGCCATCTGCAACCACTGGCCTTTGCGCAGGGGCTTGCCCGTGCAGCCGAAAGCCTGGGCGTGATCATTCATGAAGCCAGTCCGGTGGTCGAACTGGTTCGCGGCAACCGCCCCCAGCTGCGCACTGCCAGCGGCTCGGTCACCGCCAACCAGGTGATCATCGCCGGCAACGCCTGGCTTCAAGGCATCGCGCCGGAGCTGGAGAGCCGGATCATGCCGGTGGGCACCTATATCGGCGCCAGCGCGCCCTTGGGCGAGGAACGGGCCCGGGCGCTGATCCGCAACGACATGGCGGTCGCCGACGTGAGCTGGGCGCTGGACTATTTCAAGCTCAGCGCCGACCACCGGCTGCTGTTCGGCGGCCGCGCCAGCTATTCGGCGCTGCCACCGCCGAACCTGCGCCGGGTGATGACCCGGCGCATGCACCAGGTGTTCCCTCAGCTCGCTGACGTGGGTATGGAACAGGTGTGGGGCGGCTACGTGGACATCACCCGCAACCGCGCCCCGCACTGGGGGAGGCTCACGCCCAATGTGTACTTCGCGCAGGGCTTCTCCGGCCATGGCGTCGCGGCGACGGGATTGGCTGGTGCGGTGATTGCCGAAGCGATTGCCGGGCAGAACGAACGGCTGGATGTGTTCGAGCGTATCCCGCATGGACGCTTCCCGGGTGGGAAGCTGCTGCGCACGCCACTGCTGGTGGCGGCAATGTCCTGGTACAAGTTGCGGGATGTCCTGGGTTGAACGCTGCGCAGTGATGCGCAGGGCGCTACTCAGGGCGTCTTGGGGGCCGGCGGTGGGTTCGGCGGAACTTTCCAATGAGCCGCCTGCCGTCGGTAAGGTGCAGCACAACGTCTGCGGGATTCGACCCCAGCACGTGGCACCACGATCTCAGATCCGGACATTACGCTCGCGGATCCGGAGATGACGGTCACAGATCCGGAGGTTGGGCCTAAAGTCCGGCGTGACGACGCCGATACACCTTCCGACCCTCTCGGATTTCGAGCGTACGCAAGATGCCGGCACTGCTTCAGGGCGCTGTCCACAGCGACCCCGGTGATGACCTTCCCCAGCGGATCCTGCTGGTGGAAAACTCGCGCACGTTCACCTCGATGCTCAAGGAAGCGATCGAACAGCGGCTGGAGCTGCCGGTATGGGTGGCCACTTCGCTGGCCGAGGCCGGGCGCCTGCTGGACGAGGAACAGGGCTGGTTCCTGGTGCTGACCGGCCTGGTGCTGGCCGACGGCGACCGCGACAAGGTGGTGGAATACTTCCTGTCGCGCGGGCTGCGCACGGTGGTGGTCAGCGGGGTGTACGACGAAGACCTGCGCAAGCGCGTGCTGCAGCAGCAGATCATCGATTACGTGCTCAAGAACACCCCCGGCAGCATCGATTACCTGGTGTGGCTGGTGCAGCGCCTGGAGCGCAACCGGCACATCGCCGCGCTGGTGGTGGACGATTCGATGTCCGCACGCATGTACGCCGCCTCGCTGCTGCGCATGTACGGACACGACGTCTACGAGGCGGCCGATGGTGCCGAGGGCCTGAAGGCGATCGAAGCGCACCCGGCGATCCGGCTGGCGGTGGTCGACCAGGAAATGCCCGGCATGGAAGGGGTGGAGTTCACCCGCCGGCTGCGTACATTGCGTTCGCGCGACAAGGTGGCGGTGATCGGCATTTCCGGCAACACCGACCCGTCGCTGATTCCGCGCTTCCTCAAGAACGGCGCCAACGACTTCCTGCGAAAACCATTTTCGCGCGAAGAGTTTTTCTGTCGCGTCTCGCAGAACGTCGACCAGCTGGAGCTGATCGGCACGCTGCAGGACCTGGCCACCCGCGATTTCCTCACCGGCCTGCCCAACCGCCGCTGCTTCCTGGAACACAGCCAGCGCCAGCTGCCGAAGCTGCAGCTGGAGCGCGAGCAGGTGGCGGTGGCGATGATCGACATCGACCACTTCAAGCACATCAACGACACCCATGGCCATGAAGCCGGCGATGACGCGCTGCGCGCAGTGGCCGCCGCGGTGGCCGACCACGCGCGCGACCAGGACCTGGTCGCGCGCTTCGGCGGCGAGGAATTCTGCCTGCTGGTGCCGGGGCTGGAAGAAGACGAGGCGATCGGCTACTTCGAGATCCTGCGCCAGCGCATTGCCGCACTGGAAGTGGATCTTGGCCACACTACCCTGCGCATGACAGTCAGCATCGGGCTGTGCTGCCTGCGCCCACAGCACGATTCGCTGCACCGGCTGATTTCCGAAGCCGACCGCCAGCTGTACCTGGCCAAGGCCGCCGGCCGCAACCGGGTATGCAGCACGCGCGTGGCCACCGCCGCCCGGGAACCCGCGCTGGCGCCTTGATCCAGATCAACGCGGGCGCGCCCTGCCCTGCCTAGAGTCGTGCCCAGCGAACAGCAAAGGGAACGCACCATGGCACTTCTGGTCTGGCAGGACGACCTGAACATCGGCATCGACGTCATCGACCACCAGCACATGCGGATCGTGGAGATGCTCAACCACCTGCACGTGGCGCAGACCAGTCTGCATAAAGTGGCCGTGGCCGAAGTGATCGACGAACTGGTGGATTACACCATGTCGCACTTCGCGTTCGAGGAAGAGCTGATGGAGGAAGCCGGCTACCCGTTCTGCGCCGCGCACAAGCGCGTGCACGAGATCTTCGGCAAGCGCGTGGCCGAGTACCGGCTGCGCTTCCAGGCCGGCGAAGACGTCACCGACGAGCTGCGCACCATGCTGTCGCGCTGGCTGTTCAATCACATCCGGGGCGATGACAAGGCCTACGCCGAGTCGGTCAAGCAGCACCTGAACCAGTTCGCCCGCGACCACCAGCAGGGCGGCTGGCTGGGGCGCACGCTCAAGCGGATTTTCCGCTGAGCCGCGCCGGTCGGCCCATGGCCAGCAGCGCCAGAATCGTGATCACTGCAGTCAGGCACAGGTAGTAGCCCACCGCGACCAGGCCGAAACGCCCGGCCAGCCAGGTGGCCACGTACGGCGCCGGGGCCGCGCCGAGGATGCCGGCCAGGTTGAACGACAGCGAGGCGCCGGTGTAGCGCACCTGCACCGGGTAGATTTCGGCCAGGAACGTACCGCAGGGGCCGTAGGTCAGGCCCATCAGGAACAGGCCCAGGGCCAGGAACCCCACCACCATCCACGGGCTGCCGGCCTGGAACAGCGGGGCGAACAGCACGCCGAAGCCGAGGATCAGGCCGCTGGCCACGATCATCGTGCGCCGCGTGCCCCAACGGTCGCCGTACATGGCCGACAGCGGAATGCCTGCCGCGAAGAACAGGATGCCCACCATCTGCAGCAGCAGGAACTGCTCGCGGCTGTAGTGCAGCACGGTGGTGCCGTGGCCCAGGGTGAACACCGTCATCAGGTAGAACAGCACGAAGGTGGCGAACGCACCCAGCGTGCCCAGCACCAGCGTGCGCGGGTGGTGGCGCAGCACCGTCCACATCGGCAGGCGCACGCGTTCGTTGCGGTCCAGGGCGGCCTGGAACTGCGGGGTCTCATGGATGTTCAGGCGCACCCACAGGCCCACCGCCACCAGCAGCGAGCTGGCCAGGAATGGCACGCGCCAGCCCCACTGCAGGAAATCCGCATCGCTCATGGCGCGGCCCAGCAGCAGGAAGATGCCGGCCGAGAGCAGGAAGCCCAGCGGCGCGCCCAACTGCGGGAACATGCCGTACCAGGCGCGCTTGCCCGGTGGCGCGTTTTCCGTGGCCAGCAGCACTGCCCCGCCCCACTCGCCGCCCAGTCCCAGGCCTTGGCCGAACCGGCACAGCGCCAGCAACGCCGGTGCCACGATGCCGATGCTGGCGTGGGTGGGCAGCAGGCCGATCGCCACGGTGGATACGCCCATCGTCAACAGCGCCGCCACCAGCGTGGCCTTGCGCCCGATCCGGTCGCCGTAGTGGCCGAACACCGCCGAACCCACCGGGCGGGCAATGAATGCCACCGCGAAGGTCGCCAGCGACTGCAGCAGCGCTGCGCCCTCGCTGCTGTCGGGGAAGAACAGGTGCGGGAACACCAGCACCGCCGCCGTGGCGTAGATGTAGAAATCGAAGAACTCGATGGTGGTGCCGATCAGGCTGGCCAGCAGGATACGGCGGGGCGAATTGGCGGCGGTGGCAGCGGCAGGAGTCGACATCGTTCACATGCAGGGAGATCAGCTGCCAGATTCTGCCATGCCCCTGCCGCCGACCGGCGGGATGGTTGCAGCCGCAACGGCCGCCCCCTGACTCAGGGAGCTCTGCAGGGCCTTGGCCCACCGCTGGCCGGCAGCGACTTTCTGCGCTGCACGGCGTGATGTCGGCGACCGGTACAATGGGCGGTCATCAGCTGCTCGCCTACCGGATTGCATGGACATCGTCGTCAAAGAAGAACTCAAGGCCTACATTGATCCGCTTACCGCCGATGAACATGAGGCACTGGAGCGCAGCATCCTGGCCGAAGGCTGCCGCGACGCGCTGGTGCTGTGGAACGACGTGCTGGTGGATGGGCACAACCGCTACGGCATCTGCCAGAAGCATGGCCTGACCTTCCAGACGGTGCAGAACACCCGCTTCCAGTCGATGGACGATGTGCACCTGTGGATGATCGAACAGCACCTGGGCCGGCGCAGCGTGTCCGATTTCCAGCGCGGCGTGCTGGCCCTGCGCAAGCGCGACATCCTGGCCGAGCGCCACCGCGCCGACCAGGCCCAGCTGCAGCGCGAAAGCGACGGCGAGATCGCCGATGCCACGCCCGAAGGCGATGAGGACAGCCCGCCGTGGGCGCCAGCGCCGAAGGTAAGCCGCGCCGACATGGCACGCGAAGCCCGGTTGAGCAGCAGCCAGGTGACGATGATCGAACGCATCCACAAACAGGCCGCGCCCGAACTGGTCGAAGCGGTCAAGAGCGGGGTCATTTCGATCAGCGCCGCCGCAGCGGTGTCGGCCTTGCCGGAAGAGGAACAGCGCGCTGCCGCGGCAGCCGGCAAGGACGAACTGAAGCAGGCCGCCAAGCGCGTGCGCGAGGCCAAGCGCAAGCCGCGCAAGCCGGTGCAGGAGGTCCTGCACAGCGCCGATGGCGAGGTGGCGGTCGATCCGAGCCGTGAGGCCGAGATCGCCGAAGCGCTTGCCTCGCTGGGCGAAGGCCCGGCCGAGCTGCGCCAGCGGGTGATCGCGCTGACCCTGGAGAACGATGCGCTGCGCGCACAGCTAACGTCACTTCGCCGACAGGTCGGCGAAGTGGCTTGATCCGCGTGGCCGGCCAACGGCCGGCGCTACCGTCGAGCGTTGAGGATTTTCATGGTAGCGCCGGCCGTTGGCCGGCCCTCCAGAATGCCTGTCGAGGCGGCGTTCGCACCGGGGTCGATACACTTGAGACATGAACAGCTCTTCATCGGTTGATCCGCGCCGTGCGCAGCTGCGCCGCCTCAAAGCCATCGCCCTGGCGATGCTGCTGGCCATGCTGGTCGGCTTCGTCGTCAGCCATCTCAATGGCGAACGCGGTATCTGGGCGTGGGTATCGGCGTTCTGCGAAGCGGCCGCAGTGGGCGCGCTGGCCGACTGGTTCGCGGTGGTGGCGCTGTTCCGCCGCCCGCTGGGCCTGCCGATCCCGCACACAGCGATCATCCCGCGCAGCAAGGAGCGCATCGCCGACAGCCTGGCGGTGTTCGTGCGCGACCAGTTCCTGGAACCGCAGGCGCTGCTGGCCCGGCTGCAGGTATTCGATCCCGCCAGCCGGCTCGGCAGTTGGCTGGCCGATCCAGCACGTTCACGGCTTCTCGCCGACATGGCCCGTGGCTGGGCCCTGCAGGCGCTGGATTTCCTCGACGAAGCCGCCGTGCGCCGCAGCATCCAGGCCTTCGTGGTCGAGCAGTTGCGGCAGTGGAACGCGGCGGCCACCGCCGGTGAACTGCTGGGCCTGCTCACCGCCGACAACCGCCACCAGCGGGTGCTCGACGAGGGGCTGACCCGTATCAGCCAATGGATGGACAACGAGGCAGTACGGCAGCGCGCGTCCGAACTGATCGTGCGTTACATCCAGCGCGAATGGCCCAAGCTGGCCAGCACGGTCAACTGGGTCAAACCGATCGACGAGATCGGCGACAGTCTGGCCGAGCGCATGGCGCACGCGGTGCTGGCCGAACTGCAGCAGATCCTGGCCGAGCCGGAACACCCGTTGCGCAAGGATTACGAGGCCTGGCTGGGCGACTACATCCAGCGCCTGCGCAACGATCCGGCCCTGGCCGAGAAGGTCGAACAGCTCAAGCAGCAGGTGATCGACCACCCGGCGGTGCAGGAGTACGTGCAGGGCCTGTGGGCGCGCATCCACGCCAGCCTGCGCGCCGACCTGTCCAGCGAATCTTCTGCGCTGGCCGGCCACCTGCAGCGCAGCCTGGGCAAGATCGGCCAGGCGCTGCAGGAGGACCCTTCACTGCGCGAGGCGCTCAACCAGCACCTCATGGACGGCGCCGAGCGCCTGACCACCCGGTTGCGCGAGGGCGTGACCAGCCATATCGCGCAGACCGTGAAGGGCTGGGACGAACGGCACCTGGTGGAGCAGCTGGAGCTGAGCGTGGGTCGCGACCTGCAGTTCATCCGGTTCAACGGCACCTTGGTGGGTGGGTTGATCGGACTGTTGCTGCATGCGCTGACCGTGTGGATGCATTGGTAGGGCCTGCCCTACGCAGCCACGCAGGGCGTGGCTCTACGTCTGTTTGTGGTGGGCCCGGTTGACAGATTGCCCGGGTGTTTTTGAGACGTGGTTCGCGTATTCTGCCGCGCATTCAGGGCTGGAGTGGCCCACCGGGGGAACCATGCGAAGGACGATCATGACGCTGGCGCTGTGCGCGCTGGCCTGCAACGCCCACGCCGGGCGCGTGTACAAGTGCGCGAACGGCGCCCAGACCATCTACCAGACGGTACCCTGCCCACCCGAGCAGGACACCGGCGTGACCCGTCCGATTGTCAAAGACCCCAACCTCACGTGGGAAGAGCGCACCCGCGCCCAGCGCGACCTGCACCAGGCACGCCGCCGCATGCAGGCTGACGCTGGCCGTGGAGAGCCCCCGGTCCGCGGCACCGTGATCGACGGCGCGGCCAATCCGGAGCAATGCGAAGAACTACGCGCACGACGCGAGATCAGCGAGATGTTCGGACGCCCCGCACCGGAGCGGATCGACGCCGAAATCGCTAGGGCCTGCAGCTCGCGCTGAACGAAGCGTTCGACCTGTCGGATAAGGCCTTGCACGATGTATCCAAATGGATACATTCGGTGTATGGTTACGGTCCAGGCTACGGAAGCGTTCGACAAATGGATGCGCAGGCTGCGTGATACGCGCGCCCGTGCAGTGATTGCCGAACGCATCCAACGGATGGCTCAGGGTCTGCCGGTGGATATCAAACCCATCGG
The DNA here is from genome assembly GCF_037482345.1 of Stenotrophomonas sp. AB1(2024). Classification (NCBI taxonomy): domain Bacteria; kingdom Pseudomonadati; phylum Pseudomonadota; class Gammaproteobacteria; order Lysobacterales; family Lysobacteraceae; genus Stenotrophomonas; species Stenotrophomonas sp. AB1(2024). Next base: position 618,326 of record NZ_JBBHKO020000001.1, read on the forward strand.
CAGCGGCGTCAGTGAGCTGCGGATTCACCATGGCCCCGGCTACCGCGTGTACTTCACGCGGCGGGGCCGGCAAATCATCATCCTGCTCTGCGCAGGCGACAAGGACAGCCAAGCTCCGGACATCCTGCAGGCGCAGAAGATGGCCGCCCATTTCCCGCGTGGAACGTGATGCAACCACAGCGCGCAACTGCCTCTTCAGGATTCAACCATGAGCAAGCCAGTCCTCGTTGCTTTCGATCCCGCGGATCATCTGGTCGACGATGCGGCCATTGCGCAGTACCTCACCGAGGCACTTTCCGCGGATGAGGCCGCGCATTTCCAGGATGCACTCCAGGTGGTGGCGCGCGCCCGTGGCATGGCGCAGATTGCCGAGGCCTCTGGCCTCGGGCGGGAGAGTCTCTACAAGGCACTCAAGCCGGGCGCGCATCCTCGCTTCGATACCGTTCAACGGGTACTTGGTGCTCTCGGTGTGCGCCTGATCATCGAGCCGCTGGAACAGCCAGGTCCAGCCTGACGTCCATCAGGCCACGGCGCGCACCGCGTCTACGAGCGATTGCATCTGCGCGGGCGTGCTGAAGATGCCCGGTGTCACGCGTACGCAGGCGCCGGACGCCAATCCCTCGCGGGCCACCACGAAGACCCCGGACTGTTGCAGCATGCGCTCGGCCGTGGCGGCGTTGGCTTCCAGGCTGACCTGCCCGCGCAGGCGGAAGGCGGCGATGGCGCTGGACAGACGCGGATCCGGTGACGCCAGCAGTTGGATCCGGGCGTCTTCGCGAAGCGCGTCCAGCCACTGGTTGCGCAGGCGCAGCAGGCGCGCGCGCTTGTTGGCCACGCCGATCCGCTGGTGCAGCGATACCGCGGCCGGCAAGGCCATGACCGCCGCGAAGTTGACCGTGCCGGTGTGGACGCGGCTGTCGATATCGCCGGTGTCGGCCTCGCCCATGCAGGGATCCAGGTCCTGAACGCGTCCGCGACGCACGTAGAGCGCACCCATGCCGACCGGTGCGCCGATCCACTTGTGCAGGTTGATGCCGACGAAATCCGCGCCCAGCGCGTGCAGCGGCGTGTCGACTTGGCCGACGCCATGGGCCGCATCCAGCACCACGTCCGCGCCGGCCGCGCGGGCCAGTGCGCTGATCTCCGCTACCGGCAGCAGCATGCCGTTTCGATGGCCGACCTGGGTGAGCAGCAGCAGGCGGGTGCGCGGGTAGCGCACCAGCGCCTGGCGGTAGGTGTCCACGATGCCGTCATGGTCGAACGGCTCCGGCAGCACGATGCGCTGTACGTCCACCCCCCTGCGTTCGCGCAGCCACTGCACGGCGGCGATCGCGCTTTCGTGGTCGGTGTCCGCATACAGCACGGTATCGCCCGGAGACAGGTGCCGATAGCCGGCAATCAGTACCTGCATCGCTTCCGTCGCGCCCCGGGTCAGCGCGATCTCATCCGGGCCCACGCCGAGCGCTTCGGCCAGCGTTGCACGCGCGTGTTCCAACAACGCCGGGAACTCCCGCCGCCCGAACCAGGCATTCTCACTGTTCACCCGCGCTGTGGCGCGCTGATACGACTGCAACACTGGCCGCGCCATCGCGCCCCAGTAGCCGTTGTCGAGCATGACCACCTCGTCGGTGAGGTCGTACAGCGCCGCTACCTGAGACCACCAGTCCTCATCGGCTGCCAGCATGTAAGGGTCGCGCCCGGCTGGATCGGGCAAGGCGTCGAGAGCGTGCAGGTCTGCGTCGGTCATGCGGCCAGTATTGCAGCCGCCGCGCGAAGAGCGGGTGGCGCGAAACGCCGATCAATCTTGCCGAAGCGAATGATAATGACTATCATTAGCGTACTGGATGCTTGCTCGGTCCCGTCCTGCGCGCTGCCGATGGTGGCGCTGCCGTGCGCGACAGAGGCAACACCGTTCTCCAGGGATACCCCCGCCCTGTGCGGCGGCTTGGCCACGGATGGCCACCCTCCCTCTGTCACCGGCCCCGGCCGGTGACGTTCGTTGTTCGACCCGACATTGCAGGTTCCCGTGGACAGCACGCCTGATGCCAGCTGGTTCAACCGCTTCGGCGGTTTCTTCGACCGCCCCTGGCTGGGAGTGCTGTCGCGTTCGTTGGCCGCGATCATCGGCGGCTACGCGCTGGCCGCCACCTGCGCGATGTTCTTCGCCGTGGCCCTGCCCATCGCCCGCGCCCAGGCGGTGCTGACCGGCATGCTGGTGGCGATCGTGCTGTGCGCCTGCGCCGCGCTGTGGGCTTTCGCCACCCGCACCGCACTGCGTGCCTGGATCGGCATCGCCGCGCCCACCGCGTTGTTCTGGCTGGGCACCCTCGCACTGGGAGCACGTGCATGAAGAATGGATTCCGCCAGTCCATGGCCTGGCTGCACACCTGGACCGGGCTGCTGGTGGGCTGGCTGCTGCTGCTCATCTTCATGGCCGGCACCGCCAGCTACTACCGCGAAGAAATCAGCCGCTGGATGCGCCCGGAGCTGCCGCGCAGCAGCGCGTCCACCGAGGTCGCCGCCGAGCGCGCGGTGACCTTCCTGCAGCACAAGGCACCGCAGGCCGAAAGCTGGAACGTGACCCTGCCCGATCCGCGCAACCCGGCCATGCGCATGTTCTGGCGCAACCCCGAATCGATGGTGATGCCACCGGCCGAAGGTGAAAAGCGCCGCCGCGGCGGTGGCCGCTTCGGTGATGCCACGGTGGACCCGGCCAGCGGCGAGGAAGTGGCCGCGCGCGAAACCCGTGGCGGCGATTTCTTCTACCGCCTGCATTTCGACCTGCACTATATCCCGGTGCTGTGGGCGCGCTACCTGGTAGGTTTCTGCGCGATGTTCATGCTGGTGGCGATCATCACCGGGGTGATCACCCACAAGAAGATCTTCAAGGATTTCTTCACCTTCCGGCCGGAGAAGGGTCTGCGTTCGTGGCTGGACTTCCACAACGTCAGCGCGGTGATGGCCCTGCCCTACCACGCGATGATCACCTACACCGGCATTGTCACACTGATGTTCATGTACCTGCCGCAGGGCGTAAGCGTGGCTTATCCCAAGGATGAAGACGCGTTCTTCAGCGAGGCCTTTGCGCGCCTGGCCGATCCGGCCGACGCCGCCGAAGGCAGCGCGGCGCCGCTGCCGATCCAGCAACTGCTCGACAGCGCGCGTGCCGAATGGAAGGGCGCGCAGGTCAGCGGCTTCACCGTGTTCCACCCCGGCGCGGCCAATGCGGTGATCGACATCTACCAGCGCGACGGCAAGCGGCTGTCGGTCGACACACCTTCGCTGCGCTACCACGCGGTCAGCGGCGCGCTGATCGAGACCAGCCCGGTACCCGGCGGCGCCACCCACACCCGTGGCGTGATGTACGGCCTGCACATGGCCCGCTTCGCGGATTGGGGCCTGCGCGCCCTGTTCTTCCTGTCCGGCCTAGTGGGTTGCCTGATGGTGGCCAGCGGCGTAGTGCTGTGGGCGGTCAAGGAACGTCCGAAGCACGCCAAGGCCGGCAGGATCGGCTTCGGCCTGCGGCTGGTGGATGCGCTCAACATCGGCGCCGTGGCCGGCCTGCCGATCGCGTTTGCCGCGTACTTCTGGGGCAACCGGTTGCTGCCGCTGGAAATGGCGGAGCGCGCCGACGCAGAAGCCAGCGTGTTCTTCTATGCCTGGGGCGCTGCCCTGCTGGCGGCCTTCGTCTGGCCCAAGCGGTTGATGTGGGCCTGGCAGCTGTACCTGGGCGCGGCCTTGTTCGCTCTGATCCCGGTGATCAATGTGCGCACCACCAATGCACATCTTGGCGTAACCCTGCGCACCGGCGACTGGGCGCTGGCCGGGTTCGACCTGGTGATGCTCGCCTTCGGCGCGATGCTGGGGTACTGCGGCCTGCGCATGCAGCGTTGGCAGCCTGCGCTGAGCGCGGCCGAGAAGCGGCGCCAGGCCGCTGCCCTTGCCGCCACCGCGAATACCGCCGAGGCCAGCGCATGATGCTGCTGGCGCTCACATTGAATTTTTCTGCGTTCACCGCACTGTCGCTGGCGATGGAAAAGCACCAGCTCGACCTGCACGGCACGGCGCACGCCGGCCCCGCGCGCATGCGGCTGTGGCGTTGGCTGGGTTGGGCATTGCTGGCGACCGCGTTCGGCATCTGCGTGGCCGACCACGGCTGGGCCGCCGGCCCGGTGCTGTGGCTGGGCGCGATGACGATCAGTGGCCTGCTGATCGCGTTCGGCCTGTATCCCTGGCGACCGCGCTGGATCGCGCCGCTGGCCTGGGCGTTGCCGGTGCTGGGCTTGGGCGCCGCCGCTTTCTAGCGCCGGACGCATGCCACGACCAACGGTCGTGGCCTACCGCGACGATCAGTGCCGACCGTTGGTTGGCACGGTAACCCATCGGTAGGTGCCGACCGTTGGTCGGCACGCTTCGATCAGGCGCCGAAACGCCGGATCTCCCACGCGCGGTGGATGCGCGGATTGCGCTCGAAATCCTCGCCGATGGTATCGGCGGAAATCTCGCGGCACTCGGCGAATTCCTTGATCGCTTCCTCGTCCAGCTTGAAGCGGCGGAAGTTGTTCGAGAAGTACAGCACGCCTTCCGGGCTCAACCGCGCCACGGCCGCACGCAGCAGCCGCACATGCTCGCGCTGCACGTCGAAATCCTCGGCGCGGGCGGAGTTGGAGAAGGTCGGCGGATCGCAGAAGATCACATCGAACCGGTGCCGCTCGGCTTCCAGCCAGGCCAGTGCATCGGCCTGTATCAGCTGGTGCTGGCTGCCGCCCTTGCCGTTCAGGGCCAGGTTGTCGGCGCACCACTGCAGGTAGGTACCGGACAGGTCCACGCTGGTGGTGGAGGCCGCACCGGCCACCGCTGCCTGCACGCTGGCCACGCCGGTGTAGCAGAACAGGTTGAGGAAGCGCTTGCCCTGCGCTTCCCTGGCCATATGCCAGCGCAGCGGGCGATGGTCCAGGAACAGGCCGGTGTCCAGGTAATCGAACAGGTTCACGCGCAGCAGCGCATCGTTCTCGCGCACCAGCACGAATTCGCCGCGCTGTTCGAAGCGGCCGTACTTGCTGCCGCCCTTGCCGCGCTCGCGGGACTTCAGTGCGACCTGCTCGGCCGGCACCTGGAACACTTCGCGGGCGGCCGAGAGCAGCTCATTGCGGCGGCGGCGCACGTCCACGTCGGGAATGGTCGCCGGTGCCGCGTATTCCTGCACGTGCAGGAAGGTGCGGCCAGCGCCACCGTCTTCTTCGTACACGTCGATCGCGGCGGCGTACTCGGGCAGGTCGGCGTCATATACGCGGTAGCAGGTGACCTGCTCGCGCGCCTTCCAGGTCTTGAACTTGCGGATGTTCTTGCGCAGGCGGTTGGCCACCATCTGCGCGCCTTCGCTGAGTTCGCGCGGCTGGCCTGCATTCTCCCGCTGCGGCACCGCAATGGGATCGCACACGATCAACGCGCACTCGATGGCGCCGTTGAACAGCTGGTATTTCTTGTTGGCACGCAGGCCGGTGGCGAATGCCAGTTCAGCACTGCCGCACAGCAGGCTGGCCCGCCACTGCGGCACGGCGCGCTTGAGCGCGTCGCCCAGGCGGCGATACAGCACCGCATCGGCCGCCAGGCGTTCGTCATACGGGGGATTGCAGACCACGCAGCCGGTTTCCTGCGGTGGCACCTGCACGTCGGCCACGTCGCGCACGCCGAACCAGATCGCCTCGGCGACACCGGCGGTTTCCGCGTTTTCCTTCGCTGCGCGGATCGCGTGCGGGTCGATATCGCTGCCGTGGATCACCTGCTTGAGCGCAGCGCGCCCGGCCTGCTCGCGGGTGCGCGCCTCGGCCATCAAGGCGTTCCAGGCCTCGCGGTCGAAGCCCAGCCAGCGGCTCGGCGGAATGCTGCCGTGGCGCTGCAGGCCCGGGGCCACGTCGGCGGCCATCAGCGCGCCTTCGATCAGCAGCGTGCCGCTGCCGCACATCGGGTCGAGCAGGCCACCGCCTTCGGCATGGATCTTGGGCCAGTTGGCCCGCATCAGCACCGCCGCCGCCAGGTTTTCCTTCAGCGGCGCCTCGTTCTGCGCCATGCGCCAACCGCGCCGGTGCATCGGGCCGCCGCCCAGGTCGATCGAGATCGAGGCGCGGCCCTTGCGCAGGGACAGGTTGATGCGCACATCCGGGAACTCGGTGTTCACCGACGGCCGCTCCAGGCCCTGCGCGCGCAGGCTGTCGACCACACCGTCCTTGACCCGCTGCGCCGCAAAGCGGGCGTGGGTGATTTCGGTGCCCGACACGTGGGCGTCCACCGACAGGGTCAGCTCCGGGCTGATGTGCTGCTCCCACGGCATCGACGACACGCCCTGGTACAGCGATCCCTCGTCCGGGCAGTCGAACTCGGCCAGCGGCCACAGCACCCGGCTGGCCAGCCGCGACCACAGCACCACCTTGAGCGCCTGCGGCAGCCCGCCTTCGGCATTGACGCCGGAAATGGTGGCGGTGGCCTTGGGCAGGCCCAGCGCCAGCAGTTCGTCGGCGAGCAGGTACTCCAGGCCCTTGGCGCAGGAAACAAAGAATTTCACGGGATCGGTATCGCAGGTCAGCAGGGAGGGGGTGCCTACGGGCGCCGCAGGCGACCCGGGCGCAGGCGCCAGACCGGGCATTGTACGTGACCCGACCGGCGACGCCGTCGCGGCCGGCCATTGCCCTGCAGGCCGTGTAGAGCCGGGCCCTGCCCGGCTGAACGCACGAACGCACGAACGCACGAACGCAGCAGAGCAGCGGCGCGGCGCCCCCTCTACGCCAGGCTGGCCAGCAGCGCCTCGAAGGCCTGGGCCGATGCATCCACGTGGTTGTTCAGGCGATGCCCGTCATCCACCAGCAGCAGCCGCGCAGCGCGCTGCTGCGCCCAGGCGATCACATCGGCGGCCGGAATCAGCTCGTCGTGCCAGGCATGAACCACACTGGTGGGCACGCGGGCAGCGTCCAGTGCCGGCATCGGCCCCATCCGGGTCGGCGGCACCATCAGGAACAGGCCACGGGTGGGCACCTGCAGCGAGGCGATGGCGGAAATGTAGGCCCCCAGCGACGAACCGGCCAACACCACCGGGCCCAGGGCAGCGGCGGCGCTGGCGTGCTCCACCAGGCGCTGCAGGCGGGCGCGGACATCGCCCACGCTGCTGACCTCGCGCAGGGCATCCAGGTCGGTGTAATCGGGGCGTTCATGGGTCCAGCCCAACCGCTGGGCCACGTCGGCCAGCGCGGTCACCTTGGTGGCGTCCGGGCCGCTTTCAAAGCCGTGGGAAAGAATGCAGTGGCCGCGGCTCATGCAGCCACCGCGTGGAAATCGATGTAAGCGTTCATGGCCGAATGCTAGCATCGGCGCATGCCCGACCGCGCCCCGCCCCGCATCGCTCTGCAGCCGCTGCCCTACGTGGCGCAGCTTGGCACGCGCGTGCCGGCCGACATCGACCTGGTGGTGATCCACTGCACCGAACTGCCGGACCTGGCGATGGCGCGGACCTACGGCGAACGCGTGTTGTACGACAGCGGCAGCGGCAACAGCGGCCACTACTACATCGACCGCAGCGGCAGCATCGTGCAGTACGTGCCGATCGACCGCGTGGCCCACCACGTGAGCGGCTACAACCCGCGTTCGATCGGCATCGAACTGGTCAACACCGGCCGTTACCCGCACTGGCTGGACTCGCGCCACCAGGCGATGGACGAGCCCTACCCGGACGCCCAGATCGCCGCACTGATCGACCTGCTCCAGCACCTGTGCGACACCCTGCCCGCCCTGCACCACATCGCCGGCCACGAAACACTCGACACCCGCCAGGAGGTGGCCAGCGACGACCCGGAACGCCGCGTCCCGCGCAAACGCGACCCGGGCCCGTTGTTCCCGTGGCCGCGCGTGTTGGCCGCAATTCCGTTGACCTCATTGGCCCCTTGATCGACGCCCCGATGTGTCTGCCATGCGGCCGGAGCCGATGGGGGCGGCGGTCATTCCCCCGTTGCTACCGGCCGTGACGAATCCGACACCCACCCGCTCCACGAATCCGCATAGATCCGCGCGCCCTTCAGCCCGGCCACTTCCATCGCCAACAACAGATGGCACGCAGTCACGCCCGATCCACACATCAGCACCACCTGCTGCGGATCATGCGTCCCGATCAACGGCCGCAGTGCGGCCTGCAGGTCAGCGGCCGGACGCAGGCGGCCCTCATGCACGTTCAACCCAAACGGGCGGTTCACCGCCCCCGGCACATGGCCCGCCACCGGATCCAGCGGCTCCACCTCACCACGGAACCGTTCACCGGCACGCGCATCCAGCAACCAGCCCGGCGCATGCTTCAGCCGCGCGGCAACCTCGTCCACCGACGCCACCTGTGTGGTGTCGAAGCGCCCCGGATACGCTGGCAACGGCACCACCTCCGGCGCCTCCGTAGACAACGGCAGCCCGGCAGCCTGCCAGGCCGCAACGCCGCCATCGAGCACCGCCACGCGGGTGTGCCCGATCAACCGCAGCAGCCACCACGCGCGCGCGGCCGCCATGCTGCCGTCGCCGCCGTCGTAGACCACCACCTGGGTATCCGGGCCGATGCCCCAGCGTCCCAGCGTGGCGGCAAACGCATCACTGTCCGGCAACGGGTGGCGACCGTGGCCGACCACGGTCATGTCGGCCAGGTCACGATTTACATCCGCCCGCAAGGCCCCGGGCAGATGTCCCTGCGCGTAGTCCCGCGCGCCCGACTGCGCGTCAGCCAGCGAAAAGCGCGCATCCAGCACCCGCGGTGCGGCGCTGGCGGTGGCACGTGCATCCAGCAGGCGGGCATCACCCTGCGCCAGCGCGCTGGACAGCGTCGCCACGTCGACAAGGGTGGTCCAGGGTTCCGGGATCACGGTAGTCATTCCAGTTGCTCCAGGCGGCGGCGCAGGTTGTAGAGAATGGCAGCGGTGGCGCCCCAGATCCGCTGCCCGGGCCAGCCGTATTCCAGCACGTGGCGTATGCGCCCACGGTGGTCGATCTCGACCTGGTGGAGGTTGGCCGGGTCCATCAGGTAATCGAACGGCACCTCGAAGACTTCGGCCACTTCATCCGGCTGCGGCACGGCCACGAAAGCCGGGTCGATCACCGCCACGACCGGCATCACCCGATACCCGGTGATGGTCACGAACGGGTCGAGGTAACCCAGTACCTGCACCTGATCGTGCGGCAACGCGATCTCCTCGTTGCTCTCGCGGATGGCCGCCGCAACCGCGTCGCGGTCGTCCGCTTCCTGGCGGCCACCGGGAAACCCCACCTGGCCACCGTGTTGGCGCAGCGTGTCGGTACGGCGGGTCAGCAGCACCTGCGCACCGGACGCACGCGGAATGATGCCGGCCAGCACCGCCGCTTCCACCGGCGGGCCCGTCGGCAGCAGGTCGGCCAGTTCACTGCGGTTCCAGCCATCGCCGCCAGGCGGTGCATCGAGTGGGTGCAGCGCGCGCAGCAGGCGCTCGTGACCGGCCAGCGAGCCGCCCAGCGATTGCCGCAGTTGTTCGCGCAGCGGCAGCACCTGCCGCATGACATGCTCGTGTTCGTGTGGGGTCATCGTCGACCAGCGGGTGATTTCATCCACGTTGCGCAGGCAGCCACCACACAGGCCGGCGCGGTCGAGCACGCAGGTTCCGATGCAGGGGCTGGGCATGGCATGGGGGACGTTTTCCGGGGAGTGCACCGGGCAACAGTAGCGCGAATGGGGCGGTTCCAACACTGCGGGAGCCGACCAACGGTCGGCGCTACCGCAGGTGTTGAAAACAAAAAACGCGCCGATGTTGCCATCGACGCGTTCTTGTTTTCAGTCGTTCTTACTTGACGCTGACCAGCTTGATTTCAAACTGCACGGCCACGTTCGGCGGGAACGGGGTACGCGGGTCGGCACCGTAGGCCTGTTCCGGCGGCAGGGTGACCTCCCACTTCGAACCGGCCGGCATCTGCAGCAGCACTTCGCGCATGGCCTTCATTTCGACTTCGCTGACCTTGATCGACGGAATCTGCTGCGCCGGGCGCGCTTCGGTCGGACGCTGGCCGAACGGGTACGGGCCGGCCACTTCCAGCTGCACGGTGCTGGCCTGGGTCGGCTTGGCACCCTTGCCGGCTTCGATGATGCGGTACTGCACGCCGCTCGGCAGCGCCTGCACGCCGGCCTTGGCCTTGTTGGCGGCCAGGAACGTGTTGCTCTTGGTCTTGTTTTCGGCGGCAGCCTTTTCGTACTCGGCCTTGGCAGCCTGGGCACGACCCTGCTCACGCTTCTGGAAGGCTTCGACGGCCGGCTTGAGCTGCTCGGCGGTGATCGCCGGCTGCTTCTTGGCGTAGGCATCCTGCAGGCCCTTCACCACCGAATTGATGTCCAGCTGTTCGCCGCGACCGGTGAGCTCAGCCAGGTTGTTGCCGTAGTCGTAACCGAAGTAATAGCTCAGCTTGCCCTTTTCGGACGAAGTGTCCTGGGCGAAGGCATTGCCCGTCAGGGCCAGGGCCGCGACGGCGACCGCGATAGAACGCAACTTCATCAAACGTTTCTCCAGGGGTGGTAACTCAGGACGCGTTGGGCCGCCCTGAGGCGACGGGTTAGGATAGCCGTCGCAACGTTGAACCGCCACTAACGACGAAGGCTATGACCTGCCTTTGTTTCCAGAGTTCAATATCACTTTTTTTTAACGTTTTTCCAGGAGCCCCTGCCGTGGCCGACGCCCCTCTCACCGTTGTTGACGATGGTGCCATCCGTTGGATCACTGTCAACCGCCCCGACAAGCTCAATGCCCTCAACCGGGACACCCTGGAGGCCCTGGATTCGGCCTTTCTTGCTGCGGCACAGCAGGACAGCGTGCGCGTGGTTGTGCTTACCGGCGCTGGCCCCAAGGCCTTCGTGGCCGGGGCCGACATTGCCGAAATGAACGGACTGACCCCGGTTCAGGGACGTGACTTCTCGCTGCTGGGTCAAGCTGTGATGCGCCGCATCGAACGCCTGTCCAAACCGGTGATCGCCCGGGTCAACGGATTTGCGCTGGGCGGCGGGCTGGAACTGGCCATGGCCTGCCACCTGCGGGTGGCCGCCGACACCGCCAGGGTCGGGCAGCCGGAGATCAACCTGGGGCTGATTCCCGGCTTCGGCGGCAGCCAACGCCTGCTGCGCCTGTGCGGCCGCGCCGCCACGCTGGAGCTGTTGCTGCTCGGTGCGCCCGTCACTGCCACACGTGCGCTGCAGCTGGGCATCATCAACGAGGTGGTCGCCCCCGAGGTACTCGATGCCCGCGTCGGCGAACTGGCCGCCCAGCTCGCCCGTTCCGCGCCACTCGCCCTGCGCGGCATTCTCGATGCGGTGCACGTCGGCGGCGAATGCACGCTTGCCGATGGGCTGGAATACGAAAGCGCGCAGTTCGGCCTGATGTTCGCCACCGAGGACATGCGCGAAGGGACCGCGGCGTTCCTTGCGCGACGTCCGCCGGTGTTCCAGAACCGCTGAGCGATGATGCACGACGCCACAACCCTGCCCGCCCGGTTGATGCTGCTGGTGCTGGATGACGACCTCGACGCCGCGTTGGCGGCGGGGCTGATGGACTACACCGCTGCACCCGGCGATGAGGCGGTGCTGCCCGGTCATCCCGAGCTGCCGGCGCGCCTGCTCCACGCACAGCAGCAGCTGCAGCGCGCATGGGCGGCACGTGAACGTTACCGCCAGCGCGCGCAGCGTCTGGCGCGGCGGGCCGCAGAACGCGACGCCCGCCGCGCACCGGCGGCCCCCACTCCCGATCTGAAGCCGGCCCTGCCGCCTGCGGCCGCCGCGATTCTTGCGCGCGCCAAGGCCAAGGCCGCTGGAAAGCCATCCTGATGCCCACCGTTGCAAAGGCCGCACCGCGCAGCGCGCGCATGCCCAAGGCCGACATCATCGAAATGTTCACGCGCCTGCGCGAGCTCAATCCGCACCCGAAGACCGAACTGGACTACAGCACGCCGTTCGAGCTGCTGGTGGCGGTGGCGCTGTCGGCGCAGGCCACCGACGTCGGCGTCAACAAAGTCACGCGCAAGCTGTTCCCGGTGGCCAACACGCCGCAGGCGATCCTGGCGCTGGGCGAAGACGGGCTGAAGAAGTACATCGCCACCATCGGGCTGTTCAATGCCAAGGCGAAGAACGTGATCGCCGCGTGCCGGTTGCTGATCGAACAGCATGGCGGTGAGGTGCCGCGCGACCGCGCCGCGCTCGAGGCCCTGCCCGGGGTCGGCCGCAAGACCGCCAACGTGGTGCTCAACACCGCCTTCGGCGAGCCGGTGATGGCGGTGGACACGCACATCTTCCGGGTTGCCAACCGCACCGGGTTGGCGCCCGGCAAGGACGTCCGCGCGGTCGAGGACCTGCTGGTCAAGGTGATTCCGGCGGAGTTCCTGCTGGATGCGCACCACTGGCTGATCCTGCATGGCCGGTACGTGTGCAAGGCGCGCAAGCCGGACTGCCCGCAGTGCGTGATCCGCGACCTGTGCCGCTTCAAGCAGAAAACCGCCGCCTGAGCGGCGGCGGCGACTGCCATCTGGGCGCAACCGGGCAGTCATCTGTTTCAGGCAGTTTTGGCAACCCCAGCAGCCACCTGACTCGGGCTTGGGGACGCTTTGTCCGAAACTGTCATATTTACGCAATCTTCACTTATTAGCCTGCGCAGCATCTTCCCACCTGCCTGCAAGGCTCCTTTCCATGAAACTGCATCGCCAACTCCTCACTGCGGCCGTGGCTGCTGCGCTGTTCGTGCCGGCCGCTCACGCTGAAGTGGCCATCGACGTGATCGGCGGCTCGGAGATCACCTTCGAAGGCCTGGTCCAGGCCGACGGCAACTGGTTCGACAACGATGTGACCGACCTCAACGGTGGCGATGCCGCCAACGGCAAGAACAGCGAGTTCGAGCTGCGTCGCGCCGAGCTGGTGCTCAAGGGCAAGGGCCCGGGCAACGTGGAATGGGTGGTCGGCTACGACGCCAAGGCCGACAAGTTCCTGGACACCAACGTCAAGTACAAGCTGGCCGGCAACGCCAACCACTTCGTGCAGCTGGGCCAGTTCAAGCAGCCCAACAGCCTGGAAGAGCTGTCCAGCACCAAGAACAACGACTTCATCTCCAAGGCGGCGGTCACCAACACCTACGCGGTGGCCCGTCGCCTCGGTGGCGCCTACAGCTTCGGCGACAGCAACTGGTCGGTCACCGCCAGTGCCTTCGGTCGTGAGCTGACCCGCAACCTGGCCCACGGCAGCGGCTACGGCGCGCGTGGCACCTGGGCGCCGATCAACGACAAGGGCCAGGTCCTGCACTTCGGCCTGAGCTATGTCGACTACGACACCGACGCCGACACCCTGCGCCTGCGCGCACGTCCGAATGCCGACCTGGCCACCGCGCGTCTGGTCGACAGCGGCAACCTGGTCGACACCGACCGCATCACCACGATCGGTGCCGAAGCGATGTACATCGGCGGCCCGTTCAAGGCCCAGGGTGAGTACTACACCAGCAAGGCCAAGCGTTACTCGCACGACAACTACACCAGCGACGGCTTCTACGTCAGCGGCCTGTGGAACATCACCGGCGAGACCTGGGGTTACAAGAGCGGCGTGCCGACCACCGGCCTGCCGGACGAACCGGGCCGCGGCATGTGGCAGCTGGGCGCGCGTTACGACTCGATGAACCTGGACGATGGCAACCTGAGCGCCAACCCGGTTGCCGGTCGCCCGCCGATCGTGGACGGCGTGCTGGGCGGCAAGATGGATATCTGGACCGTGGGCGTGAACTACTACTGGCGTTCCAACACCAAGCTGGCGCTGAACTACGTGATGGTGGACAGCAAGAAGTACAGCTCGGCCTCGCGTACGTTCGTCAATGACGACCCGAACATCCTGGAAGCGCGTCTGCAGTTCTTCTGGTAAGTCCGCGGTAGATGTGTGGTTGAAAGGGCGTAGCTTGGGCTGCGCCCTTTCTTCGTTCTGGGGTCATGCGTTACCGAGGGGGCGCGCCAACGGCGCGGGGCCAAGGTGGAATGCGCGGACGGACTTGTGACTCCACGGGCAACGCCCGCGGGGTCACAGTTCCGTCACATGACAGTCGCCGACCTGTCATCGAACCGTTATGCAATAGGCACCGGGCGGGAAACCCCGCACCACCATCCATCCCAGGAGCCACCCCGTGATCCACGCCTTCAAGTCGCGCGCCGCTGTTGCCGTTCTCGCCGCGTCCTCCGTGTTCGCCGCCAATGCCGCCGATGTGACCGGCGCAGGCGCATCGTTCATCTACCCGGTCATGTCCAAGTGGTCGGCAGACTACAGCACCGCGACCGGCAAGAAGGTCAACTACCAGTCCATCGGTTCCGGTGGTGGTATCGCCCAGATCAAGGCCGCCACCGTGGACTTCGGCTCCTCCGATGCCCCGTTGAAGCCCGAAGAGCTGGCTGCGGCCGGCCTGGCCCAGTTCCCGTCGGTGATTGGCGGCGTGGTACCGGTGATCAACGTGGCCGGCGTCGCCCCGGGCGCGCTGAAGCTGGATGGCGTGACCCTGGCCAACATCTTCCTGGGCAAGGTCAAGACCTGGAACGACCCGGCCATCGCCGCACTGAACCCGGGCGTGAAGCTGCCCGACGGCAAGATCACCGTCGTGCACCGCTCCGACGGTTCGGGCACCACCTTCAACTTCGTCAATTACCTGTCCAAGGTCAACCCGGAGTGGAAGTCCAAGGTCGGTGAAGGTACCTCGGTGCAGTGGCCGGTCGGCATCGGTGGCAAGGGCAATGAAGGCGTTGCCGCCTACGTGAAGCAGATCAAGGGCGGCATCGGCTATGTCGAACTGTCCTACGCGCTGCAGAACAAGATGTCCTACGCCGCGATGAAGAACGCCTCGGGCAAGGTCGTGCAGCCGAGCGATGAGTCCTTCGCTGCCGCCGCGGCCAGCGCCGACTGGGCCAACGCCAAGGACTTCTACCTGGTCATGACCAACGCCCCCGGCGCCGATGCATGGCCGATCACCGCCACCAACTTCATCCTGGTCCGCAAGCAGCCCAAGAACGTCAACAGCGCCAAGGCCACCCAGGACTTCTTCCGCTGGATCTACAAGAGCGGCGATGCCCAGGCCAAGCAGCTGGACTACGTGCCGCTGCCGGACGCGCTGGTCAAGCAGATCGAGACCTACTGGTCGCAGAACCTGAAGTACTGATCGACCGCCCACGAGGCAACGGTGTCGCCAGGTCCTCTCTCCCCCTGGCGGCACCACCGGCGCGGATCGAAAGGTCCGCGCTTTTTTTTGTAGGAGCTTGGCGGCGCGGACTTCGATCAGATCTGCCGCGAGCGTTGAGGGCCCCGCCGCGACCGGCAGGCCCCTGTGCAAATGTCCCCCGGCGTCGGCCTGCGGCCGCCCCCTCCTCCGTTACTTTGCCAGGGACCTACCGGCCGCGACGGGGCTCGGCTTGCGGTTCGCGATGGAAAAGCGGAAGTCAGGGGTGACGCCGGTGGATCGAGTGCCGGGCCGCCATACCCTTGTAGGCGAAGTAAAGGAGGAGGGGGCGGCCGCAGGCCGACGCCGGGGGACATTCGCCGGAAAGGGTGTGGCGGCCCGGCGCTCGATCCACCGGCAGCCGCTGTAGCTCCGCCGCCAAGCCTTGCACTGCCGGGCTTTTGCGTGCCTTCGGTCACGGCGTCATCAAGCTGTAACAAAAACATCATTTCATAGCAGCGTCAGCCGGCGAGTCCGGCCCCTATCCCGCTACGGAGTGACGCATGAAACTGCATACGGCCGGCTTCGCCGCCCTTTCCCTGGCCATCGCGCTGGGCCTGTCCGCCTGCAAGCCGGCCGCCGAAGGCCAGGCCACCGCACCGGCGGCCGACGCTCCCGCCGCAGCCCCGGCCGCCGGCGACAAGCTGACTGCCGAAATCTCCGGCGCCGGCGCATCCTTCATCTTCCCGCTGGTGTCCAAGTGGTCGGCCGATTACAACGCCGCCACCGGCGCCAAGATCAACTACCAGTCGATCGGCTCGGGGGGCGGTATCGCCCAGATCAAGGCCGGCACCGTCGATTTCGGTTCCTCCGACAAGCCGCTGTCCACCGAAGAGCTGGCCCAGGCCGGCCTCGGCCAGTTCCCGTCCGCCATCGGCGGCGTGGTGCCGGTGGTGAACATTGAAGGCCTGGAAGCGGGCAAGCTGCGCCTGAGCGGCCCGCTGCTGGCCGACATCTTCCTGGGCAAGGTCAAGACCTGGAACGACCCGGCCATCGTGGCCGCCAACCCGGGCGTGAAGCTGCCCGACGGCAAGATCACCCTGGTGCACCGCTCGGACGGCTCTGGCACCACCTTCAACTTCTCCAACTACCTGTCCAAGGTCAGCCCGGACTGGAAGAGCAAGGTCGGCGAAGGCACCTCGGTGCAGTGGCCGGACGGCGTGGGCGGCAAGGGCAATGAAGGCGTGGCCTCGTACGTGAAGCAGATCAAGGGTTCGATCGGCTACGTCGAGCTGGCCTACGCGCTGCAGAACGGCATGCCGTACGCCTCGATGCAGAACGCCGCCGGCAACTGGGTGCAGCCGACCGCTGAAACCTTCGCCGCCGCCGCAGCCAGCGCCGACTGGGCCAGCGCCAAGGACTTCAACCTGGTGATCACCAATGCCCCGGGCGACCAGGCGTGGCCGATCACCGCCACCAATTTCATGCTGATGCACAAGCAGCCCAAGGATGCCAAGCGCAGCAAGGACACCCTGGCGTTCTTCAAGTGGGCCTTCGAGAACGGCCAGGCCCAGGCCAACGAACTGCACTACGTGCCGCTGCCGGCGGAACTGGTGACGCAGATCGAAGGTTACTGGGCGTCCGAATTCAAGTGATGCAACCGGGCCCGCGTTCCACGCGGGCCCGTCCGGTCGTAGCGCCGGGCCCTGTCCGGCACAACCCCACCCTTTTCTTGGGCCCCAGCCTTTCCCATGAATGCCATCGCCCAGCCTGTACCCGCACCGTCCACGCGCGACCTGCGTGATGCCCGCAACGACAAACTGTTCCGATGGGTGCTGATCGCCACCGTGCTTCTGGTGCTGGTCGCCTTGGCCTGCGCCGCGCTCTCGATGCTGTGGGGCGGCCGCCATGCCCTGCAGGAGCAGGGCCTGAGCTTCTTCTACTCCTCCGACTGGAATCCGGTGGAGAACAAGTTCGGCGCGCTGGCGCCGATCTACGGCACCCTGGTCACCGCCCTGATCGCGATGGTCATCGCGGTGCCGGTGAGCTTCGGCATCGCCTTCTTCCTTACCGAAGTGGCCCCGCGCTGGATGCGCGGTCCGGTCGGTACGGCCATCGAACTGCTGGCCGGCATTCCCTCGATCATCTACGGCATGTGGGGCCTGTTCGTGCTGGTGCCGGTAATGACCGAGTACATCACGCCCACCCTCAATGAAACGCTGGGCGAATGGCCGATCATCGGCCCGCTGTTCCAGGGCCCACCGCTGGGCATCGGCGTGCTGACCGCCGGCTTCGTGCTGGCGATCATGGTCATTCCGTTCATCTCCTCGGTGATGCGCGAGGTGTTCCTGACCGTGCCCACCCGCCTGAAGGAATCGGCCTACGCGCTGGGTTCCACCAAATGGGAAGTGAGTTGGGACATCGTGCTGCCCTACACCCGCTCGGCAGTGATCGGGGGTATCTTCCTCGGCCTGGGCCGTGCGCTGGGTGAAACCATGGCGGTGGCTTTCGTGATCGGCAACAGCGTGCGCCTGTCCCCGTCGTTGCTGGAGCCGGGTACCACCATCGCCGCGCTGATCGCCAACGACTTCGGCGAGGCCACTGAAACCTACCGCTCGGCGCTGCTGCTGCTCGGCTTCGTGCTGTTCATCGTGACCTTCGTGGTGCTGGCCATCGCCCGCCTGATGCTGATGCGCCTGTCCCGCAAGGAGGGCAACTGATGTCCACGCTCGCCAACACCGCCGCGCAGCCGCTATACCTGCGCCGCCGCATCATCAACATCGTCGCGCTGCTGCTGTCGTGCCTGACCGCGCTGTTCGGGCTGTTCTTCCTGGGCTGGATCCTGTTCACCCTGGCCTCCAAGGGCCTGGCCGGGATCAACCTGGACCTGTTCACCAAGATGACACCCCCGCCCATGCAGGAAGGCGGCCTGGCCAATGCCTTCTTCGGCAGCGCGGTGATGTGCGCGCTGGCCATCGCCATCGGTACGCCGCTTGGCGTGCTGGCCGGCACCTGGCTGGCCGAGTACGGCAATGCACGCAAGGCCGGCACGGTGGTGCGCTTCGTCAACGACATCCTGCTGTCGGCGCCGTCGATCGTGCTGGGCCTGTTCGTCTACACCCTGTACGTGATGCAGACCGGCGGGCAGTTCTCGGCCTTTGCAGGCGCACTGTCACTGGCCTTCATCGTGCTGCCGGTGGTGGTGCGTACCACCGATGAAATGCTGCGGCTGGTGCCGTCGCAGATGCGCGAAGCGGCGCTGTCCCTGGGCATCCCGCAATGGAAGGTGACCGTGCAGGTGCTGTACCGCAGCGCCGCAGCGGGCATCGTCACCGGCATCCTGCTTGCCCTGGCGCGCATCTCCGGCGAAACCGCGCCGCTGCTGTTCACCGCCTTCGGCAACCAGTACTGGAACAGCAACGTGTTCCAGCCGATGGCCAGCGTGCCGGTGGTGATGAACCAGTTCGCCGGCAGCCCCTATGAATCCTGGCAGACGCTGGCCTGGGCAGGCGCCCTGGTGCTGACCCTGTTCGTGCTGCTGGTAAGCCTTTCGGCGCGCGGCATCCTGCTGCGCAACCGTATCTCCCATGACTGACCTTTCCGCGGACACCGCCATGAATGACCTCACCAATGCCGTGCCGATGCAGCGCATCGCGGTGCCGGCCTCGCATGAATCCCTGGGCAACCCGGCGCCGATCAAGCTGGCTGCGCGTGGAGTCGACTTCTACTACAACAAGTTCCACGCGTTGAAAGGCATCGAGCTGGAGATTCCGGAAAAGCGCGTCACCGCGCTGATCGGCCCCTCCGGCTGCGGCAAGTCCACCCTGTTGCGCACCTTCAACCGCATCTATGCGCTGTACCCGGGCCTGGAAGCGCGCGGCGAGGTGCTGCTGGACGGTGAAAACATCCTGTCGCCCAAGTATCCGTTGAACCGCCTGCGCAGCAAGGTCGGCATGGTGTTCCAGAAGCCGGTGCCGTTCCCGATGACCATCTTCGAGAACGTGGCCTACGGCATCCGCCACCACGAAAAGCTGTCCAAGGCCGAGATGAATGTCCGCGTGGAACACGCGCTGCGCCAGGCCGCGCTGTGGGACGAAGTCAAGGACAAGCTGGGCCAGAGCGCGCTTGGCCTGTCTGGCGGCCAGCAGCAGCGCCTGTGCATCGCCCGCGCCGTGGCGCTGCGCCCGGACGTGCTGCTGCTGGATGAGCCGACCTCGGCGCTGGACCCGATCTCCACCAGCCGCATCGAACAGCTGGTGGAGGAGCTCAAGCACGACTACACCATCGTGATCGTGACCCACAACATGCAGCAGGCCGCGCGCGTGTCCGACTACACCGCCTTCATGTACCTGGGCGACCTGATCGAGCACGACCGTACCGAGGTGATCTTCTCGCAGCCGAACAGGCAGCAGACCGAGGATTACATTACCGGGCGGTTTGGGTAAGTCGTTCTCTCTTCGTCTTCGCCAGACGTTCCAGCCAGGCAGGGCCTGGCTCTACCGCAGACCATCCAGCCGGGCAGTGTCCGGTTTTACGGGAATCAACATGAACATTCCGAACGACCACATCGTCAAGAGCTACGACGAAGAACAGCAGCGGCTGGTGGCCGAAATCGTGCGCATGGGCGAAATGTCCGTGGCCCAGCTGGAGGCGGCGCTGGACGTGATCGAGCGCCGCGACGACAGCGCCGCCCAGCGCATCATCGCCAACGATGAAGCCATCGACAGCCTGGAACAGCAGATCAGCCATGACGTCATGCGCCTGGCGCTGCGCGGCCCGATGGCGCGCGACCTGCGCGAGATCCTGGCCGGCCTGCGTATTCCGGCCGACATCGAACGCATCGGCGACTATGCGGCCAACGTGGCCAAACGCTCGATCGCGCTGAGCAAAGTGCCGCCGCTGCCGCAGATCCAGGGCCTGCGCTCGCTGGGCCGGTTGGCCGCGCAGCAGGTGCGCCGTGCGATCGAAGCCTACCGCGACAACGACGCCGCCGCCGCACTGGCGCTGCGCGAGGACGATGCCCGCCTGGACGCGCAGTACACCGCGCTGTTCCGCGAGCTGCTCACCTACATGATGGAAGACCCGCGCAACATCACCCCGTGCACCCACCTGCTGTTCATGGCCAAGAACCTGGAACGGGTCGGCGACCACGCCACCAACATCGCCGAGAACGTGTGGTTCCTGGTGCACGGTGAGCAGGCGCTGCCGCCGCGCGAGAAGCGCGACGAGACCAGCACCGAACAACTGTAGGCACGCGCCAGCGCGTGTTACACGCCGTTACAGGCCGATACTGCGTATCGGCCTTTTTTAATTGCCTATTCAGCCAAAAAATCCCACTCTGGACCTGCGTTCCACCCCACCGCTCCAGAGGGCCAACACCATGAAACGTCTCCTCGCCGCCACGCTGTCCCTGACCCTGCTCGCCGCGACCGGTTCAGCCTTCGCCGCCCCGCCCCAGCATGACGACCGCGACAACCGCGACCGCCATGACCAGCGCGATGACCGCAACCATGGCCCGTCGCGCGGGCACGAGCGCCACGATCCGCCGCGTCGTGGTGGCCACCTGGCCAAGGACCACCGTGGCGCCTACGTGAGCGACTACAAGCGCCACGGCCTGCATGCGCCCAAGCGTGGCCAGCAGTGGCGCAAGGTCGACGACCGCTATGTGCTCATCGCGGTGGCCACCGGCCTGATCGCGGACGTGGTGCTCAACGCTCGTTGATCCATTCGCGACAGGCATTACCCTGCGACGCGCCGGGACCTCCCGGCGCGTCTGCGTTTCGGGGCAGTCTTCGCGCCGTCACCGATTGTCGTGAACGTCCCATCGTGTCGTGGACGAACTGTTGGCACTGAATCGCTCCTGTCTCAAACCGTCGCCCCGCGCATCCTTCGCGCTCCGGCCGCGCTCTTATCCTGTGCCACGTTGAACAGGATCGGCCCACCGCATGTACCGCCTTTGCCCGCACGAACTTGCCGCCGCCCACCGCGGCGACCGCGCCGCACTGGACCGCGTCCTGTGCCACTCGCGCCAGCACCTGCGACGCTATGCCGAGTACCACTGCGTCATCAACGACGTTGAGGATGCGGTGCAGGAAAGCCTGATCACGGTATCGCGGCGGCTGTGCGACCTGCGCCTGGTGGAGTGCTTTACCTCATGGGCATTCCGCATCGTCAAACGCGAGTGCAACCGGCTCAAGCGTGCGCGCTGCCAGTGGCGGCACGAAGAACTGCGCGAGGACATCCTGCCCCCCGCCCAGCGCGATGACCTGGACCTGCGCCGCGACTGCGCCGCCGCGCTGGAGTCGCTGCCGGCGCACTACCGCGAAGTGATCCTGCTGCGCGACCTGGAAGGGCTGTCGATCGCCGAACTGGCCGAACAGCTCGCCACCACCCCCGAAACCATCAAGGCCCGGCTGCACCGCGCCCGCGTCATGGCGCGCGAATACCTGGCCTGATGTTCCCCGCGTGCCGGCAATCCGGCATGCTTCCCTGGCAACACCCTGCCCCTGCAAGGGCATTACAAGGAGCTTTCCGCATGACACTGTCCACCAAACACGCCTCCCTGCTGGCCTGCGCCGCGCTCGCCGGTGGCCTCGGCCTGGCCGGTACCGCCTCGGCACTGTCGATGACCGACCTGGCCCAGGGCTATGCGCTGGCCGCCCAGGCCACCCCCAAGGCCGATGCCAAGGCCGCCGAGGGCAAATGCGGTGAAGGAAAATGCGGCGCCGACAAGGCCAAGCCGCACGCCGCCGACAAGAAGGCCGCCGAAGGCAAGTGTGGCGAAGGCAAATGCGGCGCCGACAAGACCAAGGCCAAGCCCGCGCCTGCCGCAAAGAAGACCGCCGAGGGCAAGTGCGGTGAAGGCAAGTGCGGTGCCGGGCACTGACCCGCGTGCCAGCGTGAGCCCTGCCGTCCTGCCGTCGCTGCCTGCAGCGGCGGTGGGGCTGGGCCTGCGCCGCGCGCTGCTCGACGATATTGAACAGGCACCGCCGGGCGACATCGATTTCCTCGAATGTGCGCCCGAGAACTGGATCGGGCTGGGCGGCGCGCTGGGCGAGCGCCTGCGCGGGCTCAGCGCGCGCTATCCCTTGACCTGCCATGGGCTGTCACTGTCGCTGGGTGGCAGTGCACCGTTGGACCTGGCCTTCATCGACCGGGTCGGGCGCTTCCTGGACACCCACCATGTCCGGCTGTACAGCGAACACCTGAGCTACTGCAGCGACGACGGCCACCTCTACGACCTGCTGCCGTTGCCGTTCACCGACGAAGCAATCCGCCACACCGCCGCTCGCATCGCACAGGTGCAGGACCGGCTGGGCCGGCGCATCGCGGTGGAGAACGTGTCCACCTACCTCACCCCGCATGCGGCGATGAGCGAGCTGGCGTTCACCACGGCCGTGCTGCAGGAAGCCGACTGCGACCTGCTGCTGGACGTCAACAACGTCCATGTCAATGCCATCAACCACCGCTACGATCCGGTCGCCTTCATCGACGGGCTGCCGGCCGAGCGCATCGTCTGCCTGCATGTCGCCGGGCACTACGATGAAGCCGATGACCTCAAGATCGACACGCATGGCAGCCCGGTGGTCGAACCGGTGTGGGCGCTGCTGGAACACGCGTGCGCCACGTCCGGCCCGCGCCCGGCGCTGCTCGAACGCGATTTCAACCTGCCCCCGTATGCCGAACTGCAGGCGGAGCTGCAGCAGATGCGGCGTATCCTGCGCAGCCACGACCACGCCCGCGGAGCGGGCGCATGAGCGGGGTGCTGCGCGAGCAGCAGTTCGCCCTGACCCGCCACCTGCGTGATCCGCAGCATGCGCCCGCGCCGGAGAATCTGCCGCCGCAGCGACTGCAGGTCTACCGCGACCTGCTGTTCAACAACCTGCAGGCGCTGCTGGGCAGCAGCTTCCCGGTGCTGCTGCAGGTGCTGGACGACGCGGAATGGGATGCGCTGTGCCGGCGTTATTTCATCGAACACCGCTGCGCCTCGCCGTTGTTCACCGAGGTCGCGGCCGAGTTCGTGGACTGGCTGCAGCCGCAGGATGCGCTGCCGCGTCCATTCCTGGCTGAGCTGGCGCACTACGAATGGGTGGAACTGGCGTTGCAGTCGCACGATGCGCAGCCGCCTGCGGCCTGTGCCGGAGACGTGGACCTTTGGCACGCGCCCCTGCAGCGTTCGGCACTGGCCTGGCCGCTGGCCTACCAGTGGCCGGTACAGCAGATCGGTGCCGCATTCCAACCCGTTTCCGCACCGCCCGAACCGACCTTCCTGCTCGCGCGTCGGGAAGCCGAAGGCCACATCGTGTTCTCGCAGCTCAGCCCGTTGGCCTGGCATCTGCTGGTGCAGATGGACGCTCCCGGGCTACGCAGCGGCGCCGCACACCTTGAGCAGCTGGCCAGCGCCCATGGGCTGGACCCGGCCGCCGTGGAACAGCCAGGACGCGCCCTGCTGGCCCAGTGGGTGGCCACGTCCGTGATCGGGCCGGCGATGCTCCCGACCGGTGGCTGAACCGCGCGACCGGCGCGCGCATCCTGCAGGGCGCGCCGGCCCTCTTCAAGGGACTTCCACTTCCAGGCCGTCCCGATGCATCTCCCCCGCTTCCTTGGTTCCACCGTCCGCCACCGCCTCGATGGCCTGGGCGCCTGGCTCGCACCGCTCAGGCTGCGCATCCTGATGGCCTGGGAGTACCTCGAATCCGGTCTGGAAAAGTGGCGGGGGATGAACTGGTTTGACAGCCTGCAGGCGCATTTCCCGGTACCGCTGCGCTGGCTGCCGGCCGAATTCAACTGGCAGGCTGCAACGTGGATCGAGCTGGTCGGCGGAATCTGCCTGCTGCTCGGCCTCGCCACCCGGGCCACCGCCGCGCTGCTGATCGGGCTGACCGTGGTGGCGACCGCCGCAGTACATTGGCCAGCGCAGTGGGATTCGCTCGCGGCGCTGGCCCAGGGCTATGTGATCAGCGACCAGGGCCAGGGCAACTTCAAGCTGCCTGTGCTGTTCATCGCCATGTTGCTGCCGTTGCTGCTGCAGGGCGCCGGGCGGCTGAGCGTGGATGGCTGGCTGGCCCGGGCACCGCGCGGGCATGCCGATGCGCCGGCTTGGGGTCTGTTTGCTCTGGCAGCCGCCTGGCCGCTGGGCTGGCTGCTGCCGGGACCGGCGCTGGTGTTGGCGCTGCTGGGTGCCGCCTTGCTGGGCGTGGCGGTCTGGCGGCGGCGCCACGGGACGGTCAGGTCGCTCTGCTAAACTTCGGGCATGACTCAAGACCTTCCCCAGGCCACCGGCGCGCCGGTGGCCGCCGAAGACGTGCCCTCTGCCGCCCAGCGCATGATGGCGACCCGCTTCCGGGGCTTCCTGCCGGTGGTGGTGGATGTGGAAACCGGCGGTTTCGACAGCCAGCGCCACGCGCTGCTGGAAATCGCCGCAGTGCCGATCGAAATGGACGACAACGGCCTGCTCTATCCGGGGCAGACCGCCAGCGCCCACGTCGTGCCGGCCGAAGGGCTGGAGATCGACCCGAAGTCGCTGGAGATCACCGGCATCATCCTGGACCACCCGTTCCGCCTGGCCAAGGCGGAAAAGGATGCGCTGGACCACATCTTCGCGCCGGTGCGTGCGGCGGTGAAGAAATACGGCTGCCAGCGCGCGATCCTGGTGGGCCACAACGCGCACTTCGACCTGGGCTTCATCAATGCCGCGGTGAACCGGGTCGGGCACAAACGCAACCCGTTCCACCCCTTCAGCGTGTTCGACACGGTGACCATGGCCGGTATCGCCTACGGGCAGACCGTGCTGGCGCGTGCGGCCACGGCCGCCGGGCTGGGGTGGGATGCCGAGGAAGCGCACAGCGCGGTGTATGACACCGAACAGACCGCGAAGCTGTTCTGCAGGATTGCCAATGCGTGGCCGCGGCCCTGATCAACCGATCGCGGTGCGGTCGCGGCCTTCGCTCTTGGCGCGGTACAGCGCGCGGTCGGCGCGCTGGTAGAGCAGCATCGGGGTTCGGTCGGCCGCGTCCAGTTCGACCAGGCCAGCGCTGAAGGTGACCTGCAGGCCCGGCACGCCGGCCCAGTCCGGATGGTCATGGAACAACCCGCGCAGGCGCGCGCAGACCTGCGCCGCTTCGGCCAGGCCGGTATCGTTGAGCAGCAGGGTGAATTCTTCGCCGCCGGTGCGCGCAGGCATGTCCGAATCGCGGCAGGCCGAGGCGATCAGCCGCGCCACTTCGGTCAGCACGACATCGCCCACGCTGTGGCTGTGCTTGTCGTTGACTTCCTTGAAATGGTCGATATCCAGCACCACCAGGCACAGCGGGTGGCCGCTGCGCTGCGAACGGGCAAAATCGCGCGCCAGCGCTTCGTCGAACGCGCGGCGGTTGGGCAGCCCGGTCAGCGCATCTTCGCGGGCCTGCCGTTCGAACTGCTCGGCCTGCACCGCCAGGCGTTCGGCCAGCTGGGTTTTCTCTTCGTTCAAGGCCTGCAGGCTGGCGGTCTGCGCCTTGAGGTCGCGGGTGGCTTCGTCGACCTTGCGCGCCAGGCGCAGGTTGCTGGCCTTGTAGCGTTTGATCAGGTAGCGGTACAACGCCACCAGCCCGGCCAGCAGCAGCAGACCACAGATGAACTGCACGCTGCGCCGCTGCCACAGCAACGGCTCGACGGTGAACGACCACACCGCCTCGCTGTCGCCCCAGGTGCCGCCCGGATGGGCGGCGGATACGTGCAGGGTGTAGTCGCCCGGCGGCAAGCCGATGAACTCCACGCTGCGCTGCTGGCCGCGCTCGATCCAGGCCCTGTCCAGCCCTTCCAGCCGGGTGCGGTAGCGGATGCGCTCGGACATCAGGTAACTCAGGCCCACGTAGCTGATGCTGAGCCGGCGCCCGCCCGGCAGCGTGTGGGGGTTGGCGCCCTGCCAGTGCAGCGGCACGCCATCGACCAGCACCGTTTCGATCGCCGCCGGCGGTGCCAGGCGCTCACGGAAGCGCTGCAGGCGCAGCGGATCGACCGTGCTCAGGCCGCCGGCGGTGACCACCCAGAACGTGCCGTCCTGGCGCAGGATCGCGGAAGGACCAGAGCTGCCGTTGGCCTGTGAATTGGCCATGCCGTCGATTTCGTTGTAGTGCTCGACTTCGACGCGCCGCGCACGCCCGTCGGCCACGTCGTTGAGCATCGTCATGTCAGTGCGCAGCACGCCGCGGTTGCTGCTGATCCAGACGTTGCCGATGCGGTCGGGGACCAGCTGGAACACGGTATCGACCGGCATGCCCTGTTCCAGGCCGACCCGTGACAGCATCCCGTCCTGGTAGCGGTACAGGCCGCGGTCGCTGCTGATCCACATCGCATCGCCGATCTGCTGGAAGCCGAACACGCTGCGCCCGCCGCCGAGCGGCGCGAGATCGATGCTCTGCACGTGGTCGCCGCGCAGCACGCGGATGCCTTCGATGGTGCCTATCCACAGGTCACCTTCGACGTCGTGCGCCAGGGCAGTGACCAGGCCGGTCGGCATGCCCGGCACGGCCGGCACCGTCACGCCATCGGCATCCAACCGGGCCACCCCCTTCTGGGTACCGGCCCACACCGTGCCATCGCGGTCGACGCTCATCGCGCGGATGTTGCCGCCTGGCAGGCCATCTTCAACGCCGTAGCTGCGCAGCATGCCGCCCTGCCCGTCCAGGCGCAGGATGCCGTCACCAAACGTGCCCACCCACAACCCGCCGGCATGATCCTGGGCCAGGCTCAACACCGATGGCGTCTTGCCGCCACTGTTGCGCAGCGGCACCGGGTGGAACACGCCCTGTGCATCGCGCCGGTCCAGGCCGCTGGCACTGCCAACCCACAGCTGACGGTCACGGTCTTCCAGCACGGTGCGCACGTAATCGCCGCTGAGCCCGTCACGCTCGGTGAAACTGCTGAACAGCGTTTCGCGCAGGCGGTACAGGCCGCCGTTGGCACCCACCCAGATGCTGCCTTCAGCGTCCTCGCGCAGGCTGACCACCCGCCCACCGGGCAACGACAGCCCGGCCGGCAGGCGCTCCGGCCCGTGCCGCGACAGCCGCAGCAGGCCCTGGTTCTCGGTACCCAGCCACAGGTCGCCGTGGCGGTCCTGCAGCATCGAGGTGATGTGCATGCCCGGTGCCAGGCGGTGCTGCAACTGCGGCACGCCATCCTGCATGCGGTAGATGCGCTCGCCGGCCACAATCCACAGCACGCCGTCGGGCGCGCGGTACGGCCACACCAGCCCGTGGCCGAGCCCGTAGCTCTCCAGCGCGCGGCGCAGCACGCCATCGCTGCCGCGCACCACCAGGCCATCCAGCGTACCGACCCAGACCCGGTCCTGTGCGTCCACCACCAGCTTGGTGAAGCTCATCGCCATCGGCACGTCGGCCGGTGGCTTTTCATACTCGAAATGACCCTCGCGGGTCACGCTGCCGATGCCGTTGCCTTCGTACAACAGCCAGAGCCGGCCGTGGCTGTCCAACTGCATGGCCTGGATCAGTACCTGCGGCGCCGGCGGCTGGTGCGCGAACACCTGCCAGCGGCCATCGGCGCTGCGCCGGGTCACGTTGCCGCGCGAATCGCTGATCCACAGGCCGCCATCGCGGTCGACGAACAGCGCGCCGACACCGTTGTCGCGCAGACCGAGCCGGGTGCTGCGGTCGAACACGGTGAAATCCAGGCCGTTGTAGCGCACCAGGCCTTCCCAGGTGGCGAACCACAGGTGGCCTTCCGGGGTCTGCGCGATGTCGCGCAGCGAGTTGTGCGGCAGGCCGTTGCGCGAGGTCCAGACATCGATGGCGTAGTCGCGCAGCGGCGGCGGACCCTCCTGCGCGGCCACTGCGTGCGGCCACCCGAACAGCAGGCACAGCAACACCAGCGCCAGATACAGGCGCTGCAGAGTCACTGCTGCTTGTACCGGCCGCCACCGGTTCCCGGCGCCTCCTTGCCTCATCCGTAAGGATCCTCCGGGGAGCTGGAATGGCACGGCGCGGACAACGCTGCGCCGGGGTGGAAGCCAGCCAGATCGGACGCACTCATGCGGCGAATACGGGCGTGGGGTTGCCCATAGTAGGCAAAACCGCGCCCGTTTTCCTCCTGCACGCTCAGCCGGCGCGGGGGGCCGGTGGGCGCGGCGGCGCCGGCCAGTGCACGATGGCTTCCAGCCCGCCCTGCGGATGGTTGCGCAGGTGCAGGGTAGCCCCGTCCTTCTCGGCAAGCGCGCGGGCGATGGTCAGTCCCAGCCCCGCGCCACCGGTGGCGCGCGAGCGTGAGGTTTCCAGGCGCACGAAGGGGTCGAACACCGTCTCCAGCTCGTCTTCGGCCAGGCCCGGGCCGCTGTCGCGCACCCGCACCACCACCCCATCGGTACCCTGCTCGACCCGGACCTGGGCAGTGCCGCCGTAGCCGAGCGCGTTGTCTACCAGGTTCGAGAACAGCCGGTGCATCGCCAGCGGGCGCAGCATCAGCACCGCGCCACTGGCCTGGTCGAAGCTGGCATCGGCGCCGGCCTCCACCGCATCTTCAACGATGCTTTCCAGCAGCGAATCCAGGTCCAGCGCAGCGCGCGGCTCGGCGCTCTCGGCGCTGCGTGCGAGTTCCAGGCCCTCGCGGATCAGCGCCTGCATCGCGCCCAGGTCGCCGATCAGGCGCTCGCGCAGGGCTTCGTCGCTTACGTTCTCCAGGCGCAGGCGCAGTCGGGTCACCGGGGTCTGCAGGTCATGGGTGATCGCCGCCAACATCTGCGTGCGTTCGCCCAGGGTGCGCTGCAGGCGCTTCTGCATGGCGTTGAAAGCCTCGGCGGCGCGGCGTACTTCCAGCGGTCCGGTCACCGGCAGCGGGGCCCGCTGCAGGTCATCGCCCAGTTCGGCCGCCGCCGACGCCAACCGCTGCAGCGGCGCGCTGGCCATGCGCGCCACCACGTAGGCCAGCACGCCGATGGCCAGCACCAACAGGGTCAGGAACAGCGGGTCGACCGCCAGGATGCCGTTGTGGGCAATGGCCGGCGATTCCAGTGCCAGCGACAGCACCGTGCCATCGCTGAGCGGCACCTGCACAGCGCGGCACTTGGGCGGAATGAACGCCGGATCGCGTTCGTGCGGGGGCCGGCGCCGCTGTTGCGGCGGAGGGGGCGGCGGCAGCAGTTCCTGGGCCTTGGGCAGGCACGAGCGGAACGAAGTGAAATGCACGGTGGCGTGCGCGACCGGCCCCGGGCGGTCATCAAGCACGTCCATCATGGCCGAGTCCTCGCGGCCCAACCGCGCCCCTTCGGGCAGGCTGCGCACCGCCGGCCCACCGACGGTCAGCAGCCGATCGCGCAGCTCGGGGTCGCCGTCGAGCATGTTGATGAAGCCCTGCAGGCGATCGGCGATGCGGTTGAGGTTCTGCCGCTCGAACTCCTGCTGGCGTTTGGCACTGGCCAGCATGGTGGCGCCAATGGCGGCCACGCTCATGCCCAGCAGCAGGATCACGAACAACCGCCCGACCATCGAGGCGAAGAAGCGGCGCAGGCGCATCATTCCAGCGTGACCGCCGTGGCCAGCACATAGCCTTCATTGCGCACGGTCTTGATCAGGCCGTCGCTGCCGCCGTCATCGGCCAGCTTGTTGCGCAGCCGGCTGACCTGCAGGTCGATCGCACGATCCTGGGATTCGTAGCTGCGGCCGCTGCTCAGCGATACCAGCTGCTCGCGCGAGAGCACCTTGTTGGCATGCCCGACGAACACGCGCAGCAGCCGGAACTCGGCACCGGACAGCACCACCACGCGCCCGTCCGGGTCGACCAGGTGGCGATGTTCCAGGTCGAAGACCCACTGCGAGAAGCGTGCGCGGCGGATTGCCAGCGGTTCCAGGTTGGCCGGCAGTGCTTCGGTCCGGCGCAGCACGTTGCGGATGCGCGCGAGCAGCTCGCGCGGTTCGAACGGCTTGCCCAGGTAATCATCGGCGCCCATTTCCAGGCCCAGCACGCGGTCGATCGGTTCGCTGCGGGCGGTGAGCATGATCACCGGCGTGCTGGAGCGCGCGCGCAGGTCGCGACACAACGTCAAGCCATCTTCGCGCGGCAGGTTGAGGTCGAGCACGATCAGGTCCACGTGCTCGCGCTCCAGCACCTGGCGCATGCCCTGGCCATCGCTGGCGGTGCTGACCTGGTAGCCGGCGCGGCCGAGCTGTTCGGCCAGCAGCTGGCGGATATCGTTGTCGTCATCGACGATCAGCAGGCGTTGCATCGTAGTGGTGTTCTCCATGCGGCGATGATCCCCTGTCGGGAGCTGAACCGCATCCTCTGGTTTGCGTACGCATGTTTCAAGGCATGCACACGATACAGAAGGACACGTCGGACCGGGGCGTGGTTACGTCGTGTTACATGCCGTGCGTTGAGCCCTCCAGAGGCGCTCTTCACAATGCTGACAACGCCGGACCCCGGCCTGTCGAGTTGACGATCATCGTGAAGTCCCGCCTGCCTACCACCCGTCGCGGCCGCGTGCTGCTGTTGATCGCCCTGGCCGTACTGGTCGGCGGCATTGTCGCATGGACCCTGCGCAAGCCAAGCGCCCCTACCCTGGCCACCAGCCCGGTGATGCGCGGCGACCTGGAACAGACCGTGGAAGCCACCGGCGTGATCGATGCCTACAAGCTGGTCAGCGTCGGCGCGCAGGCCTCGGGCCAGATCAAGTCGCTGAAAGTGCAGCTGGGCGACACCGTCAAGCAGGGCGACCTGATCGCCGAGATCGATGCCACCACCCAGCGTAATGCCGTGCTCAACGCGCAGGCGTCGCTGGACCAGGTTACCGCCCAGCGCGCGGTGCAGCAGGCCACCCTGCGCCAGGCCGAACTGGAATTCGCGCGCCAGCAGGAAATGCTGGCCGCCGAGGCGACCTCGCGCGCCGAGTTCGACACCGCCGAGGCCGCGCTCAAGACCGCCCGTGCGCAGGTCAAGGCCTACGACGCGCAGATCCAGGGCCGCCAGACCGAGCTGGGCACGGCCAATGCCAACCTGGCCTACACCCGCATCACCGCGCCGATGGACGGCACCGTGGTCGCCGTGGTGGCCGAGGAAGGCCGCACCGTCAATGCCAACCAGACCGCACCGACCATCGTGATGCTGGCGCGACTGGACCTGGTCACGGTGAATGCCGAAGTGTCCGAAGCGGACGTGGTCAAGGTCAAGGCCGGCATGCCGGTGTACTTCACCACGTTGGGCGACCCGGACCGCAAGTACCACGCCACGCTGCGCCAGATCAACCCGGCACCGTCGTCGATCGCCAGCGACAGTTCCAGCAGCTCCAGCTCGTCCAGCTCCAGTTCGGCGGTGTACTACAACGCGCTGTTCGACGTGGAAAACCCGGATGGCACGCTGCGCATCGACATGACCGCGCAGGTGTCGGTCATGCTCAAGCAGGCCAAGGGCGTGCTGATCATTCCGTCGGTGGCGCTGGGTCCGAAGGCACGCGACGGCCAGTACATCGTGCGCGTGGCCGATGCCGGTGGCATGCCGCAGCCGCGCAGGGTCAAGATCGGGATCAACACCGGCTCCAGCGCCGAAGTACTGTCCGGGCTGAAGGAAGGCGAAAAGGTGGTGGTCGGCGAAGGCAGCGCCACCCCCGCCGCCAGCAGCGGTGGCAACCGCGGCGGTGCGCAGATGCGCATGGGCGGCCCGGGCATGGGGCCGCGTCGATGAAGACCGCGCCCACGGGCACGCCGCTACTGCGGCTGCGCGACCTGCGCCGCGAGTTCCCGGCCGGCGATGAGACCATCGCGGTGCTGCGCGACGTCAACCTGGACATCGCCGCCGGCGAAATGGTGGCCATCGTCGGCCAGTCCGGCTCGGGCAAGTCGACGCTGATGAACATCCTCGGCTGCCTGGACCGCCCCACCCGCGGCAGCTACCAGGTGGCCGGCCGCGAGACCGGCAGCATGCTGCCCGACGAGCTGGCCGAACTGCGCCGTGAGCACTTCGGTTTCATCTTCCAGCGCTACCACCTGCTCGGCGACCTGGACGCGCGCGGCAACGTGGAAGTGCCGTCGGTGTATGCCGGCAGCCCGGCGCCGGTGCGCAGCGCGCGTGCCGGACAGCTGCTGCAGCGGCTGGGCCTGGGCGACCGCATGCGGCACAAGCCGGGCCAGCTGTCCGGCGGCCAGCAGCAGCGCGTGTCGATCGCGCGGGCGCTGATGAACGGCGGCGAGGTAATCCTGGCCGACGAGCCTACCGGCGCGCTGGACACGAAATCCGGTGAAGAGGTGATGGGCATCCTCGGCGAGCTGCATGCCGAAGGCCACACCATCATCATCGTCACCCACGACATGTCGGTGGCCGAGCACGCACAGCGCATCATCGAGATCCGCGACGGCGAGATCATCGCCGACCGCGTCAACACCAAGGCACCGAGTTACCGCGCACAGCGCACGCCGACCGTGGCCGCCACCAAGGGCCACAGCTGGCGCGCCGCGCGCGACCGCTTCACCGAAGCGTTCCGGATGGCGCTGTTGGCGATGAACGCGCACCGCCTGCGCACCTTCCTGACCATGCTGGGCATCATCATCGGCATCGCCTCGGTGGTGTCGGTGGTGGCGATGGGCAATGGTTCGCAGCAGCAGATCCTGCAGAACATCAGCGCGCTGGGCACCAACACCATCGATGTCTACCCCGGGCGTGGCTTCGGCGACATGCGCTCGGCGCGGGTGCAGACGCTCAAGGCCAGCGATGCCGACGCGCTGTCGCGGCAGAGCTACATCGACAGCGTCACCCCCAGCGTGTCCTCCTCGGCCACCGCGCGCTACCGCAACCAGTCGGCCACCGCGCAGGTCAGCGGCGTGGGCGAGCAGTTCTTCCGGGTCAAGGGCGTGACCCTGAGCGCCGGCAGCTTCTTCGATGCCGATGCGGTGAAGGGGCTGGCACAGGTGGCGGTGATCGATGAGAACACCCGCACCCAGTTCTTCCCCAATGGCGCCGACCCGGTCGGCCAGGTGATCCTGCTCGGCAACGTGCCGGTCCGCGTGATCGGCGTGGCCCAGCGCCAGAGCATGGGCTTTGGCAGCAGCACCAGCCTGTCGATCTGGGTGCCCTACACCACCGTGATGTCGCGCATGCTGGGCCAGAGCTACGTGTCCAGTATCACCGTGCGGGTGGACGACGCCACCCCGATGGATGCGGCGCAGGCCGCCATTTCCAAGCTGCTGATCATGCGCCACGGCACCGAGGACTTCTTCCTCAGCAACAGCGCCGAGATTCGCGACACCATCGAGCAGACCACCCGCACGATGACCCTGCTGATCAGCGCCATTGCCGCCATCGCGCTGCTGGTGGGCGGCATCGGGGTGATGAACATCATGCTGGTGTCGGTCACCGAGCGCACCCGCGAGATCGGCGTGCGCATGGCGGTGGGCGCGCGGCAGAGCGACATCCGCCAGCAGTTCCTGATCGAAGCGGTACTGGTGTGCCTGCTCGGCGGCCTGCTCGGCGTGGGCCTGTCGCTGGTGGTGGGCTGGGTGTTCGATACCTTCGCCCCTGATTTCAAGATGCTGTTCTCCACTGCCTCGATCGTGGCCGCGTTCGCGTGCTCCAGTCTGATCGGCGTGGCGTTCGGCTTCCTTCCGGCACGCAATGCGGCCCAACTCGATCCCGTGGAGGCGCTGGCGCGCGAATGAAGAGTCCAACCCTGTTCCCGTTTGTTCCTGCCGTGCGCCCGTTGGCGCTGGCCTGCACCACCGTGCTGCTGCTGTCGGCCTGCGTCAGCGACGGCCAGTACAAGGTGGACCCGCCCAGCGTACCGGCCGTGTATGGTCGCGGCGACGCGCAGCGCAACACCCCCACCGAAGCCTCCAACGCGCCATCGACGCTGCGCACCGACGTGCGCGACGACGCCTGGTGGACCGGCTTCGGCGACCCGCGCCTGGACCGCGTTATCGCACGCGCCCTGCAGGCCAACACCGACCTGGCCTCGGCCGGGCTGGCGGTACAGCGCGCGCGCCTGCAGGCCGGGCTGAGCGACAACGCGCTGTGGCCGCAGCCATCGGGCAGTGTCGGCAGCAGCGGAAATCGTCCCATCGACCAGGGCGCCGACTGGAACCGCAGCAGTTCCGCAGGGATCTCCCTGCAGTGGGAAATCGACCTGTGGGGACGCCTGCGTGCCCAGCGCGACATCGCGCAGTGGGAAGCCCAGGCCAGCGAGGAAGACCTGCAGAACACCGCATTGCTGGTGATCGGCGACGTAGCCACGCAGTACTGGACGCTGGCCTACCTCAACCAGTCGATCAGTGCCGGCGAAGCCAACCTGGCGCGCCTGCAGCGCACCCGGGAACTGGTGCAGGCCCGCTTCAACGCCGGCGCGGTGTCGCGGCTGGAAGTGCGCCAGGCCACCCAGTCGCTGGAAGCGCAGCGCGCCGCGCAGAGCGTGCTGGAACAGCAGCGCGTGGCCAGCCGCAATGCGCTTGCCGTGCTGCTCGATGGCCAGCCGTGGCCGCAGGCCGATGAACCGCAAGTGCTGGATATCGCCGCCACGCCGGTCATTGCCGAAGGCCTGCCGGCCGACCTGCTGGGCCGCCGCCCGGACCTGCGTGCAGCCGAACTGCGCCTGCGCAACAGCCTGAAGAACATCAAGGTCACCGCGACCAGCTACTACCCGGCGTTGAGCCTGACCGGTGGCGTCAGCAGTGGCGCGACCACGCTGTCGGATGTGCTGAAGAACCCGGTGGCGTCACTGGGTGCGGGGCTGTCGCTGCCGTTCCTCAACATCCGCCAGGCGCAGCTGGATACGCAGATCGCGGGTACCGATTACCAGATCGCGGCGAACACGTTCCGGCGCACGCTGTACACGGCGCTGTCGGAGGTGGACAACGCGCTGTCGGCGCGCAGCCAGTTCGCCACCCAGGTAGCAGCGTCGCAGGCGTCATATGACGAAGCCGTGGAAATCGAGCGCATGTACGAAGTGCGCTACAAGGTCGGCGCCACCGACCTGCGTACGTGGCTGGAAGCACAGCAGACCCGCCGCGACGCCGAGCTCTCGCTGGCGTCGGTGAAGCAGAAGCAGCTGGTCAACGACGTGACGTTGTTCAAGGCGTTGGGGGGCAGCGCCAACGCGCCGTAGGCGCGTTGGGGGGCAGCGCCAACGCGCCGTAGGCGCGTTGGGGGGCAGCGCCAACGCGCCGTAGGCGCGTTGGCGCGGGTAGCGCCGGCCGTTGGCCGGCCCTCATGAACGTTGGTCGGCACCGCGCAGGCCGGCCAACGGCCGGCGCTACCGTCTGTCAGCCGCGCTGGCGCACGGCTTCGAACAGCGCCACACCCGCCGCCACCGAAACGTTCAGGCTCTCGATGTCGCCCGGCATCGGGATCTTGACCAGGCCATCGCAGTTTTCGCGGGTCAGGCGGCGCATGCCGTCGGCTTCGCCGCCCAGCACCAACGCCACATTGCCCTTCAGGTCGATGGAGTACAGCGAATCGGTGGCTTCACCGGCCAGGCCGTAGATCCACACACCCTGCTTCTGCAGGTCCTTCAGACAGCGCGACAGGTTGGTTACCGCCACCACCGGAATGCGGTCCGCAGCGCCGGCCGAGGTCTTGCGCACGGTGGCATTGACCGTGGCCGACTTGTCCTTGGGAATGATCACCGCCGTGGCACCGGCAGCAGCGGCGCTGCGCAGGCAGGCACCCAGGTTGTGCGGATCCTGCACTTCATCGAGTATCAGCAACAGGGCCTTGCCCTCGGCCGCCTCGACCAGGCCTTCCAGTTCATTCTCACCCCAGGTGCGTGCGGCCTGGTAGCGCGCGGCCACGCCCTGGTGGCGCACCGAACCGCCCACGCCGTCCAGCGCCTGGGTGTTGACCTTGCGCACGTCGATGCCCTTGCGGCGTGCGTTTTCCTCGATTTCGGTCAGCCGCGGGTTCTTCGCGCTCGCCTCGATGAGCACTTCGCGGACGTTCTCGGCATCGTTCTCGATCGAGGAGGCGACGGCGTTGACGCCGACAATCCACTGGCTTTGCTTGCTCATTGCGGGGGCGGGACCGGTACAGGGGGTGGTAATGGTAGAGCATTGCCGGTTCGGTTGCCGTAGCACCGGGCCCTGCCCGGCCGTTCACCGGGGCCAGCCGGGGGTGTCGTGGTCGGGGTGCTGGTGGGAGACCAGGGTCCGCAGACGCTCGGCGTCGGGGTCGTCTTCCTGCAGGATCACCTCCAGCGCGCCCAACTGGTCCACGAACGGCAGCTTGGACTCGGTGCCGTACTGCACGGACGGCGGCAGCCGCTCAGGCTGGTCGAACGCGCCGGCCGCCACGGCCATCCCGTCCTCGCCTTCATAGGTCAGCGGGGTGCCACAGTCGGCGCAGAAGCCCCGGCGGAAGTGGTTGGAGGACTGGAACCGGCGCGGTTCGCCCCGGGTCCACTGGAAATCGGCACCGCGCACCGACACCAGCGGGGCGTAGTACGCCCCGAAGGCCTTCTGGCACATCCGGCAATGGCAGATGGAGCGATCCGGCAGGGCGCCGCGGACATGGAAGCGGATCGCACCGCATTGGCAGCCGCCGGAGAATTCGGGAACCGGGTTCATGGGTCGCCTCCCCTCAATATTTCTGCTTCTGCCGCTTGGCCGGTTGCCCACGCGGCGGCAGCGCCGGTTCTTCGTCGTCCTTTTCTTCCACCAGCCGGAAGTCGATCTTGCGCTCTTCCATGCTGGCCTTGAGCACCAGAATGCGCACACGGTCGCCCAGGCGGTAGCTCTTGCCACGGCGCTCGCCGCTGAGCGTCTTGCGGGTGGCATCGAACTGGTAATAGTCGTGCGGCAGCTGGGTGACATGCACCAGGCCGTTGACCTTGGAGTCGTCCAGTTCCACGAACAGGCCGAAGCTGGTCACGCCGCTGATCACGCCGTCGAACTGGCCACCCACGTGCTTTTCCATCCACGCCGCGCGGTAGCGCTCGTCGACCTCGCGCTCGGCCTCGTCTGCACGGCGCTCGCGCTCGGAACACTGCAACGCCAGCGCGGCCATTTCGCGCTGGGTATAGGTGAACTTCTCCAGCGGCTTGCCGCTCAGCGCATGCTTGATCGCACGGTGCACCAGCAGATCCGGGTAACGACGGATCGGCGAGGTGAAGTGCGCGTACGCATCCAGCGCCAGGCCGAAGTGGCCCTGGTTGTCCGGCGAGTACACCGCCAGGCTCTGGCTGCGCAGCAGCACCGATTCGATCAACGCCGAATCGGGACGCTCGCGCACCTTCTTGAGCAGCTTGGTGTAGTCGCCCGGCTGCACCTTGGACCACGGCGGCAGGCTCAGTTTGAACTCCTTCAGGAACTCCAGCAGGTCGTCGAACTTGGCTTCCGGCGGCTTGGCGTGGTCGCGGAACGGCGCCGGCACCTGCTTGTGCAGCAGGTAACGTGCAGCCTGCACGTTGGCCGCGATCATGCATTCCTCGATCAGCTTGTGCGCATCGTTGCGCACCAGCATCCCGGCCTGGGTGACTTCACCGGTGTTGTCCAGCACGAAGCGTACTTCGGAGGATTCGAACTCGATCGCGCCCCGGCGGGTGCGTGCCTTGGCCAGCACCTTGTACAGCTGGTGCAGGCGCTCGACCTGCGGCAGCAGCGCGCCGATGGCGTTGCGTGCGGCCGGGTCGTTCTCGCCCACCGCCTGCCAGACCTGGGTGTAGGTCAGGCGCGCATGCGAGTTCATCACCGCCTCGTAGAAGCGCGAGTGGATCACTTCGCCCTCGCGGTTCACCTGCATGTCGCAGACGAAGCACATGCGGTCGACCTTGGGCATCAGCGAGCAGATGCCGTTGGACAAGGTCTCCGGCAGCATCGGCACCACGAAGCCCGGGAAGTACACCGAGGTGGCGCGCTTCTGCGCTTCATCGTCCAGCGGCGTGCCGGGACGGACGTAGTTGGATACGTCGGCGATGGCCACCACCAGGCGGAAGCCTTCGGCGTTGGGTTCGCAGTAGACCGCGTCGTCGAAATCCTTGGCGTCTTCGCCGTCGATGGTGACCAGCGGCGTGCTGCGCAGGTCGACGCGGTCGCCGATCATCGCCGGCTCCACCTGCATCGGCACCGACGCGGCTTCGTCCAGCACTGCCTGCGGGAATTCGAACGGCAGCTCATGGCCGTGGATCGCCGTTTCCACGATCAACGAGGCAGTGAGCTTGTCGCCCAGCACCGCGATGATGCGGCCGATCGGCGGGCGCCGGGTGTCGGGGGCCTGGGTCAGCTCGCACACCACCAGCTGGCCATCGCGGGCATCGCCGGTCTGGTCGGGCGGAATCTGCACGTTGCGCTGGATGCGCTTGTCATCGGGCACCACGTAATTGATGCCGAACTCGACGCTGAAGCGCCCGATCAGACGGGTCATGCCGCGTTCGAGCACACGCGCGATACTCCCTTCGCGGCGGCCGCGCCGGTCGATGCCGGTTACGTTGGCCAACACGCGGTCGCCGTGCATGACCTTGCGCATTTCATACGGCGCCAGGAACAGGTCGTCGCCGCCATCGACCGGGCGCAGGAAGCCGAACCCTTCCGGGTTGGCGATCACCACGCCGGTGATCAGGTTGGTGGCCTGCACGGGTGCGAAGCCGCCGCGGCGGTTCTGCACCAGCTGGCCGTCGCGCACCATCGCGCCCAGGCGCTTGCCCAGCGCGTCGGCGCGGTCGGGCTCGGTCAGGCCAAGCTGGATGCCGATTTCCTCGGCGGTCTGCGGGCCATCACAGCGGTCCAGCAGCTGCAGGATCGCTTCGCGGCTGGCGATGGGCTGGGCGTAGCGTTCAGCTTCACGGGCGGCAAAGGGATCATCCACGCTGCCCACCGGCGCGCTGGGGCGCGGGTTGCGGCGGGTCGGAATCGGCGGGCCATCCGGCCGAGGGCCGGAGCGCTTGCCGCCACGGGGCGGTGCGGGGGTGCTCATGGACTCGGGCATCCAGGGCGGCAGCTTGCCGGACTTGGCAGCAGCGCGGGACTTGCCCGACGGACCGGCAGCCTGCTTGGGCGCCGGGGACTTGGGGGCTTTTGCGCCCCGGGTCGGTTTCTTTGATTTCATCGACCCCCATGGTACCGCGTGGCGGTGTGCAGAATGGGTCATCGCCGCTGCCCATGCAGGATTGTGAAGAAATTTAACAAAGCCGTTGACAACCCCTGCGGACTTGCCCAGAATTCGCCCCCTGAGTCGCCCAGGTGGCGGAATTGGTAGACGCACTAGCTTCAGGTGCTAGCGGGGGCAACTTCGTGGAGGTTCGAGTCCTCTCCTGGGCACCATGACTCAGAAAATGATCAAACCCGCGCAAGCGGGTTTTTTCGTTTCAGGCCTCGGGTGTGTAGTACCGGGCCGACAGCCCTGCCCGCCCCGGGAAGTACTTGAACCAGGGCCGCGCCGCGTCGACCACTGCGGCCACCGCTGGATGCGCCATCAAGCGCTCGAAATAGGCGAGCAGGTGAACCTCGGTGCCGGGAACCGGCACATAGGCCACGGCATAGAACAGTGCGGGCGCCGCCGCGCAATCGGCCATGCTGAATCCTTCGCCGGCCAGCCACGTGCGGTCTTCGAGCTGGCGGTTCATGGCGGCGTAGCTTTCGAGCAGCCGTGACCGGGCAGTCTGCGCTGCCTCTTCGCTGCGCCCGCTTTCGGGCTTGAGCCGTTCGGCGGTCAGCGCCTGCATCGGGGTCATCACATAAAAGTCGGAGAACCGGTCCCAGAAGCGCACGGCCAGGGCGGCATCGGCATCGGCAGGAATCAGGCGTGCGCCGGTGGCCAGGTGCTGCTGCAGGTATTCGATGATGATGCTGGTCTCGGCAACGGCCCGGCCCTGATCGACCAGCACGGGCATCTTCGCGGCCGGGGAGATGGCGTGGAGCATCGCCCGATCGGCCGGGTCGCCCAGGTTCACCCTGCGCTCGTCCAGGGCCACGCCGAGCACGCGGGCGGCAATCAGTACCTTCTGGCAACAGGACGACAGCGGGTGGGCGTGCAGGATCGGCAGTGCCATGGAAACTCCAGAGCGTCGGTGTGGGCCGAGTATGCCAATCGGCGTTCGCGCATGCATTGACAGCCTCCGGCTGCTTCCGCATAATTCGCCCCCTGAGTCGCCCAGATGGCGGAATTGGTAGACGCACTAGCTTCAGGTGCTAGCGGGGGCAACTTCGTGGAGGTTCGAGTCCTCTTCTGGGCACCACGACTCGGTAAATGATCAAACCCGCGAAAGCGGGTTTTTTCGTTTCTGCGGCAGGGATCGCGCTGGAAATTTTCTTCGACATCCTGTTGACACATTTGCGGTTCTCCCGCAAAATTCTCCTCCTGAGTCGCCCAGGTGGCGGAATTGGTAGACGCACTAGCTTCAGGTGCTAGCGGGGGCAACTTCGTGGAGGTTCGAGTCCTCTCCTGGGCACCATGACTCAGTAAATGATCAAACCCGCGAAAGCGGGTTTTTTCGTTTCCGGGGTTTGCGTGGGTAATCCGCAACCGCGCGATGGATCATTTCTGTCCGATTGCACACAACGACGTAGAGCCACGCCCTGCGTGGCTGCCCCGGCTATCGTGCGTCGCATTTGTTCGCCTGGCGCCGAGCGTTGCCCGGCTTCTCATGCATATTAGCGAACAGCCTGTGGCTGATGCGATCGCCAGCTTAGGCGGGTCGGGGCGGGTTCGTGGGGGACGCCGTGAATCCGTCCCCGCCGGCCCAAACCAGGGACACGTGCAGACCGCGGGCTGTTCGCCCAAATGCATGAAGCCGGGCGTTGTCCGGCACCAAGCGAATGCCTGAGATCAGAAGGAGCAGCCGGGCAGAGCCCGGCTCTACGCTCCAACACAACGAACCCGCCTTTCGGCGGGTTC
Source organism: Stenotrophomonas sp. AB1(2024) (assembly GCF_037482345.1). NCBI lineage: Bacteria > Pseudomonadati > Pseudomonadota > Gammaproteobacteria > Lysobacterales > Lysobacteraceae > Stenotrophomonas > Stenotrophomonas sp. AB1(2024). The sequence goes on from NZ_JBBHKO020000001.1 coordinate 659,311, forward strand.
GTTGTAAATCTCCAACGTCAATGTCCGCCAGCAGACGCCGCACCGGCACCGGCGCCGAACGGCGGCTTGGCCAGCCACAGGAAGGCGATGATAGCCAGGAAGATCCAGCCCAGCAGGAAGAAGATGTCGTTGAAGCCCATCTGCGATGCCTGGTGGTTGATGATGTTGTTCAGCGCCGCCGCACCGTGTTGCAGGTCGCCCTGCCCCATCGCCGCCACCTTTTCCTGCATGCCCGGCGTGTAGCCGGAAATGCTTTCGGTCAGGTGCGCATGGTGTTCCTGCGTGCGGCGTGCCCACAGCCACGTCGTCAGCGACGCCGCGAAACTGCCGCCCAGCGTACGCAGGAACGTGGCCAGGCCCGAACCCGCCGCGATCTCGCGGCCGTCCAGGTCCGAGAGCAGGATCTGCAGCACCGGCATGAAGAACAGCGCCACGCCAATACCCATGATCAGCTGCACCCCCGCCACGTGCGCGAAGTCCACCTGCAGGTTGAAGCCCGAACGCAGGAAGCTGGTGAAGGACAGGAACACGAACGCGAACGATGCGATCCAGCGCATGTCGAACCGCGAGGCGTACTTGCCCACGAACGGCGTCATGATCACCGGCAGGATGCCGATCGGCGCGGTTGCCAAGCCCGCCCAGATCGCGGTGTAGCCCATGTCGCGCTGCAGCCACTGCGGGATCAGCAGCGACACGCTGAAGAACGCCGCGTACGCCACCACCATCGCCAGCGTGCCGGCGCGGAAGTTGCGGTGGCGGAACAGCCGCAGGTCCACGATCGGGTCCTTGTCGGTCAGCTCCCAGATCAGGAACACCGCCAGCGCCACCACCGAAATGCAGGCCAGCACCACGATCGTCGGCGAACTGAACCAGTCCTCGTCGTTGCCCAGGTCCAGCACCAGCTGCAGTGCGCCCACGCCGATGACCAGCGTGATCAGGCCCACGTAGTCCATCTTCGGCTTTTCGATGTGCTCCGGCCGGCCCTTCAACTGGTTGCCCACCACCAGTGCCGCGAAGATGCCCAGCGGCACGTTGATCAGGAAGATCCATTCCCAGCTGTAGTTGTCGGTGATCCAGCCGCCCAGGATCGGGCCGCAGATCGGCGCCACCACCGTGATCATCGCCAGCAGCGCCAACGCCTGCCCGCGTTTCTCGCGGGGGTAGATCGAGACCAGCAGCGACTGCGTGATCGGGTACATCGGCCCGGCCACGAAACCCTGCAGCGCGCGCGACACCACCAGCATGCCCATGCTCTGCGCCAGGCCGCACAGCAGCGAGGCGATCACGAACGACAGCGTGGCCCAGATGAACAGCTTGGTTTCACCGAAGCGACGACTGAGCCAGCCGGTCAGCGGCAGCGCGATGGCCGTGCTGACCGCGAACGAGGTGATGACCCAGGTCGCCTGCTGCGAACTGGCGCCGAGGTTGCCGGCGATGGTCGGCAGCGACACGTTGGCGATGGTGGTGTCGAGCACCTGCATGAACGAGGCCATGGCCAGGCCTGCCGTACACAGCGCCACGTTGGCCGGCCGGAACGCGCCGGTCGCACCTGGCGCCGACGGCACACCCGGCAGGCCGGGTGCGGCGGGAGCTTGTGCGGACATGGATACCTCAGCTCGCCTTGGTCTGGCGCGGCAGGTTGCTCTGGATGATCTCGTGGATCACATCGTCGGCGCTGTGCAGCTGCCTGGCGTAGACGTCGGTGTCGAACACCTGGCCCTTGGCCGTGGTGGTCGGCAGCACGGTGCCGTTCTGGTCGCGCAGGCTCACTTCGGCCTTCATCGACAGGCCGATACGCAGCGGGTTGTCGGCCAGCTGCCTGGCATCGATGGCGATGCGCACCGGAACGCGCTGCACGATCTTGATCCAGTTGCCGCTGGCGTTCTGCGCCGGCAGCAGCGAGAACGCCGAACCGGTACCCAGGCCCAGGCTGTCGATGCGGCCCTTGTACTTCACCTCACCGCCGTACAGGTCCGAGCGCAGCTCCACTTCCTGGCCCAGGCGCATGTGGCGCAGCTGGGTTTCCTTGAAGTTGGCTTCCACCCACATCTGTTCGGTCGGCACCACCGCCATCAGCGCGGTACCCGGCTGCACGCGCTGGCCAACCTGCACCGAGCGACGGGCCACGTAACCGCTGACCGGCGCGACGATGCCGGCGCGGGCATTGTTGAGGTAGGCCTGGCGCAGCTGCGCTGCGGCAGCCTGCACGTCGGGCTGGGTGGCGATCACGGTGTCGTCGACCAGCGCATTGCTGCGCTCGAAGGTTTCCCGCGACCCGGCCACGGCCGCTTCGGCAGCGGCCAGTTCGGTGCGGGCATGGGCCAGCTCTTCGTCGGAGATCGCACCGGTGGCGGCCAGCCCCTTGCGGCGGGCGAAGTCTTCGCGGACGCGGTTGAGGGTGACCTGGCGCGCGTTCAATTCCGCCTGCGCGCCTTCCACGCTGCGATACAGACCACGGGTCTGGCGCACGGTCCGGGCCAGGTTGGCGCGGGCCTGCTGCAGTGCCACTTCGGTGTCGGCCGGGTCCAGCTGCACCAGCAGCTGGCCGCGCTCGACGCGCATGCCGTCATCGGCGTTGATCGCCACCACGGTACCGGTGATCAACGGGGTGATCTTTACCTGGTTGCCCTGCACGTAAGCGTCGTCGGTTTCTTCGAACCAGCGGCCGAACATGAAGTACCACAGCGCCGCGGCAGCGATCAGCAGCACCACGATGGCCAGCAGGCCACGCAGCAGCTTGCCACGACGGGAAGGAGCTGCCGGGGCGGCAGCGGGAGCGGAAGTCTGGCTCATGGAAGTTGTCTCAGGAATGCGTGGATTCGGGGGCGGTGGCGAGCGTGGCGGTGGCGCCGGACGGGGTGAACCCGCCGCCGAGTGCCTGGCTCAGTCGCACCGAAACAAGGATCTGCCGCGACTGCAGCGACGCCAGCTGCTGCTGCGACTGCAGCAACTGCGCTTCCACGCTGAGCACGTCCAGGTAGCTGCCGATGCCGGCCTTGTAGCGCTGCTGCGCCAGGTCGTGGGCGGCACGCGCGGTGCCCACGGCCTGCGCCTGCGAGGCGGCCTGGTCGGCCAGCGAGCGCACCGCGTTGACCTGGTCGGCCACCTCTCGCAGCGCGTTGACCACCGACTGGTTGTAGTTCGCCACGGCCAGGTCGTACTGGGCGTCGGTCTTGTCCAGGTTGGCGCGCAGGCGGCCACCGTCGAAGATCGGCAGGCTCAGCGCCGGGCCGATGAAGGCGAAGGTCGAGCCGCTCTTGAGCAGCTGGTCCACTTCACTGGCCACCACGCCGCCGAGCGCGGTGAGGTTGAGGCTGGGGTAGAACTTCGCCTTGGCGGCGTCGATCTCGCGGCCGGCCGCTTCCACGCGCCAGCGCGCCGCCACGATGTCCGGGCGACGGCCCAGCAGTTCGCTGGGCAGCACGCCCGGCAGCTGCAGCGCCAGCGGGTTGAGCGGCTGCGGACGGTCGATCTGCAGGCCACGGTCCGGCCCCTGCCCGACCAGAGCGGCCAGCGCGGTGCGGGCCTCGTCGATCTGCTGCTGCGCGGCCTGCAGCTGCTGCTGCGCCGCCGGAATGCGGGCTTCGGCCTGGCGGGTCTGCAGGTCGCTGTCGATGCCCGCCGCGCGACGCTGGCGTGTCAACGTCAGCGTTTTCTGCGAGCGGTCCAGTTCTTCGCTGGCCACATCGTGCAGCTGCCAGGCATAGCCGAGCTGTGCGTAGGCTTCGGCGATGCCGGCCGACAGGTTCAGGCGCGCGGCCTGCGCGTCGACGGCAGCCGCGTGGCCGCTGTCCACCGCCGCTTCCCACGCGGCGCGCTTGCCGCCCCACAGGTCGATGCCATAGCTGACGCTGAGGTAGGCCTGGCCGCTGCCGGCATAGCTGCCGCCGAGCTCGTCACCGACCATCGATTCGGGCAGGCGCACGCCGGTGTAGCCGCCAGAGGCGGATACGCTGGGCAGGCGGTCGGCATGCGCGGTGCCGATCTGGGCACGGGCCTGGCGCAGGCGCGCATCGGCCGCCTCCAGCCCCGGGTTGCGCTGCAGCCCTTCGGCGATCAGCGCGTCCAGCTGCGGGTCGTTCAGTGCCCGCCACCAGTCGGTGGTCGGGAACGCCGACGGGCTCAGGGTGTGGCCGGCCAGGGTGCGCTGGGTCTGCAGGCTGTCGGCGTCGAGCAGCTGGCCGTGCGGTTGCAGGCCACCCGTGCTGGCACAGGCGGCCAGCGCCAGCGCAAGTACGGACAGCAGCGCAGGCCGCAGCGGGCGCAGCGATGAGGTGCGATCAGTTGAAGAAGTCATGGCGTATTGAGGGAGTCACGTACACGGGTCATGAGGGAATGCAGCTGCGCGCGTTCGTCCGCGGACAAGTCGCGCATGGCGTCGTCCATGGTCTGGTCACCGCGCTGCTTCAGCCGGGCCCACAACTGGCGGCCTTGTTCGGTAAGCACGATCTGCAGCGCCCGCCGGTCCTGCGCGTGCGCTTCACGGCGCACGCAGCCCAGCGCTTCCAGCTTGTCCAGCAGGCGGGTCACCGCGCTGGGCACCTGGTCCAGGGCCTGGGCCAGCTCGTTGGCGGTGCACGGAGCGCGCGCGGCCAGCACTTTCAAGCCCAGGTAATGGGTGAAGCCGATCCCGAGGTTTTCCTCGGCCATCGACGTATCGAGCTGGCGGACCAGGCCGTCGCGCACCTGGCGCAGCAGCAGGCCGAAGCTGGGGGGATTGGCATCGGGGCAGATCATGGGTGAGCATTCTCTTCCAAAAAATATATTTCTCAATAGAAATATTCAAAATGGAACAAAATGCTGTGTTGCAGCAGTCAGAACAATGGGAGGCGGCTACCTTAATGGCGGCCTCGGCTGGCCCGGTATTACAATATGGACAATGGATAACACTTTCAGGCCATCAGATGATCCCGCCACCCAGATCCGCACCGACGTGCTGGACTGGTTCGAGCGTGATGACGGGCTGGGCGTGCTCGGCTTCCGGGTCGACAGCCCGCGCGGCCTGGAGCGCGAAGTGGACTGGCACGAGCACCACCGGGCCCAGCTGATCTGCGTGCAGGCCGGCCTGCTCACGGTGCGCACCCGGCATGGCACCTGGTCGATGCCGCCGGGCTGTGCCGGCTGGATGCCGCCCGGGGAACCGCACACGGTGGACATCCGCGGGCCGCTGCGCGGCTGGGGGGTGATCATTGCCCCCGCGCTGGCCCACGACCTGCCCGCCGAGCCTTGCGTGGTCGGCATTTCCGACCTGCTGCAGGCGCTGGCGCTGCGGGTCTCCACCTGGGCACCGGCGAACACGGCCACGCCCGCCCAGCAACACATCATGGAGGTGCTGCTGGATGAACTACGCCATGCGCCACGCCAGCGCACCCACCTGCCGATGCCCAGCGACCGCCGCCTGCTGCGGATCGCCTCGCAGCTGATCGCCGACCCGGCCGATGACCGCAGCCTGGAACAATGGGCGCAGTGGGCCGGCCTGTCGCCGCGTACCCTGACCCGTCACTTCCGCGAAGAGACCACCCTGAGCTTCGCGCAGTGGCGCCAGCAGGCCCGCCTGGCCGAGGGGCTGCGCCGGCTGTCCGATGGCGCCAGCGTCTCGGCCATCGCCCATGAACTGGGCTTCAGCAGCCCCAGCGCCTTCGTCACCGTGTTCCGCCGCCACTTCGGCAGCCCACCCGGGCGCTACCTGGCGCGCGGCAATCTGCCCCTGCCCCACACGTGCGGCTTGGCATCCCCGGCCGCATCCGGATAATCGACCGCCTGCGAGGGCGACAGCCGTCGCCGTCCCTTGCCACAGGTAACAATGCCGCATGACCGATCTTGCCCGCCCCGCTTTCCACGGCTTTGAACAGCTGCCCCTGCGCGAATACGCCGAACGGGCGTACCTGGACTATTCGATGTACGTGGTGCTCGACCGTGCGCTGCCGTTCATCGGCGACGGCCTCAAGCCGGTGCAGCGCCGCATCATCTATGCGATGAGCGAGCTCGGACTCAATGCCGCCTCCAAGCCGAAGAAATCCGCACGTACCGTCGGCGACGTCATCGGCAAGTACCACCCGCACGGCGACAGCGCCTGTTATGAAGCGCTGGTGCTGATGGCCCAGCCGTTCTCGTACCGCTACCCGCTGATCGAAGGCCAGGGCAACTTCGGTTCCACCGATGATCCCAAGTCGTTCGCGGCAATGCGTTACACCGAATCCAAGCTGACCCCGATCGCCGAAGTGCTGCTGGGCGAAATCAACCAGGGCACCACCGACTGGACCCCGAACTTCGACGGCACCCTGGAAGAGCCGACCTGGATGCCGGCGCGCCTGCCGCACCTGCTGCTCAACGGCACTACCGGCATCGCCGTGGGCATGGCTACCGACGTGCCGCCGCACAACCTCAACGAGATCGTCAACGCGCTGCTGCACCTGCTGGATGATCCGGAGGCCAGCATCGGCGACCTGCTCGAGTACGTGAAGGGCCCGGACTACCCCAGCGCGGCCGAGATCATCACCCCGGCCGCCGACCTGCGCACCATGTACGAAACCGGCTACGGCAGCGTGCGCGCGCGCTCGACCTTCCTCAAGGAAGGCACCAACATCGTGATCAACGCGCTGCCCTTCCAGGTCTCGCCGTCGAAGGTGATCGAGCAGATCGCCGCGCAGATGCGGGCCAAGAAGCTGCCGTGGCTGGAAGACATCCGCGACGAATCCGACCACGCCAACCCGGTGCGGGTGGTGCTGATACCGCGCTCGAACCGCGTCGACGCCGAACAGCTGATGGGCCACCTGTTCGCGACCACCGACCTGGAGCGCAGCTACCGGGTCAACATGAACGTGATCGGGCTGGACGGGCGTCCGCAGGTGAAGAACCTGAAGATGCTGCTCAGCGAGTGGCTGCAGTTCCGCGGTACCACCGTGACCCGCCGCCTCACCCATCGCCTGGAAAAGGTCGAACGTCGCCTGCACCTGTTGGAAGGCCTGCTGGTGGCGTTCCTCAACCTGGATGAAGTGATCCACCTCATCCGTACCGAGGACGAGCCCAAGCCGGCGCTGATCGCGCGCTTCGGGCTGAGCGACGACCAGGCCGAATACATTCTGGAAACCAAGCTCAAGCAGCTGGCCCGCCTGGAGGAAATGAAGATCCGCGGCGAGCAGGACGAGCTGGCCAAGGAGCGCGACAAGATCCAGTCGATCCTGGACAGCAAGGCCAAGCTGCGCAAGCTGATCCGCGACGAGCTGGTGGCCGACGCCAAGAAGTTCGGTGATGCACGCCGCTCGCCGCTGGTGCAGCGTGGTGCGGCGCAGGCGATCGACGAAACCGAGCTGGTGCCCAGCGAGCCGATGACCGTGGTGCTGTCCGAAAAGGGCTGGATCCGTGCGGCCAAGGGCCACGACATGGACCCGTCCACCCTGTCCTACCGCGACGGCGACGCGCTGCTGGGCGCGGTACGTGCGCGCAGCACGCAGCAGGTGGCGTTCCTGGACAGCGAAGGCCGCGCCTACTCCACGTTGGTCCACACCCTGCCCTCGGCACGTGGCAATGGCGAACCGCTCACCGGCCGCTTCTCGCCGGCGCCGGGCAGTGCCTTCATGACCCTGGCCAGCGGCGACAACGCCACCCGCTTCGTGCTGGCGTCCACGCACGGCTACGGCTTCGTGACCCGCTTCGAGAACCTGACCGGGCGCAACAAGGCTGGCAAGGCGATGCTCAACCTGACCTCCGGTTCGAAGGTGCTGACCCCGGCCGTGGTCGCCAACCCGGACACCGACCGGATCGTGGCGGTAACCAGCTCGGGCAACCTGCTGGCCATCCCGGCCAGCGAGCTGCCGGAACTGGACAAGGGCAAGGGCAACAAGATCATCGAGATCCCCAAGGCCAAGCTGGCCACCGAGCGCGTGGTCGCGGTGGTGGCGGTGGGCCCGGGCAACACGCTGCTGGTGCGTAGCGGGCAACGCACGATGAACCTGTCGTACAAGGACCTGGAGGCCTACCTCGGCAGCCGCGCCAGCCGTGGGCACCTGTTGCCACGTGGGTGGCAGAAGGTGGAAGGGTTGGCCGTGGAATGATGGGCGGCTGACGGGTGCAATGCAGAACGGCCGGGAATTCCCGGCCGTTTTCTTTTGGATGTTGCACGCCTGTTGGGCGGCTTCGGTGACATGTCAGCGTCGGTGGAGCTGACGGAGCGTCGTTGATCCCGGCCCGGAATGTTGAGCCGCGCGTTGCGCGGTTGCCACGCATGGCGTGGCACTACGAATGGTTACGTGCGCAGGATGATCCGGATACCGCATTGGCAGGTGCCGACCGTTGGTCGGCACGCGGCACATCAATGCGCGGCGGTGCCCTTGGCTTCCATCTTGCTGGTCTGGTACAGGGCCAGGCCGATGCGCTTGATCAGGCCCAGCTGCTGTTCCAGCCACCAGGCGTGGTCTTCTTCGGTGTCCTTGAGCTGGACCAGCAACATATCGCGGCTCACGTAGTCCTGGTGCTGTTCGCACAGCTTCATGCCGGCGGCCAGGTTGTTGCGCACGCTGTATTCGGTGTCCAGGTCTTTCTGCAGCATTTCTTCCACGGTCACGCCCGGCTCGAAGCCGTGCGGGCGCATGTCCGGGTTGCCGCCCAGGAACAGGATCCGGCGCAGCAGCGCGTCGGCGTGCTGGGATTCTTCTTCCATTTCGTGGTTGAGGCGTTCGTACAGCGCGAGCAGACCCTGGTCCTCGTAGCGGCGCGAGTGGATGAAGTACTGGTCGCGCGCAGCGAGTTCGCCGCGCAGCAGTTCCTTCAGGCATTCAATGACGTCGGGATGGCCTTTCATGGGGGAGCTCCTGTGAATCGATGGGGGCCATGGTGCCCTATCCCGGATCGCCGTGATCTAATCGGAATCAGTTGCATGCGCAGGCGCAGGTGGGGTTGGCCTGCATTACCGTCATCGGGGAGCGTGGGATGCGTCGTTGGCTGAAACGGGGTGCGTGGGCGTTGGTGGTGCTGGCGGGAATCATGGTCGTCGTGATCGGCGTGGCCTGGGGATTGCTGCGCGGCAGCCTGCCGGCGCTGGAGGGCGAACAGCCCGTTGCCGGGTTGCAGGCCAGGGTCAGCGTCAGCCGCGATGCGCTGGGCGTGGTCACCATCGATGCCAGCAGCGAGGCCGATGCAATGCGGGCGCTGGGGCTGGTGCATGCGCAGGAGCGCTACTTCGAGATGGACCTGATGCGCCGCGCTGCTGCCGGCGAGCTTTCCGAGCTGTTCGGGTCCGCCGCCGTGCCCACTGACCAGCGCATGCGGGTGCATCGCCTGCGTGCCCGCACCGATGCGCACCTTGCGCAGGCGCTGGGCGGGCGCCCGCAGGTGGTGCAGGCCTATGTGGAAGGCGTCAACCGTGGCCTGGACAGCCTGCGCGTGCGCCCCTGGCCTTACCTGCTGCTGCGCCAGCAACCCACCGCATGGACCGCCACCGATTCGGTGCTGGCCGGTCTGGCCATGTACGCGGACCTGCAGGACCCCGCCAACGAGAACGAGCTGGCCATGCGCCGGATCCGTGAGGTGGCGCCGCCGGCGCTGTACGCGCTGCTCAGCCACGATGGCAGCGAATGGGATGCGCCGTTGTTTGGTGAGGCGCGCGGGAACGCCGTGCTGCCGCAACCCGATGCATTCCAGCTGGATGACAGCCGGCAGTCCCCACCTGCCGCAGCCGTGGAGCAGGAGGTCCACGGCAGCAACAATTTCGCGGTGGCCGGTGCGCTGACCGCCGATGGCCGCGCGATCCTCGCCGACGACATGCACCTGGGCCTGCGGGCGCCGAACCTGTGGTTCCGGGTACGACTGCGCTACCCCGACCCCGCCGCACCCGGCGGCCACGTGGACGTCAGCGGCTTCTCGCTGCCCGGGCTGCCGGCGATCGTGGTCGGCAGCAACGGCCATGTGGCGTGGGGCTTCACCAACAGCTACATCGACAACGCCGACTTCGTGTCCGTGCCCGCCGGGGCAGAAGGCATCACCGTGCACGAAGAGCGCATCCGCGTGGCCGGCGGGGCCACTGTGATCCTGCGCGTGCGCGAGACCGCCTGGGGCCCGATCCTGCATGAGCGCGCCGACGGCAGCGGCGAAGCGCTGCGCTGGACCGCACAGCTGCCTGGCGCGGTCAGCATGGGTTTCGCCGACATGGCCCGCGCCACCGACCTCGACGATGCGCTGAAGATCGCCGACCGCGCCGGCATTCCCACCCAGAACCTGCTGCTGGCCGACGCGCATGGCCGCATTGCCTGGCGGTTGATCGGGGCCCGCCCGGACCGCGCAGCGGACTGCCCGCCCAACGGCTTCACCACCCGTGCACCGGCCAGCTGCGCGCCGTGGGCGATCCGCAGCGATCATTCGCCGGCCTTGATAGACCCGCCCACGCAACGGCTGTGGACCGCCAACGGCCGCGTGCTGGACGGCGCCGACCTTGCGGTGGCCGGCAACGCCGGCTATGACCTTGGCGCGCGCGGGCGGCAGATCCGCGATGACCTCCATGCGAAACAGCGCTTCAGCGAGAACGATCTGCTGGCGATCCAGCTGGACGACCGCGCAGTGTTCCTGCAACGGTGGTGGACGCTGCTGCGCCAGGTGGTCGAGCACAGCGATGACCCGGCACTGAAGCGTCTGGACGCTGCCAGCGGCCACTGGGAGGGACACGCCTCGGCCGATGCGGTGAGCTACCGGATCACGCGCGCGTTCCGCACCAGGGTGCAGGAGATCGTGACCGCTGGCCTGCTGGCGCAGCCAAAGCAGTCGTTGGGCGAAGGCTACCTGGAGCCGAAGCTGTCGCAGATCGAAGGCGTGCTGTGGCCACTGGTAACCGAGCGACCCGCGCATCTGCTGCCGGCACCGTACCCGGACTGGAACGCGCTGCTGGCCGATGCGGCGCGGCAGGCGGAAGCGGAGCTGGCCGAAAAGGGACCGGACCTGTCCCAGCGTACCTGGGGCGAGCGCAACACGGCCGCCATCTGCCACCCGATCAGCCGCGCCCTGCCCGCGTTCGCCCGACCGTGGCTGTGCATGCCGGCGGATGCGCTGCCCGGCGACAGCAACCTGCCGCGCGTGCAGGGGCCGGCGTTCGGTGCTTCGCAACGCATGGTGGTATCACCGGGGCACGAGGACCAGGGCATCATCCACATGCCCGGTGGCCAGAGCGGCCACCCGCTGTCGCCGTTCTGGGGCGCTGGCCATGAGGATTGGGTGCACGGCAAACCGACACCGTTCCTGCCAGGGGCCACGCAGTACACCTTGCAGCTGGAGCCGAGGTAGCGCCGGGCTCTGCCCGGCTGTCGATCGGATCCGGGCCTACGTGGAGCCGGGCAGAGCCCGGCTCTACCTGTGGTGTCCGGGTCAGGCCTTGCGGCGGCGCTCCATCGCGCTCAACAGCGGGCCGGTCATGGCGGTGGTCACCAGTGCCATGATCACCAGCACCGCGAACAGGCGGTCGCCCAGGAAACCCAGTTCGTAGCCCAGGTTGAGCACGATCAGCTCCATCAGGCCGCGGGTGTTCATCAGCGCGCCGAGCTTCCAGGCCTCGTGATTGTCCATGCCCGCGCTGCGCGCCGCGCTCCAGGTACCCAACAGCTTGCCCAGCGTGGCCACCGCGATCAACACCGCGCACAGCAGCAGGTCGCTGCCCTGCAGCGCATCGGCGCGCATGCGCAGGCCAGTCATGGCGAAGAACAACGGCAGCAGCAGGGTCACCGCGAACGGCTCGACCCTGGCAATCAACAGCGCACGCAGCTGCGTGTTGGACGATACCGCCACGCCGGCAGCGAACGCGCCGAACAACGCGTGGATGCCCAGCACTTCGGTGACCAGCGCGCTGGCCAGCGACAGCAGCAGCATGCCCAGCAACCAGCGGCCTTCGCTGCCCGGTTTGATGACCTGGCGCGAGAACCACGGTTTGACCACGCCCAGCATCAGCGCAATGAACACCACCACGCACAGCAGGCTGAGGCTGGCCGGCACCCAGCCGGTGGCCTGCGCCGCCGCCACGATCAGCGCCAGCAGGCACCACGCGGTGGCATCGCCGAGCGCGGCGCAGGCAATGGCGGTCTGCCCCAGCGGGGTGTGGGTGATGCCGCGGTCGGCCAGGATCCGCAGCAGCACCGGGAATGCGGTAATGCTGAGCGAGATGCCCACGAACAGCGCAAAGGCGGTGAAACCCACGCCCTGCGGGCCATGGTCGGGGTACAGCCAGATCGCCAGCAGCACGCCCAGCACGAACGGCACGGCAATGCCGGCATGGCTGACGGTGAAGGCGAATCGGCGACGACCGCGCAACCCCCCCAGGTCCAGCTCGGCGCCGGCCACCAGCAGGAACATCAGCACGCCCAGCTGGCTGAGCATGCCCAACGGGCCGAGCGAGCTGGCCGGGAACAGCGCGCCGTGCAGGCCCGGCAGCAGGCTGCCAAGCACCAGTGGCCCCATCATCAGGCCGGCGGCCATCTCGCCGATCACCGCCGGCTGGCCCAGCCGCTTCAGCAGCGCGCCGGCGCCCTTGGCGACCACCAGCAGCACCAGCAGCTGCAGCAGGAACAGGCCCAACGGTGACGCCAGAGGGTGCGCCCAGTCACTGCCCACCACTGCCTCGGCTTTGGCCTCGGCCGCCGCCGCCGGCACATCGGGGCCGGCATAGCGTGCCAGTGCCAGGCCGATCACCAGCGGGACACCCGCCCAGGCCAGGTAATGCCAACCCCATTTCATCCGCGGCACATCGCCTCCGGTCTGTACGTCCATGAACATTCCCCAATGCATGAAGGGGGAATGTTACCCGGTAGCGCCGGCCGTTGGCCGGCCCACCTACTGTTGGCAGCGTTCATGAGGGCCGGCCACCGTTATGCCCGCCTTCCCTGGCGGGCACCTTCTGGGCCGTCGCGTCGCGACGTTGAGAACGGCTCCTGCCGTCCTCTTCGGCGCTACCCTGCCAAGGCTTGCTCATGCACACCGGCGACGGCGCGGCCGGAAGGGTCGGCCATGGTGGCGAAGCTGGCGTCCCAGGCGATGGCGGCGGGCGAGGAACAGGCGATCGATTTGCCGCCGGGTACGGTTTCGGCGGCGGCCTGGGTGGGGAAGTACTGCTCGAACACGTGGCGGTAGAAGTAGGCTTCCTTGGTCTGTGGCGGGTTGTGCACGAAGCGCTTGTCGGCCGCAGCCATCACCCGGTCGCTGATCTGCGCTTCGGCGTGCGCTTTCAGGCCATCGATCCAGCCATAGCCCACGCCATCGCTGAACTGCTCTTTCTGCCGCCACAGGATGGACTCGGGCAGGTAGCCTTCGAAGGCTTCGCGCAGCACCGCCTTCTCGATCCGGCGCGCTCCATCGCCGCCCTGCCCGACCATCTTGTGGCGCGCATCGATGCGCATGGCCACGTCGAGGAATTCGCGGTCCAGGAACGGCACACGCGGCTCCACGCCCCAGGCCATCATCGATTTGTTGGCGCGCAGGCAGTCGTAGTTGTTGAGCGCATCGAGCTTGCGTACCAGCTCTTCGTGGAATTCGCGCGCGTTCGGGGCTTTGTGGAAGTACAGGTAGCCGCCGAAGATCTCGTCGCTGCCCTCGCCGGAGAGCACCATCTTCACCCCCATCGCCTTGATCCGCCGCGCCAGCAGGAACATCGGGGTGGAGGCGCGGATGGTGGTGACGTCGTAGGTTTCCACGTGGCGGATCACGTCGGGCAGCGCATCCAGGCCTTCTTCGAAGGTGTATTCGAAGCCGTGGTGGACCGTGCCCAGTGCTTCGGCGGCAATGGCGGCGGCAGCCAGGTCGGGCGAGCCCTTCAGGCCAATGGCGAACGAGTGCAGGCGCGGCCACCAGGCCTCGCTCTGGTCGCCGTCTTCGATGCGGTGGCGGGCATAGCGTGCGGCGACGGCGGCGACCAGCGACGAATCGAGGCCACCGGAGAGCAGCACGCCGTACGGCACGTCGGTCATCAGCTGGCGGTGCACGGCACGCTCGAAGGCCTCGCGCAGTGCGGCGCGGTCGGCTTCGACGCCTTCCACGGCCGCGTAGTCGCGCCACGGGCGTTCGTAGTAGCGGGTGAGCGTATCGGTGGCGCTGTCGTACCAGTGACCCGGCGGGAACTGCGCAGCGTCGGCGCAGGTATCCACCAGCGACTTCAGCTCCGAGGCGACCCGCAGGCGCCCGTCCTTGTCGTGGCCCCAGTACAGCGGTACCACGCCGATCGGATCACGCGCGATCAGCACGCGCTTCTGCGTCCGGTCCCACAGTGCGAACGCAAAAATACCGTTGAGGCGATTCAGAAACGATGCCGGGGTGTCCTGCTGGTACAGCGCGTTGATCACCTCGCAGTCCGAGCCGGTCTGGAACGCATACGGCTGCGCCAGTTCGGCCTTGAGCTCGCGGTGGTTGTAGATCTCGCCGTTGACCGCCAGGGCCAGGCTGCCGTCGTCGGACAGCAGCGGCTGCGAACCACCGGCCGGGTCGACGATGGCCAGCCGCTCGTGGACCAGGATGGCGCCGTCGTCGACGTACACACCGCTCCAGTCCGGGCCGCGATGGCGCTGGCGTTGCGACAGGTCCAGCGCGTGGCGGCGCAGGGCGGTGAGGTCATCGCCGGCCTGCAGGCCGAACATTCCGAAAATCGAACACATGGGAACAGCTCCTGATGATGGGGGAATACACGTAGCACCTGCATTCGACCGGCCAGAAAACAAAAAACCCGCATCGGCCGATGCGGGTTTTCTGGGGTCCGGGCGTATGTTGCTTGTTCTAGCCCTGGTCGCAGTCCCGCGTTGGCCGCGCACGATTATTCGCGCGCAGATTATTGCGGTTGGTATTGTTGACGGCGGTGGCCAGGAGCGCGGACATGGATCGACCGTACCGCTGTTTGGGACGCGGCGCAACTGTTGCGGGCGCAACCGTTCCGGCCCCATGGCGCTCGCCCTTTCCGGCTGTCGCGTTCGAGGTGGTGATCTCGCAGCGGCAGGCGGCTGCGGTGCAGGCCGCGTTCGGGTTGACCGTGGCGTGATGCGGTGGACCGACCAACGGTCGGTTCGCGTGGCCGGTCATGCCAACAACCGCTCGATCAGGCGCTGGTACAGCGCCGGCAGCTTCTCCAGGTCGGCCACCAAGACGTTCTCGTCCACCTGGTGGATGCTGGCGTTGACCGGCCCCACTTCGATGCACTGCGCGCCCAGCGGCGCGATGAAACGCGCATCCGAGGTGCCGCCTCCAGTGCTTTCTTCCGGCGCGGCGCCGGCAAAGTCGCCCAGCACCTCGCGTGCCACCCGACGCAGCGTGCCTTCGGGGGTGTAGAACGGCTCGCCGCTGCGGTGCCACTTCAGCCGGTACTCCAGCCCGTGACGGTCCAGCAGCGCGGTAATCTCCTGCTCCAGTTTCGGCGCGTTCCAGTGCGGGGTGTAGCGCAGGTTGAACAGCACCTGCAGCTCGCCGGGAATCACATTGTTGGCGCCAGTGCCGGCGTGGATGTTGGACACCTGCAGGCTGGTCGGCGGGAAGCTTTCGAACCCATCGTCCCAGTGCCACGCGGTCAACTCGGCCAGCGCCGCAGCGGCCAGATGAATCGGGTTGCGCGCCTTGTGCGGGTACGCCACGTGACCCTGCACGCCCTGCACGGTCAGCGTGCCCGACAGGCTGCCGCGCCGGCCGACCCGCAGCAGGTCGCCCAGCACCGCGGTGGACGAGGGCTCGCCGGTGATGCACCAGTCGATCGCCTGGCCGCGCTCGCGGAACAGGTCCGCCACGCGGCGCACGCCATCGATGGCATCGCCCTCTTCATCGCTGGTCAGCAGCACCGCCAGCGTGCCCGGGTGATCGGGATGCGCAGCGACGAACTGTTCGGCGGCAACCACGAACGCGGCAACGCTGCCCTTCATGTCGGCCGCGCCGCGACCGTACAGCACGCCTTCCCGGATCTGCGGATCGAACGGGTCGCTGTGCCACGCCTCGACCGGGCCACTCGGCACCACATCGGTATGGCCCAACAGCACCAGCACCGGAGCCCCCTGCCCGTGCGTGGCCCAGAGGTTGTCGACCTCGCCCAGGCGCAGGTGTTCGCAGGTGAAGCCGGCCTGCTGCAGGCGCCCGGCCAGCAATGCCTGGCAGCCCGCATCGGCCGGAGTGACCGAGGGGCGTGCGATCAGTTCGCAGGTCAAGGCAACGACATCGTTCACGCGCCGACTCCGAACCGCTGCTTGAACCCGTTGTCCGAGAAGCCCTGGGTCATCACGCCGTCGTCGGTGACCACCACCGGGCGCTTGATCAGTTGCGGGTATTCGCGCAGCAGCAGCTTCCACTCCGCATCGGAGGCGGCCGCCTTGCGGTTCTCGGGCAGCTGGCGCCAGGTGGTGGAGGAACGGTTGACCAGTGCCGGGAAACCACCGGCCTGGGCGGCCCAGTCCAGCAGGGTTTCCGGGCTGGGTTTGTGCTCGCGGTAGTCGACAAAGGTATACGGCACGTGGAAGCGGTCCAGCCACTTGTTGGCCTTCCTGCAGGTGTCGCAGTTCTTGAGTCCGTAAAGAAAGGTAGTCATTGCCGACAGGTACTCGTACTAGGGTTCAACGGGCATGCGTTGGTGTCTGCGAGTATAGCTCCATGCCGCGCCGCCCCTCCCGAGGACACCCCGTTCAATCACGATGCGGTCGCTTTCGCGTCGTGGTCAATGAGCTCCTTCAGCAGCATCCGCTGCCAGGATGACAGTCCGGATTCGAATGGCACACTGGTGCCCAGCATCGGGACGCCGTTGGCGTCGACCAACAGCGCCAGCTGCGCGGACAGGAAGCTGCGCATGCTCGACAGCTGCCAGGCATACCGGGGCAGGTCCCATGGGTCGGCCGCATGCAGGCGCATGCACACTCCGTCCATTTCCAGCAGCATCTGCACGCGCAACGACGTGTTCAATGGGGTACTTCCGGCCTCAATCGACGTGATCAATGCGTTGGCGGCGACAATGGCCTCGTCGCGGTCGAAGTTGTCCGCGGCGTGGTCCAGCCGCCATAGCGCCCCGGCCGCCTGGCTGAAGCGGGCCAGCGCGGTCGGCGGTTCCAGCGCGGCAACTTCCAGCGACAGTGGGCGCCGCAGCGATACGGTGCCGGCAGGCGGAGCCATCATGCCCGCCGCCCGTCGCGCCACCTCGGCGAACGCCCGGCCATCATGCGGATTGTCGGCCAACGGGCCGCGCGCCGCCTCCTGCAGGCCAAAGCGGACCTGCACCCATTCCGCTTGCCGGTTCAGCCAGCAACCATAGTAATGGCTGCTGTAGGTCAGGTAATCCTTGAGCTGCTTTTCCAGCGGCATGCCGTGGTACTCGCTTTGACGCTGATCCCACTCGCCACGCCAGGGCTGCCGGGCCTCTTCAAGGATCGGTTTGATCACGCGCGCCACGGTGAACTGCTGCGCATCGGCCGGCATGATCCGGCCGCCCCGCGTGTTCAACAGGGCAAGGCGACGCAGATACTGCACGCCATACTTGGACACCAGCGCCAAGGTGCGGGTCTCCCACGTCGTCACCAGGTCCGGCTGCGCCTCCATCAGCGTCTGCAGTGTCGTGAGCAGCGCGTCGGCGGCGGGCCGGGGGATGGGCAGGCCATGCGGGCGGGTCAATTGATGCTCGGATGCGCGCAGGGTGCTGACCAGTCCGAGCGCCAGCGTTGCCGCCTCGACGGTATGCAGCGGCTGCTGGCGCAGCGCAGCCTCGAAGATCGGCGCCAGGTGGTCGGTAATCACTTTGCTGCTGACACGTTGCAGCGGTGGGTAATTGATCAGCTCACCGAGGTGGAACATGATCACGCTGACATTTTCCAGGGTGAACGCCTCGCGTGCGGCAAGCACGTCGGCACAGCGGTGCGTGGCGCGGATCAGCCGGTGGCTGTCGCAGGCCAGTTCGCCGCTGCGGCGCACCAGCTGGCACAGGATGTTGAGCGCCTTGCCCAGGCACATGTTGGAGATACGCTGCTCGTCGGCGGTATCGCAGAAGCCGATGCTGCCCACCAGAACACGGCTGAGCGCGTCCAGATCGGCGTTGATCGTGGAGAAATCGCCCTGCTTGACGATGTTCCGGAACAACGCCAGGACGATCCGGTCGGCCTCGGTCGTCCGCCCGCTGCTCGCAGTCAATGACGCATTCGACGCGAGGCCGGGCCACGACGCGTTGAAGACTTCGGCCGGCACCGGCGCGCCAGCCGTCTGGAACATCGGGGATTCAACAACGGCAGGCGGCTGCTCCTGGCCGGCAGCATGTGTGATGACCGAAACAGCATTGACGTTCTCCACGGCGCGCCCTGTTATGTGTGTGTAAGGCGGCAGCATAGCGACGCCTGCAGGCCACGCCGCATTGGAATCGACCAAGTTGTGACAGCATCAACAGACGTGGCCGGATAACGCGCAAATAACGTCACCATCATGCGCACCTGCTCCCGAGTGGCGACGCCCACCATTACCATGCACGTCCAGATAGGCATGGGATGCATGGCCAGCTAGCGCTCACCTTCACAGCTGTTGAGTATGACCAGCAGGGACCTCTGCCACGAGGAAAGCCCCGGGGTGGCCGGCAGATCGGCCCCCATCAGTGGTTGCCCATTGGTACCCACCACCTGCACCAGCTGCGCGGACAGGAAACCGCGCATGCTGGAGAGCTGCCAGGCGTAGGAAGGCGTGCTGGATGCGGTAATGGCCAGGTGCTGGCACACCGCATCCATGTTCAGCAGCATCTGCACGCGCTGCGCCTGGGTCAGTGCCGTCCGGCCGCTTTCAATGGACGCCACCAGTGTATTTACCGCCGCAACGGCATCCTCGCGGTCAAAGCGATCGGCCGCGCCCCCCTGCCGCTCCAGCACGTCTACAACCTCATTGAAGCGTGCCAGATTCACTGGCAGCGACGACGATGGCTCCGCTGCCATGGCAACGTCCTCGGCAAGCGCACTGTCAGGCCGTGCCGGGGCGTCAATCCCCCCCTCTTCCCTGGTCGGGTCATCTACGCCCAGCCACGCGACCTGGGAAAAACGAAGTTCTCCGCGCGGGTTGTCCGGCAGCGGACCGCGAGGAGGCTCGGCCAGTTCAAAGCGCGCCCGGATATGTTCCGGTTGCCCGGCCAGCCAGCGGCAGTAGTAGCGCGTCGCATAGGCGAGGTAGTCCCGGATCTCCTTTGCCTGCGACAGACTGCGATATGCACTGTTGCGGTGATCCCATACCCCGCGTTCTGGCCGCCTGGCTTCCTCGATAACAGGTTTAAGCAGACGCGCAGCATTGAGTTGCATCGGGAGGGTGGCGTTCTTCAACGTCCACCGCCTGTCCATGGCCCAGACACGACTTTGATACTGCACGCCATATTTGGCCACCAACGCAAGCGTCTTGCTCTCCCACCTCGCCAAAAGGCCAAGCCGAACCTCGATCACTGCAAACAAGGAGATGAGCAACACATCCGGTGCAAACCGTGGCAGCGTTCCGCCCCGGTATGCATGTACTTCGACCTCCGATGCCCGCAATGCGCCGACCAGCCCAAGCGCCACAACGGGACAACCACTTGCCTGCACCGGTGCCTCCTCCAGCATCTGCTGGAGGCGCCCGACCAGCAATTGACTGATCACGTCGCTGCTGGCCTGGGCAACCGGCGCGTGATTGATCAGCCCTCCCAGGTGGAACATGATCACACTGAGGTTCTCGATCGTGAATTCATCGCGGGCCGTGAGCACCTCCAGGCACCAGTTGACCGCACGCCTCAGCAAGGCGCCATCGCATGGCAGCCCGCTGCCATCGCCCACCAGGCGGCACAGAATATGCAAGGCCTTGCCGACATAGACATTCGAAATGCGCTGGTCCGACGCAAGATTGCCGACACTGGCCGAGTCAGCCAGTGTTCTGCAAAGCTGCCTAAGGTCAACATTGAGGGTGGATAGATGGCCGCGTTTAACGATCTTGACGTAGAGACGCCCGACCCTGGTGTCAGCCAGGGTTTCCTGTACGCAGTTCTCGTGGACCGGGACCACCGGCATGCCAGTCAGGCCCCCGGCATTGGCGATGCCCAGCAGCTCCGAGGCCAGCATACGGTCATCGATCCGCGGGTCGCGCAGCGGCCGTGGCATTGCCGTTCGGGTACGCAGCGCACGGCCGCCGGTCGGTATCGTGCCCACACTGATGTTGTCCATGCCATGCCCTCTCATCAGGGCATGCCGACGCCCGCGTGCTGAGCATAGCGGCCCGTCGCGGAATGACGCCGGCACATGTTCCAAGCTGTGACCGCCTTGGCGAACGCCAGGCGTCGAACGTGCCGGTCGCGTCAGCGATAGCGGCACGCGCTTCCCTGCCTGGCGGGAGCGGCGCGCCGCTCCCGCCACCACGTCAGTCGGCCAGGCCGCGCAGCAGGTCGTTGACGCTGGTCTTGCTGCGGGTCTTCGCGTCGACCTGCTTGACGATCACCGCGCAGTACAGCGAGTGCGAGCCGTCCTTGGACGGCAGCTGGCCGGACACCACTACGCTGTAGGGCGGCACCGAGCCGTAGCTGATCTCGCCAGTGGCGCGGTTGTACACGCGGGTGCTCTGGCCAAGGAACACGCCCATGCCGATCACGCTGTGGTGGCCGACCACGAAGCCTTCCACCACTTCCGAGCGGGCGCCGATGAAGCAATGGTCTTCGATGATGGTCGGGCTGGCCTGCAGTGGCTCGAGCACGCCGCCGATGCCGGCGCCGCCGGACAGGTGGCAGTGCTTGCCGATCTGCGCGCACGAACCCACCGTGGCCCAGGTATCGACCATGGTGCCTTCGCCGACGTAGGCGCCGATGTTGGTGAAGCTGGGCATCAGCACCACGTCCTTGCCGAAGTAGCTGCCGCGGCGCGCGATCGCACCGGGCACCACGCGTACGCCGGCCCGGCGGAACTTCGCCTCATCGAAGCCGGCGAAGCGCGATTCCACCTTGTCCCAGAACGGCGCCGGGCGCGCATCGACCACGGCCATGTCGTTGACGCGGAAATACAGCAGCACTGCCTTCTTCAGCCACTCGTTGACCTTCCAGCCGCCGTGGCCATCGGGCTCGGCCACGCGGAATTCACCGGTTTCCAGCCCGTCGATGACGCGGCCGACCAGCGGCTTGGTCGAGCCTTCGATTTCATGCAGGGTCAGCGTGGCGCGGCGTTCGAAGGCGCTTTCAATGCCGAACTTGAGTTCTTCCACACCCGGGCTGGCCGGCTTGCGCAGCGACTTGCGCGCGATGTTCTCGGCGCGCTTGGCGGCCGTTTCGGCAGCACTGCTGGCCGCGGTCTTCTTGACCGGCGCCTTCTTCACGGCCGGCGCAGCTTTCTTCGCAGCGGTCTTCTTCACAGCCGGCGCAGCGGCAACAGTCTTCTTGGCCGCCGCGGTCTTGGCGGCAGTCTTCTTGGCAGGCTTGGTGGCCATCAGTGGGGGTCTCCGGCTTTTCGATCAGGGTCCAGGCACGTCAGCATGGCGTCATGCAGCTGCTGCCTGGCGGTTTCGGTCAGGGGGCGGTCGTGCTCATCACTGATCACGAACATGTCTTCGGCGCGCTCGCCGAAGGTGGCAATGCGCGCATCATGCACGCGCAGGCCCTGGTTGCGCAGCACGAATGCAACATCGGCCAGCAGCCCGGGGCGATCGGGCGCGACCAGGCTGAAGCGGGTGCCGCCGGTATCGTTGTCGTTGGCATCGCGGAATTCGATGCGTGGAGCGAAGCGGAAATGCCGCAGCTGGCGCGGCACCACCCGCCGCGACGGACGCAACCGTGACAGATCGCCGGCCAGCGCCTCGCGCAGCGCCGCTTCCAGCCGCGACGCATCGCCGTCGGCGAAGCTGTCGGCCGGGGTCACTTCGAAGGTATCGAAGATGGTGTCGACCGGGCCGTCCAGCACGCGCGCACGATGGATGCCGTAGCCTTTGCGGTCCAGTGTCATCACGATCGCGGCGAACAGGCCGTCGCGGTCGGGCGAATGCACGAACACTTCCAGCGCATCGTCGTCGGCGGTGATCCGGCGCACCTTGACCAGGGTCTGACCCTGCTTGACCGGCACCAACGCAGTGGCCTGCCAGGCCAGCTGTTCCGGGCGCAGGCGGATGAAGCTCTCATCCGGCATCACGGTGAACTGGCGGTCGATGGTGGCGTCGTCGTAGCCGCGCTCGCGTACGAGCGTACGCACCGTCTCGCGCGCTTCGAGCACGCGTTCTGCCGCCGGCATCTGGTTTTCCAGGCCATCGCGCAGCGCGCGGCGCGCGGCGAAGTACAGGTCGGCCAGCAACCGATCCTTCCAGGTGTTCCAGAGCTTGGGGCTGGTGCCGGCAATGTCGGCGCAGGTCAGCAGGTAGAGGTAATCAAGACGGTCGCGACTGGTTACCAGCGTGGCGAAGCGACGGATCACGTCCGGGTCGGAGATGTCCTGCTTCTGCGCGGTGACCGACATGCGCAGGTGCTGCTCGACCAGCCACGCCACCAGGTCGGTATCGGAGCTGCTCAGCGCATGCGCCTGGCAGAAGTCGCGCGCGTCGACCGCGCCAAGTTCGGAATGGTCGCCACCGCGGCCCTTGGCGATGTCATGGAACAGCCCGGCAAGCAGCAGCAGTTCCGGTTTGCGCAGGCGCGGCCATACCTCATGCGCGATGGAGAAGCGTTCGTCAGCGCGGCTGCTGGCGAACAGGCCGATGTTTCGCAACACCATGAGGGTGTGCTGGTCCACGGTGTAGACATGGAACAGGTCGAACTGCATGCGCCCGGAAACCTGGGCGAAGGCGGGAATCCACTGCCCCAGCACGCCCAGCCGGGCCATGCGCGCCAGGGTATCGACAGCGCGCGGGCTGCGCAGCAGGGCCATGAACTGATCGCGCGCCGCCGCACTCGCCTCGGTATAGGCCGGCAGCTCGGCCAGCGCTTCGGCCAGCGCCCGCGCGGTGAGCGAATGCAGGCCACGCACATCCGGGTTGTAGGCCCAGCTGGAGAACAGCGCGAACACCTGCTCCATATCGCCCCGCGGCCAGTGCGGATCATTGGCGGCCAGGTAGCCCCGACGCAGCGAGAAACCCACGCTGACCGGTTCGGGCACGGCCTCGCCATCGAACTGTTCTTCGAAGCGCTGCAGCAGGCGGTCGCTGATCCGCCGCACCACAGTGGCGCTGCGGTAGAAGCCCTGCATCATCTTTTCGACCGCCAGGCTCTCCACGTCGTCGGCAAAGCCGAGCCGCGCCGCCAGGGTCTTCTGGTAATCAAATCGCAGCCGCTCTTCGGGACGGTTGGCCACCAGGTGCAGGCCGAAGCGCAGCTGCGCCAGTGCGCAGCGTTCACGGCGCAGCGCGGCGGCCTCGTCCGGACCGAGGTGGCCCAGCCCGACCAGCGCCTCCAGTTCGCGCACGCCGAAAGCGCGCAGCGCCATCCAGCCCAGCGTATTGAGATCGCGCAGCCCGCCCGGGCCGTCTTTGATGTCCGGTTCGAGGTTATCGGCGGTGTCGCCGAAACGCTGGTGGCGGGCCAGCAGCTCCTCGCGCTTGGCCAGGAAGAAGTCGCGCGGCGGCCACAGGCCATCGCTGTTGACCGCCCGCTTCAACGCCTGCCGGGCGGCATCGTCGGCGACCAGCGGGCGCGACTCGATCAGCGCGGTCAGCACGGTCTGGTCGGCGCTGGCCTGCACGCATTCGTGCGCGGAGCGCACGGCGTGGCTGACCGGCAGGCCGCAATCCCACAGCAGGGCGAACAGACGCGCGAGCGCGGCCTCATGGCGACGCTGCGCCTCGGGCAAGCCGAGCACCAGCAGGTCGATGTCCGAACGCGGGAACAGCTCGCCCCGGCCGTAGCCCCCCACGGCAAACAGCGCCAGCCCGGCATCGGCCGGAACGCAGCGCTGCCAGGCCAACCGGATCAGGTGGTCGGCGGCGCGGGCGCGCAGCGCCAGCAGCCGCTCGATGTTGTCGCCCTGGTCGAAGCGGCGGTACAGGCGCGCATCGGCCTGCTGCAGGGTCTGGCGAGCCTCCGCTGCCCACCCGGGGTCGGCAATGGCGTCGGCCGGCGCGTCCAGAGTCGGGCTCGCCGGCAACATGCTCAGACCTGCGATTCGCCGGGCGACAGGGTCAGCACGTCCACGCCAGTCTCGGTGACCGCGATCATGTGCTCCCACTGCGCCGACAGCTTGCGGTCCTTGGTGACCACGGTCCAGCCATCGGGAAGCACCTTGTTGTAACGGGTGCCCTCGTTGATCATCGGCTCGATGGTGAAGGTCATGCCCGGCTGCAGCACCAGGCCCTGGCCCGGACGCCCGTAATGCACCACCTGCGGTTCGTCGTGATAGACCTTGCCGATGCCATGCCCGCAGTACTCACGGACCACGCTGAAGCGCTCGCCTTCGGCCAGCGACTGGATCGCGTGGCCGATGTCGCCCAGCGTCGCGCCCGGCTTGACCGCGCGGATGCCGGCCCACATCGCCTGATAGGTGGTATCGACCAGGCGCTTGGCCATCGTCGACGGCGTGCCGACGAAGTACATGCGGCTGGTGTCGCCGTGCCAGCCGTCCTTGATCACGGTGACATCGATGTTGACGATGTCGCCCTCCTTCAGGACCTTGGCTTCGCTCGGGATGCCGTGGCAGATGACGTTGTTGACCGACGTGCACACCGTCTTCGGGAAGCCACGGTAGCCGACGTTGGCCGGCGTGGCCTTCTGCACGTTGATGATATGGTCGTGGCAGATGCGGTCCAGCTCTTCGGTCGTCACGCCCGGCTTGACGTACGGGGTGACGATGTCGAGCACTTCGCTGGCCAGGCGGCCGGCGACGCGCATCAGTTCGATTTCCTCGGGTGTTTTCAGATTCACGCTCATGGCGCCCATTATCGCCGATCCGGGGCCATTCTGAACGGGAACCGCTGGAACGCTGACAGCCCAGGTTCGGGTACAGCGGGGGCCACGGACGGGCGAGGCCGGGCCGGAACCCCCTCGCCGCCGCATCGCCAATTGCGCCAAACCCATTTCCCCGGCTATAATCGACCGGATTTCTTCACGCCCTGAGCGCGGGAAACCCGTCAACACCGGACGTCACCGGTGAATCCACACCTGCCGCCCATATCCGTGCCGGGGTGCTCCGCGAGGAGTTCGGACACGGAAGCGACAGGGAAGCCAAACCCCGGAACCTCCCGCCTCACGGCGGACCGCCCTTCTATTACCCGTGGCGGCCGGTTCCCCATCAGGAGTATTGCAATGCCCCAGGTCACCATGCGTCAGATGCTGGAAGCCGGCGTCCATTTCGGCCACCAGACCCGTTACTGGAACCCCAAGATGGGCCAGTACATCTTCGGCGCCCGCGGCAAGATCCACATCATCAACCTGGAAAAGACCGTTCCGCTCTTCAACGACGCGATGAACTTCATTTCCAGCATCGCGCAGAAGCGCGGCACCATCCTGTTCCTGGGCACCAAGCGCAGCGCCCGCGAGTCGATCCGCGAAGAAGCCGAGCGTTGCGGCATGCCGTTCATGAACCAGCGCTGGCTGGGCGGCACCCTGACCAACTTCCGCACCGTCAAACAGTCGGTTGCCCGCCTGAAGGAACTGGAAGCCGGCGAAACCGACGGCACCTTCGACAAGCTGGTCAAGCACGAAGTGCTGGGCCTGCGTCGTGAGCGCGACAAGCTGGAAGCCTCGCTGGGCGGCATCAAGGACATGAACCGCCTGCCGGACGCGATCTTCGTCATCGACATCGGCCACGAAGACATCGCCATCAAGGAAGCCAAGAAGCTCGGCATTCCGGTGATCGCGGTCGTCGACACCAACTACAACCCGGAACTGGTCGACTACGCGATCCCGGGCAACGACGACGCCATCCGTGCCGTGCAGCTGTACGCCCGCGCCGCGGCCGACGCCGTGCTGGAAGGCAAGGCTGCCGCTCCGCACGCCGCCACCGTCCGTGAAGAAGAGTTCGCCGAAGCCCCGGCCGCCGAAGAAGCCAAGCCGGCCCGCCGCGCTCCGGCCAAGAAGGCTGCTGCCGACAAGGGCGAAGCCCAGGCCTGATCCAGGCCCGCGGTGGGCGCTTGGCGCCCGCCGCTCCTGTCCGCTGCCGACGGCGCGACGACAGGATGCTGTCACATGGGCCGGCCACCATGCCGGCCCAACCCCTTTCTTTCGTGAGGAATTCCCGTGGAAATCACTGCTTCCCTGGTCAAGGAACTGCGCGAGCGCACTGGCGCCGGCATGATGGAGTGCAAGAAGGCACTCACCGAAGCCAATGGCAACATCGACGCCGCTGCCGAAGCGCTGCGCAAGTCCGGTGCCGCCAAGGCCGACAAAAAGGCTGACCGCGTGGCCGCCGAAGGCCGCCTGGGCCAGGCCCTGGCCGGCGGCAAGGCCGTGCTGGTCGAAGTCAACTCGGAAACCGACTTCGTCGCCAACGACGTGAACTTCAAGAAGTTCGTCGACGACGTCGCCGCTGCCGCCCTGGCATCGGGTGCCGCCGACGTGGAAGCGCTCAAGAGCGCCCCGCTGGCCAACGGCCAGACCGTCGAAGAAGCCCGCGCCACCGCGATCCAGACCCTGGGTGAAAACATCCAGATCCGTCGCCTGATCAAGCTCGACACCGCCGGCAACATCGGCGCGTACGTGCACACCAACGGCAAGGTTGGCGTCCTGGTCGACCTGCACGGCGGCGACGTCGAGCTGGCCCGCGGCCTGGCGATGCACGTTGCCGCGCTGAAGCCGCCGCACAACAAGGCAGGCGACGTGCCGGCCGACTTCGTGGCGAAGGAAAAGGAAATCGAACTGGCCAAGATGTCCGAAAAGGACAAGTCCAAGCCGGCCGAGATCCTGGAAAAGATCATCAGCGGCAAGATCAACAAGATCGTCAGCGAAGTGACCCTGTACGGCCAGCCGTACGTGCTGGACAGCGACAAGACTGTCGAGCAGGTCGTCACCGCCGCCAAGGCAGACGTGGCTGGCTTCCAGCTGCTGATCGTGGGCGAAGGCATCGAGAAGGTGGTGGAAGACTACGCCGCCGAAGTGATGAAGCAGGCCGGCCTGGCCTGATCCATCGCCCCAAGCGATGAAACTTGAAAGCCCGGCGCAAGCCGGGCTTTTTTGTGGGTGTTTTGTTTTTGGTGCCAAGAGCAGCGCTTCAGTTCTTCCGAGCTGGGGAGGCCGTCGGGCAGCCCCGACAGATGGTCGCAGGCGGATACGAAGAGCAGCCACGCAGGGCGTGGCTCTACGCCTTTCCACTGGCCACCGACCAACCGCCGCCGGCCCAAGTGCGATCACCTCGCAGACCAAGGCCTTCGCCTTTGCTCTCAGCCCTTCGCCTGGAACGTAACTTCCTCATACGGCTGCACCACCACCCAACCTTCGCCGGCGAAGCGCAGCTGCAGCGTTTCGCCCGATCCGCGCCCGACCAGCGTACCCAGCGAGATGTCGGTGACGATTTCCGGGGTCAGCGAACCCGACCACGCCACCGTCGCGTTCGGATCGGTGAACACCGGGCCGCCCTGCGCCGTCACCGGCAGCGTCAGCGGCTCGTAATGCGAGGTGATCGCCACGATCCCGTGCCCGCTCAGGCGCATGTTGAACAGCCCGCCCGACAGCATCCCCGCCACCCGGCGCATCATCGTGATCTTGGACTCAACGCCCGTCTCGAACGCCAGTACATCGTTGCCGTTGACGAAAATGGATTCGCCCGCCAACCGCAGCAGCGTTACCTGCTTGCCCGCGTCGGCCAGGTAGGCCCGGCCCTGGCCCTCGATCTTCATCAGCTGCAGCCCCTCGCCGCTGACCATCTTCTTCAGCAACGTCCCCAACCCCTGCTCCAGCAGCCCCTGGCGGGTGAACTTCACCGCCCCCTTGCGCGCCACCATCGAGCCGGCCTTCGCCCAGACCAGCCCATTCACCCGCACTTCCAGCAGGTGCAGGCTCTCGAGCTCGAACGCGTCGACGCTGATGTCCTTTTCGTGCGTGGCGGCAAGGAATTCCTGAAGCGACTTCACGGCCATGTGGTCCATCCTTTTTATTGGAGGCCGAATGGTACCCGCGCGCCTATCGCTTCGCAGCCCCGGACGCCACTTGCGCCCCCCATCCGCCAGCGGATGGGGTACCCAAGACCCCATCGCCCAGTCCACGCGATCCGTCCGCACTCCATGTATTCTTGCCACATCACCTCAGTATTCCCGCCATGCCTCCCGAGCTGACAGCCGCCCTGGCGCTCTGCCGCAACCTGCCCTCGCCTCCCGGCATTGCCCTGCGCATCATCGAACTGGCGCAGGACCCGGAAACCGACCTCACCGCCGCCGCCGATGTCATCGCCATCGACATGGCGCTGAGCGCGCGCATGCTGCGAATCGCCAATTCGCCGCTGTACGCCAGCCGCCGCAGGATCGAGAACCTCGGCCAGGCGCTTACCATGCTGGGCCTCAACGCCACCGTCAGCCTCGCCCTGGGCTTCACCGTCACCCAGGACCTGGTTTCCCCTGGCCAGGGTCAGGACGCGCGCGCGCGCGCCTGGCGGCGCAGCATCCTCAGTGCGCTCGCAGCCAGCCTGCTCGGCCAGGCCCGCGGCCTGCGCAAGGCCGAAGAGCTGATGCTGGCCGGGCTGCTGCAGGACGTAGGCGTGCTGGTGCTGGCCCAAAGCGAGCCCGAGCGCTACCTGCCGCTGCTGCGCCAGGCCCGGGACAACGACGACCTCATCGCCCTCGAACGCGAGCACCTGGCATGCACCCATGCCGAGGTCGGCGCCTGGATGGCCGAGCAATGGGACCTGCCACGCTACCTGGTGGAGGCCATCGCCCGCAGCGAATCCCCGGCTGCCGCCGAAGACAACTTCCAGGCCTGCGTCGCCCTGTCCGGCGCCGTCGCCGACATCTGGCTCAGCGCCGATGCCGATGCCGCCCGCGAACACGCCCTGCAGCTGGTCAACGAGACCCTGAAGCTGGACAGCGCCCAGTTCGACCAGGTCCTGGCCCGGATCGGCGAGGCCCTGCCCGAGATCAGCGCACTGTTCGAGACCACCCTGATTTCCCCGGCGCGCGTGCAGCAGCTGATCGACCACGCCCAGGAACTGGCGACCCTGCGCAACCTGCGCGAAATACAGGATGCCGGCCTGGCCCGCCAGCGTGCCGACGATTTCGAAGCCCGCGCCAACCGGCTGGCCGAACAGGCCCACCGCGACGCCCTGACCGGCGTGCTCAACCGCCGCCAGCTCGAGACCGTGCTGGAACAGGAGTTCCTGCGCGCCACCCGGCATGGCTGGCCCCTGTCGGTGGCCTTCATCGACCTGGACGATTTCAAGAAGATCAACGACGCCCACGGCCACCTGCTGGGTGACCAGGTACTGCGCGAGTTCGCCACCAAGCTGCAGGAACACCTGCGCAACAGCGACACCGTGGCCCGCTTCGGCGGCGAGGAATTCATCGCGCTGCTGCCCAACACCACCGAAGGGGTGGCGCTGGAGGTGGTGCGCCGGGTGCTGGCCAGCATCGTCAGCACGCCAATGGCCGAAGTGGCCGACGGCCCGCTGTTCGTCACCTTCTCGGCTGGCGTGGCCACCCAGGGCGGCTACGAGCGTTTCGCCGATGTTCAGGACCTGTTGAAGGCTGCCGACGACGTGCTTTACCGTTCCAAGAACCTGGGGCGCAACCGCGTGATTGCGCGTTCACCGGGAACCGCCACGGCCTGAATGGAGTCAGGAACCGGCGATTGTACGCTGTGGCAGGGCTGCGCCGCAGTGCAGCAGATTTTCCACGCCGGGTGCCGCCGGTTCCAGTAGAATTCCCGCGTTTTCCACGCATCCAGAGGCCACCATGTCCAATCTCACCTATCGCCGCATCCTGCTGAAAGTTTCCGGGGAGGCACTGATGGGGGATGAGGACTACGGCATCGATCCCAAAGTGATCAACCGCCTGGCGCGCGAAGTGATCGAAGCCCAGCAGGCCGGTGCCGAAGTGGCCCTGGTCATCGGCGGCGGCAACATCTTCCGCGGCGCCGGCCTGGCCGCAGGCGGCATGGACCGCGTCACCGGCGACCAGATGGGCATGCTGGCCACCGTGATCAACGCGCTGGCCATGCAGGACGCACTCGAGAAACTGGGCGCCAAGGCGCGCGTGATGAGCGCGATCAAGATCAATGACGTGTGCGAGGATTACATCCGCCGCCGCGCCATCCGGCACCTTGAAAAAGGCCGTCTGGTGATCTTCGCAGCCGGCGTCGGCAGTCCGTTCTTCACCACCGATTCCGGTGCCGCGCTGCGCGCCATCGAGATCGGCGCGGACCTGCTGCTCAAGGCCACCAAGGTCGACGGCGTGTACGACAAGGACCCCAACAAGTACAGCGATGCGGTCCGCTTCGACTCCCTCACCTACGACGAAGTGATCCGTCGCGGGCTGGAAGTGATGGACACCGCCGCCTTCGCCCTGGCCCGCGACAGCGACCTGCCGCTGCGCGTATTCGACATGGGCCAGCCGGGTGAACTGCTGAAGATCCTGCACGGCGAGAACATCGGCACCCTGGTCCGGGGCCGCGACAACGCCTGAGAGGGGATATAATCGCCCGATTCCCAGTGACATCCAGGATTCGGGCGATGCTCAACGATATCAAGCAGGACGCGCAGACGCGCATGGCAAAGAGCATTGATGCTCTGAAGCACACCCTCACCTCCATCCGTACGGGCCGTGCGTCGCCGTCCCTGCTCGACCGCGTCGTGGTCCGGGCCTACGGCAGCGAATTGCCGCTGAGCCAGGTCGCGCAGATCTCGGTGTCGGAAGGCATTTCGCTGGTCATCAACCTGTTCGACAAGGGCATGATCAAGGACGTCGAGAAGGCCATCTATGCCTCCGACCTGGGGTTGACCCCGAACGTGTCCGGCACCGTGATCCGCCTCAACCTGCCGCCGCCGACCGAAGAGCGCCGCCGCGAGCTGGGCAAGCAGGTGCAGAAGGAAGGTGAAGGCGCCAAGATCGCCATCCGCAACATCCGCCAGGACGCCAACAAGGCGATCGCCGCCCTGATCAAGGACAAAGCGATCAGCGAAGACGACAAGAAGCGCGGCGAAGACGACGTCCAGAAGCTGACCGACAAGTCCATCAAGGATGTCGACAGTGTCGTGGCCGAGAAGGAAAAGGAACTGATGTCGGTCTGAGCGCCATGACCCAGGCCCCGACCAGCAGCTCCACCGCCGCCGTGCCGCGCCACGTTGCCATCATCATGGATGGCAACGGACGCTGGGCACAGAAGCGTCGTCGCCCGCGCGTGATCGGCCATCGTGCCGGCGCACGCGCGGTCAACCGCACCATCGATTTCTGCCTGGAGCGTGGCATCGCCGCGCTCACGCTGTTCGCCTTCTCCAGCGAGAACTGGGGCCGGCCGAGCGATGAAGTCGACGCGCTGATGAAGCTGTTCCTCAACGCCCTGGACCGCGAGGTGGATGAGCTCCACCGCCGCGGCGTGCGCGTGCGCTTCATCGGTGAGCGCGAACGCTTCGGTGCCGGGCTGGTCAGCCGCATGCAGCTGGCCGAACAGCGCACCGCCGGCAACACCGCGATGACCCTGAGCATTGCCGCCAGCTATGGCGGCCACCAGGACATCGCCCGCGCCGCACGCGAACTGGCCGCCGAGGTCGCGGCCGGCCGCCTGCTGCCCGAACAGATCGACGAAGCGCTGCTGGGCAGCCGCGTCGCCCTGGCCGACCTGCCGCCGCCGGATCTGTTCATCCGCACCGGTGGCGACACCCGCATCAGCAATTTCCTGCTGTGGCAGCTTGCCTATACCGAACTGTGGTTCACCGAGGTGCTGTGGCCCGAGTTCGACGCCGCCGTGCTGCAGCAGGCGCTGGATGCCTACGCTGCACGTGAACGCCGCTTCGGCCTGACCAGCGCCCAGATCGCCGCCATGGCCACCGAGACGTCCAACCCATGACCAGAACCCGAGTCATCGCCGCGCTGATCATGGCGCCGGTCGCCATCGCGGCCATCCTGCTGCTGCCGACCCAGTGGCTGGCCGCCGCCGCCGCCGCCGTGTTCCTGATCGGCCTGTGGGAATGGCTGAAGCTGGCCGACGTCGAGGACACTCTCGCCCGCACCGTGCTGCTGGTGCTCAACCTGGTGCTGATGGTGCTCATCGTGTGGGCCGATGCCGGCACTCTGGTGCTGTACCAGATTGCCGCGCTGGTGGGCATCGGCTGGTGGCTGCTGGCCCTGCTGTGGCTGCGCTTCTTTACCTTCGGCGCCGAACCCGGCAGCCGCGCCCGCGCGCTCAAGCTGCTGGCCGGCACCCTGGCCATCGTGCCGGCCTGGGCTTCGTTGGTGCTCATCCATGCCAGCGGCGACAAGGGTCACCTGTGGCTGCTGACCGCGCTGGCCGTGGTCTGGGCCGCCGATTCCGGCGCCTACTTTGCCGGCCGCACCCTGGGCCGCACCAAGCTGGCCCCGCGCATCAGCCCCAACAAGACCTGGGAAGGCCTGGGCGGCGGCCTGCTGGCCGGCCTGCTGGTGGCACTGGTGTTCGGCTGGATCGCCGGGGTCTCCCCCGACCATGTGGTCGGCCTGGTCATCACCACGGTGGTCGCCGTGTTCGCCTCGGTGCTGGGCGACCTGTATGAAAGCCTGATCAAGCGCCATGCCGGCGCCAAGGACTCGGGCCACATCATTCCGGGCCACGGCGGCGTGCTGGACCGCATCGACGGCGTGCTGGCCGCGCTGCCGGTGTTCGCGCTGGGCAAGGAAATCTTCGGATTCTGAGCATGCAGAGCACTACCGCCCCCCGCCGGGTCGCCGTGTTCGGTGCCACCGGCTCCATCGGCGCATCCGCGCTGGACGTGATCGTCCGTCACCCGGACCGCTACCGCGCGACCGTGCTGGCAGCCGGCACCCAGGTGCAGGCGCTGGTCGCGCTGTGCGCCGTGCACCGCCCGCTGCATGCGGTGATCGCCGATGAAGCCCGCTACGCCGAACTGCGCGATGGCCTGCGCGCGGCCGGCCTGGACACCCAGCCACACGCCGGTGCCGCCGCGCTGGACCAGCTGGCCGCCAGCGACGCCTGCGACACCCTGGTGGCGGCCATTGTCGGCGCGGCCGGACTGTCCTCGACCCTGGCCGCCGCCGAAGCCGGCAAGCGGATCCTGCTGGCCAACAAGGAATCGCTGGTGCTGGCCGGCGAGCTGCTGATGCAGCGCGCCACCGCTGCGGGCGCCGAGATCATCCCGATCGACAGCGAGCACAGCGCCATCTTCCAGTGCCTGCGCTCGCGCGATGCCAGCCTGGACCAGGCCGGCGTGCGCCGGATCCTGCTCACCGCCTCCGGCGGCCCGTTCCGCGGGCGCAGCCGGGCCGAACTGGCCGAGGTCACCCCCGCCCAGGCGGTTGCCCACCCGAAGTGGTCGATGGGCCCGAAGATCTCGGTGGATTCAGCGACGTTGATGAACAAGGGACTGGAGGTCATCGAGGCCCACCACCTGTTCAACATCCCCGGCGAGCGCATCGAAGTGCTGGTACACCCGCAGAGCCTGGTGCATTCGCTGGTCGAATTCGTGGACGGCTCCACGCTTGCCCAGATGGGCCTGCCGGACATGCGCACCACGCTGGCCGTAGGCCTGGGCTGGCCGCAGCGGATCGAATCCGGGGTGGCAGGACTGGACCTGCTGGCCCAGGGCCGGCTGGATTTCGAAGCCCCCGACATCGACGCGTTCCCCTGCCTGGGCCTGGCCTGGCAGGCCATGGCCGCTGGCGGCACCGCCCCGGCGGTGCTCAATGCGGCCAATGAAGTGGCTGTTTCAGCATTTCTTCAGGGGCGGGTCGCTTTCCTAGCCATTCCGAGCCTGGTCGCTAACGCTCTTTCAACACTGCCGACAGCGTCCGCCGATACACTGGAGGGCCTGCTGGCCGCCGACCAGCGCGCCCGCCAGATCACCCAAGCCGCCATCGACCACGCCTGAATGCCCTTCCCGCACCTTTCCCGCGACGTCCACCATGGGTGAATTCATCGGCTCTGTCTGGTGGATGATCGTCAGCCTTGGCCTGCTGGTGACCTTCCATGAGTTCGGTCACTACTGGGTCGCGCGCCGGTGCGGGGTAAAGGTATTGCGCTTCTCTGTCGGCTTCGGCAAGCCGCTGTGGATGCGGCGCAACCGCAATGGCACCGAATTTGTGATCGCCGCCATTCCGCTCGGCGGCTACGTGAAGATGCTGGACGAGCGCGAGGCCGAGGTGCACCCGGCCGAACGCGGCCTGGCCTTCAACCACAAGACCGTCTGGCAGCGCATCGCGATCGTGGCCGCCGGCCCGCTCGCCAACCTGGTGCTGTGCGTGGCCCTGCTCTGGGCGATGTTCGTGCTGGGCAAGCAGGATTATTCGGCCACCATCGGCCGCACCACCGGCATGGCCCAGGTGGCCGGGCTGCAGGCCGGCGACCGCGTGCTGAGCGTGGATGCGCGCAGCGTGGTCACTGCCGGCCAGGCCACCATGGCCCTCACCACGGCAGCCATGGACCGCCACGATGCCAAGGTGGAGGTGCTGGATGCGCAGGACCAGGTGCGCACCCTCACCCTGCCGCTGTCGCAGCTGCCGGCCGGGTTCGATGAACGCTGGGTGGCGTCGCTGGCCGGCCTGACCTGGCAGTTCCACCTTCAGCCGGCGCTGGTCGAACAGGTGCTGCCCGACTCGGGCGCCCAGGGCGTGCTGCTGCCGGGCGATCTGGTACTGGCCGTCGATGGCCAACGCATCGATGCGGCCGACCAGGTCTCCCCGGCCATCCTGGCGCTGGGCAAGCGCGGCGGCCCGGGCATGATCGAGGTCCTGCGCAACGGCGAACGCCTGGCGCTGGAAGTCACCCCGCGCCAAGGCAAGGATGGGCGCGGCCAGCCCACCTGGCAGATCGGCATCGGTTTCCCCCAGGCCAGCGCGCCGGCCTACGACACCACCCTGCAGTACGGCCCCCTGGCGGCCATTCCGGCGGCGCTGCGCGAAACCGCGCGCGCGGCCGGCGATTCGCTGGGCATGATGCGCCGCATCGTCACCGGCAATGCCTCGCTGCAGAACGTTTCCGGCCCGGTCACCATCGCCCGGGTAGCCAACCAGACCGCCCAGCGCGGCCTCGATTGGTTCCTCTGGTTCCTGGCCGTGCTGTCGCTGAGCCTGTGCATCATCAACCTGCTGCCCATCCCCATCTTGGACGGCGGGCACCTGCTGTATTACCTTATCGAGTTGGTCAAGGGCAGCCCGCTGAGCGAGCGTGCCATGGCGGCGGGCCAATACATCGGCCTGGCCATGCTGGCCGGACTGATGGGACTGGCGTTCTACAACGACATCCTCGGTCTGTTCCCGCGATGAACTTTTACCCTTTTGTCGTCGTCTTATGCGCCGGCATCCCGCAACATCGTATTCGACTCCAACCGGACGTGACATGACGCGACTCCCCAATCGCCGCCTGCTTGCCCTCGCACTCGCCGCCGGTTTCGGCGCGCCCGCCCTGGCCCAGGCAGCCGAGCCCTTCACCGTCAGCGACATCCGTGTCGATGGTCTGCAGCGCATCACCTCCGGTACCGTGTTCACCTACCTGCCGGTGGAACGCGGCGAGACCCTGACCGACAACAAGGTCGGCGAGTCCATCCGTGCCCTGTACAAGACCGGCTTCTTCGAGGACGTCCAGCTTGAACGGCAGGGCGACATCCTGGTGGTCACGGTCAAGGAACGCCCGGCGATCAACAAGCTGACCGTCACCGGCAACAAGGACATCAAGAGCGACCAG
This sequence comes from Stenotrophomonas sp. AB1(2024), assembly GCF_037482345.1. NCBI lineage: Bacteria > Pseudomonadati > Pseudomonadota > Gammaproteobacteria > Lysobacterales > Lysobacteraceae > Stenotrophomonas > Stenotrophomonas sp. AB1(2024). The sequence goes on from NZ_JBBHKO020000001.1 coordinate 694,979, forward strand.
CTGCTCAAGGGCCTGAGCGACATCGGCCTGAGCGAAGGCGGCACGTTCGATCGCCTGAGCCTGGACCGCGTCACCCAGGAACTGCGCCGCCAGTACAACGACCGCGGCAAATACAACGTCGAGATCACCCCGACGGTCAGCCCGCTCGACCGCAATCGCGTGGACATCACCATCGCGATCAAGGAAGGCAAGGCCGCCAAGATCCAGCACGTGAACCTGGTGGGTACCGACAAGTTCGAGTCCAAGGACATCCTGGAAACCTGGGAGTCCAAGGAGCACAACTGGGCGTCCTGGTACCGCCGCGATGACCAGTACTCCAAGGAGAAGCTGTCGGGCGACCTGGAAAAGCTCAATTCCTGGTACCTGGACCGCGGCTACGTGGATTTCAGCATCGATTCCACCCAGGTTTCGATCAGTCCCGACAAGCGCGACATGTTCATCACCGCCGGCGTGACCGAAGGTGAGCAGTACAAGATCTCGGAGATCAAGGTTACCGGCGACACCATCCTTCCGCAGGAAGACGTGGAGCGCATGCTGATCCAGAAGGCCGGCGACACGTTCTCGCGTGCGCTGCTGGAATTCAGTTCGGATGCCATCACCAATTCGCTTTCCAACATCGGTTACGCGTTCGCCAAGGTGAACCCGATCCCGACCAGCAACCGCGCCGACCGTACCGTGGCGATCAACATGCAGGTCGTGCCGGGTCCGCGCGTGGGCGTGCGCCGCATCGTGTTCAAGGGCAACACCCGCACCTCCGATGAAGTGCTGCGTCGTGAAATGCGCCAGTTCGAAAACAGCTGGTACTCGCAGGCGGCCATCGACCGTTCCAAGATCCGCCTGCAGCGGCTGGGCTACTTCGAATCGGTCGAGGTCGAAACGCCGCCGGTCACCGGCAGCAACGACCAGGTCGACGTGGTTTACAACGTCAAGGAAACCACCTCGGGCAGCTTCGTGTTCGGCTTGGGCTATTCGCAGTCCTACGGCATGACCACCTCGGTGCAGCTGTCGCAGAACAACTTCCTGGGCGGCGGCAACCGCGTGTCGGTCGAAGCCTCGCGCAGCAGCTACCTGCAGCGCTACGGCTTCTCCTACACCAACCCGTACTTCACCGATGACGGCGTCTCGCTGGGCTACAACCTGTCCTGGCGCGAACTGGACTACTCCGACTTCAACACCGCGCAGTACAACAGCACCAACGGTGCGGCGCAGGTGGTGTTCGGCGTGCCGATCACCGAGAACGATACGGTTTCGCTGATGGTGGGCATCGACAGCAACCAGATCACCACCTACCAGGGCGCTACGCCGCAGTCGATCATCGATTACATCGATGCCATCGGCAGCAGGACGTTCCACTCCTGGCGCACCGAGCTGGGCTGGGCCCGCGACACCCGCAACGACTACTTCATGCCCACCCGCGGCATGTACCAGCGCGTGGGCCTGGAAACCACCCTGCCCGGCTCGACGGTCGAGTACTACAAGCTGAATTACCAGGTCTCCAAGTACTGGCCGATCATCCCGTCGCTGGTCATCAACACCCGCGCCGAACTCGGCTATGGCGATTCCTACGGCAATGACGTATCGCGCGTGCTCACCAATCCGGACGGCACCACCCGCGTGGTCACCGCCTCGGGCCTGCCGTTCTTCGAGAACTTCTACGCCGGTGGCACCAACTCGGTGCGCGGTTTCGAAGACAACACCCTGGGCCCGCGTTCGGAGCCGACCGCGTCGTACAGCCGCGGCCAGCCGCTGGGCGGTTCGCTGAAGACCGTCGGTTCGGTCGAAGCCTACTTCCCACGCCTGTTCGACAGCCCGTCGGCACGCGTCTCGGCGTTCTTCGATATCGGCAACGTGTACAGCGGCACGAACAGCTTCGATGCCAACGAACTGCGCGCCTCGGCCGGTGTCGCCCTGCTGTGGCGCGCCCCGGTCGGCCCGATCTCGATCAGCTACGCCTTCCCGCTCAAGAAGGAAGACGGCGACGAAATCGAACGCTTGCAATTTACCTTCGGCGGTCAGTTCTAAGCGTCGGACGCATCAGCGAAAGCGCCGGGCATTGCCCGGCGTTTTTGTTTTGGAGCGAAGGGCGAACGGCCAACGGCAGCGTTTCAGTTGATACGTGCAGGGGAGGCCGGCGGGCAGCCCCACATATGGTCGTGTGCGGTGAGAAGAGCAGCCAGGCAGGGCCTGGCTCTACGATGTTGCGAGGTAGGGTCGGTCGTCAGACGACTGCCGTGAACCCGTCAACGCCCGGTAACGCACCAAATTGATCGGCATGGCAGGCCGGCCGAAGGTCGGCACCCGCGTTTCCCGTGGCCACCGGCCAACCGTCGGAGGGTCGGCGGGTGTGGGGGTACGGGGGCTTTGCGAAACATGGATGTTTCGCAAGAGCCTACAAGGACGTATTCACGGCGCCCCCCGTACCCCCATACCCGCCGGCCCACGCCACGGACATCTGCAGACCAGGGCTGTTCGCCTGGATCCAACAGCAGCCGGGCAGAGCCCGGCTCTACGCAGCCTGTCGAATGCCAACGTTGAAGGGGCGTAGCCCGTCGAATGCCAACGGTAGAGGGGGACCGAACACCCCAACATGACCGAAGTCACGGCACACGGTAAACTCCCGGCGTGAACACTCCTACCTATACCGCCCAGCAACTCGCCGAGCAGTTTGGCCTGCAGGTCCATGGTGATGGCAGCACCGCCATCCGTGGCGTGGCCACGCTTGCCCATGCCGGCCCCGGCCAGCTGACCTTCCTGGCCAATCCGCGCTACCGCGCCCAGCTGGCCGACAGCCAGGCCGGGATCGTGGTGCTGCGCGCCGACGACGCCGGGGCCGCGCCCGGTACCGCGTTGATCGCCAAGGATCCGTACACCACCTTCGCCAGGATCGGCGCACTGTTCGACATCGCCCCGACCCGTCCGCCGGGCATCCACCCCAGCGCCGTCATCGATCCCGACGCCCAGGTCGCCGCCAGCGCCCACATCGGCCCGTTCGTCACCATCGGTGCGCGCAGCGTGATCGGCGAGAACTGCATCATCGGCGCCGGCAGCATCATCGGCGAGGACTGCAGCCTGGACAGCGGCTGCGAACTGATCGCCCGCGTCACCCTGGTCACCCGGGTCCGGATCGGCAAGCGCGTGCGCATCCATCCGGGCGCCGTGCTCGGCGCCGATGGCTTCGGCCTGGCCATGGATGCAGGCAGCTGGATCAAAGTGCCGCAGCTGGGCGGGGTGCGCATCGGCGACGACTGCGAAATCGGCGCCAACACCTGCGTCGACCGTGGTGCCCTCGAAGATACCGTGCTCGACAATGACGTGCGCCTGGACAATCTCGTCCAGATCGCCCACAACGTCCAGATCGGCGCCCACTCGGCCATCGCTGGCTGCACCGGCATTGCCGGCAGCGCCAAGATCGGCCGTTATTGCCTGCTCGGCGGTGCCGTCGGCGTCGTCGGCCACCTTGAGATCTGCGACAAGGTTGTGATCACCGGCAAGTCCGTGGTGCGCAACTCCATTACCGAACCGGGCGAATACTCGTCCGGAACCCCGTTGACCGACAACCGCACGTGGCGCAAGAACGCCGCGCGCTTCAAGCAGCTCGATGCCCTGGCCCGTCGCATCCTGTCTGTGAGCAAGGAGAAGGAATGAGCCACGAACAGAAGCTGCCGGACATCACCCAGATCCAGGCGTTGATCCCGCACCGCTACCCCTTCCTGCTGGTCGACAAGGTCATCGCGATCGATTACGAGAAGCGCACCATCGTTGCCACCAAGAACGTCAGCATCAACGAACCGTTCTTCCAGGGCCACTTCCCCAGCCAGCCGATCATGCCCGGCGTGCTGATCATCGAAGCCATGGCCCAGGCCGGCGGCGTGCTGACCCAGCTCACCCTGGGCCGTGATGCCCAGTCCAAGCTGTTCTACATGGTGAAGGTGGACAAGGCACGCTTCACCAAGCAGGTAGTGCCCGGCGATGTGCTGGAAATGCATGTCGAGATCAAGCGCGTGATCCGCAACATGGCGGTGTACGACTGCCTGGCCAAGGTCGACGGCGAGATCGTTGCCTGCGCCGAAGTGCTCTGCGCCGGCACCCGCGAATGAACGCGCCACTCATCCACCCCACCGCGGTCATCGACCCGTCGGCGAAACTGGCGGCGGATGTACGTGTCGGTGCATTCTGCCTGATCGGTGCCGATGTCGAGATCGGCGAAGGCACCGAAATCGGTCCGCACTGCTCCATTCACGGCCCTACCCGGATCGGCCGCAACAACCGTTTCATCGGCCACGCCGCGATCGGTGGCGAGCCGCAGGACAAGAAGTACAACGCCGAACGCACCGAACTGGTGATCGGCGACGAGAACGTGATCCGCGAGTTCGTCACCATCAACCGCGGCACCGTCGGCGGCGGTGGCATCACCACGGTCGGCAACGACAACTGGTTGCTCGCCTACACCCACGTCGCCCATGATTGCCACGTGGGCGACCACTGCGTGTTCTCCAACAACACCACCCTGGCCGGCCACGTGACCGTGGGCGACTACGTGATCATCAGCGGCTTCGCCGGTGCACACCAGTTCTGCCGGATCGGCGCCCACGCCTTCCTGGGCATGGGCGCGTTGACCAACGGCGACGTGCCGCCCTTCACCATGATTGGCAGCGATTCGCTGGGCCGCCCGCGCGGCATCAACAGTGAAGGCCTCAAGCGCCGCGGCTTCGATGCCGAGCGCATCGCCAGCATCAAGCGCGCCTACCGCACCCTGTACGTGGCCGGCCTGCCGCTGGCCGAAGCCAAGGTGCAGCTGGCCGAACAGGCCACGCACAGCGCCGACGTCAAGGACCTGCTGGACTTCATCGAACACGCCGAGAGGCCGCTGCTGCGATGACGGGGACAGGCGCGTCGAGACCGTTGCGGATCGCGCTGGTGGCCGGCGAAGCCTCCGGCGACCTGCTCGGTGCCGGCCTGGTCCGCGAACTGCAGCAGCGTTTCCCCAACGCAGAGTTCGCCGGTATCGGCGGCGATGCCATGCGCAACGCCGGCTGCCTGACCTGGTTCGATGCCAGCGAACTTGCGGTGATGGGCCTGACCGAAATCCTGCGCCACCTGCCACGCCTGCTCAAGCTGCGCGGCGAGTTCCGCACGCGCGTGCTGGAGTGGCAACCGGATGTATTCATCGGCATCGACGCCCCGGATTTCAACCTGGGCGTGGAGCGCTGGCTGAAGGAGCGTGGCATCACCACGGTGCACTACGTCAGCCCATCGGTATGGGCGTGGCGCGAGAAGCGCGCCGAGAAGATCGGCGCCAGCGCCGACCTGGTGCTGTGCCTGTTCCCGATGGAACCCCCGATCTATGCGCGGCACGGGATCGATGCGCGCTTCGTCGGGCACCCGATGGCCGATGACATTCCGCTGCACAGCGACCGTGAATCAGCCCGCGTCGCCTTGGGCCTGCCGGCCAACGCCAAGGTGTTGGCCGTCCTGCCGGGCAGCCGTCTGGGCGAGATCAGCAAACTGGGCGGCGCCTTCTTCGAGGCGGCGTGGCAGGTATCCGAACGCATTCCGGGCCTGCACGTGGTGGTACCGGCCGCCAATCCGGCCTGTCGCGCATTGATCCAGGAACAACTGTCACGTTCTGCGTTGCCGGTGGCGTATTCGCACCTTCTTGATGGCCAGGCGCGCACGGCGATGATCGCGGCCGACGTGGTGGTACTGGCCTCGGGCACGGCAACGCTGGAAACGATGCTGGTCAAGCGCCCCATGGTGGTCGGCTACCGCGTGGCGGAGCTGACCTACCGCATCGTCAAGGCGCTTGGCCTGATCAAGGTGGACCGCTTCGCACTGCCCAACATCCTGGCCGGCAAGGACCTGGCGCCGGAGCTGATCCAGCACGACTGCGTGCCGGACAAGCTGGCGGCGGCAATCCTGCAGTGGTTCGATCATCCGCAACGCGGTATCGACATCCAGGACACCTACGAGAAGCTGCATCTGCAGTTGCGCCAGGACGCCTCGGCGCGCGCGGCCGACGCGGTCGCCGAACTGCTGGCACGCAAACCGCGCGGGAACGCGGCGGCATGAGCCGCCGCCACGCCGCGGCGGCATCGCTGGCGCTGTTCGACGGCGCAGCACTGGCCACGGTGGCGCCGCGCTATGTGGCGGGCGTGGACGAAGCCGGTCGCGGCCCGTTGGCCGGTCCGGTGGCGGTAGCGGCGGTGGTGTTCTGCCCGGACCGCCCGCGCCTGAACGGGCTGGACGATTCCAAGCAGCTCACGGCCATCCGCCGCGACCAGTTGTTCGACAAAATCCAGCAACGTGCGCTGGCCTTCCACGTGGTGATGGTGGATGTGGCCGAGATCGATGCGCTCAACATCTACCAGGCGACGATGCTGGGCATGCGCCGCGCAGTCGAAGCCGTTGCGCACGTAGCGCAGTTCGCGCGCATCGACGGCAATGTCGTCCCCAAGGGCCTGCCCTGCCCCGCGCAGGCACTGGTCGGCGGCGACGCCCTCGACCGCGCGATCATGGCCGCCTCGATCCTGGCCAAGGTCAGCCGCGACCGCTACATGCTCCAGCTGCACGAGCAGCACCCCGAATACGGTTTCGACCAGCACAAGGGTTACGGCACCCCGGCCCACCTGGCCGCCCTGCGCACCCACGGCCCCAGCCCCCACCACCGCCGCAGCTTCGCGCCCGTGCGTGACTGCCTGGACAGCGCGTTGGTTGCTGCTGGCTGAAACAGCAACAGCAAACGCCAAAGCGGCACTTCCGGGTTCGACCGGCTTGGGCGACGGGTGTGGGTTTGCGGGACACGCTGCAAGTACGTCCATGTAAGCTCGTTCGCGCCATCCATGGCGCTCTACGGTCCCGCAAACCCACCCCCGCCGCCCTTTGACAGTTGGCTGGTGCCCAACGGAGATCAAAAGCCCGGCCTTTGCTCCTGCTCTTCCGTGCGAGCCGACCTTCCGTTGGGGGCGGCGGCGGGGGCAGGGGTACGGGACCTTTCCTTGCACCATGGATGTTGCAAGAGAGCCCCCATGGGTGAAGGCGCACTGCTTGCGAGGCACTGCCTCGCGTGCGACTGAACGCCCAACCGCTGGCGGTTGGGCCGGGGCCCGGAGGGCGGTTTACGGCACGTCCCGTACCCCTGCCCCCGCCGCCGCCCCAGCCGATAAGCCTACCGCCCAAGTGCTCTGGCTTCGGCATCTGCTCTGGTTTCAGCCCCAGGCCTCCCGCCTTAACCCAATCCCCTGTCAAGCCTTGTTCCGCTTGCCCCGCGCGGCTACCCTGACCGGGCATTACATTGGCCCGGCATGTCCACTTCCCGTTTCGTACATCTGCACGTCCACACCGAGTTTTCGCTGGCGGATTCGACCATCCGTGTCCCGGCGAAACCGGATCAGGCTGACCCGAAAAAGGCCAAGCAGGCCAACCTGCTCAGCCGCGCCGTCGAACTGAACCTGCCCGCGTTGGCAGTGACCGACCTGAACAACCTGTTCGCGCTGGTCAAGTTCTACAAGGCCGCTGAAACGGTCGGCATCAAGCCGATCGCCGGTGCCGACATCATGATCGCCGAAGAGGGCATGACCCCCTGGCGCATGACCCTGCTGTGCCGCGACCGCGAAGGGTATCTCAGCCTCTCGCGCCTGCTCACCCGCGCCTGGATGGAAGGCCACCGCCCCGAAGGCGGCGTGGCCGTGCACCCCGACTGGCTCAAGGCCGGTTGCCATGATCTATTTGCCCTGGCTGGCCGCGACAGCCTGGCCGGGCGCCTGGCCGGCGAAGGCCGCCATGACCTGGCCGAGCAGCAGCTCGCCGACTGGCAGCGCGTCTTCGGCGATGGCCTGCACCTGGAGCTGACCCGTACCGGCAGAGAGGGCGAAGAAGCCTTCAATCAGTTTGCCCTCGTTGCCGCCGGCCAACGTGGCCTGCCCGTGGTGGCCAGCAACGACGTGCGCTTCCTGCGCCCGGACGATTTCAGTGCCCACGAAGCGCGCGTGTGCATTTCCTCCGGCCGCGTGCTGGACGATCCCAAGCGCCCGCGTGATTACAGCGACCAGCAGTACCTGAAATCGCCCGAAGAGATGTGCGCGCTGTTCGCCGACATCCCCGACGCGATCGACAACACGTTGGCGCTGGCCGAACGCTGCAACATGGAAATGCGGCTGGGCACCTACTTCCTGCCCAACTACCCGGTGCCCGAAAACGAAACGCTGGACAGCTGGATCTGCAGCGAATCGCGCAAGGGCCTGGACGCGCGCCTGGAAAAGAATCCGCTGGCCGAAGGCAAGACCCGCGCCGATTACGTCGAGCGCCTGGAATTCGAGCTGGCCACCATCATCAAGATGGGCTTCCCCGGCTACTTCCTGATCGTGGCCGACTTCATCCAGTGGGGCAAGAACCAGGGCATTCCGATCGGTCCTGGCCGTGGTTCCGGTGCCGGTTCGCTGGTGGCCTGGGCGCTGCAGATCACCGACCTCGATCCGATTCCGTACAACCTGCTGTTCGAGCGGTTCCTCAACCCCGAACGCGTGTCGATGCCCGACTTCGACATCGACTTCTGCATGGACCGCCGCGACGAAGTCATCGACTACGTCGCGCGCAAGTACGGCCGTGAGCGCGTCAGCCAGATCATCACCTACGGCACCATGGCCGCCAAGGCCGTGGTGCGCGATTCCGGGCGCGTGCTGGGCTTCCCGTACGGCCTGGTTGATGGCGTTTCCAAGCTGATTCCCAACATCCTGGGCATTTCGCTCAAGGACGCGATGGGCGAAGGCAAGGACTCGGAAATGGCATCGCCGGAGCTGATCCAGCGCTACCAGAACGAAGACGATGTGCGCGACCTGATCGACCTGGCACGCCAGCTCGAGGATCTTACCCGCAACGCCGGCAAGCATGCCGGTGGCGTGGTGATCGCGCCCGAGCCGCTGGCCGAGTTCTGCCCGCTGTTCGCCGAACACGACGAAGGCGGCCGTGGCCGCAACCCGGTCACCCAGTTCGACAAAAACGACGTCGAAGAAATCGGCCTGGTGAAGTTCGACTTCCTCGGCCTGCGCACGCTGACGATCATCGACTGGGCGGTCAAGGCGATCAACAAGCGCCACGCCCGCGCCGGCATTCCACCGGTCGATATCACCGCGCTGCCGCTCGACGACGCCCCGACCTACAAGGACATCTTCGCCAACGGCAACACCGGCGCGGTGTTCCAGTTCGAATCCTCCGGCATGCGCCGCCTGCTGAAGGACGCGCGCCCCGACCGCTTCGAAGACCTGATCGCGCTGGTGTCGCTGTACCGCCCCGGCCCGATGGACCTGATTCCTTCCTTCAACGCGCGAAAGCACGGCCAGGAAGAAATCATCTATCCCGATCCGCGCACCGAAGCGATCCTGAAGGACACCTACGGCATCATGGTGTACCAGGAACAGGTGATGCAGATGGCGCAGATCGTGGGCGGTTATTCGCTCGGCGGCGCCGACCTGCTGCGCCGTGCGATGGGCAAGAAGGTGCCGGCCGAAATGGCCAAGCACCGCGAGATCTTCCGCGAAGGTGCGGCCAAGGGCGGCGTGGATGGCCCCAAGGCCGACGAAATCTTCGATCTGATGGAGAAGTTCGCCGGCTACGGCTTCAACAAGTCGCACGCCGCCGCCTACGCGCTGGTCAGCTACCAGACCGCCTGGCTCAAGCGCCATTACCCGGCCGAATTCATGGCGGCCACGCTGTCCTCGGACATGGACAACACCGACAAGGTGGTGGGCTTCCTGGCCGAAGTGCGCAACCTCGGCTTGACCGTGCTGCCGCCGCGCGTGAACGAATCGGCGTACATGTTCGAAGCCTCCAGCGCCGACACCATCCAGTACGGCCTGGGCGCCATCAAGGGCGTGGGCCAGGGTGCCTGCGAAGCGGTGGTCGAGGAGCGCCTGGCCAACGGCCGCTACGAGTCGCTGCTGGATTTCTGCATGCGCATCGAATCGGGCAAGCTCAACCGGCGCACGCTCGAAGCGATGATCAACTGCGGCGCGCTCGATGGCCTCGGCAGGAACCGCGCTTCGCTGATGCTGCAGCTGCCTGAAGTGCTCAAGGCCACCGACCAGATGTCGCGGGAGCGGGCCTCCGGCCAGAACTCGCTGTTCGGCGCGCCCGACCCGGTCAGCACCGCGCTGCAGCTGGACCTGCCCGAAGCGAAGGAATGGGCGCTGGGCCAGTTGCTGGACGGCGAACGCGAAACCCTGGGCTTCTACCTCAGTGGCCATCCGTTCGACCCGCACGCCGACGACGTCAAGGAACTGGTCGGCACCGACCTGGGCATGCTGGAAAAGCTCATTCCCCCCGCCCGCCCCAGCAAGGACGGCGAGAAGCGCGCCTGGCGCCAGGAAACCCCGGTGATCCTGGCCGGGCTGGTGGTCGGCGTTCGGCGCAAGGGCGAAAGCCAGGTCTTCATGCAACTTGAAGACGGCAAGGGCCGGGTCGAGTGCAGCGCCTTCACCGACGGCCTGGCCGAATTCGGCCACCTGATGACCAAGGACCGCATCCTGGTGGTCAAGGGCGGCCTGCGCGAAGACGAGTTCAACGGCGGCTATGCCCTGCGCATCCGCCAGTGCTGGGACTTCGAAGAAATCTGCGCCAATTACGCCACCCGGTTGTCGCTGCGCCTGGACCTGCGCCAGGGCGACCCGGTATGGACGCGGGTGAACGGCCTGCTCGACCGCCACCGTCCCGGCCGTACCCCCCTGCGCCTGGACCTGCTGCTGGGCACCGACCAGGGCCCGGTGGCCGGCATGCTGGACGTGGCCGGCGATACCGCCGTGCGCGTGGACAGCCAGCTGGTGGACGCGCTGCGGGCCGACCCGGCGGTGCGTACGCTCAAAGTCCGGTACAGCCCGCCATGGGCGAATTAGTTGTTGCCGGCCAACGGCCGGGGCTACCACCAGACGACCCCGTACGGGGCATTTAGACGCATTCGGCTACACTTTCCCTCTTTTCTTCACGACGGCTTCCGATGAATCCGAACTACCTCGACTTCGAGCAACCCATCGCTGATCTGGAGGCAAAGATCCAGGAGCTGCGCAGCGCAAGCGCCGGCCCGGCGGTCAATGTCGAGGCCGAAGTGCGCACCCTGCAGGACAAGCTGCGGCTGCGTACCGCGCAGATCTTCCGCAACCTGACCTCGTGGCAGGTGCTGCAGCTGGCCCGCCATCCTTCGCGCCCCTACACCGCCGACTACATCCGCATCTTCTGCGATGAATTCCAGGAACTGGCCGGCGACCGCGCCTTCGCCGACGACAAGGCCATCATGGGTGGCCTGGCCCGCATCGGCGGCCGTTCGGTGATGCTGATCGGCCACCAGAAGGGCCGCGACACCAAGGAAAAGATCAAGCGCAACTTCGGCATGCCCAAGCCGGAGGGCTACCGCAAGGCGCTGCGCCTGATGAAGATGGCCGAGCGCTTCGGCCTGCCGGTGCTGACCCTGATCGACACCGCTGGCGCCTGGCCGGGCATCGATGCCGAATCGCGCGGCCAGTCCGAAGCGATCGCGCGCAACCTGATGGAAATGGCCGAACTGAAGGTGCCGGTGATCTGCACCGTGATCGGCGAAGGCGGCTCCGGCGGCGCGCTGGCGCTGGGCGTGGGCGACCGTACCGTGATGCTCGAATACAGCGTGTATTCGACCATCAGCCCGGAAGGCTGCGCCTCGATCCTGTGGAAGGACGCGGGCAAGGCCAAGGATGCGGCCGAACAGCTGGGCCTGACCGCGCCGCGCCTGAAGAGCCTGGGCCTGGTCGACAAGGTGGTGCGTGAGCCCACCGGCGGTGCGCACCGCAACCCGAACCAGATGGCCAAGCGCTTGAAAGCGGTGCTGCTCAACGAGCTGGATGCGCTGGAAAAGCTGTCCACCGACGACCTGCTGCAGAAGCGCTACGAGCGCCTGCGCAGCTACGGCGCCTACGAAACGGCCTGATCTGACGCTGCGGTTGTGGCAAAAAAAACCGGGCCATGCGCCCGGTTTTTTTTGTCTTCGTCCGATGGCTCAGCCACGCAGGGCGTGGCTCTACGGCATCCTGGTGCCCGGCGTAGAGCCACGCCCTGCGTGGCTGCGCAATGCCGGGTCCCTCAGAACGGCTTGGCCAACACCAGCCACACCACCCCGATGAACAGCACCAGCGGCAACTCATTGAACCAGCGCAGCGCGCGCGACGACGGCAACACCTTGCCCTTCACCGCGCCCTTGAGCAGCCGCCCGGTCCATGAGTAATACACCAGCAGCAGCACCACCAGCCCCAGCTTGGCATGCAACCAGCCCGCCGCACCCGGCGCGACCATCGTCGGGAAATCCGGAATCACCCGGTAACCCAGCCACAGCACCAGCCCCAGGATCAGCGCCAAGCCGAACATCATGTGCCCGAACCTGTACAGGCGCAGGCCCATCAACTGCAGGCGCTCGGTCACCGGCAGCTGGCCGGCGGTCTCGCTCAGGTTGACCAGTATCCGCGGCAGGTAGAACACCGCCGCCATCCACGCCACCACGAACAGCAGGTGGAAGGTCTTGACCCAGTAGTAGGACTGCATGCGCTTGCTCCGGCGGCTGGCTTGGATGTCGTTCATTCTGGCCGATTCGGCGGGGCAACGCATGCGCGGCGGATTGACGCATTACCATGTGCACCCGCGTCCCTCTCCCCTGCCCCGCATGCACAAGACCTACGACCAGGCCTACTTCCAGCGCTGGTACCAGCCCGACCAGACCGGCGGCGCGGCGCGCCTGGCGCGCAAGGTCGCCCTCGCCGTGGCCAGTGCCGAGTACTACCTGGAGCGCCCGATCCGCAGCGTGCTGGACATCGGCGCCGGCGAAGGCGCCTGGCGCGCGCCGCTGCTCAAGCTGCGCCCGCGCGTGCAGTACATGGGCTTCGACAGCAGCGCCTACGCGGTGCAGCGCTATGGCCGCAGCCGCAACCTGCACCCCGCGCGGGTCGGCGATTTCGCCTGGCTGCGCCCCTGCGCGCCGGTGGACCTGCTGGTCTGTTCCGACGTGATGCACTACGTGCCCAGCCGCGAGCTGCGCCCGGCCCTGGCCGGCTTCGCCGAGCTCACCGGCGGCGTCGCCTTCCTGGAGGCATTCACCGCCGAGGACGAGTTCGACGGCGACCACGAAGGCTTCCAGGCCCGCCCAGCCGCCTGGTACCGCCGCCACCTCAAGGCCGAAGGCTTCACCGCCCTGGGGTCCCACTGCTGGCTCTCGCCCGCCCTGGCGGGACAGGCCGCAGCGCTCGAACGCAGTGCGTAGAGCCACGCCCTGCGTGGCTGCCTCACGATCTGGCACCACGCAGGGCGTGGCTCTACGCGTCTCATTCTGCCGTGATATTTCCCCCATTAACCCATGGGACGAAGGCCTGCTGTATGCTGCGCGGCAACATAAGACCATACATATTCGGACGTCATGCTCTATCAGCTGCATGAATTGACCCGCAACCTGCTCGCGCCCTGGGTGCACCAGGCCCAGGCCAACGCCAAGTTCTTCGCCAACCAGGGCCACTGGTGGTCGCAGATGCCCGGTGCCGACCGCCTTTCGGCGGTCAACGAGCTGTTCCATCGCATCGGCAAGGATTACGAGAAACCCGAGTGGGGCATCAACGAAATCGACGTCGAAGGCGAGCGCGTGCCGATCGTGGTGCACGAAGAGGTCAGCAAGCCGTTCTGCAAGCTGTTGCGCTTCAAGCGCCACAGCAATGAGGCCGACCAGCTCAACACCATGCTCAACCAGCCGTTCGTGCTGGTGGTGGCACCGTTGTCGGGGCACCACGCCACGCTGCTGCGCGACACCGTGCGCACCCTGCTGCGCGACCACCGCGTGTATGTCACCGACTGGGTGGATGCGCGCATGGTGCCGGGCAGCGAAGGCGAGTTCAGCCTGGACGATTACATCGCCTACGTGCAGGAATTCATCCGCCACCTCGGTGCGGAAAAACTGCATGTGGTGAGCGTGTGCCAGCCGACCGTGCCGGTGCTGGCGGCCGTTTCGCTGATGGCCAGCCGCGGGGAAACCACGCCGCGTTCGCTGGTGATGATGGGTGGCCCGATCGATGCGCGCTGCAGCCCCACCGCAGTGAACAACCTGGCCACCCAGAACCCGCTGTCGTGGTTCGAGAACAACGTCATCCACACCGTGCCGCCGGGTTACCCGGGCGCAGGCCGCCGCGTGTACCCGGGCTTCCTGCAGCACGCCGGGTTCCTGTCGATGAACCCCAGCCGGCACTTCAGTTCGCACTGGGATTTCTATGCCGACCTGGTGAAGGGCGACATGGAAGATGCCGACGCGCACCGTCGCTTCTACGATGAGTACAACGCGGTGCTGGACATGCCGGCGCGCTACTACCTGGATACCATCCGCGTGGTGTTCCAGGAATTTTTGCTGCCGCGCGGCGAGTGGTATGTGCAGGGCGAACGCGTGGACCCCAGTGCGATCACCGGTACCGCGCTGCTGAGCATCGAAGGCGAGCTGGACGACATCGCCGGCCTGGGCCAGACCGAAGCCGCGCAGGCGCTGTGCACCGGCATTCCGGCCGAGCGCCGTGAGCACTTCATCGTCGAGGGCGCCGGTCACTATGGCATCTTCAGCGGCCGTCGCTGGCGCGAAACCGTGTACCCGAAGGTGCGCGATTTCTTCGCCGCCAATACGCAGGCGGCGGTGAAGCCGAAGAAGGCGGCCAAGGCCGCCAGCAACGTCACCCCGATCCGAAAAAAAGCGGGGTGACGCCCGTCTGACCCATGTCTTCGGTCGGTACAAACGCCGGATGCATGGGCAGGACGGTCATTGCATGGGCTTCGGATGCTTGCGCCGCGCTGCGCGCGGTGTCCGGCCAACGTTATGCCCGCCGTCCTGGCAGGCACCCTGCGGGCCGTCGCTACGCGACGTTGAGAACGGCTCCTGCCGTTCTCTTATGCCCGCCGTCCTGGCGGGCACCCTGCGGGCCGTCGCTACGCGACGTTGAGAACGGCTCCTGCCGTTCTCTTCGGACCTACGAATTGCTACGGGCCCATCCGGATCATGATCAATCAACCATGAGCTCCGGATGCCTGGCGGTAGCGCCGGCCGTTGGCCGGCCCTCGGTAGACTTACAGGCGCACCAGCAGGTGCTTGGCCATCTGGCCGTGCAGGTGGCCGATGAAGCGCGCCAGGTGCATGGTGCAGAACAGAATCACCACGCCCAGTACCGCCAGCACCGGGGCCGCCCACAGCGGCAGCAATACCAGGTCGCCGTCGATGTAGAGGCCCGGGGCGCCCAGCGCGAACAGCAAGGCCACCGGCGCCCAGATGAACACCAGCGCCACCGTCAGCAGGGTGACCGCAACGGTGAAGTAGACGGTGCCCAGCGGCAGCATCAACACGAAGTACAGCATCGTCAGCCAGGTACGCCCATCGGTGAACATGTCACCGATCCGCTGCAGCCAGCTGCGGCTGCGGTCGGCGTAACGCGGCCGGCGCGGCATGCGCTCGCCCAGCAGCACTTCCACCAGCCGCCCTTCCAGCAGCGCCAGGCCGCGCACCGAGCCAAAGAACAGCACCGTCAGCGGAATGCCGATGATCAGGATCAGCAGCCCCAGCGACAATGACAAGCCGGTGATCACCCACGTGAAGAGGAACGTTCCCGTGGCCAGTGACAGCAGCATGTAGAACAGCGCGCCGTAGGTCCGCGGTTCCAGCGCCACGCCGAAGAAGCGCGCCAGCGCCGAACGATGCGGCGCGGCCACAGGCTCCACGCGCGGTGCGTCGCCGCCGGCAGCGGCCGCTGCGGCTGCGTCGGCCACCTGCGCCGGCACCACCCGGGCGATCGGCCGCACGCTGGCACTGGGCGTACGCAGCGCGCGGTTCACGGTGATTTCCGTTTCGCGATAGATCTCGGCCACTTCCTCCGGCGCGCCATAGCTGCCGGCCACGTCGGCGATCACCTCGGCCTCACTGCGCCCCGGCTGCGCGGCCAGTTCCGAACGCAGGTATTCCTCGGCGTCGTACAACGCGTCCTGCACCATCGCCGGATCGGCGTCGTGCAGGGCCGCACGCAGCTGCGCCAGATACTGCCCGATGGTGGTGGGCAGGCCCCTGCCCGCCATGCTTTCTTCGTTCATTGCAGTACCCCTTCCAGCACGGAATCGACGGAATCTCGGGTGGCACGCCAGGCCTGGGTCCACTGCTCCAGCACCTGGCGGCCGCGTTCATTGATGCGGTAGTAACGTCGCGGCGGCCCGGCCACGGACGGTTCGATCTGGCTTTCCAGCAGGCCGCCCGCTTCCAGATTGCGCAGCACCGGGTACAGCGCGCTCTGCTTGCCGCTCAGTACGCCGTCGCCCACCCGTTCCAGCTCCTTGGCGATCAGGTAGCCGTACAACGGCTCGCCGGTACGGGCCAGCACCGCCAGCAGCGCCAGCGAGACCGTGCCGGCGCTGAGCTCCTTCTGGAACTTCTTCAGGTGGGCCTCGTGGTCGCTCATGACCGATCTCCAGCTAGCGTGGAGTCAACACTAGTGTGAAGTCAGCTATAGCGAACGTGCCGTTAGTCACCCTGCCGCTGGACAGGGCCGGACTGGCGGGCAACGCAGGGCTTCGCGCAGAATCGGGGACCGTTCATCCTGGGGTCCACCATGTCGCCACGCCGTCCTGCCCTGCTCGCGCTCGCGCTTGCCCTTTCCTGCCTGCTCCCGGGCCTGGCCACGGCGGCCACGCCCTACCGCAGCGCGCAGCAGATCCTGGAGGCCTCGCCAGCCAGCGACTGGCGCACGCCGGATCCGGCCAACCTGCTGTTGATGCAGCTGGATGCCGGTGAGGTCCTGATCGAACTGGCTCCGGCCTTCGCGCCGCAGCACGTGGCCAACATCCAGACCCTGGCCCATGAGCATTTCTGGGATGGTGAAAGCATCTACCGCGCGCAGGACAACTTCGTGGTGCAGTTCGGCGATGCCGATGCCGACGATACGGACAAGGCCAAGCCGCTGGGCAGTGCCAAGCGCAAGCTGCCGGCCGAGTTCCAGCGCGACAGCAAGGGCCTGAAGGTCAGCCTGCTGCCGGATCGCGATGGCTGGGCCGAGCATACCGGCTTCGTGGACGGCTTCGCTGTTGGGCAGGATTCGAAGGACGGCAAGACCTGGCTGGCCCACTGCTACGGCACGCTGGGTGCAGGCCGCAACAACGACGAAGACAGCAGCATCGGCGCCGAGCTGTACGTGGTCACCGGCCAGTCGCCGCGCCAGCTGGATCGCAACATCACCGTGGTCGGCCGGGTGCTCAAGGGCATGGAGCTGCTCAGCGCGCTGCCGCGCGGACCAGCGCCGATGGGGTTCTATGCGGACCCGGCGCAGCGCACCGCGATCCGTTCGATCCAGCGGGTGAGCGACCTGCCGGAAGCGGAGCGGCCCACACTGCAGGTGCTGCGTACCGATTCGAAGACGTTCACCGATACGGTCGAAGCGCGGCGCAATCGGGTGGATGACTTCTACAAGCGCGCCGCAGGACATATCGATCTGTGCAACATCCCGGTGCCGGTGCGGTAATCGGCCTGCGGTGGCGCATCAGCGCTTCTGGCTGACGGCCACACTGCCCAGGATCAACACCCCGGCCACCAACATCGCCCAGGTCACCGCTTCGCCCAGGAACAGCCAGGCGAACAACGCGCCGAACATCGGTACCAGGTAGGTCACGGTGGAGGCGCGGGCCGGGCCGATGCGGGCGATGAGGCGGTAGAACATCAGGAACGCAAAACCGGTACAGACCACGCCCAGCGCGATCGCGCACGCCCAGGACAGTGCGGGAATCGGCGCGTCGGGCCAGTGGGTCAGTGCCATCGGCAGCATCAGCAGCGCAGCGCTGCCCAGCGTCGCGCCAGCCGACGCCGCGGGCGGCAACCCGGTCATATGGCGCTTGACCAGGTTCACCCCCAGCCCGTACAGCAGCGCCGCCAGCGAACCGGCAATCACCGCCGCGCCGATGCTCAGCCCGGACACCTTGGCCGTGGCCAACACCACCACGCCACCGAATCCGACCAGCAGCGCGATCGCCCGGCGCATGCCGATCTTTTCACCAAAGAACAGGAACGCGATCAGCGCGGCGAACAACACGGTCATCGCGTTGCAGATCGCGCCGATCGCGGCCGGCGCTCGCTGCGCAGCCCACGCGAACAGCACGAATGGAATGGCCGAATTGATCAGGCCGATCGGCACCAGCCACAACCAGCGCCTGGCCGGGAACTGCGCGCGCGCCTGCCAGAGGAACGGCAGCAGCACCAGCGCGCCCAGCAGCAACCGCACCTCCACCAGCGCATAGGGTCCGAATGACGGCACCGCCACACGCATGAACAGGAACGAACAACCCCAGATCGCGCCGAGCACGGTCAGCTCCAGCGGGGTGCGCCAGTCGCGTTCAATCACACCAGCGCTCACCGGTGCGCCGCTCACGGGCGGCCCCCGACGGCACGGGCGCAGCGGGCAGCAACGGTAGCGGGGACGGGCAGCAACATGGCGCGGGCTCCAGGAAACAGGGGCACAGCATCCACCTGCTGCAGCCCCCCGACAAGCGCGTAGAATCCCTGCAAGCCACAAATATGATTTGGGTCTCGCCATGATCCTGCGCCCTGCCCTGCTGCCCGCGCTGGGAGTGTTCTCGGTGGCTGCCCGCCACCAGAATTTCGCCCATGCCGCCGAGGAGCTGCACCTCACCGCCAGCGCGGTCAGCCACCATGTGCGGCGGCTGGAATCGCTGCTGGGCGTGGTGTTGTTCCAGCGCCACGCCCGCGGCGTTCGCCTGACCGCCGAGGGCCGCCAGCTGGCCGATGCCGCAGCGGCCGCGCTGAGCGATATCAACGCGGTCGCCGGCAACCTGCACCCGCAGTCCGATGTGGTGCCGCTGCGGATCACCACGCTGCGCTCGTTGTCGTACTGCTGGCTGGTACCGCGGCTGACGCGTTTCACCCACCTGCATCCGCGCATGCGCATCGAGCTGCAGACCAGCAGCGAACTGGTTCGCTTCGACGAGAACGGTCCGGAGCTGGGTATCCGCTACGGGCTGGGCCAGTGGCCGGGCCTGGCGGCCCACCACCTGATGGACGACGAGCTGTGTCCAGTGGCCTCGCCGGCCCTTCCGGGCGTGTCCAGCCTGCGCGAGCCGGGCCAGATCGCCGCGCTGCCGCTGGTCAGCGACATGTCCCCGCAGGGGTGGCGCGACTGGTTCCGGGCTGCCGGCGTGCGCGGCCTGGACCTGACGGCACAGCACATCTTCAGCGACAGCACCGATGCGATGCGCGCGGCGGTGTACGGCATCGGCGCGGTGCTGGCGCGCAAGCACATCGCCCAGCCCTACCTGCAGCGCTATGAGCTGGTGCGCCTGCCCGGGCCTGCGCTCAAGGCGCGCTATGCCTACTACATCGTGCATGCCGAACACCGCCCGCTCAGCCCAACCGCGCTGGCATTCATGGACTGGCTCAAGCGCGAGGCGCAGGACGAGCGCACACCGGTGCCGGCGTTGCCGGATGAGCTGCTGAATCGGCCCCACGACCAAACGCCTCACGACCAACGGTCGTGAGCTGCCGGCGGATGACATTCACCTGCTTTTGCATGACTGCTCGCTACGGTGGAATCCCCACTCCCGCGAGCCCTTCCCATGGCCATGCTGCGCCTCAGGATCACCGGCACCGACGACGATGCGCGCGCGATCAGCGACCTGCTCCAGAGCATCGAGGGCATCGAGCACGTCGAGGAAATCGACGACCTGATGCCGCACATGGACGATGACGATTCGAGCTCGGCCGGTCTGTCCGATGACATCGGGCCTGGAACGCATGAGCTGGAAGTCAGGGTCGGCAATGAAAGCACCGCGCAGAAGGTGCGCGCTGCGGTGCAGGAGCTGGTGCTGGAACTGGATGTTTTCGTCGAATACGAGTTCGACGAAGGCTGATCGCACGCCAGGCACACCAGCAACGGTGGTGCGCTACCTCACCGCGCGGATGACGCGCGTCGGCGACGCCGCCACAGCTTCAGCCCGATCCAGCCCACCAGCCACAACACCAACGTCACCGGCAGCAACGCGGCCACCGCGCGGATCACGAACGCCACGCTGCTGGTGACGGTCGCGCCGACATCGCCCAGCGCCTGGCCGATGTCGCTGCGGCTGCGCTGGCCCGAGGGCCTCTGGAAGCGCCACCAGCAGCATCCCTGCCATGGCGCAGCTGCGTCACTTCGTCCCTGCCATCACACGCTTGCTCCGTCGTAAAAATTGATCTTCAGCCCGGCCAGGTCCAGCGCGGGCAGGCAACGCACGTTCACCGCCACCATCGCCTGACCGCTGCGCGGGTCCACGCCCTCGCTGAACGGGGCAATGCCGCAGTCGCGACAGTAGTGATGCTGCAGGTGGTGCTGGTTGAACTGGTAGGTGGCCAGCTGGGCCGGGTCCGTGTTCAGGCGCAACGCCGCCCGTGGGCCGAACCAGAGCAGGCCGCCGCGGCGCCGGCACAGGGAACAGTTGCAGTCCAGGACCTCGGTGATGGGTGCATCGGCCTGGACCACGAACGCGATCTGCCCGCAATGGCAGCTTCCTTCGTACTGCATGGCACACCTCCCGGCGGGAAAGGCCCATGGTAATCCAATGGCACGGGCGGCCCCCCGCTGCACCCCCTATGCTGGGTGATTGTCCACAGCACAGGATCACCGATGCGCCAGCAGCTTCTTGCCCTCGCCCTGATCGCCGCCCTGGGTGGCTGCCAGCAGGCCGACGCCCCCACCGCACCGGCCGGCACCTCGGCAACCGCCCCGGCCGTCGACGCGGCAGCCGATGCCACCTTCGCCGACCTGTCCAAGCGCGCCCTGGACACCTGGATGCAGCTGTCGCCGATCAGCGCCACCCAGATCGGCGACCACCGCTACGACAGCGAGATCGATGACCTGAGCGCGGCCGGCCAGCAGAAAACGCTGACCGCCTACAAGGGCCTGCTCGGCGAACTGGACAAGGTCGATGTGAGCAGGCTCTCGCGCGAGAACCAGGTCGACGCGGCGATCCTGCGCAACCAGCTGCAGTCCGAGATCTGGAGCGCCGAGGTGCTGCAGGCCTCGAAGTGGGATCCGCAGATCTACAACGGCACCGCCGGCAGCGCGCTGTACGGCCTGATGGCCCGTGAATTCGCGCCGCTGCCCGAGCGCCTGAAGTCGGCCACCGCGCGCATGGAGAAGCTGCCGCAGATCTTCGCCCAGGCCCGCGAGAACCTGGACCCGGCCCGCGTGCCGAAGATCCACGCCGAGACGGTGGCCAAGCAGAACAAGGGCATCCTCAGCATCGTCGATACTTTCATCACCCCGCATATCGGCGAGCTGCCGGCCGAAGATGGCAAGCGCCTGCAGGCTGCCATCGACGGCCTGAAGAAGGCGGTGGACGAACAGCAGACCTGGCTGGACAAGACCCTGGTGCCGAACGCCAAGGGCGATTTCCGGATCGGCGCCGAGCTGTACGACCAGAAGCTGAAGTTCGCGCTGAACTCGTCGCTGTCGCGCGCCGAGATCGGCGAACGTGCCCGCGCCGAGCTCAAGCGCGTCCGCCAGGACATGTACGGCATTGCGCAGACCGTGCTGAAGGACAAGCCGGGCGCCCCGGCGCTGCCGGCCAACCCGAGCGACGAACAGCAGCAGGCGGCGATCGAAGCGGCGCTGGAACTGGCCTACGCCGACAAGCCGGCCCGCGACAAGGTGGTCGACGATGCCAAGGCGGCGCTGGCGCAGTCCACCGAGTTCGTGCGAAAGCACGACCTGATGACCCTACCCGATGCGCCGGTGGACATCATCCTGATGCCCGAATTCCAGCGCGGCGTGGCCGTGGCCTACTGCGATTCGCCCGGCCCGCTGGACAAGAACCTGAAGACCTTCTACGCGGTATCGCCGATTCCGGACGACTGGACCGACAAGCAGGTCGACTCGTTCCTGCGTGAATACAACAGCCGCATGATCCACCTGCTGAGCATCCACGAAGGCACCCCGGGCCATTACCTGGAAGGCTGGCATTCGGGCAAGTTCCCGTCCACGCTGCGCGCGGTGCTGCGTTCGGGCCTGTTCGCCGAAGGCTGGGCGGTGTACACCGAGCGGATGATGCAGGAGCAGGGTTACCTGGACAACGATCCGCTGTTCCACCTGGTGCAGCTGAAGTTCTACCTGCGCACCATCTCCAACGCGATCCTGGACCAGGGCGTGCACGTGGACAATTGGACCCGCGAGCAGGCCATGCACCTGATGACCCACGATGCGTTCCAGCAGGAAAGCGAGGCATCGGGCAAGTGGGTGCGCGCGCAGCTGACCTCGGCGCAGCTGCCGACCTACTTCGTCGGGGCGCAGGAGCACTTCGACACGCGCAAGGCCGTGCAGGAAAAGCAGGGTGAGAAGTTCAACCTGAAGGCCTACCACGACCAGATGCTGTCCTACGGCGCCCCGCCGGTGCGCTTCGCACGCCAGTTGATGCTGGACCAGCCGATCGAGTGACCCGGTAGGTGGCGACCGTTGGTCGTCACGCATCACCAAACGGCCCGGTAAAAACCGGGCCGTTTTTTTTTGTTTCGGTCTTCGACCATGGCTGTCGCGAGCGTGGAGGGCCCCGCCGCGGCCGGCAGGCCCCTGTGCAAATGTCCCCCGGCGGCGGCCTGCGGCCGCCACCTCCTCCTTTACTTTGCCAGGGACCTACCGGCCGCGACGGGGCTCGGCTTGCGGTTCGCAGGGAAAAGCGGACGTCACGGTGCGACGCCGGTGAGGCGAGTGCGGGGCCGCCGTGCCCTTGTGGGCGAATTAAAAGGAGGAAGGGGGCGGCCGCAGGCCGACGCCGGGGGAAATTCGCCCACAAGGGTGCGGCGGCCCCGCGCTCGCCCCACCGGCAGCCGCGTCTCCTTTAAACCACGTCCGCCGCCACGAACCCACCGGTCTGCCGCGCCCACAGCCGCGCGTACAGGCCGCGGGCGGCGACCAGCTCGGCGTGCGTGCCGGTCTCCACGATGCGGCCCTGGTCCATCACCACCAGCCGGTCCATGCGCGCGATGGTGGACAGGCGGTGCGCGATGGCGATCACCGTCTTGCCCGCCATCAGCTCGTCCAGGTTGTCCTGGATCGCCGCTTCCACTTCCGAATCCAGCGCCGAGGTCGCCTCGTCCAGCACCAGGATCGGCGCGTCCTTGAGCAGCACCCGCGCGATCGCGATGCGCTGTCGCTGGCCGCCGGACAGCTTCACCCCGCGCTCGCCCACGTGCGCGTCATAACCCTGCCGCCCTTCGGCGTCACGCAGCGTGTCGATGAAGGCGGCAGCGCGCGCCTTGCTCACCGCCGCACGCAGTTGTTCCTCGGTGGCGTCAGGCCGCCCGTACAACAGGTTGTCGCGGATCGAGCGGTGCAGCAATGAAGTGTCCTGGGTGACCACGCCGATCTGCCGGCGCAGGCTTTCCTGGGTGACCTCGGCGATGTCCTTCCCGTCGATGCGGATGTGCCCGCTTTCCAGGTCGTACAGGCGCAGCAACACGTTCACCAGCGTGGACTTGCCCGCGCCCGACGGGCCGACCAGGCCGATCTTCTCACCCGGCTTCACCGCCAGGTCCAGGCCGGCGATCACCCCGCCCTGCTTGCCGTAGTGGAAGTGGATGTCATCGAACCGCACCCCGCCCTCGCGAACCACCAGCGGCACCGCATCGCTGCGGTCCTGCACGCTCAGCGGCTGCGAGATGGTGGTGATGCCATCCTGCACCGTGCCGATGTCCTCGAAGATGCCGTTGATGGTCCACATGATCCAGCCGGACATGTTGTGGATGCGGATCACCAGGCCGGTGGCCAGGGTGATCGCCCCCACGGTGATGTTGCCGTGGCTCCACAGCCACAGCGCCAGCCCGCAGGTGCCGGCGATCAGGAAGCCGTTGACGATGGCGATGGTCAGGTCCATGCCGGTGGTGATGCGGGTCTGGCGGCGGTGCTTGACCGCCAGCTCCTCGATCGCTTCGGCCACGTACGCCTGCTCGCGCCCACCATGGGCGAACAGCTTCAACGTGGGAATGTTGGTGTAGCCGTCGACGATCCGGCCCATCGCCTTGGAGCGCGCTTCAGAAGCAATCCAGGCGCGCTCCTTCGCGCGCGGCACGAAGTACACCATGATCACCACGTAGGCGGCCAACCACAGCACCAGTGGAATCATCAGCCGCCAGTCCGCCTGCGCGAACAGGTACAGCGCCGTGCCGGTGTAGACCACGATGTACCACAGCGAATCGACCATCTGCACCGCCGATTCGCGCAGCGAGGTGCCGGTCTGCATCACGCGGTTGGCCATGCTGCCGGCGAAATCGTTCTGGAAGAACGACAGGCTCTGGCGCACCACGTAGTTGTGCATCAGCCAGCGCGAGCGGTTGCTCAGGCCCGGTACGATGGCCTGGTTGACCAGCAGGTTGTGCAGGCCGACCAGTACCGGCCGTGCGACCAGCGTGATGGCGGCCATCCACAGCAGCGTGTCGGCATGCCGTGCAAAGAAGCCCGCATCGGGCTGCTCGCTGACCATGTCGACGATGCGGCCGAGGAAATCGAACATGGCCACTTCCACCAGCGCCAGCAGCAGCCCGGCGAGCAGCGTGGCCAGCAGCACCGGCCAGACCGGGCGCAGGTAGTGGATGTAGAACGGCAACACCTGACGCGGCGGCATGCGCGCGTCGATCGGCGGAAACACCGGAATCAGCGACTCGAACCAGCGGAACATTCCAACCCCGGAAAAACCAACAGGCCGCGATTATCCCACCGCGGCCTGCCGTTTGTTTTCACCCGCGGCATACACCGCGCGCGCGGTTCATTTCGCCGCGTCGGCAACCACCGGGGTCAGCACCAGATCCTGGAAGTCGAAACTGAAGTCGGTCAGCGACGACACCGCCTGCATGCGCACCTCGCGCACCTTGCCGTCCGGGTCCAGGCTGAAATTCACGAACGCATCGGCGTTGAGCGAGCGATCATCCCAGCGCACGATGAAGGTGTCGTGCTGCCAGTGCTCCATCGTGCCCACCAGCTGCGCGGTCCTGCCGAAGCGCAGGCGCAGCTTGCCGCCGCGCGGTTCGATGAACACCTCGCCATACCAGGGGTCGCGGTAGGTACCGGCGTAGCGGGCCAGCGGCAGCGACGGCGTGGACGTCGGATCGCGCGCGGCCTGGTGCGCGGCCCAGCCTTCGTCGGCCTTGTCCCGTGCCTTGGCCACTGCGGCGGCGTACGCCGCCACCCAGTCGGTGGCCGGCGCCTTGAGATAGGCGTCGAGTACGTCCATGGTGACCGCATTGAAGGCCGCGCCCACTTCCTGGTTGGTCAGTACCACGATGCCCAGCTTCTGCTCCGGTACCAGCGTCACGCGCGAGACCATGCCCGGCCAGCCGCCGGTGTGCCATACCAGTTTCTGCCCGCGGTAATCGCTCAGGCTCCAGCCCTCGCCGTAACCGGCGAAGTTCGGGCGCGCGGCGGCCAGCGCCGGCACGCTCGGCTCGGGCACCACCTGCGGGGTGATCATCTGCCACATCGCCTGCTGGCTCTTGGGGCTGAACAGCGCCGTGCCGTTCTCCAGCTTGCCCTGGGCCAGCTGCACGTTCATCCAGCGTGCCATGTCGTGCACGCTGGAATACACTCCGCCGGCACCGGCGTTGTTGGACCAGGTCAGCGGCGCCACGGTGCGCAGTTCGGTGAAATCGAACTTGGCATGCCCGGTGGCGGCCTTGTCGCCCGGCTGCAGGTGGTCCGCATTGAAGCGGGTGCCGCCCATGCCCACGGGGGTGAAGATGTGCTGCTGCAGGAAGTCCGCATACGACTGCCCGGAGACCTGCTCGATCACCTGTTGCGCCACCGCATACAGGATGTTGTCGTAAGCATAGCGGTCGCGGAAGCCGGCCTTGAGCGGCACCTTGCCCAACCGCTGTACCACCTCGGCGTTGCTGTAGGTCGTGGTCGGCCAGAACAACAGGTCGCCCGCGCCCAGGCTGAGCCCGCTGCGGTGCGAAAGCAGGTCGCGGATGCGCATTTCGCCGGTCACGTACGGGTCGGACATGCGGAACGACGGCAGATGGTCGATCACCCGGTCGTCCATCTTCAGCTTGCCCTGCTCGGCCAGCAGGTTCAGCGAAGTGGCGGTGAACGCCTTGGTGTTGGAGGCGATCGCGAACAGCGTGTCGGCCTCGACCGGCGCCGGTTTGCCCAGCTCGCGCACGCCGTAGCCGCACTCGAAGACGACCTGGCCGTCCTTGACCACCGCCACGGCGATGCCGGGAATGTCGAACTGGCTGCGCACGCGTTCAACGGTGGCATCCAACTGCTGCAGTTCGGCCGGCACGGCCGCCGACGCCAAGGGTGTGCACGCCAGCAGCACAAGGCCTCCGATCCAGGATGTATTCAATCAGTATCTCCGGTTGCGTGTTGCTGGGGCGTCGAGGCCGCCACGGGCCGAATGCGCCAGGTTTCGCGCGATGGTAACGCGGCCGGTTGCAGGCTCGCCTGTGCCAGAAGCCGCCCACCCCGGAGCACCCGCATGACCGCGCCCGCCGACACCGGTTCCACCATCATCCCCTGCCTGCGCTACGGCAATGCCCGGGCGGCCATCGCGTGGCTGGAGCGCGCTTTCGGCTTCACGGCGCAGGCGGTCTACGCCGACGGCGACATCGTGTATCACGCGCAGCTGGTCCATGGCAGCGGCATGATCATGCTGGGCTCGGTCGACAGCGGTGGCGAGTGGGGCAAGCTGGTCGTGCAGCCCAATGAGATCAACGGGCGCGAAACCCAGAGCGCCTGCGTGATCGTGACCGATCCCGATGCCCACTACGCGCGTGCGGTGGCCGCTGGCGCCGAGCTGGTCATCGACATCGCCGACCAGGACTACGGCGGTCGCGGCTATGCCTGCCGTGACCTCGAAGGCCATATCTGGTGGTTCGGCAGCTACGATCCGTGGCAGGAGACCGGCCTTTGAAGCACGCGGCACCCGGGCCGATCTACACCGGCATCGGCGGCTGGGTGTTTCCGGCGTGGCGCGGCGGCACGTTCTATCCGGCCGGGCTGCCGCAGCGCGAGGAGCTGGCCCATGCCAGCCGGCAGCTGGGCTGCATCGAGATCAACAGCACGTTCTACCGGGCGCAGAAGCCGGCGGTGTACGCGCAATGGCGCGAGCAGACCCCGCCGGGCTTCCGCTTCTCGGCCAAAGCGCCGCGCACCATCACCCAGAGCCATGACCTGGCCGCCGCTGGCACGCGCGCCGACAGTTTCATCCAGGGCATCAGCGCGCTGGAAGATCGGCTGGGCCCGCTGGTCTGGCAGTTCGGCGAGAACCACCCGGCCGGTGCACAGGAGTTCGATCGGTTCCTGGAGGCGCTGCCCCGCGAGGCCGGCGGCCGCCCGTTGCAGCACGCGCTGGAAGTGCGCAATGCGGCGGCGTGGACCCCGGAGCTGATCGCCGCGGCGCGCGCGCATGATACCGCGCTGGTGTTCAGTGGTTCGCCCGATTACCCCAGCTTCGCCGACCCTGCCGCCAGCTTCATCTATGCGCGGCTGATGCAGTCGCGTGCGAACCTGCATGCCGGCTACCCCGAACGCACGCTGGAACAGTGGTGCCTGCGCGCGATGCGCTGGGCGCGTGGCGAAGACAACCCGGACCTGCCGCACCTCGTCGCCGATGCCACCCCGGGTGAGCCACGGGAGGTGTATGTGCTGTTCATCGGCGCGGCCAAGCACCGCAACCCAGGCGCCGCAGTAGCGTTGCGCAGACAGCTGAAACAGGTCGGGGCGTAGAGCCACGCCCTGCGTGGCTGCCACGCAGCGTTCCGGGTCCCGCCAAGAGCAGCCACGCAAGGCGTGGCTCTACGCATGCTTATTGCTCCACAATATGCGGATGCCGATGACCGATACCCGCAAAGCGCTGCTGCAAATCCACTTCTGCGTGCTGCTGTGGGGCGTCACCGCCATCCTCGGCAAGCTCATCACCCTGCCGGCACTGCCGCTGGTGTGGTGGCGCATGCTGTTGGTGGTGGCCATGCTGGCCCTGCTGCCGCGGGTATGGCGCGGGCTGCGCCAGCTCTCCCCTGCGCTGTTCGCCGGCTACTGCGGGGTGGGAGCGCTGGTGGCACTGCACTGGCTGACCTTCTACGGCGCGGTGAAGCTGGCCAATGCTTCGGTGGCCGCCACCTGCATCGCGCTGGCGCCGGTCTTCACCGCCGTGATCGAACCATGGGTGGCCAAACGTCCCTTCCAGCTGCGCGAACTGGCCTTCGGCATTGCCGTACTGCCCGGCGTGGGCATGGTGGTCGGCGGCGTGCCCGGCGGCATGCGCCTGGGCGTGCTGATCGGGGCGATCTCCGCATTGCTGGTCGCCATCTTCGGCTCGCTCAACAAGCGCCTGGTCAGCCACGCCGATCCGCTCACCGTGACGGCGGTGGAACTGGGCGCGGGCACGGTCACTCTCACCCTGCTCGCCCCATTGCTGCCGTTCCTGCTGCCGGCGCTGGCCAGCCCGCTGTGGGTGGTGCCCAACCTGCACGACGGGTTGCTGCTGCTGGCCCTGGCCGGCGTGTGCACCCTGCTGCCGTTCGCCCTGGCATTGGTCGCGCTGCGCCACCTCAGCGCCTACACCGTGCAGCTGGTGACCAATCTTGAACCGGTCTACGCGATCCTGCTGGCCATGGTGCTGCTCAGCGAACAGCGTGAACTGACCCCGCTGTTCTACGCCGGCGTGGCGATCATCGTCGGCGCGGTGTTCCTGCACCCGCTGTTGAACCGGCGCAGGAAGGTACAGCACCCGGAGATATTGGGGACGTCGGAGGCGCGCAATATTGCCGATTGAACCGCGTACCCACCAACGGGGGGTACCTACCGGTCGGGCCAGTACCAGGCCGGGGCATCGAGCAGGCCCTGGCCGATGATCTTCGTGCGACTCATCTGCTTCTCCAGAGCAATTGGATTGCATAGGGGCGACTCGCGCAGTGCCGCCACCAGGCGCGTAGCGTGCGATACCACCCACAGCTGGCTGCGCGCGGTCGCTGCAATGATGAGCCGGCCCAGCGCCGGCAGCAGGTCCGGATGCAGGCTGGTTTCCGGCTCGTTGAGCACCATCAACGGCGGCGGTCGCGGCGTATGGAGTGCCGCGATCAGCAGCAGATACCGCAACGTGCCGTCGGACAACTCGGCCGCCGACAGCGGTCGAAGCAATCCGTGCTGATGGAATTTCAAGTGCAACCGCCCCTCGCCCCCCTCGATCCCCACCTTCGCACCCGGAAACGCATCGTCCACGGCAGCAGCCAGACCCTGTGCATCGCCAACCTCGACGATGGTCTGCCAGGCCGCCGCCAGGTCGCGACCATCGTGCGCCAGCACCGGCGTGCGCGTCGCCAAGGGCGACCGGCGTGCCGGGGCATCAACATCAGTGCGGAAATGGTCATAGAACCGCCATGCGCGGATCATTTCGCGAAGTGCCAGTACTTCGGGCATCCGCTGCGGATCCGCCAGCTGCGAGAACACGCTGTCGAACACCGACAACCGATCATCCACGCCCTCCCACTGCCGTCCATTACGGCGCCGCACCAACGGCCCATGGCGCTCCACCAGCACCGTACTGCTGCGCAGGAACGGCCCTGCCCAGATGCTCTCGCACTTGATCTGCGGATCCAGCGTGAAAGCCGATAGGCTCGGCACCGGAAACCCCAGGTCGATTGCGTAACCAAAGTCCTCGGCAGCAAAGCCCAATCGCAACGCCACCGGCTCGCTGCGCGCCGCGCCCTGTACCGGCACCTCGCCCTGCTCCATCGCCCGACTGGTCTTGGCCGGTCCCGCCCACAGCGCAGAGCCCAGCCCGCCCTCCCGCGCCAGCGCTGCCGCCACCCCGCCTTGAGCGGTTTCGGCCAACAGTCGCAGTGCGCGGTAGAGACTGGATTTGCCACTGCCGTTGTCGCCGGTCACAAGATTCAGCCGCCCCATCGGCACGACCAGGTCGTGCAGGGAGCGGTAGTTGGAAATGGCCAGGGTCTGCAGCATGGACGGATTCGGCAGGGAAAACGGGCGTACAGGATGCCAAGCCTGCGTCGCAGGTGCTGCGAAAGATCGGCTTCCCGCGGTGCGGGCCTACCAGTCCTGCTGTTGCGGCAGCAACCCCTTCAGCTCGGCATCGGTCAGGTTGCGCCACTGGCCCGGCTTGAGCGCCCCGATCTTGACGTTGTCGATGCGCACCCGGCGCAACTGGGTCACCCGGTAATCGAACGCCGCCGCCATCAATCGGATCTGTCGGTTCAGGCCTTGCTGCAGCACGATCCGGAAGCCGAACTTGGCGATGCGCGACGCCCGGCACGGCAGCGTGGTTTCGTTGTGGATGCGCACCCCGCGGGCCATGCCGCGCAGGAACTCGTCGGTGACGGGCTTGTTCACCGCCACCAGGTATTCCTTCTGGTGGTTGTTTTCGGCGCGCAGGATCTGGTTGACGATATTGCCGTTGCTGGTCATCAGGATCAGGCCCTCGGAATCCTTGTCCAGGCGGCCGATCGGGAAGATGCGCTGCTCATGGCCGACGAAATCGACGATGTTGCCCTTGACCGCGCTTTCGGTGGTGCAGGTGATGCCCACCGGCTTGTTCAGCGCGATGTACACATGGCGGCGGCCACCTGCCTTCCTGGCCTCGCGCGCGCGCATCGGCTGGCCGTCGACCAGCACCGCGTCGCCCTCGCCGACCACCGCACCGGTGCCGGCGGGGTGGCCGTTGACGGTGACGCGGCGCTCGCTGATCAGGCGGTCGGCTTCACGCCGGGAACAGAAGCCGGTTTCGGCAATGTACTTGTTGAGTCGGGTTGTCATCGCGCCATTATCCGGTAAAACCCCGCCGGGCGCGGGATCAGGCGACCAGCAGGTCTTCGCCTGGCAGCGGTTCCGGTGCACGTGACCGTTCAGGAAAGGTGGCGGGACTGCACAAAAGGCTCCCGCCACAACGAGGGCTGGGTGAGCTTTTCCAGCGCCATCGGCCGCGCGATGGCATGGCCCTGCAGGCCGTCCACGCCCAGCGCCTGCAGCTGCAGGGCCACCTCCTCCGTCTCCACCCACTCGGCGACCACGCTCATGCGCAGTTCGCGGCCGATCTCGGTGATGGCGCGCACGGTGGCGCGGCTGATCGGGTCGACGTCCATGTCGCGCACGAACATGCCATCGATCTTGAGCGTGTCCGCCGGCAGTTGGCGCAGGTACCCGAACGAGGACAACCCGGAACCGAAGTCATCCAGGGCCACGCGGCAGCCGCGCGCCTTGACCCCTTCGACGAAGCTGCGCGCCTGGTCCAGGTTGCTGATCGCCGCAGTTTCGGTGATCTCGAAACACAGCTTGCGCGCCAGCCCGCGGTTGCGCTCCAACAGGTCGCAGACGAAGGCCAGGAAACCGGGCTCGGCGATCGACTGGGCCGACACGTTCACGTTGCACAGGCCCAAACGCTGCACGTGCGCCGGGCACAGCTGCAGGTGGCGGAACAGCAGGCCCAGCACGTGCCGGTCCAGCGCCATGCCCATGCCGTAACGCTCCACCGCCGGCATGAAATCACCGGGCCCCTGCAGCTGGCCGTCGGTGCCGCGCATGCGCACCAGCACTTCGTAGTGCAGGAAGTCCGGATCGCCGACCTGATCGATGCGCTGGGCGTAGAGCAGCATCCGGTTCTCGGCGATCGCGCTGGAGACATGGGTCAACCGCTCGGCTTCCAGCAGGCGCTCTTCCAGCGCCATGCGGTCTTCGTTGAAGCAGTGCACGCGGTTGCGACCGGCCTGCTTGGCCGCGTAGCAGGCGCTGTCGGCAGCGCTCATCAGCCAGTTCACGTCGGCCACCCCGGCGGTGATCTCCACCACCCCGATGCTGCAGCTGACCCGTGGCAGCCCATCATCGCGCTGGAACCCGGCCTGGCCCAGGTTGCGCGCAATCTGCTGCAGGACCTGCTTGGCTTCTTCCTGGCGCGCGCCGGACAGGAACATCGCGAACTCGTCGCCGCCCATCCGGCCCACCCAGTCGCCCTCGCGCACCGCTCCCTCCAGGTAGTCGGCAAAGCCCCGCAGCAGCTGGTCACCGGCCGCATGGCCGAGGCCATCGTTGACCAGCTTGAAGTAGTCCAGGTCCAGGTAACACAGGCTGTGGGTACCGCCATGGGTGCGTACGTCCAGCAGCGCCAGTTCCAGCAGGCGCTCGATTTCGCGGCGGTTGATCAACCCGGTCAGCGGATCGTGGCTGGCGTGGTGTTCGACCTCGCGCGCCAGCGCGTGGTTCTGCGAGACATCCTCGATGATCGCGAACACGGACAATTCACGGCCGGGGCTGCGCACCAGGGTGCCGCTCCAGCGCCCCCACAGCAGCCCGCCATCGGCATGCCGGAAGCGCAGTTCACCCGGACGCAGCTGGCGTGCCCAGTCGATGTCGCCGGCCTGGTCCAGCACCAGCTCGCCGTCGACCAGCAGGTCCGGCAGCGCCATGCCGGGCAGCGCGTCACGTCGATAGCCGAGGATATCGGCCATGGCCTGGTTGGCCTCGACGATGCCACCGGCAGGGTCCAGCTTGAGCATGCCCACCGTGGCCTGGTAAAACGCCGCACGAAAGCGGCTTTCCGTGTCGATCAGGTCGTTGCGCACCCGCCGCGCCAACAGCACCGCCACCAGGGTGATCAGCAGTACCGACAGACCGCCCACCACCAGCGTGGCGATCCGCACGATGGACGCGGTATTGAGCAGCGCCAGTGAAAACGCGCGGGCCTGCGCCTGCAGGCTGCGGTCCAGCGCCTGCAACTGCACAAGCAGCGCCCCGCGCATGGCAGGCTCCACGCTGCCATCGGCATGCATCGCCTCGGCGGCCCCGGTCATCGCCTGCAGCTGGGCCAGGCCATGGTCGGTCTGTCGCCACAGGCGCACGGCGTCGCGGAAGTAACCGAGATTGCCCAGGTAACGGAACGACAGGATCAGCCGGTTGATGTCGCCGGGCTGGTTGCCGCCCTGCAGGAAGCCGCGCCGCGCCCGCGCGACATCCACGTCGTCCTGCTCCAGCGCGCGGCGTGCGTCCAGATCGCCCAGCGGCACCTGCAGCGCAGCGCGCGCTTCGGCCAGCGCGGCCGGGTTGCCCGAGGTGATGTAACGCTCCAGCGCAAAGGTCGCGTGCTGCTGGCTGCGCGACCAGTGGCTCTGCCCCACGATCCAGGCGGTCGAAGCGCCCTGCAGTTCCTGGATCAGCGCCGACAGCGCCACCAGGCCGACGGCCATCCCGGTCAACAGCACGAACCGCAGGGTCAAACCCCGCGTGACCTGCGGTACGGCGGAACTGCCAACGTCCTTGCTGCCTCGCATCGCGGGTCCTCCGGCACGTTGGTATGCGTTGCATTGTCCCTGCCATCGCAGGCTAGAACCAACACTGTTGAAACGGCGCGAAGTTTTCCGTCACGGTGCGTCAGGAAGCTGAAACGACAACGCCAGCCCGAAGGCTGGCGTTGCAGGTCACACGATCAGGACGATCAGCCGTTGCGCGGACCGCGCGGCTTGAAGCCGTCACGACGCGGCGGGCGGTCGTTGCCACCCGGGCCGCCCGGACCGCGGTGACCACCCGGACCGCCCGGCTTGCCGCCACGGCCGAACTTCGGCTTGAACGGCGGGCGTGCCGACGGGGTCAGGTCCTCACCCGGCTCGACCTTGCGCATCTGAAGCTGCTGGCCCGACACCCACACCTTCTTCAGGTGGCTGAGCAGGTCCTGCGGCATTTCCGCCGGCAGGTCCAGCACCGAGAAGTCGTCGTGGATGTCGATGCGGCCGATGAAGCGGCTTTCCAGCCCGGCTTCGTTGGCGATCGCGCCAACGATGTTGCCCGGCTTGACCCCGTGCACATGGCCCACCTCGATGCGGAACGTTTCCATGCCCGGTTCGGCGGCACCGCGCGGGGCGATGTCACGCCGCGGGGCACGTTCGAAACCACCGTCGTTACCGCCGAAATCGCCTTCCGGACGCGGCGGACGCGGACCGCGGTCGTCTTCACGACGCGGGCCACGCTCGAAGCGTGGCTCGAAACGCGCCGGACGCTCGCCACGATCATTGCGGTCGTTGCTGCGCGGGGCGCGCTCTTCGCGCGCGCCACGCACCGGCGGGGTCAGCAGGAACGGCGAATCGCCCTGCAACAGCTTGGCCAGCGCGGCGGCGATGTCGATCGCCGGCACGTTCTTCTCACCCTCCAGCTTCTGCAGCAGGTCGCGGTAGAACTCGGTACCGCCGGCATCGAGTGCATCGCTGATGCGGCTCATGAACTTGTTGATGCGGGTGTCGTTGACCGCATCCACGCTCGGCAGCTGCATCTCTTCGATCGGCTGGCGGGTGGCACGCTCGATGGCACGCAGCATGCCCTTTTCACGCGGGGTGGCGAACAGGATCGCATCGCCGGTACGCCCGGCACGGCCGGTACGCCCGATGCGGTGCACGTAGCTTTCGGTGTCGTACGGGATGTCGTAGTTCAGCACGTGGCTGATGCGCTCCACGTCCAGGCCGCGCGCGGCCACGTCGGTGGCCACCAGGATGTCCAGCTTGCCTTCCTTCAGCATGCCGATGGTGCGCTCGCGCTGCGCCTGCTGCATGTCGCCATTGATGGCCGCAGCAGCCAAACCGCGGGCCTGCAGCTTCTCGGCCAGCTCTTCGGTGGCCGCCTTGGTGCGCGAGAAGATGATCATCGCGTCGAACGGTTCCACTTCCAGGATGCGGGTCAGCGCGTCCAGCTTGTGCATGCCACTCACCCACCAGTAACGCTGGCGGATGTTGGCCGACGTGGTGGTCTTGCTGACGATGGTGACTTCGGCCGGGTTCTTCAGGTAGGTCTGCGCGATACGACGGATCTGCGACGGCATGGTGGCCGAGAACAGCGCCACCTGGCGGGTCTCCGGCAGCTTCTTCAGCACCGCTTCGACGTCGTCGATGAAGCCCATGCGCAGCATTTCATCGGCTTCGTCCAGGACCAGCGTCTTCAGCTCGGACAGGTCCAGGGTGCCGCGGTCGAGGTGGTCGATCACCCGGCCCGGGGTGCCGACGATGACGTGCACGCCACGGCGCAGGGCCTGCAGCTGCTGGCCGTACGGCTGGCCGCCGTAGACCGGCAGCACGCGGAAGCCGGGGATGCCCGAGGAGTAGGTCTGGAACGCCTCGGCGACCTGGATGGCCAGTTCGCGGGTGGGCGCCAGCACCAGCACCTGCGGCTTGGTCTGGTTGAAATCGAGGTTGGACAGGACCGGCAGCGCGAAGGCGGCGGTCTTGCCGGTACCGGTCTGGGCCTGGCCGAGCACGTCGCGGCCCTCCAGCATCGCCGGGATGGTGGCGGCCTGGATCGGCGATGGCGTTTCATAGCCGACGGCGGCGACTGCCTTCATCACAGCGTCGGACAGGCCGAGGTCTGCGAACAGCAGCGGCGCGGGGGATTCTTGGGACATGGGGAACTCCGAAGGCACTACCGTTTACGGGTAGTGACATAAAAAAGGGGATGGTCCGCGCTTTGGGCGCCCTTTCTTATCGCGTGCCCTGGCGCTGCTCGGTCGGAGGAGAATTCACTCGCTCAGGCCGGGATGATACCGGATGATTCCTGAACAACGTGTACAGATTCCAGCATGGATGCCGTAAATGCCGCGTGCTGGCGCACAATACGCGCCCTCTCCCGGCCCGGCCCATCGTCCGCGCCCCTTCCCAGGATACCCGCTCCATGCAGACCCTCGAATTTGAACTGGACCGCGACTACGTCGAGCTCAAGCAGCTGCTCAAGCTGGCCGACCTGGTCACCAGCGGCGGCGAAGCCAAGACGGTCATCGGTGACGGCCACGTGCGGGTCGATGGCGAGGTGGAACTGCGCAAAGCCTGCAAGATCCGCGGTGGCCAGCAGGTCCAGTTCGGCGACACCGTGATCAACGTCATCGCCGATTCCGACGCCCCCTGATCACGTGTGACGACCAACGGTCGTCACCTACCGGTGAGGTGCGCGGCGATCAGCTGCCGGAACGGCGCCACCCCATGGGCGAGGCGCAGGCCGGCCCGGCGCAGCACCCGCGCCGGCAGGCGGTCGTCGGTGTAGAGCGTGGCGATCGCATTGGTCGCCTCGTACAAGGGCCGTGAGGCCAGCCGGTGCCCGCGCTCGTAGGCCGCAAGACCGGCCGGGGCGGCGATATCGGTGCCCCGCCCTGCCGCCCGGCGCAGTACCGCCGCCAGCCGGTCCTGGCTCTGCAGGCCGAGGTTGAAACCGTGCGCGGTGACCGGGTGCATGCCGACCGCCGCATCGCCGATCAGCGCGCAGCGCTCGCCCACGAACACATTGGCATACCCCCCGACAAGCGGGTACGCGATGGCGCGCGCCACCGGCGTCATCGCGCCCAGGCGGTGTTCAAAACACGCACTGATGCTGCGCCCGAATGTCGCTTCATCCTGCGCCAGCAGCGCCTCGATTTCACGCGGCGGCAGGGTGATCACCGCCGAGGCCTGCCCGCCATTGAGCGGCAGCAGCGCCATGGTTCGGCCATGGCCGAACCACTCCCATGCGGTGTGCTGGTGCGGCACCTCGATCTGCATGCGGCACACCAGCATCGACTTGCCGAAGTCGCGCATGCGCGCGCCGATGCCCAGCATGCGCCGGGTGGACGAGAACCGGCTGTCGGCCGCCACCACCAGCCGTGCCTGCAGGCGGTGGCCATCGGAAAGGGTGACCTCGCTGTGGCGTGCGCCGGGCACGATGCCGCGCACGCTGCACTGGTCGAGGATCTCCAGGTCGGCGTGGCCCTGCACGCTGTCCCACGCCGCGCGGCGGATCAGGTGGTTGGGCACCAGCCAACCGAGGTCCCCGCCCTGCGCGTCGCGTGCAGCAAAGGTCAAGGCGAACGGCGAGCCGCCGTCCATGACCTTGGCAGTACGCAACGGAGAGATCTCATCGGGGTCCAGCCGGTCCCACAGGCCCAGCCGTTCGAGTATGTGCCGGGAGGCATGGGTGAGTGCGATCTCGCGCCCATCGAACGCCGCCTCGGCCAGCGCCGCGCGGGGTTGCTGCTCCACAACCACCACCCGAAGTCCGCTGCCGGCCAACGCGCGGGCGAAGCACAACCCTGCCGGTCCGGCCCCGACCACCACCACATCCACCGCCTGTGCGCTGCCGTGCGGTGCGCCCGCCTCCATCCCGTGCCGATCCGGCATGATCCGTTCCCGATGTGTATTCACGCCCGAGCTTACCGCTCCCCGGCGAACGCATTCTTGATCTGGATCAGCCGCGTCGGCGGTGGTTCACGCCAGGCCGTGCAGCAACCGCCACAGCAGCAGCACGATGCCCAACATCGATACCACCCAGACCAGGCTGCGCACGTAGGGAATGCCCGCGGCATACAGCGGCACATAGACCAGCCGCGCCCAGAAATACAGCTGCACCGCCAGCGCGGTGGTGCCGTCCTGGCGCTGGGTGAGCACCACCGCCAGCACGGCGGCGGCAAAGAACGGGAAGGTTTCCAGGAAATTGGCCTGCGCCCGCTGCAGGCGCGCCGCCAGCGGTCCCGGCGGCGGCGGCACGCCATCGCGGGCCGAGGCATTCCATGCCAACCCGCGCTCGCGGGTGACCGCGCCTGCGGCCAGCATCACCTGCACCAGGCCCAGCACGATGGCCCAGCCCAGCATCTGGATCTCGATACCCATGCGATGTTCCTCCTGCGATCAGGGAGCGGCGGCGCGCACGCTGTAGCCGGCCAGGCGCCAGACCTTGTCTTCGTCGAACCGGAACGACACCAGCTCACGCACCGGCTGCGTGCTGTTGGCGAACCGGGTGGGGAAACTGACGTTCACGTACAGCCCTTCCGGCACCGTGGCGCCTGCCCTGTACTGGACCCGGGTCACCACCGGCTGGCCGCGCGAGACCAGCGCGCCCAGCCGCTTGCGGTCGCTGTCGAGCTGGGCCACGAAGGCCTGCTCGGTCACCGACCTGCGGGCCACGGCCGATGCGCCTTTCCATACCTCACCTGCGCGCCCGGCATCGACCAGCGTCGCTACCTTGAGAGCGGCAGCGACCATCTCCTGGTCCTGCTTCTGTACCTGCGCCTGCTGCGCCGGGGTCAGCGCTGGTCGCGCCGGAGCGGTCGGCGCCGGCCGCGCGGGGGCCGGTGCCGGGGTGGCCGGCGGCGGCGTCTGGGCCAGGGCAACGGCGGGAAGCAGGAGCGACAGCAGCAGCGGAATGCGCATTGGGAAACCGTAAGCGGCAGTGGACTCCGGCCAGTCTACGGGAACACCGTGAGCAGGCCGTCAGTTGCGTTCGGCCGCCTCTGGCGGCGACTGGTCGGCGTCGCTGGCGGTTCGCTCGGCCACCGCATCACGCGGCTTGTC
Organism: Stenotrophomonas sp. AB1(2024); assembly: GCF_037482345.1. Taxonomy (NCBI): domain Bacteria; kingdom Pseudomonadati; phylum Pseudomonadota; class Gammaproteobacteria; order Lysobacterales; family Lysobacteraceae; genus Stenotrophomonas; species Stenotrophomonas sp. AB1(2024). Next base: position 733,308 of record NZ_JBBHKO020000001.1, read on the forward strand.
CGTGGTCGGCAACAGCGTGGAGACATCGATTTCCGACAACGGGCTTTCGTCCGGGCAGGTCGCATCCGGGAAGCCGAAGCGCTGCTTCAGCGTCTGTCCACAGCGGGTGATGACCTCCAGCTCGCTGCCCTCGCGCTTGCACTCCTGGTCGAAGGCGACCAGGAACGCGTCCTTGCGGCGCACGAAATCATCGCCGCACTTGCGCATCTGCTTGATCCGCTCCAGGTCGTCCTGTACCGCATTGGTACCGTCCAGGCCGAACTGGCGCAGCTCCTCGCTGCTGAGCAGGCGCAGGCTGCGGTTGGGCACGGTCATCATCAGGTCGGCAACGCCCACCGCCACGCCGTTGCGCTGCAGGTAGTCCTTGACGTTGTCGTAGACCTCATGGAGCTCAAGGTTGAGCTCGGCACGCGAGGTGGCCTTGGAGCTGATCCGCATCATGCGGTGGATGCCGACCCTGCCCGACACCAGCCGGTTGTCACCGGCGGCAAGCACGAACACGCACGCGCTGTGGCAGACCGAGCCTTCGCGCACCCAGATGGTCCAGTTGGACTCGCCGATGCGGTCGCCAGCCACGATCGCCGCTTCCACCTGGCCACCGCTGGAATCCAGGTCCAGGATGCGTCGCGACACGCGCTGCGCGTCGGCCACCAGCGCGATCCGCGCCACCAGCTCGGCGAAGCCGGGATTGATCTTGCCCACGTAGCGCACGCGCAGCAGGCCACGCTCGACGCATGGCGCAATGGCCGTTTCCAGGCTGGTACGGTCCAACGCCTCAAGCGGCGCACCGTCGCCCCCTTCGTCCGCATACTCGGTATCGCAGCTGAGCCAGGCCTTGCCATTGTCCAGGGCGACCGTCGGCCAGCCCTGCTCGCCCCGGCGCGGCGGCGGCGTCGGCGCTGGCGGCGCATCAGCGGCGTTGAACGACACCATGTGGTCGCCATCGGCAGTCTGCGCCCTGACCGCCTTGTCGGCGGCCGTGACGTTGCCGGGATTCTCCAGCTGGCTGCAGGCGGCCAGTCCCAGGCACAACAGCGACAACCAGCACGACTTGAGCAGCATGGACACCCGGCTTCCAGACAAAGGGCGTGCCGGACGGGGCACGTGAAGGCACAGTCTAGTGTGCCCGGCCGGCGCCGTGGCAACCTGCCCTGAACCGCATCAGACAGGTTCAACATTGCTGTCCGAAAATGGCGAGCCGGGCCCCGGCCACGGGCATAGACTGAGCCCCATGGATACCCTCCTGCCCCTGGACTACGCCGCCTGCGAAAGCGCCCGCCTGGCCCGCGATGCGCGCTTCGACGGCGTGTTTTTCACCGCCGTGCGCAGCACCGGCATCTACTGCCGGCCGGTCTGCCCGGCACCGGCGCCGAAACCGGCCAACGTGGATTACTACCCCACCGCAGCCGCCGCATCGGCGGCCGGATTCCGCCCGTGCCTGCGCTGTCGGCCGGAGCTGGCCCCGGAGGCGCAGGATGCGCTGAGCAACGAAACGCTGCAGCGCGCGCTCGCACTGATCCACGATGGCTTCCTGCAGGATGCGGCCGTTGGCGACCTGGCGACCCGACTGGGCCTGAGCGCGCGCCAGCTGCAGCGGCTGTTCGTGGCACGGCTGGGCGCGGCACCGGCGCAGATCCACGCCACCCGCCGGCTGCTGCTGGCCAAGCAGCTGCTGACCGAAACCGCGCTGCCGGTCACCGACGTGGCCATGGCCGCCGGCTACAACAGCCTGCGCCGCTTCAATGCCGCGTTCGTCGAAGGCTGCGGCATGCCGCCCACCGCGATCCGCCGCCAGCGCGGCGCGCTTGCCGACGGTGCGCTGACGTTGCGCCTGGGCTACCGGCCGCCGCTGGATTTCGAGGCGATGCTGGGTTTCCTGCGCCGCCGCTGCATTCCGGGCATCGAGCAGATCGACGCGACCAGCTACCAGCGCGTGATCGGCCCGGCCGAACGCCCGTCGGTGATCCGGGTCACTGCCGATCCGCGCCGCCCCGAGCTGCTGCTGCAACTGGGCAACGTCGATCCGCGCGCAATTCCCGCGATCGTGCGTCGGGTACGCCGCATCTTCGACCTGGACGCCGACCTGCGCATCGTGCATGCCACGTTGGGCCAGGACCCGCTGCTGGCGCGCGGCATCGCGCAGCGTCCCGGGCTGCGCGTGCCCGGTGGCTGGGACGGCTTCGAAGTGGCGGTGCGCGCGGTGCTGGGCCAGCAGGTCAGCGTGGCCGCAGCCATTACCCTGGCGCGGCGTGTGGTCGACCGCTTCGGCACGCCGCTGGAAGGCATGCCCGAGGGCCTGGACCGGCAGTTTCCGAGCCCGGCGCAGCTGGCCGACGCCCCGCTGGAGGGCATCGGTCTGCCGCGTACGCGTGCGGCCACGGTACGCGCGGTGGCCGCCGCCGTGGCCGACGGCCGCCTGGACTTCCATGCCGGCCAACGGCTGGACAGTTTCATCGAACGCTGCGTGGCACTGCCCGGGATCGGGCCGTGGACCGCACACTACATCGCGTTGCGCGCGTTGGCGCTGCCCGATGCCTTCCCCGCCGGCGACCTGGTGCTGCAGCAGGTGCTGGGCGGCGACACCCGCCTGAGCGAGCGCGCCACCGAGGCCCGCTCGCAGGCCTGGCGGCCCTGGCGTGCCTACGCCGTGCTGCACCTGTGGCATCTGGCCACGTCCGCTTCGGAGTAACCACATGAACCTGCTCTACGACACCTTCGACAGCCCCATCGGTGCGCTGACCGTGGCCGGCGACAGCCAGGGCATCCACCACATCCTGTTCGAAAACAACCGCTACGACGCCAAGGGCCGCACGCAGTGGCAGCGCGACGCGCATGCGCTGCGCGATGCACGCACGCAGCTGCTGCAGTATCTGCGCGGAGAGCGCAGCGGCTTCGAACTGCCGCTGGCCCCGCATGGCACCGAGTTCCAGTTGCGCGTGTGGAAGGCGCTGGCCGACATTCCATTCGGCGACACCTGGAGTTACGTACAGCTGGCACGCCACATCGGCCAGCCCACCGCCAGCCGCGCGGTGGGCGCGGCCAACGGGCGCAATCCGCTGCCGATCGTGCTGCCCTGCCACCGCGTGATCGGCAGCAGCGGCGCACTTACCGGGTTCGGCGGCGGCCTCGAAACCAAAGCGGCATTGCTGGAAATCGAAGCACGCACGCAGCCGCTGTTCGCCTGACCGTGCCATGGGTTGTCTTCGCCGCGTCATTGCGGCGAACTATGATGGGGGGATGATTTCCGTCCGCCTTCCGCTGGCGCTTGCCGCCGCCCTCGCACTGGCCAGCTGTGCCAGCACCCCGTCCACCTTGCCGGCAGCCGCGCCCGCCGGCACCAGCGCAGCCGCTGCCAGCGCACCGAAACTGCTGCTGGTCTCGATCGACGGCCTGCGCGCGGACATGCTGGACCGTGGCATCACCCCGAACCTGTCGCGTATCGCGCACGACGGCGTGCGCGCGCAGTGGATGACGCCTTCGTACCCGTCGTTGACCTTCCCCAACCACTACACGATCGTGACCGGGCTGCGCCCCAACCACCACGGCATCATCCACAACAGCATGCAGGAGGAGTCGCTGGGCCGGTTCCAGCTCAACCTGCGCGATGCGGTGACCGATGCACGCTGGTGGGGCGGCGAACCGATCTGGGTCGGGGCGGAGAAAGCCGGCCTGCGCTCGGCGACCTGGTCATGGCCAGGCAGCGAGGCAGCGATCCAGGGAGTGCGACCGAGCCAGTGGCGGGCCTACGACCCAACCGTCTCCCTGTCCGACCGGGTCGATGAGGTGCTGGGTTGGGTCGGCCAGGCTGATGCTGGAGCACCCCGTCTGGTCACGCTGTACATGGAACAGGTGGACAAGGCGGGTCACCACTACGGCCCCGACTCGCCCGAATACGCCGCCGCCATCGTCGAAGTGGACACCGCCATCGGCCGCCTGCTTGATGGCCTCACGACACGCGGGCTGGACGCCGATATCAACGTCATCGTGTTGTCCGACCACGGCATGGCCCGCGTACCCGATGGCCAGACCATCGCGGTTGAAGACATGGTCGATCCGTCCATCGCCAAAGATGTATCGCTGGGCCAGTCGATCGGATTCGCGCCACTGCCGGGCAAGCAGCGCGAGGCGGAAAAGGTCCTGCTGGGCGCGCACGCGACCTACGACTGCTGGACCCGCCAGACCCTGCCTGCCCGCTGGGAATACGGCAGCAACCCACGCATCCCACCGATCGTGTGCCAGATGCACGAAGGATGGAATGCACTGAGCCGCGAGGGCCTGGCCAAGCGCGAACCGGGCGACCGCGGCTCGCACGGCTACGACAACGCCCTGCCCTCGATGCGCGCGATCTTCATCGCCCGCGGCCCGTCCTTCAAACAGGGCGCCACCCTGCCCGGCTTCGACAACGTCGACGTGTATCCGTTGATGACGCGTTTGCTGGGCATTCCGGCAGCACCTAACGATGGCAATCCCGAGACGCTGGTTCCTGCGTTGAAGTGATTCTGCTCGCTGGCGGGTTGTCGCGAAATGCAGCGTTTCAGTTGTTCCGTGTTGGGGAGGCCGACGGTCGCGTACGGAAACGAAGAGCAGCCACGCAGGGCGTGGCTCTACGCGGCGGGTACGCCGAAAGGGCCTGGGTTCCGGTAGCGTCGGTTCCCGAACGACGGCACGGAACGCCACCGCGTCCGGTAACGCATGAAAATGATCGACGCCGGCTTTTGATCTTCCATGGCCACCGACACACCCGCCGGCCCAGCCCAGACCAAGCGCAGGTCACCGGCTGTTCGCCAGAATGCATGAAGCTGCCGGGCAGAGCCCGGCACTACCGGGTTGACGGCAATCACACCGGTGTCCGCAATCACACCGCTCGAAACCAAAAAAAACGCGGCGCAAGCGCCGCGTTTTTTCGTCAGGCCTGGCGAAACTCAGCCGGCCTTGGCAACAGCCTTCTTGGCCACGGCCTTCTTTGCCGGGGCCTTGGCCACGGTCTTCTTGGCGACCGGCGCAGCTGCGCCCACGGCCACCTTGCTCACCGCGTGCGAACGCGAATTGCCGTAGCTGGCGTTGTAGCGCTTGCCCTTGGCGGTCTTGCGGTCACCCTTACCCATGTCGTCAACTCCTTAGTCTGAAATCTGATTACCCCGTGCTGACACGGGTTCGGCGGGCCCGCCCTTGCAGACGCCCCCGCGCACGATCGGAAAGCCTACCACAGCGCCTCAGTGCGCACAGCTCGCGTCATGGACGTGGCCGTGGTTCAGACGCAGGTTGACCAGGTGGGCAACACCCACCAGCACGCCGCCCAATGTCATCACCACCGCATGCGGCACCGGCGCATGGTGCAGCGGCCCGTACAGCAGCCCCGCCCACAACGCGGTCAGCCCCGGCACCAGGAACCCCAGCGCGCGCAGCGCCCCATGGCGGCGATAACCCCACACCAGGCTGAACAGACCGAGCAGGGTCACGAAGCTGACCAGCGCCAGTTCCACCCCGTCGCCCAGCCACACCGACAGCCCCAGCGAAGGCGCCGCCGCCAGCAGGACAGGCAGCACGGCACAGTGCACCGCGCACAGCAGCGAGCCGGTGGCACCAAAGCGATCCAACAGATGACGGAGGCGGGCGAACAGGGGCATGACTTCCAGCAGGGTCGGCGAAGCGTTATGGAATAATATAACATCAATCCCGACGCGCACTCCTTCCCCCGTCTCACCCGGTTTTACCCGCCCCGTTTTGACGGGATTGGCGCGCCCGACCATTGATACATTGTAACAATTCGACCAACGGACCCTCTGCCCATGCGCTCTTCCCATTCCCTCCAGCCGCACGCGCTGTCCCTGGCACTTGCCGCGGCACTGATTCCCTCCCTGGCCGTGGCGGCCGAAGATGCCGGCCAGCGTGACCACCACCTGACCGAACTGTCCGCGGTGAAGGTCACCGCTACCCCGCTGCAGGGCGATGCCGAATCACTGGCACGCCCGGTGAACGTGCTGGCCGGCGAACGCCTGGACGAGCAGAAGTCCGGCACCCTGGGTGACACCGTGGCCAAGCTGCCCGGCGTGCAGAGCACCTTCTTCGGCCCCGGCGTGGGCCGCCCGATCATCCGTGGCCAGGAAGGCCCGCGCGTGGCCGTGCTGTCCAACGGCATGGGCAACATGGATGCCTCCACCGTCAGCGCCGACCATGCCACCAGCATCGAGCCGTTCCTGGCCGACCAGATCGAAGTGCTCAAGGGCCCGGCCACCCTGCTGTTCGGCAGTGGCGCCATTGGTGGCGCGGTCAACGTGGTCGATGGCCGCATCGCCCGCGACCTGCCCGACCGCCCGCTCAGCGGCCGCGCCGAAGTACGCGGCAACTCGGTCAACGACGAACGCAGTGGCATGTTCCGGCTCGATGGCGTGAACGGCAACTGGGTGCTGCATGTCGACGGCCTGGTCCGCAACGGCGACGACTACCGCATTCCCGGCTATGCGGTGATCGACGGCCTGGAAGACCACAGCGGCCACGACCACGAAGAAGGCGACGCCGACGAACCGCGTCGCGGCACGCTGGACAACAGCTCGATTCGTACCCGTGCCGGCGGCGTCGGCGCGACCTGGCTCGGCGAAGGCGGTTACTTCGGTGCGTCGGCCAGCACCTACCGCACCAACTACGGCATTCCCAACGGCGCGCACGTGCATGCCGACGACGACCATGATCACGACCACGACCATGGCGACGAGGAAGAAGAAGGCGACGAACATGATGTGCGCATCGACATGGTGCAGAACCGCTTCGAAGCCAAGGGCGGCATCTACAACCCGGTCTCGTTCCTGAAGAACATCAACCTGCGCACCGCCTACACCGATTACGAGCACGTCGAGCTGGAAGCCGGCACGCCCTCCACCCGCTTCACCAACCGCGGTATCGAAGCCCGCCTGGAAGCGGTGCAGCAGCAGATCGGCGGCTGGGATGGCGCCTTCGGCCTGCAGTTCGGCAACAGCGACTTCGGCGCCAGGGGCGAAGAAGCGTTCGTGCCCGATACCGGCACCCGCAACATCGGCCTGTTCGTGCTGCAGGAAAAGCAGTTCGGCCCGTTCAAGCTCGAACTCGGCGGCCGCCACGACCAGGTCAAGCTCGACCCGACCGGCGATTACCGCGCGCGCACCTTCGACGCCACCAACCTGTCGGCGGCCGGTATCTGGAAGCTCAATGATGCGGTCGACCTGCGCTTTGGCGTGGACGGCTCCGAGCGCGCACCGACCAATGAAGAGCTGTACGCCGCCGGCGCGCACATCGCCACCCGTTCGCTGGAGATCGGCGATGCCAACCTGAAAACCGAGCGCGGCCAGCGCGTCGAGCTGGGCATCCACACCCACAGCGACCGTCTCGATTTCTCCGCGTCGATCTACCAGACCAGATTCAAGGACTTCATCTACCTGGCCGACACCGGCGTGGTCGAAAGCCTGCCGGTACGCCTGTGGACCCAGCAGGACGCCACGTTCAAGGGCGCTGAAGCCGAAGCCCTGGTACACCTGTTCGAAGGCAGCACCGGCGACTGGGACCTGCGCGTGTTCGGCGACTACGTGAAGGCCGAGCTGGATGGCAGCGGCAGCCGCAGCGTCGACATCGCCGTGCCGCACGGCGACCATGACCACAACTACACCGTGGACCTGGCCAACAGCGGCTACCTGCCGCGCATTTCCCCGGCCCGGGTCGGCGCCGACCTGCGCTGGTCGCGTGACGGCTGGCGTGCGTCGGTCGGCGCGGTGCGTTACAGCAGCCAGAAGGACACCGCGCAGAACGAAGCACCGAGCGAGGGTTACACCCTGGTCGACGCGCACTTCGCTTACCGCTGGGACCGCTCGGACAGCAACAGCTACGAGGTGTTCCTGGACGGCAACAACCTGACCAATCGCGAGGCACGCGCACACACCTCGCTGCTGCGCGATTACTCGCCGCTGCCCGGTCGTGGCGTGGCGTTCGGCATCCGCGCGTATTTCTGATCCCCGCTGGGGTGCATGTTTGACCTTCGGGGGCCGCAAGGCCCCCGCTTTTTTCTGTCACCCTGCCCGTCCGCGAAGCCCGCCGCGGCTGCCGTACCGGCACGCGCTGACTTCACGCCTCGTTGACCAACCACAGCGGCCTCATACCGGTATCGCCCACCCGACTTCCATTACGGACATTTCTGTCCGAAAATAGCCCATGCAAAGTCAACGTGCCGATGCGGCTGCCCGCCGCGCCCTGATCCTGGATGCCGCCGACAGCGTGTTCGGCCAGCATGGCGTTACTGCTCCGCTGGACCTGGTCGTCGAAAAGGCCCAGGTCGGGCGCGCCACCCTGTACCGCAACTTCCCGGACCGCACTGCGCTGATCGAAGCGCTGCTCGATCGCACCGTGGCCCGCATCGCGCGCCAGGTCGAAACGCTGGGCGATCGCGATGACGCACTGTTCGAGGTACTGCAGGGGATGGCCTCGCGCATCGTGCAGTCGCCGGCATTGGCCGATTATTGGCGCGCGGTGGACCCCGACGAACCCACCATCAAGGCCGCGCGGCAGACCGTGCACAACCTGCTGAAAGCGCCGATCCAGCGCGCCATCGATGCCGGGTTGTGCCGTCCGGACCTGCAGGTCACCGATATCTCGCTGATATCCAGCATGCTCGGTGCCGCACTGCGCGGCAAGACCCGCGACGAACGCGCGCGCCTTGCCGCGCGTGCGCTGCAGCTGCTGCGTGGGGGGCTGGGCGGGCAGGTAGACGTGAGCCGCTGATGCCCGACTACCTCAAACCAATTCCCAACTGGGAGGAGCACGAGAAACCCACCCTGCCCGGGTCTGCGTCGATGCCATGGCACCCGCCGCACCGGCGCGTCGCCTATGCGCTGGTCGCGCTGCTCGTCGGCATCACCGGCGGCCTGGGCAACGCGCTGGTCACCGCCAACCTGCCCTTCCTGCAGGGCCAGCTCGGGTTGACCCCCACCCAGGGCAGCTGGCTGGTGGCCGCCTATGCGATGGTCAACGTCACCGCCAACCTGCTCGCCTTCAAGTTCCGCCAGCAATATGGCATCCGCCTGTTCGCGGAGATCGGGCTGGGTCTGTACGCCGCGCTGGCGGTGCTGCACCTGTTCGTGGGCAGCTTCGAGACCACCCTGCTGATGCGCGCCGCCAGTGGCTTTGCCGGTGCGGCCTGCAGCACGCTGGGCACGCTGTACATGCTGCAGTCGCTGCCCCGGCGCTACACCGGCAACCTGCTGGTGATCGGCGTGGGCATTTCGCAGATGGCCCTGCCGATCGCCTGGCTGGTTTCGCCGGGCCTGGTCGACACGGGCCAGTGGCACAACCTGTACCTGTTCGAGGCAGGGCTGGCGCTGTGTGCCTTCGCTGCAGTGGTGATGCTCAAGCTGCCGCCCGGTGCGCAGATCAAGGTCTTCGAGCCGATGGACTTCCTCAGTTTCGCCCTGCTCGCCCCGGCTGTGGCGCTGCTGGTGGTGGTGCTGGCGCAGGGCTACCTGCGCTGGTGGCTGGATACTCCCTGGCTGGGTTGGGCACTGGTCGCCTCCATCGCGCTGGGCACCGCCGGTGTGGCGGTTGAACACTATCGGCGCAACCCGCTGCTGCAGACCCGCTGGCTGGCCAGCCCGGCGACACTGCACTTCATCCTCGGCGCCTTCCTGATCCGCTTCCTCACCACCGAACAGTCGTACGGCGTGATCGGCCTGATGCGCCAGCTGGGCATGGGGCCGGACCAGATGCGCCCCCTGTTCGCGGTGATCCTGGCCGGGGTGATCACCGGCATCGCCACCAGCTCGCTGACCTTCGGGCCCAAACGCATCGTCGCGCAGTTGCTGATGGCCATCCTGCTGCTGGGTACCGCCTCGCTGCTGGACCAGAGCCGGACCAGCCAGGACCGTCCGCACGACTTCTTCCTGAGCCAGTTCCTGGCGTCGATGGGCGCAGGCATGTTCATGGGCCCGTTGATCATGCTGGGCATCACCCAGGCGCTGAAACAAGGCACCGACCACATGATCACGTTCCTGGTCACGCTGTCGATCACCCAGACCCTGGGGGGCTTGGCCGGTTCGGCGGTGCTGGGCACCTTCCAGCTGCACCGTGAGCAGGTGTACTCCAGCGCTCTGGTCAGCCAGCTCAACCCGGCCGACGGCGTGGTAGCGCAGCGCCTGAAGCTGCAGCAGCAGGTGTATGCCCCGCTGCTGACCGACCCGGTGCAGCGCAGCGCGCAGGGCACCGCGCAGCTGGCCCAGATCACCCGCCGCGAAGCGAACGTGCGCGGCTTCAACGACGTGTTCGCGTTGAGCGGTCGGGTTGCACTGGGTTTCCTGGGCTGGCTGCTGCTGTTGTCGGTACGCACCGCCGTGCTCAAGCAGTGGCGCAAGCGCCATCCACGCGCCACGTCCCCTTCACCGGTTGCGCCTCCCGGCGTGGCTCCGCGATGAGTCTCTCCATGTCCAGTACGCCTCCGCGCGATGACCTGCCCGATGACATCAACCCGCCCGCGCCCACCGACGCCGCGCCGGCGGCGGTGGACCCTCCCGCGCCTGCCGCCGCAGCGCCAAGCGGTGCACCCAAGTACCTCAAGCCCAGCGGGCGCAGCGTGGCGGTGATGATCGTGGTGGCGCTGTTCGGCATCGCGCTGATCCTGCGCGCGTGGTCGTTGTGGCCGTTCAACAGCAGCTGGGTGAGTACCGACAACGCCTTCGTGCGTGGCCAGATCACCGTGCTGGCGCCGCAGGTCAACGGCTATGTCACCGACGTGCTGGTGAAGGACTTCCAGCACGTGAAACAGGGCGAACCGCTGCTTCGCATCGACGACCGCGTCTACAGGGAGAAGGTGGCGCAGGCGCAGGCGAACCTGGACAGCGCGGTGGCCGCGCTGGCCAATTCGGACCAGGCACAGGCGCAGAACCGCGCGCAGATCGGCGCGGCGCAGGCCGCGCTGTCGGCAGGCCAATCGGAACTGGCGCGTTCGCGCGTCGAGCTCAAGCGCTATGAGGAACTGGCCGACCAGCAGCTGGTGGCACTCAACGACCGCGACAAGTTCCGCACCAGCGCACAGGCCGCGCAGTCATCGGTGCAGCAATCGCAGGCACAGATCCGCATCGCAGAAGAGACCCTGACCTCCACCCAGGTCGCGCGCAAGGGCCTGGAAGCCGGCGTGGAAACCGCCAGGGCGCAGCTGGAACTGGCGCGGATCGATCTGGCCAACACGGTCATCCACGCCCCGCGCGACGGCCAGGTCAGTGAAGCATCGGTGCGGCTGGGCCAGTACGTCACCGCTGGTTCGCAGCTGCTGTTCCTGGTGCCGGACACGCTGTGGGTGGTGGCCAATTTCAAGGAAGGCCAGACCTGGCGGATGCGCATCGGCCAGCCGGCGACGTTTTCGGTGGATGCCTTCGACGGTGAGCGGCTGAGCGGCCACATCGAGCAGATCGCGCCGGCCACCGGATCGGAGTTCAGCGTGCTGCGCCCGGACAATGCCAGTGGAAACTTCACCAAGGTAGTGCAGCGTCTGCCGGTGCGGATCGTGATCGATCCGGACCAGGCGCTGGCGCCGCGGCTGAGGCCGGGCATGTCGGTGGTGGTACGCGTGGATACGGCCTCAACCCCGAGGAAGCAAAAGGAACGGTAGCAACCGGCGTCAGCCAACCGGTTGTTCCATCACCCCGCGCAGCGGGCGCACAGGCCGTGCACTTCCAGGGTCTGCGCCTGGGGCTGGAAGCCCAGTTCCTTGGCGCGCTTTTCCAGCTGGCTGACGATGTCGCGGTCTTCCAGCTCCACCGCGCTGTGGCAGCTGTTGCAGATCAGGAACGGCACCGAATGCTGCGCGCTGCTGGGGTGGTGGCAGGCCACGAAGGCATTCACCGATTCCAGCTTGTGCACGAAGCCGTTGGCCATCAAAAAATCCAGCGCGCGATACACCGTGGGCGGGGCATCGGCGCCCACGCCCTTGCCGCTGCGCACCCATTCCAGCAGCTCGTAGGCCTTGACCGGCTTGCCAGCCTCGGCGATCAGCCGCAATACGTTGGCGCGGATCGGCGTCAGCCGCAGTCCGCGCTCGGTGCACACGCGCTCCACCACCTTCACGAAGTCCGAAGCGTCGTGAACGTGATGGTGTGGGGCGGTACAAGCGGTCTTGGCGGACATGCGCGGTCTCCTGTGGTCAGGCCGTCGGTACTTTAGTGAGTGCTACGTCGATGCGTTTCAAGGCCTCTTCACGCCCGGCCAGGAACACGGTCTGCGAAATGTCCGGGCTGACCTGGGTGCCGGTGATGGCCACGCGCAGCGGCTGCGCCACCTTGCCCATGCCGATCTCCAGCACTGCCGAGACCTCGTGCAGGGCCGCCGCGACGCCCTCCAGCGTCCACGTGCCCAGCGCCGCCAGCAGCTCGCGGGTCTTGCCCAGCGCCAGTTCCGCGCCCGGCTTGAAGTGCTTGGCCACCGCCGCTTCGTCGTATTCGACCAGCGGCTGGTACCAGACCACCGCCTTTTCGGCCATTTCCTTCAGGGTCTGCACGCGGTCGCGCAGGGCCACCACCACGTCGGCCGGGGCCGGGCCGGCGGCCAGGTCCAGGCCCAGCTTGTTCAGCTGGTAGACCAGGTGCGGGGCGATGCCGGCCGGGTCTTCGGTCTTCAGGAAGTGCTGGTTCACCCAGCCCAGCTTGGCCATGTCCAGGCGCGAGGCCTTGGAATTGCAGTGGGTCACGTCGAACAGGTCGATCAGCTCCTGGCGGCTGAACAGCTCCTGGTCGCCATGCGACCAGCCCAGCCGGGCCAGGTAGCTCAGCAGCGCGTCGGGCAGGTAGCCGGCGTCCTTGTACTGCATCACGTCGGCCGCACCGGTGCGCTTGGACAGCTTGGCGCCCTGCTCGTCCAGGATCATCGGCATGTGCCCGAACTTCGGCACCGGTGCGCCGATGCCTTGGTACAGGTTGATCTGGCGCGGGGTGTTGTTGATGTGGTCGTCGCCGCGGATGACCTCGGAAATGCGCATGTCCCAGTCGTCCACCACCACCGCGAAGTTGTAGGTGGGGAAGCCGTCCGGACGGAAGATCACCATGTCATCCAGCTCGCTGTTGGCGATCTCGATGCGGCCCTTGATCAGGTCGTCGAACACCACCGTGCCTTCCAGCGGGTTCTTGAAGCGGATCACCCGGTTCGGGTCGTCCCGGTACGGCAGGCCCTGTTCGCGCGCGGCGCCGTTGTAACGCGGCTTTTCCTGGCGTGCCATGGCCGCCTCGCGCATCGCGTCGAGCTCTTCGCGGGTCTCGTAGGCGTAATAGGCCTTGCCGTCGGCAATCAACTGCTCGGCCACTTCCCTGTAGCGGGCCACGCGCTGGGTCTGGTAGAACGGGCCTTCGTCGTAGTTCAGGCCCAGCCACTCCATTGCCTCCAGGATCGCGTCGATCGCACCCTGGGTGCTGCGTTCGCGGTCGGTATCCTCGATGCGCAGCACGAATTCCCCGCCGCGGTGGCGCGCCTCCAGCCAGCAGTACAGCGCGGTGCGGGCGCCGCCGATGTGCAGGTAGCCAGTGGGACTGGGGGCAAAGCGGGTGCGGCAGGTCATGAAAGGCTCGGGGAACGGGGACGACCCGCGATTTTACTCTCCCCGGCAGTCATGGTGGCCACCCGGTCATATCGTCATCCCGCCAGCGGCTCCCGTGGCCTGGGATGGCGGCCCAAGCATCCTCTCCCAGCCGCGTACAAAGGACTGCGCCTGCAGTCGGGAGGCGTGAACCTGCCGCAGGTGAAACTGGAACCTGGCGCTCCCCTGCGTTGAAAACGCACCATACAGCTCGGCCAGGGTCTGGGGCATTTCTTCCTGGCCGGCGTCGAGCAGTCCAGAGAACGCGCGTGAGGTGAAGAGGGTGTTCAGCCAGCGACCAAAGCGGTCCTCGTGCGTGAAGGACATCAGGCCAAAGTTCGGATCATAGAGAATCCATTCGCGTTGGCCGTTTTCGGCAACCCGGATGGCGCAGGCCATGCTGTGGCGGCTTCCACTGAGAATGAACTCGGTGTTCTCGGCAACCCCGGCCAGGAACCGCGCCAGGTGGGAGGTGGCGATCAGGGAGGTCGAGGACATGGTGCCGCGTTCCAAGGCGGCCCCCTGGGCGTCGCGAACAGCGGCGAAGGTGGCCACCGAACGGGCTTCCAATGGTGCAGCGATGGCTTGACGCAGATTATCCAGCACCGCGAATTCCTCTCCCCGCGCCAGTGCCGTGGCCATGATGCGGGACAAACCGGTGCACATCCCCGATGCCGAACCGCTGGCTTCGCCCAGCAGGCCCTGCGAAGCAGGATGAAAGCGACCACCCGCAACGCCGACCTCATCGGCCACCATGATTTCCATCATCGCGTAATGCTCGGCACGCAATGTGCTTTCCAATCGCTCGATGATCACCGACAGGGCTCCCTGCTGCACCGGATCAAGGATGCCCGACACGAACTGTTCCTTCATCCTCGCCACGCTGCTGCCGTCATTGAGCACCGCAGGCGCCACCACACGCTCCCAGTGCTCCTGGCCCCATCTGAAGTCCAGCGCGGTACTGTCCAGTGAATCCAGACGCAGCCGCTCCAGGTGCAGGTTCAGGGCATTGCGGTACGTCAGATCCAGCGATGAGCGGCCAAGGGGTGCATGACCCACTGCTGCCTCGGGTGCACCGCCGCGCAGCCCCACATCGGCATGGGGCTCCCACAGGCCGTCGGCGTTCAAGCGCACCGGCGGATGATAGGTGCTGCCGGGCTGCGGGTCGCGCAGGCGCCAGGTACGCTGCGCGCGATCGAAGTTGACCTCGTATGCATGCCCGCCCTGCTCGATGTACTGCCGACCCAGGCTGTCGTACACCCCATTGTCGGCGGCGCGGACACCCGCCAGGCTCACAGACCGGGAGTAGCGTTCAGTCAGCCGCTGCAGCGGATCAGGGCGCTGCAGCCAGACCGATGCCTGCAGCGCCGGCTCCAGGCGGGCGCCGTCGTGCCCGGCGAGCGCGGCAATCCGCGCCGTGCCCAGCGGCGCGGACAACGCCAGGCCGAGCGCACCGGCGGCCGCACTGCTGACCCCCGCCCGGCGCACCTGCGGCGTGTCACCCTCGATGGCCTGCTCCACGCCCACGCCAAGCTCGATGGCCGCACCGATCGCCACTACCGGCAGCAGCGCAGGCACCAGTACGCTGGCCAGGCCTACCGCCTCGTCGAACTGCTCCAGGCGTGGCATCCAGCGCCGGCGGAAGGCTTCCCATGGCGAGGTCATCAGCGTCTGCGCATCGCGCCGCGAGCGCTCGCGCAATCGGCGCACCAGCGCAGTCGAGGCCTCACCGTGGACAACGCTGGCCGCGCATCCGTCACTGAACATGGTCTGGGCGCCGTCGCCCAACGCCGAATGCACGCCATTGGAGACCCATCCATCCTGGAGATCGGCCAGATCGAAGGCCGACTCCAACCACCCCCGACCGGTCTCGGTGGCCGCCACCCGCTCAACCCACCCCATCAGATCCAATGCATTGGAAAATTCGTAGAACCGGTTGCCGCTGTGCGCGACGAACAGCAGCACTTCAGGCCCGCTGTCATCACTGATGTGCAGTATCGTCGACGCCGTCCCGTGGATGTTCAGCCAACCTGCGAGCGTGCCATTGCGTGGCACCGGGAGGAATGCAGGATCCTGCGACTGCCGGCCACTCATGTCACCGAACAGCCCCAGCGCCAGCTGCGCGCCGCGCCGCGACAGCGAGCCGTCCGCATACTGTTGCCAGCAGGAGTGCAGGTAGCTGCCGCGCAGGGTGGCCAGCACCTGCCCTTCATACTGTTGCCAGAAGGCGTCCAGCCGGGCCAGGTACGCGCCCTGTACGTCCAGGTCCCGCGCCACCGACAGGAGTTGCGCCGGCAGCAGGTCTGCTATTTCGCTGCTTTCATCGAAGAAGTCACCGTCGCTGATGCGATACAGGCCAAGCCGTCCGGCGGAGGAATCGTCCAGGTCCTGCGCACGGGTCATCGCGCACTCGGCCAGGCTGACGGCGAACCGGCGCTGGGCGCGCGTGTGACGCCAGCCACTGATGGCCTGGTCGTTGGGACGACCCCCACTGAAGGCCACGATGTACGCCCCGCGGCTGTCAAAGGCGATGCCGTAGCGTTGCAGGATCTCATCGTCCAGGACCTGCTGCGCGAAAGGCACCAGACCCGGATAACGACCTGCAAGCAGGCTGCGCCCAGCGCTGAGCGCGTGCAGCCAGCGCGCACCATCCATGCCCAGGTTGCGCAGCGCGCCGGGGGTATCGGCCGGAAACCGGGCCATCCAGTGCGCTGCACCGTGGGCGGTGATGTCGGCCGGCGTCAGGGCAGCCAGCTCGCCTGCGGCCGCCAACAGCGGAATCGGCACCGGCGGCAGGGGGGACCTCAGCACGGTCTCCAGTGCATTGAAGCGGTGGCGCACGCGGTCCGGCGCGGTTGGCATGGGAGGGCGCAACTGCGCATGGCGCAGTTGCAGGGACTGCCGGAACATTGCCCAGCGGAAATCCCCGTCGATGGCATATGCCGGTACAACCGGAAGATACCCCCTCTGCCAGTGCGCATGGTCGGTGACGGCTACCCGCGCCGGGAGATGCTGGCGCACCTCCACAGCCAGTCGCTGAAGGGCCCCATCGCGCGATTCGAACGCCTCCACGAACGGGGAGCGGGTGTCACTGATCACCAGCACGGGTAACGACGTCGGCTCGGTCAGATCCGTCGCGGTCACCAACACCACCCCGTGCAGCGGCACCGCCTGCCCGCTGGCGTTCGCCGCCAACGCATGCACCTCGATCTGCCGCCCCGGCATCGCCAGGGCACGACCTTTGGAAGGCTCAGCCATGTCGAACCGGGCAGGAAAATCGATCAGCACCTGGACCAGTGCAACCGCCTCATCGCTCAACTGCCCTGCTGCATTCAGCAACATGGCAGCACCGGACAGGCGGCGGGTAAAGCCCTCCATGAAATGTTGCGAAGCCGCGCTGGGTCGGCCGTGCCATGCGTCTTCCACACAGCTGTCGAAGCGCTGCCGAAACGCTGCAAGGTAGTCCCGGCCAGCGACCGCCTGCTTGAACTGCGGCAACGTCAGCTCCCTGCACTCCTGTACCGGGAAGTAGGTTTCCGGCGTAGCCCGGTAATACAGTCCGGCATGATCCGGGGCGGCCTGGGCCGTCAACAGCGCCGCGCCCACAAGCGTATGGGAGCTGACCAGACCACTGCGAACCCATTGGAGCCGCGATTGCAGGCCCGGCCGATTACTCAGGACTACGCGGGGTGGCCGCAGCTGGCGCGCCTCCCACTCCGGCCACGTTTCGCTCACCTGGAAAGCGTTGAGGTATATCTGCAACGGATCGATGGGCCGTCCGGTGACCGAGCGCAGATCCGATGCCACCTGTTCGGTGAGGTAGGCGTCAAGCTGCGGCAACGCAGCCCAGGCCTGCGCCAGCGCCTGTTCGGCCGCAACGATGTCGCGCCATGCTGCACTCAAGCGCGCGTGTTGCGTGCTGGTATTGGTTCCCATCGCCTGGATCCAGGTCAACAGGCGCGAGCGCATCGATGCAATGTCCAGCCCTGGATCGCGGAGCAGCGGCAATGAATCCGGTTCAGGGGCGCTGCGGGCCGCATCGATCAGCAAGGCGCTGGTGCGCTGCAGCTGCTCATTCCACCGTTGCACGGCGCGCCCGGCCGTTGGCGGCCGCATCGCATCCGCCGTGCGGCGTACCCGGCGGGCCGCCTCGACCTCGCTGTTGACGGCCGAAAGGCCGAATGCCGCCATCACTTCAGCCCCGATCTGGTTGGCCTCGAGCTGCTCACTGACCTCCGCCACCAACCTCCATGGCCGGTCACGACCCGCCGCGTGCACACGGCGCCAGAGTGCATGCCAGAGCGTGCCGCTGTCGTCGGGCGCGATCACGCTGTCAAGCAACGCCACCGCCTCCTCCGCCCCTGTGGGTAGAGGCGCCGTGGGCGTCGTGCCAAAGGCCCAGTGCCAACCCAGGGCAGCCAATCCTGAGCCGCTTCCGACCAGGCCCGCCGCCATGGCGAGCAGACCATGCCCCCCCTGCGGGGCGGCCCCCGAAGCGACGGATCCAACAACGTGCGGTACCCGCAACGAGGGCTCTGCCGCCGTACCCAGGAAGGTGGCCGCCATTCCCTCGACCGACCCGCCACCGGCGCTGTTCGTCAGCAGGCTCGGCACCGCGGAAACGGCATATACCAGCGCTTCGGCCAGCGCCCGGCGAAATCCAGTGCGCCGCTCCGGAGCGTGCCCAGCGCGTTCGGCGACCGACAACAACCAGTGGCCCAGGCAATCGCCGGCGCCGCCGGAGGTCGCCAGCAACGGCACGGCGGCGTCATCAGCCAGCATTTCCAATGACGAAAGTACCGCCACCCGCCCAGCCTCCGGTACAAGTGTCCGGCATTCGGAATCCACCGCGTCGAACAGTGCCGTCAGGGCCATGCGCGGATCGATGCACCCGGCATCCCGATCGGCCACGGCGATCAGCCGGGACACAGCACACTCCAGCCGCCTCGCTGTCAGTTGCGGAAACCAACGCTCCAACTGTTGCCGGGCCCGTGCGCATTGCACCGCGCGCGGTGCGGCCTGCTGGCCGAGCGCAACATCACGACAGTCCAACATGCCGCCGGCGCGTTCGCGTTCCAGTGCCGCCTGCCAATCGCGCACAGGCATGTCGTAAGGACGGTACAGGACATCCCGCATGACGCCCAGCAATGCGTTGGTCGCCGCCACGGCATGTGTCAACTGCGCCCGCACCGGCATGCATGCAACCCCCCAGGCCGCCCGTGGCAGGACCAGCAATCCCGCCAGGCAGCTGCGCCACGCGTCGCGTTGCGCACGCGGCAATCGCTTCGGCAGCAACCCCTGCAGGGCGTCGTCCACCAGCACCTGCGCCATCGGCGCGGCCAACGCGGTGCGGTGGAAGGTCGGCTCCAGCGACAGAAAAAAATGGGCATCCAGAGGGCCCTGCCGCAACGCGGCCGACAACGCATCCAGCTCCTGCTGCGGCACTCCGGACAGCCACAGAAGGCGTTCAGGCGCAACGGCACACCGGTTGCCGACAGATTCCAGCGCTACCGTCGCCCGCGCCTGCGAACCTGACCGGTGTGCCGCCGAATACGACCACGGGCTGGCGGAGGGTACTGCCTGACGGGCGCCATCGATCATCACTGCAGCCTGCTAGGGAACATACTCGAACAGCGAGTTCCAGCCACGGGCTGCTGCCTGCTCCTCCATACGCGCCGCATGCACCTGGCGAAGCTGGAACTGGACGGGCGCCCCATCTGGCGCTTCCACGGCACCATACATTTCAGCCAGGGTCTCCTGCGCTTCGCGCACCGGCGCGCGGCTGGACAACCTGCTGAAGTGGCGGGAGGTAAACAGACGGGCCAGCCACTCGTCGAACCACGCCACGTTGTCGAATGACATCAGACCGAAATTCGGGTCGTACAGCAGGAACTGGCGCTGGTGGTTGGCCGCCACCCGCACCGCACAGCTCATGCTGTGGCGGGAGCCGCTGAGGATGAACTGGCTGCTTTCAGGTGTATCGGCCAGGAACCGGGCCAACTCCGTGGTGCTGATCAGCGACGGGGCCGACAGTGATCCAGGCAACAATGCCGCGCCCTGCGCATCGCGCACCATCTCGCGTACGTTGGCGGCAATGTTGCTGGTCGGCCGTTGGATCGTCCGGCGCAGCTGGTTCAGCAGTGCTGTCTCCTCCCTCTGCGCCAGGGCAACGGCCATGATGCGCGACAGGCCCGAGCACAGCCCGGCCGTGCCCGATGCGCTTTCCTCGGCAAGCAGCGCCTGCGAGGCAGAAATGAAGTAGCCGCCGGATTCGCTCATGGCATCCCCCACCGCAGCATTGACCACCGTATAGCGTTCGGCGCTCAATGCGTTGTCCAACCGCGTGATCACCCTCGACAATGCCCCCTTCTGCACCGGGTCCAGGCCGCCAGACACGAACAGCGCCTTCATGCGCTCCACCGAGGTCGCATCGCCCAGCGTTTCGGGCACCACCACCCGTTCCCAGTGATCCTTGCCCCACTTGAAATCCAGTGCGCTGCTGCTCACCGAGCGCGACCGCAACCGGTCCTCATGCGCGGCCAGCGCGCCTCGATAACTGCTGTCGGCCGAAACCTTGCGCCCCCCTCCGTTGGGCGCACCGCCGCGCAACCCCACATCGCTGTGCGGCTCCCACAATCCGCCGGCGTTCAAACGTACTGGCTGGTGATAGAAGCCCCCTGCGGGGTGGCGCAGCCGCCAGGTGTCGTGGGCCCGGTCGAAGAAAACCTCGTAGGTACCGCCGGCCTGCTGGATGTACTGCTTGCCCAGGTAATGCATCACGCCATTGTCGGCAGCACGGGGGCCAGCCACGGTCAGCGATTGTGCATAGCGCGCAGCAACGTGCTGCAGCGGGTCTGCCTCACCTTCCCCTATCCTGACCTGCACTGCCGGCTGCAGCCGCGTCCCGTCACTGGCGGCAAGCGCAGCGGTGCGGCCGGTGACCAACGGCGCCGAAAGCGCCAGCCCGAACAGGCCCGTCGTCGCCGCAGCAGCGCCCGCCCGCCGCTCCTGTTCGCTGTCGCCATCCACAGCCTGCTCCACGCCCAGCCCCAACTCCAGGGCCGAACCTATCGCCACAAGCGGCAACAACGCCGGCATGACCACACTGGCCAGCCCCGCCGCCTGGTCGAACCGCGCCAGGCGGTCGATCCAACGGTGCCGGAACGACTCCCAGGGCGAGGTAATCAGTGTGACTGCATCGCGGCGCGAGCGTTCGCGCAACCGTTCCACCCATCCAAGCGAAGGATCACCTTCGATCGGTGAACTCACAGGCCCGCTGCCGAACATGGCCGAGCCGCCACCACCGAGTGTGCTGTGTACCCCGTTGGAGAACCAGCCGTCCTGCAGGTCCGCCAGGTCAAAAGCGGATTCGATCCATGCACGTCCGTCTTCGGTCGCCGCTACCTGCTCGAACCAGCCCTTCAAGTCCTGGTCATGGGGAAATTCATGGAAACGGTGGCCATCATGCGCGCAATACAGCAACACCTCTGGCCCGCGGTCGTCTGCAATGTGAAGCAGGGTGGAGCCGATACCATGGATGCGCAGCCAGCCCGCGCGCGCCCCGTTGGCCGGCCGCAGTGGGACCGACGGGTCCTGTGCCAGCGTCCGGTCGAGGTTGCCGAAGGCAGCCAGCGCCAACTGCATGCCACGCCGCGACAAAGAACCTTCGGCGTGCTGTTGCCAGCTGGAAAACAGATAGGAACCGCGCGCGGTGGTCAACAACTCGCGCTGCTGCGTTCGCCAGAATTCGTCCAGCGCCGCCAGGTATTCGCCCTGGAAATCGAGCTCCCGGACGATGGCCAGGAACTGGTCGGCCTGGAGGCCTTGCACCTCATTGTTCTCATCGAAAACAACACTTTCCGGGCTGGTGTACAGGCCCACCCAGGGGGCGTCGCGGTCGCTGAATGCTTCCGCGCGCGTCATCGCACAGTAGGCGAAGCTGGCCGAGCGCAGCCTCTGTCCAGCACTGTGCACCCATCCGCTGAGGGTCTGCGTGCTGGGCGTGCCACCATTGAAGGCCACGATGTAGCAGCGGCTACTGTTCATGGCAAACCGGTAACGGCGCATGATCTCCTCGTCCAGGCGCCTTTCGATGAACGACGCCAGTTGCGGATAGCGTATTCCCAGCAGGTCGCGTCCCGCAGCGAGCGCATGCAGCCAGCGTGCATCCTCCAGGTCGGTGTTGTGCAGGGCGCTGGCCGTATCACGGGGCACCCGCGCCAACCAGTGCACGCCCTCATTGCCAACCAGCTCGCCAGCAGAGCGCGTGGTGAGCTCACCCGAGGCAGCCAGTACCGGTACCGACACCGGCATGTGCAACTGCGTCAACTCGCGCTCCAGGGCATTGAATGCATGGCGCCGGGCGGCCGCCGATCCAGGCCCCCGGTCGCCCAGCTGTGCCAGCCGCAACTGCAGTTCATGATCGAACAGCACGGCGCGGAAATCGCCCTTGATGACCTCACCCAGCGCAATCGGCAGGGCGCCATGTTGCCAGTACGTGTGCTGCGCGGCGGGTACCCAGCCGGGAAGCCGGTGCCGCGCTTCCTCCTTCAGTTGATTCAGCGCAGCCCCGGTCGAGGAAAATGCCTCCAGCAACGGTGTTCGCGATGGACTCAGCAGCAGCGCTGTGGGATCAGGGTGGTCAACAGAGCGCGCAGCACATACGAGCAGCACGCCGTGGAGGAGAACCGGCGCATGCCCGTTTACCGTGGCCGTCAGGAGATGCACCTCGATGTTCCGGGTCGGGACAGGCAAGCCGTTGCCAGTGACGTCGGCGTGCACGTTGAACCTGGCGGGTGCGCGCAGCAGTTCAAACACTGCTTGTGCCGCATCGTCGCGCAACTGCCCGGCGGCATTGAGCAACACCGCCGCGCCGGACACCCTGCGCGACATCGCCTCGATGTAACGATCGCGCACGGCCGCCACATGACCGTTGGCGGTATTTGCCGCAAGATCGCCGTAGCGCGCTTCGAAAGCGGCCAGGTAATCACGTCCGGCCACCGCCTGGTTGAACTGGTCCAGCGTCAGATTCGAACACTCCTGTTCGGGAAAGTAGGTTTCAGGGGCAGCCTTGTAGTAGAGGCCCGAATGCAGGGCGTCGGTCTCGGGCGGCAGCAGCGCCGCGCCGATCAGCATATGGGTGCTCACCAGTTCACTGCGTACCCGCTGGTCAGGCGGCAAGTGCCGATGCCGGTTTCGAAAAGCCGCACCGGGGGGGCGCAACTGCCCGGCCTCCCACTCGGCACGGGTCTGGCTCAGGGCGAATGTGTTGAGATGCACCTGGCCGGGATCCACCGATTGCCCGGTAAGGTTCTGGATATCCGATGCCACCGCCTGGGACAGGTGCATGTCGAGCTGCGGCAGGTCACTCTGGACGAGCTTCAGTGCCAGTTCTGAAAACGCCAGGTCGCGCCAGGCCGACACCAGGCGCGAATGCTGCACCGTCGCGTTTTCACCCATTGACCGCACCCAGGTCAGCATGCGCGCACGGACAAGATCCAGGGTGGTGAGGTCACCACGGCCATGCGGCGTGGTTTCGTGAGCCGGCGTCGGGGAAGGTGTTTGCCGTGCCGCCATCACCAGGCGCCGGCTGGCCGCCTGGAGCGCGCTGCGCTCCAGCGGCTGCAACGCTGCCTCCGCACTGCGGGTCGCCGGTGGCGATCGGGGGGATCGGCGCCGCCGCGCGGCGGCGTCCACACGGGGCGATTCCATCCACTCACCCTGCTCCGCAAGCAGCGTCAGTACTTCGCGGGCCACCTCATTGGCCAGCAACGCTGCGTAAACCTCCTGGGCCAGCGTTGCCGGATCCTCCCCCAGCGCAGCATGCACCCGCTGCCACAGTGCGTGCCAGACGGTGCCGTGGCCTTCAACCGCAACCACTGTGTCCAGCAGATCGATCACCGCTTCAATCCTGCCTCCTGACGCTGCGGGCTCTCCATCTGCTGGCGCGGACATCCAGTGCCAACCTGTTACTGCCAGACCCAGACCACTGGCGACCAGTCCACCGGCCAGCGCCAGCAGGCTGCGCCCGCCTCGCGGAACCGCTGCAGACGCGACCGACGGCGGCCACACCGTGCAGTCGGAATGGGCCACTGCAGGCGGGGCCAGGACTGTCGTGATCGCGGTTGCTGACGGCCACAGGGCGCTCTGGTCGTGCCCGCGGACGGCCCACCCGCGGGCCAGCAGCGCCTGCATGCCGGGCACTGCGGAGATGGCAAACAGCAGGGCATCGGCCAGCGCCTGGCGCACGCCCGGCGCACGCTTCGCCGCCAGGTCCGCGCGTTCGGCCACCGACAACAACCTCTGAGCCAACCGGTCGCCTTCGCCACCACCGGTTGCCAGCAGCGGTTCGGCCGGACCACCCGCGATCCGGTCCAGTGCAGCCAGCACGGCTGCGCGCTGGGCGTCGGAGATCAGCGCACGCTGGTCGACATCGACTTCATTGAACAACGCCGGCAGTGCGGTGCGTGGATCGATGGCGGTGCCGTCGATGGCGGCCATCGCGCCTGCCTGCGCCAGCGCGCGCTCGCGCTGCCCTTCCGGCAACGCCGGCAGCCAATGCAGCAACTGCTGGCGCGCGATGCCACGCTGCGTTGCGGGCATCGCCTCCTGCAACTGCTGCGCCACCACGACGCAGTCGCGTACGCCACATGCCCGTTGCGCATCCAGCGCTGCATTCCATTCGCGGCGTGAAAGGCCAACCGGGCGGTACAGCGCGTCGCGCATCGACGCAAGCAGTGAATTGCGCCTGGCTACCGCATCGGTCAACTGCGCACGCAGTGGCGCGCACTCCACTTCCCAGGCGACGCGCGGCAAGGTCAGCAACGCCATCAGGCAGGCGCGCCAGGCCGCACGTTGCGCCGAAGGCAGCGCGCGCGACAGCAATCGGCACAACGCGTCGTCCACCAGCGCCTGCGCCATCGGGGCGGCCAGCGCGGTGCGGTGGAACCCGGGCTCCAGTGTCAGGAAGAAGTGCGCATCCAGCGGCCCCTGCCGCAGCGCCGCCGACAACGCCTCCAGCTCCTGCCGGGGCACACCGCTCACCCACAGGCTGCGATCGAGCGGATACGGCGCGGTGTTGCCGATGGCCAACGGTACCGTCGCGGTGTGGTTGTTGCCCATCGGCAGGGTGGCCGGGCGCGACGCGGCGCGGTCGGCCTGGGACGGTGATATCTGGGTCAGGTTTACCAAAGTCGTGTGGTGGTATTTCGGAGGGCTGAAACCTAGCGCGATCTACGGCTATTACCAGCCCACCCTTGTGCCGTCTGGGCCTGATCGTCCGCCACCTTGCCGGAAGCGTCGCCGGCAACGGTGGTTTGCGTCATCGCCGTCACTTCAGGCTTGCGCCAAGCTCGTACCAGTCGATGCGTCGGGTGATCCACATCGCCGTGGCCAGCACCGCGAACAGCAGCAGCGAGCCCATCAGCAGCGCGTTGTTCTCCGAGACCAACAAGCCATAGAGCGCGCCATACAACACGGTGAGCATGCCGGCGAAGCCCAGGCCACGCACCCAGCTGCGCAGCACCCCGGACAGGTAAACCGCCTGCAGTCCGATACAGGCCACCGCCGACACCACGTAGGCCACCCAGAACGGAATATGCTCGGACAGGCTCAGCAGCAGCAGGAAGAAGATCGCTAGCGCCAGACCGACCATCAGGTACTGCAGCGGGTGGATGCGCAGGCGCTTGATCAGCTCGAACAGAATGAAGCCCACGAAGGTGAGGACGATGAACAGGATGCCGTATTTGCTGGCGCGGTCTGCCTGGGTGTAGATGTCGACCGGGTTGACCAGTTCCACGCTCACCGTTTCCGGCTCCACGTCGCGGTCGCCGCGCAGCTGGCGCTGTGCTTCCGACGCCAACGAGGACACCGCCCACTCCGCCTCGAAGCCCTTTTCGCCGACCTGGCGTTCATTGGGCAGGAAGCTGCCACCGAACAACGGGTGCGGCCACGGCGAGCGGATCGCGATGCGGCTGTCATCGCCTACCGGCACCACCGCCAGCGAGCGGGTGCCGTCGAGCACCAGCGACAGGTCCACCGTGGTGGCCTTGAGCATGCCCCCGGCACGGTCGGCGAAGCCCTGCATCGGCACGTGCAGGCCCTTGCCGATGCCGCTGACATCGCCGATGCCCGGCTGCAGGGTGAGCGCCTCACCATCCACCTTGAGATCGGGCGAACCGACCAGCCCACGGACATCGGCAATCCCTACCGCCAGGAACGGCGTGCCATACACCCGGCCCGCTTTGACCGGGTAGTCATCGTCGCTGAAGGCGGCGCTGACCTTGGCCTTCCAGGTGTAGACCGGCACGCGGAACAGGCCGACCCGGCGCTCGTCGGGCTGCATGCCGCCATCGACCACCAGCGTCGACGGCATCTGCAGCCAATAGCTCTGCTCTACCTGCGTTTCAATCTTCTTGGTGCCAGCCGCGTCGACCACTTCGACCTGGCGGGTGTCGGTCCACGGCACCACCCGGATCGGCCCGGTCAGCGTCTGCGCGCCGGCCCGGCTCTGCGCCACGCGCAGGTAGGCCTGGTCGCGGTACGCCTCGCGCTCGCTGATCACGCCCTTGATCATCATCAGTGGAATCAGCAGCAACAGGATCAGCCCGCCCACGATGGCGAACCGCAACAGCATCTTCAGGGATTTCATCACCCGTCCTCGGTTGGGAAGGGTGCCAGCTTCAGCCCCGCCGGTGTGCGGGGTTTGTGTTGTATTTGAAGCCAATGTGAAGCGTGGCGACCGCCCCCCCACCCTCACGGTTGCGCAGCTCGACCCGTCCGCCGTGCAGGCGCGCCACCTCCTGCACGAACGACAGCCCCAGCCCGGAGCTGCGCAGCCCGGTGGCCGGCCGCGCCAGCGAATAGAAGCGTTCGAACACCCGCCCCAGCGCATATTCCGGCACCCCGCTGCCACGGTCGGCCACGCGCAGCACCACGCCGTCTCCCTCGCGCGATGCGCCGAGCTGGATCCGGCTGCCGGGGCTGGAGAAGGCCAGCGCGTTTTCCAGCAGGTTGTTCAGTGCCTGGCGCAGCAGATAGCCATCGCCCTGGAGCTCCAGGCCCTCGCCCACCTCGATGTCCACCGCGACCGCAGCGGCCTGCGCGCGCACCGCCACCGCATCGGCTGCGGCCTGCAGCAGCGGCACCAGCGCGATGCGCTCGCGCTTCTGCAGCCAACCATGCTGCTCCACTTCGGCCAGCGCCAGCAGCTTGTCGATGGTTTCGGTCAGGCGCTGTTCCTGGCCCTGGATGCTGCGCGCGAAATGCACGCGGTCGGCATCGGGCAGCGGCTCCTGCAGCAACTCGGCCGCGCCACGGATCGCCGCCAGCGGGCTTTTCATTTCATGGGTCAGCGACTGCACGTACTGCTCCACATACGCCTTGCCTTCCAGTTTGCGGCGCATGGTTTCCAGCGCCTGGCCCAGGTCGCCGATCTCATCGCGGCGCGGCTTCGGTGGCGACACCGGCTCGCCGGCACTGACCGCCCTGGCGTAGCGGTTGAGCCGGTTCACCCCATGCATCAGCCAGCCGGTCATCAGCAGCCCGACCAGGGCCGACAGCCCGATCAGCCAGGCCCCGCGCTGCAGGATGGCGCGCTGGCTGGCGGCGATGAACGGATCGATGCTGCGGTTGGGTTGGGCCAGGCTGAGCACGCCGATCAACCTGGCCGGATCGGCCGGGTCATGGATCGGCGCGGCCACGTGCATCACCGAATGCACCTCATCGCCGGGGGTTTCCGGGCTGGAGCGCGCCCCATACTCACCGCGCAGGGTGCGGTAGACATCGTTCCAGCGCGAGTTGTCGCGGCCGATGTCCTGCCCGGTGGAGTCGTACACCACGATGCCGCGGGCATCGGTGATGGTCACGCGGTAATCGAGGCTGCGCTTGGGAAAGCGCCACACCATCGCCTTGGGATCGCGCCGCTGCGCGCGGGCCAGGTTGGCCACGAACGGGCCATTGCGGATGTGCCCGGCCTTGAGGTCGGCCGCGGCCATCTCCGCCAGCACGTTGGCCGCATCCACCAGCGTGGACTCCATTGCCTGGCGCACCCCGGGCTTCACTTCGTTGACAAAGACGCGCATTACGAAGAACGCGGCAATGCCCACGATCAGGAAGAAGCCCAGGAACAGTTTCAGCCCCAGCCGCACGCTACACCTCCAGCGCGTAACCCACGCCGCGATGGGTGCGGATCGGGTCGGGATCTGCCCCGGCGGCACGCAGCTTGGCGCGCAGGGTCTTCACATGGGTATCCACGGTGCGGTCGGCGCTGTCGGCATCGGTGTCCCAGCCGCGGTCCATCAACTGGGCCCGGCTGAGGATCGCGCCGGGCCGCTGCAGCAACGCGGCCATCAGCGCGTACTCGTAGCGGGTCAGCTCCAGCAGCTGCTCGCCGAAGCGGATTCGGCGGCCCTCGCGGTCGATCGCGAAGCGGCCATGCTGCTGCCAGCCTGCGGCCTCCGTGGCGGTCGGTGCCGAAGCGCGGCGCAGCCGCGCCCGCACCCGCGCCACCAGCTCGCGCGGTGAGAACGGCTTGGCCACGTAGTCGTCCGCGCCCAGTTCCAGGCCCAGCACCCGGTCGAACTCGTCATTGCGGGCGGTCAGGAAGATCACCGGGACGTCGCTGAAGGTGCGCAGCGTACGGCACACCTCGAAACCGCTCATGTCCGGCAGGCCCACGTCCAGCACCACCACATCCACCGGCTCCTGGCGCAGCAGCTGCAGCGCCTGCCCGCCCAGCAGGCAATGGCGCGCCCCGTAGCCCTCGCTGCGCAGCGCATACAGCACGGTATCGGCGATGGCGGCTTCGTCTTCGACGACCAGGACGTTATGCAGGGGGCGGTTCATGCGCGCAGCATAGCCGCTGGGGCCGCCGCCCCGTACACTGCGCCGATGAATTACCGCCACGCCTTCCATGCCGGCAACCACGCCGATGTGCTCAAGCACATCGTCCAACTTGCCCTGCTCGACACCTTCAAGCGCAAGGACAGCCCGTTCTTCGTGCTGGACACTCACGGCGGCGCCGGCCGCTACCTGCTGGCCAGCGAGGAAAGCCGCAAGACCCTGGAGGCCGAGGAAGGGGTGATGCGGCTGATGGCCCAGCCCAGCCTGCCGGCCGTGGTCGAGCGTTACCTCAAGGCGGTGCAGGCCGACAACCCGGTGGGCGCGATGATCAGCTACCCCGGCTCGCCGCTGCTCAGCGCGCAGACCCTGCGCGCGCAGGACCGCATGGCGGTGTGCGAACTGCAGGACGCCGAAGCCGCCTCGCTCAAGGCCCTGTTCGCCCACGACAGCCGGGTGGCGGTGCTTCACGCCGACGGCTACGCCCAGAACAAGGCGCTGCTGCCGCCGAAGGCCAACGGGGTGAAGATCGGCCGCGGCCTGGTCCTCATCGACCCGCCCTACGAGGGCCAGGATGCCGAGTACCAGCGCATCCTCGCTTCCGTCAGCGAGATCCTGGCGCGCTGGCCGCAGGCCAGTTTCGCCATCTGGTTCCCGATCAAGCAGCGCCGCACCATCCTGCACTTCCTGCGCAAGGCCTGCGCCCTGCCGGTGAAGTCGGTGCTTACAGTAGAACTACTGGTTCGCCCCGATGACTCCCCCCTTCGGCTCAACGGCAGTGGCATGCTGTTGCTCAACCCGCCCTGGCAGTTCGACCAGGTGCTGGCCCCGGCCATGCCCGCGCTGAAGCAGCATCTGGGCGAAGCCGGCGCCAGTACCCGGCTGCAGTGGCTCAAGCAGGCCGAGTAGCGCCGCGCCCGCCCATTGATCGGGCGTGAGCATTTCGTTCACGGAACGCGCCCCCCGGGATGCGAGAATCCGAAGACCACCAAGGAACCACCGGTATGGCTACCCGTAACCGCATGCCGCCCTGGCACGAAATTTTCAAGACTCCCAGCGGCCACGAGCTGTTGATCCGTCCGATCCGTCCCGAGGACGGTCCGCCGCTCAAGGAGGCCTTCAGCCTGTTCGGGCCGGAGGAAGTCCGCGATCGCCTGACGCAGTCGGTCAAAGAACTGTCTGACGAGGCGGCGCATCGGCTGACCCATCCCAACCCCAAGACCGAGATCACGCTGGTCGCCGGGGAGAATCTAACCGCAGGTGAAGCCGTCGTGGGCGCGCTGGCGCGCGCCTCCATCAACCCCGGCACGCGCGAAGCCGAGTACGCCATCCTGATCAGCCGCTTCCTCATCGGCCAAGGCCTGGGCCGGCAGCTGATGCGCAAGCTGGTCAAGTGGGGCCGGGGCAAGTACCTGGACCGCCTGTATGGCGACGTGCTGGAAGAAAACGTGCCGATGAAGCAACTGGCCGCGTCGCTGGGCTTCAAGGTCGTACCGCATCCACAGGGTACGCCGGGGCTGGTGCGCATGGTGTTGGAGCTCGATCCTGAGCGCTAGCGCCTGCCGCTACCGACAGGTACCTACCCAGGCGACACGTTGGTAGTGTCCTTCGGCGGGGAATCTGGTGCATTGCCTTCACGCCCCTGCCACCCACAGTAGGTCAGCAGCGCCAGCGCCGAGAGCGGCAACAGCCAGCGCCATCGGCGGGTGCCCTCGTGCCGCGCCGCATCGCGCTCCTGCGTAGCCGGGGGCTCTGCCTGCTCACACGCGCGGACCAGGGGCTCCAGGTCGGTCGGCATGGCCATCGGTAGAATGCCACCGGGCGTTACCGCCCGAACCAGCAGTGGAACGGCTGCGGCCAGCATCCCCCCAACTACGGATTCCCGCAGCCCGGTTCTTTCCGCAATGACCCGCATATCCGCCGCACCCAGGGCGTGCTTCATTTCGTTGCCGTTGGTGTAGCGCATGTTCGGATGGCCTCCCATCCAGGAGTCGAACACATCTCCAAGGCCGATGGTGCAGAACTTCTCCCGAAACGCCATGAATCCTCCCGGCTCCGCGAACATGAAGCCGGCAAGCACGCCAATGAGCGTTCCGGCCTTGTCGCCCAGCCCGGATACCCGCGTTACATCCTCAATCAAGGTCCCGACAGGTGACATCAGGATCATCTCCGTTGGTAAGTAGCTACGACACAGGTGGCCCGCCCCACCGCCCCCTGCAATGACGGGGGAGACATTGCGCAGGTATCGATGTGACGGGCCGCAGGTCTGTTCCGAATGCACAGGACTCAATCACCGTGCAGAAGTACGCGATACCGGGCACCGCTCCCGGTACCGCGCACCCTTGCTGCAACCGCTTGTCAGTCCCTCAGCGCTTCCGCCAGCGCCTCGCTGAACGCCGGAAGATCCTTGGTGTGCCGGCTGGTGATGATGAGATCGTCAACGACGACCTCCCGGTCCACCCACGTGCCACCCGCCGCAGCCACCAGCGCCTGGTGCTTGGGGTCGGACGTTGCCTTGCGGTCTTTGACCAGTTCGGCCGCGACCAGCACCGGTACCCCCTGACTGGTCGCACCGACCGGCTTGCCGGAACGCTCAATCGTGCGCAGAAAATCCCAGACGGGCTGCAGCGCCGCGATTTCGCCACCGCCACTGACCACCACCGCGTGATAGTCCTTGTGATCGGCAGCCGCCAAGGATGTATCAACCTTGTACGTTTCCTTGGTGTCGGTGACGAGCAGGTCCGGGCCTGTTGCAATGACGCTGATCTGTGCGCCCATGCCGCGCAACTCCTGCATCGGCTTGGCCAGGTGCGAATGCTCCACACCGTGGCCGGCAATGAAGGCGATGTGCTTGCCCTTGAGGCGGGTCTGCATGTTCGAAATCCTCTTCGTTGTGGTGGAGGCGTCATGGTGATGACGCATCCATGATGCTTTTGTGGTCACAACGTCGAAAATTAATGATGACGCAATCAACTTTATTTACACCAGCCTTTCACCACGGGCGTCGCAAATAACGCGATTTCAGGGGCGAAATGACCAACGCGATGTCCATGCGTCGCTTTCGACAACATCGCGTGCGCAGCAATACGCAGTTCCGGTCACACAATCGACCAATAGGCGAATGCATTTTCAATCAATTTCGTGAACTTGATTTACAACATCAATCCAATGCCTCGCATGGAGGCTGAAGACCACCCCGCATCGGCGGGGCACCGAAAATAGGAATGCATGCAACGCAGGGCGTCCGCCTGGTGTGTAGCGTCCAACCGTCCGCACGCGGACAGACCGAAGTGACGCATATGTACGCCTTCCCGTGCCCGGCCCCAGCGGACCGCCTGCTGCGGATACCGTGGCGCGACCTCATGACGGAGGAGTCAGCATCATGTCTGATTATATCTTTGGTGTAGCGCAACCCAGGTTCGACACGACGGGTATCGCAGCAATAAAGTCAAAGAGCGGCAGCTATCTCCTGTACAGCCACAGTGCAGTCAAGAACGACCCACATGCCGTAAGCAACGCATACAGAATTCCCAGCAACCAATCGGTGGCCTTCACTCCGCATAAAGGCGGGAGGGATGGCGGACAGGTCATCAGTGACTGGGCCAGCGATGTCTATTTACTCCCCGCAGAGTACAGCGCAAATCTGCACACGAAGCTTAAGAATATCAAGCACATGCAGGTGATTGAGATATGGATTCTGAATGGACTCCACACTTCGCTTGCCGGGCCCGTAGACGTATTGAAGACATTGAATGACGGCAAGAGCGTGGCTAAAAAATTCAAGGTAATCATCGACCTGATGGGAACAACCGAAGGCAACATCAGGGAATTCATTTCCAGGAACGTACAGGGCGTTGCCCCTGGCGAGATCGATCTGCACGAATTTTACCAGCACAACCACCTGTGCCTGGAAGACAAGTGGCACCACTTCTGCTTCCACTCCACTCACTGAGTTGAGTTCAATCCCAGTTCGATACACTAGACCGAGGACGAACCATGCGACCGCCGGATTTCATATTGGATATCAGCAGCGGCGACCAAGCTGCCATCTATAGAAGTTGGAAGCTGATCATGACCTCCCTGGGCAACCTGCTGCGCGAAAGAAACTCCCCTCGAATTGAGCTTGAGAATGTTCCACTGGACAGCAATGGCGCTACCGACCGGAGGGTAGGCGAAGCAAGAAGGGCGCTGCTGCCCAGCCAGAACGAATATGCGCTGATCCAGCTGATTGGCGAGGATGGTGTAAGTGCGACACTGGTATTGTCACTGCACGACCTGTACGTCAACGGATTCATACTGCACAACATGAGTCCATCCAACTTTGACATAAGTGACGTAGGCAAATTGCAGGAACTTGAGGCCAGCAAGAACATCAAGAGCGCGAACGCGGACTTCCATGACATCCGCAAGAAGTTCCCGAACCAGATGAATACCCAGGACAGCAACATCTACTTCAGGTTCACGGACGCGGCCATCGCTTCGATTGAAGGTGCGACAACCTATACGCTTCCTTACGAGTCTCGTTATCCGCAGACTGTGAGCGAAGGCAAGTTCGCCCTTGGCATGAATGAATTCCAGTTCGCCATCTCGTATCCGACCATGGGTGCGCGGTACTGGCGCACATTCTTCTCGCACATGCAGGAAGTATTGACTCCAATCCATACCCTCGCAATCATGATAAGCGAGTCGGCCAGATTCGTAACCATTCGAAACCTGGTGAACAGATTATTGCGGGACGGCGTCAGCGAGAATCTGAGCGCCTATGACGCGAAGCTGATCAAATCATGGGATACCTTGTCGAAGCAGGTGCATAATTGCGTGACCCAGTCCGAGGCGGGGCCTTCGCGAAGGTACACGCTTGATGTGAATAGAAACCTTCCGTCGCCCATCGTCATTGAACGAACCGCCAACCGGTCGGACGATGTAACCATCACGAATGTACTTGGCCTGCTCCTGATTGTTGCGCTGTTGAGCCCTTTCCCCAGTTGAACCGGGCATGGCCCATGCGCACTCCATGCTGGGCGTTCACTTTCGCGGTGTTTCAAGGCCCCCGCGCATCCACAGGGCACGCCCGGGCAGGTGCGCGGGGGCTGGAACCCGATCCAGGGCAACAAGGGACATCCCGTGGCGGTCTGCTAAAATCGACCGCTCATGTCACCCACCTCCTATCCCGCACCGCCGCTGCCCCGTTCCGGCCAGCTCCGCGCCTGGTGGCGCGCTCCCGCATCGCCCACGGCGCTGGCGTGGCATCTCGCCCGCGCCGCGCAGATCCATGACGGGCCATTGCTGGTCATCGCGCGCGACAATCACGGCGCCAACCAGATCGAGTCGGACCTGCGCACCCTGCTGGGCAGTGCGTCGGACCTGCCAGTGGCGGCCTTCCCGGATTGGGAAACGCTGCCTTACGATGCCTTCAGCCCGCACCCGGACATCATTTCGCAGCGACTGGCCGCGCTGCACCAGCTGCCGACGCTGCGCCGCGGCATCGTAGTGGTGCCGGTGCAGACGCTGCTGCAGCAGCTGGCACCGCTCAAGTACATCATCGGCGGCAGTTTCGACCTGAAGGTCGGCCAGCGCCTGGACCTGGATGCGGAAAAGCGCCGGCTCGAGGCCGCCGCCTATCGCAACGTACCGCAGGTGATGGACCCGGGCGATTTCGCCGTGCGTGGCGGTCTGCTCGACGTGTTCCCGATGGGGGCCGACGCGCCGTTGCGGATCGAGCTGCTTGACGAAGACATTGATTCGATCCGTGCGTTCGATCCGGAAAGCCAGCGCTCGCTGGACAAGGTCGATGCGGTGCGCATGCTGCCCGGCCGCGAGGTGCCGCTGGACGAACTGAGCGTGTCGCGGGTGCTGGCCACCCTGCGCGAGCGCTTCGATGTGGATACCCGGCGCAGTGCGCTGTATCAGGATCTCAAGTCCGGGCTGGCGCCGGCCGGCGTGGAGTACTACCTGCCGCTGTTCTTCGACGGGACGGCCACCCTGTTCGACTACCTGCAGCCCAATGCACTGCCGGTGATCGCGCCGGGCGTGGGCGAAGCCGCCGCATCGTTCTGGGCACAGACCCAGAACCGCTACGAGCAGCGCCGCCACGACGTGGAACGCCCGTTGCTGGCCCCGACCGAGCTGTACCTCAGCCCCGAGGGCCTGAGCGCCCACTTGAACACGCTGCCGCGCATCGAGGTCTGGAACAGCGACCACCCACGCATCGACGAGGCCCAGGCGCTCGGCGACCAGCCGCTGCCGCCGCTGCCGGTGGCCGCGCGCGATGCGCCGGCCGGCGAGGCGCTGAAGTCCTTCCTGGGCCATTACCCGGGGCGGGTACTGATCGCCGCCGATTCGCCGGGCCGCCGTGAGGCGTTGCTGGAAGTACTGCTGTCGGCGGAGCTGAAACCACCGGTGGTGGCCGACCTGCCAACCTTCCTGGCCGATTCGACCCAGCGTTTCGCCATCACCGTTGCGCCGCTGGAAGACGGCTTCGCCCTGGACGCACCGCCGCTGGCGGTGCTGACCGAGCGCCAGCTGTTCCCCGAGCGCGCCGGCCAGACCCGGCGCAGCCGCCGCGTCGGACGCGAGCCCGAAGCGATCATCCGCGACCTGGGCGAGCTCACCGAAGGCGCGCCGATCGTCCACGAAGACCACGGCGTGGGCCGCTACCGGGGATTGATCGTGCTCGATGCCGGCGGCATGCCCGGCGAATTCCTGGAAATCGAATATGCCAAGGGCGACCGGCTGTATGTGCCGGTGGCCCAGCTGCACCTGATCAGCCGCTACTCCGGCGCCTCGCCGGAAACCGCACCGCTGCATTCGCTCGGCGGCGAACAGTGGAGCAAGGCCAAACGCCGGGCCGCCGAAAAGGTCCGCGACGTGGCCGCCGAGCTGCTGGAAATCCAGGCCCGCCGCCGCGCGCGCGCCGGCCTGGCGCTGCATGTGGACCGCGCGATGTACGAGCCGTTCGCGGCCGGCTTCCCGTTCGAGGAAACCCCCGATCAGCTCGCGGCGATCGACGCCACCCTGCGCGACCTGGCCAGCAGCCAGCCGATGGACCGCGTGGTCTGCGGCGACGTCGGCTTCGGCAAAACCGAAGTAGCCGTGCGCGCCGCATTCGCGGCGGCCAGCGCCGGCAAGCAGGTCGCCGTGCTGGTGCCGACCACGCTGCTGGCCGAGCAGCACTACCGCAACTTCCGCGACCGGTTCGCCGATTGGCCGCTCAAGGTGGAAGTGCTGTCGCGCTTCAAGAGCACCAAGGAGATCAAGGCCGAGCTGGAGAAGGTGGCCGCCGGCACCATCGACGTCATCATCGGCACCCATCGCCTGCTGCAGCCGGACGTGAAATTCAAGGACCTGGGCCTGGTGGTGGTGGACGAGGAGCAGCGCTTCGGCGTGCGCCAGAAGGAAGCGCTGAAGGCGATGCGCGCCAACGTGCACCTGCTGACCCTGACCGCCACGCCGATCCCGCGCACGCTCAACATGGCCATGGCCGGGCTGCGCGACCTGTCGATCATCGCCACCCCGCCGCCGAACCGGCTGGCGGTGCAGACCTTCATCACTGCCTGGGACAACGCGCTGCTGCGCGAAGCGTTCCAGCGCGAACTGGCGCGTGGCGGCCAGCTCTACTTCCTGCACAACGACGTGGAAAGCATCGGCCGCATGCAGCGCGACCTTGCCGAGCTGGTGCCCGAAGCGCGCATCGGCATCGCCCACGGGCAGATGCCCGAACGCGAGCTGGAACGGGTGATGCTGGATTTCCAGAAGCAGCGCTACAACGTGCTGCTGTCGACCACGATCATCGAATCGGGCATCGACATTCCCAACGCCAACACCATCATCATCAACCGCGCCGACCGTTTCGGCCTGGCCCAGCTGCACCAGCTGCGTGGCCGCGTCGGCCGTTCGCACCACCGCGCGTACGCGTACCTGGTGGTGCCCGACAAGCGTTCGATGACCCCCGATGCCGAAAAGCGCCTGGAAGCGATCGCCTCCATGGATGAGCTTGGCGCCGGCTTCACCCTGGCCACCCACGATCTGGAAATCCGTGGCGCCGGCGAGCTGCTGGGCGAAGACCAGAGCGGGCAGATGGCCGAAGTCGGCTTCAGCCTGTACACCGAACTGCTTGAACGCGCGGTGCGCAGCATCCGCCTGGGCAAGCTGCCCGACCTGGATGCGGGAGAGGAAGCGCGCGGTGCCGAGGTCGAACTGCATGTGCCGGCACTGATCCCGGACGACTACCTGCCCGACGTGCACACCCGCCTGACGTTGTACAAGCGCATCAGCAGCGCACGCGACAGTGCCGAGCTGCGCGAGTTGCAGGTGGAGATGATCGACCGCTTCGGGCTGCTGCCGGATGCCGCCAAGCATCTGTTCGCGGTGGCAGAGCTGAAACTGCAGTGCAACGCGCTGGGCATCCGCAAACTGGAGCTGGGTGAGAATGGCGGCCGCATCGTGTTCGAGTCCCAACCGCGCATCGACCCGATGGCGGTGATCCAGATGATCCAGAAGCAGCCCAAGCTGTACATGATGGACGGCCCGGACAAGCTGCGCATCAAGGTGCCATTGCCCCTGCCGGAAGACCGCTTCAACGCGGCCAAGGCGTTGTTGACGACGTTGGCCCCGGGATAACGCGCGCAACCCGCACCGCCTGGGCCGGCCAACGGCCGGCGCTACCGTCCCCCACCCTGGTAGCGCCGGCCGTTGGCCGGCCCAGGCAGTGCCGGATACAAGAAGGCCCGGCAATGCCGGGCCTTCTTGTTCACGCAGGCATCAAACCCTTACCAGATCACCACGCGCTTGTCGTCGGCGCGCACCATCGCGTCGCCCGGCTTGCACTCGAACGCCTGCGCGAACGCCGGCATGTTCGACGGCGCACCGTTGGCGCGGAAATTGGCCGGCGCGTGCGGGTCGGTGTTCAGGCGCACGCGCAGTTCGCCGTCGGTGAAGTTGCGGCGCCACACCGTGGCCCAGTTCATGAAGAAGCGCTGGTCCTGGCTGTGGCCGTCGACGGCGACGTTGGCCTTGGGGTTCTCCTTCAACGCCATCTGCAGCGCGTCGTAGGCCACGGTCAGGCCGCCCAGGTCACCGATGTTCTCGCCCAGGGTCAACTTGCCCTTCACGTTCACGCCCGGCAGCGATTCGTAGCCATCGAACTGCGCCACCAGCTGGTCGGTGCGGCCGGTGAACGCCTTGCGGTCGCTGTCGGTCCACCAGTTGTCGAAGTTGCCGTTGGCGGCGAACTGGCTGCCCGAATCGTCGTAGCCGTGCATCATTTCGTGGCCGATCACCGCACCGATGCCGCCATAGTTCAACGCCGGATCGGCCTTGGCGTCGAAGAACGGCGCCTGCAGGATCGCCGCCGGGAACACGATCTCGTTCTTGGTTGCGTTGTAATAAGCGTTGACGGTCTGCGGGGTCATGCCCCACTCGGTCCTGTCGACCGGCTTGCCGATCTTGTTGAGCATGTAGCGGTAGTTGAACGCGCGCGCAGCCTGCATGTTGCCCAGGTAGCTGTCGGCATTGGTCTCAAAGCCCGACCAGTCGCGCCACTTGTCGGGGTAACCGATCTTGGGAGTGAAGCTGGCCCACTTCTCCAGCGCCTTCTTGCGGGTGTCTTCGCCCATCCACTCCAGCTTCTCCAGGCGCGCCTTCAGCGCCACCGAGAGGTTTTCCACCAGGTGCTGCATCTGCTCCTTGGATTCGGCCGGGAACACCGCATCCACGTACAGCTGGCCCAGGCCCTCGCCGATCGAGGTGTTCACCGACTCCAAGACACGCTTCCAGCGCGGCTGCATTTCCTTCTGGCCACGCAGCGTGGTGCCGTAGAAATCGAAGTTGGCCTTTTCGAAGGCGCTGCTCAGGTACGGCGCCGCGTCATCGACGGTGTGGAAGCGCAGGTAGGCCTGCCAGGTGGAGGCCGGCACGTCGACCAGCATCTTGTCCACTTCGCTGAAGAAGCCCGGCTGGGCCAGCGAGAACTTCTGCGCGGCCGGCACCTTGAGGGTGTCGAACAGCGCGGTCCAGCTGAAGTTCGGGGTCAGCTTGTCCGCCTCGGCGGCGCTGACCGGGTTGTAGCGCTTGGCCGGGTCGCGCAGTTCAATGCGCGACAGCGAGGCCTTGGCCAGGCGGGTTTCGAAGTCCATCACGGCCTGGGCCTGGATCTTGGCCTGCGCGGCCTCCACGCCGGACAGGGTCAGTGCCTGGGCGATGTAAGCCACGTAGGCCTCGCGGATCTTGGCCTGCGACTCGTCGAAGTAGTAGCCCTTCTCCGGCAGGCCCAGGCCGCCCTGGCCGACGTAGGCGATGACGTTGCCCGAATCCTTGTAATCGGCATTGGCAAACAGCGAGAACAGCACACCCTGGCCCTGCGCCTGGCTGTCGCGCAGGTACTGGGTGATGGCGGCGGTGTCGTTCAGCGCGGCGATCCTGTCCAGCTGCGGCTGCAGCGGAGCGATG
Source organism: Stenotrophomonas sp. AB1(2024) (assembly GCF_037482345.1). Lineage (NCBI taxonomy): Bacteria > Pseudomonadati > Pseudomonadota > Gammaproteobacteria > Lysobacterales > Lysobacteraceae > Stenotrophomonas > Stenotrophomonas sp. AB1(2024). Next base: position 772,162 of record NZ_JBBHKO020000001.1, read on the forward strand.
CCGGCCGCTTCGATCTTCGCTTCATCCGAACCGGTCTTCCAGATATCGCCGATCTTGGCTTCCACCGAGCCAGCCTTGGCCTGGCTGGCGGCGGCCTGCTGGACCAGTGCGTGCTGCACTTCCAGCGAACGCTCGCGCAGGATCTCGAAGCTGCCCCAGGTGGTCTGGTCGTTCGGCACCGGGTTGGCCTTGAGCCAGCTGCTGTTGACGAAGCCGTTGAGGTCCGTACACGCGGCGATGGCCGGGTCCAGGTCGGCGCTGTTGAGCGAAATCAGCGGGGTCTTGATCTGCGACAGATCGAAGGCTGGCTTGGCATCGGCCACGGCGGCGGCCGGAGCGGTGTCGGTCTTGCCACAGGCCGCCAGCGATGCGGCGATGGCGACGGTCAGGCCCAGCGGGGCCAGCTTGGAAAACTTCATTCGACTCTCCGGCTACAGGTGGATGCATCGCCCGGAATACGGGCAATCTGCGAGCGTAGCGCGGGAGGACGGCCTCTGGACCGGCCAAAGGTCACAGGTGCGGGATGGTTGCGCGCGGAAAGCGTTGGCGTATCAGTTGTTACGTGCCGGGGCGGCCGACGGGCAGCCCGAACCGCAGCCGGACAGGGCCCGGCTCTACGGCGTCATGCAATCAGGCAATTATTTCGCCTTGCCCTGGTTCGCCACGGCCTCAGCCGCCTTGCGCGCCGCTTCCGGGTCGCCCAGGTAACGGAACGACTGCACGGTCAGGTCCTCGTTGAGCTCGAACAGCAACGGAATACCGGTCGGAATGTTGAGCTCCAGGATCGCCTCCTGCGACACGTTGTTGAGGTACTTGTACAGCGCGCGCAGCGAATTGCCGTGCGCGGTGACCAGCACCGTCCTGCCGTCCTTCAGCTGCGGCGCGATCGCATCGAACCAATACGGCAACACCCGCTCCAGCGTGGTCGCCAGCGATTCGGTACCCGGCAGCGCATTGCGATCCAGGCCCGCGTAACGGCGGTCGTGGATCGGATGACCCGGATCCTCGCGGTCCATCGCCGGCGGCGGAATATCGTACGAACGGCGCCAGATCTTGACCTGGTCCTCGCCATGCCTGGCGGCGGTTTCAGCCTTGTCCAAGCCCTGCAGGCCACCGTAGTGGCGTTCGTTCAGGCGCCAGCTCTTGCTCACTGGCAGCCAGTCCTGGTCCAGTTCGGCCAGCGCGCCCTGCAGCGTGTGGATCGCGCGCTTGAGCACCGAGGTGTGCGCCACATCGAACTGCAGCCCTTCCTCGCGCATGAGGCGGCCCGCGGCGGCGGCTTCGCGGCGGCCCTGCTCGGTCAGCGCCACGTCCACCCAACCGGTGAAGCGGTTGTCCAGGTTCCACTGGCTCTGGCCGTGGCGCAACAGTACGAGTTTCCGGGTCACTGCGGTTTCTCCAAGGGGATGGCAAGGCAGAGCGCCATTGTAGCGGCAACCCCATCGTCCCTGCCCCGCCCGAGCACCGCCGCCGCGTCAGGGATGCGGATGGCCGTGGTGGCCCTGCGCATCGGGGCCACTGCGGCGCGGCTCGTGGACCCGGGCATGCGCATGCCCGGCGTGGTCGTGGTCGCCATGCGACGCGTGCGACGCCGGGGTGCCGTCGCCGCAATCATCGCCACAATGATCCGCCTCGATCTGCAGCGTCACATGATCGATGCCAAAATCCTCATGCAGCGCGGTACCCAGTCGTCGACGCAGGCCGTCCGCATCCACCCCTTCGGCGATCACCACGTGCGCGGTCAGCGCCGGGGTGCTCGACGCCAGCGCCCACACGTGCAGGTCATGCACGTCCTGCACCCCCTCGTGCGCGCACAACCGCGCGCGCACCGCGTCCACCTGGATGCCCTTGGGCACGCCTTCCAGCAGCACGTTGATCGCCTCGCGCATCAACACCCACGTGCGCGGCAGCACCCACAACCCGATAAGCACCGCCAGGATCGGATCGATCGGCTTCCAGCCGGTCCAGCGGATCAGCAACGCGCCGATGATCACCGCCACCGAACCCAGCATGTCCGCCCATACTTCCAGGTACGCGCCCTTCACGTTGAGGCTTTCACCGCTGCCGGCGCGCAGCAGGCGCATCGAGACCAGGTTGATCACCAGCCCGAACGCGGCGATCACCAACATGCCGGTGGAGGCGATGTCCTGTGGCTGGCGGAACCGCGCCACCGCTTCCCACAGGATGTAACCGGCCACCACGAACAGCATGCCGCCGTTGATCATCGCCCCCAACGCTTCCAGCCGCGCATAGCCGTAGGTGCGCCGCGCATCCGGCGGGCGCCGGCTCAACCGCACCGCCACCAGCGCGATCATCAGCGCCAGCGTATCGGTGGCCATGTGCGCCGCGTCGGACAACAGCGCCAGGCTGTTGGTCCAGAATGCGCCCGCCACTTCGACGATGAGGAAGGTGGTGGTCAGGCCCAGCGCCCACCACAAGGGTTTCTCGTGGCGGATTTCGCTGGGCAGGTGATCGTGGTCGTGGCCCATGGCAACGGCTCCTGTGCAATGGGGAAAGCCTACTGCTGCAGCCTGCGGGGAGACTATTACGCTGTTTATAACATTGCAGACTGCGCAGTCAGGCAATCAGGCAATCAGGCAGCCACGCACGGCGTGGCTCTACCCCCAGCCGCCCGATGGGGCATACCTGCCGACGCTGCCTGCAGGTAGGATCGGATGGGCGGCGTCTGGCCGCCCTGTCCGCCCTGCTGGATGCCTCCGATGCCGCTTCGCCTCCGTTTTGCTGCCACCCGCCTGATCCTGGCGGGACTCGTCCTCGCGCCGCTGCTGGCGGTTGCCCGCGAGGTGCCCGCGCCGGCCGGGCATGTGGAGGCCGATGGCCCCTACGTGTTCATGACCAGCAAGGGCCACCAGGCGCAGTGGGTCTGCAATGACCACGTGGTCGAGCGTGACCTGCCCGCACGCGGCGACAGCACCGTGGTGCTGCCCGAATGCGGTTACCCGCATCCGTTGACGGTGGCTGCGCCACAGCAGGCCACCCCCGCGCAGTACCCGGCCACGCCGCGCATCGTGGCGGTATCGGACATCCACGGCCAGTACGGCCTGCTGGTGAAGCTGCTGCGCGCTCATCATGTCATCGACAATGACGACCACTGGTCACTGGGCACCGCCACGCTGGTAGTGGCCGGTGATGTATTCGACCGGGGCCCGCAGGTGACCGAAGCCTTCTGGCTGCTGTACAGCCTGCAGCAGCAGGCCGCTGCAGCCGGTGGCGCGGTGCACTTCGTGCTGGGCAACCATGAAACCATGGTGCTGTACGACGACCTGCGCTACGTGAACCCCAAATACCTCAAGAGCGCCCAGCTGCTGGGCCGCAGCTACCCGGCGCTGTACGGCGCCGACTCGGTGATCGGCCAGTGGCTGCGGACCCGCCCGGTGATGCTGCAGATCGGCGATACGCTGTTCCTGCACGGCGGCATCGCGCCGCAGAACCTGGACCTGGTGCGCGCTCTGGACGCCACCAATACCTTGTACCAGGCCTCGGTCGGCCTGCCCAAGGACCAGGTCAAGGCCGCACCGGATACTGCGCGCCTGTTCGACGGCAAGACCAGTCCGATCTGGTTCCGTGGTTACTTTGACGGACAGATGGATACCGAGCAGGTCGATACCCTGCTCAAGGACCTCGATCTCAAGCGCATCGTGGTCGGGCACACCTCGATGCCGCACGTGAGCAGCTTCCACGGTGGGCGCATCATTGCCATCGACAGCAGCATCAAGAACGGCGAGAACGGCGAACTGCTGTTCATCGAAGACGGCGTGGTCAGCCGTGGACTGCTGGATGGCTCACGGGTGCCGCTGGCCGAAGGAAAGATGGGCCTGGAGGACTGACCGGCCTTCGCAGGCCGGTCAGCCGAGGAGCTTACTTACCGCGCTTGGCCAAGTTCTCGCGCAGCGTTTCCAGCCGGCCGTGCAGGTCCTTCAGGGCACTGCTGCCCTTGCCCACCAGCCAGGACGCTTCGTCTTCCAGCACGGTGCCCAGATTGCGCTGGTTGTCTGGCAACGGCGGCAGGATGTGCGCGAAGTAGGTCTTGTCCAGCACCCGGTGCAGCAGCCGCTCGCCGGGGAACGGCTCGTTGTTGTTGAGCGCACGTGCGGCCCGGATCAGGTTGCGCACGTCGTACTGCACCGGGCTCAGGTCGGGCACCTGCTTGGCCAGGCCCAGCAGCGTGTACACCGCCACGCGCGCGGTACGCACCGAGCTTTCCATGGTGAACACCACATCGTTGCGGGTTTCCACGAACTGCCCGAGCAGGCCCAGGTTGGTGCAGCCCTTGGGCACCACGTGCGGGCGATCACCGGCCGCACGTGGCATGAACTGCGCGGTGATGTACGGCATCAGCGCGGTGCGCACCTTGGTGTTGGCCGCAATCGCGTCGATCTGGTCGACGATGCCCAGGTGGTAGCACAGCTCGGCCAGGATCTCGCGCCCGGTACAGGCCGGCATCGGCTTGGCCACGTGGTTGCCGTCCTGGTCCATCAGCAGCGCGTAGACCCACACCACCAGCACGTCGCCGGGCTGGCCGATGAAGTGCGGCTGGCGGTTCACGGTGAAGCTCAGCACCCAGTTGGAGTCGGTGAAGGTGATCACCCCGCCGGTGGCGGTCTTCCCCGAATAGGGATCATTGACCGACAGTTCGCGGATCTTGTCGGTCAGCGGTGACGGGCGGCAGGTCAGCGTGGCCGATTCCCACATCGAGCCGTCCACATCGCTGTAGAACTTCTCCGGCTTGCCGAAGATCGGTGACTGCGCGGCCAGGTTGCGCCACAGCGTCCAGTCGCTGTCTTCGCCCGGGGTACTCGGCCCGCGCTTCAGCACCGGCGCCGTATCCAGGTCGCCGTAGGCGGTACCTTCGGTGATCGAGCCGGTCAGCGCGAACACCAGGTCACCCTCGGCCACCGGCAGCAGCGTGTCCTCGCCGCCCACGCGGCAACGCAGCCCGGTGACCGTGCGTGATCCGCCATCGACGCGCATTTCCATGTCGACCACGCGCGTGCCGAAGGTGACCTGCACGCCCTGCCCGCGCAGCATGTTCACCAGCGGCTTCACGAAGCTCTCGTACTGGTTGTACTTGGGGAACACCAGCGCGGACATGTCATTGAAGCCATCCAATGCATCCAGGAAACGATGCATGTACAGCTTCATTTCCAACAGGCTCTGCCAGTTCTCGAAGGCGAACATCGAGCGCCAGAAGAACCAGAAATTGCTCTGCAGGAAGCCGTCGCTGAAGTAATCCTCGATGGTCACATCATCGAGGTCTTCCTTGCGCTTGAGCAGCAGCCTGACCAGCTCCCACTGCTGCGGCCTGCTCAGCCCGAAACTGGAAAAATCCTTGATCTTTCCCTGCTGGTGCATCAGCCGGGCCTTGGAGTAGTTCGGGTCGGCGTCGTTCACCGCCCGGTACTCGTCCAGCACACTGTAGCCCTCGGGCAGTTCCAGCGCCGGCACGTCCTGGAACATGTCCCAGAAGTTGTCGTAGTTCCAGTTCATCTCACGGCCGCCGCGGATCAGGTAACCCTGCTCGGGGTTACCGGCGCCATCGAGCGAACCGCCTTCGATGTCCAGGCTGTCGATCAGGGTGATGTTGGCCGCCGGCATGCCGCCGTCGCGGATCAGGTAGAAGGCGGCGGCCAGCCCGGCGATGCCGGTGCCGATGATCCAGGCCTTGCGCGTGGCCACTCCTTCCGGGGCCACGGGGCGGTTGCGCATGTAGGCGCCCATGGTATCGGGCGGCGGCAGTGTGTTCTCGGGTCGGTTGGACCAGTAGCCGGCCGTGGCATCGGGCTCTTTTTCGATCGCCGGCGCGCGGCGCGCGCCGTTTTTCTCGACAGCCATATCAACACTCCTTCGGGGGATGGGACCTGCGCTGCTCCAGCGATGGTACCCACCCCGCCTGTGAAGGCGGTTGATCCGTGTCAATCCAGGCGCATGTCCTTACGCGCCCTGTTCGGCGGTGACCAGCGGCGTTGTCCGCGCCGGGCGGCTGGGGAAGGCGTGGCGCACGATCCGCCACATCACCTGGCCGAACTGCCTGGGCAGCGAACCGGTGTTGTAGTGCTGGCCATAGCGCGCGCAGATGTCCTTCACCTCCACGGCGATGGCCGCGTAGCGGTTGGCCGGCACGTCCGGGTAGAAGTGGTGCTCGATCTGGTGGCTGAGGTTGCCGGTCATCAGGTTCATCACCCTGCCACCGGCGATGTTGGACGAACCGCGCAGCTGGCGCAGGTACCAGTGGCCACGGGTTTCATCGCGCACGCATTCCTTCGGGAAGGTTTCCGCATCGGCGGTGAAGTGGCCGCAGAAGATCACCACGTAGGTCCACACGTTGCGGATCACGTTGGCCACCACGTTGCCCAGCAGCACCGGCAGGAAGAACGGGCCGGCCAGCGCCGGGAACAGCAGGTAGTCCTTGAACATCTGCTTGCCCATCTTGTGCCCGACCGGGCGCGCCTGCGCCAGCAGCTGGCGGAAGGTGATCTTGCCGGCGAACCAGCGGCCCAGGCGCAGGTCCTGGATGGCGATGCCCCATTCGAACAGCAACGCGAACACCACCGCCACCACCGGCTGGGTCAGGTAGAACGGACGCCAGCGCTGCTCGGGGAAGATCCGCAGCAGGCCATAGCCGATGTCGTCGTCCAGCCCGCGCACGTTGGTGTAGGTGTGGTGGCGGAAGTTGTGGGTCTTGCGCCAGTTGTCGGCGGTGCCGACGATGTCCCATTCGTAGGTACTGCCCTGCAGCTGCGGGTCGCCCATCCAGTCGTACTGGCCGTGGATGACGTTGTGGGCCAGCTCCATGTTCTCCAGGATCTTGGACAGCGCCAGCAACACCACGCCGGCGATCCACGCCGGAATCAGCACGCTGTGCACGAACGCACCCAGGAACAGCAGCGCGCGCCCGGCCACGCCGGTCCAGCGCACGCCCGCGACCACGCGGCGGATATAGCGCGCGTCGGCGTCGCCCAGCGTCGCCAGGTGGCGGGCACGCAAGGCGTCGAGTTCGTTGCCGAACGCGTCGAGTTCGGCGGCGGTCAACACACGGTTCTGCACGGCAGGCATGCTCAAAGCTCCAGGATCAGGTCGGTGCTGGCGCTGTTCACGCACAGCTTCACTTGCGTGGCCGGTTCGGCCGCGTATTCGCCGGTCAGGGTGTGGCGGGTCACGCCACTGGCCTTGCCGCATACGCAGGTATTGCAGATACCCATGCGGCAGCCGCTGGCCGGGCGCAGCCCTTCGTCTTCCAGCGCCTGCAGCAGCGAGGAGCCGCGCGGCAGTTCCAGGGTGCGACCGCTGCGGCGCAGTTCAACCCGCACCGTGCCCGTCTCGGCATCGCTCAGGACCGGCGGCGTGAACGCTTCGGACTGCAGCGACGCCACCTGCCCGTGCAGGCGGGCGTGCGCGGTTTCGACGAAACCGCCCGGGCCGCATGCCATCACCTGCGCGCTGGACAGGTCGCCCAGCACGCTGAAATCGTAGCTCCCCACGCGCGCGGCAGGCGCGGTCGGGTCGCGGGTCAGGGCCAGGTGCAGGCGGAAGCCCGGGTGGCGCGCGGCAATGTCAGCCAGCTCCTCGGCGAAGCACACGGTCCCGCGCTGCTGCGCCCAGTACACCAGGTCGACCTGCACCGGCATGCCGACGACCTCCAGCTGGCGCACCAGCGCGCGCATCGGCGTGATTCCGCTGCCAGCGGCCAGCAGCAGCACGCGCGCGGCAGGTATTGCCGGCAAGGTCATCTCACCAAAGGCCTGGCCCAGCTCGAATACCTCGCCCACCTGCGCGTGCTGCGCCAGGTGCTGGCTGACCTTGCCCCCGGCGACCGTTTTCACGGTGATCGCCAGGCAGCCGTCATCCAGCACCGACGGGCTGTAACTGCGCGACAGCCGGCGGCCATCCACCTCTACCCCCAGGTTCACGTGCTGGCCCGGGGCCACGCCACGGAAATGCCGGTTCGGGCGCAGCACCAGGGTGACCGAGTCGGCGCTGGCGGCATGGCGGGACACCAGCCGCGCCCGCGCCCGGCGCAGGGTCCACAGCGGATGCACCCGGCCAGCCCAGAAGTCGAAAAGCTCCTCGGACACCCACTGGCGGGGCGAGAGGAACGAACGGCGGGCGACTGGACGAGGGAGAGCGCTCATGCCGCCACTATACGGGCGAGCATACAGGTGTGTATACAGTTGTATATTGCCCAGACCGGCTATGATTCAGGGACTTGACCGTCTGGCCTCTGGATGACCCCGCCCGATTCTCACCTGACCGTCCACGACGACGCCCTGCCGGCCCGTAAAGCCTCGATTTCACGTGAGGATCTGCTGGCCGCCGCCCTGACCCTGATCGGCCCGCATCGCAGCGTGTCGACCCTGAGTCTGCGCGAGGTCGCCCGCGAAGCCGGCATCGCCCCGAACTCGTTCTATCGGCAGTTCCGCGACATGGACGAACTGACCGTGGCCCTGATCGACCTGGCCGGCCGCTCGCTGCGCACCATCATCGGCGAGTCACGGCAGCGCGCGGCATCGTCGGACCGCAGCGTCATTCGCCTGTCGGTGGAAACGTTTTTCGAGCAGCTGCGCGCTGACGACCGGCTGCTGCACGTGCTGCTGCGCGAAGGCAGCGCCGGCTCGGATGCGTTCAAGCAGGCCGTCGAGCGCGAACTGAACTACTTCGAAGAAGAGCTTTGCGTGGACCTGATCCGGTTGGCCCATGCCGACAATGGCGCCGTGCTGCATGAGCCGCACCTGGTGGCCAAGGCGATCACGCGACTGGTGTTCGCCATGGGCGGTACCGCGCTGGACCAGCCGCCCGAGCGCGACCCGGAGATGATCGAACAGACCGCGCAGATGCTGCGCATGATCATCACCGGTGCACGGACGATTGCGGGATATCCGCCTACCGTGCATTCAACGGCTGCGCATCAGCGCCGATAGCACTGACGCTCGACCACGCGGTCGCCGTTCTTGTTCTGCTGGTTGCCCTGGATCTGGCGGCCCGCCGCGCCGCCGGCTACCGCGCCCGCCACGGTGGCAATCTTCCTGCCGCTGCCGCCGCCCACCTGGTTGCCCAACAGGCCACCCACCACCGCACCGGTGGCTGTACCGGCGATGCGGTTCGGGTCCCTGCTGTTGCGCTGCACCTCGACGTTCTTGCAGACCACCTTGGTGCCATCGTTGAAGCGGCGCCCTTCGTCCTTCGGCCCGTAGGTCTGGGCGCTGGCGCTGAACACCGATGCCATCAGGGCGGCTGCACACAGCACGTTTCGGGTAGAGAGATTCATGGTTGGCTCCTCGCTTCAGGACGTATGCCAGTGTCAGCGCGGCGCTGGGAACCCCCTGTGAAAAGCCGTCGATGTCACGTCAAGGCCACACGTTCTGTTCAGCCGGGAGCAACAGGAGCGGATCCGGCAAGTCGATCAGTGGTTGGCCACCGCATATTTCTTCTCCCCGGCAAGCACCGCCAGCCGCGTGCGCTGACCGTTGGCGTCCTGCTGGACCAGCCGATTCTCCGGCGGCGGCAGCGGGCAGGTGGCGAAGTCCGTGTACGCGCAGGGCGGGTTGTGCGCGCGGTTGAAGTCCACGATCACCGTACCGTCCGCCGCGACCGGATCGGTGCGCAGGTAGCGCCCCACCCCATAGGTCAGCCGGCCGGTGCTCTGGTCCTGGAACATCAGGTTCAAGCCTTTGGCCGGGTCGCCCAGGGCTTCCAACCGCCACTCACGCCCTTCCTTCTCGAATACCACATAGCCCGGATTGGGATTGTCGGCGATCTCGCCGATCACGCTCACGATGGGGAGTGTCCTGCCCGCCGGGTGCGGAACGAACCGCGCCTGCACGCGCCAGTTCTCATCGGCGGGGAAGAACGTCAGGCCCGCGAAATCCCGGCGTGCCGGCGCATCCGCATGGCGCACCCGCAAGGCCAGGCGCTGACCGCGCTTGATCGCGGTGATCTGGCCCTTGCCCTGGTCATAGGCCAACTTCGTTCCACCGCCCGCCCCCTCTGGCTCCAGGCGTACTTCACCCTGTACCGGCTTGCCGTCGGCCGTGATGGGCACGCCCGCAGCGACTTGGAAGTACAGGCCATCGGCGCGCTGCTCCACCTCGCCCAGTCGATCCGGCGCGATGGACAGGCGGATCGCATTGTCCGCGCCCCCACCCACACTGCGCTTGCCTGCTTCGATCCAGTGCAGCCCGATCAGGCTGGTCCAGCCATCCGGCTTGCTCAGGTCCGCGCTGCGTTGACGTACCCACCGCGTGTGTTGGTCCTGGAAATCCAGCGCCGCGGCTGCGGCCGCGGATGCGGAGGACACCCCTGTGGCCCGGTCCTGCGGACTGCACGCGGTCGCGAGCAGGGTGACCACGAACAGCGAAACGACTGCATGCGTCTTCATGATGTTCACCAGTTCTTCGAAATACCGAGGTGGAGGTAGCGTCCATAGGATTCGTGAAGTGCGCTCAGGTAGTTGCCGGTGGCGCTCAGCGGTGGCTCTTTGTCGAACAGGTTTCGCGCGCCCACTTCCACTGCGGTTCCACTCAGCCGCCCGCGGGTGAACTCCTTCTTTACCGACAGCGCCCAGCGTTGCGTGGAGCCGACCACGAACGGCGTGCGGTCGGCGTAAGCGCCGGCCGTCACGCTGCCGATGTAATCGTCGCGCAGCCGCACCGTCCAGTCCTGCAGGTTCCAGATCAAGGTGGCACTGGCCCGCCATTCCGGCTTCGCGCCGTTGATGCCCACCTCATTGGCCGCCCCCAGGTCGGGCACGAGGATGTTCAGCTGCCCGCTGGCGATGGCCGCGGCCACCTGCTGCACCTCGGCAGGCTTCTGCTGGGTGTATTCCTTGAGCTGGCTGGCACTGATCAGCAACGAGAAATTGCCCCACGCCGTGTCCGGCAGGCGCCAGCCGAAGTTGTAGTCCACGCCCGACGCGGTCAGCGGCCGGCGATTCTGATAGCGGTTGTAGACGTGCGTCACCACGCCAGCCGGTGCCAACCCGGAACCTTCGAACAGCGCGATATCCTCCGCCGTCACCGCCGCCCGCACCACGTTCGGGTTGCTGCTGCCTTCCACCACGCGCAGGTAGGCGTCATACAGCAGTTCCTCGCCCATGGTGCTGATGGGATTCTCCACCTGCACGCGCCACGCATCCACGCTCAGGCTGATCGACCCCAAACGGTCGGGCAGGAACTGCGGCTCGAACACCACACCCCACGACGATTGCCGGGTGGTTTCAGGCTTGACGTCGTCGCCGTACGAGGTGACGCCGCTCACGGACGGCTTGACCGGCGAGCCGTTGCTGAACGCATTCAAGCAGGCGCTGTAATCGGGCTGCGCGCCCTTGGTGATCAACGCATGGCAGCGGATCGCGTCGTTGTTGAAGCCAAACCCATAGGTCGGCGGCGAGTTCACCAGCTCCAGTCCCGGTGCACGGAAGCCGCCGCTCACCGAGCCGCGCAACAGCAGGCTGTCACTCACCTTCCAGGCCGCCGCCAGTTTCGGCTTGCCTACCTTGCCGGCATCGCTGTAGTCCTCCCAGCGGCCCGCAATCTGCAGATCCAGCGACTGCACCAGCGGGATGCCCTGCGCCGGAGACACCAGTGGCACAGCGAATTCGATCAGCGCCGATTTGACGTTGCGGCTGCCGCGGACATCCGGCCGCGGGCTATGGGTGAAGAAGTTGCTGGCCGCGACCGTGCCGGTATACCAGTCGGTATAAGGGTTGCTGCCATCGATGTTCTCGTCGCGGTCATCCCGGCGGCTTTCATAGCGGTACTCCACCCCCGCTGCCATGCCGATGTCGCCGGCGTACCAGCTCAGCAGGTCGGAGCGGTTCACCTTGAAGTCCCACAGCGCCAGTTCCGTGGTGCCTTCGCGTGTAGCCTCGCCGATGAATGACGAGGTGTCGTAAGGCGTGGCATCCCCCACCCGGATGCTGGCGGGGTCGCCGCCGCTGAACGGGTTGTAGGTACTGGCGTCGGTGCGGTTTACCGCTTCGATGAAGGCATCGGTCAGCCCGCCCTGCTGCGTATCGGTGCTGCGCGCGCGTGAGTACAGCAGCGCGGTTTCCCAGTTCCAGCCGCCTTCGGTCCAGCCCCGCAGGCCCAGCAGCACCCGCGACTGATCGTTGTCCACCTTCACCCGGCGGATCCCCGAATCGGCGAACTGGTAATTGAGCAGCCGGATAGCGTCGGCACCGCGCAGCGCTTCCGGAACCCAATAGGCATCTGGGCGGATATGCAGCAGGAAGCCGTCACCACCGAAACCCGACTCGCTGCTCACCCAGGATTCGGAGGTGGCACGGTAGTAGCCCAGCTCCCCGAACAGCTGCAGGTTGTCGTTGACGTCGAAGCGTCCCGTGGCAAACACGTTGCCCTTTCGGATGGACGGTGCCGAGGTGATGCCCGGCTCGGCAGCCGAATCGTAGTGATAGCGCGTCGGCACCGCGCCGGAGGTCAGCGCACCCGTGGCCGGATCGACGTGCCAGCTGCCGGTGCGCCTGTCGCCGGCATAGGTTTCGAAATGACCCCACGGCGTTCTCGTGCTGAACCCCGAGGTCCCGTTCGGGTCCGGCACGCTGGTGCCATCGCCCAGCGGACGGCGGCCATCGGTGGCGGTGAACCAGGCATCGGAATTGAGCTGCGAGGTCCGCCTGGAGAAGCCATAGAGCACCGAGAGGTTGCCGCGCCCTTCGCTGAAATCGCTGCCGAAGTACCCGTCCAGCGATACCTCTTCGCGGTGCCCATCGGCCACCTTGCCGTAGTTCAGGCGAACACCGCCGCCATCTGCCAGGTTGCTCGGCATCACCAGGTCGACCACACCCGCGACGGCATCGGATCCATAGATGGACGCCGCGCCGTCCAGCAGCAGGTTGACCCGCTCCAGACCGAAGACCGGAATGGCATTGGCGTTGTAGGTCGTGTCGTCGCCGCTGTTGCTGATCGGGTGCTGCACGGTGCGGCGGCCATTGACCAGAAGCAGCGTGTACTTGGAACCCAGGTTGCGCAGGTTGATGGAACCGACGTCACCGCGCGCCACGTTCGAGTTCCGGCCTGCGTTGGTCGTGCCCTTTTCAGTGACGGCAACATCACCGAACTGCGGCAGGCTGCGGAACAATTCGTTGCCGTTGGTGGCAAGGGTGGCATCGATCTGCTCCCTGTCCACGGCAACCACCGGCAGTGCCGCCTGCGCGCCGCCACCGGCGATCTGCGAGCCGAGCACCGAGACCTTGTCCAGCGTGCGCGCGTTGGAGCCGGGCGTCTGCGATCCCGTCGCAGCGGCTTCTTCAGCCGCCTCTGCGGGCTCGGCGGCCTCCGCAGCCCCGGTTGGCGCAAGCAGCGTGCACAGGGCAAGCGCCAGATGACTGCGCTTAGCGCGTGGCTTCCGCATATGCGCCTCGCACGATGCTGCCTTCCAGCTTTTGTTCGTCCTTCACCAGGTTGTACAGCGGGCAGGTCGCCTCGACCGACTGGCGCAACGCATCGATCTCCTGTTCCGAGGCCGGCGATTCAATCCGCACCTTGTAACGGATGTCGCTGTACCGCGCCGGCGACCGCACGTTGCTGCCGAAGCGCGGGCTCACCTGGCCATCCACGGTCAGCTCCAGCGAATCCAGCAGCACGTTGCGCGACGCTGCCTGCACTTCAAAGATGTGGGTCAGGCAGGTACCGGTCACGCCGAGCAGGTGCTCTTCCACCGTCGGGGCCAGCCCATAGCCCAGCAGGCCCGGCGCGCTGTCATGCAGCTGCTGGTGGTAACCGTCCTTGCCCAGGAACACCCGACGCAGCCCGGTACGCGGCTCGACGTGGGCGCGGGCAACCAGGGTTTCCGGCTCGGCCGGCTTGGCCTTTCCCGCACCCGGCTTCACCTGCCTGGCCAGCACCGCCGGGCGCTTCTCCTCGGTGATGAAGTCGCGCAGGCCCGGCGGCAACTTCGGGTCGCGCTCGGCCGCGCTGTGGATGTACTCCACATCGGCATGGCTGACCTGTTGCGGACGGGTGACCAGGTCGATGGCCGAGGAGTTCTCATGCACCGCGCGCTTGAGCGCCTGCAGCTGCGCATCGGTGGCCGGCGAATCGATATAGGCCACATAGGAGAGATTGTTGGGGTAAGCGAGGGTGTCGCTCTTGCGCTCGGGAATGCTGGTGAACACCACATCCAGGCCATCCAGCGGCACACCCTGCACGGCCGCCTGCACGATGTACTCGTCAGCCACTGAGCTGGCCAGCGTGCCCACCAGCGAATCCCAGGAGCCGGCGCCGAGGTTGTAGCCGGCGTAGTTGCGGCCGCTGTCGCTGATGTACTGGAATTCGCCGGTCGGCCCGATGCGCAGGCGGCGCACACCGGAGCGGCTTTCGGCGATGACCTTGGCATGGATGGCGGTGGCCGTGCCGGGCTTGGCCGACTGGGCCTGGATGGCTTCGCGCTTGGCGGCCAGGTAGGTGCGCAGCGGCGAGGCCTGATCCTCAGCCGAGGAAACCAGCGGGGCCAGCAGCAGCATGGCGGACAATGCGATGGTGCCGATTACCTTGAACGGCGTCGTGCAGCGTGCGATGGACATGGGCGAACGGCCTCCGGAGTTGTTCGTGAATAGAAGCCCACTCTTTCATGTCGCATCGCCGCATTTAAATAACCGTTGGCAATTCCCATATACATGCGTGACACCCCACCACGACGGGCAGGACCGAATGACGAAACAGGATCCACTGGTGCTGGTTCTTGAGGGCGGCGCCGTACGTTACATCCCCAGCTTCTACGCGGAGATCAACCGGCTCTTCATGGCCGACGCGGACTGGCAGCTCGGGCACAGCCTGGATGCGCTGAATGACATGCTCTACGGCGGCTACGGGGTGCTGGCCGGGCACGCAGGGGCGACGTTGATCTGGAGGGACATCGAGTACAGCCGCAACGCGCTCGGCGTGGAGACCACCCGAGCCTGGCTGCAGGCCAAGCTGGATGGAAACGAAAGGTTCAACCGACCGCTCATCGCGGGTCAGTTGCAGGCGCTGGACGCTGGAAAAGGTCCGACTTTCTTCCAGGTTGTCATGGATATCTTTGCGGCCCATGCGCAGATCACGCTGGTGTGCAACTGATCTCGTTCGCGCACAGACGGTCATCGTGAACGGCGTTGAATCTACAGATGGATTCAACGTGCGCCCTCGCCTCGGGGGATAGCCATCCCAGCAACTCCGTCATAGCTCGATGTCTAGAACGGATGTCCTGTAGATGAAGGATTGGCTCGTGATGAAAAACTCTGTTGCGTAACCAACGTACCGCCTCTACGCGCGAACTGACCTTGGCCCGCGTAGCCCACGATTTTGGCAGGCGCGGTAGTACAGCTCGCAACAGCTTGGGCCAAGGCTGTCCTGCTGCCTCGTATCGAGAATGAAACATGCCGCACCAGAAGCCAAAGTTCAGTTCGGCGACAACCCTGTCGACGGTCGGCGACCTGCCTCGATTCATGAGGTCGTCCTTGGCCCGCTCGACCATGAGCGCATGACCTTGACTGAGCCAAGCCTGCTCAAACCATCCGCTTGTTCCAAAATGATTGGAGAAGGTCTCATGCAACCTGTTGCGCAATGCAACTTCAATCATATGAAGCGTGGGATAGAGCGCCTCCGACAACACGATGTTCGCACCATGCCGAGCAACAGCCCCCACCCAATCATCGAAGGCCTCACTTCCCACGCAATGACCTGTTGACAGTCCATATGAGCCCAGCCGAGCCATGGAGAGCGCTGAGGCTATCCCACGCGCCATCTCCGCATCGATCAACGACGCCCAGTGGGGGTTCTTGAACATCTGGCCTGATTCTCCTATAGTGAGGCCGCATACCCGGATCAGCTCCCCTCCTCACACGCGTTACGTGAGTGACGGGCCCCGGGTTTTTTTTTGCCTCCGATCCAAGTGTAGGTAGCTGTCACGCGGCGCATGAGCACAGGTGGCCCGTCTTGGGATGGGGTTCACACAGTGATCGGGCTCGACCGGTCTGCACGGGATGGTCGCGACAAAGATGCGTGTCGCAAGCGACGACACACACGGCCCAGCCACGCAGGGCGTGGCTCTACAATATAGGGACCCGCCTGCCCCGATGGACCCCGCGTGACCCAGAAGCCCGCCGAACACACCCCGCTGATGAAGCAGTTCTTCGCCGCCAAGTCCGATTACCCGGACCTGCTGCTGTTCTTCCGGATGGGCGACTTCTACGAGCTGTTCTACGACGACGCCCGCAAGGCCGCGCGGCTGCTGGACATCACCCTGACCCAGCGCGGCAGCTCCGGTGGCGCGCCGATCCCGATGGCCGGGGTGCCCGTGCATGCCTACGAGGGCTACCTGGCACGGCTGGTGGCACTGGGCGAATCGGTGGCCATCTGCGAGCAGATCGGCGACCCGGCGCTGGCCAAGGGTCTGGTCGAGCGCAAGGTGGTGCGCATTGTCACCCCCGGCACCGTCACCGACGAGGCCCTGCTGGACGAGCGCCGCGATACCCTGCTGATGGCGCTGTCGCGCGGCAAGAATGGCTACGGCCTGGCCTGGGCCGACTTGGCCGGCGGCCGCTTCCTGGTCAACGAGGTCGATTCCGACGACGCGCTGGAAGCCGAACTGGCCCGCCTGGAGCCGGCCGAGCTGCTGGTGCCGGATGAAGAGAACTGGCCCGACTTCCTCAAGCACCGCACCGGCATCCGCCGCCGCGCGCCGTGGCTGTTCGACGCCGACAGCGGTCGCCGCCAGCTGCTGGCCTTCTTCAAGCTGCATGACCTGACCGGCTTCGGCATCGACGACAAGCCGCGCGCCACCGCCGCTGCTGGCGCGTTGCTCGGGTATGTCGAAGAAACCCAGAAACAACGCCTGCCGCACCTGACCTCCATTTCCACGGAAACGGCGAGCGAGGCGATCGCGATGAACGCGGCCACCCGCCGTCATCTCGAACTGGATACGCGCGTGGACGGCGATACCCGCAACACCCTGCTGGGCGTGCTCGACACCACCGTCACCCCGATGGGGGGGCGCCTGCTGCGCCGTTGGCTGCACCGTCCGCTGCGCCTGCGCGAGGTGCTGGTGCAGCGCCATGATGCGGTGGCCACGCTGATCGACCGTGGTGCAGACAGCGACGTGCGCGATGCCTTCCGTGCGCTGGGCGACCTCGAACGCATCCTCACCCGCGTGGCGCTGCGCTCGGCGCGCCCGCGCGACTTCTCCACGCTGCGCGATGGCCTGGGCCTGCTGCCGGACGTGCGCGCGGTGCTGGCACCGCTGGATTCCCCGCGTCTGGTCGCACTGCGCGAGGCACTGGGCTCGCATGACGAATGCGCGCACCTGCTGGCCTCGGCCATTGCCCCTGCCCCGCCGATGAAGCTCAGCGACGGCGGTGTGATCGCTGAAGGCTACGACGCCGAGCTGGACGAGCTGCGCCGCCTCTCCACCCACGCCGACCAGTTCCTGATCGACCTGGAACAGCGCGAGCGCGCCAGCAGCGGCATCGCCACGCTCAAAGTCGGCTACAACCGCGTGCATGGCTACTACATCGAAATCAGCAAGGGTCAGAGCGACAAGGCACCGGTGCATTACACCCGCCGCCAGACCCTGACCAATGCAGAGCGTTACATCACCGAAGAGCTGAAGTCGTTCGAGGACAAGGTGCTGTCGGCGCGCGAACGCTCGCTGTCGCGCGAGAAGCTGCTGTACGAGCAGCTGCTCGACACGCTGGCGGGCGAACTGGAACCGCTCAAGCAGTGTGCCGCCGCGCTCAGCGAGCTGGACGTGCTGGCCGGCTTCGCCGAACGCGCGCAGGCGCTGGACTGGGCGCGCCCGGAGCTGGACACCGCACCGTGCCTGCGCATCGAGCGCGGCCGCCACCCGGTGGTGGAGGCAGTGCGCGACCAGCCGTTCGAACCCAACGACCTGGACCTGCACGCCGACCGCCGCATGCTGGTCATCACCGGCCCGAACATGGGCGGCAAGTCCACCTACATGCGCCAGAACGCGCTGATCGTGCTGTTGGCCCACATCGGCAGCTTCGTGCCGGCCAGCCGCGCGGTGATCGGCCCGATCGACCGCATCCTGACCCGCATCGGCGCCGGCGATGACCTGGCGCGCGGGCAGTCGACCTTCATGGTCGAGATGAGCGAGACCAGCTACATCCTGCATCACGCCACGGCGCAGTCGCTGGTGTTGATGGACGAGATCGGCCGTGGCACTTCCACCTACGACGGGTTGGCACTGGCCGACGCGGTGGCGCGCCACCTGGCCTACGAAAACCGCTGCTACACGCTGTTTGCCACCCACTACTTCGAGCTGACCGCGCTGGCCGACGAACAGCACGAGGGCGGCGCCAGCGGGATCGCCAACGTGCATCTGGACGCGGTGGAGCATGGCGAGGCGCTGGTGTTCATGCACGCGGTGAAGGACGGCCCGGCCAACCGCAGCTTCGGCCTGCAGGTGGCGGCGCTGGCTGGCCTGCCCCGGGCCACCGTGGCCCAGGCCCGGCGGCGGCTGGCCGAGCTGGAGCAGCGTGGCGGCGAGACGGTGGCCGCCACCATGGCACCGCAGGCGCTGGATGCGCCGCAGCAGTTCGGGCTGTTCACTGCCCCCTCGAGCAAGGCGCAGGAGGCGCTGGCCGCAATCGATCCGGATGAGCTGACCCCGAAACAGGCGCTGGAGGCGCTGTACCGGTTGAAGGCGCTGGTGTAGCGGTAGCGCCGGCCGTTGGCCGGCCCAGGCGGTCCGGGGGCCGGCCAACGGCCGGCGCTACCGGTCCGTGAAGCCTTCGCATTCCCTTCGTATACGCAGCGTTATGCTCCGCCGGTCCCATCCCGGGTCGAAGGAGTCGATCGTGAATACGAACTCGCTCACTGCATCCCTTTTGTCGCAGCTGCAGGGCCCCGGCGTCCAGCAGGTCTCCCAGCAGCTCGGTCTCGACCAGAACCAGGCCACCCAGGCGGTCAGCGCCGCGTTGCCTTTGTTGATGGGCGCGCTGGGCAGCAACGCCAGCCAGCCGCAGGGCGCGCAGTCGCTGCTCAACGCACTCCAGAAAGATCATCTAGGCGGCGGGGGCGGCGGCGGTTTCGACCTCGGCGGCATCCTGGGCGCCGTACTCGGGGGCGGTGGCGGGGGCACGGCCACCAACGGCGCTGGCATTCTCGGCCATGTTTTCGGCGGGCAGACTGACCAGGCCGCCCAGGTGCTGGGCAACAAGACGGGGCTGGACAGCGGCCGCGCCGGCCAGCTGCTGGCGATCCTGGCGCCCATTGTCATGTCGTTCCTGGCCCAGCGATTTGCCCAGCAGGGCAACGCCAACGATCTCGGCCAGGCACTCGGCGCCGAGGCACCGCCGGCCGCGGCGGGGGGCATTGGAAGCCTGCTCAACGCATTCGACCAGGACGGCGACGGTCAATTCGGTGTCGGCGACGTATTCAAGATGCTCAACCGGTAAGACCCTGCCACTGGATCGCCGGGCGACCAGCGCCGGCGATCCGGCGATAGCCCTGACCTATCAATTCAGTAGATTCATTCAAATTTACCAATTGCAACGCCGTGCATAGGGTAGATGGGCTGCCCTTGCATGCACCGCGAGGCCAATCCCACATTCGCCAGTCCACAGGTAACCGACCCATGAAAAGCGAAGCGAAGTGCCCGTTCAACCACGCCCTTGTCGGCGATGCCACGACCAACCGCGACTGGTGGCCCAACCAGCTCCGCGTGGACCTGCTCAACCAGCACTCCTCGCGTTCGCACCCGCTTGCCGCCGACTTCGATTATGCGAAGGCGTTCGCCAAGCTCGACTACGCCGCGCTCAAGGCCGACCTCACCGCGCTGATGACCGATTCGCAGGACTGGTGGCCGGCCGACTTCGGCCACTACGGCGGCCTGTTCATCCGCATGGCCTGGCACAGCGCCGGCACCTACCGCATCGGTGACGGGCGCGGCGGCGGTGGCCGTGGCCAGCAACGCTTCGCCCCGCTCAACAGCTGGCCGGACAATGTCAGCCTGGACAAGGCGCGCCGCCTGCTGTGGCCGATCAAGCAGAAGTACGGCCAGGCCATTTCCTGGGCCGACCTGCTGATCCTCACCGGCAACGTCGCGCTGGAATCGATGGGCTTCAAGACGCTCGGCTTTGCCGGCGGCCGGCCCGATACCTGGGAACCGGACCAGGACGTGTACTGGGGCCGCGAAACCACCTGGCTGGGCGGCGATGTGCGTTACGCGCACGGCTCGGAAGGTGTGGTCGAAAACCATGGCGTGCTGGTGTCCGATGATGACGCCGACGGTGACATCCACTCGCGCAACCTGGAAAACCCGCTGGCCGCCGTGCAGATGGGCCTGATCTATGTGAACCCTGAAGGCCCGGATGGCAACCCGGACCCGGTCAAGGCCGCCATCGACATCCGCGACACCTTCGGCCGCATGGCCATGGATGACGAGGAAACCGTGGCGCTGATCGCCGGTGGCCACAGCTTCGGCAAGACCCACGGCGCCGGCCCGGCCGACAACGTGGACGTGGAACCCGAAGCGGCCGGTCTCGAGCACCAGGGCCTGGGCTGGGCCAACAAGTTCCGCAGCGGCAAGGGCGGCGACACCATCACCAGCGGCCTGGAAGTAACCTGGACGCGCACCCCGGCGCAGTGGAGCCACGACTTCTTCCAGATCCTGTTCGGCAACGAATGGGAACTGACCAAGAGCCCGGCCGGTGCGCACCAGTGGGTGGCCGAGAATGCCGAGGCCGTGATTCCCGACGCGCACGACCCGTCGAAGAAGCACCGCCCGACCATGCTCACCACCGATCTGTCGCTGCGCCTGGATCCGGCCTACGAGAAGATCTCGCGACGCTTCCTGGAAAACCCGCAGGCGTTCGCCGATGCCTTTGCGCGTGCGTGGTTCAAGTTGACCCACCGCGACATGGGCCCGCGTGCCCGCTACCTCGGCCCGGAAGTGCCAGCCGAAACCTTCATCTGGCAGGACCCGGTGCCGGAAGCGCCGAAGGTGCAGATCAGCAGTAACGACGTAACCGCGCTCAAGCAGCAGATCGCCGCAGCCGGGTTGAGCGTGGCTGAACTGGTGTCCACCGCATGGGCGTCGGCCTCCACCTTCCGCGGTTCGGACAAGCGCGGTGGCGCCAACGGCGCACGCATCCGTCTGGCCCCGCAGAAGGACTGGGCGGTGAACCAGCCCAGGCAGCTGGCCAAGGTGCTGGCAGCGCTGGAAAAGATCCAGGGCGGCTTCAAGGGCGATGGCGGCGCACAGGTATCGCTGGCCGATCTGATCGTGTTGGCCGGCAATGTCGGCGTGGAGCAGGCGGCCAAGGCCGGCGGCCACGATGTCAGCGTGCCGTTCAACGCGGGCCGCACCGATGCCAGCCAGGAACAGACCGACGTGGAATCGTTTGCGGTGCTGGAGCCGTATGCCGATGGCTTCCGAAACTACGTGAAGGGCCGCTACAGCGTGCCGGCCGAAGCGCTGCTGATCGACAAGGCGCAGCTGCTGACCCTGACCGGGCCGGAGTTGACTGCCCTGGTGGGCGGCCTGCGCGTGCTGGGTGCGAACGTGGACGGCAACACGCAGGGCGTGCTGACCGAACGCCCGGGCACGCTCAGCAACGACTTCTTCGTGAACCTGCTGGACATGCGCACGCAATGGAAGGCCAGCGGCGATGGCTATGAAGGCAGTGACCGCAACGGTGGTGGCAAGCGCTGGACCGGCAGCCGTGCCGACCTGGTGTTCGGCTCGAATTCGGTGCTGCGTGCGGTGGCCGAGGTGTATGCCAGCGCCGATGGCGAGAAGAAGTTCGTGCAGGACTTCGTCGCCGCCTGGGCGCGGGTGATGGAGCTGGACCGGTACGACCTGCATCGGTGAGGCCGGTTCTCCGGGCGCACGACCAACGGTCGTGCGCTACCCGAGGGGATTTGGCTCGGTAGCGCCGGCCGTTGGCCGGCCTTGGGACCGCCTGGGCCGGCCAACGGCCGGCGCTACCGGGTGACGTCTCTTCTACGCATTACATTGCGTCGAGATCGCCCAACGCCTTGATCAACCGCCGCGCCCGCTTGTCGGGCCGGTGTTCCGGCGGCAGGTACCCGTTCTTCATGGCGGCGCGCTGCGCACGCTGCTCCGCACGCTTCGCGCGCGAGGCTTCGCTTTCCTCGTACAGCTGCTGCGCCACTGGCGCCGGACCACGCAGGTCGCTCAGCCCACGCACCTGCACCTCGTACACCTCATCACCACGGCTGATCTGCAGCTGTTCGCCCACGCGCACCGCGCGCGAGGATTTCGGCCGCTGCCCGGCTACGTCCACCTTGCCCGTCTCCACGGCCTGCCTGGCCAGGCTGCGGGTCTTGAAAAAGCGTGCGGCCCACAGCCACACGTCCAGCCGCACGGCGGCGGCGACCAACGGTTGTGCTTCAGTCATGCGGGTGGTTCAGCTCCCCGGCTCAGCCGGTCGTCGGTTCAGCGGTTGCGGCGCCGACGGGTTGCCACGGCAACCGGTACCACCGATCAGTACGGGTACCCCCGCATCCAGATCGCGGCGCTGGCTGCCAACCTGGCATTCCGGTCGGTCCATCGGCCGTACCTGCGCGTCGCGCAGGCGGTCGTCTGTACTCGAACATGCGGGCAGCGTTGCCGCAATCAAGAGCGCTGCGAGTGCGGGCATGAACGAGTCAGCAGCGTTGGCGGAGGGCCGGCCAACGGCCGGCGCTACCGGTGTTACGGACGCGGAATTGGGCATCGCGATGTCCCAGTGACGGGGGTGATGCTAGTGTGCCCCTCCCCGGACCTGATCTCCAGAGCACATGGCCAAAGCGCCGCTTGACCTGACCACCGGCCCGATCGGGCGCAACCTGTTCCTGTTCGCCCTGCCGATCCTGGCGGGCAATATCGCCCAGTCGTTGAACGGCTCGGTGAATGCGGTGTGGGTGGGCCGCTTCCTGGGCGAGGCGGCGCTGACCGCCACCGCGAACGCCAACAACATCATGTTCTTCCTGATCGGCTCGGTGTTCGGCATCGGCATGGCCGCCACCATCCTGATCGGCCAGGCGATGGGCGCGCGCGATATCCCCCAGGCGCGGCGCGTGATGGGCACCAGTGCCACCTTCTTCATCGGGCTGTCGGTGGTGATCGCCATCGCCGGCTGGTGGCTGTCGCATCCGCTGCTGGCCGCGATGGGCACACCGGCCGCATCGTTGCCGCTGGCCGAGGCCTACCTGCGCATCATCTTCCTGGCCATGCCCACGCTGTACGCGTTTGCCTTCCTCAGTTCGGCGCTGCGCGGGGTAGGCGATTCACGCACGCCGTTCCGCTTCCTGCTGCTGTCGGTGGTGCTGGATATCGGCTTCAATCCGCTGCTGATCTTCGGTATCGGGCCGTTCCCGCAGCTGGGCATCGCCGGCGCGGCGTGGGCCACGCTGATTGCGCAGACGCTGGCCCTGATCGGCCTGCTCTGGTACATGCGCAACAAGCGCCATGTGTTGTGGCTGGGGCGCAAGGACATGGCGCTGTTCAAGATCGACACGGAGATCCTGCGCGCGCTGGTGGTCAAGGGCGTGCCGATGGGCCTGCAGATGGTGCTGATCTCGCTGTCGATGATCATGATGATGACCATGGTCAACAGCTATGGCACCGATACCGCTGCCGCTTATGGCGCTTCGCTGCAGTTGTGGACGTACGTGCAGATGCCGGCGATGGCGATCGGTGCGGCATGTTCTTCGATGGCCGCGCAGAACGTGGGCGCGGGCAACTGGTCGCGCGTGCGGGGCACCGCGCGCAGCGGCGTGCTGTACAACTTCCTGCTTACCGGCGTGCTGATTCTGCCGTTGATCCTGCTTGACCGCTACACGTTGGCGTTGTTCCTGCCCAGCGGCAGCGAAGCGCTGGACGTGGCGCGCCACCTCAACCACATCGCGGTGTGGTCGTTCCTGTTCTTCGGCGTGAACTTCGTGATATCCGGCGTGGTGCGCTCCACCGGCGCGGTGATACCGCCGCTGCTGATCCTGGCGGTGTCGTTGTGGGGCATCCGCGTGCCGTTCGCCGAGCTGCTGCAGGATCGCCTGGGCGCCGATGCGGTGTGGTGGAGCTTCCCGGTCAGCTCGTTCTGCGCCATGATCCTGTCGCTGGCGTATTACCGCTGGGGCGGCTGGCGCAAGGCGCGGATGTTGCCGAGCCACCGCGAGGAAATGGCGGCGCCGGCGGAGATTCCCGCATCGCCGCCATCCCCGGTCGCCGACCCGGACCCGCGCCCCGACCCCAACGATGGCCGGCCAACGGCCGGCGCTACCGTGATCGATTGATCCCGATCCCAATGGGCCTGCGGAAATCCCGTTGGTCGATTGATCCCGATCCCAATGGGCCCGTAACAATTCGTAGCCCCGAAGAGAACGGCAGGAGCCGTTCTCAACGTCGCGCAGCGACGGCCCGAAGGGTGCCCGCCAGGACGGCGGGCATAACGTTGGCCGGACACCGCGCGCAGCGCGGCCCAAGCATCCGAAACCAACGCGGCAACGGTTGCCGCCATGGTTCCGACGTTTAGAGCGGGCCGAAGCCACAGATCAGGCGCTCATGACCCACGCCCAAAACGCAAACGGCCACCCGAAGGTGGCCGTTTGCTGGGCAGGTACCGACCGCTGGTCGGTACACCACGCCGGAATTACTGGGCAGCCTTGGCAGCCAGGCGGGCAACCTTGGCCTGCGCAGCGGCAGCCAGATCTTCCTTGATGCGGGCAGCCTTGCCTTCCAGGCCACGCAGGTAGTACAGCTTGCCGGCGCGGACCTTGCCACGACGCTTCACTTCGACCGAGTCGATGATGGCGCTGTGGGTCTGGAAGACGCGCTCGACGCCGTAGCCGTGCGAGATCTTGCGGACGGTGAACGCGGAGTTCAGGCCGGCGTTCTTGGTGCCGATCACGACGCCTTCGTACGCCTGGACGCGCTCACGGTTGCCTTCCTTCACCTTCACGTTCACGACAATGGTGTCGCCCTGGCTGAACTTCGGCAGCTCGCGGGTGATCTGGGCGGATTCGAAGTCCGAGAGGATGGATTTGTTCAGCTTGCTCATGGGTGCACCGATTGTGTTCGTTCGGGTGGGCGTGTCGTTTCGACAACGTAGGCTCATGCAGTCACCGGACTGTGCTGCACGTTTTTTGTAGGGTTTCCACCGTCAGGCGTGAAAGGCCCGATGGGAATCGGCAATTCTAACCATTCTTCGGGACGGATACCACCCCGGTAGCGCCGGCCGTTGGCCGGCCCAGGCGATCCGTGGGCCGGCCACGGCCGGCGTTACAGGAGTTCAGACCTGGCCTGGTCCAGCAGAATCCGGTCTGCCTTGGACAGGCTGGCCTCGTCCAACAGGTCCGGGCGACGCAGCCAGGTCCGCAGCAGCGACTGCTGGCGGCGCCAGCGGGCGATGGCCGCGTGGTTGCCCGAGCGCAGCACGTCTGGGACATCGCCCCATTCATGTTGCGCCGGCTGGCTGAAATGCGGGCAGTCCAGCAGCCCCTGCGGGCCCTCGAAACTGTCCTGGGCGGCCGATTCAGCGTCATTCAAGGCGCCTTCCTGCAGCCGGGTGACCGCATCAACGATCACCGCCGCACCCAGCTCACCGCCGGACAGGACGTAATCGCCAATCGATATTTCCTCGGTGACTTCGGCTGCCAGGAAGCGCTCGTCCACGCCTTCATAGCGCCCGCATAGCAGGATCATGCGCGGCAGTACGGCCAGTTCCCGGACCTTGGCCTGGGTCAGTGGCCGCCCCTGCGGGCTGAGGTAGATCACCGGTGCCGGGGCCGGATCGGCCGCCTTGGCCGCCGCCAGGCAGGCACGCAGCGGTTCGATCAGCATCACCATGCCGGGGCCACCGCCGAATGGACGGTCGTCCACCCGGCGATAGTTGCCCTCGGCGTAGTCGCGCGGGTTCCAGCCATGCAGGTCGAGCAGGCCGCGTTCGGCCGCACGACCGACCACGCCCAGCGCGGCCGACTGCGCCATGAATTCCGGGAACAAGGTGATGACGTCAATGCGCACCGGTCAGAACTCCGGGTCCCAATCGACGATGACCAGGTTGGCCTCGAAATCCACCGACTTCACGAAGTCCGGCTGCACGAACGGGATCATCCGCTCGCGGTCGCCCTGCACCACCACCACGTCGTTGGAGCCGGTCGAGAACAGGTGCGAAACCCGCCCCAGTTCGACGCCATCAACGGTACGCACCTGCAACCCTTCCAGGTCGACCCAGTAATACTCGTCGGCCTTCGGCGGCGGCAGCGCGCTGCGTGCTACATGGACTTCGGTCCCGTACATCGACTCGACCACATCGCGGTCGGTGACATCGGGAAACACCGCTACCAGGTGCTTGCCGGACTGACGTCCGCGCGCGCCGGTGAGGGTGCTCTCCTGGCCGGCGGGTGTGCGCAGGATCCAGGGCTGATAGTTGAAGATGGCGGTACGCGGCTCGGTCCAGGACTCGAGCTTGATCTCGCCTCGCACACCAAAAGCGCCGACAATCCTGCCCAGCAGGATGCGGCGCTCGGTATCTTTCATCTGTATATGCCGACGGGCCGCGCCAGGCGCGGCCCTTCAGGATCAGGCCGCGGAGGCCTGGGCCTTGGTCGCTTCCTTGTACAGGTTGCGAACCTTGTCGGTCAGCTGGGCGCCGTTGGCAACCCATGCGTCGACCTTCGGGATATCCAGCACGATGCGGGCTTCGGCGCCCTGGGCAACCGGGTTGTAGTAACCCACGCGCTCGATGTTGCGGCCGTCGCGCGCGCTGCGCGAGTCGGTCACGATGATGTGGTAGAACGGACGCTTCTTGGCGCCGCCGCGGGTCAGTCGAATCTTGACCATGGTGTTGCTTCCTCTATTGCCCAGTCGCCAGGATGGCGCGGTAAGCCGGCGATTATAGCGGCGGGGCCGGGCCATTCCAAGCCTAGCGGGGTGGATGAACCTGAATGGGCTGCTTGGCCCGCGTTGACGTGGTCGCGGGCATCGCCCGGGCCGGCCAACGGCCGGCGCTACCGAGGGACGCCCTGCCGCCTGCCGCCTGCCGCCTGCCGCCTGCCGCCTGCCGCCTGCCGCCTGCCGATCTGCCGATCTGCCGATCTGCCGATCTGCCGGAATGCCGGAATGCCGGTAGCGCCGGCCGCTGGCCGGCCCAAGCGGTCTCAAACCGCCACGGAATCCCAAGGCACCTGCATCAACACCGCCTTTGCCCGTTGGCACAACGCCTCCGACGCCGGCAGCACCGCCCCATCGATCCTTCCGATCGGCCACACCCCTGCTGCATTGCAGGCAATGGCCGCATCAAACCCCGCCAGATCAACCAACCGCACCGGCGCCAGCTGCAGCTCGCCGCCCCACCCCGCCTGCAGCAGCCGCTCATGGGTGCCGCGAAGTGCCGGTGCCTGCGGCCAGACCACCTCGCCGTCGCGCGCAAACGCCACGTTCCAGGTGGTGCCTTCGCTGACCTCCCCCTGCGCATCCACGAACAGCGCATCGTCGAAACCGGCCTGCAGCGCCTGACGACGGTGCTGGAACAGCGCGAAGGTGCCCACGTGCTTCAGGTGTGGCAGTTCACGCTGGTAACGCACGCTGCAAACGCGTCGCGGCACGACCGACGTGGAGGCCGGTGGCGCCACCGTCACCAGCACATCCACCGGCAGGGCCTGCAACGGTTGGCGGAAATCGAACGCGCGGGAAAACACCGTCACCCGCAGCGATGCGTCATTGACGCCTTCGGCCTGCAGCGCCGCCTGCATCCAGGCCTGCACCTGGGTGCCCTCCAGGCGGCTGCCGAACAGTTCTTCGGTGCCTTGGCGCAGCCGCCGCAGGTGCAGGTCGAGTCCCTGCACTGCACCGCCACGCACCTGCAGCGAGGTGAAATGACCGTAGTTCACCAGCGCGGCCGCCAACTCATCGGCGCTGGCGCGGTGGCCGTTGCAGTACACGCTCATCCCAGCAACCCGCGCGCGTCGGACCACAGCGCCTGCAGCACGTCGGCGGCCGGCTTGTCCGGCGCCATCCACGCCGATTGCCCCGCCCATGCCTGCATCGCATCAATCCGGTGCTCGCGGTTGGCCTGGGCGCGCATCGGCGCGGTCAGGCCGCGCTGCACCGGATAGGGGCGCGGCGACGGCGCAGCCGGACCGGCGGCAGCGCGCACGTAGGCCGTGGCCAAACCACGACCGAGCCGCCCGCTGAAGGCGCGCGTCGGCCAGGTGTCTTCCGGTTCGGCGGCCGCCAGTGCCTGCGACCACGCCGGATCAATCGCGCACTCGGGCGTGCGCAGAAAAGCAGTGCCGATCTGCACCGCGCTGGCACCGAGCATCAGCGCGGCAGCGATGCCACGCCCGTCCGCGATGCCGCCCGCTGCGATCACCGGCACCTGCAGGCGGTCGGCCAGGCGTGGCACCAGTGCGAACAGGCCAACCAGCTGGCGTTCGGCGGCAGCCGGATCGAACGCACCCCGATGGCCACCGGCCTCGAAGCCCTGCGCGACCACCGCGTCCGCACCGGCCGCTTCGGCCGCCAGCGCTTCGGCCAAGGTAGTGGCGCACGCGAACCAGGCGATGCCGGTGTCTTTCAGGCGCTGTACCTGCGCGGCGGTGAACACGCCCATGATGGTTGAGGCCACCGCCGGGCGCGCGGCGATCAGCGCATCGAACTGGGCATCGAAATCGGCCGGGCCGGCATCGGCGGCATCCGCCGGCACCTCCGGCCCCCACTGCGCGAGGAACGCGCGGCTGGCCGCTTCAGCGGCGGCATCGCGCACGGGCGCAGGGTCTGGAATCCACACATTGACCTGCGCCGGACCACTGGACTGGGCGCGGAACGCGTCCATCCACGCCACGATGTCCTGCGGCTGCGACAGCACCGCGCCCATCGCGCCCATGCTGCCGTGGTTGGCCAGCGCCGCCGACAACGGCACCGGGCAGGCCCCGGCCATCGGCGCCAGCAGGATCGGGGCCTGCAATGAAAAACGCCGACAGAAATTGTCGGCGCGTTCCAGGATCTGCGGGTGAGTCATGCGTCTGGTACCTGGGGGGCGACGGGCTACAGCATACGCCCGGCGTTGACACGCATGGCGTGTCACTACGGCCTTAGCGGAACGGCATGCCGCCGCGGCCGCCCATGGCACCCATCATGCCTTTCATGCTGCGCATCATGCCCTTCATGCCGCCGCCGGCCATCTTGCTCATCATCTTTTCCATCTGCTGGTACTGCTTCATCAGCTTGTTGACGTCGGCCGGGGTCAGGCCGGAACCGCGCGCGATGCGGGCACGGCGCGAACCGTTGAGCAGGCCCGGGTTGCGGCGTTCCTTCCTGGTCATCGAGTTGATGATGGCGATCATGCGCGGCACTTCCTTACCCTGGCTGACCTGCTGCTTGAGGTGCTCGGGGATCTGGCCCAGGCCCGGCAGCTTGTCCATCAGGCCGCCGATACCGCCCATGTTCTGCATCTGCTCCAGCTGGTCGCGCATGTCGTTCAGGTCGAACTTCTTGCCCTTGGCGACCTTCTCGGCCAGCTTCTGCGCCTTGTCCTTGTCGACCTGCTGCTCGACCTGTTCCACCAGCGACAGCACGTCGCCCATGTCCAGGATGCGGCTGGCAATACGGTCCGGGTGGAACACGTCCAGGCCGTCGAGCTTTTCGCTGACGCCGACGAACTTGATCGGCTTGCCGGTGATGTAGCGCACGCTCAGCGCAGCACCGCCACGGGCGTCGCCGTCGGTCTTGGTCAGCACCACGCCGGTCAGCGGCAGCGCTTCGCCGAAGGCCTTGGCGGTATTGGCCGCGTCCTGGCCGGTCATGGCATCGACCACGAACAGCGTTTCGGCCGGATTGACCGCCGCGTGCAGGGCCTTGATCTCGGCCATCATCGCTTCGTCGATGGCCAGGCGGCCGGCGGTATCGACCAGCAGCACGTCCACGAACGACCTGCGCGCGTCATCAATGGCCGCGCGCACGATGGCTTCGGGCTTCTGGTCGGCGCTGGACGGGAAGAACAGCACGCCGGCCTGGTCGGCCAGGGTCCTGAGCTGCTCGATTGCGGCCGGACGGTAGACGTCGGCCGACACCACCATCACCTTCTTCTTGCGCTTTTCCTTCAGGTGCCTGGCCAGCTTGCCCACCGTGGTGGTCTTGCCCGCACCCTGCAGACCGGCCATCAGGATGATGGCGGGGGCCGGCACGTTGAGGTTCAGGTCGGACGCAGCCGAGCCCATCACGGCGGTGAGCTCGTCGCGAACGACCTTGATCAGCGCCTGGCCCGGGGTCAGCGACTTGAGCACTTCCTGGCCGACAGCGCGCACCTTGATGCGCTCGACCAGCGCCTGCACGACCGGCAGGGCGACATCGGCCTCCAGCAGCGCGATGCGGACTTCGCGGGTGGCCTCGCGGATGTTTTCCTCGGTGAGGCGACCGCGGCCACGCAGCCGCTCGATGGTGCCGGAGAGGCGCTGGGTCAGGGACTCGAACATGGAGGCAACCTGTTCAGAACGAAAGACAATGAGACGCACAGTATAGCGGGTCCGCCGCACTCCCCAGAGGCCGCTGGATCGCCCCGGGCCTGCCCGGCAGCGCGGGCGCGCGCCGCAGCCATCGCTACCGCCCCGGGGGTATGAGAAACTGACACGATGACAATCGTTCTCATCGCCACCCTGCTCTACCTGACCGCCACCGCCCTGCTGGTGCGCGCAGTGGTGCGCGATGACGCCGCCCGCGCGCCGACATGGCTGTGGCCGGCGGTGCCGGCGATGGTGCTGCATGGCGGCTACCACGCGCTGGTGGCCATGCGCACCAGTGGCGGGCCGGACATGCATTTCTTCGCCGCGCTGTCGCTGGTCGGGCTGGGCATGGCCTGGCTGACCTCGCTGGTGGCCGCGCGCGGGCGCATGGCCGCGTTGGGCGTACTGGTGTTCCCGATGGCGGCGGCGGTGCTGTGCATCTATCACGGCTACGGGCATGAGCCGAGCCGGCCGCTGGGCTGGCAACTGGCAACGCACGCCTGGATGGCGCTGCTGGCCTACGCCACGCTGAGCGTGGCCGCGCTGCTGGCGATCATGCTGTGGCTGCAGGAACGCGCCCTGCGCCGCCGCGATTTCCGCCCGTGGCTGCGTGCGCTGCCGCCGCTGGCGGATCTGGAATCGCTGCTGTTCCGGGTGATCGCGGTGGGCTTTGCGCTGTTGACCCTGACCTTGCTCACCGGCGTACTGTTTGTGGACGACCTGCTGGCGCAGAAGCTGGTGCACAAGACGGTGCTGAGCGTGCTGTCGTGGATCGTGTTCGGCACGCTGCTGATCGGCCGCCGCCGGTATGGTTGGCGTGGTGCCAAGGCGGTGCATTGGACGTTGACCGCGATGGCATTGCTGCTGCTGGCGTTTTTTGGCAGCCAGTTTGCGATCGAACTGGTGTTCAATCGCAGGTAGAGCCACGCCCTGCGTGGCTGCGCGGTGCCGATCATTACGCAGCCACGCAGGGCGTGGCTCTACGCGTCAGATGGCGTCGATCGCTTCCGAGAGGCGCTCTACTGCGATCACCTCCATCCCCTTCACGCTGCCGGTCTTGGGCGCGTTTGCCTTCGGCACGATAGCGCGCTTGAAGCCATGCGTGGCTGCCTCGCGCAGGCGATCCTCGCCGTTGGGCACCGGACGGATTTCTCCGGACAGGCCGACTTCGCCGAAGGCAATGGTCTTTTCGGCCAGCGGCCGGTCCTGCAGCGACGACAGCACCGCCAGCAGCACCGGCAGGTCCACCGCGGTCTCCTGCACACGAATGCCGCCCACCACGTTCACGAACACGTCCTGGTCGCCCACCAGCACGCCGCCATGACGGTGCAGCACCGCCAGCAGCATCGCCAGGCGGTTCTGCTCCAGGCCCACCGCGACCCGGCGCGGGTTGGACAGCGGCGAGGCATCCACCAGCGCCTGCACTTCCACCAGCAGCGGGCGGGTGCCTTCGCGGGTGACCATCACGCAGCTGCCCGGCTGGCGGGTGCTGCCGCCGGACAGGAAGATCGCCGAGGGGTTGGAGACTTCCTTCAACCCCTTCTCGCCCATCGCGAATACACCCAGTTCGTTCACCGCCCCAAAGCGGTTCTTGAACGCGCGCAGCAGGCGGAAGCGGCTGCCGCTTTCGCCTTCGAAATACAGCACCGCATCCACCATGTGCTCGAGCACGCGCGGGCCGGCAATGCCGCCTTCCTTGGTCACGTGCCCGACCAGGAACACGGCCGTGCCGGTTTCCTTGGCAAAGCGCACCAGCCGCGCCGCGCTCTCGCGCACCTGGCTCACCGAGCCGGGCGCGGCCGTCAGCGATTCGGTCCACAGCGTCTGCACCGAATCGGCCACGATCAGCTTCGGCCGCGCCGCGCTGGCGTGCTGCAGGATCGCCTCGACCTGGGTTTCGGCCAGCGCGTTGACGTTGTCCAGCGGCAGGTCCAGCCGCACCGCACGGCCAGCCACCTGCGACAGCGATTCCTCGCCAGTGATGTACAGCACCGGCAGGGTGGCTGCCATCTTCGCCACCGCCTGCAGCAGCAGGGTCGATTTGCCGATGCCCGGGTCGCCGCCCACCAGCACCACCGCGCCTTCGACCAGGCCGCCACCGAGCACGCGGTCGAACTCGCCGATGCCGGTGCTCACCCGCAGGTGCTCGGTCTGCTGCACGTCCTTGAGCGCCATGATCTTCGGTGCATCGACCTTGCCGGCCCAGCCCGAGCGGCGCGCCGCCGGTGACTTGGCGGCTGTCGCGCTTTCCAGCGTGATCTCGCTCAGCACGTTCCAGGCGCCGCACTCGGTGCACTGCCCCTGCCATTTGCTGTATTCCGCGCCGCATTCGCTGCACACGTAGGCGGTAAGCCGCTTGGCCATGTCTACTTCCACGTCATCGTCTATGCGGCAGGATAGCCGAGCCGCGTCGCAACAACCGAGACTCCCCCTTCCCCATGCCGCACCAGCCTGTTCCAACGCACTGGGCTGCGGGACGGGATAACCGACCTTACCCCAAACGCCGGCGCCGCCACGCACCACCCAACAAAAAGGCCGCCCCCTGGGGGCGGCCTTTCTGCATGCATGCGGTCATGCGACCTCAATGCATCATGTGCACGTTCATGTTGTGCATCACCCACAGCGTGCCGGCGACGATGATGCCGATCACCACCACGGTGAAGGCCGCCGCGCTGACGTTCCAGCGCTGTTCCGACGAGCGGTTCAGGTGCAGGAAGAACACCAGGTGCACGAAGATCTGCAGCACGGCCGCCACCACGATGATGACGCCCGTGGTGAAGGTTGGCAGGTTGCCCTTCATCACCGCCCAGAACGGGATGATGGTGAGCACCGCGGCCAACAGGAAACCGACCAGGTAGGACTTGACGCTGCCGTGGCTCTCGCCAGCGGCGCCATGACCGTGGTCGTGTGCGTGATTGTCATGTGCGGCCATTACAGCGCTCCCTTCAGGTAGACGACGGAGAACACGCCGATCCAGATCAGGTCCAGGAAGTGCCAGAACAGGCTCAGGCACGCCATGCGGGTCTTGTTGGTCGGGGTCAGGCCGTTCTGCTTGATCTGGATGAACATGATCAGCAGCCACAGCAGGCCGGCGCTCACGTGCAGGCCGTGGGTGCCCACCAGCGCGAAGAACGCCGACAGGAACGCACTGTGGTCAGGACCGAAACCCTCATGGATGAGGTGGTTGAACTCCCACACTTCCATCACCATGAAGCCGAAGCCCAGCAGCCAGGTCAGGCCCAGCCACAGGTACATCTGGCCAACCTTGTGCTTGTGCAGGGCGATCATGCCCAGGCCGAAGGTCAGCGAGGACACCAGCAACAGCGTGGTTTCCCACGCTACGAAGCTCAGGTCGAACAGGTCCTTCGGACCCGGGCCACCGTTGGTGCCGCCGGCCAGCACGATGTAGGTCGCGAACAGGCTGGCGAAGATGAGGCAGTCGCTCATCAGGTACACCCAGAAACCGAAGACGGTGTTCTCGCCGGTGTCGTGGTGCTCGTGGTCGTCATGGCCATGGGCCGCCGCATGCGCGGCGTGCCCGTGGTTCACGGTGTTGGCGATAGTGCTGCTCATGCCTGCAACTCCGATTTCACCAGACCCTGCGCCTGCAGGTGACGGCGGTGCTCATTTTCAATCCGCTCCACTTCGGCAGCCGGCACGTAGTAATCCACGTCCTTGTCGAAGGTGCGCCAGATGAAGGTGCCGATCATGCCGACCAGGCCAACGATGGCCAGCCACCAGATGTGCCAGATCATCGCGAAGCCGAAGACCAGGCTGAAGGCACCAATCACCACACCGGTACCGGTGTTGCGCGGCATGTGGATGTCGGTGTACTTGACCGGGCGTTCCCACGCCTCACCACGCTGTTTGCGCTCCCAGAAATCGTCCAGCTCGGTGACCTTGGGCAGCGAACCGAAGTTGTAGAACGACGGCGGCGAAGAGGTTTCCCACTCCAGCGTACGCGCATCCCACGGGTCGCCGGTCAGGTCGGCGGTCTTCTTGCGGTCGCGGATGGACACGGCCACCTGGATGATCTGGCACAGGATGCCGGCACCGATGATGAACGCACCGAGCATCGCAATGACCAGCAGCGGCTGGTATTCCGGGTTCGGGTAGCTCTGCATGCGGCGGGTCATGCCCATGAAGCCCAGGATGTACAGCGGCATGAAGGCCACGTAGAAGCCGATGAACCAGCACCAGAACGCGGCCTTGCCCCAGAACTCGTTGAGGCGGAAGCCGAACATCTTCGGCCACCAGTAGGTAATGCCGGCGAACATGCCGAACACCACGCCGCCGATGATGACGTTATGGAAGTGGGCGATCAGGAACAGGCTGTTGTGCAGCACGAAGTCGATGGCCGGAATGGCCAGCATCACGCCGGTCATGCCGCCGATGGTGAAGGTGACCATGAAGCCGATCGTCCACAGCACCGGGCTGGTGAACTGCACGCGGCCGCGGAACATGGTGAACAGCCAGTTGAAGATCTTCACGCCGGTGGGAATGGAGATGATCATCGTCGTGATGCCGAAGAAGGCATTGACGTTGGCACCCGAACCCATGGTGAAGAAGTGGTGCAGCCACACGATGAACGACAGCACGCCGATGGTGGCCGTGGCGTAGACCATGCCCTTGTAGCCGAACAGCGCCTTGCGCGAGAACGTGGCGATCACTTCGGAGAACACGCCGAAGGCCGGCAGCACCAGGATATAGACTTCCGGGTGACCCCAGATCCAGATCAGGTTGATGTACAGCATGGCGTTGCCGCCACCGTCATTGGTGAAGAAGTGCGTGCCCAGGTAACGGTCCAGGGTCAGCAGCACCAGGGTGACGGTCAGCACCGGGAAGGCGGCGATGATCAGCACGTTGGTGACCAGCGCGGTCCAGGTGAACACCGGCATGTGCATCAGCTTCATGCCCGGGGTACGCATCTTCAAGATGGTGATGAAGAAGTTGATACCGCTCAACGTGGTACCCAGGCCTGCTACCTGCAGGCCCCAGATGTAGTAATCGACACCTACCCCTGGACTGAACTCCTTGCCCGACAACGGCGGGAAGGCCAGCCAACCGGTCTGCGCGAATTCACCCACGCCCAGCGAGATCATCACCAGACCCGCGCCCGCCACGAACAGCCAGAAGCTGAGCGAGTTGACGAACGGGAAGGCCACGTCGCGCGCGCCGATCTGCAGCGGCACCACCACGTTCATCAGGCCGGTGATCAGCGGCATCGCCACGAAGAAGATCATGATCACGCCGTGGGCGGTGAAGATCTGGTCGTAGTGGTGCGGCGGCAGGAAGCCTTCGGCACCGCCGGCGGCGGTGGCCTGCTGGACACGCATCATGATGGCGTCGGCGAAGCCGCGCAGCAGCATGACGAAAGCGACGATGAGGTACATCGCGCCGATCTTCTTGTGGTCGACCGAGGTGAACCACTCTTTCCAGAGATAGCCCCACAGCTTGAACTTGGTGATCAGGGCCAGCACGAGCAGGCCACCGATCCCCGCGCCGATCAGCGTGGTGATGATGATCGGGTCGTGCGGGATGTCGGCAAATGTCAGTTTACCCAACAGATTCATGCTTATTCTCCCGAGCCTGCGTGGCCGGCGTGACCGGCGGCGGCGTGCTCGTCTGCAGTGTGTTCGGCATGGTCGGCCGGCATGTCATGGGCACCGGCCGGCATCTCGTGGCCTTCGTGGCTTTCGCCAGCGGCACCGTGCGACATCCCCTTGTGGTTCATGGCCTTGTGGTCCATGCCGTAGTGCTGGTTGTCACCCATGTGGCGGGCAACGACCCAGTCGAACAGACCGGTTTCGGTGCTACCGAAGTAGGTCACCGGATGCCAGTCGTGGTTCTTGTCGGCCGCCAGCGTGCCAAAGGCGGCTTGGTCCAGCGGGGTGCTCTGCGCACGCACCTTGGCCAGCCACGCCTGGTATTCGGCTTCAGTCACCGAGTTGGCGTCGAAATGCATCTTGCTGAAGCCCGCGCCGCTGTAGTGCGAGGACATGCCCGGGAAGGTGCCGGTCTCGTTGGCAATCAGGTGGAGCTTGGTCTCCATCCCGGTCATCGAGTAGATCATGCTGCCCAGGTGCGGGATGAAGAAGGCATTCATCACCGTATCGGACGTGATCTTGAAGTTCAGCGGGGTATTCACCGGGAAGGTGATTTCGTTGACCGTCGCGATGTTCTCTTCCGGGTAGATGAACAACCACTTCCAGTCCAGCGAAATGGCTTCAATCACCACCGGCTTGGCCTCGGACTCGAGCGGACGGTACGGATCCAGCGAGTGCGACGAGCGCCAGGTCAGCACCGCCAGCACCAGTACGATCATGCACGGGATCGACCAGACGACCACTTCGATCGCGGTGGAATGCGACCACTTCGGCTCGTAACGGGCCTTGGTGTTGGAGGCACGGTACTTCCAGGCGAAGGCAAGGGTCATGAAGATGACCGGTACCACGACCAGCAGCATCAGCACGGTGGCCGTGATCAGAAGGGTCTTCTGATCGTGGCCGACCTGGCCCTTCGGGGCCAGAATGGCCGAGCTGCAGCCCGTCATGAACACGGACAACGCGAACAGCAGGCCCGGGCGCAGCCAGCGCCCAAGGGATTTCAACGGAATCATCGGTCGATCCAATTGCGTAGGGAATGCCTTCTCAAGCGCGCCCCGCCAGCCAAAGCCGGGTGTACCGGTCCCAGGGGGGCGGCACGGAGGACGTTCATGTCAGCCCCCTAATTTTATGCCGTCACGCACCATTTAAGAAAGGCATTGACAATGATCTGGCGCAGGAAAGGCCTGCAAATGGCTGCGACACGTTGTCGCACACCGCGTGGATGGCCGGATTCGGCACAGCCGGGCAGTCATGTATAGACATGAATCGTTCAAACGGGGCCCCCGGGCACCGTCCCGGCCGGGGGCGCAGGTAGAGCCGGGCCCTGCCCGGCTTGCCGGCCACCCCAGCCGGCGCGGTAGAGTCGGTTCCCAAACGACTGCCATTGCATCGTCCACGCCCGGTAACGCAGGGAAAACAACGAAACGACGCTTGAACTCCGTTGACCTGCCCGCCTACGGTCCACCGACAGACTGATTGCGACGGGCCGAAGCATCTTCCAGACAGAATGATGCACGTCGACCCCGACCGAAATCTGTGGGCGAGCTCACACGCAACCGCCGCATTTTGCGCCTTTACGCGTCAGACCCGACAACCAGTAGATGTCATCTACTGAATTCGAAAACTCAACAGACACAATCGATTTCGCTTCTTCGTCGTTGGTGGGCAAGGTTGTCCACGGAGCTCAAAACTCCGAATAACCAAAAATAGTGGATGTCCCATGTCGGGAGGGTGGCCAATACAAGACCCTTCACGGGGGAATACGCCCGCCGTTTGGTTGTTCACGGTTTTGACCTCCCGACGCCCTCGCCCTCACCGGCGAGGGCCATTCCCTGTTGGAGGAGCGAAGATGAAACCCAAACCCGTCCAGTGGCCCGAAGACGAAGAAGAAGTAGTTCTGCTGCTACCCCGCTGCACACCCCGCTACACCCCCAGCTACCACCACAACGTACGCGCCGTGCCCCAGCTGGGCGAGCACGACCGCGACCACTTCGGCCCCTACCCCATGGTCACCCTGCGCGGGGCCTGGCTGCGCACGTTCGGCTTCGAAGTGGGCGTGCACGTAAAAATCGAAGCCACACCCGGCCAGATCCTCCTGCGCCCCCTGTGGAACGACGATCCGCCCGTCCGCGAGAATGCCAAGAAGCCCGTCGTGCGCTATGTCGAAGTGGAAGATCGGTAGCCAGCCACCAGGTTAGGTAGCAACCACCGTGTTCTGACATTCCGCCCCGCTGGCGAAATCGCACAGATTGCGCAGGGTGATGCTGCAGATTTCCTGCAGCGCTTCAACAGTGAAGAAACCTTGGTGCCCGGTAACCAGGGCGTTCGGGAAGGTCATCAGGCGCTGGAAGAGATCATCATCGATGATCTCGCCGGACAGGTCCTGGAAGAACAACGCGCTTTCCTGTTCGTACACGTCGATGGCCAGATGGCCCAGGTGACGAGACTTCAATGCACGAACCACCGCATCGGTGTTGACCAGCCCACCGCGCGAAGTATTCACCAGCATCGCGCCAGGCTTCATCCGCGCCAGCGATTCCTCGTTGATCAGGTGATGGGTGTCGGGCGTGAGCGGGCAATGCAGGGAGACGATGTCCGAGCGGGTCAACAGTTCATCCAGCGTCACAGCCTCACCTACCACTGCGAATTCCGGCGACGGGTACGGATCGAAGCCCAGCACCGTGCAGCCCATGCCTTCAAGAATGCGTGCCGTTGCCAGGCCGATCTTGCCGGTACCCACGATTCCCGCCGTCTTGCCATGCAGCGTGCGGCCCAGCAGCCCATCCAGCATGAAGTTGCCCTCGCGCACCCGGTTGTACGCGCGGTGGGTTTGCCGGTTGAGGGTCATGATCAGTGCCAGCGCGTGCTCGGCCACCGCTTCCGGAGAGTAGGCCGGCACGCGGGCGACAAACAGGCCAAGCTTCCCGGCAGCGGCAATATCCACGTTGTTGAAGCCGGCACAGCGCAGCAGGATGGCACGCACCCCCAGCGCGTGCAGGGCCTGCAGCACAGGCGCGTCCAGGCGGTCGTTGACGAACACGCAGACCGCATCGAAGCCCTGGGCCAGCCCGGTGGTCGAGGCGTCCAGCGCCACGTCGAAGTAGGCCAGTCCGAAACCCCGCCCCGCGTGGTCGCGTGCATTGGCCTCATCCAGGAACCGGCGATCATAGGGGCGTGCGCTGAAGACGGCGGTTTTCATGAAGGAGCCTCTGCGGGTGCGTTCAGACAGTAACCCGATGGCGGGCGAACCATCAAACGCCCGGAAGACGCGACACCCGGTAGCTCGCCACATTATCGCGATCAACAGCCGATGCGCTCCGCAGCGGCGACTTGCGCAGCCCGACTCCGAAGCCGACTATCAGCAACCATACCCTGCCTGGTAAGCCGCCGATGCCGAAGACTTCGAGAGCCAAACTGCTGGCTGCCGCCACCACAGTGCTGATCCTGGTGGTCGCCTGCAATCCCGACCTCCTGCCGCTGGCGCCGGTACTGGACGCGATCGGGCTGGACGTACTGGCGCTGCTGCTGGGGGCGCAGCTGGTTGCGGTGCTGCCTTGGCTGCGCGCGCGTGCAGCGGGGCCACTGCGCATGGCTGGGCTTGCGGGAGGAGCGATGGTTGCGGGCTTCATGGGCG
This sequence comes from Stenotrophomonas sp. AB1(2024), assembly GCF_037482345.1. Lineage (NCBI taxonomy): Bacteria > Pseudomonadati > Pseudomonadota > Gammaproteobacteria > Lysobacterales > Lysobacteraceae > Stenotrophomonas > Stenotrophomonas sp. AB1(2024). Next base: position 811,881 of record NZ_JBBHKO020000001.1, read on the forward strand.
GCTACCTGCGGCAGTTGGTTCCCTGGCAGCAGTTGGGAGCCGTGGTCATCACCCGGAAGCACTAGTCCTGCAGCGAAAGGGACAATCTGGCCCTGCGCAGGAGTCGAACCTGCCGCAGAGGCGGATTCGGCTGACTGGCGGCAGGCACCCCACCCCGTCCGGCAGGGACACCTGCCCCCTCAACCATTGGCAGTCGGTGCCGCTATGTTTTGATTGGACGTGCCGCACCTGCCCGAATCCAGTGTTCCACGATAATCCAACTCCCTTGAATCCACTTCGAAGGTGTCCCTTGATCAGAACTGTCGGCTTGCTGTTTTCGTTGTGCACCCTGGTCATGCCCGCCGTAGCCCAGTCACAAAGCAGGCCCGTGGACCCGGTGACGGCAACCCGCAACGTTCGAACCGAGTGCGGTGGAGGCGCCAGCCAGGAACAGTGCAACCAGTTCATGCGTGATCACCTTGCCTACGAGCGCGCAATGGAGCCTATCCGCGCCCGCGAAAAGGCAGAAGCTGAGCAGCGGGCCCGGGCCGCAGCTGCAAGGCAACGCGTCGAGGACGAGCAGCGTCAGATTGCGGAAGAGAAATCGATCGCAACGCGAAAGGCTGCCTATCTCCAGCGCGAGGCCGAAAGCCAGGTCGCCATACTCCCCTCAGTGACGGCCGGCACGATGCTGTGGAGTTCGCGCCTGCAAGGCGCATTCCTTGATTCGCTCGATGTCACGCAGGGCAAGCCCTATTCGGTCAAGTTCTTCATCAACCTGACGGAAACGGGCGAGGTGTACCACAATTCGGTGAATCCCAATCGCGCCCTTATCGACCCCCGGACATACCTGGAGGTCGCCCAGAAGAACGACAGCACGAATTACTGCAATCCGGATTTCAGGTCCGAGCTCACCGATTCGGAGGTATGCATCGCGCCCTCCCGGATGACCTTCAGCCCCGCCTTGACGGCAGCCGGCACGCCCGTTGCCAGCATCGTGGAGATGGAACTGACCGTCAGCCCGTCTCGACATACCCTCACCGCCATCTCCGCCAAACCAATCATGTTCCCTCAAGCCAATGCACCGACCAGGCAATGGACGCATTGGTACAACAACGCCGGCGGCAAGCGCACGGATGAGCAGGCCGTGATGTACGCAACGCTCAATGAAAGCAGGGCTGCTCGCCCGGGCATGGATGCGGGAAGACGATCAGCTCCCCGGCAAGACGCTCCCGATATCAAAAGCGTCAAGGATCTGTTGAACCTCTTTCGTAAATGATCCAACCAGACGTGCGCGAAGCAGCCCGGCCGCAGACATGGCGGACACAACGCCAAGGTGCGTTACCGCAGGCTGGCCAAGAACACTGCCCAAGTGCTGACGCTGTTCGCGTTGTCCAATTTGTGGATGACGCGCCGGCAGCTGATGCCGGCCCAAGGGTAAATCCGCCTGGAGGTGCCCGCTGGCACCTCCAAAGCAGCGAAACATTATCAACCTGAGGTAAAACCTATGGCTCGAGGCCGACATTCCCTGGGAGATTTGATGGCGCGGTTTATTGCAGGGTATTGGCGACCTTTAGAACGTCTGCAGTAAACGACGCGTAATCGTCCGTCGGCGCCGTGTGGCTGTCGCGCCGATGGATCAGGCGCACCGCCACCAATCGCTTGTCCGGAACGATCACCAGGTACTGCCCGAGGTAGCCGTTGGCGGCGTAGGCAACGGTCGGGCCACGTTGTATATCGAACAGGTCGCCGAGTTTGAGCCCGCGAGCGGTGATTTCGCTGCCGTACTGCTGCGGCCAGTCGGGACCCAGGCGCTCGGCAAGGAAGGCGATCAACGCGGCCTTGCTGTCGAATACCCTGCCTTGGGTAGCCAGCAGTGCCTGCTGGACCGGGGCGCTGACACCGTGCTGGGCAAGCAGGTCGCTCATCCGCTCGTTCGCCTGGTATCGCTCCGAGGCGGGTATGCGCCACCACAACAGTCCCACGTCCGCCGAGCGCGCGCTTTCTGCCATGAGCAACGCAACCGATTGTTCGCTGAGCACGCGTATCCCGAGCGGGGTTACACCACGGTCGAGCAGCAGCTGTCCGATCGCTGCCAGATCCGGCGCGCTCAGTGACAAGCCTGCCATGCCCAGGGGCGTGCCGGCGTCGTCCTTCATCCACTCGTACTGCGTGATGCCCAATGGCTCGAACAGCCTTGATGCCAGGTAGGCATCCACCGGCTGCCCTGCCAGATGCTGGACGATGCCAGGCAGCAGGTTGGTGGCTTTGTTGTTGTAAGAAAACACAGCACCCGGCTCGCCGCTCAGTTCCGCGGCAAGCGCCAGCTTGACCAGGTCCGGCGCATCTTCCAGCTCCTGCCCGGCGTTTGCCACGTTCTGCAGGCCGGAGGTATGGTCAAGCAACATGCGTACCGTGATGTCCTTCTTCCGCCCCTGTTTCCACTCGGGGTAAAGATTGCTGACCGGTTCGTCGATGGAGGCAAGTTTTCCATCGTCCAGCAGCAGGACGATGGCGAGTGCCAGCACAGATTTGGTCGCCGACATCAGGTGGACCCGCTCCTGTCCTGCGGCCGGCTTGAGCTCAAGCAGTGTCTTTCCGTCTCGCCTCAGGAGCACGGCATCAGAATGCGCCGCGCGGGCATTGCGCTCGATGTTGGCGACCGCTTCGGAGGTTGTGGTCGCGCCAGCCATGCCGGGGACGACCAGCGCCAGAGTCATGGCGAAGAACAATACGCGGACTGCGGTCATGAGCACTTCTTCCAATGAATGCTGCTGCAGCATGGCTACACGCATAGGCACCCTGTAGTGCCGTAAGTCACGCGTGGCTGACGAAGCTGCTCAGCCGGTGCAGCGCATGCACTGCATCACTTGCCCTTGTCTTGGCGACGACGGAAGGTTACGAAGAGGAGGATCGCCGCGCCCGTTGCGACCGGGATTGCCAGCACGGTCAGGAGAATCAGCCATTGCCAGAGTGAAAAGCTGTAATGACCCACAGCTCTCGGCGCGCCTGCTTGCGCCGGCTCAACCTCCCGGCATCACCGAATGACAGCTGTATGGAGGGTTCCTCGAGTTGAGCCTGATGGCCGCCAAGCTTGCCGGCCAGGCCAACGGCCGACGCTACCATCAGATTTCCTGCAGAGTTGTTCAGAGCATCCCTCGGGATGCTCTGAACAAATGCTCCGATAGTGCCAGCCGCTGGCCAGAAACCTGAGAGACAATGGCAGCCTGCAGGTTCCCGCTGGCACCTCCAAAGCAGCAGAACATTATCAATCTGAGATGTCAGTCGGTCGCAGATCGAGCCTGACCCGAGAATTCAAGGCCCAAAGATGGTTGTTCAGAACATCCTTAGGGCCCGCCCTACGAGCTTGGACCGGAATGCACGACAACGCCATGCACACGCAAGTCCGGGCGCGCGTCGCATCCTGTGCTTTCGTCATGGAAGCACGCTTGCGGAAGCGCAGCCATGTCCATCTCGAAGACTACTTTGGAGCGGTTGACGAAGTTGGCATAGTGCTTGCCGTCTTCACTTCCCGTGACTAAACGACCGTCCGGGTAGGCAGCTTTCAGAGCAGCCAGTGTGGAGCCAACGCCAATTCCCTTCTCATCTTCAAACTCCTCCGCGATAGTCCGCAGCCGCTCAATCCTGCCGTCATCAAACCAGCATTCGACAACCAAACCGCCAGGTAGTGAGACGTCCATGACCACGTACTCGTCTCCTTCCTGCATAACCGAGCGTTCAATGAGGGGATGCCCGGTTGCGAAAAGCTGGTCCTTGGTCATTCCAGTACGCAGGCCCCCAAGGGAGCCACTACTGGCGTCAATGCCCGCGAACAAGGGGACAGCTTCAGTGGGCGCATGCTTCGCCACATCCAGTACGTCGGAGGGAGCAGGGCTGCATGCCACTAGCATCAGGACCCAAGCTCCGCCGGAAATGATCTTCATTTTTTGGGTTTCCAGTCAGTGAAGCGTCCCTGCGTTCCATCCTGCTTAAGATCTACATGCACGCCACGGCCATCAGTGTATTGATTGACCCGGTTGAATTCGCCGGAGCCATGGGCCGCATCAGCGGTTTGCTTAGCCGTGTTCCCATTGATCCGTATGTCTGCCGCGTTGTCCTGTAGATGCTGGCTCCGACTCGCGCCGCCCACCGTTCGGTTTTGCTCCACCGTTCTTTGGCCACTGGTCACTTCGATATTCTGACCGGATTTATCACTGAAGTTGAGCAATTTGATTGTCACTTCAGGCCCGGGATTGGCCGGCTTGCCTCCCAGTGACTTCTGGGGCAGAAGGGTGACGGTCCCACGGGCTTCCGTCCGCGTTCCATGGACGACTCCATAGTTCGAAACATTCGTCCTGGCGACATCGACTGCCCCACTGTCGCTCGTCGTACGAGTAGTTGTCTGGTAGAAGACAAGCGGCTGGTCATGGACTGCCTGTCTCCCATCCGGATCCGTGAACTTGTACGGATTCCCGTTCCCATACCGATACCGATTGAACTGACCCAGAGGCTGCTCATACGCCGTCACCGGATCAACCGACAGGAACATCCCCAGCTGCGGATCCATGTACCGCTGCTGCATGTAGCTCAGCTCGGTGGCCGAGTCACTCACATGCCCGGTATATCCCGGCCCATCTGCGACCTGACCGTCCACCACGGCCCCGTAGGGCTCATAGTCATAGCGCTTGATTACGTTGCCGTTGGCATCGCTCTCAGCCACAACCGAGCCCAGGGCGTCCGTGTGGATGTAGGTGACCGTCGTCTGGGCAATTGCGGATGGAGACGAGCCGAGACCAACCAGCAGCACGCAGCACAGCCAGGCGCCTAATGCTCCCGATTTCCGAATTCGAACTTCTAATCCCCTGAAGCGGGTCAACACACCGCTTGCAGCTCCCCCGAACCTGCGCATCCTTCCAATCCCTGAAAGAGCCTTGAAGCAAGGCTGGGTATTCATAGCACAGGAATGGTCGACTACGGTTTCCAGGTCAGGAATCGTGAAAAGCTAAGCGCCTGGGAAGCCGGCGGGGCGAGTAGGACGCGAGGTTCGGAAATCCTGGGCTGCCAGCCATGGGCTGGCACTACTGGGGGACTCGCGTTCCGCCGGGCATGGCCCGGCGCCACCAGAACACAAAAAAGCCCCGACCAGGGCCGGGGCTCTTCATTACAACTGGTGCCGGAAATAGGAATCGAACCTACGACCTACGCATTACGAATGCGCCGCTCTACCAACTGAGCTATTCCGGCTGAGCAGGCAATTCTAAGGTGCGCGGCGCAGGTGGTCAATTGTGGGCGCCCCTGCCCCGGCAACGCCCGGCCTGCCTGGCGTTCGGGGCACCGGGCGTTGACGCGCCCGGCCCTACAGTGGGCCTGTTGCCCTCTGGAGAGCTCCATGCGCCCTTACACCCGCTTGGCCGGCCTGCTGCTTGCCTCCCTGCTGTGTACCGCCCCAGCTGCGGCCGAATCCCCCGCCCAGGCGCCCTCACCGCCGGACCAGCAGTGGCAGCCGCTGTTCCAGCAGGTCCAGGGTGCGCACCTGTTCAAGGATCAAAAGACCTTCGCGGATGCGATTCCAATGGCCGACCCCGAAGTGATCCTGGCCCAGTGGCAGCAGCAGCGCGCGCAGCGGAGCTTCTCGCTGGAGGCGTTCGTGGCCGCGAACTTCACGGCGCCGGTTGAGGCCGCCGCCTACGTGCCGCCTACTGGTGAGACCCTGCGCGCCCATATCGAAGGCCTGTGGCCGGTGCTGACCCGCACCACGGCGACGGTGGACCCGCGCGGTTCGCTGCTGCCGCTGCCTCACCCTTATGTCGTGCCGGGCGGGCGCTTCCGCGAGGTGTATTACTGGGACAGCTACTTCACTCTGCTCGGCCTGGCCTCCAGCGGGCGCTGGCAGCAGGTCCGCGACATGGTGGACAACTTTGCCTGGCAGCTGAACCAGTACGGACATATCCCCAATGGCAACCGCAGCTACTACCTGAGCCGCTCGCAGCCGCCGTTCTTCAGCTTGATGGTGGATCTGCTCGCCACTCACGAGGGCGATGACGCGTATCGCCGGTATCTGCCGCAGTTGCGCACCGAGCATGCGTTCTGGATGCGGGGTGCGGAAGGGCTGGCGCCAGGCGCGGCCAGCGAGCGGGTGGTACGGATGAACGATGGCAGCCTGCTCAACCGGTACTGGGATGCACGGGCGGTGCCGCGTACGGAGTCCTGGACGGATGATCTGGCGACGGCGGCCACCGCGCCGGACCGTGCGCCTTCGCAGGTGTATCGCGATCTGCGGGCGGGGGCCGAGTCCGGGTGGGATTTCAGCTCGCGGTGGCTGGTGCATCCGGCGGAGCTGGGCAGCATCCATACCACCGAGATCGTGCCGGTGGATTTGAACAGTCTGCTGTTCCACTTGGAGGGCACGTTGGCGCGTGCCAGCCGAATTGCGGGGGATCGTGCGGCAGCGCGGGATTTCGAACGGCAGGCCAAACGGCGGCAGGAGGCGATCAATACGCTGCTGTGGGATGAGCGGCAGGGGTGGTATGCGGATCGGGATCTGGAGCGTGGTACGCCCCGCCCTGCCCTAACGGCTGCTGCGCTTTTTCCGCTGTGGTTGCAGGTGGCGAGCCCGGTGCAGGCGCAGCGCACGGCTGAGGCGGTGGAGGTGCAGTTGCTGCACGAAGGCGGGTTGTTGACCACCACGGAGAACACCGGGCAGCAGTGGGATGCGCCGAATGGGTGGGCGCCGTTGCAGTGGGTTGCTGTTGATGGGTTGCAGCGGTACCGGCAGGATGCGTTGGCGCGACAGGTGGGGGTTCGGTTCCTGCGCACGGTGCAGACCGTTTACGACCGCGATGGGAAGTTGGTGGAGAAGTATGTGGTGGATGGGTCTGCGGGTGGCGGCGGTGGCGGCGAGTACCCGTTGCAGGATGGGTTTGGCTGGAGCAACGGGGTGGCGTTGGCGTTGTTGGATCGGTTGTGTGCGGAGCAGAAGCGGTGCGATGACGCCGGGGATGTCGAGGAATGACCGGGTAAGAGCGCGGTTCCGTTTTGGGGTAATGCGTTACAGCAGGGATTGGCAGGGTCGGCGTTCGTTTGGGAACCGAACCCACCAGGCCAGCCGATCAGGCAGATCAGGCCGATTCCGCCGAACGGGCTATGCAGTATTGTGCTGCGTAGTACGTGGCCAGTATGCATAGCGATGCGGCTGGCAGGCCGCCACCGAAGCGGTCCCAGGCCAGGACGGAGTCGCTGATGACGAAGAGCACTGCGCCGATGGCGGCCCAGCGTGTGCCTTGCGTTGCGCCGATGGGGCTGCGCGACCACGCGCGTGCCAAAGCGAGTGTTGCCATCAAGGCAAGCACCACTACGTACACCACCACGGGAATGCGCAGCGCGTTGGGCAACAGCGGCCATAGTCCTGCGAGGTTGGTGCCAGCGAACAGGGCCAGCAGCACGCCGGCCAATATCAACCCGCGCCCTGCCCCGAAGCCGGCGCGGAAGGCGACGATGTAGCAGAGATGGGCGAGGAGGAAGGCGATAAGTCCCGGGACGAACGCGTCGAACGGGAGCATCAGGGCGATGTCGCCGATGCAGGAGAACGCCATGCCGAGCAGGATCGCGCGGGCGTAGGTGCGGTTGGCGGAGGGTGCGTCGGTTGCCGGCCAAAGGCCGGCACTACGTAGGACCATGCTGGCAATCAACAACGTGGCCAGCGGCTTGGCGATCCAATGCAGCCAGCGCCCGTCGCCGTCCAGCGACGCGCCGATGATGGCGGCCACCGCCGCCAGCACGATCGGCACGTCGCGGCGCAGGCTCATCGCGCTTTCCACAACTCGGCCAGGCGGTCGGGCTTGCCGGCAATGCGCTGCAGCGAGGGGTACTGCAGGCCGCCGTGGTAATCGAGCTTGACCGTGTCGATGCGGTCGAAGTTGCGCACCAGCAGGGTGAGCGGCGCCTTGTCGGTCTTGGCGGCGGCCACGGCGTCCTTCAGGTCTTCGCCCTTGAATACGCGGCCGTTGAGCGCGAGCACGTTCATGCCCGGGGCCAGGCCGGCGTTGAAGGCCGGGCTGTCCCACAGTACGTCGGTGATGGCACCCGCTTCGGTCACCGCCACGCCCACCGAGTACAACAGGTTGGTGTTCTTGGCGCGGGTTTCCTGCGCCTTGAAGGCGTCGTTCGGGGTGTCGGTGTAGACCAGCTTCCAACCCGCCGCTTCCAGCCCGCCGGTGAGCGGGCCGTGGCCGTCCAGGCGCTCGCGCAGGAAACTGGCCCAATCGAACGGGGCAATGCCGTTCAAGGTGCTGACCACTTCATCGAACGTATACGGGTTCACGTTCCAGTCGCCGTCGTGCATGCCGAAGAAGGCCTTGGCGAAATCATCGATGCTGCGCTTGTTGCCGGTCAAGGCGCGCAGCTTGCCTTCCACGTCCAGCCACACCATCTGGCCGCCGGAGTAGTAGTCCTCGCTCATCTGGTAATTGCGGAACGCCAGGGCGCGGCGCTGGGCGATGGTGGGGTCGTTGGTGGTGTCCTGCAGGTTGCGCCAGGCCAGGCCCGGGCGGCCGCGGTCATAGGTGGCAGCCACATTCGCCAGCATGTCGCGGGTCTGGTCGGTACTCCACAGCCCCGAGCGTGCGGCCAGCACGTGGCCCCAGAACTGGGTCTGGCCTTCGTACAGCCACAGCAGGCTGTCACCCATGGGCACGTTGAAGTTGGCGGTGGTCAGGTCGGCACCACGGCGGTACTTGCCGTTCCAGGAATGGTTGAATTCGTGCGGCAGCAGGTCACGGCCGAGCCAGGTCTTGTCCCAGTCGGTGAAGTAGCCGGTGTCGCCGCTGTTTTCGCTGGAGCGCTGGTGTTCCAGGCCGATGCCGCCGAGCTTGCTGGTAAGTGCAAGCAGGAATTCGTAGCGGTCGAAGTGGCGGGCGCCGTAAAGCTTGTACATCTGCTGGACCAGCGCGCGGTGCGCCTGCAGCTGTTCGGGCTTGGTGACCAGCGATTTGGCGTCGTCGGCGAACACGTTGAGGTGCACGGGCACCTTGGCGCCGGGGTCGAGGTCGAACTGCTGGTAGTGGCGGCCGGCGAACAGCGGCGAGTCCACCAGGTGGTCGTAGCTGATCGGCTTGAACACCACGGTGTCGCCGTCGCGGCGCTCGGTGTCCAACGCGGTGGCGTAGGCCCAGTTTGGCGGCAAGGTCACGCTCGCCTGGGTCTGGATGTTGCGGGTGATCACACCGGCCGGGTACAGGGAGTTGGCGTTCCACTGCAGGTTGAGCATTTCCGGGGTCATGACCACACGGCCCTGTCCTGCACCCTGCGAGGAGAGGAACTTGAACTCGGCTACGACCTCACTGGCGCCCTGCGGTACGTCCACGGTGAAGGCGTAGACGTTGTACGGGTCGCGCTTCCACGCCAGCGGTTTGCCGTTGGCGGTGACCACCAGGCCGGCGAGTTTGTCGATGGGGCCGCTGGGGGAATGCGCGCCGGGCAGCCACTGCGGGTACAGCAGGGTCAGCGGGCCCGGCTGGGCCGGCACGGTGGCCTTGACCTTGAAGATGCGGCGGCCGATGTCGCGGGCGTCCACATCGATGCGCAGCAGGCCGGGGAAGGCGATGTCCTGCGGTGGCGGCGTCTGCGCGTGGGCACCGGTGGTGGTGGCGGCGAGAAGCACGGAGAGGACGGCGGCACGCAGTTTCATCGAGGGGGATTCCGGCATTCGAATTGATCGATGCTAGACCTCGATGGCGCACAGCCCCATGGCCAAAGGTCATGCCTTCGTCGCGTGGGGCGTTGTTATCGGCAGTCGATCGGGATGCGACCGTACCGGCGAGGGTCGATATTCATGCCATTGATCGGGATGCATGCGTGGTAATGCGAATGGTCTTCGGTTGATTGATCCCGATGCCGATGGGCACGTAACAATTCGTAGGTCCGAAGAGAACGGCAGGAGCCGTTCTCAACGTTGCGCAGCGACGGCCCGAAGGGTGCCCGCCAGGACGGCGGGCATAACGTTGGCCGGACACCGCGCGCAGCGCGGCACAAGCGTCCGAATCCGCTGCGCATCGGTTGTCGCGATTGTTCCGACGTTTAACCGGCCGAAGACATCCGGCAGGCGTTCATGACCCCGGATCGAAAGGCAGCCGGCCAACGGCCGGCGCTACCGTCAGGAGATGAGGCGCAGCCTCAGTTCCTTCGGCAACGCAAACACCATCGATTCGGGTTCGCCTTCGAGTTCGCCGATGCCGGTGGCGCCCAGCTCCTTCAGCCGCTCGATCACGCCATCCACCAGCACCTGCGGCGCAGAGGCGCCGGCGGTGAGGCCGATGTGCTTCTTGCCCAGCACCCAGGCCGGGTCGATCTCGTCGGCGCCGTCGATCAGGTAACTCTCCACGCCATCGCGGCGCGCCAGTTCGCTGAGGCGATTGGAGTTGGAGCTGTTCGGCGAGCCCACCACCAGCACCAGGTCGCAGCGCTTGGCCAGGTCGCGCACGGCGTCCTGGCGGTTCTGGGTGGCATAGCAGATGTCGTCGTTCTTCGGCCCCTGCATGGCCGGGAAGCGCACACGCAGCGCTTCGATGATGCCGCGCGTGTCATCCACCGACAGCGTGGTCTGGGTGGTGTAGGCGAAGTTCTCCGGCTGGTCCAGCACCAGGGTGGCGACGTCGTCCACGTCTTCCACCAGGTAGATCTTGCCGGCGCCGCGCTCGCGGCTCCACTGGCCCATGGTGCCCTCCACTTCCGGGTGCCCGGCGTGGCCGATCAGCACCACGTCGCGGCCGGCACGGCAGTGCCGCGCCACTTCCAGGTGGACCTTGGTCACCAGCGGGCAGGTGGCGTCGAACACTTTCAGCCCGCGCCGCTCGGCTTCCTGGCGTACCGCCTGGGAGACGCCATGGGCGCTGAAGATCACCGTGTTGCCATCGGGCACTTCGTCGAGCTCTTCGACGAAGATGGCGCCCCGGCGCTTGAGGTCATCGACCACGAAACGGTTGTGCACGACCTCGTGGCGCACGTAGATCGGCGCACCCAGGGTCTCGATCGCGCGCTTGACGATCTCGATCGCACGATCGACACCGGCACAGAAACCACGCGGATTGGCGAGCAACACATCCATCGGTCAGATACTCCGGCCGGCCGGGGCCGGTTGATACAGGGAACTGGAGGGAATTATCCCGCTTTTTTCTCGGCCTTGCCGTCGAACAGGCCGAACACCGCAATACCCACCGCGCCCACCACGATGGCCGCATCGGCGATGTTGAACGCCGGCCAGTAGTGCTCACCCACGTACCACTGGATGAAATCGACCACGTGGCCGTGCACCTGGCGGTCGATGACGTTGCCGATGGCTCCGCCGATCACCAGGGCGTACGGCACGGCGCTGCGCCAGTGGGCACGCGGGGTGCGCGACAGCCAGAAGGCCATCAGGCCGCTGATGCCCACCGCCAGCGCGGTGAAGAACCACAGCTGCCAGCCACCGGCGTCGCTCAGGAAACTGAACGCCGCACCGGTGTTGTAGGTGCGGTACCAGTTCCAGAAGCCGTCGATGACCGTCACCGGCTGGTACTCGGGCAGGCTGGAAAGAACCCAGGCCTTGCTCCACTGGTCCAGGCCGATGATGGCGGCCGACAGCAGCAGCCAGACCAGCGCGTTGGGACGCGGACGCGGGGCGGCCATCAGAACCACTTCCTGTCTTCGCCGGCACCGTCGACGTTGCTTGCGCAACGACCGCACAATTCGGGGTGGGCGGCCACGCTGCCGATGTCGGCACGGTAGTGCCAGCAGCGCACGCACTTCTGCTTGGTGGTCGGCTGGGCGCTGACGAACACCTCGTCGGTGGTCGCAGGGCGCACGCTGACATCGCCACTGATGAACAGGAAGCGCAGTTCCTCGGCCAGCGGCTGCCAGCGCGCAGCGGTTTCCTCGCTGGCGGCAACGGTGATCTCCGCTTCCAGCGCGGCACCGATGGCACCGTTGGCACGCATCGGTTCGAGCACCTTGGCCACCTGCTCGCGCAGGGCCAGCAGCTGGTCGAAGTCGGCGGCGTTGATCGCGGCATCGGCCGGCAGCGGCACCAGGCCGTCATACCAGGTGGCGAACAGCACGTTCTGCTTGCGCGCGCCCGGCAGGTAGCCCCACAGCTCATCGGCGGTGAAGCTCAGGATCGGTGCGATCCAGCGGGTGAACGCTTCGGCGATGTGGTACATCGCGCTCTGCGCCGAACGGCGGCCGCGCGAGTCGGTCGGCATGGTGTACAGCCGGTCCTTGGTCACGTCCAGGTACAGCGAGCCCAGGTCCACGCTGCAGAAGTTCAGCAGCAGCTGCACGATCTCGGCCATGTTGTAGCCGGTGTACGCCGCCTTGATCTTCTCCTGCACTTCCCAGGCGCGATGCACGATCCAGCGGTCCAGCGCGACCATGTCGGCCGGGGCCACCCGGTGCTGGGCCGGGTCGAAGCCATCCAGGTTGCCGAGCAGGAAGCGCGCGGTGTTGCGCAGGCGCCGGTAGGCATCGGCGTTGCGCTTGAGGATTTCCTGCGACAGCGACATTTCGTTGCTGTAGTCGGCCGAGGCGATCCACAGGCGCAGGATGTCCGCGCCCAGGGTCTTCATGATGTCCTGCGGCTCGATGCCGTTGCCCAGCGACTTGGACATCTTGCGGCCCTTCTCGTCCACGGTGAAGCCGTGGGTGAGGCACTGCTTGTAGGGCGCATGTTTGTCGATGGCCACGCCGGTGAGCAGCGAGGACTGGAACCAGCCGCGGTGCTGGTCGGAGCCTTCCAGGTACAGGTCGGCCGGCTTGCCGAAGCCACGCTCCAGCAGCACGCCTTCGTGGGTGACGCCCGAGTCGAACCAGACATCGAGGATGTCGGTGACCTTCTCGTAGTGCGCCGCTTCATCACCCAGCAGTTCGGCCGCGTCCAGCGCGTACCAGACGTCGATGCCGCCGGCCTGCACACGGTCGGCCACCTGCTGCATCAGTTCAACGGTGCGCGGATGCGGCTCGCCGGTTTCGCGGTGGGTGAACAGCGCGATCGGCACGCCCCAGGTGCGCTGGCGGCTGATGCACCAGTCCGGGCGGCCATCGACCATGCTGCCGATGCGTGCCTTGCCCCAGTTCGGGAACCAGCCCACGTTGTCGATGGCGGCCATCGCATCGCTGCGCAGGTTGGCCTTGTCCATCGAAATGAACCACTGCGGGGTGGCGCGGAACACCACCGGGGTCTTGTGGCGCCAGCAGTGCGGGTAGCTGTGCACGATCTCGACGAAGGCCAGCAGCGCGCCCGAATCGCGCAGTACGTCCACGATCAGCGGCTGCGCCTTCCACAGGTGCACGCCGGCCAGCACCACCTCGCCGGCCGGCGGGGTCGAGGGCAGGTACACGCCACGGCCGTCGACCGGATTGATCTGGCCGGCGGTGTAGTGGTCCATCAGCCCGTACTGCTGGCTGACCACGAAATCTTCCTGGCCGTGGCCGGGGGCGGTATGCACCGCACCGGTACCGTCTTCATCGGACACGTGCGCGCCGTTGAGCAGCGGGATGTCGCGCTGCGGGTAGAACGGATGGGCCAGCAGCAGGTTTTCCAGCGCGGCACCGGCGGCATGGCCATGCGCCACCACGTCTTCCACGCCGTAGCGGCGCAGCGCGCGCTCGGCCAGGCTGGCGGCGATCACCAGCCAGCGGCGCTTGCCGGCGTGGGCCGGACCTTCGACCAGCGCGTACTGGATGTCCGCGCCCAGCGACACCGCCAGCGAGGCCGGCAGCGTCCACGGAGTGGTGGTCCAGATCGGCACGGCGACTTCGACATCGGCCGGCAGGCTCACGCCGAAGCGCGCAGCCAGCTGCGCCGAATCGCGCGCCACGTAGGCCACGTCGATGGCCGGCGAGGTCTTGTCCTGGTACTCGATTTCCGCTTCGGCCAGCGCCGAGCCGCAGTCGAAGCACCAGTGCACCGGCTTGGCGCCGCGCACGATGTGGCCGTTGGCGAAGATCTTGGACAGCGCGCGGATTTCATTGGCTTCGAAATCGAAGCTCAGCGTCTTGTACGGGTTGTCCCAATCGCCGATCACGCCCAGGCGCTTGAAGTCGCGGCGCTGCAGCTCGATCTGCTCTTCGGCGTACTCGCGGCACTTCTGGCGGAACTCGACGGCGTCGAGCTTGACGCCGACCTTGCCCCACTTCTTTTCGACCGCGATTTCGATCGGCAGGCCGTGGCAATCCCAGCCCGGCACGTAGGGCGCGTCGAAGCCGGCCAGGTAGCGCGACTTGACGATGATGTCCTTGAGGATCTTGTTGACCGCATGGCCGAGGTGGATCTGGCCATTGGCGTACGGCGGGCCGTCGTGCAGCACGAACAGCGGGCGACCCTGCGCGTTGGCGCGCAGGCGGGCGTACAGGCCCTCGTCTTCCCAGCGCGACAGAATGCCCGGCTCGCGCTTGGGCAGGTCGCCGCGCATCGGGAATTCGGTTGCCGGCAGATGAAGGGTGGCTTTGTAGTCCTGGCTCACGCAGTGGCTCGCAATCTGTGTTCGGAAAGGATGTGACGGGCCTGATCGGCGTCACGGTGCATCTGGTCGGTCAATGTCGCCAGATCATGGAACTTTTCTTCGTTGCGCAGCTTGGCGACGAATTCGACCTGGATATGCCGACCGTACAGGTCGCCCTGGAAATCGAACAGGTGCGCTTCCAGCAGCGGCTCCACCCCGTCCACGGTTGGCCGGGTACCAAAGCTGGACACCGATGGCCACGGCTGGTCGAACACGCCGTGCACCCAGGTGGCATAGATGCCGGCCAGCGCCGGGGTCTTCGGGAAGCGCAGGTTGGCCGTGGGGAAGCCGAGAGTGCGGCCGAGCTGGCGCCCGCGCACTACCCTGCCCCCGATCGAATACGGGCGGCCGAGCAGGTCGGCGGCCTGGGTGAAATCGCCCTCGCGCAGCAGCTGGCGGATGCGGGTGGCGGAAATGCGCTCGCCGTGCAGGTCCACCGCTTCGATCTCGCCGGCGGTGAAACCGCGTTCGGCGCCCATGGCCTGCAGCAGCGCCAGGTCGCCGCGACGGCGGTTGCCGAAGCAGAACTCCGGCCCGATCCACACTTCGCGCGCGCCCAGCCGGTTGACCAGCAGCTGTTCGACGAAGGCTTCGGCCGGCATGGCCACCATGGCGGCATCGAAGCGCAGCAGGCCGACCGCGTCCACGCCGAAGTCGCGCAGGATCGTGACCTTGTCGCGGGCCAGGGTCAGCCGCGGCGGCGGCTCGCCCTGGGCGAAGTATTCTCGCGGCAACGGCTCGAAGGCCACCGCCACGGCGGGCACGCCCAGCGCGCGGGCGCGCGCCGCCGCATGCCGCACCAGCGCACGATGACCCAGGTGCAGGCCGTCGAATGCGCCGATGCAGACCACGCTTCCGTGCGGGAACAAACGCCCGCCTTCGATGCTTCTGAACAACCTGCTCATCTGATGGGAATCCGGCCCACCCGGGCCAATCTGTTGCAATGCATGACCGGCAAGTATAGCTGGGTGTCCAGCCCAGCCACGCAGGGCGCGGCTCTACCGGTGCCCTGCCATGCCGGGAATGCGGTGCCGAGCCACGCCGGGGATGAACAGACAGATTGGGACGGGGTGGGCATGGATCAATGCTCGCGCAGGTGATGCGGGCGGAAGCCCATCGCGACCAGGGCCAGCAGGTAGGTCAGGCCGCCGCCGCCGACCAGCAGCGCCAGGTTGCCGATGCGGTGCCATTTATCCATGTCGGTGAAGTCGGTCATCAGCTGCAGCAGGCCCAGCAGCACCGCCACCATGGCCGCGCAGGCCAGCCCCAGCCGGGTCACGTAGCCGGCCCAGCCCGGCTTGGGCTGGTAGACGTCGGTCTTGCCCAGCCAGTACCAGAGCAGGCCAAGATTCAGGTAACTGGACAGCGCGCTGGCAATGCCCAGCGCCAGGTGCAGGCCCGGCTGCCTGCCCAGCGCCACCCAGACACCCTGCGCCTTGAGCGCCTCGGGCACCATCACGTGGTACAGCGCGGCCAGCAGGATGAAGTTGAAGACCATGTTGGCCACCAGCGCGACCAGGCCGGCACGCACCGGGGTGCGGGTGTCCTGGCGGGCATAGAACGCCGGCAGCACCACCTTGAGCAGGGCGAAGGCTGGCAGGGCCAGGCTCAGGCCATACACCGACAACGCCGTCATGCGGGTATCGAACGGGGTGAACTGGCCATGCTGGAAGATCGTGGCGATCAGCGGCTCAGCCAGCAGCAGCAGGCCAAGCATGGCCGGCACGGCGATCAGCAGCGTGGTGCGCAGGCCCCAGTCCAGCGCGCTGGAGAAGCCGGCCTTGTCGGTACTGACATGGTGGCGGGCCAGCGCGGGCAGGATCACCGTACCCAGCGCCACCCCGAACACGCCCAGCGGCAGCTCCAGGAAGCGGTCGGCCAGCGACAGCCAGGACTGCGAACCGTCGATCAGCTTGGCGGCGATCACGGTGTCCAGCAGCAGGTTGATCTGGGCCACGGAGGAGCCGAACAGGGTCGGCACCATCAGGGTCAGCACCTTGCGCACGCCGGGATGGCTCCAGCCCCAGCGCGGCAGGGTCAGCAGGTTGATGCCCTTCAGCGAAGGCAGCTGGAACAGCAGCTGCAGCACGCCGGCCGCCAGCACCGCCCAGCCCAGGGCCAGGATCTGCTTTTCGGGGGTACCGCCCAGCCGGGGGGCCAGCCACAGCGCGCCGGCGATCATGCACAGGTTGAGGATCACCGGCGTCAACGCAGGCATCGCGAAGCGCTGGAAGCTGTTCAGGGCCCCGCCCGCCAGGGCGGTGAGCGAGACGAACAGCAGGAACGGGAAGGTCAGCCGGAACAGGTCCACCAGCAGGCCGTGTTTGGCCGGGTCGGTGTCGACCCCGCTGGAGAACAGGGTGGCCAGCTGCGGGGCGAAGATCAGCGCCAGCGCGGTCACCAGCAGCAGCACCGCGCCCAACGTGCCGGCCACCCGCGACATCAGCTCGCGCAGTTCCTCATGCGAGCGGGTTTCCTTCACCTCCGTGAACACCGGCACGAAGGCGGTGGCGAACGAGCCCTCCGCGAACAGGCGGCGCAGGAAGTTGGGCACCCGGAAGGCGACCCAGAAGGCGTCGGTCACCGCGTTGGTGCCGAACGTGGTGGTGATGGCCAGGTCGCGGACCAGCCCCAGCACCCGCGAAATCATGGTCATGCTGCTGAAAGACAGCAGCCCGCGCAACATCCTTGGTGAACTCACCCGTGTTTCCTCTTGACAATTGACTTGACGTACATTTTCCGAGCCATCATACTTTCCAGCTTGCTGTTCCCATTACACCGATTTTTCAGGAAACCACCACTGTGGCCAATATCAAGTCCGCCAAGAAGCGCGCCAAGCAGACCGTCGTGCGCAACGCGCGCAATACGGCTCAGCGTTCGATGCTGCGCACCGCTGTCAAGAAGGTGATCAAGGCGCTCGACGCCAACGATGCCGCCGGCGCCGAGGCAGCCTTTGCCGTCGCCCAGCCGATCCTCGACCGTTTCAGCTCGCGTGGTCTGATCCACAAGAACAAGGCCGCTCGCCACAAGAGCCGCCTGACCGCGCGCATCAAGGCCCTCAAGGTCGCCTGATACGGCACTGCGACGCCGCGCCACGCGCGGCGTGCAGGAAAAGAACCCGGCCCCGGCCGGGTTTTTTGCGCCCGTCCATCCATGGCGGGCGCCCGTCGGGCCATCGGCAAGCGATGTCAAAAACGGCTCCAGGCCGTTTTTTGCGCCCGTCCATCCATGGCGGGCGCCCTTCGGGCCATCGGCAAGCGATGTCAAAAACGGCTCCAGGCCGTTTTTTGCGTTGGCCGACCAAATGCAGAAAGCACCCCGCGTAGAGCCACGCCCTGCGTGGCTGGCTGCCTGCGATCCAGGACCCTGCGCCGACGGCAGCCACGCAGGGCGTGGCTCTACGGCAAAACGGAAAAACCCGGCCGAAGCCGGGTTCCCCTTTGAAGACCGGACAGCGTCAGAGCGCGTTGCGCGCATCCGCTTCGTCTTCCTTCTGGCGGTCGAAGAAGGCCATGATGTTGGTCATGATCGGCCAGGTGCCTTCACGGCCCAGCGCCGACACCAGGTACCACGGCTGGGTCCAGCCCAGCTCGGCGATGATCTTCCCGGCGGCGGCCTTGGCCTCGTCCTCGAACATCAGGTCGGCCTTGTTCAGCACCAGCCAGCGCGGCTTTTCCAGCAGCTCGGGGTCGTGCTTGGCCAATTCGCGCTCGATCGCACGGACCTGCTCGATCGGCGAGATTTCCACACCACCTTCCATGGGGGAGATGTCCACCAGGTGCAGCAGCAGGCGGGTGCGTTGCAGGTGGCGCAGGAACTGCGCGCCCAGGCCGGCGCCATCGGCGGCACCTTCGATCAGGCCGGGAATGTCGGCGATCACGAAGCTGCGGTAGTTCTCCACGCGCACCACGCCCAGGTTGGGGTAGAGGGTGGTGAACGGGTAATCGGCCACCTTGGGGGTGGCAGCGGACACGGCGCGGATCAGGGTGCTCTTGCCGGCATTGGGGAAGCCCAGCAGGCCGACGTCGGCCAGCAGCTTCAGCTCCAGCTTGAGCAGGCGCTCCTCGCCCTCCTCGCCCGGCAGCGACTGGCGCGGCGAACGGTTGGTGGAGCTCTTGAAGTGCATGTTGCCCAGGCCGCCCTTGCCGCCCTTGGCCACCAGCAGGATGTCGTCGTGCTGGGTGAGGTCACCGATCACTTCGTCGGTCGCCACGTTCATCACCACGGTACCGACCGGCACGGTGATGATCAGGTCTTCGCCGCCCTTGCCATAGGCCTGGCGGCCCATGCCGTTCTCGCCGCGCTGCGCTTTGAAGATGCGCTCATGGCGGAAATCGACCAGGGTGTTGAGGTTTTCGTCGGCGCGAATGTACACGCTGCCGCCATTGCCGCCATCGCCGCCGTCCGGGCCGCCCAGCGGAATGAACTTCTCGCGACGGAAACCGACGCAGCCGTTGCCGCCATTGCCGGCGGTAACCTGGATTTCTGCTTCGTCTACAAGTTTCATGATTCTGGATGCCAACTGGAGGCGGTGGGCAACGGGTGCGCCCGACCGCAGAGTCTAACGTGAAAAACAAAAACCCCGCCGAAGCGGGGCTTTCGTCAGCGGCCCCACGCCGGGGCGGGGGCGCCTGCGTGCCGCGAAGCTCAGGCTTCGGCGACGACGCTGACGGTACGACGCTTCTTCGGGCCCTTCACCGAGAACTCCACCTTGCCGTCGACCAGCGCGAACAGGGTGTGGTCACGGCCGAGGCCGACGCCGGTACCCGGATGGAACTGGGTGCCGCGCTGACGCACGATGATGTTGCCAGCATCGATGGCCTGGCCACCGAAGATCTTGACGCCGAGGTACTTCGGGTTGGAGTCGCGACCGTTGCGCGATGAGCCTACGCCCTTCTTGTGTGCCATGACTGCTTCTCCTTATTACTTGCTGCCACCGGCGATGCCGGTGATCTCGATTTCGGTGTAGTACTGACGGTGACCCTGGCGCTTCATGTGGTGCTTGCGGCGACGGAACTTGATGATCCGGACCTTGTCGGCACGACCCTGGGACACGACCTTGGCAGTGACCGAAGCGCCGCTCAGCGCGTCGCCCAGCTTGATGCCGTCGCTGTCGCCCAGCAGCAGGATGTTGTCGAACTTGATCTCGTTGCCGACTTCGACTTCGAGCTTTTCAACGCGGAGCGTTTCGCCCTGCGCCACGCGGTATTGCTTACCGCCGGTTACCAGTACTGCGTACATGACCAGACTTCCTCTGTAGTTATTGTGGTCTATGGACTGCCGCCATCGAGGGCGGACAGAAGCGGGATTTTAATGACTCACCCCGGCCCGGGTCAACCCACCCCCTGCCCTGGGCGGCAATCCCCTGAACCCCGTTCAGGTTCGGACCCTGCTGGTCTCAGTAGATGAGACAAGGGGCTGGCAATGTCGCCGATTGCCCCCAAATCCCAAGCTCGGTAGGCTGACCGATTGCCGTCTCCGCTTGCCCCACTTTCAACGGATCCCCCATGGCGATGGATTTCATCCGCATCCGCGGCGCGCGGACGCACAATCTCAAGAACATCGATCTCGACCTGCCCCGCGACAAGTTGATTGTCATCACCGGCCTGTCCGGTTCGGGCAAGTCCTCGCTGGCCTTCGACACGATCTACGCCGAAGGCCAGCGCCGTTACGTGGAGTCGCTGTCGGCCTATGCCCGGCAGTTCCTGAGCGTGATGGAAAAGCCGGACCTGGACCATATCGAAGGCCTGTCGCCGGCGATCTCCATCGAGCAGAAGTCGACCTCGCACAACCCGCGTTCGACCGTGGGCACCATCACCGAGATCTACGATTACCTGCGCCTGCTGTACGCCCGCGTGGGCAGCCCGCGCTGCCCCGACCACGGCTACCCGCTGGAAGCGCAGACCGTGAGCCAGATGGTGGACCACGTGCTGACCCTGGACCCGGAGCAGCGCTACATGCTGCTGGCGCCGGTGATCCGCGAGCGCAAGGGCGAGCACGCCCAGGTGTTCGACCAGCTGCGCGCGCAGGGTTTCGTGCGCGTGCGGGTGGACGGTGCGCTGCATGAAATCGACGCGGTGCCGCCGTTGGCGCTGCGCCAGAAGCACACCATTGAAGCGGTGATCGACCGCTTCCGCCCGCGCGAGGACATCAAGCAGCGCCTGGCCGAAAGCTTTGAAACCGCGCTGAAGCTGGGCGATGGCATGGTCTCGGTGCAGTCGCTGGATGTCGAGGACGCCCCGGCCCACCTGTTCTCGTCCAAGTACAGCTGCCCGGTCTGCGATTACTCGCTGCCGGAGCTGGAACCGCGCCTGTTCTCGTTCAATTCGCCGGTCGGCGCCTGCCCGGGCTGCGATGGGCTGGGCATGGCCGAATTCTTCGACCCCTCGCGCGTGGTGGTGCACCCGGAGCTGTCGCTGTCGGCCGGTGCCGTGCGCGGCTGGGACCGCCGCAACGCGTACTACTTCCAGCTGATCGCCTCGCTGGCCAAGCACTACAAGTTCGACACCGATGCGCCGTGGCAGAGCCTCTCCGAAAGCGTGCGCCAGGCGGTGCTGTACGGCAGCGGCGATGAAACCATCACCTTCACCTACTTCACCGAAGCCGGTGGCCGCACCCAGCGCAAGCACCGCTTCGAGGGCATCATTCCCAACCTCGAACGCCGCTACAAGGAAACCGAATCGGCGGCGGTGCGCGAAGAGCTGGCCAAGTACATCAGCGAACGCAACTGCCCCGAGTGCCAGGGCCAGCGCCTGAACAAGGCCGCGCGCAACGTGTTCGTGGCCGACCGTGCGCTGCCGGAACTGGTGGTGCTGCCGATCGACGAAGCGCTGAAGTTCTTCAGCGGCATGACCCTGCCCGGCTGGCGCGGCGAGATCGCCGGCAAGATCGTCAAGGAAATCGGCGAGCGCCTGGGCTTCCTGGTCGACGTGGGCCTGGATTACCTCACCCTGGAGCGCAAGGCCGACACCCTGTCCGGTGGCGAAGCGCAGCGCATCCGCCTGGCCAGCCAGATCGGCGCCGGCCTGGTCGGGGTGATGTACGTGCTCGACGAGCCGTCCATCGGCCTGCACCAGCGCGACAACGAGCGCCTGCTCGGCACCCTCACCCGCCTGCGCGACCTGGGCAACACGGTGATCGTGGTCGAGCATGACGAAGACGCGATCCGGCTGGCCGATTACGTGCTGGACATCGGCCCGGGCGCGGGCGTCCACGGCGGCGAAATCGTCGGCCAGGGCACCCTGCAGGACATCCTGGATGCACCGCGTTCGCTCACCGGCCAGTACCTGTCGGGCAAGCGTGCGATCGAGATCCCCGCACGCCGGCACACCCCCAACCCGAAGATGACGCTGCACCTGCGCGGTGCCAGCGGCAACAACCTCAAGGGCGTGGACCTGGACATTCCGTCGGGCCTGCTGACCTGCATCACCGGCGTGTCCGGTTCGGGCAAGTCGACCCTGATCAACGACACGCTGTTCTCGCTGGCCGCCAACGAGATCAACGGTTCCTCGCACCCGATCGCGCCGTACAGGGAAGTGGAAGGGCTGGACCTGTTCGACAAGGTGGTGGACATCGACCAGTCGCCGATCGGCCGCACCCCGCGTTCGAACCCGGCCACCTACACCGGCCTGTTCACCCCGCTGCGCGAATTGTATGCGCAGGTTCCCGAAGCGCGTGCGCGCGGCTATTCGCCGGGCCGTTTCAGCTTCAACGTGCGCGGCGGCCGCTGCGAAGCCTGCCAGGGCGATGGCCTGATCAAGGTGGAAATGCACTTCCTGCCGGACGTGTACGTGCCGTGCGATGTGTGCCACGGCAAGCGCTACAACCGCGAGACGCTGGAGATCCTGTACAAGGGCTACAACATCAACGACGTGCTGCAGATGACCGTCGAGGATGCGCTGAGGCTGTTCGAACCGGTGCCGAGCATCGCGCGCAAGCTGGAAACGCTGGTGGACGTGGGCCTGAGCTATATCAAGCTGGGCCAGAGCGCGACCACGCTGTCCGGCGGTGAAGCCCAGCGCGTGAAGCTGTCCAAGGAACTGTCGCGCCGCGATACCGGGCGCACGCTGTACATCCTGGACGAGCCGACCACCGGCCTGCACTTCCACGACATCGAAGCGCTGCTCGGGGTGCTGCACAAGCTGCGCGACGAGGGCAACACGGTGGTGGTGATCGAACACAACCTGGACGTGATCAAGACCGCGGACTGGGTCGTCGACCTGGGGCCGGAAGGCGGTCACCGTGGCGGCACCATCCTGGTCACCGGCACGCCCGAAGACGTGGCCGCGCACCCGGCGTCGTATACCGGGCAGTTCCTGGCCAAGATGCTGCCGTCGGTCAGCGCGCGCCCGGAACGCCCGGCGGCGGTGGCCAACAAGCCCGATGCCCGCCCGCCGCGCAAGGCCAAGCCGGAAAAGCCGGCCAAGGTCACCAAGAAGGCGGTGGCCGCCAAGCGCGCGGCAACGCCCACCAAGACCAGCCCTGCCAAGACCACGAAGGCGAAGAAGAAGTAATGAGCACCGAACACAAGATCCTGGCCCGCGTACCGATCAGCGTGCGCTGGCGCGACATGGACAGCATGGGCCACGTCAACAACGCCAAGTACATTTCCTACCTGGAAGAGGCGCGCGTGCGCTGGATGCTGGGCGTGGAAGGCGTGGCCATGAGCGACCGCATCGCCCCGGTCGTGGCCGCCACCAACGTCAACTACCGCCTGCCGATCGTGTGGCCCAACGACATCGTGGTGGAGTTGTTCGTCGAGCGCCTGGGCAACAGCAGCGTGACCATCGGCCACCGCATCGTGGACCAGAAGAACGACAGCACGCTGTATTCGGACGGCAACGTGGTGGTGGTGTGGATGGATACGCAGACCGGCAAGAGCGCCCCGCTGCCGGACGCGATCCGCAGTGCATCGAGCTGATCACCAACCGCTGTTGCACCGTCGAACAGGCCGCCCAAGGGCGGCCTGTTTCGTTCAAGGTCATGCCCTACCGCCCGGGGACACACCCTGTGCGGTGGTCTGGGGAGCGCCCCTTATCTGTTCGATATCTGTCAGGGCAGGTATCGAGAGCCGACGTGGGCCGGCGCTACCGGACGTTGAGAACGCCGTCCACTTTGCGGCCATCCTCCAGGCTCAAACGCAGCGGCAGCTGCTTGCCCTTCGCGAGCGGCACTTCCGGCTGCATCAGCATCAGGTGCAGGCCGCCGGGCTTGAGCACCACGCTGGCACCTGGTGGAATCGGCAGGCGCTCTACCGCGCGCATCCGGCTCATGCCGTCGACCAGCGTGGTTTCATGCAGCGA
The DNA here is from genome assembly GCF_037482345.1 of Stenotrophomonas sp. AB1(2024). Lineage (NCBI taxonomy): Bacteria > Pseudomonadati > Pseudomonadota > Gammaproteobacteria > Lysobacterales > Lysobacteraceae > Stenotrophomonas > Stenotrophomonas sp. AB1(2024). The sequence goes on from NZ_JBBHKO020000001.1 coordinate 835,693, forward strand.
TACATCACCGAACGCCTTGCTGCCCGCCGCCACCACGGTCACTGCGGCAATGCAGCCGTTGCGGATCTCGCCATAGCCGGCCGCCATAGGCACGCCCGGCGGCGGTAGTCGCACCCAACCCTCGCGCACGGTCACACACGACGGCTCGGCCGCCCCGGCCGATGCTGCGGCCGCATACAGCCCCAACAATACGCACACGAATGGTTTGGTTATCATCGCCTCAGTTCCCTGCCCGCAACGAGATCGCAGCATGACGACGCTTATCGAGGTGATCAACCATGGCCCCATCCGCGAGCTGCGGCTGGCCCGCCCGCCGGTCAATGCGCTGGACACCGAGTTGTGCCGTCACCTGATCCAGGCGATCAACCAGGCCATGGCCGATGACGTACACGGCATCGTGCTGTCAGGCAGCGAGCGCATCTTCAGCGCCGGCATGGACGTGCCGCACCTGCTCAGCCATGGCGATGACAGGCACAAGCTGCTGGACAGCTGGCAGGCGTTCTTCGGCGCGGTGCGCACCCTGGCCGAAAGCCGCGTGCCGGTGGTGGCGGCGCTGACCGGCCATGCCCCGGCCGGCGGCTGCGTGCTGGCGTTGTGCTGCGACTACCGGATCCTGGCGCGCAGCCCGGATCCGAGCCAGCCCACGGTGATCGGCCTGAACGAGGTCCAGGTGGGGCTGGTGGCGCCGGAAGGCATCCAGCGGCTGATGCGCCGGGTGGTCGGCCACCACCGCGCCTCGCAGCTGCTGATCGGCGGCGAGATGGTGCCGGCCGAACGCGCCCTGGAGATCGGGCTGGTGGATGAGCTGGCCGCCCCGGCCGAGGTGGTGCCGCGCGCAGTGGCCTGGCTGGCGCGCCTGCTGAAGCTGCCGCGCCAGCCGATGCTGCTCACCCGCGCCATCGCCCGCGAAGACCTGCATGAAGCCCTGCACGCCGACCTGATCCGGCTCGACCGCTTCGTGGAAGCCTGGTATGCGCCCGATGCGCAGCAGGCGCTGCACACGCTGGTGGCGCGGTTGGGGAAAGCCTGAACCAGCTTCCCCGAGGGCCGGCCAACGGCCGGCGCTACCGGCGCGCGCCCCGGTGACCCCGACCGATCACAGGCGGTCGCAACCCGGTACCTTCGGCCAATCGCGCACGGTCGCAACCCGGTACCCCCCGCCGATCGCGCACGGTCGCAACCCGGTACCCCCGGCCGATCGCGCACGGTCGCAACCCGGTACCCCCCGCCGATCGCGCACGGTATCGTCCCGGTAGCGCCGGCCGTTGGCCGGCCCACGCGATCCCCGGTCACGCGGAGTCGCAATCAACCGACCCCGCTATAATCGCATTCCGCTCCTGCCAGGCCGCCGCCTTGTCCCAGCCGCAAGAACCCGTCGTTTCCGAGCTGATCGACCTGCTCACGCTCGAGCGCCTGGAAGACAACCTGTTCCGCGGCCAGAGCCGCGATATCGGCACCAAGTACGTGTTCGGCGGCCAGGTGCTGGGCCAGGCGCTGTCAGCGGCACAGGCCACGGTTGAGAACGGCCGCCACGTGCATTCGCTGCACGCTTACTTCCTGCGCGCCGGCAACATCGACCACCCGATCGTGTACGACGTGGACCGTACCCGCGATGGCGGCAGCTTCTCCGTGCGCCGGGTCACCGCGATCCAGCACGGCAAGGTGATCTTCTTCTGCGCGGCCTCGTTCCAGCAGGCCGAAAGCGGGGCCGAGCACCAGCACAAAATGCCCGAAGTGCCGCAGCCGGAAGACATCGAACCCAACCGCCCGCTGCCGCAGGAAGTACTGGAGCGCCTGCCGATCAAGGTGCAGCGCTGGCTGTCGCGCGGCGGTCCGTTCGAGTTCCGCCACGTGTACCCGCGCGATGAACTGCACCCGCCCAAGCGCCCGCCCTACCACCAGGTGTGGTTGCGCCTGAATGAAACCGTCGGCGATGCGCCCGAACTGCACCAGGCACTGCTGGCCTATGCCTCGGACTTCCACCTGCTTGGCACCGCGACCTTCCCGCACGGCATCAGCTACTACCAGCCGCACGTGCAGATGGCCTCGCTGGACCACGCGATCTGGTTCCATCGCCCGTTCCGCGCCGACGACTGGCTGCTGTATTCGCTGGACAGCCCCAGCGCACAGGATTCGCGTGGTTTGGCGCGCGGCCAGTTCTTCACCCGCAACGGCCTACTCGTTGCCAGCACCGCGCAGGAAGGCTTGATCCGCGTGGTGGATGACAGTGCCGCGGCCGCCGCCGTACCGGCCAGGGAATAACTCGATATGCGTCAGATCTTCAACAGTCAGCGCGTGGAAACCGTGGAAGGCGTGGCCAAACTGCTGCGCGATGCCGGCATCGAGGTGCGCATCACCAATGGGCGTTCGTACCACAGCAAGCGCGGCAGCCAGTTCAGCTACCTGGACACCAGCAAGGCCACCACCCACCCCACCCTGTGGGTGGTGCACGCCAACGACCAGCCGCGCGCGCGCGAAATCCTGCGCGACGCGCGCTTGCTGGAAACCACCCGGCGCGACCACCCCACCGCCCAGTTCGCGTTCCGCGACGAAGCGGACACGGTCGCGCCCCGCCGCAACTGGGCCTGGCGCATCCGCATCGGCCTGCTGCTGATCATCGCCGCCGTGGCGATGGTGGTGGTCATGCGCCACCGCGCCACGCCGACGGTGGCGCCGGCACCAGTGCAACAGGCACAACCGCAGGCACCGGCAACCCAACCGGCACCGGAAGAGGAGGAGGTCCGCGTGCGGATCACCCCGCCGACCAAACAACCGTAAGCCGACAGGACGTATCCGGATCTCCCCGCGCACGTAACAATTCGTAGTGCCGACTGTTAGTCGGCAACCGCGCGCCAGCGCGGCACAAGCGTCCGAAGACGCCAACCCACCGCGTCGAATACCTGTCCGGCGTTTAGAGGATCCGAAGCCCTCTTTCAGGCGTTCATGAGCGCTGAACGGAGAGCAGCCACGCAGGGCGTGGCTCTACGGCGCCCCGCACGGGTCCCGGTTCCCACCTGCCGGTCACATTTCTCCTGCCCCGGCGTCATGATGTCACCACCCACCGGGACCGACGCCATGACCACGCTGCCGCTGCTCGATACGCTGGACCGCGAACTGCCTGCCGCTGCCGGCGGCTGCCAGCAGTCGTACGGGCGCATCGTGCTGGCCTGCCAGAACACCGTGACCGCGATCGCGCTGGCGATCACCCGCGACGTGCAGGCCAGCGAGGACATCGCGCAGGAAGCCTTCATCAAGGGCTGGCAGCAGCTCAACCAGCTGCACAACCACGCCAGCTTCCTGCCCTGGCTGCGCCAGATCACCCGAAACCTGGCCCGCGACTGGCTGCGTGCCAACTGCGGCCGGCCACTGTCCGGCGAGGCCGCCGAGATCGCGATCAGCATGGCCGCCGACCCGAGCCCCTCCGCGCCGGAATACCTGCAGCGGGTGGAGGAAGAGCTGGCCGCCGAAGAGATCATTTCCGCCCTGCCCGAAGACAGCCGCGAAACCCTGCTGCTTTATTACCGCGAAGGCCAGAGCTCGCAGCAGGTGGCCAACCTGCTTGGCCTGAGCGACGCCGCCGTGCGCAAGCGCCTGTCACGGGCGCGCGCCAGCGTGCGCGAGGAAATGATGCGCCGCTTCGGCGAGTTCGCGCGCGGCAGCGCGCCGAGCGCGGCCTTCGCGACCGCCGTTGTTTCCATGGTGATGGTGGCCGCACCGGGCACGGCGAGCGCCGCGATCCTGCTGGGCACCAGCGTCGGCGTGGGCAGCAGCAAGATCGGTCTCGGCGGTGCCAGCCTGTCCGGTGGTGCGGCGATGGGATCGCTGGGCGCGGCGGCCAGCCAGAGCCACCTGCTCGGCCCGGAGTTCAACTGGAGCATCGCCATCGGCGCGATGGCCGGCGGCGTCATCGGCAGCTACCTCGGCGGCCGCTACCTGCTCTGCTACACCGAAACGCCGACCGAGCGCGCCGCAGTGCAACGCTTCGTGCACTACAGCACGTTCACCGCGATGCTGGTCTGCGTGACCGTGCTCGCGCTGACGACCCTGCAGGCACCGGTTTACGCGTCGCTGACCGCGATGGTGCTGGGCACCGGCCTGGTGAACTACCAGTGTCTGGTGCCACTGCAACGGATCATGGCCCCGATGATCGCGCGCGATGCCGCACGCAAAGGACGCAGCGGACCGAACTGGAAATATCAGTCCATGTACGGGCGTCCCGCATTGGTGGTGACCAACCTGGTGGTGATCGGCGTGGTAATCGCCATGGCGCGCGCGCGCGGGATGTTCTGAGGAGGAAGGGTGTCGATCCATTCGTGGCCCATCACAGGCCGCGTGGGCCGGCCAACGGCCGGCGCTACCGACCCATCCCGGTGGTTGAACGACCGGAAATGTTCGTGGCCGTTGGTTGATTGCTCCCAATCCCGATGGCCACGTAAAAATTCGTAGCCCCAAAGAGAACGGCAGGAGCCGTTCTCAACATCGCGCAGCGATGGCCCGAAGGGTGCCCGCCAGGACGGCGGGCATAACGTTGGCCGGACACCGCGCGCAGCGCGGCCCAAGCGTCCGAAGCCGGAATGATGCCGGTTGCGATCATCCAACCCGCGTTTAGACGAAACGAAGCCCTCCGTCAGGCGTGCATGACGCCCGAACGGAGAGCACCCGCACATCATTTCGCAGCAGGTTTCCCGCCGCGCAGGCCACCGAACGGGCCCTTGGCGGCATCGAACTCCGCCTTGCTCAGCTGCCCGTCCTTGTTGGTATCGGCCGCAGCGAACCACGCGTCGCGGTGCTGCTTCATGCCCAGCTCGCGGTCGGCCTTGTCCAGGTAGCCGTCCTTGTTGAGGTCCATCTGGTCGAACCGCGCGGCCAGGCGCGGATCGGCCTTGGCTTCGTCGCGGCTGATCCGGCCGTCCTTGTTCGCGTCCAGCTTTTCCAGGCGCTCATGCCCGCCGCCCGGGCCACGCCCGTGGCGCTTGCCGTGCCAGCGTGGCATTTCCTCGCGGGACAGCTTGCCGTCCTTGTTGGTGTCCAGGCTGTCGAACTTTTCTGCCAGGCGCGGCGCCTTGGCCGCCTCTGCACGGTCGACGAAACCGTCGCCATTGGTGTCCAGGGTCGCGCGGGCCGGCTTGTCGGGCGTGGCCGGGGTATCGGCGGCCACCGCCAGGCCGGCAGCGCCGGTGGTCATCAGCAGGGCCAGCAGCAGAAGGGGTTTGCGGTTGCGCATGGGTCACTCCGGTTCTTGGGGGATGCGTCGTGCGGTGCGTTGGCACCCACGGGAAAGAAAACGCGCGGGCGCCGCCGGCGTTGACAGCACCGGCGGCCGTGTTCATTCGCCAGACAGTCGCGGCGCCTGCGACGCCCCGGCGCTATGCTGTGGACATGGCGATCCACACCGACCGCGACGACGAGCTGCGCCTGTTCCAGACCGGGGACCATCCCTGCGGCTACTGGCCGGACCGGGCTGCACGCGATCTGGTGCTCGACCCGCATGACCAGCGGCTGGGCACCCTGTACCCGATGGCGCTGAGCTGGGGCTTCCGCCGCTCCGGCGACCTGGTCTACCGCCCGCACTGCGCCAACTGCCATGCCTGCGTGTCGGTGCGCGTGCCGGTGGCGCGTTTCGCACCGGACCGCAGCCAGCGCCGCTGCCTGGCGCGCAACGACGACCTGGAAGTGCGCATCGTGGCCGCCGAACAGACCGACGAGCAGTTCGCGCTGTACCACCGCTACCTCACCCATCGCCACGCCCAGGGCGGCATGGACGAACACGGCCCGCATGAATTCGACCAGTTCCTGATCGGCCAGTGGTCGCAGGGCCGCTTCCTGGAAATCCGCGGGCCCTCCGTGGATGGCCATCGTGGCCCCCTGCTCGCGGTGGCGGTCACCGACGTCACCCCGCAGGGGCTGTCGGCGGTGTACACCTTCTTCGACCCGAACCACGCCCACCGCGGGCTGGGCACCTTCGCGATCCTGCAGCAGATCGCCTGGGCACGGCGCGAGCAGCTGCCACACCTGTACCTGGGCTACTGGATCCGCGACCACCGCAAGATGGACTACAAGCGTCGCTTCCGGCCACTGGAGGCCTACGACGGCCGCCGCTGGCACGAGTTCGACGACGCCCTGGACGGCATCTGACCCGCCATTGCAATGCGTGTCCGTGCAGAATAGCGGCATGAAAGCTCATCCCCTGATCCTTGCCCTGGCCCTGCTTTGCGGCGCCTGCGCCCAAACCCCGACCAAGACCGCCGCCATGCCGGATTCCGCTTCCGCGCCGCTGCGGATCGCCACCTACAACACCTCGCTGTACAGCGACGAGAGCGGTGGGCTGATCGCCGAACTGGAAGGCAACAGCGCGCATGCACGCAAGATCGCCGCGGTGCTGCAGCAGGTCCGCCCGGACCTGGTGCTGCTCAACGAATTCGACTACGACGATGCCCACCGCGCCGCCGACCTGTTCCAGCAGCGCTACCTGGAAGTAGCCCAGCCGGGCGGCGGCGAGCCGCTGCACTTCGCCTACCGCTACCTGGCCCCGGTCAACACCGGCGTGCAGAGCGGGCTGGACCTGGACAACAACGGCCAGATCGGGGGCGACGGCCGCAACCGCGGCAACGATGCCTGGGGCTATGGTCTGCACCCGGGCCAGTACGGCATGCTGGTGTTGTCGCGTTACCCGATCGACGAAGCCAAGGTGCGCAGCTTCCAGCTGCTGAAGTGGAGCACCCTGCCCGGCGCACTGCGCCCGATCGACCCGCGCAGCGGCAAATCGTTCTACAACGACCACGTGTGGTCGCAGCTGCGCCTGTCGTCCAAGTCGCATTGGGACGTGCCGGTCAAGACGCCCAACGGCGTGGTGCATGCACTCGTCTCGCACCCCACCCCGCCGGTATTCGACGGCCCGGAAAAGCGCAACGCGGCGCGCAACCACGACGAACTGCGGTTGTGGCAGGAATACCTGTCGGCCGGCGACAAGCCGTGGCTGTGCGATGACCAGGGCACATGCGGCGGCCTGGCACAGGACGCGCGCTTCGTGATCCTGGGCGACCTCAACAACGACCCGGTGGACGGCGACGGCCGCCACGACGCGATCGTGGAGCTGATCGAAAACGCCCGCGTGCTGCGCTACCCGACCCCACGCAGCGTGGGTGCCGAACAGACCAGCCTGGCCTATGCCGAAAAGGGCATCGTGCGCCGCGGCGCACCGTTCCACGCCACCGGCGATTTCGGCCCGAAATCCGGCACGATGCGCCTGGATTACGTGCTGCCCTCGGTTGGCTTCAACTACATCGGCAGCGGCGTGTTCTGGCCGGCCAACGAGAGCCCGGAAGCGAAGATCGCCGACGGCAGCGACCACCACCTGGTGTGGGTGGATGTGAGGTAACACGCAGGGAACCGGACGACGATGCGATCCGGTAGCGCCGGCCGTTGGCCGGCCCGCGCGGTGCTGGATCGCCGAGGGCCGGCCAACGGCCGGCGCTACCCGCGATCAAGGTCGATCTACTGGCGTAGTTCGACCTTGATCGCTTCCGCGGCCTCACGCGCGATTTTGCGCGCCTGGTCGATGTCTTCGCCGCGCGCCAGAGTGACGCCAACGCGGCGGTGGCCGTGCACGCTGGGCTTGCCGAACAGGCGCAGCGCCGTATCCGGATGCACCAGCGCGGCTTCAATGTTGGTGAACACGGGCACGCCTTCGCCGTGCGCCAGCATCGCGCACGACGCCGACGGACCGCTCTGCCGGATCAGCGGGATCGGCAGGCCCAGGATGGCCCGCGCATGCAGTGCGAATTCGCTCAGTTCCTGCGAAGCCAGCGTGACCAGGCCGGTGTCGTGCGGGCGCGGCGAGACTTCGCTGAACCACACCTCATCGCCCTTCACGAACAACTCCACCCCGAACAGGCCCCAGCCGCCCAGGTCATCGGTGATCGCCTTCGATATCGCCTCGGCACGCGCCAGCGCGGCCGGCGACATCGGCTGCGGTTGCCAGCTTTCGCGGTAGTCGCCGTCCTTCTGCCAATGCCCGATCGGCGCGCAGAACGAGGTGCCGCCTGCGTGGCGCACGGTCAGCAGGGTGATCTCGTAATCGAAGTCGATGAAGCCTTCCACGATGCAGCGGCCGGCACCGGCACGGCCGCCGGTCTGCGCGTACTCCCAGGCCGGCGCGATGTCGTCATCACTGCGCAGCGTGCTCTGGCCCTTGCCCGAGGAGGACATCACCGGCTTGACCACGCACGGCAGGCCGATCGCGGCCACCGCAGCGCGGTACTCGGCCTCGGTGTCGACGAAGCGGTACGGCGAGGTGGGCAGGCCCAGGGTTTCAGCAGCCAGGCGGCGGATACCCTCGCGGTCCATGGTCAGGCGCGCCGCGCGCGCGGTCGGCACCACCCGCTGGCCGGTTTCCTGCTCCAGCTGGACCAGGGTTTCGGTGTGGATGGCCTCGATCTCGGGCACGATCAGGTGCGGCTTTTCCTCGGCGATCAGCGCGCGCAGCGCCATCGCATCAAGCATGTCGATCACGTGCGAACGGTGCGCCACCTGCATGGCCGGGGCGTTGGCGTAGCGGTCGGCGGCGATCACCTCCACCCCCAGCCGCTGCAGCTCGATGGCGACCTCCTTGCCCAGTTCACCCGAGCCCAGCAGCAGTACACGGGTGGCGGAGGGGGACAGCGGCGTACCGAGCGTAATCATGGCGATATTCCGGACATCAGAGCGGGGCAGACATTGTAGAGCCACCCCCTGGGTGGCTGCGAAGGGCAACCCGCCCGCAACGGGCGATGCATCCTCCCAGACCCGCACCTGATCCGGCGAGCAAGGAGTGCGCGGGCGCTGGAGATCGGACATGGCGGCCGGCTCTATCGCGTGCTGTACCTGCCGTTGCGCGAACCCGCAGGCCACACGCTAAGCTGTGCGTATGCGCCGCTCCCCTGCCCTGCTGATCAACACCGCCGACATCGAGCTGTGGCCCGGCGGCCTGCTGCGTGCGCGCAGCAATGCCGATGCGCGGGCACTGGCCCGCGCCCGCTGGGTGCTGCGGCGCAAACGCGATGGGCAGTACCTGGCCGCGGCGACCGCGCACGGCCTGCTGCCGCTGGTACCGCACCTGATGCGCGAACCGGGGATCGAGGAAGCGCTCGACGCCCTGGACCTGGCGCTGCATGGCACGCAGCGCGCGCACGCCGCCGACGCGCTGCTGCCGCTCAGCGGACTGCAGCGCCGGCTGGAACAGCTCGGCATCGATGCGGCGCGCTACGAACAGGACACGGCACTTTCACTGGAGGCCGAACCGGCGCGGCTCGCGCTGGCCGGCTTCGACCGGTACCGCCGGCCACTGTGGCTGCAGCAGGGCGCAGCACGCGCCTGGCAGCGCATGCGGCGGCAGGCCGCGCGCGAAGGCATCGTGCTGGAGGCCATCTCCGGCTACCGCAGCCACGACTACCAGCTGGGCATCTTTGCGCGCAAACGCACGCGCGGGCTGGCGGTCGAAGCGATCCTGCAGGTCAACGCCGCGCCGGGATACAGCGAACACCACAGCGGGCGGGCACTGGATATCAGCAGCCCGGGCGAGCCGCCGGCCGAAGAGAGCTTCGAGGCAACGCCCGCCTTTGCGTGGCTGTTGAAGCATGCCGGCACCCACGGCTTCCAGCTGAGCTACCCGCGCGACAACCCGCACGGGATCGTCTACGAGCCGTGGCACTGGTGCTGGCACGGCTCGTAAAGCCGCACAGGGCGTGGCTTCGCTTGGGTCTGGCACCGCGCAGCCACGCAGGGCGTGGCTCTACCGCAATGAATCACCACAATACGCGAGGGTTCAATCCTGCGAGCGGTTGGTGGCCGTCTTCGGGGTCTGGCTGAAATCGGCGATGCGCCACAGGTACAGGCTGGCGTAGGTCCGGAACGGGCCCCACTTCTCGCCGCGCGCGGCCAGCTCCTTCGGGGTGGGCATGACCTCGGCCTTGTCCACGCGCTGGGCCCCCTTGCGCACGCCCAGATCGTCGATCGGCAGGATGTCGGGGCGGCCCAGACGGAACATCAACATCATTTCCACGGTCCAGCGGCCGATGCCACGGATCGGCACCAGCGCTTCGATGATCGCGTCGTGCGGCATCACCGACATGCGCCGCAGGTCGGGAATCTCGCCGGCCGCTTCGCGCCGCGCCAGGTCACGCAGGGCCAGCGCCTTGTTACCGGATACGCCGCAGGTGCGCAGCCCCGGATCGTCGATCCGCGCCAGCGTGTCCGCATGCAGGCGGGTGCTGCCGATGGCGGCTTCCACCCGTCCAACAATCGTCGAGGCGGCCTTGCCGCTGAGCTGCTGGAACAGGATCGCACGGGCCAGCGCATCCACCGGATCGAAGCTGCGCGCCCAGCCGGGCGGCGCCTCGACCGGCCCGAGCCGCTTCATCCAAGTACCCAGCCGTCGATCGTGCCGCGACAGCCAGTCGTGCGCTTCCTGCACATCGAAGCCGCGGCGGAAACGGGGCATGTCAGCGCCTCAGGGCATTGAGCCCGTAAACCGCCCAGCCGATCATCAGCGCGGTACCGCCGACCGGGGCCAGCCCGGTGCTGAACCGCCACAGCGCACCGGCCACCAGGCTGCCCGAAAACAACAGCGTACCCAGCAACAGCACGTACAGCGCCAGCTTGCCCACGCTGTTCTGCTGGGTTGGGCCCAGCACTGCCAGCGCCGCACCGTGGCCGAACGCGAACAGCGCCGCGGTATTCACATGCGACTGCGCCAGGGGTTCGGCGATGCCGTGCGAGGCATAGGCCGACAGGCCCACCGCGGTGGCGGCCAGCAGGCCGCCAAGGCAGGCCAGCAGCGAAGGTTTACGCGTGCGTCGTTCCAGGTTGAGCATGACTGCATCCTTCTGCATGTGCTCCGGCAGGAGCAAAAAAAACGCGCCGCAGGAGGCGGCGCGTTTTCTGTTCTGCGTTACATCACGGCAACCGTCGGATTACTTGACGGCCCAGTAGATGTCGTAGGTCGCTTCCGGCGTGAAGGACTTATCCACGCCTGCGTTCCAGGACTCATACGGACGATCGATGACTTCGTTGCCGGCAGTCACCGCCCAGGCGCGCAGCGCGTTGCGGGCGATGTCCAGGCCAGCCATGTGGCCGGTGTACTTGGCGTGGGCGGTACGGTGCGGTGCGACGTGCACGTACTTGACCGGAGCGCCACCGTCGATCTTCACCGTCAGGGCTTCACCCGAAGCGCCTTCGGTACCCTTCTTCCTGACCGGCTGGGCCACGTCGAAGGCGTACTTCTCCTGACCGAAGTCAGTGGTGATGATGCGGAACGGGCCAGCGGCTTCGAGGTCATTGGCCTCCATCACGCGCTTGATCCACTCCTGGTTGTCCTTGATGGACTTGGTGATGGTCGCTTCGCCGCGATCGACGTTGCCGGCGGTGACGACCAGCAGGTCTTCGGCCGGGGCATCGATGATGGCCAGGTCGGTCAGCGGGGCTTCGGCGGTGCGGTAGTCGATGTTCGGCACGGTGGCCAGCATGTTGGCCATGCGCGACAGGCCCAGCTTCAGGTCGTCACCCACGTGACGGCTGACGTACAGGCCCGCGTAGCGACCAAACAGGTTCCAGCCGTACTTGATGCTGTAGTCCTGCGTGATCTTCACGTTGCGGCCACCCTTGCCGGTCGGCTCGAGGGTGAAGCTGGTCTTCTTGTCGTGGCCCTTGGTCGGGTCCTCGATGGCGATGGCCACGCGCTTGTTCGGCTCGGACTCGGTGATCTCCCAGCTGCCCTGGCCCAGCGACGAATCCTTGGAGGAATAGTCCAGGCGGGCACCCACGCCGGAGGCGGGGCCGGAGTGCTTCAGTTCAACGGCGGGATCGCGCAGCACGAGCGGGTTCCAGTCCTTGAAGCGGCGCAGGCTGTTGACCGTGTCGTACACGATCGTCATCTTGCGGTTGGTCTCGACGCTTTCGGTAATGTGACGCTCGCCCGGCAGCACAACGCCAATGATGACGAACAGGCCAGCCACGATCCCCAAGGCGATCAGGAACTCGATAATACGGGTCATTCAGGAGTCTCCGGGGCCGATCCCACGGCCGGGTTGATTGAAGCGAAGCGCCAATCCTAGCAGGCTTCGCGGGTGTTGTTGATCAGGATTGGCGCACCGGTTTCCATACCGGCAGCGGTTTTGAATAGACAAGGAGCGGAAAGATAGCGCATCGCGCGGGCCAGCATGTGGCCGTCGGCGATATTTATTTGCCGGTTTCGGCAAGAAGGCCTGTAGCGACCGCCACAGGCCTTGCCACGCAAGGCTTTCAACTGGCGTTCATGTTCATACCAGTTGCAGCTCGAATGCCTTGAGCACGGCCCGGGTGCGGTCGCGCACGCCCAGCTTGGACAGAATGTTGGAGACGTGGTTCTTGATGGTGCCTTCGGCCACGCCGAGCGAATTGGCGATCTCCTTGTTGGAGAACCCGCTGGCCATCAGCCGCAGGATCTCGGTTTCACGGTCGGTGAGCGGATCGGGCCGATCCAGGCTCACGAACTCGTTGCGCATGTGCTCCAGCCCCGACAGCAGGCGCTGGGTGACGGCCGGCTGCACCAGCGAGCCGCCATCGGCCACGGTGCGGATGGCACCGACCAGCTGTTCCAGGGTCACATCCTTGAGCAGGTAGCCCTTGGCCCCGGCCTTGAGCCCGGCCAGCACCAGCTGGTCGTCATCGAAGGTGGTCAGGATGATGGTCGGCGGCAGCTGGTTGAGCCGCGAGAGCATCTGGAGCGCCTCCAGGCCGGACATCACCGGCATGCGCATGTCCATCAGCACCACGTCGGGGCGGATCTGCGGCACCACTTCGACAGCCTGGCGGCCATCGGCGGCCTCGGCCACTACTTCGATCCCGGCATCCAGGGCGAGCAGCGAGCGGATTCCCTGCCGCACCAGGGTTTGGTCGTCGACCAGGCAGACGCGAATCATCAACGCACTCCTTCCAGGATGGCACCCAGCATCAGCACTGGCACGCCGGGGACCGAGGCGCGCAGGCGGAAGCCCTGTCCCCGGTGGGTTTCAATCTGCAGCTCACCGCCGCATTGTTGCAGGCGTTCGCGCATGCCACGCAAGCCGTTGCCGATCACGATGCCATCGGCACCCACGCCATCGTCGTGCGCCTGCACCACCACCTGCCCCGGCGGTTCCCGGCGCACCTGGATCCACAGGTTGCGGGCGCGGGCATGGCGCACGGCGTTGGTGATGATCTCCTGGGTGCAGCGCAGCAACACGTGGGCCTGTTCCGGGTCTTCCACGCTCAGCGGCTCTTCGATATCCAGGTGGATGTCCAGCGAGGGCACCTGTTGGGTCAGCGGGCGCAGCGCGGCAGCCAGGTCGATGGCACCACTGTCGCGCAGCTGGCTGACCGCTTCGCGCACGTCGGTGAGCAGCAGCTTGGCCAGGGTATGGGCCTGGTGCACGTGCTCCTGGGCCTGGCCCTCGGTGATGTGGCCGGCCACTTCCAGGTTCAGGCTCAGCGCGGTCAGGTGGTGGCCGAGCAGGTCGTGCAGCTCGCGCGAGATCCGCGTGCGCTCATTGACCCGGGCGCTCTCAGCCAACAGAACGCGGGTAGCGCGCAGCTCGGTGTTGAGCCGGCGCTGCTCCTCGCGGGCGTCGGTCTGCTGGCGGGCAACCAGGCTGGTCACGAAGATGAACATGGAAAAGCCGCCGTACAGCAGCGATTGCATCACCGCTTCAAACAGTGAAAACGGCAGGAACAGGTAGTAGACCGGGGCCACTGCCAGCTGGCTGACCAGCAGCCAGATCACTCCGACCCGCGCCGGCAGCATCCACGGGATCACCCCGGCGGCCACCATCATCAGGATGCTGCCCAGGCCCGAACCGCTCAGGAAGCTGACCGCCAGGGCGGAGATGGTCAACAGCACCAGGATGGCGCGGTCGTACCAGGCAGAGTGGCCACCGTTGCGCAGGCCGCGGGTCAGCCACAGATAGCCGCCGCCGAAGGCCAGGTAGGACACGAACAGCAGCAGCGGCGGCACGTCGATGCCGCCGCTGCGGCGGACCGCTTCGTACTGGGAGTAAACCAGCGGCAAGCCAAGCATGACCCAGGTGAACAGGCCGGCCAGTCGCAGTACTCGGGTTTGGCTGAGGTATCCCAACATGGACGCATCTTAGGCTGAACCTGCGCCGCTGCACCCGGACATAAGTCATGGCCGGCCTGTGCCCCGCCCGGCCACCCATGCAATAATCGGCGCCAGGGCCCCTCTACGGGCCAACCGCGTTACCCCACGGAGTCACAATGTCGATTGTCATCCGCGACGTGCGCGAGCACGAGCTCGATTCCGTCCTGGCCCTGAACAACAACGCCGGCCTGGCCATCCTTCCCCTGGATGCCGCCCGCCTGCGCCTGTTCTATGAAACCGCTGAGTATTTCCGCGTCGCCGAGCGCGACGGCAACCTGGCCGGCTTCCTGATCGGTTTCGGCAGCGACAGCCAGCACGACAGCAGCAACTTCGCCTGGTTCAGGCAGCACCTGACCAGCAAATTCTTCTACATCGACCGCATCGTGGTGGCCAGCCGCCGCCGTGGTGGCGGTGTGGGCCGCGCGTTCTATGCCGATGCCCAGAGCTATGCCGAACTGCGCTACCCGCAGCTGACCTGCGAGGTGTTCCTGGACCACGGTGCCGATGCGGCGCTGCTGTTCCATGGCAGCTTCGGCTTCCGCGAGGTCGGGCAGAACAACATGCCGCACGTGGACGTGCGCGCCAGCATGCTGCTCAAGGACCTGTGCAGTTACCAGTGGGTGCACGACACCTACGGCGACGCGCTGCCGGACGTGCCCTGGGTGGGCCATCGTCGCGAGCCGCTGCGTGCGCATCGACCGACGGGGACCTGAGGTGGCGGCGAACATGGATTTTGAACAGGCCGGTGAACTGAAGATCGGCCAGGTAGGCATCGCCAACCTGCGCATCCGCACCCTGGATGTGGAACGCCTCAGCCGCGAAATGCACGACCGCGTGGCGCGCGCGCCGAAGCTGTTCGGCCGCGCGGCGGTAATCCTGGATTTCGGCGGCCTGAGCCAGATGCCCGACGTGGCCACGGCCCAGGCACTGCTGGATGGCCTGCGCAGCGCTGGCGTGCTGCCGGTGGCGCTGGCTTACGGCACCACCGAAACCGACCTGCTCTCGCAGCAGCTCGGGCTGCCGCTGCTGGCCAAGTTCCGCGCGCAGTACGAGCGCGCCGAGGCTGAACCGACATCTGCTCCCGTCGCGCCCGCGCCGGAGCCGGCGCGGCGCGCCCGCGCCGCCGCACCGGCCCCGGCCGCGGCGGTAGATGCGGGCCATGCACCCAAGCCGGGCCGCATGCAGACCAGCAACGTGCGTTCGGGCCAGCAGCTGTATGCCGAGAACTGCGACCTGACGGTCATGGCCACCGTCGGCGCGGGCGCCGAGGTGATCGCCGATGGCAGCATCCATATTTACGGTACGCTGCGGGGCCGTGCCCTGGCAGGTGCCCAGGGCAACACCACGGCGCGCATTTTCTGCCGTGACTTCCACGCTGAACTGGTCGCCATTGCCGGCCATTACAAGGTACTGGACGATGTACCGGACAACCTGCGCGGCAAGGCCGTGCAGGTCTGGCTGGAACAGGACCAGATCAAGATCGCTGCGCTGGACTAAGCCAGCGCACCAACAGAATCATCAGGAGAAGTCCTTTGGCTGAAATCATCGTAGTCACTTCCGGCAAGGGCGGCGTCGGCAAGACCACTTCCAGCGCAAGCCTGGCTTGCGGCCTTGCACGCAAGGGCAAGAAGGTGGCGGTGATCGACTTCGACGTCGGCCTGCGCAACCTCGACCTGATCATGGGCTGCGAGCGCCGCGTGGTGTACGACTTCGTGAATGTCGTGCACGGCGAGGCCACGCTCAAGCAGGCCCTGATCAAGGACAAGCGGTTCGACAACCTGTACGTGCTGGCGGCTTCGCAGACGCGCGACAAGGATGCGCTGACCCAGGAAGGCGTGGGCAAGGTGCTCAAGGACCTGGCTGCGGACGGCTTCGAGTACATCATCTGCGATTCGCCGGCGGGTATCGAAAAGGGCGCGTTCCTGGCGATGTACTTCGCCGACCGCGCCGTAGTCGTGGTGAACCCGGAAGTGTCGTCGGTACGCGACTCGGACCGCATCATCGGCCTGCTGGATTCGAAGACGCACAAGGCCGAGTCGGGCCAGAACGTGCCGGCTTTCCTGCTGCTGACCCGTTACAGCCCTGCCCGTGTTGAAACCGGCGAGATGCTCAGCATCACCGACGTGGAAGAGGTGCTGGGGCTGAAGGCGATCGGCGTGATCCCGGAATCGGGGGATGTGCTGAACGCGTCCAACAAGGGCGAGCCGGTGATCCTGGATCCGGAATCGGCTGCTGGCCAGGCCTACGACGATGCGGTGGCGCGCATCCTCGGCGAAGAGCGCCCGATGCGCTTCACTGTTGTTGAGAAGAAGGGCTTCTTCAGCAAGCTGTTCGGAGGGTAAGCATGGGCCTGTTTGATTTTCTCAAGACGAAGAAGACCACCGCCGAAACGGCCAAGAACCGCCTGCAGATCATCATCGCGCAGGAACGCAGCCACCGTGGCGGCCCGGATTACCTGCCGCTGCTGCAGCGCGAGCTGCTGGAAGTGATCAAGAAGTACGTGAACATCGACGCGGACGCGGTCAAGGTAGACCTGGTCAAGGACGGCGAGCACGACGTGCTGGACATTTCGGTGGCGCTGCCGGAAGGCCCGCAGCAGCCCTGACCCGCCCTGCCCCTTCCTTCGGGAAGGGGCGCAAGACGCCCGCGCCATGACCGCCACCGCCGAAGCAGAACCGCAGGTCACCCGCGTGGGCGACATCGATTTCGACGCCGCCGCAACGCTGCTGGCCGGGCATGCGCTGCGCCTGCACCGGGTAGCCGACGGCGCGCCGATTCCAGGCAGTTACTGGGGCGAGCCCGAGGCAGGCATCATCGCCAGCGATGTCTATGTGCGCAACGACACGCCGGTACATTCGATGCTGCACGAAGCCTGCCACCTGATCGTGCTGCCGCCGGAGCGGCGTGCGCTGGTGCACACCGACGCGACCGATTCGGTGCCCGAAGAAGACGCCACCTGTTACCTGCAGATCGTCCTGGCCGGGCAGTTGCCGGGCGTGGGCAGCGCGCAGCTGATGGCCGACATGGATGCCTGGGGCTATACCTATCGACTGGGTTCAACACAGGCGTGGTTCGAGCAGGACGCAGAAGATGCCCGGGCCTGGTTGATCGAACGCGGACTCCTCGCCGCGTAAAGCGCTGGCTGTTCGGTTCTTCCCGCGCGGGGCGAGGGCGGGGGTGCCCTGGCCGGACACGCGTGAACCCATCCATGGGGCTTATCGCAGCATCCATGCTGCTCAAAGTCCGGCCAGGGCACCCCCGCCCTCGCCCCCTCAGTTCTCTGCGACGACCGGATACAAGATCAAAAGCATCGCGCGAGCCCGCACATTCTGGTTGCCGCTCAGCCACGCATGGCGTGGCTCTACGGCGAAACAATTCGATCGACCTAACGCCATCCGCCTTTGACTTCCCGTCCGTCGACGCATGACCGTCTGGGGGCGCGGGGTGGGAGGGGGTAGCGGGGCTTTGAGCAGCATGGGTCGGGCGTATACGCCCGACGGGTTGGGCAGGAGCCCAACCCCGGTCTTGCCGTGTGCGCAGGACAGCGCACACGAGCAAGCTGCGATAAGCCCCATGGATGGGTTCACGCGTGCCCCGCTACCCCCTCCCACCCCGCGCCCCCGCGCGCAGAGAATGAAAACGCCAGCGCTTCTACGCAGGAGAAATCAGCCGCCTGCCAAAGCCCGCAACGTGATGCCCACGATGTAGGCGAGATACGTACCAGTCGCATAACCCATGGTCCCGAGCAGCACGCCAACAGGCGCAAGGGACGGATGGAACGCAGCCGCAACCACAGGAGCAGAAGCCGGCCCGCCGATGTTGGATTGCGAGCCGATGGCGAAGTAGAAGAACGGCACCTTGAGCGCCATCGCCAGCGCCAGCAGCAGCACGATGTGCACCGCGATCCAGATCAGGCCGAGCAGGAACAGCCATGGGCGTTCCAGCAGCGCCAGCAGGTCCATCTGCATGCCGATGCAGGCAATCAGGAAGTACAGCAGCAGCGAACCCAGCTTCGAGGCGCCCGCGCCTTCCAGGTTGCGCGCGCGGGTGAAGCTCAGCGCCAGGCCGCAGGTGGTGGAGATCACCACTACCCATACGAACGGCGCGTCCAGGCTGAACTGCGGGGCCCAGGCCACGTGGCCCTTGAACCAGGCCGATACCGGCCCGGCGATGGCGTGCGACAGGCCTACCGTGCCGAAGGCGACCGCCACGATCAACATCAGGTCGGTCAGGCTGGCCACGCGCTCGTGTTCGGCCTGGAATTTTTCGATGCGCAGTTTGAGCTCATCGATCGCCGACGTATCGGCGCCGGTGCGTGCGTCGATTTTGGCTGCGCGCCCGGCCATGAAGATCAGCACCGCCATCCACACATAGCCCACGCCCACGTCGATCACCGCGAACTGGCCGAAGGTGGTGGCATTGACGTCGAACACTTCGCGCATGGCGAGCATGTTGGCGCCGCCACCGATCCAGCTGCCCGCCAGTGCTGCCATGCCGGCCCAGGTATCACCGGCCACGGTTTCCGGGTGCGCCCACTTCATCAGCATGAAGGCAACCACCGCGCCGATCATGATGCTGAAGGAAGCGCCCAGGTACATCACGATCAGCTTCGGGCCCAGCCGCAGGATGCCCTTGATGTCCACCGCCAGCGTCAGCAGCACCAGCGCGGCGGGCAGCAGGATGTCGCGGGCGATCGGGTTGTACAGGCGGGTGTTCTGCCCGTCGATCAGGCCAACCGTGTTGTAGATGCCGGGAATCAGGTAGCACAGCAGCAGCGCCGGTACGAAGGTGTAGAAGCGCTTCCACAGCCCCTTCTCACGCGAGGCGGTCCAGAACACCGCCCCCAGGGTGGCGGCAATCAGGCCGAAGACGACGATGTCGTTCTGGATCAGGGCGGGCATGGAAGTAGGGCCGTTTAGGGTGGGTCGAGGGCCGGCCAACGGCCGGCGCTACCAGGAATCGGCGGGTTAATGACCGGGCGCGTGGCGACGCGTTCATCACCGCGGTACGTCATCGCCGCCGGGGCGCGGTAGCGCCGGCCGTTGGCCGGCCCACGCAATGCAGGAACGCCGCCCGGAAAAGGGCGGCGTCCATTTCATCATTCGCCGATGTGCTGCTTCAGCCAGCCATTCACCGTGTCATGCCACTGCACGCTGTTCTGCGGCTTGAGCACCCAGTGGTTCTCGTCCGGGAAGTACAGGAACTTCGACTCGATGCCCTGGCGCTGCGCGGCGGTGAACGCGCCCAGGCCCTGTTCGACCGGAATGCGGAAGTCGAGCTGGCCATGGATGATCAGGATCGGCTTCTTCCAGTCGGCCACGTGGTTGACCGGGTTGAACCTCTCGTAGTTCTGCGGCTTGTCGAACGGCGTGCCGCCCTGCTCCCACTCGGTGAACCACAGCTCTTCGGTGGCGTAGCCCATCATGCGCTGGTCGAACACGCCGTCATGGTTGACCAGGCACTTCCACGGCTCGTTCCAGTTGCCGGCGATCCAGTTGACCATGAAGCCGCCGTAGCTGGCGCCCAGCGCGCAGGCCTTGTCGCCGTTGAGGAACGGGTACTGCTTCTGCGCTGCGGCCCAGCCCTTCTGCAGGTCTTCCAGCGGGCGGTCGCCCCAGTGCTGGCTGATCGCGTCGGTGAACGCCTGGCCGTAGCCGGTGGAGCCGTGGAAATCGATCATCACCACCGCGTAGCCCTGGCCCGCGTAGGTCTGCGGGTTCCAGCGGTAGCTCCAGCCGTTGCCGAAGCTGCCCTGCGGGCCACCGTGGATCAGGAACGCCACCGGGTAGCGCTTGCCTTCCTGGTAGTTGTACGGCTTGACCACATAACCGTGCACGGTTTCGTTGTTCCAGCCCTTGAACTGGAACTGTTCGTAATCACCGAAGGCCACGTCAGGCAGCATCTGGCCGGCGCTCGGGGTGATCTCGCGCGGGGTGCTGCCGTCGGCCTGGGCCACCACGATCTGGTCGCCGCTCTTGAGGCTGTTCTTCGTATAGGCCAGCGTACCGCCAGCGATCACCGGCGAGCCGATGCTGCCGCCCTCGGCAACCACCGTGGCCTTGCCGGTGGCGATGTCGATGTTGAACAGGCGGTGTTCGCCCAGGTCATCGGCGCCGGTGTAGAAGCTCCTGCCATCCTGCGACAGCACCACTTCGCCGGCCGAACGGTCCCAATCCGGGGCGATTTCGCGGGTCTTGCCCGAGGCCAGGTCGAGCGCGATCACGCCGAAACGATCCGCCTCAAAACCCGGGCGCTTCATCGCGCGGTAGTACAGGGTGCTGCCGTCGGCGCTGAACACCGGGCCGGCATCCCAGGCCGGGTTGGCGGCGGTCAGGTTGACCGGCGCCTGCTTGCCGTCGGCGTCCAGGCGGTACAGATCGAAGTTGGTCGACCAGGCTTCTTCGCGGCCAGCCACGCGGATGCTGGCCACCACGCTCCTGCCATCCGGTGCCCAGGTGAAATCGTCGTTGCCGCCGAACGGCTTGGACGGCGCATCACCGACCAGCGTGGCACTGATTGCCGAGGCGCCCTTGACCGCCGCAGCCTTGCCGGCCGGCAGTGCGGCCACGAACAGGGTGTTGCGGCGGCCGTCGTTCCAGGTATCCCAGTGGCGCACGAACAGGCTGTCGAACACCTCGCCGGTGTTCTTGCGCGCCTTGTGCGCCTCCAGCTTTTTGCTGGTGCAGGCCAGGTCCGAGCCGCAGTCCTGGAACACGCCGGCGCTGAAGGCCACGCGGTCGCCCTGCGGGGAGAGCTTGAAGCTGTCCACGTCCACCGCGAAATCGGTCAGCTGGCGCGGGGTGCCGCCGGCCAGCGGCATCGCGTACAGCTGCTGGCTGCCGCCCTTGGCGCTGAGGAAGTACACGGTCTGGCCATCGGCCGACAGCGCGGCCGAGTTGACGTTCCAGCCGGCCGGGGTGAGCGGCTTGGGCGGGGCCAGGTCGCGGGTGCGCAGGTTGCGGATGAACAGGCCGGTGCTGGCCTTGCTGTCGCTGCCCATCACCCGCTTGGCGAACACCACGTTGCCGCCATCGGCGGTCAGCAGTGGGGCCGAAACCCGATCAAGCGCGATCATGTCGCGCACATCCAGGCCACGCGTGGCGGCCAACGACGGCAGCGCGGTCAGCAGGCACAACGGCAACAGGGCGTAACGAAGCTTCATCGGGATCTCCGCGGAACGGCAAAACGCCGATGGTAGTGTCACCGGCCCGTAACACGCAAAGGCCACACGTCATGGGCAGTCCGGCTCCCCGACCGGAGAGGTGGGCAGCCCCGGCCGTTGGCCGGCAACCTTTTAAAAAAAACCCCGCCGGGGCGGGGTTTCTCGGGTTACACCGGGATCAAATCAGACCGCCGTGGCTTTCTTGCCCGTGCGATAGATCAACCAGCCCACCACGAACAGCACCGCCAGCCCGATCCACTGCGCGGCCGGCAGGTGGAACGGTACGGCCAGCACGTCGGCGCGGCTGCTGACCACGATCGGCACGGCGATGGCGATGCCCATCAGCGCTTCACCGGTGATCAGGCCGGCGGCGAACAGCACGCCCGGCTTGTGCACGCGGTCGCGGCCCTCTTCATCGTCGGCGCGCACCTTGTGGAAACGCTCCACCAGGTAGGCGATCAGGCCACCGAGGAAGATCGGCACCATCAGTTCCAGCGGCAGGTAGATACCGATGGCGGCCGCCAGCACCGGCACGCGGAAGCGGGCGTTGCGCGACTTCAGCCAGCTGTCGAGGGCGATGATCGCAGCACCGACCACGGCACCGATGCCGATGAAGGTCCACGGCAGTTCGCCGCCGAACAGGCCCTTGGCCACCGAGGCCATCAGGTTGGCCTGCGGTGCAGCCAGCGCGTTCGGGTGCAGTTCGGACTTGACGCCGATGCCATACGCGGTGGCCAGCAGGTTCAGCACCGGCGCCATGATCAGCGCACAGGAGAACGCACCGATGCCCAGCATCAGCTGCTGCTTCCACGGGGTGGCACCGACAATGTAGCCGGCCTTGAGGTCCTGCAGGTTGTCACCGCCCACGGCGGCAGCACAGCACACCACCGCGCCGATCATGATTGCGGCCACCGCACCGAGCGGCGCGCCACCGACACCGACCGGGGTCAGGCCGTCCTTGCCCAGCAGCACCACCAGCACCGCCGAAGCGAACAGGATGGTGGAAATGGTGATGCCCGAGACCGGGTTGTTGGACGAGCCGATCAGGCCGGCCAGGTAGGCCGAAACCGACACGAACAGGAAACCGGCGACGATCATGATGAGGGTCATCGGGATCGACACGTGCCACTGGCCGACGATGGCCTGGTACAGCGCCAGCAGCGGCAGGGTGAAGGCCACCAGCGCCACCAGCATCCACTTCATCGGCAGGTCGCGTTCGGTGTGCGCCAGCGCCGGGCCGCTGCTCTTGCGCGCGGCGGCAAAGCCGCTCTTGACGCCGTTGAGCAGCGACTTGCGCAGCGAGATCAGGGTCCACACACCGCCGATCAGCATCGCGCCCACGCCCAGGTAACGCATCTTCGCGCCCCAGATGGCGAACGCCGCCTCGGTGGACGAGGCCGTGGCGATCGACGCGGCCAGGGCCGGATCGGAATTCAGGAAGAACGCCTGGTACAGCGGAATGGCGATGTGCCAGGTGAGGATCGAGCCGGACACCACCACGATGCCGACGTTGAGGCCGACGATGTAGCCCACGCCCAGCAGCGCCGGCGACAGGTTGGTGCCGATGAAGGCGGTGATCTTCGAGCTGCCCACGTAGGCCGAGGTGGCCCAGGCATCGGGAATCAGGCGCATGCCGCTTTCAGCGGCCAGCTTCACCACCGCGCCGATCACCGCCGACAGGCCGAGGATCTTCAGGCCCGGACCCGGGTTCTCACCGGCCTTGAGCACTTCGGCGGCGGCCTTGCCTTCCGGGAACGGAAGCGGGTCTTCGACGATCATCGAGCGCCGCAGCGGCACCGAGAACAGCACGCCCAGCAGGCCACCCAGGCCGGCGATGCCCAGCACCCACCAGTACTTGAAGTCCGGCCAGTAGCCCATGATCACCAGCGCCGGGATGGTGAAGATCACACCGGCGGCGATCGATGAGCCGGCCGAAGCGCCGGTCTGCACGATGTTGTTTTCCAGGATCGTGCCGCCGCCGAGCAGGCGCAGCACCCCCATGGAGATCACCGCCGCCGGAATGGCCGTGGCGATGGTCAGGCCTGCGAACAGACCCAGGTAGGCGTTGGCCGCCGACAGGATCACCGCCAGCACGATGGCAAGCACCACCGCGCGGAAAGTGAGCTGTCTGGGCGCAGCGTCGTCGTTGTTCATGGAAGCCCCTGCTGGCAAAAAATCCTGTCAAACCTAGCGGTCATGCGTAGGTAAGGCAAGCCGTGCCGAAGGCACGGCGCTATCGCCAACGGCGATAGCGTGGCGCCAAAGGCGCCACGGGTAGCCCCGGCCGTTGGCCGGACCAAGCGATGCCAACCCCGCCGGGCGCCTCGCGAGCGTGGCGCCAAAGGCGCCACGGGTAGCCCCGGCCGTTGGCCGGACCAAGCGATGCCAGCCCCGCCGGGAGCCCCGCGCTGCCCCGCGAACGGCCCCGATCGGCAAAACCCGAGCCCCTCCACTGCGTCGCGTTTTGCAATGTTATATCACCTCACACCACCACCGATGCGCCCGTGACCCCAAGGCCCGTCCCCGCGCCTGAAGGGTGATAATCGCGACCTGTTTTGTCGCATATCACTCGATGACCGCCACCGCCCTGCCCGCTTCCGACGATTTCCTTGGCCACCCCAAAGGCGTTTACGTCTGCTTCTTCACCGAGATGTGGGAGCGCTTCTCGTTCTACGGCATGAAGGCGCTGCTGCTGCTGTACCTCACCAAGTACCACCTGTTCGGCGACAAGGCTGGCCTGGACCTGCTCGGGGCCTACGGCGGCCTGGTCTACTGCATTCCCGTGTTCGGCGGCCTGCTCGCCGACCGCTGGCTGGGCATGCGCAAAGCCGTGGTGTTCGGCGGCGTCCTGCTCGTGCTCGGCCACCTGGGCATGGCCTTCGAAGGCCACGCAGCCACCCGCATCGACGGCCAGGTAGTCCGCGACGATGCCGCCCTCGGCATCACCTACCTCTCCCTTGCCCTGATCATCATGGGCGTCGGCTTCCTCAAGCCCAACATCTCCACCATCGTCGGCAAGCTCTACCCCGAAGGCGACCCGCGCCGCGACTCCGGCTTCTCCCTGTTCTATGCCGGCATCAATCTCGGCGCGCTGTTCGCCTCGCTGGTCTGCGGCTTCCTCGGCGAAGCCTACGGCTGGAAGTACGGCTTCGGCGCCGCCGGCATCGGCATGGTCATCGGCCTGGCCATGTTCCTGTGGGGCCAGAAGTACCTGCAGGGCCACGCCGAACCCACCAACGTGGTCGCCCTGCGCCAGCGCATTGCCGGCATTCCGCGCGAATGGCTGATCTACGGCATCGCCGTGCTCGGCGTGCTTCCCGTCGCCGCGCTGATGTGGGCTGCCGCCAACGGCGCCTTTGCCCTCGGCGGCGAAATCAGCCTGGCCCTGATGCTGATGATCGTCGTGCTCGGCGGCGTCCTGCTCTGGTTCGCCTGGTTCACCGGCACCCGCTGCACGCCGGTGCAACGCCAGCAGATGATCGCGCTGATGGCGCTGATCTTCATGGCCCTGGTGTTCTTTACCCTTTACGAGCAGACCTACGGTTCCTGGGTGACGTTCACCGACCGCATGCTCACCAAGGATCTCGTCCCGTCGCTGGTGATCCAGGGCGGCACCCCGCTGCCGTGGTCGATTGCCTCCCTGCTGCTGGCGCCGCTCGGTTTCGTGGTCGCTGCACGCCTGTCCGAGCGCCGTCCCGATTCGTCCGCGCCGCGCAACCTGTTCATCGCCATCGTCGCACTGATGCTGGTGCTGCTGATCCGCGACTGCCTGGTGATTCCGCAGACCGCCGGCTCCCTGACGTACCTCGGCGGCTTGTTTCTGGTCGTACTCGCACCGCTGTTTGCCGTGCTGTGGGCATGGCTGGACAAGCACCGCCTGGACCCGTCCAAGCCGGTCAAATCCTCGCTCGGCCTGGTGTTTGCCGCGCTTTCCTTCATCCCGCTCGCCCTGGCTGCCCAGCAGGTCAGCGCTACCGGCCAGATGGCCAGCGTGTGGTGGCTGGTGCTGGCCTACCTGGTGCTGGAAATCGGCGAAATGTGCCTCTCCCCGGTGGGCCTTTCTGCCGTCACCCAGCTGGCCGCGCCGCGCGTGGTCAGCCTGATGATGGGCACCTGGTTCCTGGCCACCGCGTTCTCCGAAACCCTCGCCGCGCTGTTCGGCAAGCTGGCCGCCATTGAAGTGCCCGAAGGCGAAACCATGAACATCGCGTCTGCCGCCGCCAGTTACGAACATCTGTTCTGGCTGCTGATGTGGATCGGCCTGGGCTGTGCCGCCGTTGCGTTCGCCGGCTCGCCGTTGTTGAAGCGGATGATGCACGGCGTCAAGTAAGTCGCTACAACGCATGCACATAAACACTTCTTAACACCATTCGATCTCATCACACTTCGACAGCGTTGAAACAAGTTGTAGATACAGGATTTGTATCGCTCACCACCATGGCGCTCCCTGCGTACATGGAACTCAACCGTGCCCCATCCCACCCCGACCCACCGGCCGCTGGCCACGCTCATCGCACTGGCGCTGTGCACTTCACTTTCGTTGCCCGCGTACGCAGCCGATGCCGATGCCATCGACTGCGAGATCGATCCCGACCACGCCTCGTGCAGTGACCAGGACGATGCATCGTCCAGCATGATGCCGTGGCTGCTGGGCGGTATCGCGCTCGCCGGTGGGGCCGCCGCCGCAGCCGGTGGCGGCGGTAGCGGTAGCGGCGGAAACAACGATCACGGCGGTGGCGGTGGCGGTGGCGGTCTGCCGCCGGGCTCCGAAGGCGGCCAATACGGCGGCAACCAGTTCCTGGCCGGCCCGGGCGGCGAGGTCAGCTGGGACCGCAACGTGGAAACCCGCGTGATCGGCGCGGCACGCAACGAAGGCAACCTGCGCATCAACGCCGGCACGCTCAACGTGCGCAATGAGGGTCACCTGCGCAACATCGGCACCCTGCGCATCGGCCAGGCGGCCAACCTGGTGGTGGAGAACGATGGCGACCTGGACAACCATGGCACGCTCGAACTTCACGGCCGGCTGCAGTTGCGCCGCGATGGCAGCCTGGAAAACCACGGCACCCTGCTGGCGCAGAACGCGACGATCCAGCTGGAAGGCGATGCGGACATCGAAAACCTCGGCGACATGCAGCTGCGCGATACGCTGGTCACCCTCGTCGGTGAAAGCGAATTCGACAACGGCGAACGCCGCCGCAACGCAACGCTCGGCATCCACGGCGGCGGCTTCGCGCTGGGCGGCATGGCGGAGTTCGAGAATCACGGCACCGTCAACGCCAGCGGCACGCTCAACCAGGGTGCACTGGTGCATGCCGTGACCGCACGGGTCGGCAACGAGCGCGACGTCATCGAAGCCTTCGACAACCATGGGCTGATCACGCTGCAGGACAATGCGCGCGTGCTGACCCTCATTGCCGACAGCCATGCCAGTGCGGGCATCAACCGCGCCGGCGCGCAGATCATCAGCCACGCCCACCGGCAATCGGCCCTGCATGGCGAAGGCGCGCAGGCCACCTTGATCAACCAGGGCACCCTGACCGTCACCGGTGATGGCGCGGTGGCGATGTCCGGCGCGCGCGGGGCCACGCTCATCAATGACGGTGTGATCAACCTGGGGGTAGCCGGCGGCAGCAACGGCCAGAACATGGTGGCCATGCAGTCCGATGGCTCGGCCACGCTCAACAACCGCCGCGGCGGGGTGATCAACATCCATGCCGACAACTCGCACGCCTTCCAGATGGGAGCCGGTGGCGGTGGCCGCCTGATCAACAACGGGCAGGTCAACGTGCATGGCAATGGCAGCGGCATGCACGCCGATCAGCCTACCCAGGATGCCGATCGCCCCGCCCCGGACCTGGGTTGGCAGGCGCCACGCGGCGTGTCGGGCTACACCGTGGGCACCAACGCCGACGGCAGCGCCGGGCAGATGGTGCTGCATGAGGGCGGTGAGCTGGTCGATGTCCGCGTCGATACCGGATTTACCCGCGGCACCGACGATTCACAGATCCGGCTCGAGGACGTCTTTGTCGGCGCCGAAGGCGGCGATGGAAACATCACCAGCGCCACGGTGGTATGGCAGGCGCAGGCCGAACGCGACGAGGCCGGCAACATCGACGTGGTGATGACCCGCAGCGACTATCGTCAGATCGCCGATGCCGGCACGCAGGCCGTCGCCGCCGCGCTGGAAGCGGGCTATGCCAACAACGCGCTGTACCACAGCCTGGAAGTGGCCAGCGCCACCGAGTTCAACCACGCGCTGCAGCAGCTGTCCGGCAGCGGCCTGGCGGCGGCGGGCATGCGCCTGACCGCCAACGGCGACGCATTCTGGTCGAGCCTGGCCCGCGCCACGCCGGGCAACGGCGCCCGCGTGGTGGCCTTCGGGCCGGGATCGGCCGCGGCCTCCGGCGTGCAGGGCACCGGCACCGGCATGCAGGTCGCGCTGGCAATGGGCGGCGGGCGGCAGTTGCAGCTGAGCACGGGCCTGCTGGGCTCGGATTTCTCCACCGATGGCGGCCAGACCCGCTCGCAGTCGCAGTTTGCCGGGGTCGGCATGGCACAGGCGCTGGGCGCGCTCACCCTGCAGCACACGCTGGGCAACGAGTGGCACCAGACCGATGGCCAGCGCCAGCTGCACTGGGGCAGCACGCGGGTGAGCGCGCACAGCCAGCGCGCACTGTCGCGCACCCGGCTGGGCAGCATGCTGAGCATGGAGCTGGCCGGCGCCGGACTGCGCTGGCAGCCGCGACTGGGCGCCACGGCGTACCACGTGCAGGAAGGTGCCTTCCATGAGTACGGCGCCGATGCGTTGGGACTTTCGGTTGGCGCGGGGACGCGCAGGGGTGTGCAGCTGGAGCTGGGCACCGCCTTCAGCGGTCGCCTGGGCAATGGTTGGACGCTGCGTGGCGATGCGGCGATGTTCGGGGCGGTGGCGTATCGCGCCAACGTGCGCAGTGCGACGCTGCACGGTGCAGGCGACTACGCGTTCACTGTGCCGGGGTTGGCGCCGTCGGGCCTGGATTACCGGGTGATGCTGGGGGCCGATTATCGCTATCTGCGTGCCGATTTTGGCGGCGCGGTGATGGCCGAACGGCTGATGGGGGTGCGGGATGTGCAGGCGCAGATGCAGGTGCGCATGGCGTTCTGATGCGGCCTGCGACGTAGCCGCGCGCAGCCGCGCAGGGCGTGGCTCTACCCCGGGGGGCAACGCCCCCCGGGGTGTCTCGGTTACGGTTGTGCCGGGGTCGAGGCAGAAGCGGCTTTCCCGCCCAGGCTGCGCGACAGGAACGCCAGCAGCTTGCCGTAGTACTCGCGACGGTGCGGGTCGGTGTAGAACCCGTGGCCCTCGTTGGGGTAATACAGCGATTCGACCGGCGTTCCGGCCTTGAGCAGCGCCGCTTCCATGCGCTTGGTGTGCTGGATCGGGGCACGCTCGTCTTCACCACCTGCGGCCAGAAACACCGGCACCTTGATGCGCTCGGCGAAGTTGACCGGCGACACTTCCGCCACCTGGGCGGGGCTGCCCAGCCACTCCTTGAGGTAGGTGCTGCCCGAGCCGCTGCGCTGCACGTCGCCCGTGGTATGCATCATCGGCAGGTCGTACACGCCAACGTAGCCGGCAGCGCATTTGTACAGGCCCGGCTCGCGGGCCGCCCCCACCATGGCCGCGTACGCGCCGTAACTGGCCCCGTAGATGCAGATCCGGGAGGCATCGGCGTGGCCCTGGGCGATCGCCCAGCGGGTGGCATCGGTAACGTCATCCTGCATCGCGCCGCCCCACTGCTGCGCGCCCGCGCTGCGGTAGGCACGGCCGAAGTTGCCCGAACCGCGGAAGTTGACCTGCAGCACCGCATAGCCGGCATCGGCCAGCATCTGCGCTTCCGTGTCGTAACTGCCGTCGTCGAACACCCCGAACGGGCCGCCATGCGGCACCACCACCATCGGCGGCCTGGCCCCGGCGGCGGCGGCGGCGGGTACGGTCAGGTAGCCATGCAGCTCCATGCCGTCGCGCGCCTTGAATGCGAAGGGCTGCACCTTGGCGTTGCGCTCCGGGTCGACCCAGCTGCTGCGGCTGATCAGGTGGTCGGCCGATTTGGCCACGGTATCGAAGATGTAGAAATCGCCGGGGTTGCGCCCCGACCAGGTCTGCACCAGCACCTCACGGCCATCGCGGGTGCTGGAGGTGATGAGCACCGCTTCACCGGCGAAGGCCGCTTCCAGGCTGCGGTACAGGCGCGCGTCGGCCGAGTTCTCATCGAAGAAGCGGGTGCGCGGCGTGTCACCGAAGTACAGCGCGCCGACCGGAACGCGGGTACCCGGCCGGTACAGCAGCTCTGCGGGGTCCACCACCGGATCGCGCAGCAGGGTGGTGCGCTTGTCGGTGGCCGGGTCCCAGGTCACGATCGCGTCCGGGCCATCGGCCTGCTGCACCTTCAGGTAGGCGGTCTTGCCGTCTTCGGAGAAACCGAGCGCGGTTTCGATGCGCTTGGACACGGCTTCGTCGTTGACCAGCTTCCAGTTGTCGCCGCTGGCCTCGCGGTAGTACAGCTTGTTGACGTTGTCGATGCCGGCGCCATGCGCAAAGCGGATCTGCCCGCTCGGGTCGCTGACGAAGCTGGCATTGCGTACCGGCGAGCGCGCCACGGTCTGGCGGCGGCCACTGGTGACGTCCAGACGGTCAACCCGGGTAAACGGGTCATTGGAGAACGGCCACACCGACACCAGCACATTGCGCTCTTCCTGCGGCATTGAATCGATCAGGAAGGCGGCCACCGCCTCGACTTTCTTCGGCTGGATCCGGGTGCCGGGGCCGTTGCCTTCCACGCGGTAGCCGACCAGCAGCTCGCCGCGGCCGCTCTTGGCGCTCATGGCGTACAGCTCGCCGGTGAGCTGCGGCTTGTCGAGCGAACCGAATTTCTCGGACAGGCCGATCAGGACGCGGTCATCGGTAACCCAGTAGAAACTGCTGGCATGGTTGTTGCGCGGCGGCACGAACGATCCGACCACCTTGCCCTCCCTGCGATCGAGGATGGCCAACGCGGTGCGGTCTTCCATCGGCACCGTGGCGGCGTAGTACTGCCCGCCCGGCGACAGTTTGATGTCGTTGAACGTATCGCGCTTGAGGTAGTGCTCCAGATCCAGGCCGGCAGCTGCCACCTGCCCCACCGGCGCGCACAGCGCTGCCACGACGGCCAGGGCCGCCCATTTCGAGTAACGCATCCCCTTCCCCCTAGTCCGGACACCTTGTCCGTGAACGCCGATTCTAGACAGATTGACCCGATTCATGTCATTTGCGACAGGAGGGGTCGCATTCGCCACGAAAAAAGAAAATGGCACCGCGAACGGTGCCATTTAGACGTGCATTGACGGAGAGAGAGAGAGAGATCAATGCATGCCGCGGAACGCCAGGCTCAGGGCCAGGAGGGACAGGATCACGGCGATGGTGCCGTCGAGGATCCGCCAGGTACGGGGTTTGGTGAACAACGGGGCCAGCAGGCGGGCACCGAGGCCCTGGGCGGTCAGCCACAGGCAGCTGGCGGTGACCACGCCGGCGGCGAAGGCCATGCGCGCATTGCCGAAGTTCTCGGCAATGGAGCCGATCACCATCATGTCCAGCCAGAAGTGCGGGTTGATCAGCGAAAAGCCGACCGCTGCGGTCAGCACGGCGCGGCGCGAGGTATTGTCGCCATCGTCCACCTGCATGCCGCCGCCGCCGGCCAGCGCGCGCCGCGCCGACTGCCAGGCATACCAGCTGAGGAAGGCCACGCCGCCCCACAGCACCACGGTGGTCAGCCACGGGAGCGCCTGGGTCAGGGTGCGCAGGCCGGCCACGCTGGCGAAGATGAAAACAGCGTCGATCGCCGCGCAGGTCGCCACGACCGGCACGATGTGCTTGCGCAGGATGCCCTGGCGCAGGATGAAGGCGCTCTGCGCCCCGACCACGGCGAACAGGCCGATGCCGGCTGCGGCACCACTGAGCCACGCGGCCAGACCGGGGCCGCCGGAAATGAAGGAGAACATGGGATACCACCTGTCTTGCGGGGGGCGGTGCCTCGCCAAGGCGTACAGCACCGGATGGCGCGTATTGTCGCGCCGCAACATGGAAAAGTAGAGCTAAACTTACTTAACCATCATTAGCGGAACTTAAGACGATGCGTATCGACCATGCCCAGCTCCGCGCCCTGGCGGCGGTGATCCGCGAAGGCAGTTTCGACCGCGCCGCGCAATCGCTCAACGTGACCGCTTCGGCGGTGTCGCAACGGGTCAAGGCGCTGGAGGACCGCGTCGGGCGCCTGCTGGTCAAGCGCTCATCCCCCGCCGTGGCCACGCCGGAAGGCCAGGTGCTGGTGCAGCTGGCCGAACAGACGGCCCTGCTGGAGCACGACGCGCTGCACCGGATGGGCATTGCCGATGAGGACCTGCCGCACGCGAGCATCCCGGTGGCGGTCAACCACGACAGCCTGGAAACCTGGTTCCCGGAAGCGGCCCTGAGTTTCGCGCGGCAGACCGGGACGACGCTGGACCTGCGCTCGGAAGACCAGGACCACACGGTGGCGCTGCTGCGCCAGGGCGCGGTGCTGGGTGCGGTGACCACGCTGGACGAACCCGTGCAGGGCTGCCAGATCCACGCGCTGGGCAGCATCCGCTATGCGGCCACGTGCACCCAGGCTTTCCACGACCGCTATTTCTCCAAGGGGGTGAACGCACAGTCGCTGGCGCAGGCGCCGGTACTGGTGTTCAACCGCAAGGACGACATGCAGGCGCGGTTCGCGCGGCGGCTTGCAGGCGATGACCTGCCGATGACCGCACCGACCTGGTGGATTCCGTCAACGCGGGCGTTCGTGCAGGCCAACGTCGGCGGGCTGGGCTGGACGATGAATCCACTGCCGCTGGTCAAGCGCCACCTGGACGCCGGGCGGCTGGTACTGATGAAGCCGCGTGCCTGGGAAGACGTGCCGCTGTACTGGCAGCACTGGAAAGGCGATGTGCAGACGATGGCGCTGCTGACCAGGGCGGTGCTGGCGGCATCGGCTACGTTGGTGCGCAAGCGGCGGTAACGTCAAAGGCCAACTGCCAACGCGGCGGCGGTTGGTCGGCTGCCAACGAAAAGCAGGTATTGCCAGGCTCCACGCCATGATGACGGCTCGGTCGTCAGGATCAGGCATCCACTGCGGGGAACGGCGATGGAATCGGATCCGGTCTATCTGCATATCCGGGTGGTGCTGAGCATCATCCTGGGCTTGAGCATCACCACGCTGGTGAAGGGGTTGGCGTCGATCATCGAGCACCCGGCCCGGCGTGGCGGGTGGTCGGGCATCCACCTGTGCTGGCTGTTGTGGACGCTGGTGTCGGTGGTGACGTTCTGGTGGTGGGAGTTCCGGCTGGCCGGGGTGCGGCAGTGGACGTTCGGGCTGTACCTGTTCGTGATCGCCTATTGCGCCAGCTGGTACATGCTGTGCGTACTGCTGCTGCCGGATGACCTGCGCGATTACGGAAGCTATGAGAAGTACCTGCTCGATCGGCGTGCCGCCTTCTTCGGGATGCTGGCGCTGGTGACCCTGCTGGACCTGGGCGACACCGCGATCAAGGGCCACAGCCGCTGGCAGATGCTGGGCGAAGCGTATCCGGTGCATACCGGAATCATGCTGGTGATTGCCGGAGTGGGCATTGCCAGCAGTTCGAGGCGGGTGCACCTGGGGCTGGCAATCGTGGCGCTGGTGTATCAGTGCGGCTATTTCCTCGCGGAATATTTCACGTTGAGGTCGGATTGATCGGCCCCGGACGATCAATGCGATGCTGCGTTGCATCAAATCCGTACCGTTTCGGGATAAAATCGAGCCCTGGATGCGCCAAGAGCTTGTTTCTTCACGCTTCTTCCACGAAGCGTCGTCATCCTGCCCTCATCTCCCCATATGAGATCTCCATGAAAAAGTTAGCGAAGGTCGTCCTCGGCCTGCTCGTGCTGTTGCTGATCGCAGCGGCCGTATTCCTGTACTGGCCCCTCCACCAGCGTTCGGTTCCGGCTGCGGGCAACGACAAGCCGGTCGACGTCGTGCTGGTCGGCGGCGGCATCATGAGCATCACCCTGGCCACCTTCCTGCAGGAACTGCAGCCAGACTGGAACATCCAGGTGTTCGAACGCCTGGACGGCGTGGCCCTGGAAAGTTCCGATGGCTGGAACAACGCCGGCACCGGGCATTCGGCCTTCGCCGAACTGAACTACACCCCCGAACTGCCCGACGGCAGCATCGAGACCAAGCGCGCGGTCAGCATCGCCGAGCAGTTCGAGATCTCGCGCCAGTTCTGGTCGCACCAGGTCAAGGAAGGCCGGCTGAGCCAGCCGTCCGATTTCATCAACCCCACCCCGCACATGAGCTTCGTGTGGGGCGATGACAACATCGCCTACCTGCACAAGCGCCAGCAGGCATTGGTGAAGAACCCGTTGTTCTACGGCATGCAGTACTCCGAGGACCCCGCGCAGATCAAGGCCTGGGCCCCGTTGCTGATGGAAGGCCGCGACCCCAGCCAGAAGGTGGCCGCCACCTGGATGCCGCTGGGCACCGACGTCAACTTCGGCGTCATCACCCGCCAGCTCACCGCCGGCCTGCAGCGCAACCCCAACTTCAGCCTGCACCTGGAACACGAAGTGCGTGCGCTGCGCCAGAACGACGACAGGACCTGGAATGTCACGGTCAAGGACCTCAACGCCGGTACCGAGTCCACGATCAAATCCCGCTTCGTCTTCATCGGCGCCGGTGGCGCCGCGCTCAAGCTGCTGCAGCTGTCCAGCATTCCCGAAGCGAAGAACTACGCCGGCTTCCCGGTCGGCGGCCAGTTCCTGGCGTTCAAGTCACCGACCATCGCCAGCCGCCACGGCGTGAAGGCCTATGGCATGGCCGAAACCGGCTCGCCGCCGATGTCGGTGCCGCATCTGGATTCACGCAAGCTCGATGGCAAGCCGGTGGTCCTGTTCGGGCCGTTCGCCCTGTACAGCACCAAGTTCCTCAAGCATGGCTCGTGGTTCGACCTGTACTCCTCGGTCAACCACAACAACGTGGCCGGCATGCTCGACGTGGGCGTGGAGAACCTGGACCTGGTGAAGTACCTGATGGGCCAGGCCCGCCTCAACGACGACGACCGCCAGGCCGAACTGGTCAAGTACTTCCCCAACGCCAAGCGCGAAGACTGGGAGCTGGTCACCGCCGGCCAGCGCGTGCAGATCATCAAGCACGACCCGGAAAAGGGCGCCGTGCTGCAGTTCGGCACCGAGATCGTGACCGACAAGGACCACACCCTGGCTGCCCTGCTCGGCGCCTCGCCGGGTGCTTCGACCTCCCCGCCGATCATGCTGGACCTGCTGAAGAAGGCCTTCCCCGAGCAGATGGCCGCTGGTTGGGAAGCCCGCCTGGCGCAGATCGTGCCGTCCTACGGGCGCAAGCTCAACGACAGCCCGGCCCTGACCAACGAGATCCGCCGCCAGACCAGCGACACCCTGCGCCTGCCGTACCTGGATGTGCCGGTGGAAACCAGCCCGGCGGTGATGCTGACCCCGCCGCCGGCTGCGCCGGTAGAGAAGCGCAACAAGGATGAGGAATTACAGGCGTTGTAGGCCTGCGGCGAAAAGCAGCGGGGCAGAGCCCCGCTCTACCAAAAACCGGCCGAAAGGCCGGTTTTTGCTTTCCAGACCGCCAACGGAATTTATCAGGGGGCGCGGGGCGGTAGGGGGTAGTGGGACTTTGAGCAGCATGGATGCTGCGATAAGCCCCATGGATGGGTTCACGCGTGTCCCGCTACCCCCTACCGCCCCGCACCCCCAGCTCGTAGCACAGGAAACGCCATGACCGGAGGTTGACGTTAAATATTTGTAATTAGAATGCGAACGATTTACATTTGCGTTCCGTTATGCACCCCCACCTGCCGCTGAGACCGCAAATGTCCTTCCGTTCCCTGCCCCCCGCTTCCGTCCGCCGCGCCCCGCTGGGCCTGGCCCTGCTCTCGGTACTGTCGCTGGCCTCGCCCCTGGCCCTGGCTGACACCCTCGATGCCGGCGGCAACGCCGACGCCAAGACCCTGGACCAGGTGAACGTCGTCGGGACCCAGCGCGCGCCATCCAGCACCACCCGCCTGCCGATCACCCTGCAGGAAACCCCGCAGTCCACCAGCGTCATCGGCCTGGACCGGCTGCAGGACGAATCGCTGTTCTCCATCAACGACGTCATGCGCAACATCACCGGCGTCAACGTGTCCTTCTACGACACCCAGCGCCCGCTGTACTACGCGCGCGGCTTCACCATCACCGATTTCCAGGTCGACAGCCTGCCCACCTACAGCGGCTCCACCAACCAGGAATACGACACCGCCTTCTACGATCGCATCGAAGTGATCCGCGGCGCCAACGGCCTGCTCAGCGGCGCCGGCATTCCCTCGGCCACCGTCAACCTGCTGCGCAAGCGCCCCGGCAAGGAGTTCGATGCCTCGTTCGCGATCAGCGCAGGCAGCTGGGACTTCCGCCGCATGGAAGCCGACGTCAACGCACCGCTGACCCGCGACGGCCGCTTCCGCAGCCGCGTCGTCGCCGCCTACACCGATCGCGAGCTGTATTACGACCGCTACAAAGAAGACAAGATGGCCGGCATGGCCGTGCTCGAAGGCGACCTGACCGATTCCACCACCGTCACCGTCGGCTACCAGCGCCAGGACAACAACCCGGTCGGCTCCACCTGGGGCACCGTGCCGTTCTTCAACAGCGACGGCACCTTCGCCCACCTCCCGCGCGAAACCAACATGGCCCCCAAGTGGAGCTACTGGCAGCGCGAAACCAGCACCGCCTTCGCCAACCTCGAACAGCGCTTCGGCGAAAACTGGCTGCTCAAACTCAACACCGCCTACACCCGCGGCAATGTCCAGAACGTGCGCGTCTACGGCAGCGGCTACCCCGATCCGGTCACCGGCGCCGGCACGTACCTGCTGGCCGGTGCCGGCGACGCCGAAGACACCCGCAAGGGCGCCGACCTGTTCCTGTCCGGCACCTTCCCCGCCTTCGGCCGCGAACACGACGTGGTTGTCGGCGGCAGCTGGTCCGACCTGGAAGCCACCACCTGGACGCTTACCCCGGTGGCCAACTGGCGCTACGACATCCCCGACATCCGCAACTGGAACGGCGACATTCCCGAACTGACCGCCAGCCGCACCGGCGCCCGCCGCATCGCCAGCACCCGGCAGAGCGGCGTGTACGCCTCCACCCGCCTGCGCCTGGCCGACCCGCTGTCGCTGATCGCCGGCGCGCGTCTGAGCCGCTGGGAAACCCTGACCCGCGCCTATGACGCCACCGGCACCTATACCGGCACCAGCGGCCAGTACAAAGTGACCGACGAGGTCACCCCTTATGTGGGGCTGGTCTACGACATCGTGCCGGATTTCTCGGTGTACGCCAGCTACACCGAGATCTTCAACCCGCAGAACTACAAGGACCGCAACGAGAACCTGCTCGCCCCGGTGGAAGGTTCCAACCTGGAAGCCGGCATCAAATCGCAGTGGTTCGACGGCAAGCTGACCGCCAACGCCGCCCTCTTCGAAGCCAGGCAGGACAACTACGCCGTACGCGACATGAGCCTGCCCGATGGCTCGCTCAGCGACGGCAGCTCGGCCTACGTCGGCGTCAACGGCACCAAGTCGCGCGGCTGGGAAATGGACATCAACGGCGAGATCCGCCCGGGCTGGACCGTCAATGCCGGCTACACCCACGTCAAGGTGACCCGCGCGGCCACCGACATGATCTACGCCAACCTCCCCGAGGATTTCCTGCAGCTCAACACCAGCGTGCGCCTGCCCGGTGTGCTGGACCGCCTGACCGTGGGCGGCGGGTTCTCCTGGCAGAGCGAAGTGGAGGGTTACAACATTCCCTACCCGCTGGGCGGCACCCGCACCGTGCGCCAGCCGGCCTACATGCTGGTCAACCTGCACGCCAACTACCGCATCAGCGACAGCTGGACCGCCACGCTGAGCGTGCGCAACGCGCTGGACAAGACCTATTGGGCCAACCTGGACTACAACAACTACGGCGAGCCGCGCTTCATTTCCGCGAGCCTGCGCTGGAGGTATTGATTCGTTGATCCGCGGTTTGCCGGGCAATATCCGGCGCGAAGGGCCCGCCGTTGGCGGGCCCTTTTTTGCAGCCTGCCCTTTTGCTGCATTGCGGGTTGCACAGGGTGCTGTAATTATGCCGTAATTACATCAACACCCCCGGGATGCCTCGTCATGACCCCCAGCTGGGATACCAAAGCCCTTGGCCGCCAGGCCCGCCTGGACCGCGCCGCTGCCTGGGCGCGCGGCCATGAGGTGGCTGCTGCCGACGTGATCGATCTGCTGCACGCGCTGCTGGAGCCTGGCGACAAGGTCTGCCTGGAAGGCAACAACCAGAAGCAGGCCGATTTCCTCGCCCAGTGCCTGGCCGATCTCGACCCGGCGCGGGTCCACGACCTGCACATGGTCCAGTCGGTGCTGTCGCTGCCCTCGCATCTGGATGTGTTCGAACGTGGTATCGCCTCGAAACTGGATTTCTCCTTCTCCGGCCCGCAGTCGGTGCGGCTGGCCAACCTGGTCGCCGACGGGCGCATCCAGATCGGCGCCATCCACACCTACCTGGAGCTGTTCGGCCGCTACTTCATCGACCTCACCCCGCGCGTGGCGCTGGTTGCCGCGCAGGCCGCCGACCGCCATGGCAACCTCTACACCGGCCCGAACACCGAAGACACCCCGGTGATCGTCGAGGCTACCGCGTTCGGCGGTGGCATCGTCATCGCCCAGGTCAACGAGATCGTCGACACCCTGCCCCGCGTCGACATCCCCGCCGACTGGGTCAACTTCGTGGTGCAGGCGCCGCGCCCGAACCACATCGAACCCCTGTTCACCCGCGACCCGGCGCAGATCTCCGAAATCCAGGTGCTGATGGCGATGATGGCCATCAAAGGCATTTACGCCGAATACGGGGTCAACCGGCTCAACCACGGCATCGGCTTCGATACCGCCGCCATTGAGCTGCTGCTGCCCACCTATGCCGAATCGCTCGGGCTGAAGGGAAAAATCTGCCAGCACTGGGCGCTCAATCCGCACCCGGCGCTGATCCCCGCGATCGAATCGGGCTTCGTCAAATCGGTGCACTCGTTCGGCTCGGAGCTGGGCATGGAGAAGTACATCGCCGCGCGCGGCGATGTGTTCTTCACCGGTGCCAACGGCTCGATGCGCTCCAACCGCGCCTTCTCGCAGACCGCCGGGCTGTATGCCTGCGACATGTTCATCGGCTCCACCCTCCAGATCGACCTGCAGGGCAACAGCTCCACCGCCACCCGCGACCGCATCGCCGGCTTCGGTGGCGCGCCCAACATGGGCTCGGATGCACGCGGCCGCCGCCATGCCAGCGACGCCTGGCTCAAGGCAGGCCGGCAAGCGGCGCGCCCGGGCGAAATGCCACGCGGGCGCAAGCTGGTGGTGCAGATGGTGGAAACCTTCCGCGAACACATGGCGCCGGCCTTCGTCGATCGCCTGGATGCGTGGGAACTGGCCGAACGCGCGGCCATGCCGCTGCCGCCTGTGATGATCTACGGCGACGACGTCAGCCACGTGCTCACCGAAGAGGGCATCGCCAACCTGCTGCTGTGCCGCACCCCGGAGGAACGCGAACAGGCGATCCGCGGCGTGGCCGGCTACACCGCCGTGGGCCTGGGCCGCGACCGCGCCATGGTCGAGAACCTGCGCGACCGAGGCGTGATCCAGCGCCCGGACGACCTGGGCATCCACCTCCGCGATGCCAGCCGCGACCTGCTCGCCGCGCGTTCGGTGAAAGACCTCGTCCGCTGGTCCGGTGGCCTGTACGACCCACCCAAGCGCTTCCGCAACTGGTAAGGGAACCTGCCATGGAAACCCTCGACTATCGATTCACCGGCACCCAGCCCGTGCGCTTCCCCACCGATGCGGTGCTGGTCGGCGTGCTGGCCTCGGGCAACCTGGAAGTCCTGCTGGAGCCGGCCGCGCTGGACGGCGCGATGGCGGTGCGCATCATCACCGCCGCGCGCGGCTTCGGCACGATCTGGGAAGCGGTGATCAGCGACTTCGCCCGCCGCCATCCGCTGCGCGATGTGCAGGTGTCGATCAACGACGCCGGTGCCACTCCGGCCGTGGTCAGCCTGCGCCTGGACCAGGCGGTGGAAACCCTGCGTGCGGGAGACAGCGCATGAGCGTTGCCCACCGCCACAGTTACTACGAAGCCGACGCCCGCGAACGCATCGCCGGCCTGCTCGATGCAGGCTCATTCAAGGAACTGCTCGGGCCAGCGCAGCGCGCCATCAGCCCGCACCTGGCCCAACTGGACCAGCCGGCCGCGTTCGACGATGGCATCGTGGTCGGCGAAGGCCAGCTGCGCGGCAGGCGCGTGCTGGTGGCTGCGCAGCAGGGCCAGTTCATGGGCGGCGGCGTGGGTGAAGTGCACGGCGCCAAACTCACCGGACTGTTGCAGCGCGCCGTGCAGACCCGGCCCGAGGGCGTGCTGCTGCTGCTCGATACCGGTGGCGTGCGCCTGCACGAAGCCAATGCCGGGCTGATCGCCATTTCCGAGATCATGCGCGCGGCGCTGGCCACACGCGCGGCAGGGGTGCCGGTGCTGGCCCTGATCGGCAGCGGCAACGGCGCGTTCGGTGGCATGGGCATCGTGGCGCGCTGCTGCACCACCGTGATCATGTCCGAGGAAGGCCGGCTGTCACTGTCCGGCCCGGAGGTGATCGAAACGGTGCGCGGCGTGGAAGAGTTCGACGCGCGCGACCGCGCGCTGGTCTGGCGGGTCACCGGTGGCAAGCACCGCTACCTGATCGACCAGGCCCAGGTGCTGGTACCCGATGCGATCGAGGCGTTCGCACAGGCCGCGTTCGATGCCCTGCAGCCGGATGCCGCCAGCACCGACACCGATATCGCACTGGCTTCACTGCAGGCTCGGCATGCAGCGCTCAAAGCGCGCGCACAGGCATGGGGCGATTGCCGCGATGGGTTGGACATCTGGGCGCGGCTCGGCATCGACGATCCGCAGCGGCTGCCGCTGCTCGATACCGACGACTTCCTGGCCGCCACGTCTGACCGGAGCCTGCCATGACCGCGCCGCTTGCCCCCCTGCTCGACGCGCTGTTCCCGCGCGGGCATGCCATCACCGTCAAGGATTCGGTGCTGACCGGCACAGCCACGACCGACGATGGCCAGGTGACCGTGATCGGCACCACCGACAAGATCGAGGTGGGCGTGGACCATGCGCTGGTGCTGGCCGGGACCGTGTTGGCCAGCACCGCGACGCACCCGCTGCGTCCAATCGTGATGCTGGTCGATACCGCCGGCCAACGGCTGGCGCGTCGCGATGAACTGCTGGGCATCAACGGTTACTTCGCCCACCTGGCGCAGACCCTTGATCTGGCCCGTCGCCGTGGCGCGCCCCTGGTCACACTGGTGTATGGCGAATCGGTCAGCGGTGGCTTCCTGTCGTTCGGTCTGATGGCCGACCACATCCATGCCTTGCCCGATGCGCAGGTGCGGGTGATGGACCTGCGCGCGATGGCGCGCGTGACCAAGCAGCCGCTGGAGAAACTGCAGGCGCTCAGCCAGAGCTCGCCGGTGTTCGCGCCGGGCGTGGAGAATTACGTCGCCATGGGCGCGGTGCAGTCGGTGTGGCACGGCGACCTGGCGCAGGCGTTGATGGACGCACTGCGCACGCCGGCCGAGGGCGACCGCCGCGCGCAGCGCGGTGCCGAACGCGGCGGCCGAACGCTGGCCGCGCGCGTGGCCGCACAGGTGGCCGCCGGCAATGCCTGAACGGCCCGCCCGCCACACGCTGGTCTGGCTGTCGGCGCACGCCGACTGGCGGGCCGACGTGGCCGCGCACGACGAACGCCTGGCGCAGTGGTTCGCGCGTGGCTGGCCAGCCGTTGTGGCGCGCCGCGCTGCCGATGATTCCGATCCCCGCATGCGTCTCGGTGTTCCCCTCCCCCCCGCCGAGGGCAAGCAGCGGCTGGGCGTGCGTGTACCGCTGGGCGACATCGTGCGCCAGCAGGCGCCGCTCGAACTGGCTGAAGTGCGGTTGCACGCGGGCGTACCCGCGGACTGGCAGGCTCCGCTGGAGGCGCTGGATCGGCTGGCGCCGGCGCGGGTGTTTGGTGCGTTCGCCTGGCAGGCAGTGACCGGCTTGGATTATGTACACGCGCGGTCGGATATCGACCTGCTGTGGGCGGTGGAGACCGCACAGCACGCCGATGTGCTGGTGGCCCGGTTGCACGGATGGGAGCTGCGCTTTGGGCGGCGCGTGGATGGTGAGCTGTGCCTGCCCGATGGTGGGGCGGTGAACTGGCGGGAGTATGGCGGCGGGTCGCGGCAGGTGTTGGTGAAGCGGGTGGACGGAGCCGGGTTGGCGTTGCGTGCTTCGCTGTTTGGGGTTGCCGGGTTGCCACGCAGGGCGTGGCACTACGGGGTCGCCCTTTGAACGCGGTCCTCCAGACCTTCCTGCCTTGCGTCGATTCGGCGCGGTTGGGGCGGCTGGCGGTAGGCTGCCTGCATGCGGAACTGGCAGTGGCGCCCAAGCCGGGGCTGGTGACGCCATTCGATCCGGGCAGCCATGACGACATGGATGCCGGCACGTTCCTGCGCAGCCTGTTCGCGTTGCGCCATTACTTCCGCGATATCGCGCTGGCCGGTGCCGACGATGCGCCCTTCGCCACGTTGCGCACGCTGGGCATTGAAGCCGAAGCGGCGATGTTGCGCGCTACCGGCGGGGTCAATACACACCGGGGGGCGATCTTCAGTCTTGGCCTGCTGGTGGCCGCCGCCGCGCGATGCCGGAGCAAAGGACAGCCGGTGTCTGGCGAGCAGGTCTGCCTGGCCGTGCGGGACTGGTCGGCGGACCTGCAGTCGGCACCACTGGATACAAACAGCCCGGGCCAGCGTGCACGTGCCCGGCATGGCATTGCCGGTGTGCGCGAACAGGCGGCCGCCGGCTACCCGGTGCTGCGCACGCTGGCGCTGCCGACCCTGCGCACTGCGCTGTCGGCCGGCCTTCCGCGCGAAGCCGCCCTGTCGCACACGCTGATGACGCTGGTGGCGGAACTGGATGACATCAATCTGCTGCACCGGGGCGGCGCTGAGGGCCTGCACTGGGCCCGCAACCAGGCGGCAGCCTTCATTGCCGGCGGCGGCGCATTCGCCGCCGACTGGCGCCTGCGTCTGCAGCAGCTGGGCAGTGCATTCGTCGCGCGCCGGCTCAGCCCGGGCGGCAGTGCCGACCTGCTGGCCTGCAGCGTCTTCCTGCTCCAGCAGGAGGTCGCATGAGCCTTGCCCTGCTCTGCCCCGGCCAGGGCGCGCAGCACCCGGCGATGTTCGACCGGGTGCGCGACAACGCGGCCGCCGGTGATGTCCTCGCGGCCGCCACCGAAGTGCTGGGCCAGGACGTGTTCGCT
Source organism: Stenotrophomonas sp. AB1(2024) (assembly GCF_037482345.1). Taxonomy (NCBI): domain Bacteria; kingdom Pseudomonadati; phylum Pseudomonadota; class Gammaproteobacteria; order Lysobacterales; family Lysobacteraceae; genus Stenotrophomonas; species Stenotrophomonas sp. AB1(2024). The sequence continues at coordinate 878,483 of NZ_JBBHKO020000001.1, forward strand.
GCGGCACGCGCGGAGGAGCGCTTCGACAACACCCATGCGCAGCCGCTGCTGTGCGCCGCCAGCCTGGCGCACTGGCACGCGCTGCGCACTGAACTGCCGACGCCTGGCATGGTGGCCGGCTACAGCATCGGCGAGCTGGCGGCACATGCCATTGCCGGCAGTTTCGATACGCCGTCGTGCCTGGCCCTGTCGGTGCAGCGCGCGCAATGCATGGATGCAGCCAGCCCTGCAGGGGCCGGCATGCAGGCCGTGCTTGGACTGGATCGCGCGCGGGTGCAGGCGTTGTGCGCAGCACACGAGGCCCACATCGCCATCGCCAACGGCCATGACCATTTCATTCTGGGCGGTGCCCTGCCCGGCCTGCATGCGCTGGCCGGGCAGGCACGCGCGGCAGGCGCCGAGATCCGCCCTTTGCCGGTGCATGTGCCCTCGCACACCCCATTGCTGCAGGCGGCGGTTCACCCGTTCGCCGCTGCGCTGGAAGCGGTGGAGTGGCAACGACCGCAACTGCCAGTGCTGGCCGGCATCGACGCGCGCCTGGTGCGCGACCGCGCCGCCATGGTCCATACCCTGTCGGCACAGCTGGCGCAGGCCATCGAATGGGCGCAGCTGATGCGCCAGCTGTTCGAGCGCGGCGCGCGCGTGTTCCTGCAACTGGGCCCGGGCACCGCGCTGGCGCGCATGGTGGCCAGCGCCTACCCGTGCTGCGAAGTGCGCGCGGTTGAAGAATTCCAGCACCTGGACGGTGCGGCGGACTGGGTGCAACACGCACTCGGCCGCCTGCAATGAGCGGTCGGCTCCACCTGCAACACGCCACATCCCGGGGATGGCGGGTTTCCATCCGTGCGGTATGCCAATCACGTGTCTGGGAGGGCGCATGAGTCCACAAATTGCAACGATCATCGGTCTGGTGATCATGTTCATCATCGCCACTGCCCTGCCGATCAACATGGGTGCGGTCGCGTTTGCGCTGGCCTTCATCATCGGCGGCATCTTCGTCGGCATGGAAGGCAAGGAAGTGCTCGGCGGGTTCCCCGGCGACCTGTTCCTGACCCTGGTCGGCATCACCTACCTGTTCGCCATCGCGCAGAAGAACGGCACCATCGACCTGGTGGTGCACTGGGCGGTCCGCGCGGTACGCGGGCGGATCGTGGCCATTCCGTGGGTGATGTTCGTGGTGACCGCGGTGCTCACGGCATTCGGTGCGTTGGGCCCTGCCGCCGTGGCCATCATCGGGCCGGTCGCGCTGCGCTTTGCCAAGCAGTACAGGATCAATCCGCTGCTGATGGGGTTGTTGGTGATCCATGGCGCGCAGGCCGGCGGATTTTCGCCGATCAGCGTGTATGGCAGCATCACCAATGGCGTGGTGCAGAAGGCCGGGCTGGAGGTGACCGAGATGGCGGTGTTCCTGACCAGCCTCGGCTTCAACTCCATGATGGCCATCATCTGTTTCTTCGCCTTCGGCGGCGTGGCATTGATGCGGCGCGGTGCGGTGGCGGTGGGCGGCGGCGAACTGGCGCTGGCCGGTGGGCCGCAGGCGTCGTCGCGGCAGTTCGCGATCGAAGGCCACGGCGCGCTGGTGTCGGCCGGCGGCGGCACGCTGTCCAACGATCCCGATGCACTGGAGGCGGTGGGGATCACCCGCGAGCGGCTGTTCACCCTGGTCGGGCTGATCGGGCTGGGCGTGGCCGCGCTGATCTACAACCTCAACGTGGGCCTGGTCTCGATCACGGTGGCCGTGGTGCTGGCGCTGCTCTCGCCGACCAGCCAGAAGGGCGCGGTGGATGGCATCAGCTGGTCCACGGTGCTGTTGATCTGTGGCGTGGTCACGTACGTGGGCGTGCTGGAGAAGGCCGGTTCGGTGGACTTCATCGGCAATGGGGTGTCCAACATCGGCATTCCGCTGCTGGGTGCGCTGCTGGTCTGCTATGTGGGCGGCATCGTTTCGGCGTTTGCGTCGTCGGCCGCGGTGCTGGGCGCGACCATTCCGCTGGCGGTACCGTTCCTGCTGCAGGGCCACCTGGGCGCGGCCGGGGTGATCTGCGCGCTGGCGGTGTCGTCCACGATTGTGGATGTCAGTCCGTTCTCGACCAACGGCGCGCTGGTGGTGGCCTCGGCGGCCAAGGAAGAGCGCGAATCGCTGTTCCGCCGGTTCCTGGTCTACAGCGGGCTGGTGGTGGTGTTCGGGCCACTGCTGGCGTGGCTGCTGTTTGTTGTCCCCGGCTGGATGTAAGGGTACACGCCATCGCATGCGCGCTGTCGCCCCCTGACCCAGGGGGCTTTCCACCCGCCATACCACGTGAGAAAGCAGAATCGCGTAGTGTAGGTTCAGCGTAGGGAAGCATTACACTTTCCACATGGCCATTGCTCCTGCCCCGCGTTCATCCAAGAAGCGCGCGCCTCTTTATGAAGAGGTCGCCGAACATGTGCGCGAGCGCATCTATGACTACCGCTTGCCCCCCGGTGAGTGGATCGACGAGCCGGCGTTGTGCGAGGAGCTGGGGATCAGCCGTACGCCGCTGCGCGAGGCGCTGAAGCTGCTGGCGGCCGAGGGCCTGGTGCAGATCGATGCCGGGCGTGGCGCACGCGTCACCCGGTTGACCCTGGAAGACCTCAACCAGCTGTTCCCGGTGATGGCGATGCTGGAGGGCCGTTGCGCGCATGAGGCGGTAAAGCATATCGACGATGCCGGTGTGCAGCAGCTGGAAGACCTGCATGCGGCGATGGAGGCGGCGGCGGCGGACGGCAACATTGCCGACTACTACCGCAACAATTACCTGATCCATGAAACCGTGCAGCACTATGCCGGTAATCCGTGGCTGATCCGGATCACCCATGATCTGCACCGCATCCTGAAGATGCACCGCGGCCGGCAGTTGCTGACGCCGGGGCGAACGGCGCAGTCGCTGGCCGAGCATCGCGAGTTGATGGAGTGCTTCCGCCGGCGCGATGCGGAGGCTGCAGAGCGCACGATGGAGCGGCATCTGCTGAGCCAAGGCCAGGCATTGGCAGCCTATGTGGCGGCCGGTGGGCTGTTGAACGTGCCAGCGCCGTTGCCGACGGAAGGCGGTACGTAACCGCGCCGCGTTACGTTGGGCGGGTTTCGCGCAGGCCCCACAGCACCGGCAATACCAGCAGCGCTACTGCGGCGATCATGGCGCCTGGGGCTGCCGCCCAACCGGTGTGGCGCACCAGCAGTTCGGCCAGCAGCGGCGTGGCGCCGCCGAAGAAGGCGGTGGCCATGGTCACGCCCAGCGCCAGGCCGCTGAGCCGGCCTTCGCCGGGAAACTGTTCGGCGGTGGCCGGCGCCGCCACGGCGCTGACGCCGCCGGCCAGACAGGCCAGTACCACGGCGGCCAGCGCGATCTGTACCGCGCTGCCCGTTGCCATCAGCCCGAACATGCTCAACGGCAGCAGCGCCGACAGCAGCGCCAGCCCGATCAGCACCGGCCTGCGCCCGATCTTGTCCGACAACGCACCGGCCAGCGGCGTCACGCCGATCACCGCCACTGCAGCCACGGTGGACAGCCACAGCGCCTTTGATTCGCCTACGTCGCTGCTGGAGCCCAGGAATGCCGGCACGTAGGTGATGCCCACGTAATAGGTGATCGAACCCAGCGCGGAGATGGCGAAGGTGCGCGCCACCGCGCCTCGATGGAAGCGCCACGTGTCGCGGATCGGCGAGGTCGGCACCGTGCCGGCGGCCAGCTGCCGCTCGAACTCGGGCGATTCATGCATGGTCGAACGGGCCAGCAGGATGGCGCCGGCCAGGGCCGCGCCGATGAAGAACGGAATGCGCCAGCCCCAACCATCCAGCTGCGCACTGCTCAGCAGCGCCACGGTCAGCGCCGACAACGCGACCGCCAGCAACGCGCCGACCTCACTTGCCGCAGAGGCCAGCGAGGTCACCAGCCCACGTCGACGCACCGGTGCACTTTCCAGCAGGTAGGCCACAACACCCGTGTATTCGCCGCCCACCGAGAACGCCATGACACAGCGCAACAGCAGCAACAGCACGCCGGCGCTGGTACCGATGCTGTCGAAGGTGGGCAGGAGCGCGGTGACCAGCATCGCCACGGTCATCAGTGCCATCGACGCCAGCAGCATGTAGCGCCGGCCGAAGCGGTCGCCGAGGTGACCGAAGCACAGCGCGCCCAGTGGGCGCATCAGGTAGCTCACCGCAAACCCGGCCAGGGTGGCCAGCAGTGCGTTGTCGCCACCGCCGAAAAACACCCGCGACAGCACCGTGGCCAGGTACAGGTACAGGGTGAAGTCATACCATTCCACCACCGTGGACAGGCCGGCGACGATCATCGAGCGGGTTGGCCTGGCCGCCATGGCACGCGCCGTCGGATCTGCTTGGGGCGTGCACGCGGCCTGGGCTCGGTTCGTCATGGCTCCCAAGCCTACGACAGACGACCTGCACGCGGTGTCGTCGCCGCGTAGAGCCACGCCCTGCGTGGCTGGATCCATGCACCACGCAGCCACGCAGGGCGTGGCTCTACGCCTGCACGGCCTGGCGCGCATAGCGCAACAGGCGTCCGCGCCCCGGCGACGTGCTTTCATCGTCGCCGAAGCCGCCTTCTTCGCTCGCGTCATAACCCTGCAGTGCCATGGCGCGCGAGAACCCGCCCAGATTGCCGCGACCGGGATCGGTAAGCAGCAGCTCGGCCGTGGGTTTGGCGTGACGTTCCATCATCGCAGCGATCTGCATGCCGTGACCACGCTCGTACAACACGTCGCTGCCGATGATCAGATCGAAACGTCCCAGGGACGTATCCGGCATTTCCCAGGGCAGGTCGCGGTAATGCACTGCCGGCAGATCGTTGAGCCCGGCGTTGTAGGCCAGGAAGGATTCGGCCAGCGGGTGATGGTCGCTGGCCACCACGTCGGCGCCACGATGGGCCAGCACCAGGCTGGACAGGCCCAGTCCGCAGCCCAGCTCCAGGATGCGCTTGCCGGCCACGTCGTAGCGGCTCATGGCCTCGGCCAGCACCCGGCCGGCCGGCCAGACCTGCCCGAACAGGCTCCACAGCGAGGAATGGATACCCGCACGTTCGGCACGCCCGGTCGGGTCGGCGAACTGCTGCAGGTCGCTCAGGGCACGAATGCGGAAGTCATGGCCATTCACGGCAATGGTGAGAACGCGGGTGGTGTAGCCCGGCATATGCGCTCCATGAAACACGGAGAACCGGCCCACCAACGCGGCGGACGGCTCGAAAGGGGAGCGAAGCGGGCGACCGGGAGTGGCCGCGCAGGACGCGCGAAACGGCGTAGGACGGGCCCATCCTACAGGACGGGCGCTACCCGCCCTTCACCCGTGCCGATCGGCGATGCCGGTGGACCATCACTGGCCGATGAATACCGGGTTGGAATGGAACCACAGGTCCTGCCAGGGATCCTCGTCCTTGATGTCCGCCAGCGGCGTCGGCTCATCACCATTGCTGCCACGGGCGCGAACGAAACCACCGCCGGCCGGCGCCGGCAACGTCCAGGTCACCTGGTACCAGGCGCCCTCCCGTTTCCACTCCGTTGCGGTGAAGCGACGGGTCTGCATCTGCGGTGCTTGCCCGCTTCCGCTGCCGACGATCAACTGCAGCTGCCGCAACGCCGGGTGTTGGCCCATCGCATTGGCACCTTCGGGCCTGCGCACGCGCAGCTGAACCTGCATCGGTGTACCCGCCGCCAACGCCACGCCATCGCCCATGCGCCCTACCCGGCCGGTGCCATTGGCCGCCTGCACGGTCAGCTCCAGCGCATCGATCAGGTCGCCGGTGACCACGAACATGCGGCCGGCGCGCACGCCGCCGAGAATGTCATCGGCCTCCGGACGCGCCCACACGTACGTCTTGCTGTATTCGCCGGGATCGAAGTCGCTGCCGCCATCGCGCTGGTTCACGTGCGAATCGGAACTGGCGGTGATCCAGAAGCGCGTGCCGTCGGCCAGCATCTGGTCCCACACGCCGCCGACCTGCGTGGTCATCTGGTCGAAGCCGCCGAACGTCGGTGCCGCCACGTTGCGGTACAGGCCACGTTCGCTGCGCGTCGCCTGGTGCCCGGGGGCACCTTCCATGCCCACCAGCACCTGCGGCGCAGCGGCATGCCAGGCCTGCAGCTCGGCCGGTTCCACCTCGCCCCACTGCCCCGGCCCGGTAGCAGTACGCGACGGATGGTTGATCAGCATCAACGGCAGCGGGCGCAGCGCACGCATGTGCGCCAACGCATCCAGCATGTGCTGGTGGGTATCGCGGCTGCCCGCCTGCAGAGGCTCGCCGCGGCTGTAATCGCGTTCGATCGTCACCAGCTGCTCGTCCTCCCCTGGGCCAGGCGCGATGATCAACGAGGCATGCTCGCCCGCCGGCACGTCGAACTCCATGCCATTGAACTGGATGACCTCGGGCACCTCCTGCCGGGCCTGCAGCAGCGCCGGGTACGCATGGTCGCGGGTCACCGCCGAATGACCGGGCCCGCCGTGGTCGGTGTGCACCATCCAGCGCAGCCCGAAATGCCGCGCCCGTTCGGCGTTGTGGCTGCGGGTATACGACGAGTCACCACCGCGGATGGGGGTTGGCGGCGTGGTGCTGCGGTCCCAGTCCACGCTCCACTCGCTGTGCACATGGTGGTCGCCGGGCTGCCAGTCGCGACCGCGCTCCGGATCGGCAGCGGATGACGAAGCCGGCGCTGCAAGCAGCGCCAACAGAAGAAGGTTGTACATGTGGAGTCCTTGCAGGTCCGCGTGCCTGCCGCCAGCGGCGACAGGCACGGGAGGGTCCGGCGGGCATGCCCGCCAGCGGGATCAGAAGTCGGCGCGCAGGCCCAGGCTGATGCGGCGGCCCGAGGCTTCGTACATGGTCGGGAACGACGGATCCATGGTGTAGCCGCTGGTGATCTCGTTGGTGAGGTTGATGCCCTTCAGGCTGACCTTGATGTTGTCGGTGATCCGGTAGCCGATCGACACATCCATCTGGCCGTAGGCATCGCGCCAGATCGGGTACATGTCATAGCCGATCGATTCCACGTACTCGTCCTTGTGGTTGTAGGACACCCGGGCATCGAAGCGGTCGTTCTCGTAGTAGGCGGTGAGGTTCCAGGTCTTCTCGGCCAGGCCGGGCATCGGGGTGCGGATGCCCAGGTCGGATTCACCGGCCAGCGAGCTGTCCAGCACGGTGTAGTTGGCGTTCACGCCGAACCCTTCCAGCACCGGGTGAAACATGCCCAGCGGCAGCTGCGCCACCAGTTCCACACCGTCCACCTGGTAGGAACCCTTGGCATTCACCGGCTGGTACACATCGAAATCGAAGATGCCGTTGAGCGTGCCATTGGCGTTGTACACGGCCACGTCTTCGACCACACCGGTGAACGAGTTGATCACCACCCCGTCGATGTTCTTGCGGAAGTACGACGCGGCGAACAACGCACCGTTGTCCAGGTACTTCTCCAGCCCCACTTCCCATTGCTTGGCGTAGGTGGGCTTGAGTTCCGGGTTGCCGTCGGTGAAGCGGTACGAACTCCAGCTGGCGGTGCGCTTGTAGGCGATGTCGGTCAGCGCCGGGCGCATCATGGTCTTGGCGGCGGCCGCGCGCAGCAGCAGCCCCTGCGCCAGTTCGGCAGTCAGGTTGAAGCTGGGTAGCAGGTCATCGTAGCTGCCGTCCTTGGACACGGGAGTGTCGGTGTAGCCGGTGCTGCCATCAGGGCGCTGGATCGGGTGGTAGCCGAACGAGGTAACACTGGTATCGACATAGCGCGCACCGGCATTGATGTTGACCGGAACCTGCCCTATATCGAAGGCGAAGTCGGTCATCGCATACAGGCTCATCACCTTCTCATCGACCTGGTAGAACTGGCCGGCGTCGAACGGGGTGTAGAAGCCATCATAGCGGAAGGCGCGACGGGCGTAGTCGTTGGACACCTGCTGCCAGTCCAGGTCTTTGATGGTGTAGTCGCCACCGGGAACGATGTCGCCGATCGACTGCAGCGGGCTGTCGGCCAGGGTGCGCGTGTTCACCCAGGCACTGCTGCCGGCGGTCGGCCCGGTGATCTTGAGTTCGCCGTACTGGCGCTGCTTGGAGCGGTCGGTGTAGCGCGCGCCGAACTTCACGTCGCGCAGGGCCGGCAGGAAGGCCAGGTCCAACATGCGGGTCACGTTCACCTGCGCGGCGTACTTGTCGTCGTCCACCTTCTCCAGCGTGGTCTCGTAGGCCTCGAACAGGTACTTGTCCGAAGCGTTGTACATGTCAAAGCCACCCGGCGTGCTGGGGATGGTTTCACCGCTGCGCCCGGTCCAGCGCGTACGCGACGGCGCGTAGGCGACGTGCTTGAGGTTGGAGAAGTCCGAGGTTTTCTCCGCGCCCGAGTAGCCCGCCATCGCATCCACGTACCAATCCTGGCCCTTCCAATCCAACGCCACGCTGTACTGGCTGTAGTCGGTCCTGTTGATCCGCTCCTTGCTCAGCATCTCGTGCTGGGTGGCGGTGTAGGAGACATCGCGCAGCACCACCATGCCGTACTCGGACAGCGTCGTCGCGTCATACTCGTGGATGGTATCGAGCGTGCTGCGGCTGGACGCCGAGTAGGCGGCTGCATCGTACTCGTCTTCGGTCGAATCGTAACCACCCAGCATCGCATCGAAGGTCAGGCTGAAGGTGCTGCTGGGCTTGTACTGCAGCGAGGCGGTGGCGCCCCACTTGTCCTGCTCGTTGAGGTACACACGGTCACCGACCTTGTCCTGGAACACCACCAGGTTGGTTTCATCGGTGTCGTTGCGGTCGGTGATGGTCACCCCGGCGTCCCGGGCCAGCACGTCCTGGGCCTGGGTCCCGCGCGTGCCGGAGGCGCTCAGAAACCGCGACATCGGGCGGAAGTTGATGCCCGAGGTGGAGTCGGTACGGTTGGTGCGCCTGGATTGCGAATACGACACCAGGCCACCCCAGTCGCCCCAGGTGTCAGCGGCGAGGAAAGCAAAGCGCGGGTCCACTTCTTCGGAGATACTGTTGTGCGCGCCTTCTGCCGACAACACCAGCTTGCGCTCTTTGTAGTCGAACGGGCGCGCGGTGGTGATCTTGACCGAACCGGCGATGCCGCCCTCCTCATCGGCGGCGGTCGGTGACTTCTGCACCGTCACCTGCTGGATGATCTCCGAAGCGAACATGTCAAATTCCACATCACGCCCGCCACTGCCGGAGGCGGTGGCCAGGTCGTTGATGGACACATGCGTGTATTCCGACGGCAGCCCGCGCACGTTGACCTTGGTGCCCAGGCCCTTGTTGCGCTCGATGGTCACACCGGGAACACGCTGCAGGGCTTCGGCCAGGTTCTGCTCGGGAAAGTCGGCCACGTCGGTGGCCACGATCGAATCGGAGAAGCCGATGTTGGCGCGTTTGAGGTCTACCGCCTGTTCCAGGCTGCGACTGTAGCTGCCGGTCACCTGGATCGTTTCCAGGTTCTGCGTGCTGGATGCGACGCCGCCGGCCGAGGCCTGCAGCGGCGCTGCCCCGGCATCTGCCACGGCCATCGGGGCGACCACGCCGGAGGTGGGCTCGTTGCCCGCCGACGCAGTTTCAATGGTCACCGTGTCCGCATTGAGGTAGCGGTAGCGCAGCCCGGTGCCGGCCAGCAGCCGGTCGAGTGCCGCCTCGGCCGTGAGGCCGGCCGGCACCGCCGGCGTGCGCGGGTTGCCCGCTATCTGCGCGTTGTAGACGAACTGCAGGCCGGTCTGGCGTGACAGTGCGTTGAGCGCCATGTCCAGCGGCTGCGACGCAATGGCGTCGGCGGCAAGGCGGCTCGGTTCTGCAGCGGTGGCCGTCGCGGTGACCTGCAGGGCAAGGGCGATCGAAAGAAACAGAGTGCGGCGCATCGTGGGATCCAGTGAGGGAATGGCGGTGGCGTTCCCCTACTACGAGGACCCAGCGCGTGGATCGGGCACCGCTAGTTCGATGAATTTTTTTTGACAGCGTCCTCGGCCACGTCGCGCATGCGCACGTGGATGCCATCCGCACGCTGCTGCGTGGCCAGCGCCGGCTGCTGGTCCAGGAACGCACGCAGCGAACCGAGGTCATCGGCACGCAGGTTGCCGGTAAGCCGCAGCGCGCCGGCTTCGTCGCTCACGCGCAGGCGCAGCGCGTTGGTGCGGTTGAAGCGGTCGGCCACCTCGCGCAGCGGCTCATCGCGGAATACCACCCGGCCCTGCCACCAAGCGGTCATGCTGGCTGCGTCCTCATCGCGCAGCTGTACGCGCTGGTCGCGGTAGTCGACCTGCGCGACCTTGCCGGCCGACAGGTCGGCCAGCAGGCGCCCGCGCCCGCCATCGCCATGCACCTGCACGCGGCCCTCGCTGACCGCGATCCTTGCCTGTTCGCGCAACAGCGAGACATCGAAGGTGGTGCCGATATCGGTCACCTGCAGGCCGCCGGCATGCACCGCGAACGGCCGCCGGTCCGGCGCGACCACGAAGCTGGCCTGGCCGCGCTCCAGTTCGACGCGGCGCCCGAACAGGCTCATCCGCACCGAGACTTCGCTCTCGGCATTGAGGTGGAGCACGCTGTGGTCGGAAAGCGTTATCTGGCGGGGCGCACCGTGACCTGCCACGTAGTGCGTGGTGTCCGGCCACGCCAGCGGCGTGCCGATCCCCACGGCCAGCAGCAGCGCGGCGGCGACTGCCATGCCCGGCAGGCGGCGCCGTCGTGCGGGTACGGGCGCAGGCGCTGGACGCGCAGGCAGCCGCACCACGTTGTCGCCCACGCCGCGCGGCGCCGGTGCTGCCAGCAGCGCATCCAGGTCGATCGGCATCGCGCGCAGCGCTTCACCGAGCGCGCCTGCGGTCTGGCTGATTGCCAGGTATTCGCGCAGGTGCTCGGGCGAGACCAGCAGCCAGTCCATGAAGGCGCGCTGCTGCGCGGGAGGCATATCGCCCTGGCGCTGCAGCGCGTGCCAGTGAGCCGCAGCCTGGGTCAACGCCGACGGGTGCAGCGACGGCGTGCTCATCGCGCCCCCTCGCGGTCGGCCATCGCACGGCGGCACACCGATAGGCCGCGCACGACGTGTTTCTTGACCATGTGCGAAGACACCCCCAGGCGCTCGGCGATCTGCTTGTAGCTCAATCCATCGCGGTACTGCATCACCAGCACGGCGCGGGTGTGTTCGGGCAGCGTGGCCAGCAGCGCCTGCAGGCGCTGGCTGCGTTGTTCGCGTTCGGCGGCATCTTCCACGCATTCCCCGCTGGCCAGGCCCTGGCCCAGCTGTTCGATGTCCTCGATGGGCAGGGTCGACCAGCGCCTGCGGCTGGCCTGCTCACGCGCCAGGTTCAGCGCTACGGTGAACAGATACGCCTCGGGGTTGGCGATGGACTCGCCCGGCCCCGCATGCGCACGCAGCAGACGCAGATACGTCTCCTGCACCAGGTCTTCGGCGTCCTGTCGCGCCCCCCGGCGCACGAAGAAGCCCCGAAGCACCGGCGCGTGTTCCACGAACATCCGCGCCAGCCGCCCTCTTGCCTGCTCGGCCACTGTGCCGCCCCAACCCCTGAAGTGCGGCGCAAGGTAAACGTTGTGTATTACCGGGCGGTGACGCCGCCGGGCGGGACCCGCCACCTGGCGAGGAGCGGAGGGGCGGTTACTGCGGGCGCATCACCGCGCGTGCAAGGTAATCAAGGTGATTTCGGACGGCACGCCGATACGGGCCGCAAACCCCGGCCACAATCCGGCGCCGTTGCTGACATACAGCGTCATGCCGTCCACTTCATAGCGCCCGGACACATAGCCGCCGTTGGCGCGCTTGACCAGCTGGTCCATGCCGACGATATGGCCGCCATGGGTATGCCCGGACAACTGCAGCTTCACGCCCCTGGCGGCATTGGCCTGCGCCTCGCGTGGGCGGTGGTCGAGCAGGATCACCGGTGCGGTCGGGTCGGCACCGGCCAGCGCGGCGGACAGGTCCGGCATCGCCAGGCCGTAGCGCGCCGCTACCGGGTCGGTAACACCCGCGATGGTCAGCACGGCCCCATTACGCGTTACCTGGGTATGGCTGTTCTCCAGCACCTGCATGTCCAGCGCGCGGAACGCCTGCATCCACTGTGCGTACTGGCCGTAGTACTCGTGGTTGCCGGTGATGGCGATGACGCCGTCCGGCGCCTGCAACTGGCCAAGGGTGCGCACATCGTTGGCACGGGCGCTGACACTGCCATCGACCAGGTCACCGGTGATCACCACCAAGTCCGGCTTCAGCGCATTGCTCTCGGCCACCACCTTGGCCACCCAGTCGCCGGTGAGCAGGCGGCTGGCGTGGATGTCGGTGAGCTGCAGCACGCGGTAGCCGTCGAATGCCTCGGGAAGGCCGGCGATGGCCACCTCGATCTGGCGGGTCTGCGGCACCGCGATGCCCTGCTGTACGCCCCACACGCCCAGTACCAGCGCCAGGCCACCAGCCGCCGGCCGCAACCAACCGCTGCGCAGTGCGTCGGCAACGCGCAGCAGGCGCGCGCCAAGCAGCAACCCATCCAGCAGCAACAGGAACACGGCCACCAGCAGCAGCGCGGTAAAGCCGCTGGCCAGCACGACGAGTGCAGCCTTGGGAATCTCCGGCGAGGCCATCGTGCCGGCAAACCGCGCCACGATCCGGTGGTGCAGCGCCAACGCCAGCACCAGCAGGCCCAACGGTCCACGGACCGACACCGGCATCCGCAGCGGCCAGATCAGCCGCCAGACCACATACAACGCAAGCACCACTCCAACAACACTCAGCACAGGCAATTCCAGTTACAGAGGGATACACGGCCACGGGAGGCGATCGTGCAGCGCACCATCTTTGCCGAAGTTGCGGTCAGGTGCCACCGCAGGGCGGTGGAAAGGTGGGTTGCGGGGCCGTACTGGACAACGTGCAGCCGTTATCGGGCCCTGGCGGCATTATCGGGATCGGCGTCGCGGCTGATGTCCAGCACGGCGACCTTCGCGTCGATCTGCCGCGCGGCATCGCCGTCGGCGGCGGTGGCAATGGGTTTGCTGGCGCCAGGGGCACGGGACATGGTGGCGTCCTCTCTACATCCGTTCACCGGGAAGGCGGCTGGCCTGTTTCACCCAGCGGGTGAACTGCTTTTCGTCCAACGGCACGTCTTTGAACACGTGCAGGTAGCGGGTGTCCTGGCTCTTCGAGGCTTCCGGCGGGATCGGGCTGAGCGAGCGCCCGCGGAAGAACGCCACTTTGATGTAGCGGGCATAGCAATGCATGCTCAGGAACCAGCCATCCTCGCGAGCGGCGTACAACGGCGAGTTCCATTTGACCGCCTTGCGCACGCCCGGCACCGCCGCGACGATCAACGCGTCCAACTGCCTTGCGGCCCCCTGCTTCCAGTCCGGGATGGCCGCGATCCATGCCTGCACCGGCGCATCGCCCTCGCCTTTGGGAATCTGCGGGTTGCCGCCCGCCAGCAGACGAGGCGTCCCGGCGTCGCCGGCCGATGGTTTCCCTGCCGTGGTTCTGGCACTGCGCGGTGCGTTGGCGGTGGCCAAGATGATTCTCCGAGGGACCTGCCCGCCTTATAGATCGGCTGGGCTGCGTTTTCAAATGGCGGCCGCTGCCCGCTGGCTGAACGACACCCCGCCGTGCGCTTCCCGCCGCTTGCGCCGGAACGATGGCGGGCATATAAATGAGCAATCACTCATCTAAATGGTTCCGATGGCCCGCCCACTCAGCGACGCAAAACGTACCGCGATCCTCGATGCTGCCGCCCGGGCCGTGGCAGCACAGGGCGTCGGTGCGTCGACCGCGCAGATCGCCAAGGCGGCCAAGGTCGCCGAAGGCACGGTGTTCACCTACTTCGAGACCAAGGACGTGCTGCTCAACGCGTTGTTCGTGCGGCTGGAGGAACGGCTCGCGCTGGCGGTGGGCGGCAGCTTCCCGGCCGGGGCCGAGGTCCGCGAGCAGCTGCTGCATGTCTGGAATGCCCTGCTGGTGTGGGGTGCCGCGCACCCGGTCGACCGCATGGCACTACGCCAGCTGAAGGTCTCCGAGCGCATCACCGACTGCACCCGCAGCCACTGTGCCGGCCTGTTCGGCACCACGCTGCACACGCTGGAAGCCAGCCTGGCGCGCCATGTCGATCCGGACCGCCTTGCGTTCTATCTGGGACGGGTGCTGATCACCCTGCTGGAAACGACGCTGGAGGCGATGGCCGCCCAGCCCGAACAACGCGAGGCTCTGGCCCAGGCAGGATTCGACCTGTACTGGAAGGGCATCCAACGTTGATGTTTTTCATCCGAATAAATGAGTGCCTACACACTCACCAACCAGGAGACACATGCGCATCCTCCCCGTTCTCGCTGCTGTCTTCCTCCTAACCGTACTCATCGGGATGACCCTTACCGTGCCCATTGCCTCTTACGACACCTCGCCGCAGCGCGCCGACGACCAGTTCACCAACGTCGCGCCCAAGCCCAAGGACTCGCTGGCCACCATGCTCAAACTATTCTGGGACTTCATGTTCAACCGCCCGGCCGGCACCACTCCGCCCGAGCCACCGCCGGTGCGCGCGCTCACCGCCCAGGTGCTTGCCGATGCCCCGGACCGCAGCGTCTACCGGCTCGGCCACTCGACGCTGCTGATGAAACTGCGCGGCGGCTGGTGGCTGACCGACCCGGTGTTCTCCGAGCGCGCCTCGCCGGTGCAGTGGATGGGCCCCAAGCGCTTCCATGCCCCGCCGATCGCGCTGCAGGATCTGCCGCCGATCCGTGGCGTGCTGCTCTCGCATGACCATTACGACCACCTCGACCGCGCCACCATCAAATACCTGGCCACGCGCGCGGAGGTGTTCCTGGCCCCGCTGGGGGTGGGCGACCGGCTGATCGACTGGGGCGTGCCGCAGGCGCGCGTGCGCCAGCTGGACTGGTGGGACGAAACTGAAATCGACGGCGTGCGCTTTGCGGCCACCCCGGCCCAGCATTTCTCCGGCCGCGGCCTGCGCGATGGCAACCGCACGCTGTGGGCGTCGTGGGTGATCCTGGATGACGAACTGCGCGTGTTCTTCAGCGGCGACACCGGCTACTTCAACGGCTTCAAGCGCATCGGCGAACGCTACGGGCCGTTCGATATCGCCTTCGTTGAAACCGGTGCCTACGACGCCAAGTGGCCGTTCGTGCACATGCAGCCGGAGCAGACCGTGCAGGCGCACCAGGACCTGCGCGGCAACTGGCTGGTACCGATCCACAACGGCACCTTCGACCTGGCCATGCACCGCTGGGAAGAACCGTTCGAACGGGTCAGCGCGCTGGCGGCCGAACGCGGCATCGCGCTGTCCACGCCGGTGATGGGCGAACGCCTGGACCTGACTGCGCCGCATGCGGGTACGCCGTGGTGGCGTGCGCTGACGGCGCCGGCGACTGAAAGCAGCGGCGTGGCGGCGGGCAGCACGCGCTGACATCGCGGCCACGCGCAATGCATGTCCAACGACTACAACCATGTGCTGGTGTGCGCGTAGGCGCATCCGTGCTGGCGTGCAGCCGACCCGCCGGCCTGCGATGGCACGCCTGATGGGCCCCTACGCCGGAAGCCTACGCGAGTTCAGGCGCCGAATGAAGACGCCGGCACAGGCACCAACCATGCCGGCCACGACCGACACCGCAGTGCCGAACGCATTCTCCAGCAGCAGCTCCAGCAGACCCACCTGCATATGCGCCTGAAGGAAATGCGCAGCAAGGCAGGTCAACCCGAGGTAGAGCGCCCCCGCGGCAATGGCGAACCCATATCGTCCGGAAACCAGGCCGCCGACGAGCGCAAACCACATTCCGCACGTGGACCAGAGGATGTCGCTGGAGGTAAACGCAGACTGGCTTCTGACCGAAGGTCCGATATGGAAGAGGTATCCGGTTGCCAGCACCAGTGCCAGCACGATCACGATTGCCGCAACGTGTCGCAGTATGGGGTTGGGTTCTCTCATTGCGACCGCGTCTCCGTGCATGTCATGCAATGCGCCTCCAAGGCTGCTTCATTCGCCTCATCTTACCGCCGGTACCCATCCGTCGGCACACTGGTCGAGCCCCGCACCATCAAGCTGAACTCCAGCGTCTGCTGAAGCGGCACATCGACCCGTTCGATGATGGCGAGCAGCAGGTTGACCGAGCGCTCACCGATCTCGCGCATGGGTTGCCTGATGGTCGTCAGTGGCGGCGTGAGGTACTGGGATGATGCCAGGTCGTCGAAGCCGACGATGGAGAGGTCCTCCGGTACGCGGATGCCCCTGTCCCGGCAGGCCGCCAGGGCGCCCAGCGCCATCTGGTCGCTGAAGCAGAAGATCGCGGTCGGCACGGGCGCGCGGGCCAACAGCGCCATCGCGGCCGCATGACCGGATTCCACGGAGAAGTCGCCCGGCACGACGCTCAGGTGGCTCAGGCGACCGCGCGCCTTGCCGACGGCCCGGGCCCCTTCCAGCCGTTGCTCGTGCAGGGGATTGTCAGGCGGCCCGCCCACCACGGCGATCCGCTCGTGGCCCAGTCCATACAGGTGTTCCATCACGGCGCGCGCGGCAGCCGCGTTGTCGATGTGGACGCTGGGGATACCCAGCGCGGGGTCGAATTCGCATCCATTGACCACCGGCGCAGCGTTGCCCAGCTGCTGGACGATCGCGCGCGCCGTCGGCGGGAGGCGATGCCCCAGCACGATCAGGCCGTCGGCCTCGTTGCGGCGGAGCATCTGTGCGTAGCGCTCTTCGCGCTCGGGGCGATGCTGGGTATCGCCCAGCAGCACGGCATAGCCCACCGCCTGCGCCGCTTCCTCCGCGCCCTGCAGGATCTGGGCGAAGAACGGATTGGCGATGTCCGGCACGGTGACCAGGAGCTTGCCGCTGCGCTGGGTCTTGAGCGTCCTGGCCACCGTGTTGGGGACATAGCCCAGCGCCGCGGCGGCCTGCTCGATGCGCGTGCGCGTGGCCGGCAGGACTTTGTCCGGCCGGGAAAGCGCACGCGACACCGTGCCTGCGGAGACGCCCACGTGCTTTGCGATGTCGTAGATGGTGGCCATGGTTTCAGTTCTTCGTGTCGCTGTGCAGTGCACAACAGGTCTTGCCGGAGGCCCTGCTAGGATAAATGCAATCGATTGCATCGGGGCGAATCACGTTGAAGACGCTCAAGGGTCCGGCGCTTTTCCTGGCGCAGTTCATCAGCGACACACCTCCGTTTGATCGGCTGGACACGCTGGCCAGCTGGGCTGCGGGCCTGGGGTATTCTGGCGTACAAGTGCCGACCAGCGCGCCCCACCTGTTCGATCTGGCCGAGGCGGCGCGCAGCCAGGCGTACTGCGACGACATCACCGGCATGCTTGCCGGCCATGGCGTACAGATCACCGAGCTGTCCACCCACCTGCAGGGCCAGCTGGTTGCGGTCCATCCTGCTTACGACAGCCTGTTCGACGGCTTCGCGCCAGCGGACAAGCGCAACGATCCGGCCGCCCGCCAGGCCTGGGCGGTGGAACAGCTGTTGCACGCCGCCAAGGCCAGCCAGCGGCTGGGACTGACCGCGCACGCCACGTTCTCCGGCGCGCTGGCCTGGCCCTACTTCTATCCCTGGCCACAGCGCCCGCCGGGCCTGGTGGACGAAGCCTTCGCCGAACTGGGCCGGCGCTGGCGCCCCATTCTCGATGCCTTCGACGCCTGCGGCGTGGACCTGTGCTTCGAGATCCACCCGGGCGAAGACCTGCACGATGGCGCCACCTTCGAGCGCTTCCTGGAGGTGGTGGACCATCATCCGCGCGCCAAAATGCTGTACGACCCCAGCCACCTGCTGCTGCAGCAGATGGACTACCTGGGCTTCATCGACCGGTACCATGAGCGCATCGGCATCTTCCACGTCAAGGATGCGGAGTATCGCGCCAGTGCGCGCAGTGGTGTCTATGGCGGATACCAGGACTGGATCGATCGTCCCGGACGGTTCCGTTCGCTCGGGGACGGCCAGATCGATTTCAAGGCGATCTTTTCAAAATTCGCCCAATACGATTTTCCGGGCTGGGCGGTCGTGGAGTGGGAGTGCTGCCTGAAGCACCCGGAAGACGGCGCGCGGGAAGGTGCCGCTTTCGTCCGCGACCACATCATCCGCGTGACCGACCGTGCCTTCGACGACTTTGCGGAAGGCGGCGCTGATCCTGGATCACTGCGCCGCATGCTGGGGATCTGAGCCACTACCGCCCGGGAGGGCAAGCCATGACGCACACCATGTCGCGCTTGGGCGCGATGATGTTTCTGCAGTTTTTCATCTGGGGCGCCTGGTTCGTGACCCTGGGCACGTACCTGGTGCAGGGCCCGCTCCAGGCCAGTGCGAGCCAGGTGGCCACCGCCTTCCTCAGCCAGTCCATCGGCGCCATCGTGGCGCCGTTCCTGGTCGGGCTGATCGCGGACCGCTACTTCGCGGCGCAGCGCATCCTCGGGGTGCTGCACCTGGCCGGCGCGGTGCTCATGTGGCTGGCGTCCACGGCGACGGACTTCAACACGTTCTTCGCCTGCGTCATGGGCTACATGCTGCTGTTCATGCCGACCCTGGCGCTGGCCAACAGCGTGGCGATGCGGCACATGCACTCGCCTGAAAAACAGTTCCCACCGGTGCGCGTTGCCGGCAGCGTCGGCTGGATCGTGGCCGGCGTGCTGATCGGCTGGCTCGGCTGGGAACAGGCGCATCGGCTCGAACTGACGTTCCAGACGGCATCGCTGGCGTCGCTGGCCCTGGGCCTGTATGCCTTCACCCTGCCGCACACGCCGCCGCTGGCGCAACAGCGCGACGCCGGGCTGGAGAAGGTGCTGGGACTGGACTCGCTGCGGCTGCTGAAGTCGCGCTCCTACCTGGTGTTCTTCCTGGCTTCCATCGCCATCTGCATCCCGCTGGCGTTCTACTACAACTTCACCAACCCCTACCTCAACGATCTGGGCGTGCGCGGTGCGGCCGGCCTGCAATCGCTGGGCCAGGTGTCCGAAGTGCTGCTGATGCTGGCCATGCCGTTCCTGTTCGTGCGGCTGGGGGTCAAGACGATGCTGGCGGTGGGCATGGCCGCGTGGGTGGTGCGCTACGTCATGTTCGCCTTTGGCGATGCGGGCAGCGGCTTCTCCCTGCTGGTGATCGGCATCGTGCTGCACGGCATCTGCTACGACTTCTTCTTCGTCACCGGCCAGATCTACACCGATGCGCATGCCGGCCCCGCCGCGCGCAGCAGCGCGCAGGGCTTCATCACCCTGGCCACCTACGGCGTGGGCATGTTGATCGGCACGTTCCTGTCCGGCGCGGTGGTGGAGCACTACACCACGGCGGCGGGGCCGGACTGGCAGCGGATCTGGCTGTTCCCGGCAGGCGTCGCGCTGGTCGTGCTGATCGCCTTCCTGTTGCTGTTCCGCGACCGGCCGGCGGTCGCGGCCGCCCCTTCCACGCCCTGAGGATCCCACCCGATGCGCAAGCTTGGAATCGCCATCGTCGGTACGGGCATGATCGGTGCCGTGCATCGCCGCGCGGCACTGCTGGCCGGAGCCGAAGTCCGCGGCGTAGCCGCCTCTTCCCCGCAACGTGCACGCGAGGTGGCGGCGTCGTGGAATGTCCCGCGCGGCTATCGCGACATCGAGGACGTCGTCGCCGATCCGCAGGTGCAGATCGTGCACGTCTGCACGCCCAACCATCTGCACCGCCCGATGGCGCAGGCGGCGCTGGAAGCGGGCAAGCACGTGATCTGCGAGAAGCCGCTGGCCACGTCGCTGGAGGACGCCCAGGCCTTGGCTGCAGTGGCCGCCTCGACCGGGCGGGTCGCCACGGTTCCCTTCGTCTACCGCTACCACCCGGTGGTCCGCGAGGCGCGCGCACGCATCGCGCACGGCGAACTGGGGCCGCTGCACCTGATCCACGGCAGCTACCTGCAGGACTGGCTGCTGGACCCTGCCAGCAACAACTGGCGCGTGGACCCGGCGCTGGGCGGCGCGTCGCGGGTGTTCGCCGACATCGGCTCGCACTGGTGCGACCTGGTGGAATGGGTCAGCGGCGAGCGCTTCGTCGATGTCAGCGCGGCGTTCGCCACCGTGATCGCCGAGCGCGGCGCGCTCAGCGGGCAGAGCTTCACCACGCCGGCGGCGGGCGGTGCGATGCAGGCGGTTTCGAGTGAGGACGTGGCCGCGGCGATGTTCAGGACCGCCGCGGGCACGTTGGCCTCATTGACGGTCAGCCAGGTATCTGCGGGCCGCCACAATCGGCTCTGGTTCGAGATCGATGGCGCCAGGGCCAGCGTGGCGTTCAACCAGGAAGACGCCGAGCGGCTGTGGATCGGCCTGCCCGACCAGCGCGAGGAAACCTTCGTGCGTGGGCCGGGCGCCGGCAGTGCCGAACAACGCCGCTTGTCGGTGTTGCCGGCCGGGCACGCGCAGGGCTACGGCCATTGCTTCGAGGCGTTCGTCGCCGACACCTATCGCGCCATCGAAGGCGAGCGGCCGCAGGGCCTGCCCACCTTCGAAGACGGCGTGCGCTCGGCGCTGATCGTCGATCGTGTCATCGCATCGGCCAGGACGCGCGCCTGGACCGCCATCGGTTGAATCCCGGGAGGATATCTTGATGAACACCGCCACATGCAGGACCGCGACCCTCGCACTGATGCTCCTCGTTGCCCTGCCCGTCTTCGCAGGCGAAACCGCCCGCCCGCAGAAGCCCATCGCGGTGCAGATGTACACACTGCGCAACGCCGGCTCGCTCGACCAGCAGTTGAAGATCGTCCACGACGCGGGCGTGGGTGCGGTGGAAACGGTCGGCACGCAGGACGTCAGCGCCGCGGAACTCAAGCAGCTGCTGGACAGATATTCGATCAAGGTGATTTCGTCCCATGTGCAACTGGCCGATCTGCGCAACGATCTGGACGGCGTAGTGGCCTTCAACCGGTCGATCGGCAACACGACGCTGGTGGTGCCTTACCTGGACAAGAAGGATCGGCCGACCGATGCCGCAGGCTGGACCGCATTGGGCCAGGAACTGGGCCGGATGGCGACGCGGGCGGGGACCAAGGGCATGCAGCTGGCCTACCACAACCACGATTTCGAGCTGGTCGACTTCAATGGCAGAACGGGCCTGGAACTGCTGTTCGCCGCGGCCGGGCCCGATCTGCGGAGCGAGCTGGACCTGGCCTGGGTGGCGCGTGCGGGCCATGACCCGGTGGTGATGCTGGGTAAGTTCCGCGGCCACGTGTTCGCGGTGCACGCCAAGGACAATGCACCCAAAGGCCAGGCCGAAGACGAGGGCGGCTTCGCTGCCGTGGGCCAGGGCGTGCTGGACTGGAACGCGATCCTGCCTGCCGCAGCGGCGGCCGGCGTGCAGTGGTACATCGTCGAGCACGACCAGCCGCGTGATCCGGCCAAGGTCATCCAGACCGGGGCGGACTACCTGCGTGAACACCTGACTGTCAGCCTGCCCGCCAGCGCACCGCGCTAGCCCGCAAAGGAGACCCCACTTGAAGAACATCCAGACACTGGCCGTTGTGCTGTTGGCAACGACGCTTGCACCGGCGGCATGGTCCAAGGACGACCCTGCGGCTGGCGCACAGCTTTACGCAACCCACTGCACGGCCTGCCACGGCGCGAGCCGGGCGGGCGTTCCGCCAACGTTCCCTGCACTCACCGATGTCGCCAAGCGGCTGCAGCCGGCGCAGATCAAGGAGAAGATCAGGAAGGGCGGCGGGTTGATGCCGCCCTTTGCCCAGCTGTCCGAACAGGATATCGACAACCTTGCCAGCTACCTGGCGAACTAGGATGCCGGTGCCGGCCCCAGGCGGGTCGGCACCACGAAGCCACGCAGGGCGTGGCGCTACAGTTCGCGCACCCAGATGTTGCGGTAGCTGACGCTGGAATCGTGCTCCTGCAGGGAGATCGGCGCGCACCCGTGTGGCGCGTACGAAGGCGCACCGATGTACTCGGTTTTGCCCGACAGTACGGTGTCGTCCTGCACCAGCACGCCGTTGTGCAGCACGGTGATGCGGGCAGGTGACAGCAGCCCGCCCCCCTGCGAGAAGCGCGGGGCCTTCCAGATGACGTCGTACGCCTGCCACTCGCCCGGCGCCCGCGAGGCGTTCACCAGCGGGATGGCCTGCTTGTAGAGCGAGCCCGCCTGGCCGTTGGCATAGGTCGGGTTGTTGTAACTGTCGAGCACCTGCAGCTCATACAGTTCCTGCAGGAAGATGCCGCTGTTGCCCCGGTTCTGGCCGTCGAACCCCTTGGTCGCGGTGGGCATGCGCCACTCGACATGCAGCTGGATGTCGCAGAAGCGCTGTCTGGTGCGGATGCCCTTGCTGCCCGGAACCACGGTCAGCGCGCCGTCGGCGATGCTCCAGGGCACGCGCCCGCCCTGCTCCGACTCCCAGGCGGAGAGATCCTTGCCATCGAACAGCACGATCGCATCAGAGGGCGCGCCGCCCGGGGGCGTGGCAACACTCGCGGGCACCGGCTTCCATACCTCGGTTTTCGTCGGGTCGCGCGCGGGGTTGTCGCTGGCTTGTGCGAATGCGGGCGCCGTGGCCAACACGCAGGCCGCCGTCAGCAAGGGTCTGATCATCGTGTTCCTCATCAGCTGGTCCCCCACGCGGGCGTACCGGGGACATAGGCCAGGTCGCCGTCGTAGCGACCCGGCACGGCGACGTACTGCAGCACTTCGGTAGCGCCGACCTTCGAGGTGAAGAAACCGAAGATGGCCAACTGCTTGATCATCGTGAAGTAGTGCGGCATCGCTTTCGCCGCTTCGGCGGTGCCGGTTTCGCTTACTTCGACGGCGTGCTTCCTGGCTTCCGCATCCAGCACGCGCAGCAGTTCGGTGCGGGCCTGGGGCGTGAGCGACACAAAGCGGCCGCCGGCGCGTTTGTCGATGTCGGCCAGGCCGGTGCGGAACGCCGCCTGCTGCTGGGCGGTGTAGCAGTCGGTGACGAATCGCGCCATGAACGCACCGGCGCCGGCGTCCTTCGCCCCCGGCGTGGTGGTCCGCGGCAGGATGGTGTCGGCGATCTCGTCCAGCGTGCCGACATCGGCGGCGGAGAAGATGCTCTTCGCCCCCGCAGCCGGCACCTGGCCATTGACGAGCGCGGGCAGGCCAACCATGGCCGCGCCCGTGGCGGCGACGATCATTTTCAGGAGGTCGCGGCGTTCCATCACAGGTTCCCCGCTTTCAGCTCGCGCACCGCATGGTCGGCCGCGCGTGCGGTCAGCGCCATGTAGGTCAGCGAGGGATTCACGCAGGCGCTGGAGGTCATGCAGGCGCCGTCGGTCACGTAGACGTTGGGCGCATCCCAGACCTGGTTGTGCTGGTTCAGCACGGAATTCTTCCGGTCATGCCCCATGCGCGCGGTTCCCATTTCGTGGATGCCCTTGCCTGGCGCGTAGTCGTTGTCATGCATTTCCACGTCCTTGACACCGGCGGCCTCCAGCATCTCGGCGGCATCGGCGGCCATGTCCTTGCGCATGGCCTTCTCGTTCGCGCGCATGGACACGTCCATCGCCAGCACCGGCAGCCCCCATTTGTCCTTGCGGTCCGGGTCCAGGCTGATCGTATTATCGTGGTGGGGCAGCATCTCGCCGAACCCGGTCATGCCGATGCGCCAGTCACCCGGCACGGTCAGCGCCTCTTTCAGGTCCGCGCCGATGTTGAGCTCGGCGATCTCGCGCGACCACCCGTTACGGCTGGCGCCGCCCTGGTAGCCGAACCCGCGCAGGTAGCCGCGCCTTTCCTCGGCGACGTTGCGGAAACGCGGAATGTAGAAGCCGCAGGGACGCCGGCCGAAGTAGTACTTGTCGTCGTAGCCTTCGACCCGGCCGGAGGCACCGGCGCCGAAATGATGGTCCATCACGTTGTGTCCCAACTCGCCGGACGAAGAACCCAACCCGCCTTCCCACACGTCGGTGGCTGAGTTCATCAGCAGCCAGGTCGAGTTGAAGGAGGATGCGTTGAGGAAGATGACCTTGGCCGTGTACGTGTACGTCTGCCCGGTTTCGGCATCGATCACCTCCACGCCGCGCGCACGCTTGCGGTCCTTGTCGTAGAGCACTTCCTTCACGATCGAGAATGGCCGCAAGGTGAGGTTGCCGGTCTTCATGGCAGCAGGCAGCGTCGCCGACTGGGTCGAGAAGTACGCGCCGAACGGACAGCCCAGGATGCACTTGTTGCGGTACTGGCAGTTGACGCGGCCCTGCTCGGGCTTGGGCTGGGTGATGTTGGCGGTGCGCGAATGGATCATGTGCCGTGTGCCACCGAAGGCCTTCTTGATCCGCGCGGCCACGTCCTTTTCGACGATGTTCAACGGGATCGGCGGCAAGAACTCGCCATCCGGCAACACGTCCAGCCCCTCGCGCGTGCCGGCGATGCCGGCGAACTTCTCCACGTGGTCGTACCAGGGCGCGATGTCGGCGTAACGGATCGGCCAATCGGTGGCGATGCCGTCCTTGAGGTTGGCCTGGAAATCCAGGTCCGACAGGCGATAGCTCTGTCGGCCCCACATCAGCGAGCGACCGCCCACGTGGTAGCCGCGGAACCAGTCGAATCGCTTGGTCTCGGTGTAGGGCGATTCCTTTTCGTCGGCCCACATGCCCTCAAGGTTCTCGGCCAGGCCGTAGTCCCGCATCAATACCGGAAAGTCGGCCTTCATCGCCTGGGTGGGCCGGTTGCGGTGCGGGAAATCCCACGACTCCTTCATCGCGTTGACGTAGTCCTTGACGTGCTCGATGTTGCGCCCGCGTTCCAGCATCAGGACCTTGAGGCCTTTCTCGGTCAGTTCCTTCGCGGCCCAACCGCCACTGATTCCGGAGCCAACAACGATCGCGTCATAATGATTGTCTGCCATGGGTTCTACTTCACCTGGGTGGATATCGTTTCAGACGTCGCAGAGGCGGATTGCCTCGCGGAGCGAGCCGATGGGGTCCGGTGCGGTTGGAATGAATTCCTGCGCCAGATAACCATCGAAACCGGTGTCGCGGATAGCGCGACAGATGGCGGGATACTGGAGTTCCTGCTGGTCTCCGATCTCGTGCCGGCCAGGCACGCCCGCAGTGTGGTAATGCTTGAAATGCGCGTGATGCCTGCCGATGGTGGCGATGATGTCGCCCTCCATGATCTGCATGTGGTAGATGTCGTACAGCAGGCCGAAATGATCCGAGCCGAGCCGCTGGCACAGCTCCACGCCCCAGGCCGAGTGGTCGCACAGGTAGTCGGGATGATCGACCCTGGAGTTCAGCAGTTCCATCACCAGCACCACGCCGCGCTTCTCGGCATGGCCGAGGATGCGCTTGAGTCCTGCTTCGGCATGGGCCATGCCTTCCTGCGGGTCCATGCCGTTGCGGTTGCCGGAAAAACAGATGAGGTTGCGATAGCCTGCGTCGGCCACCAGATCGATGTGCCGGGTGTAGCGCTCCACCAGCGGGTCGTGGAACTGGCGGCCGGCAAAGCCTTTGGTCAGGCCCAGTTCCGCGCCGTTGCACATCGAGCTGTACACACCATGGGCCTTCAGCGTGGGCCAGTCCTCCGGACCGACCAGATCGATGGCGGCGAAACCAATGCCCTTCACGGTCTGGCAGAGCTGGGCGACCGACTGCTGCGGGAACGTCCAGCGGGCTACGGAATGCTTCAGGTTGCCCTTGAGCGGCGCAGTCGCGGCGAGCGCGGGCAGTACGCCCGCAGCGCCCATGCCAAGGCTCGCGGCGACCGCAATGCGCAGCGCCTCTCTCCGCGTGAGCCCCTGGGTCGGGACCGGTCCGATCGAATGGATGGACATCCACCTTCCGGCCTCCCAACCGGTATCAAACGCAACGATTCACCGCAATGCAATCGATTGCACCATAGAGTAGTAAATCGATCCAATGCAAGTCGCAGCGCACGAAAATGCATGCTGCAAGGCACAATCGCCGACACGCACATTCCAGCAGCGCCTCTACTCCTCGTTGTGCAAAGCCTTCTGCTGCAGTCGTTGCAGGAACGGAAGTTCCCGGCAATTGCGTTCCAGCGCCCACAGCACCAGGAGGGAATCGGTGCCGGCCAACTGCAGCAGTTCGGTGGAGGCCCGCTCCATGGTCACCAGGGCCTTACGCACGCGCACAAGCTCATGTCGTCCCTTCGTCGTCAGGCTCACCAGGGTTCGTCGCCGGTCCGCCGGGTCGTCCTTCGATTTCACCAGCGACAATCGCGTCAGCTCCTTGATCCAGGCGATCACAAGCGGGTGGGATTGCCGCAACAGTCCTGCCAGTTCTGTCACCCCAAGCGGACCGTGTTCATCGAGCGCCAAGAGCGTCGATATGGTGCGTGGCGGCGCGGTCACACCCACCGATGGATACCAGTCAGCCGCGCCTTGTACCAGTTCGTCGGCAAGTCGCCGCAACAGATGCGCGAGGAAGGCCGGGCCTTGTTGCTGGATGAAATCGCTCATCTCATGTGTCCCCTTGAGGGTTGACGCACCCGACTTGTTACGTCAGGATTTACGTAAATGATAACCTAATTGGAGCGGTCATGCGCAGCCGTTTACTTGCCACGATTATTGCCCTGTCCGCGTTTCATGCGGTGGCGAGCCCGGGCAGTCCCGACGCGCCGCGTTCCCACGCGCCGGCCTGTCACACAGGCAGCTACCGTATGGCCGATGGGAGCATGCTCGACATCGGCCCGGGCGCCCCGGGCGCACTTCGCTGGCGACGCCCCGATGGCCGAACAGGAGCACTCATGCCGCAGGGTGGTGACCTCTGGACCAGCACCCTGGGCTGGACCGACCGCCCCGATGGTCATCGATTGGCGGTGATGGATTGCGACCGCGGCGAGATCCGCTTTGACGACGTGGAGGGGCACCGACAGTCGCTCGTGCAGATGGATACGCGCTTCCAGGGGAGCGGAGTCCTGTTGAATGGGCGGTTGACGCTGCCGCCGGGTGAAGCACGTGTTCCGATCGTCGTGCTGATCCACGGTGCCGAACGATCGTCGGCGGTGGACACCTATTCACTGCAGCGCGAACTGGCAGGCCAAGGCATCGGCGTCTTCGCGTACGACAAGCGGGGCACCGGACGTTCGGAGGGCCGTTACACGCAGAACTACCTCATTCTCGCGACCGACGCGATCGGCGCCATGCACGAAGCCCGCCGTCTCGCCGGCAAGCGCGCCGGACGCATCGGATACCAGGGCGGCAGCCAAGGTGGCTGGGTGGCGCCTTTGGCCGCGAAGATCGAGCCAGTTGACTTCGTGATCGTCAGCTTCGGCTTGGCCGTGTCGCCGATCGAGGAAGATCGCGAGGCGATCGCGTTCGACATGACGCGCGCCGGCTTCGGTGCAGACGTGCAGCGCAAGGCCGGCGAAGTGGCCGAAGCGACGGCTGCCATCATCGATAGTAATTTCACCGAAGGGTTCGACCGGCTCGATGCACTGAAGGCGAAGTACGGGAAAGAGCCGTGGTTCCGGTTCGTCCGCGGAAACTTCACCTCGCACCTGCTTTCCACTCCCGAGGCGGTGGCTCGCCGGGACTTTCCGTCGCTGCTGGAAGGCGTGCCGGCGCACTACGATCCGATTCCCGTGCTGTCCAACCTCGACGTGCCGCAACTATGGATCCTCGGCGGACAGGATCGCGACGCGCCCCCCTTCGAGACGCTGCGTCGGCTGGAGGAGCTGAAACGCGCGGGCCATCCCATCACCACGGCCGTATTCCCGCAGGCCGACCATGGCATGTACGAGTTCGAAATTGACAAGGAAGGTGAGCGGGTATCGACACGGCAGCCAAAGGGGTACCTGGAGATGATGGTGAACTTCATCAAACAGGGAACCGGTTGGAGTCGGAATGGTCCTGGTGCTGCCTCGCGGTGAGGGTTCGACGTCCCCCCGGGATTGATCGGCAAGACGAGAAATCGGCCCCCGATGAAAAACGTTGACAATAAAAAAGGGTCTTCACCCAACTGAGGGGAGAGGCTCACGGCCGACCCGCTAGATTGTGGTTGTCGAGACTACAAACTGGGATCGGCCGTGACCAAACTAGATTGTATGCCGTTAGTGGGAGGCTGGACTGGGTGTCGCCTGGATGGGCGGCAAGGCGAGTACCGCGTCAGCCGCCTTGGAGCAGGCATTGATTACCCGATTCGGAACATTGGGCGGGGTACTGGAACCGCTCCTACTGCACTCTGACGATGGCATGGTTCTCACCAGCCGTGACTCCACGCGCCTAGTGCTCAGCTACGGTCTGAAACAGGAGTTCATCACCCCGCATTGCCTACAGCAGAATGGGATGGTTGAACCGGTGATCCGGACGCTCAAGGAGTAGTGCGTGCATCGATCATCGCTTTGAGAGCCAAATCCACGCCCTGCGCGTGACCGGCGACTGGATTTCCTTCTACAATCACCAGCGCCCCTCATCAGGCGCCGAAGATGATGACTCCGGACGCGGCCCTATATGACCTGAGCAGAAACCGGTGGGTCATTACACAGCGGGGCACTGGCAAGCCATCGAAGGTAAACTGCTAAATACGCGGGTATTCCGAGGAATACCGAGTTGGCGCCGCCCGAAGTCAAGCTTGGTCGGGTCAGTCCCGCGCCAGCTGCCTCCGGAGAGACGCGCCGAACCGGAGGGGCGCCCCTTTTGCCTGGCGAAAAGCGAGCTAGCATACTCACTACGGGTACGCTTGATGGAGTCGAATGCGCACCTACGGCGCGGCTAGGATAGAGGGCAGGCTTTCAGAACTACGGCTTGCTCTGTGGCGAAGACAAGAGTGCATGGCCCCCGCAAGCAGTGGTATCCGCCGCAATATCCCTCAAGTATTCTGATGATCTTCCATCGAATGGACCGGACATGACTCTTGTAATTGCGGCTCACAGCTTACCCAACGAACGTCCTGGCCTCTGGTTCGCAGCAGACAGCATGATTTCGCGAGAACGGCCAGTTCTTTGCGAGTACAGGAAGATCTACGAAGTTGCTGTGCGCGTCAACGCACCAAATTTTCGTGTTCATAGCATTGCCGCGTTCGACAATGTCATCTATGAGCAAGCTATAGCTGTCGCATTCGCTGGTAACCTGACCACTGCCCATCACATCCTAAATCAAATTTCGGACCATCTTAGTCGACTCATTGCTTACCAAGATGACGCGGGAAATCCGACACTCAGCATGGAGTGCAGTTTCGACTCAAGAAGGGCTTTTGGCACTCATTTCCATCCGCACGAATATCCAGATTTCCATTCCGCAACAAGTCTTCTAACCGCGAGCTTCATTGCCAATGTTGCACAACACGCTTTCAACCTCGCAGTTCAGTCTGGGCGGCGCTACAAATTCAATGAAGATGAAATTGAACACCTAATCGCTCAGGTTGTCATTGGAATCCGATGCCCCACGGCCGGCACTTTCCACCTCTACTGCCTTATTCCCTCATTTCCCGCTCCTGGCTATTTCCCTGACGTAAGGATGGAAGAGATAGGGCCTGGCAAAGTTGTAACGATTGGAACTCCCAATCAGGAAGCTTCAACTCAGGCCTGTCATGATGCAGCGCGGGAGGGAGGGAAGGAACTGGGCGAAAGCCTATTCTCGCATCTGGTAGCACTCGTTGATGGCAATTCTATTCCAACCATCGGACATCCTTGCGTTCTCAAAGAACTAACCGACAAGGGTTTACTGGCAAGGAGAACGTCTGGCCTGCAGATTGGCGCCGGTGATGCGAACCCCAACCTCAAAGGAAAAGATCACATCCCGGTGCGAATTTAGTCAAAGCTCGATAGGCTGCAAACACCAATTGACTCTCGGAAGATTACACGCGAGTCGTTTTCAACGAATTACGCAGTAGCACGATCGCTGCCGTCAGCTCCTCAACCTCAGCCGCAAGGAGCTGGTACTCATCAGTGACCTGCTCTTGGCTTTTATTTGCAAGGAAGAACAGCTTACCTGCAGCCTCGTTAAGGGCGATGCACAGCGGAGCTCCGCTAGAAACGCCATTTATATCAGCCCAGCGTTTAAGCGCGCCACTCGACAGACCAAACAACTCTTCAGCCCACCTGTGCGAGTTGACGATCTCAAGAATTTTTCGCTGAGCGTCAATCCTGTTGTTAAACTCACTCACTTTAGACCGCCCATTGTTAACCTCTCCATCCAATCATCCACATCGGCCAATGACTCAATGCAAAGCCCAATCTCTTTCTCCGAGACCACTTCTCCATAACCCCGGGTCGAAAGCAATCGGGACCTCATGAGGACCGAGAACACGTCCGGATCAATCTCAAGCGAGGGAGTCACTCTGAGCGGGGAGTATCTAGAAAACACGGGACTTCCCACCGCCACCGAGTAGCACGTGGCAATATTTCTAAGCGCCAAAAAAATGCATGAAAGGTGAAAAACCTGACTATTTCCTGCCAACGACAAGGATCTCATTGATACATGGAATAGCTCCTTAAACCTTTTGGAGTCCACGTCAAAGCTTGAGTAACGAGCGGGTTTACCCAAGGCAGAAATAAAATCCACGCCGTCTGATGAATATATTAGTTTTGATTCGAGATGAAGATGCCAAGCAAATGGATTCCCCCGAATCCACACCTCTCTCATCCGATCTTTCGTGTAGACAGAGAACTTATCAGGATTAAGCGCATCACTACTTGAATCGACACAAGCAAGCAAATCGACGTCAGATCCCCGATCAAGTTCCCCTCGACAAACAGATCCGAAAGCGTAGATATGCATTCAAATCACCGCCGACCGAACCGTTTGACGAGTATCGCAGTGAGAAACGCAAAGCTTAGCAACCTACATGCAGAGACCAGCCCGGAAATCCACACGGGGTAGGCGTAAGGATTTTCAATTCCAAAGAAAACACCTGGAGCTGAGGCTAGATTAGAGAGATAGCTGCGGATGTCCCATGGATCGGCAAAGGCGACGGTACTGTAGATTGCTATCACCACATGCGTCACCACGATCGCACGCAAGAGTTTGAAAGTGCTCTCGCCATTCCCCCACACGGCATCCAGAATTTTAAACTCGATCCATTTCAGGAACTGCGGAAGCCTTTTCCATCCCGGATACTTTTTAGAGAAATAAGTCTCACTCGATGACCAAGATTTCTTTAAATATACCGACGTAGCTTCAAGCTCCAAACGAATTGCTCGGTTCACAGCCCTTGCATCGCCCACTTGCTGAAAGTTCATGCGAAGCGAGCGAGCGAAACGCATCTTCAGATTCTCTCGGCTCGGCGCCTCACTCTCCAAAATGTCATCATCAATGTGACAACGCTCGAAAGTGACATACTCGAAGTTGCAACCAGAGAACGAGGACTGATGCAGATTGCATGCAACGAACCTCGACCCGGTAAAGTCGCACGAGTCAAAAACACATTTGTTCAAATAACAGCTATCGAAGACACAATGCTGAAACGACACATTTTTGAACCTTATCATCTTCGCTGTCAAACGGACATAAATTTTGAGAGCAAGCTCTTTTGAGTCCGCAACATCCAAGGCGATATATCTATCTTTAAGCTCCAGCCGATTACCCTTGAGAAGTGCGACCGGAAGATCGTCTCCGTCCGCTGATTTCACGTCTGGATCAACGGACTGAGCGTCAGCACCTAGAGACTGATCGTCTTTCATGGAGAATCCTTTCAAAATTCTCGAAAATTATCTAGAAACACCAGAGAAAAGATAGGCTAGGTTCTCACGATCAGTCTATACCTTGAGTGGCAGGCCACCCTGCCACTCGAAGATACAGCGAAAGAGCTGCTCGGTTAGAACGGAATATCGTCGTCCGCGAAATCGTCCATCGGCGGAGCCGACTGCTGCGGCGGCTGCTGCGGGCGCTGCTGCTGGCCGTAGCCACCGCCGCCGCCGCGCTGACCGCCACCGCCACCACCACCACCACCACCACCACCACCACCACCGTATTCCTGGCGCGGGGCCTGCGGGCGCTGCGGACGATCGCCGCCACCGCCACCGCCACCGCCGCCGCCTTCACCACGGCCGCCCAGCATCTGCATTTCGTCGGCGATGATGTCGGTGGAGTACTTCTCCACGCCATCCTGGCCGGTGTACTTGTCGTAGCGCAGGCTGCCTTCGACGTAGACCGAGCTGCCCTTGCGCAGGTATTCGCCGGCAATTTCGCCGAGCTTGCCGAAGAACACCACGCGGTGCCATTCGGTGCGCTCCTGCTGGTTGCCATCCTTGTCCTTGC
Source organism: Stenotrophomonas sp. AB1(2024) (assembly GCF_037482345.1). NCBI lineage: Bacteria > Pseudomonadati > Pseudomonadota > Gammaproteobacteria > Lysobacterales > Lysobacteraceae > Stenotrophomonas > Stenotrophomonas sp. AB1(2024). The sequence goes on from NZ_JBBHKO020000001.1 coordinate 910,601, forward strand.
GGACGCTGGTGGTGGCCAGGCTGATGCGGGTGATCGCCATGCCGCCTTGGGTGTACTTCACGTCCGGGTCGTTGCCGAGGTTGCCGACCAGGATGACTTTATTGATACCGCGCGCCATAGGGGTGCTCTTCCGTTGTCCGAGGGCAGGCCTGAGAGATTACACACTCTTGGAGGTGCGGATACACCGGCCGCCCTGCGGGAAATCTGGGTGGGATGACAGAATGCCCAATTCTATCATCCCTGCCTGCCCGACCTCTGTCGGGGATGCCCCTGATCGCCTTCGGGATTTGGCTCGACCATTGCGGGACAAGGCCTCCACGCTGCCGCCCCGGTTTGGCCCGCGCTAGACTCGCGCCATGCCCAACCACGAAATTTACGTCAGTACCGATGTGGAGGCCGATGGCCCCATCCCCGGCCCGCATTCCATGTTGAGCTTCGGGTCGGCCGCCTATCTGGCCGACAAGACCCTGGTGGCGACCTTTTCGGCCAATCTGGACACGTTGCCCGGGGCCCGGGGCCATCCCGACACCATGGCGTGGTGGACAACCCAACCGGCCGCGTGGGCGGCCTGCCGAAGCGACTGTGAGGCGCCGGAGGCGGCGATGCGCCGCTACCTCGCCTGGCTCAAGGCGCTGCCGGGCAAGCCGGTGTTCGTGGGGTATCCGGCCGGGTATGACTTCCTGTTCGTGTACTGGTATCTGATGCGGTTTGCGGGGGAGAGCCCGTTTTCGCATTCGGCGTTGGATATCAAGACCTTTGCGATGGCGATGCTGAAGACGGAGTACCGCAGCGTTACCAAACGGACCATGCCCAAGCGCTGGTTCGACCGGCTGCGGCACACGCATGTGGCGTTGGATGATGCGATCGAGCAGGGGGCGTTGTTCTGCAACATGCTGGGGGAGAGCCGGCGGTAAAAATGGGCCTGATGGTAGAGCCACGCCCTGCGTGGCTTCGCGGTCCTGAACGGAGAGCAGCCACGCAGGGCGTGGCTCTACGCGTCCCAACGGCCATTACGTCACCGTGGCATCATGATCTCCGTCGTCACAGCCCTGCCCTCCATGACCATCCGCGGCAAAGCCACCTCCCTGGATATCGCGCACCTGGCCGGGGTTTCCCAGCCGACCGTGTCGCGGGCGCTGCGTGGCAGCCCGATGGTGAACCAGGAAACCCGTGAGCGGATCCTGCGCATCGCCCGGGAGCTGAACTACAAGGTGGACAAGAATGCCTCCAGCCTGCGCCTGCGCAATGCCGGCACGCTGGCGCTGCTGTTCTTCGAAGATCCCACCAACGACGATTCGCTGATCAACCCGTTCTTCCACGCCATGCTGGGCTCGATCACCCGCGCCTGCGCGCTGCGCGGCTACGACCTGCTGGTGTCGTTCCAGCAGCTGTCCACCGACTGGCAGGCCGATTACGAAGACAGCAACAAGGCCGACGGCATCATCCTGCTCGGCTACGGCGACTACCACGAGTCGCGCGAGCGGCTGCAGCGGCTGGTCGAACAGGGCACCCACTTCGTGCGCTGGGGGGCCGCCCTGCCCGACCAGCCCGGGGTGTCGATCGGCAGCGACAACTTCCAGGGTGGCTTCGACATCACCGCCCACCTGCTCGACCAGGGCTGCAGACGCATCGCCTTTGTCGGCCACGCGTCCAGCCACTACCCAGAGTTCGAGGAACGCTACCGCGGCTATGTGGCCGCGATGGCCGAGCGCGGCGTGCCGGTCGACCCGGCCCTGCAGTTCGATGCGATCACCACCGAACAGTCCGGCTACGATGCCTGCCAGGCGCTGCTGGCCGATGGGCAGCCCATCGATGCGGTCTTTGCGGCCAGCGACCTGATCGCCATCGGTGCGATGCGTGCGCTGCGCGAACGGGGCCTGCGCATTCCGCAGGACGTTGCACTGGCCGGCTTCGATGACATTCCACTGGCGGCGTCGGTCTCACCGACGCTCTCCACCGTCCAGCAGGACACCAAGCAGGCCGGGCAGCTGCTGGTGGAGCGGCTGCTGGCACTGATCCAGGGCGAACCGGTGGAAAGCCAGACCATTCCGGTGAAGCGGGTGCTGCGGGAATCGTCGCTGGCCGGGCGCTGACCTCGTCACCTCAGCGCCTGCTCCGCATCCACGATATCCACGCCCTGCATCTGGCCCAGCCACTGATCGAAGTACGGCTTGTGCGAGGCGCCCACCAGCGACAAAACCCGCACGCCTGGGCGCTCGCGGAAGGTTTCCAGGATGTTGGCCACCATCCGCAGGTTGCGGATTTCCCAACCGCTCACCCATATCCGCGGGTAGTGCTCGGCCGATGTTGCACGCAGGGTGGCGCCGACGTTGACATCGGTCAGTACGTTGAGCCGTTCGGGCGCATTGATGAAGCGGTACAGCGGCAGCAGGTCGCGGTCTTTCGCCATCTTGTCTTCGATGGCGATGTTCTTGTCCAGCTCTGCCTTGCCGGCGTTCCAGGCCTGTTCCAGGGCACTGCCGAATGCCTTGCGATCCTGGATCTGGATGTTGTCGCCGGTGTGGTCGTCGATGGCGTACACGCGGGGTAGGTCCAATCGAGCCGCCAGCTGCGCGGCGATCTGGTAGCTCTCGTTCTGGCGGGTGGCGATGGTGTTGAGCAGGGCAACCAGCGTGGCATCCAATCCGTCGCCAGCGCGGCGCTCGCCCGGCGCCAGCTGCAGCCATTGCGCATAGGCCGAGGCCCGCTCGTTGGCGGCCAGCATCCACGCGGCCAGCTGGCGGCGCTGGGCCGCCGTAGGCGCCTTGGGCCAGCTGGCCAGGGCGGCGTTGACCTTTTCGATCGCGGCTGGCGTCTGCAGGCCGGTGGCAATGCGTGCAGCTTCGGTACTGGCGCAGTAGTCCGGGCCGTAGACGCTGGGATGACGCTCGGCCAGGTCGCACTGCTCACCGCTGATGTCCTCCACGGTGATGATGTCCGGCTTGTACGCCGCCAGTCTGTCCAGCAAGGGCCCGAGCGCGCCTGGCTGGATGCCGCCCTCCACTTCGCCCAGGTGTACGCTGCCCAGCACCAGTACCTGCGTGCGAGGGCCAGTCATCTCCCTGTCCAGTGTGCCCAGGTCCACCGGCGTCGCTGCCGCGACGGGAAAGCCTGCTGCCAGCATCAGCGCCAGCCCCAACGTGCGTCGTTGCATGCCCAGCCCTCCCGATCCTCGATCGCCGCATTGTTGCCGAACCCGGCAGCGCACACGCGTGACCTTGGACAGGGTGCCGTCCGTCAGGGAACCGGCGTCAGGCGAAGTCCTTGAGGATTTCCTGGATGCCCGGCCATGAGAGCTCCATGCCCAGCGAGGTGCCGGGGTTGACCACCACGCCGTAGCCGCCTGGCACGCGCCTGAGCACTTCCAGCATCTGCATGCGGATCGTATGCGGGGCCTGCTGGCTGTGGAAGCCGACCCGGGCCATGTCGGTGAACACCGCTACGTGCAGGGTGCCCTGCTTGTCGAACAGCAGTGGGTCGAAGCCGCTGCCGTCGGGGGTGACCAGGCTGCCGGTGAGCAGCACCACGTCCGAGGCGACGAAGGCCTTCATGAAGGCGCTGATCGGGGTCTGCCCTTCCATGGCGGATTGGAGGAGCGATTCGATCGGGGTCTGGGGGCCAGGGTCGGTCATGAACGGGGTGCGGCGGCGCGACGGAAGACAGCACATTCTACCCGCCCGGTAGCGCCGGCCGTTGGCCGGCCCGCATGGACCCAACCGTACGTGGGCCGGCCAACGTTATGCCCGCCGTCCTGGCGGACACCCTTCGGGCCGTCGCCACGCGCCGAAGAGAACGGCTCCTGCCGTTCTCTTCGGCGCTACCGGTCCAGGCGCTTGGTCCTTGCCTGCTGGTCCGCAACCGCCTTCACCAGCTCTACTTCCAATTCCTTCTGGTTCACTGCCGCATCCAGCAGGAACACCTTCACCCCGTGCGCGGGCACTTCGGCCTTGAGGCTGCGCTTCACGTTCTGGCTGCCACCGCCCAGCGCGTCGCGCCAGGTGCCCGGCTGCAGGTAACGGCTCACCTCGAAAGTGCTGACGGTATCGCCCTTGTTGAGCAGCACCAGCGCGGTCTGTGCGGTGTCGCCCTGCTGCAGCACGCGGTAGAACACGGCCTGGTCGCCCTGCAGGCGTTCGTTGACCTGCAGCCCACGCTGCAGGGCCGGAGTGGCCTGGCGCAGTTTGGCGATGCGCTGCAGCGGCGCGAAGATCGGGCTTTGCGGGGCGGCGTTCACGCGTTCCTGGCCGAAGTAGGCGCGGTTGCCCGCGTGCTCGGCACGGCTGCGCATGAAGCCGGTTTCCGAGCCGTAGTACAGCACCGGAATGCCGCGCGCGGTGAACAGCCAGTTGTGCGCATCGATGAAGCCGTTGTCGCTGGCGTCCAGACGGGCCATGTCGTGGTTGTCGTAGAAGCTCATCAGCTCATACGGATTCGCATACGGGCCGCCGACCAGGTGCAGCGGTTCGACCAATGCCTCAAAGCCCTTCTGCTCCTTGCCGAACACGCTCGACATCGCGCCACGCAGCGGGAAGTCCAGCACGCTCACGTTGGCGTTGGACGGCCAGGTGTGCTCGGCAATCTTGCCGGCGTCATAGTCGAACGCTTCGCCGAACATGAACATGTTCGGGTGCTCGGCGCGGATGCGGTTGACGAATTGGTGCCACCACGGGTGCGGCAGCCAGCCGATGGTGTCGATGCGCAGTGCGTCCACGCCCTGCGCGGCCCACTGCAGGTAGGCCCCCACCAGGTAGTCCATCACCGCCGGATTGTCCTGGTTGAAATCGCCCAGCTCGGCCAGGTTGCCGTCGAAGATCGAGCCCTTGTCCGCATCGACCGGGCCGATGTTGTTGTAGAACGCGTGCAGCGGGTTGTGCTTGGGATCGAGCTGCTGCGGCGGCAGGTTCTGGTGGTCGGCGATGAGCGCTCCGTCCTTGTCGAAGATCTGCCCGAACTGCGGCTGCTTCACCGGCATCGTCCAGGCGGGCGATCCGTGGTTGCCGACGATGTCCAGCACCACCTTCAACCTCGCATCGTGCAGGCCGCGGGTGAGCCCGGCAAAGTCCAGGTCCGCGCTCGGCAGGTGCTCGTCGAGCTTGTAGAAGTTGATGCCCCAGTAGCCGTGGTAGCCGGTCTTGCCGCGGTCGGTCAGGGTGCTGGTGCAGCTGATCGGCTTGCTGCCGGTGAACGCTTCATCCGGGTTGTCGATGATCGGGGTGATCCACACCGCGCCGAAACCGAGGTTGCGGATGTACTGGGCATTGTCGAGCACGCCCTTGAAGTCGCCGCCCAGGTAGCCGATGTTGCCATCCACCTTGTCCGGGCACGGCACCGGAATGTCGAAGGTGCGGTGCTTGCCGCCCTGGTCGCGGTGGTCGTTGGACGGGTCGCCGTTGACGAAGCGGTCGGTGACCACGAAGTACACCGCATCGCTGGCGAACGGCTCCAGCGTGCCCACGTAATCGGGACGCGGCGCGGCAACGGCATTACCGGCCAGCAGTGCGGACGAAAGGCCCAGCCACAAACACGAACGAGACAGCATCAGACAACCTCCTGGTGGGACGGTACCCGCAGCACGCACAACCCGGCGATCAACAGGCTGACGCCACCCAGCGCCAGCACGTGCATCGGATTGCCACCCAGCCACAGGCGCAGCATGAAGCCCAGCGCGCTGGCTGCGACCAGCTGCGGGATGACGATGAAGAAATTGAACAGGCCCATGTACACGCCCATCTTGGCCGCCGGCACGCTGTCGGACAGCAGCGCATACGGCAGCGACAGGATCGAGGCCCAGGCAAAGCCGACCCCGACCATCGACAGCAGCAGCCACTTCGGGTCGTCGATCAGCATCAGCGAAATCAGTCCGAGGCCACCCAGCCACAGGTTGACCAGGTGGCTCAGGCGCAGGCCAAGCAGTCGCACCATCAGCGGGATCAACAGCGCGGCCAGCGCGGCGAAGCCGTTGTAGGCGCCGAACAGCACGCCCACCCAGTTGGCGCCTTCGTTGTAGGCGGCCGACGCCGGATCGGTGGAGCCGAAGTGGGTACCGGCCACGGCGGCGGTGGTGTAGATCCACATCGCGAACAGTGCGAACCATGAGAAGAACTGCACCCACGCCAGCCGGCGCATGGTGCGTGGCATGCTGCGCAGGTCGTCGACGATGGTGGCCAGCATGTGCGGGCCGGGCAGCACCCGCGCCACGCCGAGCAGCAGGCCGTAGGCGATGCACAGCCCGGCCAGCACGTAGAGCATCTTGTCGCCGTCGCGCCAGGCGATGGCAGCCGCCAGTGCCAGGCCCAGCGCGATCCAGCCGCCGACCTGCAGCAGCGGCGGCGGCCCGGCCACGGGCGCGGACTGGTGCACGGCCGGCGGTTCGGCATCGTCGAAGCTGGCCAGCTCGGCCGGCGAGTACTCGTCGGTGCTGAACACCGTCCACGCGATGGAAGCCAGCAGCACCACCGCGCCGAAGTAGAACGCATAGCGCACCGTGGGCGGCACTTCACCGGCGGCAGCCGTATTGGCCACGCCGAAGTGAGCCAGGATGAATGGCAGGAAGCTGGCGACGATGGCGCCCACGCCGATGAAGAAGCTCTGCATCGCATAGCCGGTCGGGCGCTGGCGCGGCGCCAGCTTGTCGCCGACAAAGGCACGGAACGGCTCCATCGAAACGTTGATGGAGGCATCCAGCACCCACAGCGTGCCCGCCGCGATCCACAACGTGGGCGAGTTCGGCATCACCAGCAGGGCCAGCGTGGTGAACACCGCGCCGATCATGAAGTACGGACGACGGCGGCCCCAACGCGTCCAGGTGCGGTCGGACAGGTAGCCGATGATCGGCTGCACCAGCAGGCCGGTCAGCGGCGCGGCGATCCATAGGCCCGGCACCGCATCCATCGGTGCGCCCAGCGTTTCGAAGATGCGGCTCGCATTGGCGTTCTGCAGCGCGAACCCGAACTGGATGCCGAGGAAGCCGAAGCACATGTTCCAGATCTGCCAGAACGACAGGGTCGGCTTGGCGGTGCGGCTCATCGCGCGGCCTCCGCGTCGCCGGCTACCGGCGAGATCAACAGAGCGCTGACCTTGGCCGCGTTGAGCACGCCGTCGCGGCCGCCCTTGCCACCGTTGTACTGGGCGAAGTGTTCCAGCGCGCTCATGTTGAAGCCCGGTTCCAGGGTGAAACGGCAGCTGCCCTTGGGCAGATCGAATTCGGCGGCGGTGGAGTCCTGCGGGCCGACACTGTGCGGCATCACCATGGTGGCGCGCTGCGCGGGCTTACCCGCACATTGCACGGCCAGCGCCTTTACGGCAGCGGTGACGCCGGTGTTGATCGGGCCGTTGGGGTTGTCGTAGCGCAGGCGGACACGCACACGGGTGGGCGTGGTTGCCATCCAGTTCCATTGGGTCGCGCCGGCCAGGCGTTGCTGCGGGCCGACGCAGGTCATCGGGCTGTGCAGCGATTCCAGTGCGCCTTCGCGGCGGGTGAGGCTGAGGCAGTGCTGATGGCCGTCATCGGTGAGGGTGTGGGTGGTGGTGCCTACCGGGTTGCCGTCCTGCCAGAGTTGGTGGTTGGCGGGGATGGCGAACGTCCAGGTCTTGCCGCGTTTCAGGGGCTTCGGCGCCGCCGGGGTGGTGGGTGCGAACGCGTTGGGGTTCGCGGCTGGCACCGGTGCCGGTTTCGATGCGGACGACGCGTGCGGCTCCAGCTGGACGGTTACGGTGTTGCCTTTGCGGGTGGTTTTCTTTGCTACCAGCAGTTCGCCGTCGAGCTTGCGCGGGCGTTTGAGGATGTAATGGGTGGTGCCGTCGTCGAGCTCGATGCTGTTGCGCGTGCCGAACAGCTGCGGCACCAGGGCCACCGGCAGCTTGGGCGCGACGGTGCCGTCGGCTTCCACGCCGAACACGCCTTCCAGCACCATCGACAGGTAGCCGGCCACCGACCACAGCTGGCGCGGCGAATTGACCACCGGGCCGCTCAACGGGCCTTCGTCAACGTGCACGGCCAGCGTGCGCATCTCATAATTTTCCATGTTCGAGCCGGCCAGCGCGCTGCCACGCATCAGTGATTCGATCTCGCGCTGGATGCGGGTGGCATCGTCCACTTTGCGTGCGGCGCGCAGCGAATACGCGCTGACGAACGGCCACACCGCGCGGTTGTGGTAGATCGGCTGCTGCGCTTCCTGCGGCCACACCACCGGGCTGCCGCCTTCCACGTACGGATAGTTGGCCAGCGAACGGCGGGCGCGCTCGGCCGGGAACACGTCGGCCAGCACGCCCAACGAGATGCCAAGCAGGTCGTACTTGGCGTACGGCACCGGGTGCGCGGCTTCGCCGATGTAGCTCATGTACATGCCGGCATCTTCGCGCCAGAAACGCGCGTCGATCTGCCTGGCCAGCGCGTCGGCCCAGGCCGCGTATCCGGTGGCGCGGTCGTCGCCCAGCTCACGTGCGAACTTCTCGGCCAGCCGCAGCGCCTGGTAGTGCAGCACGTTGGTGGACAGCGCGAAAGAGTCGCCGATGAAGCGCACGTCCTTGCGGGTCCAGTCCGGATAGGTCTGCTCGCGCCAGTCCAGGAACGAGGTCTCGCCACGGTACAGTCCCGTGCGCGCGTCGAACACCATCGCGCGGTCTTGGGCAAGTGTGGCCTGCAGGGCGTCCCAGGTCTGGTTGGCGAAGACGCCACTGTCGAGCAGGTCGCGCGCGGCCAGGAACCACACCACGCGGTCGCTGCTGATCGGCCAGCTGCCGCCGGAGCCGGTGTCCTGGGCCACGAACAGGCCGGGGGTAACGCCGTCGCGGGCGGTGGACAGCTTGAACTGCAGCGACTGGCGGGTGCGGATCGGCTCCAGCCGGGCCAGCGCCAGGTCGGCGGCGAAGCTCACATCGCGCGTCCACACGTAGGGCCAGCGCTCACCGGTCTGGAAGCATTCGCAGTCCACCGGGTTGCCGAAGTTGAAGGCCGGGTCGCGGATCGCATCCACGCGGTCGGCCGCCATTTCCTGCTGGGCCAGCGCGAACAGCGCATCGAACATCACGCTGTCGGTGCGGCTGTGCATCGGCTGGGCGCTGATCGCCACCGGCTTGCCATCGGCCAGCAGCTGGAAGCTGCCGTCGGCGCCAGCAATGGCACGCGCCGTGCGGCCATCGAATGTCAGGTCCGCCGCCGCAGCGGTGGACACCAGCGCCGCCCCGAGGGCAGCGGTCAGGCAGATCGTCTTCAGCATCGAAAAGCGGCAGACCGGCTTGCGCCCGTCGGCCTTCCTCCCTTCTTGCACGCGGTATGGTTCGGCAGCGCCGGGGCGCTGTCGTCGCGGCCCCCTCCCAGGGTGCCTGCCTGCATGGTAGGCGACGACTGTCGCCCGTCGCACCGCACAGGCAACATCGATGCCCGCTTGCATACGTATTCATGGCCTGGCGCGGTGAGGCCGCGGCACGCGTGGCTATAGTCCGGGGCAGAGTCGCGCTGCCCTGGGAGGGGAAATGCCATTGGATTTGCCGTTGTTGCGCGCCGTTGCCGCGCCCCGCCCGCTGGCCTGGCTGGCACTGTCGTTGTTGCTCTGCGCTGCGGTCGCGCAGGCCGAACCGGTCACCGTGGCCAGTGCCAGCTCGCCGGGCAAGGTGCTGAAGGTGTCGCTGCAGCTCGATGGCGGCAACCCCAGTTACCGGGTCGAGCGCCTGGGCCAGACCGTGGTGGCCGACTCGAAACTGGGCTTCCAGCTGCGCGACGGCCGCCTGGACCGCGACCTGGCGGTGCTCGGGCAGGACACGCGCAGTGTCGATGACACCTGGGAACAGCCCTGGGGCGAGCGCCGCAACGTGCGCAACCACTACAACGAAGTCACCGTCCACCTGGGCGAGCGCAGCGGCGCCAAGCGCCGGCTGGACGTGGTGTTCCGCGTCTACGACGACGGCCTGGGTTTGCGCTACCACTTCCCGGAACAGCCCGGTCTTCGCGAAGCGATCATCGATGACGAGCTGACCGAATTTGCGATCGCCCCCGAATCCACCGCGTGGTGGATCCCGGCCGGCGAGCCCATCCATTACGAATACCTGTACCAGCGCACGCCGCTGGACCAGGTGCCGCTGGCGCATACCCCGCTCACCCTGCGCAGCCACGACGGCCTGCACATGGCGATCCACGAAGCAGCGCTGGTCGATTACGCCGGCATGTGGCTGCGCCGCACCGACGGGCAGCGCCTGCGCGCGCAGTTGTCGCCGTCAGCCGAAGGCTGGAAGGTGCGCCGCACCCTGCCCTTCGATACGCCGTGGCGGACGCTGCAGATCAGCGACACCGCCGGCGGGCTGGTGGAATCCAACCTGATCCTCAACCTCAACGAGCCCAACGTGCTGGGCGATGTGAGCTGGGTAAAGCCATCCAAGTACCTGGGCGTGTGGTGGTCGATGCACCTGGATGAAGAGAGCTGGGCGACCGGCCCGAAGCATGCGGCGACCACTGCCAAGACGAAGAAGGTGATCGACTTCGCGGCCAGGCACGATTTCCGCGGTGTGCTGGTGGAAGGCTGGAATCCGGGCTGGGACGGCAACTGGGTCGGCAACGGCTACGACTTCGATTTCACCCGGGCCACCCCGGACTTCGACATCGAGGCACTGTCGGCGTACGGGGCGAAGAAAGGCGTGCACCTGATCGGCCACCACGAAACCGGCTGCGCGATCGAGCACTACGAAGACCAGCTGGGCGCGGCATTGGACCTGTATGCGCGGCTGGGCGTGGATTCGTTCAAGAGCGGCTACGTCTGCGACGACGGCCAGGTGGATCGGCGCAATCCGGCCGGCGGCCCGCTGTGGCGCGAGTGGCACGACGGCCAGTTCATGGCCCGCCATCACCTCAAGGTGGTGCAGGAAGCGGCCAAACGGCACATCGCGGTGAACCCGCACGAGCCGATCAAGGACACCGGGCTGCGCCGCACGTATCCGAACTGGATTTCGCGCGAAGGCGCACGCGGCATGGAGTACAACGCCTGGGGCCAGCCGCCGAACCCGCCCGAACACGAGGTCAACCTGGTGTTCACCCGCCTGCTGTCCGGGCCGATGGACTACACCCCCGGCATCCTCAGCCTGAAGGGCCGCCACGGCCAGGCCATCCCCAGCACGCTGGCCCGCCAGTTGGCGCTGTACGTGGTGATCTACAGCCCGATACAGATGGCCGCCGACCTGCCCGAACACTATGAACAGCACCGCGAGGCGTTCCGCTTCATCGAGGACGTGGCCGTGGACTGGGACGACACCCGCGTGCTGGATGGCGAGGTGGGCGACTACGTGACCATCGCACGCAAGGACCGCAACAGCCGCGACTGGTTCCTGGGCAGCATCACCGATGAGCATGGGCGTTCGCTGCCGGTGCCGCTGTCGTTCCTGGAACCGGGCGTGCGTTACCGCGCCGAGATCTACCGCGACGGCGACGGTGCCGATTTCCAGCGCAACCCGTTCGCGTTCAAGCGCGAAACCCGCGAGGTCACCAGTGCCGACACGTTGAACATCGTGCTGGCACCCGGTGGTGGCCAGGCGATCCGATTCATACCAATGTAAATGACACGCGCGCTGCACCTCGGTAGCGCCGGCCATTGGCCGGCCCACGGATCGCCTGAGCCGGCCAACGGCCGGCGCTACCGGAAACGCGGCGCCCTGAAACCGCTTTCAACCACCGCATATTCCATTGAATACGTATGCAGGGTGATTCACCGCGAAGGCGCCCTGCCTACCATAGCCACGCAGTCAACGGCCACCGCGCCATGACACCTGCGGCAATGCATCGCCGTTGACCACAACATGTTTGGCAACATTGCCTGGGAGGGGAAAATGTTGAATCGCAAGCGCAGCGCGCTGAGTATCGCGCTGGCCGTCGCCCTGACGCCGTCATTGGCGTTGGCGCAGTCCACCACCACCGATCCGGGCACCACGCCGCCGGCCGGTTCCGCCGCCACGAACCTGGACACCGTCCAGGTGACCGGCATCCGCCGCGGCATCGAAAACGCCATTGCGATCAAGCAGGACGCCACCTCGGTGGTCGAGGTGATCTCGGCCGAAGACATCGGCAAGCTGCCGGATGTGAGCATCGCCGAATCGTTGGCCCGCCTGCCCGGCCTGGCCGCACAGCGCGTGGCCGGCCGTGCCCAGGTGATCAGCGTGCGCGGTCTGTCGCCCGACTTCGCCACCACCCTGCTCAACGGGCGTGAAGTGGTCAGCACCGGCGACAACCGCAGCGTGGAGTTCGATCAGTACCCATCCGAGCTGGTCAACGGCGTGACCGTGTACAAGACCCCGGATGCGGCGCTGGTCGGCCAGGGCCTGTCGGGCACCATCGACATGCAGACCGTGCGTCCGCTGGCGTTCGGCGAGCGCGTGATCGCGCTCAGCGGCCGCTACTCGAAGAACTCGCTGGGCAAGGCCGCCAACGTGGATGCCTACGGCAACCGCTTCAGTGCGAGCTACATCGACCAGTTTGCCGATAACACCTGGGGCATCGCACTGGGCTACGCACACAGCGACAACCCGATCCAGGAAAACCAGGTCGGCCTGTACGAGCCGTGGACCACCGAGCAGACCGACCAGGGCAACCGCCCCGGCGTGGCCCCGGGTACGGCGTTCTCCGACGGCATCAAGGCGCTGCGCCGTACCGGCAACGCAAAGCGTGATGGTTACATGGCCACCGTGCAGTTCCGCCCGTCCAACATGTGGACCAGCACGCTGGACATGTTCCACACCGAAGCCGAGCAGATCGACACCGCCAACCAGTTCGAGGTCAACCTCAGCAACTTCAACGGCGGCTACACCCCGGGCCTGCTGATCAGCAACCCGCAGGTGAACGGCAACGGCACCTTCACCGGCGGCACCGCCAGCGGCGTGTACCCGCTGGTGCGCGGCATGTACAACAAGCGCGAAGACAAGATCGACGCGTTCGGCTGGAACAACGAGCTGACCTTCGACAGCTTCAAGCTTGCCGCCGATGTGAACTACTCCAAGGCCACGCGCGATGAGCTGAACCTGGAAAACAACCTGCAGCTCACCCCGATGCCGCAGCTGGACACCATCGGCCTGGCCATCAACCCCGATGGCTTTTCGCAGATCCGCCCGGGCCTGGATTACTCCAACCCCGAAGCGCTGTACCTGACCAACACCATCTATGGCTCGGGCTACGGCAAGGTGCCGCAGGTGGAAGACCGCCTGAAGGGCGCGCGCCTGCAGGGCACGTTCAACATGCCCGAAGCGCTGTCGTGGTTCCAGGACGTGGACGTGGGCGTGAACTACGCCGACCGCCGCAAGGAGAAGACCCAGGCCGAAGGCAACATCCTGCTCGGCGCACAGGGCGACGCCAACGTCGGCAACGACCTGCAGTACGCCCCGGTCAACCTGGGCTTTGCCGGCATCGGCTACATCCCGGCCTGGAACGTACCGGCCGCGGTTGATCGCTACATGGAATTCAACCCGGTCACCAACCTGGATTACCTGATTCCCAAGTCGTGGGTGGTGCAGGAAAAGACCACCACTGCCTGGGTCCGGGCCAACATCAACACCGATATCGGCAACGTGGGCGTGCGCGGCAACATCGGCGTGCAGATGATCACCACCGACCAGAGCTCGCAGTCGAACTACTTCGACCGCTCGCGTCCAGTCGGCCAGGAAGTGCTGCCGATCGATGAAGGCAAGAAGTACACCGACTGGCTGCCGAGCCTGAATCTGGCCTTCACCTTCCCGCACCAGCAGACCCTGCGTTTCGCGGTGGCCAAGCAGGTCGCGCGTCCGCGCGTGGACCAGATGCGCGCAGGCCTGGAGTTCGGCGTGGATACGGCCACCGGCAGGCCGGGCGGCAGTGGCGGCAATCCGCTGCTGGATCCGTGGCGCGCCAATGCCATCGACTTGTCGTATGAGAAATACTTCGGTGAAAAGGCGTACGTTGCCGCAGCCGTGTTCTACAAGGACCTGAAGAGCTACATCTACACCCAGTCGGTGGATGACTACGACTTCAGCAACCTGCTTGGCGGCTACGTTCCGCCACCGGGCATGACCGCACCGGTCCTTACCACCGGCACCTTCTCGACGCCGGAGAACGGCAACGGCGGCACCCTGCGCGGCCTGGAACTGACCGCCTCGCTCCCGCTCGAGATGCTGGCTGCCCCACTGCTCGGCTTTGGCGTACAGGCCAGCGCGACGTTCAACGACAGCGACATCAAGATCATGGACCCGGAAAGCGCCTCCAGCGTGGGCACCGATCCGATCAGCCTGCCGGGCCTGTCCGAGCGCGTGTACAACTTCACCGCCTACTACGAGCGCAATGGGTTTGAAGCGCGCGTGAGCCAACGCCGTCGTTCGGACTTCATCGGTGAAATCGGCAACTTCAATGGCAACCGCACGCTGCGTTACGTGGTGGGCGAGAACGTGACCGATGCACAGGTCAGCTATACCTTCGCCGACGACAGCGCGCTGCACGGCCTGACCCTGCTGCTGCAGGGAAGCAACCTGACCAACGAGCCGTACCGCACCTATGCGGGCACCAAGGATCGGCCGCTGGAGTACATCGAGTGGGGCCGTACCTACATGCTGGGCGTGAACTACAAGTTCTGATCCAGGCATGGAAGCACGAACGAAGAACCCGCTGCGCGAGCAGCGGGTTTTTTGTTGCGGGTCAGTGGTGAATCAAACGCGGCTGCCGGTGGGGTAAATGCGGGACCGCCATACCCTTGTCTGCGAATGTCCCCCGGCGGCGGCCTGCGGCCGCCACCTCCTCCTTTACTTCGCCACAAGGGCATGGCGGCCCCGTACTCACCCCACCGGCGTTGCCCCGTGACGCCCGCTTTTCCCTCCCAACCGCAAGCCGAGCCCCGTCGCGGCCGGTAGGTCCCTGGCAAAGTAAAGGAGGAGGCCGTCGCCGCAGGCGTCGGCCGGGGGACATTTGCATAGGGGCCTGCCGGCCGCGGCGGGGCCCTCAACGCTCGCGATGAACCTGATCGAAGACCGCGCACCCAGCTTCCACGGCCCTCGGAATCAAGCGGAGAACGAAAAAAAGGGCGGGACCTCGCAGCCCCGCCCTTCAATACCACCGGAAATCGTGAATCAGCCGCGCCGCGCGCAGTACATCGCCTGCGCCGGCAGCGCCAGCTGCGAACCCTCGGCCTGCCCCGCATCCGGCCCCGGCACGTGCAGCGCGTGCCAGTCGCCCGCCGGCAACGCCACCTGCACCGCCTCGGCCGACAGGTTGAACGCCAGCAGCAGCGTCTCATCGCCATGCGTGCGTTCAAACATCAGCACCGGTTCGGCCGTCTCCAGGAAACGGATGTCACCCAGCAACAGCGTCGGCATCGTCCGCCGCCAAGCCAGGAATTGGCGGAACGCGTTCAACACCGAGTGCGGATCGTGTTCCTGCACCGCCACCGCCGCCGTGCGGTGTTCCTCCGGGATCGGCAGCCACGGCGTACCCGTGGTGAATCCCGCCAGTGGCGCGTCCAGCCACGGCATCGGCGTGCGGCACCCGTCGCGGCCCTTGAAGTTCGGCCAGAAGGTGATGCCGTACGGGTCCTGCAGCGCCTCGAACGGCACGTCCGCTTCGCCCAGGCCCAGCTCTTCGCCCTGGTACAGGCAGATCGAGCCACGCAGCGAGCACAGCACCGCCACCAGCAGGCGCGCCAGCCGCGGCTGCGCGGGGTGCCCGCCCCAGCGGGTCACGGCGCGCTCCACGTCGTGGTTGGAGATCGCCCAGCACGGCCAGCCTTCGGTCATGGTCGCTTCCAGCCGCGACACGGTGTCGCGGATGTAGGCGGCGCTGTAGTCCTTGACCAGCAATTCGAAGCTGTAGCCCATGTGCAGGCGGCCCGGCGCGGTGTACTCGGCCGTGGTCGCCAGCGAATCCTCGGCGGAGATCTCGCCCAGGCTGACCGCACCCGGGTACTGGTCCAGCAGCCCGCGCAGGCGCTCGATGAACGGCAGGTTCTCCGGTTGGGTGTTGTTGTAGTAGTGGTACTGGTAGGCGTACGGGTTGTCGGTGCTGAAGCCCCGACCGAGGCGCTTTTCCAGCGGCTTGGCCGGGTTGTCGCGCAGCTGCCTGTCGTGGAAGCAGAAGTTGATCGAATCCAGGCGGAAGCCATCCACGCCCCGGTCCAGCCAGAACCGCACGTAGTCCAGCGTGGCCTGCTGCACGGCCGGATTGTGGAAATCCAGGTCCGGCTGGTCGGCCAGGAAATTGTGCAGGAAGTACTGCTCGCGGCGCGGCTCCCACTGCCAGGCCACGCCACCGAAGATCGACATCCAGTTGTTGGGCGGGGTGCCGTCTTCGCGCGGGTCGGCCCACACGTACCAGTCCGCCTTGGGATTGGTGCGGTCCTGGCGGCTCTCGCGGAACCAGGCGTGCTCGATCGAGGTGTGGCTGAACACCTGGTCGATCATCACCTTCAGGCCCAGCGCATGCGCCTTGGCCAGCAACCGGTCGAAATCGGCCAGGGTGCCGAACAGCGGATCGACATCGCGGTGGTCGGCGATGTCGTAGCCGAAGTCGGCCATGGGCGAGGTGAAGAACGGCGAAATCCAGATCGCGTCCACGCCCAGCGAGGCCACGTAATCCAGCCGTTCGATGATGCCGGGCAGGTCGCCCACGCCGTCACCGTTGGCATCGAGGAAACTGCGCGGGTAAATCTGATAGATGACGGCACCGCGCCACCATGGAATCTGCGTCATCGAGGGCCCCCCTCCGGGCTTCCAGGGCGCCCTCCCAGGGCACCAGAACGTACCCGACAAGCTTAGCGGCGTGCCCTTGGCGGTGGCGCTGTTTGCATACGTATTCACGCCCTGCCCGGCCCCGGAACGCCTTCGCGGGCGGAACACGTCCGCACCGCCTATAATTCCGCCCACGCCTGAAAGTCAGACCGCATGACCATCACCGAAGACACCCGCCCCGCGCTGGGCCTGCCCCAGATCCAGTCGCTCGCCGCGCCCGACATGGCCGCCGTGGATGCGCTGATTCGCCGCCGACTGTCCTCGGATGTCGTGCTGATCAACCAGATCGCCGACCACATCATCTCCGCCGGCGGCAAGCGCCTGCGGCCGATGCTGGTCATGCTGGCCGGCCACGCGGTCGGCCAGGCCGGCCCGGAGCACCACCAGCTGGCGGCGATCATCGAGTTCATCCACACCTCGACCCTGCTGCACGACGACGTGGTGGACGAATCCAGCCTGCGGCGCGGCCGCAGCACCGCCAATGCGCTGTGGGGCAATGCCCCCAGCGTGCTGGTCGGCGATTTCCTGTATTCGCGCAGCTTCCAGCTGATGGTCGAACTGGACCGCATGCCGGTCATGCAGATCCTGGCCGACACCACCAACCGGATCGCCGAAGGCGAGGTGCTGCAGCTGCTGCACGTGCACAACCCCGACACCGACGAAGCGGCCTATCTGCGCGTGATCGAGCGCAAGACCGCAGTGCTGTTCGCCGCCGGCACCCGCCTGGGCGCGCTGGCCAGCGGCGTGGACGCGGCCACCCAGCAGGCGCTGTACGACTACGGCATGCACCTGGGCTACGCCTTCCAGATCGCCGACGACGTGCTGGACTACTCGGCCAACGCCGATGAGCTGGGCAAGAACCTGGGCGACGACCTGGCCGAAGGCAAGGCCACCCTGCCGCTGATCCACGCCATGGCCCATTCGGACGCCACCACCCGCGAGCGCCTGCGCGACATCGTGCAGAACGGCAACGCCGATGCGATGCCGGAAGTATTGGCCGCCATCCACGCCACCGGCGGCCTGGAATACAGCCGCCGCCGTGCCGAGGAATACGCCGATGCCGCCGAGCGCGCGCTCGATGGCCTGGCCGACAATGATGCTGTGGCCGCGCTACGCGGCCTGGCCCGCTACGCGGTACAGCGTTCGCATTGACCCGGACGCGGGGTGGAATCCGGTAGCGCCGGCCGTTGGCCGGCCCAGGCGGTCCGTGGGCCGGCCAACGGCCGGCGCTACCGATTTTCCGATCACCGCTTGTCGAACAACCCTTCGAAGAACGTATCCAGGCTCTTCCACGCCCGCTTCGCCGCCCGCTCGTTGTACAGGCAGCCCGGCGGGCTGTTGGCATCGGCTTCGGCGAAGCAGTGCACCGCCCCGCTGTAATTGGTGAATTCCCAATCGACCTTGGCCGCGTTCATCTCCTGCTCGAAGCTGGCGATGTCGTCCTTGCTCACCCCCTTGTCGTTGGCGCCGTTGAGCACCAGTACCGACGGGTGGGTGCCACCGGCCTTGGCCGGCAGCGGCGAACCCAGCCCGCCATGCAGGCTGACCACGCCGGCCAGCGGCGCACCGGCACGGGCCAGCTCCAGCACCGTGGTGCCGCCGAAGCAGAACCCGACCGCGCCGATCTTCGAGGCATCCAGCGGTGCGTTGCCGGCCTGGGCCTTGAGCACTTCCAGCGCCTTCAGCGCGCGGGCGCGCAGGACCGGGCGGTCATTGCGCAGCTGGGTCGCCACCGGGCCGGCTTCGGCGTCGGTCTTCGGGCGCACGCCCTTGCCGTACACGTCGGCCACCAGCACCACGTAGTCGTCGCCGGCCAGCTGTTTGGCCTTGGCGATGGCCGAGTCGTTGACGCCCTTCCAGTTCGGCACCATCACCAGACCGGGGCGTTTATCGTTGTCTTCGTCGTCGTAGACCAGCACCCCGCTGAAGGTGGCGCCTTCGTGCTGCCACTCCACCGGCCTGGCCTGCATCGCCGCCATTGCCGGCAGCGCCGTCATGCCCAGCACCAGTGCCGCACCCCACTGCCATTGCTGCTTCATGCGCCTGCTCCTCTGGAAAGAGCCTTATGAAAGCACAGGGTGCGTGATGCGACGTAGAGCCACGCCCTGCGTGGCTGCGACCACGCCAGGCACTCCGAAGCCACGCAGGGCGTGGCTCTACGGCCGGGAACGGTCTTGACGGGTCAGGCGATCCCGAGCCCCGGGATCGCGGTGATCTGGTCCGGATCGAACCCGGCCAACTCGGCGAAATGCCGGCCGCGCGCGACGTAATCCTTGTATGCGCCGTAACTGGGTGCGCCCGGCGACATCAACACCACTCCACCCTGCGCGCCCAGCGCGGCACGTGCCAGGCGCACCGCTTCATCCAGATCCGCCGCCGCATGCAGCCCAAACCGCCCGGCTTCCGCCAAGGGCTGCAACAGCGCATGGATGCGCGGGCCGTTGGCGCCCATCGTGACGATCTCCACCGGCGGCACGTCGTGCGCCATATGGTCCACGAAGTCGTGCCAGTCCAGCCCACGGTCATGCCCACCCACCAGCAGCGCGATGCGCTGGCCAGCGAAGCATTCCAGCGCCGCCAGGCTGGCATGCGGCGTGGTGCTGATCGAATCATTGACGAAGCGCAGCCCATTCCGGCTGCCAATGGTCTGCAGGCGATTGGGCAGTGGGCGAAAATCCTGCACGGCCGGGGCCAGCGCCACCGCGCCCAGACCCAGCGCCTCGATCGCCGCCAATACCGCACACAGGTTGCCGCGGTTGTGCCGACCCGGCAGCGGCGTGTTCGCGGTATCGAACACCGCCTGCCCGCCGCGATAGACCCATTCGCCACGCATATGCCAGCCCAGCGGCTGGTTGAACCACACCACCTCGCTGTCCGGCAGCGACAGCGCGGCCAGGTGCGGGTCGGCTGCGTTGAGTACGGCAATGCGCGGCGCCGCGGCAGTCACCAGCGCCAGCTTGTCCTGGATGTAGCGCGCCTCACTGCCATGCCAGTCCAGGTGCTCGGGGAACAGGTTCAGCACCACCGCCACCTGCGGGTGCGCACCACTGCGCGCCACTTCGCCGGTCTGGTAGCTGGACAGCTCCACCGCCCAATAATCCGGTGCCGGCTGCGGATCCAGCACCTCCAGCAGCGGCAGGCCGATATTGCCCACCAACCCGGTGCGCGCACCCGAGGCACGCAGCAGATGGGCCAGCAGCGAGGTGGTGGTGCTCTTGCCCTTGGTGCCGGTCACGCACACCGTGTTGCGCACCGTGCCTTCTGCATCGGCGTGCTCGGAGAACCACAACGACGTACCGCCAATGAACTGCGTACCCCGCGCGGCGGCTGCAACGGCGGCCTCGCCGTAGGGACTGATCCCCGGCGACTTGATCACCACCTCGAACGCGGCCAGCGTTTCGCCGCTGACATCCGAACGCACCCGCAGTGCACTCCCCGCCTCGGCGCGCGCAGCGGCGGCCTCGGCCTCGGGGCAGAACAGGGTCAGGGCCAGCGCGGGCAGGCGCTGGCGAAGGACGGCGAAGGCCGCGCGCCCCTCGCGCCCCCAGCCCCACAGCGCTACGCGCCTGCCTTCAAGCTGCGAAATTCGCACGCAGGCGCTCCCAGATCGCCGCCGGAATCCGGTGCTCGCCTTCCAGCACCAGCAACGGCTCGATCTGCAGCTCGGCGCGGTCCAGATGCGGCTGGATCTCCTGGATGAAGCGCTTCACCAGCGCGTCCTCGTTCCATTCCGGGCGCGCCGCGAGGGTGGCCATGGCCGCACGCGATTCACGGCCTTCGCCCACGCATTCGAACGGCTTGTGGTCCTGGAATTCCAGCAGCGCATCGAAGCCGCCGGCCTGCTCCATGTCATCCAGCAGGTTGCGGCCGAAGATGCGCACCAGCCGGGTCTTGGGCATGAACGGGGCCAGCGCCAGGAACACGAAGTGGCACTTCGGGCACACCCCGCACCAACGGTTCACCGGGCGCTCGCCCAGGATATGGAAGTTGCGGTTGCAGCTGGAGAAATGCGCGTCGTAGAAATCGGTCCTGGCGAACTGACGGGCCACCGCCAGCTCCGACAGCGGGCGCAGCAGCGAGTAGTAATGCAGGTCCGCCGCCACGTGCTTTTCAAGGTGTTCGCCGAAGGCCTGTTCGAAGGCCCAGCCCTTGGACCACTGGTGGTTCACTTCGCCGGTGCCCGGGATCTGGCTGCCGTAGCTGGCCGAACGCTCGTTGGAGAACACCACCTGGTCCACGCCCTGCAGCAGCGCGGCCAGCACCATGATCGCCGAGTTCACCGCGGTGACCGGGATATGCCCGTTCCACGCGCCCTGGCGGTTGAGCTCGAACAGCTCCGGGGCCAACGTGCGGCCGATGTTGAGCATCGGCAGGCCGGTACGCTCGGCGCAGGCGCGGATCAGCTGCGAACCGCCGATCCAGGTCACCGTTTCGGCGATGCCCAGCGTGCGCAGCGCTTCAATGCTGACCAGCGAATCCTTGCCGCCGCCGATGGCCACCAACGCGTGTTCGCGCAATCCCACGGCCGGCGCATTGACCGCTTGGCCGTCCACCGGCAGGCGGAACCGCCCGCGCAGGTTCAGCCCGTTGCGGTAGGCGAACTCGCCCAGCCCATTGAGGTACACCGTTTCCACCAGCGCGGCGGTGTCGGCGTCGATGCTGTAGCTGTCGATCCGTACCTGCTCCGGCACTGCGGCCTTGTAATAGCTGACGCCGGCAAACAGGTGCAGCAGGCGCAGGGCCCGCTGCACGGCCTCGGCGCGGGCGTCGTCCAGCACGAACGGCGCGCCGGGAATGCTGACCGTCTCGACCAGCTCCGGGCCGTTGTCGAAAGCGTAGACCAGCTGCGCCACGCCGGTATCCGCTGCGAATTCGCAGCGGACGAAGCGGAAGCAGGCAACCTGGTGTTTATCGAAAGCAGTCATGGGGTGTCCGGTGAGGCAGTAAGGGAAACCAACGGGAGGCGCTCAGGGCACATCGTCGATGATGTCCTCGCGCGGCAGCTCGCGCTGGTTGTAGGTGTTGGCCATGACGTAGCCGTAGGCGCCGGCGTCGGCGATCAGCATCACGTCGTCCGGCGCAGTGGAAACCGGCAGGCGACGGCGCTTGCCGAATACATCGCTGGATTCGCAGATCGGCCCGACCACATCGAACAGTGCCTCGGAATACCCGCCGAAGCGGCTGAGGTTCTCGATGTCATGCCAGGCGTCGTACAGCGCCGGGCGCATCAACGTATTCATGCCCGCATCCAGGCCCACGCGGCGCACGCCGTCCTTCTCCACCACCTGGGTGGCGGTGGTGAGCAGCACGCCGGATTCGGCCACCAGGTAACGGCCTGGTTCGATCGCCAGGCGGAACGCCGGGTGCACCGCCTTGACCTCGGCCAGGCCCACGGCCCAGGCATCCAGGTCGAACGGCTCGTCATCGGCGCTGTACGGAATCGGCAGGCCGCCGCCGATATCGATGGTTTCCACGCTGCCGATCCGGCGCGCGAAACCGGCCAGTTCGTCGCACATCAGGCGCCAGTGCTGCGCCGTTTCCACGCCGCTGCCCAGGTGGGCGTGCAGGCCGACCACGCGGGTGCCCAGCGCTTCGGCCAGGCGTACGAATTCGTCCACGCGGGCGATCGGCAGGCCGAACTTGGAGTCCTTGCCGCCGGTGCGGACCTTGGCGTGGTGGCCTTCGCCACGGCCCAGGTCCACGCGCAGCCACAGCTCGCGGTTGCGGAACAGGTCCGGCCAGCGCTGCAGCGCTTCCACGTTGTCCACGGTGACGGTCACGCCCAGTGCGAACGCGGCTTCGTACTCGGTACGCGGTGCGAAACTGGGGGTGAACAGCACCCGGCGCGGCGACAGCGTCGGCAGCACGTTGAACACGTGCTTGAGCTCACCGTGCGACACGCATTCCAGGCCGAAACCTTCCTGCTCCAGCAGCTCCAGGATGGCCGGGTGGCTGTTGGCCTTGATCGCGTAGTAGCGCTGGTCGATCGGCTTGATCGCGGCCAGCGCGCGGGCGCGGGCACGCACCGTGGCAAGGTTGTACACGTAGCGCGGCGTGCCGGCCTGGGCCAGGTGCAGCAGGTGCTCGCGCTGGCCGCGCCACCAGGCGGTCTCGCGCGGCCGGATAGTGCCGGCGATCTCGCGCCAGCGCGGGCCGAACACTTCGCCCTCTTCCACCGGCATCGCGCCACTGTCGATCAGTTCGGCGTGCAGGATCGGCAGCAGGCCGTCGGCGTCGGCTTCGTCGATGACGAAGGTCAGGTTGAGGTCATTGGACGACTGCGAAATCATGTGCACGCGCTCGCGCCCGAAGGTCGCCCACACGTCCGACAGCTTGTGCAGCAGCGAGCGCATGCCACGGCCGACCAGGGTGATCGCCGCGCACGGCACGATGATCTTGACCTTGCAGATCTGCGACAGGTCGGCCGACAGCGCGGCCAGCACATCGGTATTGACCAGGTTTTCGGACGGATCCAGCGACACGGTGACGTTGGTTTCGGCCGAACCGATCAGGTCCACCGACAGCCCGTGCTTCTTGAACAGCCCGAACACATCGGCCAGGAAGCCGACCTGCTGCCACATGCCGATGCCTTCCATCGACACCAGCACGATGCCGTTGCGCCGGCTGATCGCCTTCACCCCCGGCACCGGTGCGGCGTTGCCGTCGATACTGGTGCCCGGCAGTTCCGGGCGTTCGGTATCCAGGATCGCCATCGGCACGCCGGCATCGCGGCACGGCTTGATCGAACGCGGGTGCAGCACCTTGGCGCCGGTGGTGGCGATTTCCTGCGCTTCGTAATAATCCAGGCGGGTCAGCAGGCGCGCGTCGGGCACGTCCTTCGGGTTGGCGCTGAACATGCCCGGAACGTCAGTCCAGATTTCCACGCGGCTGGCACCCAGCAGCGCGCCGAAATAGGCGGCCGAGGTATCCGAACCACCACGGCCGAGGATGGCGGTGCCGCCATCGGCGTGGCGCGAAATGAAGCCCTGGGTGATCAGCATGCGGGTCGGCTGGGCACGGAAGGCCGCGGCCCACTCCGCATCCGAACGCCACTGGCAGTTCACCGACAGGCGCTGCGACCAATCGCTCTGGTTGGGCTGCGGCGGCAGCGCCTGCAGCCACTCGCGCGCATCCATCCAGCCGAAATCCAGGCCGCTGGCGCGCAGGTAGGCCGCGCCGATGGTGGAGGACAGCAGTTCGCCCTGGCCCAGCACGTCGGCCTGCCACTCCAGCGGGCGCGTGGCGGCGCGCGGGTCGTCCAGCAGGCCCTGCAGCGCGGCCAGGCGCACGTCCAGCGCCCCGGGATCGAGCTCGATCTCGGCCAGGAACTCGCGGTGGCGGGCCACCAGCGCATCCACACGGGCGCGGCTGTCGGCAGCGCCATCGGCGATCGCGGTCAGTTCATTGGTCACCCCGGACAGGGCCGACACCACCACCAGCACGCGCGCACCGGTTTCTTCCGCACGTTTTTTCGCCAGCTTCCCGATCGTGTCCCAGCGGTGACGACGCGACACGGAGGTGCCGCCGAACTTCAATACGATCCAGCGATCGACAAGGGGGGAAGCTGACATGGAGGTAGGAATGGGTAGGTAGTGGGGGGATGGACCCGGCACGCCGGGCCGAACCTCTGATTCTATGCCAAGCCAAGCCCTGGCAGGGCCTGCGCGGCGGCATTGCCTGCCCTGCCCGGCACACCCGGCCCAGCTTGCTAAGCTGCCCGACCGTTCCGCCAGATCGATCTGCCATGACTGCCCGCCGCTTCCTCCAGCTTGACGTATTTTCCCCTTATCCCGGCGCGGGCAATCCGCTGGCCGTGGTGCTGGACGCGGAGGGCCTGGACGACGCGCGCATGCAGGCCATCGCCCGTTGGACCCGCCTGCCGGAAACCACCTTCGTGTTCGCCCCGCAGGCGCCAGGTGCCAGCTACCGCATCCGCATGTTCAGCCCGCAGAAGGAAGTGCCGTTCGCCGGCCACCCCAGCGTGGGTACTGCCCATGCGGTGCTGGACGCCGGCCTGGCCACGCCGGTGGACGGCCTGCTGGTGCAGGACGGCATCGCCGGGGCCCTGCCGCTGCGGGTGGCGGGCGAAGGAGCTGCGCGCAGCATCGCCATCCGCACCCCGCGCGCGGCGGTGGCCGAGGTGACCACTGCGGCCGATCCGCGCCTGCAGGCCGCGCTGGCCGGCTGGCCGCTGGGTGAACTGCCGCCGGCACGCATGTCCGGTGGCCGCAGCTGGTGGGTGATGGAACTGGCCGATGAAGCGGCGTTGCGCGCCCTGTCGCCGGACTGGGACGCGGTGGCCGCGCTGGCGGAAAGCACCGACAGCATGGGCGTGTTCGCCTATGCGCGCAGCGCCGGCGCGGCGTACCAGCTGGCGGTACGTGCTTTCGTGGGCAATGGCCGGCGCTTCGAAGATGCTGCCTCCGGCGCGGCCAACGCCGTGCTGGCCGCGTGGCTGGACAGCCGTGCCGCGTTGCCGGGTCGCGAGGGCAGCTATGTGGTCAGCCAGGGCCGCGAAGTCGGCCACGACGCGCGGCTGACGCTGCACGTGGACGCCGACGGCGAGGTGTGGTCCGGCGGCCAGGTGCAGACGGTGATCGAGGGAACGATCAACTGGTGATATCCCGGGGCGACGTAGCGCCACGCCCTGCGTGGCTGCACCTCGTTCCGGCACCGCGCAGCCCCGCAGGGCGTGGCTCTACGGGTGCCGGCTGTTGGCTGGCACCTTGGTCCATCAACCGGCCAGTTCGGCTTCCAGGCTGATCGGCACCGAGCTCAGCGCCTTGGAAACCGGGCAATTCTGCTTGGCATCGTCAGCAATGCCGCGGAACTGCGTGGCGTCGATATTGGGCACCACCGCTTTCACCTTCAGCGTGATCTGCGACAGCTGCGGGCCGCCTTCCATCGACAGGTCGACCTTGGCTTCGGTGTCCAGCGAGGTGGGCACGAAGCCGGCCTCGGTCAGCTTGGCCGACAGCGCCATGGTGAAACAGCCGGCATGCGCGGCGGCGATCAGTTCTTCCGGGTTGGTGCCCTTCTCGTCGCCGAAGCGGCTGCTGAAGGCATAGCGGGTCTTGTCCAGCAGGCCGCTCTGCGGCGTGCTCAATTGTCCCTTGCCTGTCTTGAGGTCACCTTCCCAGTGCGCGGTGGCGTGACGCGAAATGCCCATCGGTAGATCCTTAGCGGGTGAATGGCAGCACCAGCGTAGACCGGCGGGCGTTAGCGCCGTGTCTGGTCCTGCCGGCCTGCGTCGTGCGGCCGCACCCGACCATCCCCGCCGTCATCGCGCCCGCCCCTGGCTGCGATGCAAAGCGCTGTTTTCAAGGTGTTTTCAAGCAATTTCAGCCTATCTTCGCGGCCCGACGAGCCGCTCCGACCCCGTCGCACGGACCGTTTTTTTGGGCATGTCCTGATGCACTGCAGTAACCGCAAACGCAGAAAAGCCGAATTTTTATGCGTTTG
Organism: Stenotrophomonas sp. AB1(2024); assembly: GCF_037482345.1. Taxonomy (NCBI): domain Bacteria; kingdom Pseudomonadati; phylum Pseudomonadota; class Gammaproteobacteria; order Lysobacterales; family Lysobacteraceae; genus Stenotrophomonas; species Stenotrophomonas sp. AB1(2024). Next base: position 936,779 of record NZ_JBBHKO020000001.1, read on the forward strand.
CCTATTGGCGCCGCCGCATTGTTGCCCTACATTTCGCTTGCCGATGGGTTCGGCGCGACCACACAACCAACCGATCACGGAACAGGAAACCATGGCAAAGACCGCTAAGAAGGCTGCCCCGAAGAAGGCAGTGAAGAAAGTCGCTACGAAGGCCGCCGCAAAGCCGGCCGCTCCGAAGCCGATCAAGGAAGTGCTGACCAAGTCCGGCCTGGTTGCACACATCGTCGAAGCCTCTGGCGTTGTCGCCAAGGACGTCCGCGCTGTGCTGGCCTCGCTGGAAACCGCAGTGGCCTCCTCGGTACACAAGAAGGGCGCCGGCAGCTTCACCCTGCCGGGCCTGCTGAAGATCACCACGGTCAACGTTCCGGCCAAGCCGAAGCGCAAGGGCATCAACCCGTTCACCAAGGAAGAGCAGTGGTTCGCCGCCAAGCCGGCCACCACCAAGCTGAAGGTGCGTCCGCTCAAGAAGCTCAAGGACGCCGCGCTGTAATCTGCGCGCTTCCTGCAGCACCCGGACGGGACGGCCTTGGCCGTCCCGTTCTTTTTTGGCCACTGCGCGGGCAGCGAAACACAGCGTTGCCAAACCCCGCCTGCGCCGTCACGCCCCGCGCACACCCAGTCGCCACGGCCCTTGCAGCCGGTGCCTGCACGACCAGAACGCACAAGGTGGAACACTGCGTGCGGCCGCGCCTGTCGCCCAGCCCGCTCACCGCGCCTAAGGTGGGCCCATCCCCCCACAGTGCACCGCCATGGCCAGCCCCTCGCAACGCTATCGCATCACCGTTACCCCGATCGAAAAGGACGGGCTGCAGTGCAGCGGACGCTGCACGATCGAACTGGAACACCGCGCCCAGCAGGATTGGATGCGGCTGCTGGAAGCCGCCCGCCGCCAGGCCGGCCTGAGCGGCGACGAGCGCGCCGCGGCCATCGTCGCCACCCAGCTCCTGCAGGACCTGGCACGCCGCCATGCCGAAGAACCCACGCACCCGCTGACCGCACTGCAGCCGAAACTGGACGAGGTGCTCAGCGCCCTGGATGCCATCCAGCGCGCACCCTGAAACCACCGCTACACTCTGCCCTCCATGGGGGAGAGTGCGTCATGCGTCGAATTGTGTTCCTGCTGCCGCTGCTGTTTGCCGGATGTTCCTGCCAGCCCGATCCGGCCCCCGGGGAGACGCCCGCGAGCGCGGTGGCGACCGACTCCGCAGCCGCTTCACCTGAGGCTGCTCCGGCGCAGGGCGAAGGCCTCGCCGCCATGGCGCCGCCGGTACTGAGCGCGGTGGCCCCGGATGCGCCGAGCGAAACCATCACCGTACGCAACTACATTTATGCCCTGCTGGGCAGCGACCGCAAGCGCTCCGACGCGTTCTGGAGCGGCGGCCACACCAGCGCGCGCCCCGACGACGCCGTGTTGCGCACCATCCCGCAGCTGCGCAACCTGCGCGTGGACACCGACATCCCCATCGCCCGCGACACCGCCCAACCCTCGCGCCTGCGCGAAGTGCCCGTGCGCATCCGCGCCATCACCGCCGACGGCACCTTCCATTACAACGGCTGGTACCGCCTGCAACCGCGCCCCGATGGCAGCGGCTGGGAAATCCTCAGCGCCTCGCTGCAGCCCGCGCTGGATTGACCGCGCAGCCACGCAGGGCGTGGCTCTACCCGTTGACGTAGAGCCACGCCCTGCGTGGCTGCACATCATTGGGGCCCATGAAGCGCCGATTCAGCCCAACGCGCTATCGTGTCGGCATCTCCATCCAGCGCCCGGCCACCATGAAGCTACGCCCCCTGTTCACCCGCATTGCCGCCTGCACCGTCCTCATCGCCGCCGCCGTCGGCGCGCAGGCGGCCCCGAGCATTTCCGGCCGCGAACTGTCGGTCGGCGCCACCGACGTCCAGCAGTACCTGGACGGCAGTTTCCCGCGCACCCAGGACGCCCTCGGCGGCCTGATCGCGATGACCATGAGCCACCCCACCCTGACCCTGCCGCAGGGCAACCGCCTGGACCTGGGCTTCGACGTGGCGCTGGCCACGGCCGGCAGCACGCCGGCGCCGCTGGGCAAGGTCAAGCTGAGCAGCGGCCTGCGCTACGACGCGCAGACCCAGGGCTTCCACCTGGACCAGCCGACGGTGGACGATTTCACCCCGGCCAACAACGGCGGCAAGCTCGATTCGCGCACACGCGGCCTGCTCAACACGTTCCTGGTCGATTACGCCCGGCGCGAGCCGATCTACAAGATCGACCCGACCGTAGGCGCCCTGCTCGGCGCGCTGCAGGTGCAGTCGGCCCAGGTCCAGAACGGCAAGCTGGTGGTCACCTTCAACCAGGACCTGGGGAGCCTCGTTCCCGCAGGCGTCCTCGGCAACTAACCGGTAGCGCCGGCCGTTGGCCGGCCCTCGAGGTGTCCAGCACGTCCGCGTGCTGGGACGACCCGTCGCACCAACCGCCTGCATGGGCCGGCCAACGTTATGCCCGCCGTCCTGGCGCCCCCCCTCCGGGCCATCGCTTCGCGATGTTGAGAACGGCTCCTGCCGTTCTCTTCGGCGCTACCCGCCCAAGCGAAAAACGCCTTTGGCGTTTATCGCTTGGGCTGCAACATCGTCCCGGTGCACTTCTTCGAGCCGCAGCGGCATTCCCAGATCTTCTTCAGGCGCGCGGTGTGGCGCTCGGCCAGGGTGATGCCGTAGTTGTAGGTCAGCTCATCACCCGGTTTGATGTCCTTGATCGCCTCGATGAACACCTTGTCCTCGCGGCGGTTGTCGCCCTCGGCTTCCTCGATGACCGCCTCGCAGTTGGGGTCGCAGCTGTGGTTCAGCCAGCGCGCATCGTTGCCTTTGTAGTTGGCATCGATGACGTAATCGTCGTTCAGGGTGAACAGGAAGGTATGACCGCTTTCCACATCCCCGGTATCGTCGGCATCCACATCGGCGTGGCTGCGCAGCAGGCCCTTGTACTGGATGACCCGCTCACCCTTCTTGAGCGGTGCCAGCGCGAACACGCCATTGCCGTGAATGGCGGACTTGCGGGCTTGAATCTTCTTGGGCATCTGGCTGGCCGTTACGTTGGGATAGGCGATTCTCGCTTAATCTTTGTGATCATGACCACCTGAACAGGATGGGTTGGATGCCCGGGCATAAAAGCGTACAATTTCAGTCCGCTTTATGGCTCTGTCCTCCCCATGCTCCGCGTTACCAAGCTTACCGATTACGCCACCGTCGTCCTGACCGTCCTTGCCGCTCGCCCGGGCGAGGTGCTCAGCGCGACCGAACTGGCGGAATTTGCCAGCCTTGAGCCGCCCACCGTGAGCAAGCTGCTCAAGCCGCTGGCCCAGGCCGGGCTGGTGGAAGGCCTGCGCGGCGTGCGCGGCGGCTACCGGCTGACGCGCCGCCCCGACCAGATCAGCCTGTTCGAGATCGTCGAAGCCATGGAGGGCCCGCTGGGCCTGACCGAGTGCGCGCACGACCACAGCCAGTGCGAACGCGAGCTGCAGTGCGGCGCGCGCAGCAGCTGGCGGCTGATCAACGACGTGGTGTCCGACGCACTGCGCAAGGTCACCCTGGCGCAGATCCTGCCCCCTCTTCCCCTTGTTGACGCCCCCCGCCGCGTGATCGCGGCGGATGTCGTCTCCTGATCCACAGGCAGCCCCCATGGCCACCGATACCCTCGACACCGTCGCCCCCGGCGATACCCCCAACCGCGAGATCCACGAGCAGCTCGGCCGCAAGTATTCGGCTGGCTTCATCACGGACATCGAATCGGATTCACTGCCGCCCGGCCTGGACGAGGACACCATTCGTGCCCTGTCGGCCAAGAAGGAAGAACCGGAGTGGATGACGCAGTGGCGCCTGGACGCCTACCGCCACTTCCTGACCATGCCGATGCCGAACTGGGCCAAGCTGCAGATCGCCGCGATCGACCTGCAGGCGCTCAGCTACTACTCCGCGCCGAAGGGCCCGAAGTACGCCTCGCTGGATGACGTGCCCAAGGAACTGCTGGACACCTACGACAAGCTGGGCGTGCCGCTGCACGAGCGCGCCAGGCTGGCCGGCGTGGCGGTGGACGCGGTGTTCGACTCGGTTTCGGTCGGCACCACCTTCCGCAAGGAACTGGCCGAAAAGGGCGTGATCTTCTGCTCCATGTCCGAAGCCATCAAGGAACACCCCGAACTGGTCAAGCAGTACCTGGGCAGCGTGGTGCCGGTGGGCGACAACTACTTCGCCGCGCTGAACTCGGCCGTGTTCTCCGACGGCAGCTTCGTGTTCATTCCCAAGGGTGTGCGCTGCCCGATGGAACTGAGCACCTATTTCCGCATCAACGCCGGCCACACCGGCCAGTTCGAGCGCACCCTGATCATCTGCGAGGACAAGGCGTACGTGTCCTACCTGGAAGGCTGCACCGCGCCGATGCGCGATGAGAACCAGCTGCACGCGGCAGTGGTCGAACTGGTGGCGCTGGAAGATGCCGAGATCAAGTATTCCACCGTGCAGAACTGGTACCCGGGTGATGAGAACGGCGTGGGCGGCATCTACAACTTCGTCACCAAGCGTGCCGAATGCCGTGGCGCGCGCAGCAAGGTCACCTGGACCCAGGTCGAGACCGGTTCGGCGATCACCTGGAAGTATCCGTCCTGCGTGCTGCTGGGCGACGATTCGGTGGGCGAGTTCCACTCCGTGGCGCTGACCCATCATCGCCAGCAGGCCGACACCGGCACCAAGATGATCCACATCGGCAAGCGCACCAAGAGCAAGATCGTCAGCAAGGGCATCAGCGCCGGCCGTGGCCAGAACACCTACCGCGGCCTGGTCAAGGTGGACCGCAATGCCGATGGCGCGCGCAACTACACCCAGTGCGATTCGCTGCTGATCGGCAAGACCTCCGGCGCGCACACCTTCCCGTACATCGAGGTGAAGAACCCGAGCGCTACGGTGGAGCATGAGGCTACTACGTCCAAGATTTCCGACGACCAGATGTTCTATTGCCGCGCGCGTGGCATTGATCAGGAAAACGCGGTGTCGATGATCGTGGATGGCTTCTGCAAGCAGGTGTTCCGCGAGCTGCCGATGGAGTTTGCCGTCGAAGCCAAGAAGCTTCTGGAAGTTTCGCTGGAAGGGTCTGTAGGCTGACCACCAGCACGCCTTCGTTTTACATTTTTGCCACGCAGGGCGTGGCACTACGCGGGCCTTGGTTCGCATATTGGAAAGATCATCATGTTGAAGATTGACAACCTCCACGCCCGCATCGGCGACAAGGAAATTCTCAAGGGCCTGTCGCTGGATGTTAAGCCAGGCCAGGTGCACGCCATCATGGGCCCCAACGGCGCGGGCAAGTCCACGCTGGGCAACGTGCTGGCCGGCCGCGAAGGCTATGACGTCAGCGAAGGCAGCGTCCAGTTCGAAGGCCGCGACCTGCTGGACCTGGCGCCGGAAGAGCGCGCCGCCGCCGGCCTGTTCCTGGCCTTCCAGTACCCGGTGGAAATCCCCGGCGTGAACAACACCTACTTCCTGCGCGCCGCGCTCAACGCCCAGCGCAAGGCGCGCGGCGAGGATGAACTTGACTCCATGCAGTTCCTCAAGCTGGTGCGCCAGAAGCTGGCCGTGCTGCACCTGAAGGATGAGCTGCTGCACCGTGGCGTCAACGAAGGCTTCTCCGGTGGCGAGAAGAAGCGCAACGAGATCTTCCAGCTGGCCGTGCTCGAGCCGAAGCTGGCGATCCTGGACGAGACCGACAGCGGCCTGGACATCGATGCGCTCAAGAGCGTGGCCGACGGCGTCAACGCGCTGCGCTCGCCGGACCGTTCGTTCCTGGTCATCACCCACTACCAGCGCCTGCTCGACTACATCAAGCCGGACGTGGTGCACGTGCTGGCCGATGGCAGGATCGTGCAGAGCGGCGGCCCCGAACTGGCCCTGGAACTGGAAGCCCACGGCTACCACTTCCTGAAGGACCGCGTGGTGCCGGAGGCAGCGGTCTGATGAGCGCCCTGCTCGATTCCCTCGCCGCCGGCTTCTGCGGCGGCGACGCCCGCCGCGCCGAGCTCGACGCCGCCCTGCAGGCTGGCCTGCCGGGCCCGCGCAGCGAAGCCTGGAAGTACACCTCGCTGCGCCAGCTCGAACGCCGCACGTTCCAGCCCGCACCGCTGGCCGCACCCGACATCGACCCCGCCCTGCTGGCCGACATCCCGTCGCCGCGGCTGGTGTTCGTCAACGGCCGCCCGTCCGCCGCGCACAGCGACGTGTCCGCGCTGCCGGCCGGCGTGCAGGTGCAGACCCTGTCCTCGGCGCTGGCCGCCGGTGAGGACGCCCTGCGCTTCCTGGGCCGCCGCTTCGAACGCAGCGAAGAGATCTTCGCCCGCCTCAACGCCGCCCTCGCCGACGAAGGCGTGCTGGTGCGCGTGGACGACGGCGTGCAGGTCGACACCCCGCTGCAGCTGGTCTTCATCAGCGCCGCCGGCGGCCCCGACCTGGCCTGGCACCACCGCCACCTGATCGAACTGCGTGCCGGCGCCGCGCTGGGCGTGGTCGAGCATCACCTGGATGCCGGCGATGCCGCGCACCTGGGCAACACCCTGGTGCACGTACACCTGGCCCAGGACACGGTGCTCTCGCACGCCCGCGTGCAGGCCGACGGCAGCCGCGCCACCGCCCTGCTGCGCACCGACGCGGTGCTGGCCCGCAACGCGCAGTACCGCCGCGTGGACCTGGAACTGGGCGCCGCGCTCAGCCGTCACGAACTCAACGTGCGCCTGGAAGGCGACAACGCCCAGCTGACCGCCAACGGCGTGCTGCTCGGCAACGGCCGCCGCCATGTCGATACCCGCCTGGGCATCGAACACATCGCGCGCGATACCACCTCGGAAATGGTGTGGCGCGGCGTGGCCGCCAACCGCAGCCGCGTGGTGTTCCACGGCGGCATCCACATCCGTGCCGGCGCCGACGGTACCGATGCGAACCTGTCCAACAAGAACCTGCTGCTCTCGGCCGATGCCGAAATCGATACCCAGCCCACGCTGGTGATCGACGCCGACGAAGTGAAGGCCGCACATGGCGCCACCGTCGGCCAGCTCGACGCCAACGCGCTGTTCTACCTGCGCTCGCGCGGCCTGCCGGCCCAGCAGGCCCAGCAGCTGCTCAGCGCCGCGTTCTGCCATGAGCCGCTGAACATGCTCGACGCCCGCCTGACCGAACAGCTGCGCCGCCAGCTGGATATCGCGCTGGCCAAGGCAGGCGTGGCATGAACCTCTCCACCCCGCGCCCGATGGCCGACACCGTCGCCGCCCCCGACTGGGACCGCGTGCGCCTGGACTTCCCGCTGCTGATGCGGGAAGTGCACGGCAAGCCGCTGGTCTACTTCGACAACGCCAACACCGGCCAGAAGCCGGTACAGGTGATCGGCGCAGTGGACGAGTATTACCGCCGCTACAACGCCAACGTCAGCCGCGCGGTGCACGCGCTGGGCACCGAGGCCACCGACGCCTACGAAGGCGCGCGCACCAAGCTGGCGCGCTTCCTCAACGTGCGTGCCAGTGAACTCATCCTGTGCAGCGGCACCACCTTCGCCATCAACCTGGTGGCCTATTCATGGGCCCTGCCGCGCCTGAAGGCAGGCGATGTCATCCTGGTCTCGCGCATGGAGCACCACGCCAACATCGTGCCGTGGCAGCTGGTCGCCCAGCGCACCGGCGCCACCCTCCGCGTGGCCGAGATCACCCCGGACGGCGCCCTGGACCTGGACGCCCTGCGCAGGGCGATGACCCCCGAGGTCAAGCTGCTCGCCGTGGCGCATGTCTCCAACGTGCTGGGCACGGTCAACCCGGTGCGCGAGATCTGCCGTGAAGCACGCAAGCGCGGCATCGTCACCATGGTCGATGGCTCGCAGGCCGTGCCGCACCGCAAGGTCGACATTGCCGCCATCGGCTGCGACTTCTACGCCATCACCGGCCACAAGATGTGCGGCCCCACCGGCACCGGCGCGCTGTGGGCCAAGCGCGAACACCTCGATGCCATGCCGCCGTTCCTGGGCGGTGGCGAGATGATCAAGGAAGTCAGCTTCGAGGGCACCGTGTTCAACGACGCCCCACACAAGTTCGAAGCCGGCACCCCGAACATCGCCGGCTTCATCGGCCTGGGCGTGGCGGTGGACTACCTGGAATCGTTGGGCCTGGACCACGTGGAAGCGCGCGAAGGCGAACTGCTGGCGCACTTCACCGAAGAACTGAACAAGATCGACGGCCTGCGCATCTTCGGCACCACGCCGGACAAGGCGGCAGTGGTGTCGTTCCTGATCGAAGGCGCGCATGCGCACGACCTGGCCACCCTGCTGGACCTGGAAGGCGTTGCCATCCGCTCGGGGCAGCACTGCGCGCACCCGCTGCTGCAGTACTACGGTGTGGCGGCCACGTGCCGGGCATCGCTGGCGTTCTACAACACGCATGCCGAGATCGAGCGGTTCATGGCGGCCTTGAACAAGGTTCGCAGGCTGCTCGGCTGAGCAAACCCGCACGCCATAGGCCGCGCCACTGCTACCCGCCACCGGCGCCCCGCTCTAGAATGGCGGCATGAGTACCCTGACCTTCCGTGCGGCCACGCTGGCCGACATTCCCGCCCTGATCACCCTGGTCACGTCGGCCTACCGCGGCGACGCCAGCCGCGCCGGCTGGACCACCGAAGCGGACATGCTGGACGGTGCGCGCATTGACGCCACCGGCCTGCAGGCCGATATCGAGCGCCCGCGCAGCACCATCCTGCTGGCCGAACGCAACGGCCAGCTGCTGGCCTGTGCCCACATCGCCGACGACCATGGCAAGGGCTACTTCGGCATGTTCTCGGTGGACCCGGCGCAGCAGGGCGGCGGTATCGGCAAGCAGGTGATGGACGCGGCCGAGACCCACGCCGCGCGCGAATGGGGCGTGCCGGTCATGCAGATGACGGTGATCGACATCCGCGATGAGCTGATCGCCTTCTACGAGCGTCGCGGCTACCAGCGCACCGGGATCAAGAAGCCGTTCCCGTATGGGGATGAGCGCTTCGGTATTCCCAAGCGCGACGACCTGCGCTTTGAAATCCTGGAAAAGCCGCTGGCGGCCCACGCATGAGCGAGACCTGGACCTTCGTCTGCGCCACCGCCGAGCTGCTGCCCGGCGAGATGAAGAGCACCTTCGATGAAGTCACCGGCACGCCGATCGTGGTGTTCAACCTGGACGGCGATCTGTACGCCCTCGAAGACCAATGCAGCCACGAGGAATTCGAGCTGTCCTCGGGCACCTTCAATATCGAAGAAGGCAGCATCGAATGCGTGCTGCACAGCGCGCGCTTCGACGTGCGCGACGGCCGCGCCCTGTGCGCGCCGGCCTATTCGCCGGTACCGAAGTTCCCGGTGAAGCTGGAACACGGCGGGGTCTGGACCCGCGACGACCGCGACTGAGGCACGGCACAAGCGATAGAAAACCTGAATGGGCCTATGGTCGATTCTGTGATGTCCGGCGCAGGCTGATGGATGCGAATCATTATCGTTTCTGTTAACTTACCGTCATTCGCCGCCCCGGCCTGACCGATCCCGCCTCATGGCTTCCGCCCGAGACACCCACTCTGCCCGCTGGACCTCACTCCTGCTGACCGCAGCGGCGATGTGCTGCCTGCTTGCCGCCGTGTTGGGCTGGCAGGGGACACCTGCCGGCGCGGGACAGGCCGGTTGGGGAGAGGTCGCCCTCGCAGGGCAAACCCAGTGCGGCGATCCGGTTCCCGGCCGCTCCGGGGTGCGCTTCCACGCCTGCGCCGTTGCAGAGAAGGAAGCGGAGAACGGCAAGCCCGGCAAAGCAGGCATACCAGTCGGGGCGCTGAAGCTTCCGGCCAATGCAGGCATCAGCGCGATACCTCGCGTTCCGGCACGCCCCTCCATCCCGAGGCGCGCCCTGTGCTCGCATCTGTCCCAGGCACCCCCCGCCCGCGCCTGATCGCCGCCGCGCCGGCCTTCCCGCGCGCGCACCGCTGACTGCTTTCCGCACCACGCCGTTCCGTATCCGATCGACCGTCCATGCCTCCCGCGTGCGCGCATTCCCCGTGCACCCGCGCGACATTCCCCATCCGTTCCCAGGTCTTCCACCACCATGATCAAGAGCCGCAAGCATCCCTCCGCCGCCCGCAGTGCCACCAGCCTGGCCACCGCCAGCCTCGTCACCGGCCTCAGCCTGGCCATGCTGCCGGTGGCCGCCCATGCCGAGTCGAGCAGCGACACCCCGCGCACGCTGGACCAGGTGCAGGTGCAGGCCTCGCGCGGCTTCAAAGTCGACAAGGTCGCCTCGCCCAAGTTCACCCAGTCCCTGCAGGACACCCCGCAGACCATCCAGATCATCAGCCGCGACCTGTTCACCCAGCAGGGCGCCACCACGCTGACCGACGCCCTGCGCAACAGCCCGGGCGTGGGCACGTTCTACGTCGGCGAGAACGGCAACACCAACACCGGCGACAGCATTTTCATGCGTGGCTTCGACACCTCCAGCAGCATCTTCGTGGACGGCGTGCGCGATGTCGGCTCAATCTCGCGCGATGTGTTCAACACCGAACAGGTGGAAGTGTCCAAGGGCCCGGCCGGCACCGACAACGGCCGTTCCGCGCCCACCGGTTCGATCAACATGGTGAGCAAACAGGCCAACCTGCATGACGCGGTGAGCGGCACCGTCTCGGTCGGCAGCGACAGCCAGCAGCGCGCATCGGCCGACTGGAACCAGACCCTGGGCGCGACCAGCGCGCTGCGCCTGAATGCCATGTGGCAGGACAGCGACCAGCCGGGCCGTGACCACGTCAACAACTCGCGCTGGGGCATCGCGCCGTCGCTGGCATTCGGGCTGGGTACCAATACCCGCTACATCCTCAACCTGCTGTACGTGGACCAGGACAACGTGCCCGACGGTGGCGTGCCGACCCTGGGCCTGCCCGGCTGGACCCCGCAGCCCACGCTGGAACAGCTGGCCGGCCATCCGGTGAACCCGGAGAACTTCTACGGCACCCGCGCCGACCATGACGATGTCACCGCGAAGATGGCCACCTTCCGCATCGAGCACGATTTCAACGACAACGTGCGCCTGACCAACACCGCACGCTGGGGCCGCACCGACCAGGACTACATGCTCACCGCCTTCATGGGCACCGGCACGCGCGGTGCCAACGGCGCGCCCACCGGCAACATCCGTTATACCGATCGCAACAACCTGGACACCTACACCATCGCGCGCAGCCTGCCGACCTTCAAGGACCAGCAGAACACCATCCTCACCGACCAGCTCAACCTGCGCGCGGACTTCAGCACCGGCGCCATCGTGCACAACCTGAGCACTGGCGTGGAATTCACCCGCGAAGAGCTCAAGAGCTTCGGCCAGGCCGCCACCAACGACACCACCTGGTCGCCGGCCAACCTGTACACCCCGGACTGGAACGCCACCGGCCTGACCTGGGCGCACAATGGCGCCGACAGCCGCGGCAAGACCACCACCTCCTCGGTGTACCTGTTCGATACGCTGCACTTCACCGACAGCTTCCTGGTCACCGCCGGCCTGCGTGCGGACCATTACAGAACCGAGTACCAGAGCGCGTCGGTATGCGGCGGGCGTGGCCCGGCGTGCGGCAGCAACCCGGTGGGCACGGTGATTCCCAATCCATCGCTGGAGCATTCCGACACCCTGCTCAACTGGAAGCTGGGTGCGGTGTACAAGGTTGGCGACATCGTCAGCCTGTACGGCAACTACGCGCTGTCCCAGCAGCCCCCGGGCGGCAGCAACTTCCAGCTGAGCAGCTCGGTGAGCAGCGCCGACAACCCCAGCCTGGACCCGCAGAAGGCAAAGACGCTGGAAGTGGGGACCAAGTGGGCGTTCCTGGACGACAACCTGGCCTTCAATGTGGCCCTGTTCAAGACCGAAGTCAGCAACGAGATCAACACCCAGGTGCTGGACGACGTCGGCAACCCGACCCAGACCGGCAGGAAGACGGTGCAGGGCATCGAGGTGTCGACGGTCGGCCGCATCACCGAGAACTGGTCGGTCTCGGCCGGCTACAGCCACCTGGATACCGAAGTGGAGGAAGGCGCCAGCGTGGCCGCGGACGGCACCCGCAACCTGACCTACACCCCCGGCGCCACCTTCACCAGCTGGACCAGCTACACCTTCCCGTTCGGTCTGACCCTGGGCGGCGGCGTGCGTTATGCCGGCCAGATGCACCGTGGCACCGATGGCGCGGTGGGCACCCCGGCGTTCACCAAGTCGTACACGGTGTACGACGCGGTGGCCTCGTATGAGATCAACGAGCACCTGGTACTACGTTTGAACGCCTACAACCTGTTCGACAAGGACTATGTGGCCGCGATCAACAAGAGCGGCTACCGTTACACCCCGGGTGCCCCGCGCAGCGTGCTGTTCAGCGCGGACTTCCGCTTCTGATCCACCAAGGACCCTGCCATGCTCCTGCACGTTCCCGATGTCCTCACCGCCGACGAACTGGCCCACCTGCAGCGCGCGCTTGCGGCGGCGGACTGGGCCGACGGCCGCGAGACCGTGGGCGTGCAGGGCGCGCAGGTCAAACGCAACCAGCAGTTGCCTGACGCTTCTCCGCTGAAAGCCGAACTGGGCAGGATCGTGCTGGCGGCGCTGGAACGGCACCCGCTGTTCTTCGCCGCCGCACTGCCGCTACGCATCCTGCCGCCGCGCTTCAACCGCTACCAGGGCGGTGGCGAGTACGGCTTCCATGTGGATGGCGCGGTGATGATCACGGGTACGGATGGCCAGCGCAGTCACCTGCGTTCGGATGTGTCGTGCACGCTGTTCCTCAACGCGCCGGAGGACTACGAGGGTGGCGAGCTGGTCATCAGCGACACCTACGGCGAGCATGAGGTGAAGCTGCCCGCCGGCGATCTGGTGCTGTACCCCTCCAGCAGCCTGCACAAGGTCAACCCGGTGACCGCAGGTGCGCGGCTGGCCTCGTTCTTCTGGGTGCAGAGCATGGTGCGCGATGACGGCGCACGGCGGATGCTGCTGGAGATGGATGGGGCGATCGAAAAGCTGCGCGTGACCGGCGCCGATCCGGGGGCGGTCCTGCAGTTGACCGGGGTGTATCACAACCTGTTGCGGCGCTGGAGCGAGACCTGAGGGACCGGTAGCGCCGGCCGTTGGCCGGTCCACGGATCGCTTGGGCCGGCCAACGGCCGGCGCTACCGTCAATCGAAATCCCCGCATCTGTAAATCATTCCTATTTGCGTTTGTGACAAACGCTATCTACAATCCCCCCCGCACCGGACCTGCCGGCGCGCCTTGGATCGGAATCCCACCTTGCGCCACCCACACCGCCACCGCAGCTTTGCCCCCGCCATGCGCGGGCAGCGCCCGGCGTTGGCGACGGTGCTGGCGTGGCTGGCGCTGCTGTCGATGCTGCTGGGCACCCTGCCGCTGCTTGAACCACACCTGCCCGGCACCGCTGCGCTGGTGATGCAGCTGCCGGCCGAGGGACGCCCCGGCGGTGACAACCGCGTGCAGGAAGAAACACCGGCCAAGCCGCGCCGCATGACCAGTGCACGCCCGGCGGCAACCCCGCCGCGCCTGCCGCAGCCGCCGTCAACCGAATCGCTTGATGCACTGATGGCCACCCTGGCCGAACTGCCGCCGCAGGTCGTACCCACCATTGATTCCGCGCCGGCCACCCCTTTGCCGGCGACGCCCGGCCTGCGCGTCCAGCGCGGCCAGGCCCCCCCGCAGGGCTGATTCCGCCCGCGTCCGCGTCGCTGCACCTGCACGACCGTCGCTGAGCGCACCGCTGCTGCCTGCACTGCAGGCCCTCTGATGATTTTCCGATTCCGCTGCGGCCGCCGGCCACGGCGTTCCCGCGTTCGTCCCCTTTCCGAGGAAACCCGCCATGGCCCAGCGCCATCGTCGTTGCACGTCCCTGTCCCGCCGCACGCTCAGCATCGCCCTGCTCACTGCCATCAGCGCGCCCACCTTCGCCGCTGGCGATGTCGCCGGTGATCCCAAGACCCTGGACCAGGTGGTGGTAACCGCGTCAGGCTTCGAGCAGAAGATCACCGACGCGCCGGCCAGCATCAGCGTGGTCAGCCGCGAAGAACTGAGCAAGCGCCCCTACACCAGCCTGGTGGACGCGCTGCGCGATGTGGAAGGCATCGACGTGGGCATGGAAACCACCGACAAGAACGGCCGCGCCACCATTTCCATGCGCGGCATGCCCTCCGAATACACGCTGGTGCTGATCGACGGCCGCCGCCAGAGCAACGTGGGCCAGCTGTACCCGAACAACTTCGGTGGCGGCCAGTTCGCCTACCTGCCACCGCTGGATGCGATCGAACGCATCGAAGTGGTGCGCGGCCCGATGTCCACGCTGTACGGTTCCGATGCCATGGGTGGCGTCATCAACATCATCACCCGGCGCAGCCAGGACAGCTGGCATGGCTCGGTTACCCAGGGTTTCACCGTGCAGCAGGACGACCAGTTCGGCGATGCGCGCACCACCGATGTGTACCTGACCGGCCCGCTGGTGAAGGACCGCGTGGCGCTGGCCGTGCGTGGCAGCTACTACGACGCCAAGGCGTCGAACCCGGAGTGGGACGACCTGCCGCTGCCCGATGGCACCCCATGGGAGCGCAGCATCGGCTTCGGCGGTGGCGGCAAGGCGGTGGCCAACACCAACTGGAACACCGGCGTGCGCCTGGGCTTGACGATCAATGACGACCATGACCTGTCGCTGGATTACGACGTGTCGCGGCAGAAGTACGACAACAGCGAAGGCCAGACCGGCACGCTGGACAGCGTTGCCAGCCTGTGGCGCGTGGGCAATGCCACCATCCCCAACCCGAACGGGACGGGCACGATCACCCGCCGCGTGGTGCAGCCGCGCGTGGGCTATACCGCCTACCAGCGCTACGAGCGCGACCAGCTGGCGTTGACCCACCAGGGGCGCTATTCCTTCGGCACCTGGCAGACCACGCTGACCCACACCCAGAGCAACAACCTGGGTCGGTCGCTGCCGCTGACCCTGGACGAACGCGCCGACCTGCAGACGCTGTGGAACGACGTGTGCCTGCGCACCGGCGCGGCCAACAACTGTGCCGCCGGCCGCACCAACGCGCTGGCCGCGTTGAACCCGACCGAGCTGGCGCGGCTGGAAGCGTTCCTGCCGCGTCCGCTGCGCACCATGGAGCTGGAAGGCTATGTGCTGGACACGATGCTGGACATGAGCCTGGACGCACACAAGCTGACCGTGGGCGGCCAGTACACCGATACCGACATGGTTGACGGTGTGTTCGGCATGGACGGCGCCGGCTACCGCGACAACGTCAAGCAGAAGCACCGCATGTGGTCGGTGTTCGCCGAAGACAACTGGGCGCTGACCGATGCGCTGACCGCCACGCTGGGCGTGCGCTATGACGACCACAACATCTTCGGCAGCCATGTCAGCCCGCGCGCGTACCTGGTGTGGAATGCCAGCGATGCCTGGACCTTCAAGGGCGGCGTGAGCACCGGCTACAAGACCCCGCGACCGGACCAGCTGTTCCCGGGCGTGACCGGTTTCGGCGGCCAGGGCGTGCTGCCGCTGGTGGGGTCGCCCAACCTGCAGCCGGAAACCAGCACCAATTACGAGATCGCCAGCTACTACGAGGGCGAACGCTGGGGCTTCAACCTCACCGGTTTCTTCAACAAGTTCGACGACAAGATCGCCAGCGGCGGCACCTTCCCGAACTGCGAGGTGGCACCGGCCGGCAGCGGGTATTGCGTGGATGTGGGCCCGGGTTGGGCGGCGCTGGGCTACAGCACCTTCAGCCAGAGCGTGAACATCGATACCGCTGAAACGCGTGGCGTGGAGGCAGCCGCGCATGTGGATCTTCTGGACAGCCTGCAGCTGCGTGGCAACTACACCTATACCAGGTCCGAGCAGACCAGCGGTGTGGACAAGGGCAAGCCGGTGGGCGGTACCACCACGCCGGCCAGGCACATGGCCAATGCGAGTCTGAACTGGCAGATCAGCGAGGCGGTGAGCCTGTCGCTGATCGGTGAGGGGCGTTATGACCGGTATCGCGACACGCTGGTGAGCAACGTGGGCGGGGTGAGCAGCTCGCAGGTGCGGTACTACGATGACTACACGATCTTCCATCTGGGCGGCAGCTGGGACATCAATCAGTGGCTGACGGTCAATGCGCGGGTGAACAATCTGTTCGACAAGGATTTCGTTTCGCAGTCGTGCGTGTTGATCAGCGACAGTGAGTACAACTGTGTGGATGATTACGCGACGAAGGATCAGCGGCGGAGTTATTGGATTTCATTGAACGCGAAGTTTTGAGCTGTCGGCGCCCGGCCATGGGGTCGGGCGCCGGTTGGGGTGTGCACACCTGGTGGACGGCTCCGGTGGGTCTAAACTCCGGGGTGATGGGTACGGGCGATTGCATGTCCGGCTTCGGGGGCTTGCGCCGCGCTGCGCGCGGTGTCCGGCCAACGGCCGGACCTACGAATTGTTACGTGCCCATTCGGATCTGGATACGTCGGCAGCAGGCTCCGGTGGGTTTCAACGTCGGGATGGTGGTCGCGGGCGGTGGCGTGCCGGCTTCGGACGCTTGCGCCGCGCTGCGCGCGGTGTCCGGCCAACGGCCGGACCTACGAATTGTTACGTGCCCATTTGGATCTGGATACGTCGGCAGCAGGCTCCGGTGGATTTCAACGTCGGGATGGTGGTCGCGGGCGGTGGCGTGCCGGCTTCGGACGCTTGCGCCGCGCTGCGCGCGGTGTCCGGCCAACGGCCGGACCTACGAATTGTTACGGGCCCATCGGGATCGGGATCAATCGACCCAAAGGCCGGATACCGGTAGCGCCGGCCGTTGGCCGGCCCGCGTGGACCTTCATCGTGCGGCCAATAATTGCGAACCATTCTCATCAATGGTGTAATTCGGTATTCGCCTTCTTCTTTTGTGACCGTGGCCGCCCTTACGCCCTCCTCTGCCGTGCAACAACAACAAAGCCGTGGCTTCTGGCTGCGTACCCTGCACCAGTGGCACTGGATCAGTTCGGCGGTGTGCCTGATCGGCATGCTGTTGTTTGCCGCCACCGGGATCACGCTGAACCATGCGGCGAAGATCGAGGCCACGCCGCAGGTGGTCAATCGGCAGCTGGAATTGCCGGCCGAGCTGCTTGGCCAGCTCGCCGACCATACCGATGGCAACGCACCGGTGCCCCGCCCTGCCGCCCGCTGGCTGGACCGCGAGCTGGGCGTTTCCATTGGCCGCCGCCCGGCCGAATGGTCGGCCGGGGAAATCTACCTTTCCATGCCCAGCCCCGGCGGCGATGCCTGGCTGAGCATCGACCGTGAAAGCGGCGCGGTCGAATACGAAGCAACCTCGCGCGGCTGGGTGTCCTACTTCAACGACCTGCACAAGGGCCGCAATGCCGGCCCGGCCTGGGGCTGGTTCCTGGATGTGTTCGCCGTGGCCTGCCTGGTGTTCTGCATCACCGGCCTGTTCCTGCTGCACCTGCATGCCCGCCAGCGCCGCATGACCTGGCCGCTGGTCGGCCTGGGCCTGATGGTGCCGCTGCTGATCGCGCTGATCCTGATCCACTGATTCCCTTTCCCCTTTCCCTTCCCGGAGCCGCACCATGCGCGTCACCCTCACCATCGCCCTGAGCGGCCTGCTGGCCACCTCGCCGGCCTATGCCACCACCCTGGACATCAACGTCGAGGTGCCCAAGCTCAACGTGGCCGAGTACCACCGCCCGTACGTGGCCGTGTGGCTGGAAGGGGCCGACCAGAAGGTCGCCGCCAATCTCTCGGTCTGGTACCAGCAGACCGGCAACAGCGAAGGCCACGGCACCAAGTGGCTGCCCGACCTGCGCCAGTGGTGGCGCAAAAGCGGCCGTTCGCTTGCGGTGCCGGTGGACGGCGTGACCGGCCCGACCAAGCCGGCCGGCACCCACGCGCTGTCGTTCACCAACAAGCAGCCGGCGATGAAGTCGCTGGCACCGGGCAACTACACGCTGGTGGTGGAAGCGGTGCGCGAAGTCGGCGGCCGCGAGCTGGTCAAGATTCCCTTCACCTGGCCGGCCACCAAGCAGGAAACCGGCCAAGCCCGGGGCACCACCGAACTGGGCCTGGTCACACTGTCAGCCACGCCCTGAATTTCCACTGCCCTCCCTGCAGGGAGGGCATCCCTCACCCGTACATGGAGTTGTTGATGAAGCGCTCGCTCGTCCTGGCCGCCGCCCTGGCCGCCGTCCTTCCGTTCTCCGCCCTCGCCCACAAGGCCTGGTTGCAGCCGTCGCAGACCGTCATCGCCGGCGAACATCCGTGGATCACCGTCGATGCGGCGGTGTCCAACGACCTGTTCTACTTCAACCACGTGCCGCTGCGCCTGGAGAGCCTGGTCATCACCGCACCGGACGGCACCACCGTGCAGCCGCAGAACGCCTCCACCGGCAAGTTCCGCAGCGTGTTCGACGTCGAGCTGACCCAGCAGGGCACCTACCGCCTGGCCTCGGTCAACAACGGTCTGTCGGCGAGCTGGGAAGAAGACGGCAAGCCCAAGCGCTGGCGCGGCACCGTGGCGACCTTCGCCACCGAAGTGCCGAAGAAGGCGAAGAAGCTGCAGGTGAGCCAGTCGGTCAACCGCATCGAAACCTTCGTCACCAATGGCGCTCCGAACGACACCGCGCTCAAGCCGACCAAGTCGGGCATCGAGCTGGTCGCCGTGGGCCACCCCAACGACCTGGCCGCGGGCGAAGAAGCGAAGTTCCGCGTGCTGGTCGACGGCAAGCCGCGCGCCGGCCTGGCCTTCGAGATCACCCGCGGCGGCACGCGCTACCGCAACACCCAGGAAGAGATCAAGGTCACCAGCGACAAGAAGGGCGAGTTCTCCGTCACCTGGCCCGAAGCCGGCATGTACTGGCTGGAAACCAGCAGCGAAGACAAGAAGACCACGCTCAAGCAGGCCAAGACCCGCCGCCTGAACTACGTCGCCACCCTCGAAGTACTGCCGCAATAAAGGCAGCGGTAGTGCCAGGCCCTGCCTGGCAACCAGGCGATCGCCGGGCCAGGCCCGGCCGCCTCGTAACGCCGGGCCCTGCCCGGCAACCACGCACACCCATAGAACCCAATGACCCCCTCCCTCGACATCGCCAGCCTCGGTGGCCACACCATGGGCACCACCTGGCAGGTCAAACTGACCACCTCGCCCGACCGCGACCTGCACCCGCTGCATGCGGGCATCCAGGCGCAGCTGGATGCCGTGGTGGCGCAGATGAGCACCTGGGAGGCGGCCAGCGCCATTTCCGCATTCAATGGCGCGGCGGCCGGCGCATCGTTGCCGCTGCCCGCACTGTTTGCCGAGGTAGTCGACTGCGCGCTCGATATCGCGCAGCGCAGCGATGGTGCGTTTGATCCCACTGTCGGCCCGTTGGTAGCACTGTGGGGCTTTGGCGCGCGGGCACATGCGCAACGCGTGCCCGACACTGCACTGCTCACCGCGACCCGGGCCCGCTGCGGCTGGCAGCGTCTGCATTGGCAGGACGGCTGCCTGCTGCAACCCGGTGGACTGGAACTGGATCTTTCGGCCATCGCCAAGGGCTTTGCCGTGGATCTGGTCAGCCACTGGCTTCGCGACCAGGGCATTGCTGCGGCACTGGTCGAGGTCGGCGGCGAGCTGCACGGCTACGGTCGCAAACCCGATGGGCAGCCGTGGCGCGTACTGGTCGAGGCCGGTCCCGAAGAAGAAGCAGAACTCCCGCATCCCCCCCGCGTGCTGGTGCTCGACGACCTGGCCGTGGCCACGTCGGGCGACCGCTGGCACCAGTTCACCCAGGGCGGCGCGCACTACAGCCATACGCTCGACCCGCGCGTGGGCGCACCGGTCAGCCGCGCTGCGGCGGCGGTAACAGTGGTCGCGCGCGATGCCATGCACGCCGATGGCTGGGCCACCGCGTTGACCGTGATGGGGGCCGAGGCGGGCCTTCCGTTCGCCAATGCCAACGCACTGGCCGCACGTTTCATCACCCGCAGCGCGCAGGGCATCGAAGAACAGCTGAGCACGGCCTTTGCCGAACTGCTTGCCGAACAGGAGGCTGCGGCATGAAGCGCGGCCCTTCGCGCGCAGTGCTGGGCAACATCGCCATGATGGCAGTGCTGGCCGTGTTGGCCTGGCTGCTGCTGCGCCTGCACCTGCAGGAAGACTGGTGGTTGGGCGCCCCGCTGGCATCGCACTGGCGCTGGGCGGCCGGCAGTCTCATCGCCTACGCCGCACTGTGTGCACTGCTCTGGTGGCGCGGCCGCCACCGCGATGATGCTGCCAGCGCATCCGACGGCGCGCCCCTGTTGCTGGTCTGGGCCAGCCAGACCGGGTTTGGCCAGCAACTGTGCGAGCGCAGTGCAGAGGTCCTGCGCGCGGCTGGTGTACCGGTACGCGTACGCAGCCTGCACCAGCTGGACGCACCGCTGCTGCAGCAATCCGCGCGCATGCTGCTGATCGCCAGCACCACCGGCGAAGGCGATCCACCCGACCACACCCTGCCCTTCCTGCGGCGGGTGATGCCGCAGGACCTTGCGCTGCCGCACCTGCACTACGGCGTGCTGGCATTGGGCGACCGCAGCTACGGGCATTTCTGCGCATTCGGCCACCAGCTCGATGCATGGCTGCGCCAGCGCGGCGCGCATCCGCTGTTCGACACCATCGAAGTGGACAACGCCGACCCCGCCGCGCTGCGCCACTGGCAGCAGTTGCTGGGCCAGCTCGGTGGCGACGCCACCGACCTGCCCGACTGGACCCCGCCGCAGTACCAACACTGGCTCTTGCACGACCGTCGGCTGGAAAATCCCGGCAGCCCGGGCGCGGCGACGTGGCGGGTGGGACTGGTACCGGAAGACGGCGTGCTGCCAGCGTGGCAGGCCGGTGATGTGGCCGAGATCGGCCCGCAGCACAGTCTGGCGGAGGTAGACGCATGGTTGGCCGCGCATGCCCGCAACGGCGCGGCGATGGTCGAGGGGCAACCGCTGCGCGCCTGGCTGGCGCGTTCGCATCTACCGGTGTTGCCCGATTCCGTACCCGCCGATGACGCCGCCTTGGTGGCCGCGCTCCGGCCACTGCCGCACCGGGAGTATTCCATTGCCAGCATGCCGGCCGAAGGCCAGGTGGTGCTGTTGCTGCGCCGGCTGCTGCGCCCGGATGGCACGCCGGGGCTGGGCAGCGGCTGGCTGTGCGATCACGCCGCGCTGGGCGGCCGCATCGACCTGCGCTTCCGCAGCAATCCCAATTTCCACGCACCGCCGCTGGAGGCGCCGCTGATCCTGATCGGCAACGGCACCGGCATCGCCGGCCTGCGTGCGCACCTGCGTGCACGGGTGGACCTTGGCGCCGGGCGCAACTGGTTGCTGTTCGGTGAACGTACCGCCGCGCATGATTTCTACTTCAATGAAGACCTGCAGCGTTGGCAACGGGACGGCATGATCGCGCGGTTGGATGCGGTGTTCAGCCGCGACGGTGACGAGCACCACTATGTGCAGGACCGGTTGCTCGCGCAGCTGGACACATTGCGCCAGTGGGTGCGGGGCGGTGCCACGATCCTGGTCTGCGGCAGCCTGCAGGGCATGGCGCCGGCGGTGGATGCGGTGATCGAACAAGCACTGGGCCGCGAAGGAAAAGAAGCATTGATCGTCGCAGGCCGCTATCGCCGCGACGTGTATTGACCGCGCTGGTCCAGGCGGATCGCCAGCAACTCACCACCACCGCGCAACGCGTAACGCCTGCGCGGCCCCGCCGCCAGCCAGGCGGTGTCGCCCTGCTGCAACGGCGGCAGATCGGCCTCGCCCTCGAATTCAGCCTGCCCGGCCAGCAGATGGATCGCCCATGCCGTTCCCGGCTCGGTGAAAAAGAACATGCTGCCCACCAGCGGCCGGTGCAGCAGTTCGGCATCCACCTGATCGCGGCGCCACATCAGATTGAAATCGTGGGTGAGCCCATCCACCAGCTCGCCATGAACCTCCGCTTCGCCGGCAAAGCGCAGGCGATCATGCGGCGGCATCAACGCATGCACCGTGCCATCGGCGAAGCGCAACCGTAGCCCTTCCCCGCGCAACAGCACCAGCTCGCGCTCGATGCCGGGGAACGACGAGAACGCCGCATCCTGCTCGATCTCGGCAATCGACAACCGCACCTGCCACGCCTCGCTGTCAGGCACGCGCAGGATCTCCCGCGTCCAGCCCAGGCCATTGCGCCAGCGCTCGCGGCGGTATTCAAAGCTCGGAATGACGCGCGTGGCAGCGCTCAATGCGGTGGCGGTGGACATGCCGCCATTGTGCCTCAGCCGGCGTTGCCGCCGCAGTCGGCGTCAAGCAGCTGCGAGCGCGCCAGCCAGTCCTTGTCGGGGTAGTAGGCGAACACCATCGCCCCGCCCCGCAGGCTGTCGATCAACGGCCGCGCCACGGTCAGGCGCACCGCCGGGCAGCCCAGGCTGCGCCCAAGTCGCCCCTGCAGCCGGGCGATGGTCGGGTTCACGTACGGCGCACCGTGGATGACGATGGCGCGGTCGCGCGCCTTGTCATTGAAGCCCGGCTCCAGCCCCTCCAAGCGCAGCGAATAACCATTGCCGCCCATGTAGGTTTCCTTGGCGGTGAACGCGCCCAGGCTGGACATGAAACTGCCATCGCGGTTGGAGAAGCGTTCGGTGGTGTTGCCGCCGCTGTTGCGGCCGTGCGCCACCCATTCCTCGAACAGCAGCTTCTGGTGGGCCAGGTCGAACACCCACATCCGCTGCTCGGTGGACGGGCGCGAGTAATCGATCACGCTCAACCGGCCCGGGTCGACCCCCAGCTCCGGCCGGCGAAGGGCGCAGGTCATTGCGTTGGCGGCCAACTGCAGCACCTTGCGGTCCGCATTGGGCGCAACGCGCGCCAGCATGTCGGCCATCTGTTCTGCCGGTAGCGCCGGCCGTTGGCCGGCCCCCGACACCGCCTGGGCCGGCCAACGGCCGGCGCTACCGGCACTCACATCGCCCCCGGGGAGGGCGAGCGCGGTGATACCCATCAGCAGGGAAAGCGGAACGCGGCAAGCCATGCCTACAACGTGACCCCGCCTACGTCCGATTCCAAGACCGGCTGCAGGTTCTGTTCATCCGCCACCGGGCGAACCGCCGGCAGGCTGGTCACCAGCAGCGTGGTGCCCGGCACCAGCGTCTTGTACAGCTGGGTGGCAAAGGAAGGCGGCAGCGCCATCGGCAGGCTGGGGGTGGCCAGCAGGTCCGGGCTGGCATTGCCGGCGCTCTGCCCCAGCAGCGGGTAGGCGGTCCATCTGTGCAGCTTTTGAGTGGCATCGAGTGGGCTGGCGGTATCCGAATAGCCGTCCTGCATCACGAACAGCGTAGTGCCCTCGAACGCCGGCAGCGCCTTGGCCTCCAGCCGCGATTCGCCGATCAGCACGCCATCGCGCAGCACGTACAGGCGCTGGTCGTGCAGGCTGACCAGGATGCCCACCTGGCCCGACGGTGCGGCGCTGTCATTCCAGTACTGGTCCGGCGCGTCGGTGGTTTCCAGCAGAGTCTTGCCCACGCTGTTCACCGGGGCCAGTACCGCCGGGTAGGCCAGCGTCATCGGTGCGCTCTTGGCATCGGCCACCACCACGGTATCGCCGCGCCTGGTTTCGCCGAACAACTTCTGCGCGAAGGCCTGCGGCAGGCGCACGCAGCCGTGCGAGGCCGGGTGTCCGGGCAGGTTGCCGCCGTGCAGCGCGATCCCATCCCAGGTCAGGCGCTGCATGTAGGGCATGGGCGCGCTGTTGTACAGGTTGGATTTGTGGTCCTTGTCCTTCTGCAGGATGGTGAACACCCCGGTCGGCGTTTCATGCCCGGCCTTGCCCGAGCTGATGGTGCTCAGGCCGATGGCGATGCCATTGCGGTACACGTAGGCGCGCTGCTCATCCAGGCTGACCACCAGCACGATCGGCCCGGCCGGGGAAATCTCCGGGTGCCAGAGGAACTGGCCAGGCTTGAGGTCGGTGGGGCCAGGCTCCGTCTGGGTCGCTGCGGGCGCAGACGGGGTGGCGGCCAGCGCAGGAAATACAACGGCGGCCAGCAGCGAAGCAAGTCCGAGGGTGAGCAGCGTGCGGCGTGGTGCCATGAAAGAGATCCCGGGGGTTTGAGAGTGACGCTACACCAGATGGTGCAGCCACGTAGGGCGTGGCTCTACCCGGCGCGGGTCCAAATGTCGCCGCGTTCGCAGAAATTCCCGTAGTGCCACGCCCTGCGTGGCAACCGCGCGCAGCGCGGCACAAGCATCCGACACCACAATGCCACGGCGACACGGGAACGGCCCGACGTTGAAACCCGTCGAGGCCCCCCCAAACAAAATTGCCCGGTCACACATCCCTGTGCGGACCGGGCAATCGTCACGTCCTTGTCGGCATCCCGCCTTCCCCCTGTGCATCCTGCCCAGTGTGGGTGCCGGCCATGCTCCCTGCACTCGGCCGTATGTTGTTCCGCCATCCCTCCCCTACCCGGGTCTGGATGCCACCGTCCTGGTGGGTCCGCGCCAATCCTTCCGCGCCGCCTCCGTGCGTGCCCCGTCCCTGCGGCTGTCGTGGTGGCCGGCTCCTGCCTGGCCACCGTGACCGGCGTCGTGCCGGTCGCGACCCATCCTGTTACGTCAGCGCCTTGGTACGGGTGCCGGCATTGCCCTCCTGGGCGGTGCCGCCGTGGGCGCCACCATGGCCCCCACCGTCATCCGTCGCCGATTCCGTTCGACTGTTGCTGTCCCTATCCCTTTCACCCGTGCCAGGTCCTCGACCCGGAGGAAAGGTCCGTGTTGTCGCCGGTACGCCACGATCGCCTGGGCCTTGTGGGGCCCCACGTTCGTCAATCCCTGCTGCAGCGTCGACGCATCTGCCGTATTGATGTTGATGCGGTCGGCCGCCGAGGCGGTTCCCATCAACAGCAGTGCCAGCGCAAGCGCCCTCCACGAAAACCAAGGCCCCACCGTGTAGCTCCCTGTGACTTCGGACCGACTCCTGCCGGCATCCCGTCGGAGCAGTCAGTGTCCCTCGCCACATACACACAGCCTATCGTCCACATCACCTTCACACAGCCAGCTAAATACCTGACGTGATGTAGGGAAATCCCTACCCCGCGCTCAGGCGTAGAATGACGGGATCAGCCACATGCACTCGGAGCACCAGATGGACAGCGCCAAACTCGGCCAATTCGTCAGTGAAAAGTGGGACAGCGAGATCGTTCCGCAATTGGTCGAATACATCCGTATCCCCAACAAATCGCCGATGTTCGACGCCAATTGGGTCGAAAACGGCTATATGGAACAGGCCGTCACCCTGATGGAAAGCTGGGCCAAGGCCCAGAAGTTGCCGGGCCTGAAGGTCGAGGTGGTGCGCCTGGAAGGCCGCACGCCGCTGCTGCTGCTGGAAATTCCCGCCACCGGCGCCGAAACCGGCGACGACACCGTGCTGCTGTACGGCCACCTGGACAAGCAGCCGGAAATGACCGGCTGGGACGATGACCTGGGCCCGTGGGTGCCGGTGCTGCGCGGCGACAAGCTGTACGGCCGCGGCGGCGCCGACGACGGCTACGCCATCTTCGGCTCGCTGGCTGCGGTGCTGGCGCTGCAGGAACAGAACCTGCCGCATGCCCGCTGCGTGGTGCTGATCGAAGCCTGCGAGGAATCGGGCAGCTACGACCTGCCGGCCTACGTGGACCACCTGGCCGACCGCATCGGCAAGCCGTCGCTGGTGGTGTGCCTGGATTCGGGCTGCGCCAACTACGACCAACTGTGGTGCACCACCTCGCTGCGCGGCCTGACCGGCGGCAACTTCTCGGTGAAGGTGCTCAACGAAGGCGTGCATTCGGGCGATGCATCCGGCGTGGTGCCGTCCAGCTTCCGCCTGCTGCGCCAGTTGCTGTCGCGCATCGAGGACGAGAACACCGGCCGCATCCTGCTTGACGGCATGCATGTCGACATCCCGGAAGAGCGCCAGGCCCAGGCCAGGCGTGCCGCCGAGGTGGTGGACACGGCGATCTTCGACAAGTTCCCGCTGGTCGACGGCCTCAAGCCGATGAACGAGGACCTGACCGAACTGGTGCTCAACCGCACCTGGCGCCCGGCGCTGTCGGTGACCGGCGTGGACGGCATGCCGGCGCTCGCCTCGGCCGGCAACGTGCTGCGCCCGCATACCGCAGTGAAGCTGTCGCTGCGCCTGCCGCCGACCGCCGACGGCAAGGCCTGCGGCGAACTGCTGAAGGAAGCCCTGCTGCGCGACCCGCCCAACGGCGCGGAAGTGAAGCTGGACCTGGAAAAGGCCTCCTCGGGCTGGAACGCCCCGGCGATGGCGCCGTGGCTGACCCAGGCCATCGACGAAGCCAGCCAGACCTTCTTCGGCAAGCCGGCGATGTACATGGGCGAAGGTGGCTCGATTCCGTTCATGGGCATGCTGGGCGAAAAGTTCCCCGGCGCGCAGTTCATGATCACCGGCGTGCTCGGCCCGCATTCCAATGCACACGGCCCGAACGAGTTCCTGCACATTCCGATGGGCAAGCGCGTCACCGCGTGCGTATCCAAGGTGATCAGCGAGCATTACGCGGCCAGCCTGCGCGGTGAAACCAGCGGTTCGCCGGTGGCCGCCGACAGCGGCACCCGCCACGGCGGTCACGGCTGCTGCTGATAGCGACGGTGACGGACGCAGCCTGCGCTTGGTAGGCTGCGTCAATCTCCTGCGGGAAACGGCTCCATGAACGTCCTGTTCGGCAGCACCAGCTGGCTCTACATCATCCTGGTCGGCTTCGTGGTCGGCCTGCTCGGGCGCTTCGTCATGCCCGGCAACAACCGCATGGGCTGCCTGCTGACCATTGCGCTCGGCATCGTCGGCGCGCTGGTGGCCGGCTGGTTCGGCCAGTACATGGGTTGGTATGCGCGCGGCGAACCGGCCGGTTTCATCGGCGCGATCCTGGGCGCCATCGCCGTGCTGGCCCTGCTCCGCCTCTTCAGCAGCAAGCGCTGAACATCCCGACTCCCCTTCTCCCCGCGCGCCCCGTGGCGCCGCTTCTACGTACCTGTCCATGAACGATCCTGCTTCCGACCCGCTGCGCGCCGAGCTTCGCCGGCAGTGGACCTGCGCCGCGCTGGGCGACCCCGACCCGCACCTGGACCGCGCGTCGGTGGACGCCGGTTTCCGCAGCTACTGGCGCGCCACCAGCGTACACGGCAGCCACATCGTGATGGATTCGCCGCCCGGGCTGGAAGACGTGCGCCCGTGGCTGCGCATGCATGACCTGCTGGAACCCAACGGCGTGCGCGTACCGCGCGTGCTGGCCCGCGACGAGGAACAGGGTTTCCTGCTGCTGGAAGATCTCGGTGGGCCCACGCTCGCCCGGCACATCGACGACGACAATGCCGACGCGTGGTTCGATGCCGCCTTCGCACAGCTCATCCGCCTGCAGCAGATCCCGTTACCCGAGGGCATGGGCTCGTTCGGCGAGGCACTGTTGCAGCGCGACGCCGGCCTGTTCGACGAATGGTTCCTGCAGCGCCACCTGGGCCTGCAGCTGGACTGCGGTGAAGTCGAAACACTGCAGCTCGCCCATCGCCGCTTGATGGACAACGCGCTGCAGCAGCCGCAGGTGCTCACCCACCGCGATTTCATGCCACGCAACCTGATGCCGGTCGAGCCCGGCCCGGCCGTGCTCGATTTCCAGGACCTGGTACGCGGGCCGATCGCCTACGACCCGGTGAGCCTGTTCAAGGATGCGTTCCTGAGCTGGCCGCTGGAACGCGTGGACGCCTGGCTGGCGCGCTACCACGCACAGGCGCAGGCGGCCGGGCTGCCGGTGCGGCCGTGGCCGCAGTTCCTGCGCGACGCCGACTGGATGGGCGTGCAGCGTCACCTGAAGATCCTCGGCCTGTTCGTGCGCCTGCGCGACCGCGACGGCAAGGGCCATTACTTCGCCGATGCACCGCGCTTCATCCGTTACCTGGATGAGGTGTTGCCACGCCATCCCGAACTGGCCGGCTTGAACACGCTTCTGCAGGAACGGATCAAGCCGGCGATGGCCGCGATGGCGCTGCCGGTGCCCAGCCGCGCATGAAGGCGATGATCTTCAGCGCCGGCAAGGGCGAACGCATGCGGCCGCTCACGCTCACCACGCCCAAGCCGTTGCTGGTGGCGGGCGGCAAGCCGCTTATCGTGTGGC
Source organism: Stenotrophomonas sp. AB1(2024) (assembly GCF_037482345.1). NCBI lineage: Bacteria > Pseudomonadati > Pseudomonadota > Gammaproteobacteria > Lysobacterales > Lysobacteraceae > Stenotrophomonas > Stenotrophomonas sp. AB1(2024). The sequence continues at coordinate 964,978 of NZ_JBBHKO020000001.1, forward strand.
ACCTGGAGCGGCTGGCTGCGGCGGGGTTCAGCGAGGTGGTGATCAACACCTCGTGGCTGGGCGATCAGTTCGCGCCTGCGCTGGGCGACGGTGATCGCTGGGGCATGCAGCTGCACTTCATCAGCGAAGGTGCAGTGCCGCTGGAAACCGGCGGCGGCATCCTCAACGCGCTGCCGCTGCTGGGTGATGCGCCGTTCCTGGTGGTCAACGGCGATGTATGGACGGATGTGGATTTCAGCGCGTTGCCGCAGCAACCGCAGGGCGATGCGCACCTGGTGCTGGTCGACAACCCGGTGCAGCATCCGCGCGGGGATTTCATCCTGCGCGGGGATGGTACGGTCAGCGATGCAGGCGATGCACCGCGACTGACGTATGCCGGCATTGGCGTGTATCGCCCATCGATTCTCGACGGATGGCGTGAGGTGATCGGCGCAACAGAGGGCGCGTCAGCGAACCCGCCGCGGTTCGGCCTTGCCCCGTTGATGCGACACGCCATGGCACACGGCCGCGTAACCGGGCAATACCACGCGGGAAGATGGACGGACGTAGGCACGCCAGAACGCCTCGCAGCGCTGGACGCAGCCCTGGCGTAGAGCCACGCCGCGCCCCAGGATCCGCTGGCGCCGGTTTGATGAACGCATCGCCATGCGCGCGGAACCTGCCGCCATGACGGGGCATGATTCACGCGTGGCTGCGCGGTGCCGAAACGAAGAGCCGCCACGCAGGGCGTGGCTCTACAGCCGGTGCGAACCCTCTTCCACCACCTGCCGCAAAAATGGCACGGTGATGCGCCGCTGCGCGGCGAGCGATTCGCGGTCCAGCCAGTCCAGCAGGCTGACCAGGTTGCCCAGCTCGCGGCCAGTGCGGGTCAGCAGCCATTCGATGGCGGCTTCGTCAATCGATAATCCCCGCCGCGCCGCGCGCTCGCGAAGCACCGCCGCACGGCCTTCGTCGTCCAGTGGCTGCAGCACCACGCGCACGCACTGCTGCAGGCGCGAACGCAGGTCGGGCAGCACCAGGCCCAGCCGGTCCGGTGCGTGCTGTGCGGTGTACATCAAGGTGATGCCGGCACTGCGCGCGCGGTTGTGGAAATCGAACAGCGCCACTTCATCGTCGCGATTCCCGGCCACCGCATCCAGCCCATCCAGCGCCACCAGGTCGCGGCCTTCCAGCGATTCCAGGGCAGCGCGGGTGCGCCCCACCACCGCCTTCAGCGGCAGGTAGGTCGGCTGCCGCCCGGCCTGCTCGGCCAGCGAACACATCGCCAGCGCCTGATGGGTCTTGCCGGTGCCGGCCGCCCCTTCCAGGTACACCCAGTGTTGATCCTCGCCCACGGCAATCGCGCGCAGCTGCGCCAGCGCACCGTCCGGTGCGCCGATGAAGGTTTCCAGTCGCTCGTCCTGCGGGTAACGCAAGGCGAGCGGCAGCTGCGGAACAACACTCACTTCAGGTCCGGGTCCTGGGGCGTCTCGACGATCAGGGTCGGCTTGTCGATGTACGAATCGAGCACGATCGCGGTCTTTTCGCCGGCATACAGCTCGCTCTCACGGTAGCGCAGGTGTGCATAGCGCAGCAGCACATTGCTCACCGCCGCCACCGGCAACGCCAGCAGCATGCCCAGGAAGCCGAACAGCTGGCCACCGGCCATCACCGCGAAGATCACCGCCACCGGGTGCAGGCCGATTTTGTCGCCGACGATGCGCGGGGTAAGTACGTAGCTTTCCAACAGCTGGCCCACGGTGAACACCACGCCCACCAGAATGAGCAGTTTCAGGTCCAAGCCCTGCGCCTGCACCAGCGCGGCCAGCACCGCCATGATGATGCCGGTGGTGGCGCCCAGGTACGGAATGAAGCTGATCAGGCCGGCAATCAGGCCGATCAACAGGCCCAGCTTCAGGCCCACCAGCGACAGGCCGATGGCGTAGATCAGGCCCAGCGCCACCATCACCAGGAACTGGCCACGAATGAACGCACCCAGTACCTCGTTGGACTCGCGCGCCAGCTTGGTGATGGTGCCCACGTGGTTGCGCGGGATGGTCGAGGCCACGCGCTCGACCAGCTTGTCCCAGTCGCGCAGGAAGTAGAACGCCAGGATCGGCAGCAGCAGGATGTTGACCACCCAGGTCACCATCGCAAAGCCCGAACGCGAAACGTAGCCGAAGAAGGTCCTGGCAAACCCGCCGGCCTGCTCCCAGTGGCTGCGCACCCATTCGATCAGGCGGTCCGGCTCCAGCCACGGCATGATTTCCATGCCGGTCTTCTGCTCGAACCACGGAATGCCGTGCTGCATCAGCCACTGCTGGGCCTGCGGAATGGCCGCGATCAAGGTAGCGATCTGGCGCTCGATCATCGGCACCAGGATCAGCAGCGCGGCGGTGATCACCAGCACCATGGCCACGAACACCAGCACCACGCCGGTGTTGCGCGACCGACCGGTGGCCTCGACCCGGTCCACCAGCGGGTCGCCCAGCCAGGCCAGCGCCAGGGCCAGCACGAACGGAGTCAGGATCGGCGCCAGCAGCCACACCAACCAACCCACCGCCAATGCAAACAGGATGTACTTGACGCGGCGCAGGAATTGCGCGATCTCCGCTTCCGGGGTGAGGGTCATCGCAGGCGGTACTCATTGCTGGCGGGGGGCGGGGGGCTGCCGGGAGCAGCGTCCTCATCGATCGGTTCCGGCAGCGGGGCCAGCGGCACGATCACTCCGTTGTCGCCCAGCATGCGGTTCAGCCCGGCCAGACCGGCGGTCATTTCCAGCGACAGCTCCAGGCGGTTGCCCGAGGCGCGCAGCGGGGTGATGTTGCGTACCACCGGGTTCTCACGCAGGCCGGCGGCCAGGCGCAGGTAGTCCTCGGCGCTGTCGATCCCGGTCACCGCGATGGTGTAGGTGCCGGCCGCGCCGGTGGCCGCACCGGCCTTGGCGTAGCGCTTGACCAACGCATCGGCCGCACCATCGGCGCCGCTGGACATCGCACGGCGGGCATCGCTGTCCTTGACGGTCCACCTGTTCAGCTCCTTGCCGCCATCCACGAACACCCAGTCGGCCACCCAGCCGCCGGTGGTGTCGCGGTAGAGCTTGCCGACCAGCTGCATCGGCGGGGCGTAGCGCGAGGAGGCACGGGCCACCGCAGCGGTGTCCTGGCGCCAGATCGCGCCCACCAGGGCCTGCTCGGCGGCGCTGCCGGTGGGCAGGCCGAGCTTGTAGCCGCGCTCGATGGCGCGGTTCAGCAACGGGCGGGCCGCATTGGCCTGCTGCACGGTGACCAGGCGGGGACCGGAGCCGTCATCAATGGCCAGCCAGGTCACCGGCTTGGGCCGCGGCTGCGGCCACAGCGGCAGGCCCAGCGCCGAAATCAGCCCGTCCACGTCGTCCTGGCGGAACCGGGCCACCAGCATGGTGCGGTAGCTGGGGGCACCGGTGGCCGACGTGCTCTGGTCCTGGCGGTAGTCATAGCTGGCCACGTAGTTCTTCGCATCGCGCAGGGCCTGCATCACGCCCGGGCGGGACAGCACGCTGCGGTCGCCCGACAGCTTGGTCAGCACGTTGCCCAGCGCGCGGGCCAGGGCCCCGTTGCGGTCGGCCTCGCCCTGGCTGTTGACCGGCACTTCGGCCTCGTAGGCCCCACTGGCCGTGGCCACGTCGCCTTCGGTGCGCATGCCGCTCTGGGCCATCGTGGCCACCGGCAGGCACAGCGCGAGGAACATCATTACAAAGAGGCTGCGGCGCATCAGGACTTCCATTGAGCGTATCCGGGGGGAATTGTTGCCCGAATAGGGCCTGCGCGCCAACGTGGCCTGTTAAAATCTCGCTTTCACCCCAGCGCAGCGCCGACGCCCGTGACCAATTCCCCGTCCAACCCCTCCCCCCTGACCTACCGCGACGCCGGCGTCGACATCGACGCGGGCAATGAACTGGTCGAGCGCATCAAGCCGCTGGTCAAGCGCAGCTTCCGGCCCGAGGTGATGGGTGGCCTGGGCGGGTTCGGCGCCCTGTTCGACCTCTCCAGCAAGTACCGCGAGCCGGTGCTGGTGTCGGGCACGGACGGGGTGGGCACCAAGCTGAAGCTGGCACAACAGCTGGGCCGTCACGACACGATCGGCATCGATCTGGTCGCCATGTGCGTGAACGACGTGCTGGTGCAGGGCGCCGAGCCGCTGTTCTTCCTGGACTATTTCGCGACCGGCAAGCTGGACATCGACACCGCCGCGGCGGTCGTGGGCGGCATCGCCAATGGCTGCACCGAGGCCGGCTGCGCGCTGATCGGCGGCGAAACCGCTGAAATGCCCGACATGTATGCCCCGGGCGAGTACGACCTGGCCGGCTTCACCGTGGCCGGCGTGGAAAAGAGCGAGCTGAAGGACGGCGCCAGCGTGGCCAACGGCGACGTGCTGATCGGCATCGCCTCCTCCGGCCCGCACTCCAACGGCTACTCGCTGGTCCGCCGCATCTACGACCGCGCCGGCCGCCCGGCCGACCTGGAGCTGGAAGGTGGGGTCAAGCTGGTCGATGCGCTGATGGCGCCGACCCGCCTGTACGTGAAACCGATCCTGGCCCTGCTCAAGAGCCACGGTGCGGCCATCCATGGCATGGCCCACATCACCGGCGGCGGCCTGACCGAAAACATCATCCGCGTGGTGCCCGAAGGCCTGGGCCTGGACATCGACGCCTCCTCCTGGAGCCTGCCGCCGGTGTTCCAGTGGCTGCAGCGCGAAGGTGCGGTGGCCGACAGCGAAATGTGGCGCACCTTCAACTGCGGCATCGGCTTCGTGCTGATCGTCGCCCCGGACCAGGTGGCCAGCGTGACCGCCGCCGTCGAAGCCCAGGGCCTGGCGCAGTGGACCATCGGCAAGGTCACCCCGGCCGACGGCGCCGAACGCGTGCGGATCACTCACGCCTGAGGCCTGCCGATGTCTTCCACGCCCCCGCCGCTGAACTTCCCGCGCGGCTGGACACCGCATCAGGTCGCCTCGCACCTGCATACGCTGAAGATCCTGTTCTACATCCTGGGCGTGCTGGAACTGCTGCTGGTGCCGATCCTGGTGCTGGGCGCCGCCGGCGGCTACATCAGCGAAAGCAACAGCGCCAACCCCAACGCCCAGCCGGCCCTGCTGGCGGCGATCATGGTCGGCGCCGGCGCGATCTTCGCCGGGCTGGGTACCTTGAACATCCTCGGCGCGCGGCGCATGGCCGAGCGCCGTTCGCACAAGCTGTGCAAGATCGCCGCCGGTGCGGCCTGCCTGGCCGGCGCGCTCGGCATCGCGCTGGGCGTGTACGCCCTGATCGTGCTGTTGCGCCCGGAAGTGGTGGCCAGCTTCAGTGTCGCTGACGGTACCGTCACCGCATGAGCTCACGCAGTCGCATCGCGGTGCTGGCCTCCGGCCGTGGCAGCAACCTGCAGGCCATCGTCGATGCGATCGCCGCCGGCACGCTCGACGCCGAGGTGGTGGCGGTGCTGTCGGACAAGCCCGATGCATCGGCACTGCAGAAAGTCGCCCCGGACCGACGCTGGGCGCGCTCGCCCAAAGGCTACGCCGACCGCGCCGCCTTCGATGCCGCACTGGGCGATGCCCTGGTCGCCTTCGCGCCGGATTGGGTGGTCTGCGCCGGTTACATGCGCATCCTTGGCGAAGCATTCGTGCAGCGCTTCAGTGGCCGGTTGGTCAACATCCATCCGTCGCTGCTGCCGCTTTACAAAGGCCTGCACACCCACGCCCGCGCGCTGGACGCCGGCGATGCCGAAGCCGGGGCCAGCGTGCACTTCGTGGTACCCGAACTGGATGCGGGCACCGTACTGGCCCAGGCACGGGTGCCGGTGCTGCCCGGTGATACCGCCGAACAGTTGTCCCAGCGCGTGCTGGCCGTGGAGCACCCGCTGCTGATCGCCAGCCTGCAGTGGCTGGTGGCCGGTCGCGTAGCTGAACGCGACGGTCAGCTGGAGGTTGACGGCCACCCCCTGTTCAGTCCGCTGCGCCTAGATTGCGCCGGACAGCTCAACCCCTGATGACGGCGCACACGCGCCGCTGACCCGGCCGCTGGCATCCTCCTCCCTCCCCCGCTTCCGCGCGCGCATGAAAACCACTCTGTCCAAACCGCTGGTGCTGCTCGCCTCCCTGCTGTGCACGGTGGCGATCGCACAGGCGCAGGAACCCACACCGCCGGAACTGCCAGTGCTGCCGCCGCCCACCACGTGGGAAGCGCCGCCGCTGGAGCCGTTCACCGCCACCTACCAGGCCCTGTACAAGGGCAAGGAAGCTGGCGATGCGACGATGCGCGTCACCCACACCGGCGGCGACCAGTGGCGGGTGGACATGCAGGTGGTGGGCCGACGCGGCTTCGCCAGCGTGCTGGGCCTGAACCTGGAACAGAGCACCGTGTTCGAGAAGCACGGCACCACCTACGTGCCGCTGAGCCAGGCGACCGTGCGCAAGGGCCTGTTTCTGGGCAAGAAAGTCACCGGCACCTACGACTGGAAGGCGGGTACCGCGCAGTGGCTGGGCGACCTGAAGAAGGAACGCACCCAGCCGATTCCGCTGCAGCCGGGCGATCTGAGCGCGCTGCTGATCAACCTGGCGATCATGCGCGACGCGCGCCCGGGCGGGCAGATGCATTACCGTTATGTCGATGTGGGCCGGGTGCGCCAGCACGACTACCAGGCCGCACCGGATACCGAGAACGTCGAGGTCGGCGAACTGTCCTACAACGCGCTGCGGGTGTACCGCACCAATGGCGGCAACGACGAAACCATCCTCTGGATCGCCAACGGGGTTCCCACCCCGGTGCGCATCCTGCAACGCGAAGACGGTCAGGATCGGATCGACCTGCGCCTGATCGAATACCAAGGAGTGTGAGCATGACCATCCTCAACCGTCCCCTGTCGTGGGTCGCCGCTGGCGCGTTGGCGCTGACCAGCCTGCCGGCCATGGCGCTGCAGCCGTTCACCGCCGAATACCAGGCCACTTACATGGGTCTTGCGGCACCGGGCCAGATGACCCTGACCAAGGTCGACGGCGACAAGTGGCAGTACAGCCTGAAGGTCCAGAACCAGCTCGGGCTGCTGACCCAGAACACCGTGTTCGACGAAGCCGACGGCCACCTGCGCCCACTCAGCAGCGAAGACCGCTCGGCGGTGTTCGTGAAGAAAAAGAACGTCCAGGCGACCTATGACTGGAACAGGAAGCAGGCAACGTGGAAGGGCGACATCAAGCCCGAACGCGCCGGCCCGGTCACGCTGAAGGCCGGCGACATGGATGCCCTGCTGATCAACCTCGCCATCGCGCGCGACTTCGCCGACGGCAAGCCGCTGACCTACCGCATGGTGGACGAAGGCCGCATCAAGTCGCTGACCTACAAAACCGTGGGCAAGGAACAGGTCACCGTGGGCGGCAAGACCTACGACGCCACCAAGGTGTCGCGCGTGGATGGCAACAAGGAGCAGATCGCCTGGGTGACCAGGGAGCTGCCGGTGCCGGTCCGCCTGCTGCAGCGCGAAGGGGGCAAGGACGCGCTGGACCTGACGATCAAATCGTTCAAATGACGTATCGACCAACGGTCGATACCCACCCGGCAGGTGCCGACCGTTGGTCGGCACTCCGATGAATGAAAAACGCCCGCATCCGCGGGCGTTTTTCATTTCACCGACTTGTCTTCCGCGAATACCGTCCTGCAATCCACCCGGATCTGTTCGCCACTGCCGCGCCAGTAGAACGTCTTGCAGTGGCGATTGCCTTCCACGGTCGTGGTCACGCCCACGGCGTAGAACGACTGCAGCACCTCGGTGCGGCTGACCGTGCCATCGCCGTTCCAGTCCATGTCCTGCTGTTCCAGGCCCTGGGTGATGGCAATGTCGGCGTACCAGGCGTAGCCCAGCCAGCCCAGCACCACCAGCACCAGGATCAGCAGCGCCTTGCGGCGGCGGGTGAACTGGCCGCGCAGGATCATGCGACGCGCCGGATGGTGGCGCCCAGCGACGAGAGCTTCTCTTCGACGTTCTCGTAGCCGCGGTCCAGGTGGTAGATGCGGTCGATGGTGGTCTCGCCCTCGGCCATCAGCCCGGCCAGGATCAGCGACGCCGAGGCCCGCAGGTCGGTGGCCATCACCGGCGCGCCGCTCAGCTGCTCGGCGCCACGCACGATCGCGGTGTGGCCTTCCACCTGGATATCCGCGCCCAGGCGCAGCAGTTCATTGACGTGCATGAAGCGGTTTTCGAAGATCGTTTCATTGATCACGCCCACGCCATCGGCCACGCAGTTGAGCGCCATGAACTGCGCCTGCATGTCGGTGGGGAACGCCGGGTACGGCGCGGTGGTCAGGTTGACCGCACGCGGGCGCTTGCCCTGCATGTCCAGGGTGATGCTGTTTTCAGTGGACTCGATCTTCGCGCCGGCTTCGACCAGTTTGGCCAGCACCGCATCCATGGTGCTCGGGCGGGCACGATTGACCGTGACCTTGCCACCGGTCATCGCCGCAGCGACCAGGAAGGTGCCGGTTTCGATGCGGTCGGGCAGCACTTCATGGCGGCCACCGGAGAGGCGTTCGACGCCTTCGATCACCAGGCGGGCGGTGCCCAGGCCTTCGATCTTCGCGCCGAGTGCGATCAGGCAGTGCGCCAGATCGGTGACTTCCGGTTCCATCGCCGCGTTGTCCAGCACGGTGGTGCCTTCGGCCAGCACGGCGGCCATCAGCACGTTCTCGGTGCCGGTCACGCTGACCATGTCGAAGGTGAAGTGCGCGCCCTTCAGGCGCTTGGCGTGGGCCTTGATGAAGCCGTTCTCGACCACGATCTCCGCACCGAGCGCCTGCAGGCCCTTGATGTGCTGGTCGACCGGGCGCGAACCGATGGCGCAGCCGCCGGGCAGCGATACTTCGGCCGCGCCGAAGCGGGCCAGCAGCGGGCCCAGCACCAGGATCGAGGCACGCATGGTGCGCACCAGCTCATACGGGGCCACGTGCTGGTTGACCGGGCGCGGGTCGACCACGATCGCGCTGCCGCGCGACAGCGTGCCCTGGTCGATGGTGACCTTGGCACCCAGCTCGCTCAGCAGCTTTACCGTGGTCACCACGTCGTGCAGGTGCGGCACGTTGGTGATTTCCACCGGCGCATCGGCCAGCAGGGTCGCGCACAGGATGGGGAGGACGGCGTTCTTGGCGCCGGAAATGTTCACTTCACCGTGCAGCGGCTTGCCGCCGGTCACTACGATCTTGGCCATGGATTCTGCGAAATAGAGGAGAGAAGGGTAGCGCCGACCGTTGGTCGGCTGCGCGGCGGCGGGGGAACTCAGCCAGCTTCAGCCGGCGTGACGGTCTTCAGTGCCAGGGCATGGATCGCCCCGCCCATCAGTTCGCCCAGCGTGGCATAGACCATGCGGTGGCGTGCCAGCGGCAGCTTGCCGGCAAAGGCGTCACAGACCACGGTGGCCTCGAAATGCACGCCATCGTCACCCTGCACGTCCGCGCGGGCGCCCGGCAGGCCGGTTTCGATCAGATTGCGGATGGTCTCGGCGTCCAACGGGCTTTCCTAATAAAATGAGCGCTCATTCTACTCTTCCGCGTGGCGCCCGCATGGCTGTTTCGCCCCTGCCCCCTTCATCCGCCGACCCGGCCGCGCTGGTTGCCAGCGGCCGCCGCGTGTTCGAAATCGAGCGCGATGCCCTTGCCGCAGTAGCCCAGCGCCTGGGCGAAGGGTTCAGCCAGGCCTGCCAACTGGTGCTGGAAAGCCGAGGTCGCGTGGTCGCCACGGGCATGGGCAAGTCCGGCCATGTGGCGCGCAAGATAGCTGCCACGCTGGCCTCCACCGGCACCCCGGCGTTCTATGTGCACCCCGGTGAGGCCGGCCACGGCGACCTGGGCATGATCACCGAGGCCGACGTGGTGCTGGCATTGTCCTACTCGGGCGAATCGGACGAGGTGCTGATGCTGCTGCCGGTGCTCAAGCGCCAGGGCAACCGCCTGATCGCCATGACCGGCCGGCCCGGCTCGTCGCTGGCGTTGGCTGCCGACGTGCACCTGGACGTCAGCGTGCCAGCCGAAGCCTGCCCGCTGGCACTGGCCCCCACCTCCAGCACCACCGCCTCGCTGGCGATGGGCGATGCGCTGGCCGTCGCCCTGCTGGACGCGCGCGGTTTCACTGCCGACGATTTCGCCCGCTCGCACCCGGCCGGCAGCCTCGGCCGGCGCCTGCTGCTGCACATCACCGATGTGATGCACAGCGGCGATGAGCTGCCCCAGGTGGGCGAACACGCCAGCCTGAGCGAGGCACTGGTCGAAATGAGCCGCAAGCGGCTGGGCATGACCGCCGTGGTCGATGCCGACCAGCGGCTGGTCGGCCTGTTCACCGACGGCGACCTGCGCCGCGCCCTGGACAGCGACCTGGACGTGCGCAGCGCGCGCATCGTCGATGTCATGACCCGCACCCCGCGCACCATCGGCGCCGACCAACTGGCCGTGGAAGCGGCACGGGTGATGGAAACCCAGCAGATCAACGGCCTGATCGTGGTCGATGGCGAGGGCCGCGCGGTCGGCGCCCTCAACATTCATGACCTGTTGCGGGCCCGGGTGGTTTAAACCACAGTGACACTCCTCCATTCAGCTGACCTGCGCTCCTGATGCCCTACTCCCCGCTGCCCGGTTTCCCGTCCCACCTGCATGCCGCCGCCGGGCGTATCCGGCTGGCCTGCTTCGACGTGGACGGCACACTCACCGACGGTCGGCTCTACTACGACCGTGACGGCAACGAGAGCAAGGCGTATTACGTGCAGGACGGACTTGGCCTGAAACTGCTGCAGCAGCATGGCATCCACCCCGTGCTGATCACCGCGCGCAACAGCCTGTCGGCGCAGAAGCGTGGCGCCGACCTGGGCATCGACACCCAGATCGCGGTGGGCGACAAGCTGGCCAGCGTGCATGCACTGTGCGAGCAGCATGGGATCGGCCTGGATCAGGTGGCGTTCATGGGCGATGACCTGCCCGACCTGGCCCCGCTGTGCGCGGTCGGGCTGGCGGTGGCACCGGCCAACGCCCACCCCTGGATTGCCGAGCGCGTGCACTGGCTGACCCGTGCCGATGGCGGGCGCGGCGCCGCGCGCGAGCTGTGCGACGTGCTGCTGGCCGCCCAGGGCCATGTGGATGCGGTGCTGGCGAGGTTCGGCGCATGAGCTGGCGTACCGCCCTGGGGGGGGTGCTGCTGGTGGCCGCGCTGCTCAGCGGCTGGTCGTTGCTGCGCGAGCGCGACAAGGCGCCGCTCGCCGTGGGCGACGATGCCAGCAAGGATTACGTACTGCACGACTTCCAGATCATCGCGCTGGACGAGCAGGGCCGGGAATCGACCACGTTGCGCGCGCCGCTGCTGGAACGCACCCGCAGCGACGAGACCATGACCATCCAGACCCCGCTGTTCCTGCTGCCCGACCGCGACGGCAACCATTGGGAACTGCGCAGCGACACCGGCTGGGTCAGCGCCACCGGCGACAAGCTGCGGCTGACCGGCAACGTCAGCGGCGACAGCCCGCGCGTGCCCAGCATTCCGCCTACCACCTTCCGCACCGAGCAGCTGGACGTGTTCCCGAAGGAAAACCGGGCCACCTCCGACGGGCTGGTGACCATGACCCGGCCAGGCATCACTCAGTCCGGGGTCGGATTCGCGCTGAACTCCAGCGACAAGACCTACCAGTTCCTGAGCCAGGTCAAGAGTCGCTACACCCCGCACCGATGAACGCCTCCCTTACCGCACGGCCGTCGTCGGCCGCATACCCGACTCAGGCAGGACCGAGACCCCCCATGAAGCTATTCCTTGCATCTACCCTGGCGCTCGCGCTGCTGGCGTCGAACTTCGCCGCCTCGGCCAAGACCTCGGACCGCAACCAGGAAATGACCATCGACGCGGGCGCCCAGATCGGCGTGATCACGGGCGACGGTGTGACCACCCTGTCCAAGGGCGTGGTGATCACCCAGGGCACGCTGGAGATCCGCGCGGACAGCGCCGACATCCACATGAAGGGCGGCGAGGCGGTGCGTGCGGTGTTCACCGGCAAGCAGGCGACCATGAAGCAGCAACTCGACGACGGCAGCTGGATGAACGCCCGCGCCGACACCATCGACTACAACATCACCACTGAAACCATCGTGCTGACTGGCAACTACCGCGTCGAAAGCCCGCAGGGCGTCAACACCGGCGGCACCATGACCTACAACACCCGCACCGGCCAGATGAACAGTGGCGGCGATGGCCAGCGCGTGCGCACCGTCATTCCGCCCAAGAACAAGGGCACTCCCCCGGCCGCTGCCACCCCGGCCGCCAAAACCACCGTACCTACCGCCGGGAGCAAGAAGTAATGCTCGTCGCCAAGGGCCTGCGCAAGCGCTACAAGCAGCGCGAAGTGGTCAAGGAATTCGGCCTGACCCTGGACGCCGGTGAAGTGGTGGGCCTGCTCGGCCCCAACGGTGCCGGCAAGACCACCTGTTTCTACATGATCGTGGGCCTGGTCGAGGCCGACGCCGGCAGCATCGTGCTGGACGGCAAGGACATCACCGCCGACCCCATGTACACCCGCGCCAAACAGGGCGTTGGCTACCTGCCGCAGGAGCCGTCGGTGTTCCGCAAGCTGACCGTGGCCGACAACCTGCGCCTGGTGCTGGAGCTGCGCGAGGACCTGGACAGGGCCGGCCGCGAGAAGGAGCTGAATTCGCTGCTGGATGAGCTGCAGATCAACCACGTGGCCGACCAGCTGGGCGCCAGCCTGTCCGGCGGCGAGCGCCGCCGCTGTGAAATCGCCCGCGCGCTGGCCGCCAAGCCGCGCCTGATCCTGCTCGATGAGCCGTTCGCCGGTGTGGACCCGATCTCGGTCGGCGAGATCCAGCGCATCGTCACCCACCTCAAGCAGCGTGGCATCGGGGTGCTGATCACCGATCACAATGTGCGCGAAACCTTGGGAATCTGCGACCGCGCGTATATCCTCAACGAAGGCAGCGTACTGGCGCAGGGGTCACCAGACGCGATCCTGGAAAACGCAGACGTCCGCCGCGTGTACCTTGGAGAGACCTTCAAGCTCTGACCGCCGGCCGCTGCAGCGCCTTCCCTCCGTTCGGCACAGGCATGAAAGCACGGCTTCAGACATCGCTGGGACAACAACTGGTCATGACGCCGCAGCTGCGTCAGGCGATCAAGCTGTTGCAGATGTCCAGCGCCGAACTGGAGCTGGAAATTGCCGAGGCGGTGGAAACCAACCCGCTGCTGGACTGGGCCGAGAACGCCGAACCGACCCTGGACGCCGAGCCGGGCAGCGAAGAACGCCCGCCTGAAGCAGCCGAGCGCGACAGCAGCGGCGACGGCGATTCCGCACCCTCCGGGGCCGATGACTGGGCGCCCGGCGAGGGCGACTGGAGCAGCGGCAGCAGCGGCGGTTCGTTCGACGATGACGACAACGGCAGCGCCGCCGAGCGCGTTGCCGAGACCGAAAGCCTGGCCGACCACCTGCTGTGGCAGCTGCACCTGTCGCATCTATCGCGCCGTGACCGCAGCATCGGCGCCGCCCTGATCGACGCATTCGAAGACGACGGCTACCTGCGCGAGCCACTGTCGGCCATCGCCGAAACCCTGCTCCCGGCCATTCATGCCGATGAAGCCGAGATCCTCACCGTGCTGCACCAGATCCAGCGCTTCGACCCGATCGGGGTCGGCGCGCGCAACCTGGGCGAATGCCTGCAGCTGCAGCTGGACGTGCTGGACCCGCAGACCCCCGGCCTGGCGCTGGCCCGGCGGATTGCCGATGGCCCGCTGGAGCGCCTGCCGCGCAGCGGCGTGACCGGCATTGCCCATGAACTGCGCGAGCCGGTGGACGCGGTGGAAACGGCGGTGCAGCTGCTGCGCTCGCTGGACCCGCGCCCGGGCACCCAGATCGGCGAGCTGGCCCATGACAGCTACGTGGTACCCGACTGTGTGGTCTGGCGCCAGAACGGCAGCTGGCGCGCGGCGCTGGCCGGCCACGCCGGCCCCAGGGTGGTCATTCATCGCGGCTATGAACAGATGATCCGCCGCTGTGGCGAAAGCGACGCCGGCTACCTGCGCGCCCACCTGCAGGAGGCGCGATGGCTGCTCAAGGGCCTGGAGGCGCGCGGGGAGACGCTGCTGCGGGTAATGCGCTGCCTGCTGCAGCAGCAGGCCGCCTTCCTGGAGTTCGGCGCCCAGGCGCTGCGCCCGTTGACCCTGCGCGAGGTCGCCGGGGAGCTTGGGCTGCACGAATCAACCATTTCCCGGGCCATCGCCCGCAAGTACGTGCGCACCCCGCGCGGGACCCTGGCGCTGCGCGCGTTCTTCGCCTCGGGAATCGACACCGACAGCGGCGGCGAGGCCTCCAGCACCGCCATCCAGGCGATGATCCGGTGCCTGATCGACGACGAGAACCCACGCAAGCCGCTTTCTGACGCCAAGCTGGCTGACCTGCTCAAAACCTCGGGAATACCGGTGGCGCGGCGCACCGTGGCGAAGTATCGTGAGGCCATGAACATTTCCGCCTCGCACGAAAGAGTACGCATCGCCTGACGCTACACCGCGCCCGGCGGGACGGTTCATTGGCAAATCCGAATAAGGAGAAACCCGATGCGCATCGAGACGTTTGGCAATCACGTGGAAGTGACCCCGGCCCTGAAGGATTACGTTGAGGAAAAGGTTGGCCGGGTAGGCAAGCACTTCGACCAGCACTGCGAAATCCGGGTGACCCTGGAACTGCGCAAGAACGAGCATCACGTGGATGCCAGCGCGAACATTCCCGGCCAGATCCTGCACGCCGAGGCCGGCGGCCAGACCATGTATGCCGCCATCGACCTGCTCGCCGACAAGCTCGACCGCCTGGTGGTCAAGCACAAGGAGAAGCGCCAGCAGCACGCGCCGGGCGTTCCGATAAGCGACAATGGCGTCTGACGCCCCCGCTCCCCCCTTTCCATGCCTTTGACTGATCTACTGGCGGCCGTGCGCACCCAGGTGCTGCCGGCCGCCGATCGCGACAGTGTGCTGAAGGCCGCCGCCCGGCTGCTGGCCTGCCGCGAAGCCAATGCCGATCTGCTCTACCAGAACCTGTGCGAGCGCGAGACCCTGGGCAGTACCGCCATCGGCCACGGCATCGCCATCCCCCACGGCCGCGCGCCGCTGCTGGAACGCCCTCGCGGGGCGCTGCTGCGGCTGGAGACGCCGGTGGACTTCGGCGGCGATGAACCGGTGGACCTGGTGTTCGCCATCGCCGTGCCCAGCCACTACACCCATCAACACCTGATGCTGCTGTCCGAGCTGGCCGAGCTGTTTTCCGAGCCGGCCATCCGCCAGGCGCTGCGCGAAGCGCGCGACGGGGCGGCCCTGCGCCAGGTCATCGAATTCCCCCCGCCGGCGAGCGCCGCATGAATACCAGCATCACCGCGCGTGAACTGTTCGAACAGCAGCGTGACCGCCTGAGCCTGCGCTGGGTGGCCGGGCAGAAAGGCGAGCGGCGCGAACTGGAAGCCGGCAACACCGTCTCGCGGCGCCCGTCGCTGGCCGGTTATCTCAATGCGATCTACCCCAACAAGGTGCAGATCCTGGGCACCGAAGAACTGTCCTGGCTGGATTCGCTGGATTCGCGCCAGCGCTGGGAAACCATCGAGCGGATCATGCAGTCGCACCCGCTGGCGCTGGTGATCACCCGCAACCAGCCGTGCCCGGAAGACCTGCGCGCGGCGGCCGATGAATCGCAGACGCCGCTGTGGATCTCGCCCAAGCGCGGCCACGAACTGCTCAACCACCTGTCCTACCACCTGGCCCGGACCCTGGCGCCCCGGGTGATCCTGCATGGCGTGTTCATGGAGATCTACTCCATCGGCGTGCTGATCACCGGCGAAGCCGGTTCGGGCAAGAGCGAACTGGCGCTGGAACTGCTCAGCCGCGGCCACCGGCTGGTGGCCGACGACGCCCCCGAGTTCACCCAGATCGCCCCGGACGTACTCGACGGTACCTGCCCCGAACTGCTGCAGGACCTGCTGGAAGTGCGCGGGCTGGGCGTGCTCAACGTGCGCGAGATGTTCGGTGATACGGCGGTAAAGAAGAACAAGTACCTTCGGCTCATCGTGCACCTGACCAAGCCCATGACCGAACCCACCCCGCATGGTTACGAGCGCCTGACCGGCGATTCCGGCACCCGCCACGTGCTGGACCTGGACGTACCGCTGATCACCCTGCCGGTGATGCCCGGCCGCAACCTTTCGGTATTGACCGAGGCGGCCACCCGGCTGCACATCCTGCGTACCAAGGGCATCGACCCTGCGGCGATGTTCATCGCCCGCCACAGCAACCTGCTGGAACGCCGCACCCCATGAACGCCGCCCCCGAACCCACCGCCGCCACCCTGATCATCGTCAGCGGGCTGTCCGGCTCCGGCAAGACGGTGGCGCTGAAGACTTTCGAAGACCTCGATTACTACTGTTCGGACAACCTGCCGATCAACCTGCTGCCGGACTTCGTGCGCAGCCTGCTGGCCGGCCACGATGCCGACGCCCCACGCCGCCTGGCCGTGGGCATCGACGTGCGCGGCCAGAGCGACCTGAGCCAGCTCTCGCACTGGCGCGAAGACGCCAAGGCGGCCGGGCTGGACGCGCAGCTGCTGTTCTTCGATGCCACCGATGAAACCCTGCTCAAACGCTACGCCGACACCCGCCGCCGACACCCGCTGAGCCAGTTGGGGCTGTCGCTGCCTGAAGCGATCGCGCGCGAGCGCGAACTGACCGCCCCGCTGCGCCGCGCCGCCGATGCGGTGATCGACACCACCCCCCTCAACGTGCACCAGCTGCGCCGCAAGGTGGTGACCGAATTCGCCCTCAGCCACGGCAACAAACTGTCGCTGTTGTTCGAATCGTTCGCCTACAAGCGCGGGGTGCCGGCCGAAGCCGACTTCGTGTTCGACGCCCGGGTGCTGCCCAACCCGCACTGGAACCCGGAACTGCGGCCGATGTCCGGGCGCGAAACCCCGGTACGCGAATACCTGGACACCCAGCCGGACGTGCAGAAGTACGTGGACCAGCTGGTCGATTTCCTCGACACCTGGCTGCCGCGGCTGGGCAATGACACCCGCAGCTACGTCACCGTGGCCTTTGGCTGTACCGGTGGGAAACACCGCTCGGTGTACCTGGCCGAGCGGCTGGCGCGGCATGCGCGCGACCAGGGCTGGCCGGAAGTGGCCACGTTCCACCGCGAGCTGGACTAATGCCAACGGACCAACGGTCCGTTGCTACCGTGGTGTATCCCCAATTCATGTTGGGATGTTAACGTTCGACAATGACCTGTGGCATTCTCCTTGTAACGCATCCCGGCGTAGGCACGTCCCTGCTGGACGTGGCGACCCGGCTACTGCGGCACCTGCCGCTGAAGACCGAAGCTTTCGAAGTACCGTTCGACGAAGACCTGGACGCCCTGCTCCCGCTCGCCTCGGCCGCCCTGCGGCGGGTCGACAGCGGTGAGGGCGTGCTGATCCTGACCGACCTGTATGGCGCCAGCCCGAGCAATCTGGCAGCGCAGCTGGCCCGCCTGGGCACCCCGGCACGCCGGGTCTCGGCGCTGAGCCTGCCGATGTTGTTGCGAGTGATGAATTATCCGGAACAGGGACTGGATCAACTGCCCGCCACAGCCGCGGCGGGCACTCGCAATGGAGCGATTGTCGACGATGCTTGAACGTGAACTCACCGTATCCAACCGCCTGGGCCTGCATGCCCGCGCCACTGCAAAGCTGGTGCAGGTGCTGGCCCCCTTCCGCTGCAACGTGACCATGGCCGCCAAGGGCCGTGAGATCAACGCCAAGAGCATCATGGGCGTGATGCTGCTGGCCGCCGGCCAGGGCACCCCGGTCACCGTGCGCATCGACGGCGAAGACGAAGCGGCCGCCATGGACGCCGTGGTGGCCCTGTTCGAGCGACGCTTCGACGAGGACAGCTGAGCATGCCGGGGCCACCGTCGCGATCGGGTTCCAGCACATCGGCACGGACTGCGTCCGGTGCGTTGCTGCTGGCCGGCCACGGGGCCTCGCGTGGCAATGCCCTCGGCCGCGCCCGGGTGCGCCTGCCACATGCGCTGGAAGTGGCCGAGCAGCGCATCGCCCCGGCCCAGGTGGAGGCCGAACTGCAGCGCCTGCACCAGGCCGTGGATGCGGCCCGTGCCGAAATGCACGACCTGCGCCAGCGCCTGCAGGGCGCGCTGAACCAGGAAGCGGGCGAGTTCCTCGACCTGCACGCACTGCTGCTGGACGACCCGGAACTGTTGTTCGGCCTGGATGAGCTGATCCGCAGCGGTCCATACAGCGCCGGCTATGCGCTGCGCGTGCAGCGCGACCGCCTGGCCAAGGTCTTCGATGGCATGGACGATGCCTACCTGAAGAGCCGCATGGACGACCTGGACCATGTGATCGGGCGCATCCATGCCTTCCTGCAGAAACGCCCACCGGACGTGAAGGGCCTGGCCGGGGAAATCCTGGTCTGCGACAACATCGCTCCTTCCGAACTGGCCCAGCTGCAGGCGCATGGGGTGGTCGGCATCGTCACCGCCGCCGGCAGCGCGCTCTCGCACAGCGCGATCCTGGCGCGCAGCCTGCACCTGCCGTTGATCGTCAACATCCCCAACCTGCTGCAGAAGATTTCAGACGGCGACGTGCTGGGCATCGACGGCAGCACCGGCCAGATCACCGTCAACCCGCTGCCGCCGGACCTGCGCGATTACCGCGCCCGCCTGCGCGACCAGGCCCGCGAACAGCGCGAGCTGGGCCGCCTGCGCAGCAAGCCCAGCCGTACCCGCGACAACGTCGACATCGCGCTGCTGGCCAATGCCGAATCGCGCGAAGACGTCACCGAAGCGCACGCGCTGGGCGCGCACGGGCTGGGCCTGTACCGTACCGAATTCCTGTTCCTGCAGCGCGACGAACTGCCCGACGAACAGGAACAGTTCGAAACCTACCGCGACGCCGCGCTTGGCATGAGCGGGCGGCCGGTGACCATCCGCACCCTGGACCTGGGCGCGGACAAGGCCGACCGCACCGGGCTCACCCTGAGCAACGAAGAAAACCCGGCACTGGGCCTGCGCGGGGTGCGGCTGTCGCTGGCCCGGCCGAAGGTGGCCGATACCCAGCTGCGCGCGATCCTGCGCGCCTCGGCCTACGGCAAGCTGCGCATCCTGCTGCCGATGGTCAGCACCCGCGAGGAGCTGCTGGCGGTGCGGCGGCGTTTGAACAAGCAGGCCGAGCTGCTGCGCGCCGATGGCCACGAAGTGGCCGAGTACATCCCGTTCGGGGCGATGATCGAAGTGCCGGCCGCGGCGATCGCGCTGGAGAGCTTCATCGACCTGGTCGACTTCCTGTCCATCGGCACCAACGACCTGGTCCAGTACCTGCTGGCCGCCGACCGCAACAACGAGGCGGTGGGCGAGCTGTATTCGCCGCTGCACCCGGCGGTGCTGCGCCTGCTGGCGCACATCCTGCGCACCGGCCGCGAGTACGAGGTGCCGGTGGCGGTGTGCGGTGAAATCGCCGGCGACCCGCGCATGACCCGCATGCTGCTGGCGCTGGGCCTGACCGAGTTCAGCCTGCACCCCGGCACGCTGCTGGAAGTGCGCCGCGCGGTCCGCGACAGCGATCTGGGCGAACTGCAGGCCGCGGCACCGAAGCTGCTGGCCGCGCGCGACCGGCGCAGCATCGAACGTTGGATAGAAAACAACGCTTGACCCGTGATCGGTAGCGCCTGCCGTTGGCCGGCCCAGGCGATCCGTGGGCCGGCCAACGGCCGGCGCCACCGGTTTCATCATGTTCCGGTTTGTCATCCATCCAAGCGATAATGACGCGGTGACCACCCCTTCTGCCGCATCCTGTCCGGGATAGCGGCCTTTTTTCTTTTGCTGCGGGAGCTGTGCATGGCCGAAGCCGTACGCCACGACAAGACGGCGCGCCAGTTGCGACTGTTGTCCGATGCACTGGACAGCGGGCGGCTGGGTCCGGTGCGCAGGCTGGTCAACACGCTGGCGCCGGCCGAGATCGGCAACCTGCTCGAATCGCTGCCGCCAGGCAAGCGCGAAGTGGTGTGGGGGCTGGTCGACCCGGAAGACGATGGCGAGGTGCTGGTCCACGTCGGCGAGGAAGTGCGCGAAAGCCTGCTGGCCGACATGGACCCGGACGAAATCATCGCCGCGGTCGAAGACCTGGACATCGATGACCTTGCCGACCTGGTCGAAGACCTGCCCGATACGGTCATCGATGAAGTACTCAAGTCGATGGACCGCGAGAACCGCGAGCGGCTCGAGCAGGTCCTGTCCTACCCCGAGGACAGTGCCGGCCGCCTGATGAACCCGGACGTGGTGACCGTACGCGCCGATGTCAACGTGGACGTGGTGCTGCGCTACCTGCGCCTGCGTGGCGAGCTGCCCGACCACACCGACCACCTGTTCGTGGTCAGCCGCCGCCACCAGTACCTGGGCCGGCTGTCGCTGGCCTCGCTGGTGACCCATGAGGACAGCACCCCGATCAACCGGCTGATCGACGACGAGCAGCCAGCCATCGACGTGGGCGAGAGCGCCGACGAAGTCGCCCGGCAGTTTTCCGACCATGACTGGGTCTCGGCGCCGGTGGTGGACGACAACAACATCCTGCTTGGCCGCATCACCATCGATGACGTGGTCGACATCATCCGTTCGCAGGCCGAACACCAGGCGCTGGGTGCGGCCGGTCTGGACGAAGAGGAAGACCTGTTCTCCCCGATCAAGCGCGCCGTACGTGGCCGCGTGGTGTGGCTGGGCATCAACCTGTGCACCGCGTTCCTGGCGGCGACCGTGATCGGCCAGTTCGAGCTGACCCTGCAGAAGGTGGTCGCGCTGGCGGTGCTGATGCCGATCGTGGCCGGCGTGGGCGGCAACGCGGCGGTGCAGGTGCTGACCCTGATGGTGCGCGGTATCGCGCTGGGCCAGGTGGGCCAGAGCAACGCGCGCATCCTGTTGTGGAAGGAATCGCGGGTGGCCTTGATCAACGGCACCTTGATCGGCACCGTGGTCGGCATCATCGCCTACCTGTGGTTCCACAGTTTCCTGCTCTCGCTGGTGATCACCCTGGCGCTGATCATCAACTTCTGCGCGGCCGCGCTGGCCGGCGTACTGCTGCCACTGCTGCTCAAGCGCATGAACGTGGATCCGGCGGTGGCCGGCACCGTGGTGGTTACCGCGGTCACCGACGTCATGGGCTTCTTCAGCTTCCTGGGCCTGGCCACCCTGATCCTGCTGCACTGACCGGTTCTTCAACATGGCCTTGACCCTCGACAACTACTTCGCCGCCGGTTGGCGCGACCAGATCCACACCTGCCCGGCCTGCGAATGGCAGGGCAGCGCGCGCCAGATGAGCATGGAGCTGCACGAAGACGAGGCCGAGTTCGATTGCCCGCAGTGCGAGAACCCGATCCTGCTGGTCCTGCACCCCAGCCTGGCGCAGGTGCAGGCCGCTGCCGCCGACGGCCACCCCGAGGCGATCGAGCAGTTGGAGATCCTGGCCTCGGCGCCGCGCCCGGACTGATGCACTGCAAGATGCCCGCCGGCCCTGCGGCACCTAGACTGAAAACGCTTTCAGACGGGGACGGTACATGGCACGACAGCGCGCGGGATGGTGGGTGTGGGTGGTGGCGATGGCCGCGCTGAGCGGGTGCGCCTCAACGCACGCACCCGACAAGGGGCACTTCGTAGAGCGCACGGTCACCGTGGAAGAACGCCAATCGCGTTACCAGGTGTTCGTGCCGCGCGCCGCGCAGGCGCAGCGCGGGAGCCTGCCGGTGGTGCTGTTCCTGCATGGCTCGGGTGAGCGTGGGAGCGACGGGCGCCGTCAGACCACGGCCGGGCTGGGACCGCACCTGCGCGCGCACGCGCGCGATTTCCCGGCGCTGGTGGTGCTGCCGCAGGTGCCGGAAGACCAGGAGTGGTCGGGCATCAACAACCGCATCGCGCTGGCCGCGCTGGATGCCACCCTTGCCGAATTCGGTGCCGACCCCTCGCGCCAGTACCTGACCGGCATGTCGATGGGGGGCTATGGCAGCTGGAACATCGCACTGGAGCACCCGGGCCGTTTTGCCGCGATCGTGCCAGTGTGCGGCGCGGTGTTGGCCCCACGCGCGGTGCGCGCGACGCTGTTCGTGGAATCGGTGGCGGGCCAAGCGGATCCGTATGCGGCCATGGCCGCACGCTTGAAGGCGACACCGATCTGGATGTTCCATGGCGCGCTGGATGATGTGGTGCTGCCCGAAGACGACCGGCAACTGAAGGTGGCGTTCGATGCCGCCGGTGCCAGCGACGTGCGGTATACCGAATACCCGCAGGGCAACCACAACGCATGGGACGCGACGTATGCGGACGCGGCAATGTGGGACTGGATGTTCGTGCAGAGGCGGTAGCGCCGGCCGTTGGCCGGCTGCTTTTCGATCCGGGGTCATGAACGTCTGATGGGTGGCTTCGGATCGTCTAAACGCCGGAAGGTTTACCGGTGGCGATGATGTTGCCGCCTTCGGATGCTTGGACCGCGCTACGCGCGGTGTCCGGCCAACGGCCGGGGCTACGAATTGGTACGGGCCCATTGAGATCAGGATCAATCAACCACGGGCCCATTGGGATCTGGATCAACCGGTCGCCAGGCCGGATTCCGGTAGCGCCGGCCGTTGGCCGGCTGCTTTTCGATCCGGGGTCATGAACGTCTGATGGGTGGCTTCGGATCGTCTAAACGCCGGAAGGTTTACCGGTGGCGATGATGTTGCCGCCTTCGGATGCTTGGGCCGCGCTGCGCGCGGTGTCCGGCCAACGGCCGGGGCTACGAATTGGTACGGGGCCATTGGGATCGGGATTAAACAACCACGGGCCCATCGGGATCTGGATCAATCAACCGTGGGCTTCGGATCGTGTAAACGCCGGACGGATGATCGGTGGCGATGATGTTGATGCCTTCGGACGTTTGGGCCGCGCTGCGCGCGGTGTCCGGCCAACGGCCGGGGCTACGAATTGTTACGGGCCCATCGGGATCTGGATCAATCAACCACGGGCCCATTGGGATCGGGATCAACCGGTCGTCAGGCCGGATTCCGGTAGCGCCGGCCGTTGGCCGGCTCACGTAATGTCGGATCATGCCTACAGCGGCCAGCGACACCAGGCGTACTTGTATTCGCCAATGTGATCGGTCATTCCCGCGCGTATCGGGTTGCCAACGATGTAGCGCGCGTGGCGCAATAGCGCTTCGTCCATACGCAGCGCATGATCGAAAAATCCGGGCTGCCACACCTTGCCCTGCCTACGGCTCAGGCGGTTCAGTGCCAGCGCGCTGGAAGATTTGAAGCGCCGCGCGACGTACGCGAGTGAATGCGAGCGCAGTTCAAACATCCAGTGGATGTGGTCGGGCATGACGACCCATGCCAGGGTAAGGGTGCATCGGCTTCGGTCCATCTTTCGGAATTGGTCCACCACGATCTCGGCGGCTTCCGGACGCTCAAACCACCGGGCTTGCCCGGTGCAGCGCGTCGTCATGACGTAGATCTGCCCAGCGATGCTGTGACGTCCAATGCGGAGACGGTTGCTGCTCATCCGCCGATGGTGCGCGGATCGGCAGCAGTTGAATGTCAGGGGAACGCAGGCACCGGTATCGCCCGACACCAACACGCAGCGTAGGCAGGTTCGCGTGGGCCGGCCAACGGCCGGCGCTACCGCCATGCATCCGAAGCCAATGGTCGATTGATCCCAATCCCAATGGCCCCGCACCAATTCGTAGCCCCGGCCGTTGGCCGGACACCGCGCGCAGCGCGGCCCAAGCATCCGAAGGCGGAAACATACCGCCCCCATGTTTCATCCGACGTTTAGACCATCCGAAGCCAACGGTTGATTGATCCCAATTCCAATGGGCCCGCACCAATTCGTAGCCCCGGCCGTTGGCCGGACACCGCGCGCAGCGCGGCCCAAGCATCCGAAGGCGGAAACATACCGCCCCCATGTTTCATCCGACGTTTAGACCATCCGAAGCCAACGGTTGATTGATCCCAATCCCAATGGGCCCGCACCAATTCGTAGCCCCGGCCGTTGGCCGGACACCGCGCGCAGCGCGGCCCAAGCATCCGAAAGCGGAAACAAACCGCCCCCATGTTTCATCCGACGTTTAGACCATCCGAAACCAATGGTCGATTGATCCCAATCCCAATGGCCCCGTACCAATTCGTAGCCCCGGCCGTTGGCCGGACACCGCGCGCAGCGCGGCCCAAGCATCCGAAGGCGGCAACAAACCGCCCCCATGTTTCATCCGACGTTTAGACCATCCGAAGCCGCCCCCCCATCACCCCAACAACGTCTCCAACACCGCCATGCGCACGGCCACGCCGTTGGCGACCTGGCGCAACACCCACGATTGCGGGCCGTCGGCGACTTCGTCGGTGACTTCAACACCGCGATTGATCGGGCCCGGGTGCAGCACGGCCGCATCCTGCCCGGCACGCTTCAGGCGCGCGGCGTTCAAGCCGTATTCCGCGTGGTACTGCTCGATCGAGGGCACCAGGCCTTCTTCCATGCGCTCTCGCTGCAGGCGCAGCATCATCAGCGCATCCACGCCTTCCAGCATCTGGTCGAAATCCTGGCCGACGATGCAGCCCTTCAACGTCTCATCGTCCGGCAGCAGCGACTGCGGGCCGCATACGCGGATCTCGCCCACGCCCAGCGTGCGCAGGGCATGCAGGTCGGTGCGGGCCACGCGCGAATGCTTCACGTCGCCGACGATCACCACCTTCATCTTCGAAAAATCGCCACCCTTGGCCTGGCGCAGGGTCAGCATGTCGAGCAGGCCCTGGGTCGGATGCGCGCTGCGGCCATCACCGGCGTTGACCAGTGCGGTGCCCTCGCCCGCCGCCGCCGCCAGTTCGGCCACGGCACCGTCATCCGGGTGGCGCACCACGAACCCGCGCACGCCCATCGCCTCCAGGTTCTTCAGCGTGTCGCAGGCGGTCTCGCCCTTGCGCGTGGACGAGGTGGAGGCATCGAAGTTCAGCACGTCCGCGCCGAGGCGTTGCGCCGCCAGCTGGAACGAACTGCGGGTGCGGGTGGAGGGTTCGAAGAACAGCGTGCACACCGCCGAACCGCCCAGCACGTGGCGCTTGTTGCCGACCCGGCCCACCGCCGCGTCGCGGATCTGGCCGGCGCGGTCGA
Organism: Stenotrophomonas sp. AB1(2024); assembly: GCF_037482345.1. NCBI lineage: Bacteria > Pseudomonadati > Pseudomonadota > Gammaproteobacteria > Lysobacterales > Lysobacteraceae > Stenotrophomonas > Stenotrophomonas sp. AB1(2024). The sequence continues at coordinate 990,168 of NZ_JBBHKO020000001.1, forward strand.
GCAGCTGCAGCAGGGTTTCGCGGGGCAGACCTTCCAGGGTCAGCAGGTGGCGCAGGCGTCCGTCGGAATCGAGTTGCGAGGCGGTCATGGGCAGGGTCTGGGGTCAGGAAACGGGGGTGGCGTCGTCGGGCGAAGACAGCCAGCGTTCGATGATCACCGCGGCGGCCACCGCATCCAGCGTGGCCGCATCACGACGACGCTTGCGGCCTTCGGCGCGCTCGACGGCGAACCGGCGGGCGGCTTCGACCGAGCTGGAACGCTCGTCGATCAGCACCACCGGCAGTTTGAAACGTTCCCGCAGCTGGCGGGCAAAGCCCTGCGCGCGCTTGCGGTTGGGCTGGTCCTGGCCCTCCAGGGTGAGCGGGTCGCCCACCACCAGGCCATCGGGCCGCCATTCCTTGATCAGGCGTTCGACCGCGGTCCAGTCTGGGCCATTGCCGTGCACGTCCACCACCGCGATGGCGCGGGCATGGGTGCCGAACGAACTGCCGATCGCCACGCCGATCCGGCGCGAGCCGACATCGAAGCCCAGCACGGTACCGTCGCGGCGGATGGTGGCCGGCTCAGACATTGCCGCTGTAATCGGTCAGTCGGAACAGATCCACGCCGATGCGCGCGGCGGCCCCCTGCCAGCGCTGCTCCAGCGGCGTGGCGAACAGCAATTCGACATCGGCCGGCACGGTCAGCCAGCTGTTGTCGGCAATCTCGCCTTCCAGTTGGCCCTCGGTCCAGCCGGCACAGCCGAGCGTGACCAGCGTGTTGCGCGGGCCATGCCCGCGGGCCATGGCCTCGAGGATGTCACGCGAGGTGGTGAGGTACACGCCCTCGCCCACCTGCAGGCTCGATTCCCAGTCGCGCGCGTCGTCATGGATGACGAAGCCGCGCTCGGGGTGCACCGGGCCGCCGTTGAGCACCACCTGATCGCGCAGCGCGAGGTCGTCGGTCTGGATCTCCATCTGCGCCAGCACATCGCCCAGCGTGTACTCCGACGGCTGGTTGACCAGCACGCCCATGGCACCGTTCTCGTCGTGCTGGCAGATCAGGCCCACCGTGCGCGCAAAGGTCGGATCGGTCAGCGACGGCAGCGCGACCAGCAGGTGATGGGCAAGGGATGTGGGCAACGTGGACATGGGTCCATTCTACCCGGTGCATCCGCACACGGGCGTGAGTCTGGCCCTGCGGATGCGGGCGGGTGAGTGTTGGCCGTAGACTGGGATCACGCACTCTCCTGTTGACGACGATTCCCCATGAGCGGTTACTGCCTCATCGCCCCGGGCCACCCGGTGCACGGTCACTACCATGACCACGAATATGGCTTCCCGCAGCGCGACGAACGCGAGCTGTTCGAGCGGTTGCTGCTGGAAATCAACCAGGCCGGGCTGAGCTGGGAAACCATTCTGAAGAAGCGCGAAGGTTTCCGCGCGGCCTACAGCCAGTTCGACGTGGACACCGTGGCTGCCTACGGCGAGCGCGACGTGGAACGGCTGCTCAACGATGCGGGCATCATCCGCAACCGGCTCAAAGTGCACGCGGCCATCCACAACGCGCAGGTGATCCAGCAGCTGCGGTCCAGCCACGGCAGTTTCGCGGCGTGGCTGGACGCGCACCACCCGCGCGACAAGGCTGACTGGGTGAAGCTGTTCAAGAAGACATTCCGCTTCACCGGCGGCGAGATCACCGGCGAATTCCTGATGAGCCTGGGCTACCTGCCCGGCGCGCACGCCAGGGATTGCCCCGTGTACAAGCGTTTGGCGAAGATCCCACCGCCGTGGGCCGTAACATCACGTTGATCCCGGACATCGCCTGGGCCGGCCAACGGCCGGCGCTACCGGTGTGCGGTGTTAAACGCCCATGTACCTGCCGGGCCGGTGGTTGAACATCAACACCAGGCTCAGCACTACCGCGCCGATCGCCGAATACAGCACCTTGTCCGGCGACAGCACGAAGAACGCCACGCCCATCAGCAGCGTATCGAACGACATCTGCACCTTGCCGGCACTCCAGCCGCGGGTGCGCTGCAGGTACACCGCCAGGATGCCGATGCCGCCCAGGCTGGCGCGGTGGCGGATGTAGAACAGGATGCCCAGCCCGGCCAGCGCGCCGCCGACCAGCGCTGAATACAGCGAGCTGATGTGGGCGAAATCGGCCCAGCGCGGCAGCAGGTCGGTCAGCACGCCGCAGGCGGTGACCGCCGCGAAGGTCTTCAGGGTGAATTCCCAGCCCATCCGCCGCACCGCCACCCAGTAGAACGGCAGGTTGACCAGCACGAACACCAGGCCGAAGTTCCAGCCGAACGCATAGTGGGCCAGGAAGGCCAGCCCTGCCATGCCGCCGATCATCAGCCCGCCCTTGGCAAAGATCGCCAGGCCCAGCGAAGCCACCAGCGTGGCCAGGATCATGCCCTGCACGTCTTCGGCGACCGAATGGCGCAGCGCTTTCGCATCGGCCACGGTGCCGGCGCTGTCCGGGGGCGGGGTCAGCGGACCGGCGGTGACCAGATGGCCGTCAGCGTCGTCGCACGGCGCAGGGCCATGGGATTGAAGGGACATGGGGGATGGGGCCAGACACGTGGGGAGCGGTATTAGACACGATCCGCGTGACAGTTGCAGGTGAAATTGATTCATCCCGCAACGAATGACGTTTTCACCCCGTCCGGTCCTTCAGATGGTGCGCCACCAGTGCATTGGCGTGGCCATGGCCCAGGCCGTGCTGGTTCTTCAGGAAGGTGACCAGCGCCATGTGCTTGAGGCCACCCTGGGTGGCCAGCAGAGCCAGCCAGTGCCCGACGGGCTGCCCATAGGTCTTTTCGATGGACGGAAAGTACGACGCGGGGCCTTTGACCGGGGTGGTGTCGCTCATGACCTGTTCCTTGCAGAGGGGTTCACCCGGTACGACGTTGGTCAGCGGAGGAAATCGACATCCGTACCCACCAACGGTGGGCACCTACCGGTCAAGCGGTAGCGCACGACCGTTGGTCGTGCGCCTTGAACGTCAGCGGGTGACCTGCTTCTGCCGCTCAGCGTTGTAGCGGTCGCCCATGATGGCGATGCCGTCCAGCGCCGCCGCGATCTGCTGCAGGTCGGCCTCGTGCAGGGTCAGATCCACCGCAGCCAGGTTTTCCTCCAGCCGATGCAGCTTGGTGGTGCCCGGAATCGGCACAATCCACGGCCTGCGCGCCAGCAGCCAGGCCAGTGCAACCTGGGCCGGGGTGGCCTGGCGCGCGGCGGCGATCGCACCAATGGCGTCCACGAGGGCCTGGTTGGCGCGGCGCGCCTCCACCGCAAAGCGCGGCAGCGAGCTGCGGAAATCGTTGGCGGCGAACTCGGTATCGGCGGTGATCGCCCCGGTCAGGAAACCGCGACCAAGCGGGCTGAACGGCACAAAGCCGATGCCCAGCTCTTCCAGCACCGGCAGCACGCTCTGCTCAGGCTCACGCCACCACAGCGAATACTCGCTCTGCAGCGCCGCCACCGGCTGCACCGCATGCGCGCGGCGGATGCTGTCTTCGCCGGCTTCGGACAGGCCGAAATGCTTTACTTTGCCTTCGGCAATCAGGTCCTTGACGGTGCCGGCGACCTCCTCGATCGGCACGTTCGGGTCGACCCGGTGCTGGTAGAACAGGTCGATGCGGTCGGTCCTGAGCCGCTGCAGGCTGGCTTCGCATACCGCACGGATGTTCTCCGGGCGACTGTCCAGACCGGCATCGGCGTTGGCGCCCTTGAAACCAAACTTGGTCGCGATGACCACCTGGTCGCGGTAGGGCGCCAGTGCCTGCCCCAGCAATTCCTCGTTGCGGAACGGGCCATACACCTCGGCGGTGTCGAAGAAGGTCACGCCCCGTTCCACCGCCGCGTGCAGCAGCGCGACGCCGGTGCTCACCTCGGGGGCGGTGCCATAGGCATGGCTCAGCCCCATGCAGCCCAGCCCAAGCGCGGAAACGCGCAGGCCGCTGTTGCCAAGGATTCGTGTCTGCATGGGGTGCTCCTTCCAGTGGGGACCCCCACGATACGCCAGAGGTCCGTGCCGATTGCACAGGCCGGAGCGCTGTTGGTCATGAGCAGATTTCATGAATGGCGCCGCCTGACGGCGGCGCCATCCTGTTACCGGTCCGGCGTGACCGCCATGGCGATGAAGAGCAGCAGCAGGAACAGCCCCCCGGCCACCACCACCAGGATGTGCCAGATGTTGAACCGGTCCATGCGCTCCATGTCCACCCGCTCATCCTGGTGGTAGCGACGCAGCAGGCTGTTGACCGGCAGCAGCGGTACGAAGATGAACAAGCCAAGCAACCACCCGACATTGGGCAGCCGGGTGGAGAGGTTGAGCAGGAAGTAGGCTACTGCCAGCAGCGCCGGGTCGAACGCCAGGTCGCGACGACGGTTGCAGGCCGCGCTGCGCAGGTCGCTGAAGCAGAAGTACGCCCAGATCGGCGAGAACAGCGCGCGCGCCCAAGTCCACTGGCTTCCTCCCGTTTCACGCTTGATCGCCTGCCAGTTCCGCCAGAACCAGTACAGCGGGTAGAGCCCGAACGTGGTCGGTGAGAGCAGCACCATTTTCAGGGTGGAGGGCGAGTAGTACTCGGCCGCGTCGGAGTCGGCCTGTGATTGGGCACGCACCTCAGGCAGGGCGCGAGGCAATGCAGGTGGTGCCGGGATGGTCGCCGGCGCGCGGTACGGATCATGCAGTTCCATATGCATTCTCTACAGTTCAGTGCTACCGGCGCGGTGCCGGCCCCTTGAAGCACCACTTACGACAAAGGCGCGCCGGCATTGCACCGTACGCGCCCTGGTTCCGCTTCCGCAGGTTCAACGAACCTCGGAAATCTCCACCCCGTCCAGGCCCTGCGACAGCGTGCGTGCGTCGCCGCCCTGCGACAGCTTGATGCGCAGGCGCACTTCGTTCTGCGAGTCGGCGTAACGCAGCGCGTCTTCGTAGCTGATCTCGCCGGCCTGGTAGAGCTCGAACAGGCTCTGGTCGAAGGTGCGCATGCCCAGCTGCACCGACTCCTTCATCACTTCCTTGAGCTTGTGGATCTCGCCGTCGCGGATGTAATCCTGCACCAGCGGCGTGCCCAGCATGATTTCCATCGCCACCTTGCGCGACTTGCCATCCGGCGAGGGCACCAGCTGTTGGGCGACCACGCCCTTGAGGTTCAGCGACAGGTCCATCAACAGCTGGTTGCGGCGGTCTTCCGGGAAGAAGTTGATGATGCGGTCCATCGCCTGGTTGGCGTTGTTGGCATGCAGGGTACACAGCACCAGATGGCCGGTTTCGGCGAAGGCGATGGCGTGGTCCATGCCTTCGCGGGTACGCACTTCGCCGATCATGATCACGTCCGGCGCCTGGCGCAGCGTGTTCTTCAGTGCCGCCTCCCAGCTTTCGGTGTCGATGCCGACCTCGCGCTGGGTGATGATGCAGCCTTCGTGCTTGTGCACGAATTCGATCGGGTCTTCGATGGTGATGATGTGGCCGGTGGAGTTCAGGTTGCGGTAGCCGATCATCGCCGCCAGCGAGGTCGATTTACCGGTACCGGTCGCACCCACGAACAGGATGATGCCGCGCTTGGTCATCGCCAGCGTCTTGATGATCGGCGGCAGGCTCAGCTCTTCCACGGTGGGAATGCGCGTCTCGATGCGGCGCAGGACCATGCCGACCTGGTTGCGCTGGTAGAAGCAGCTCACGCGGAACCGGCCCACGCCGGACAGGCCGATGGCGAAGTTGCACTCGTGGGTTTTTTCGAACTCTTCGCGCTGTGATGGGGTCATCACGTTCAGCACCAGGTCGCGGCTCTGTTGCGGCGTGAGCGGGGTCTGGGTGATGGGCGAGATCTTGCCGTTGACCTTGATCGCCGGCGGCATGCCCGCGGTGATGAAAAGATCCGACGCCTTCTGGTGCGCCATCAGCTTGAGGAACGAGGTGAAGTCGATGGTGGTGCTGGTGGTATTCATTGCGGTGGGCTCCGGATGCCTTGCCGAGAGCCGGCCAACGGCCGGCGCTACCGAATCTGTCGAGCCGGGCACAGCCCGGCGTTACGCAGCGGAACGCGCCGGGACGGGCCCGGCTTGTCCGTCATTCGAAGATGCGCTTGTCCTTGGCGTATTCCTTGGCCTGGTTGCGCGTGATCAAGCTGCGCTTGACCAGGTCCTGCAGGTGCTGGTCGAGCGTCATCATGCCCATCTGCTGGCCGGTCTGGATCGCCGAGTACATCTGCGCCACCTTGTCCTCGCGGATCAGGTTGCGGATGGCCGGGGTACCGACCATGATTTCCCACGCAGCGGTACGCCCGCCCCCACTTTCTTCAGCAGCGCCTGCGAAATCACCGCGCGCAGCGACTCGGACAGCATCGAGCGCACCATCGGCTTTTCGCCGGCGGGGAACACGTCGATGATGCGGTCGATGGTCTTGGCCGCCGAACTGGTGTGCAGGGTGCCGAACACCAGGTGGCCGGTCTCGGCCGCGGTCAACGCCAGGCGGATGGTTTCCAGGTCGCGGAGTTCGCCCACCAGGATGATGTCCGGGTCTTCACGCAGTGCCGAGCGCAGCGCTTCGTTGAAGCCGTGCGTGTCGCGGTGCACTTCGCGCTGGTTGATCAGGCACTTCTGCGAGGTGTGCACGAATTCGATCGGATCCTCGACGGTGAGGATGTGGCCGTACTCATTCTTGTTGATGTGGTCGATCATCGCCGCCAGCGTGGTCGACTTGCCCGAACCGGTCGGGCCGGTCACCAGGATCAGGCCCTGCGGCTGGTCGATCAGCTCACGGAAGATCGGCGGCGTGTTCAGGTCCTCCAGCGTCAGCACTTCGGACGGAATGGTACGGAACACCGCACCGGCGCCACGGTTCTGGTTGAACGCGTTGACGCGGAAGCGCGCCAGACTGGGAATCTCGAACGAGAAATCGACTTCGAGGAACTCCTCGTAATCGCGACGCTGCTTGTCCGACATGATGTCGTAAACGAGCGCGTGGACCTGTTTGTGGTCCAGGGCCGGAATGTTGATGCGACGGACATCGCCGTCCACGCGGATCATCGGCGGCAAGCCTGCCGACAGATGAAGGTCCGACGCTTTGTTCTTCACGGAAAACGCCAACAGCTCGGCGATATCCATACGCTGCTACTCCCCATAGACTGCTGCGACTGGAAGGATCTTTCCCCGGTCGGCAGTATAGCCTCCCTGATCCACCGGGATATCCTGTTCTGAAGCTGCCCTTTGTGGAGCTGCCCCTTGAGTGCCCTGCCCGTGACCGCCCTGCCCCTGTCCACCCTGCTGCTGAACCTGCACAACGCGGCCACGGCCGCCGGGCGGCCAACGCCGCGCCTGCTGGCCGTATCTAAGACCCAGCCGGCCGATGCCGTGGCAGCGCTGGCCGCACAGGGCCAGCGTGCCTTTGGCGAGAACTACGTGCAGGAGGCTGCGGCCAAGATCGATGCGTTGGCCGAATTGCGGCTGGAGTGGCACCTGATCGGCCACCTGCAGTCCAACAAGGCCGAGCTGGCCGCGCAACGTTTCGACTGGGTGCAGAGCGTGGACCGGGCCAAGCTGGTCACCGCACTTGCCGCGCACCGGCCGGCCGCCCGGGCGCCGTTGAACGTGCTGATCCAGGTCAATATCGACGATGAAGACAGCAAGCACGGCTGCAGTCCCGATGCCGTACCGGCGCTGGCGGCAGCCATCATTGCCGAACCACGCCTGCGCCTGCGCGGGCTGATGGCCATTCCTGCGCCGTGGCCGGAAGTGGATCGCCGGGCACGGGCCTTTGAACGCATGCACGCGCTGTTTGTCGACCTCGCCGCCCAGCACCCGCACGTCGATACCCTCTCGATGGGCATGAGCGGCGATTACCCCGAGGCCATCGCCCATGGGGCAACCATGGTCCGCGTCGGCACCGCCTTGTTTGGCGCACGCAACACGTAGAGCGGGGCTCTGCCCCGCTGCCACCCACCGGCCGGGCAGAGCCCGGCGCTACCCGGAGATTCCATGAGCAGCGATTCCATCACCTTCATCGGCGGCGGCAACATGGCGCGCAGTCTGGTCGCCGGCCTGATCCGCCAGGGCGTCGCCCCCGGGCAGATCCACGTGGCCGAACCGGTCGCCGAGCTGCGCAGCCAGCTCACTGCCGAATTCGGGGTGAAGACCTACGCCAGCGCCATCGAGGCCGCCGCCCAGGGCACGGTATGGGTGCTGGCGGTGAAACCGCAGGTGCTGCGCGATGTCTGCGCTGCGCTGGCCGATGGCGCTCGGACCAAGGCCCCCCTGGTGGTGTCCATTGCCGCCGGCATCACCAGCGCGCAGCTGGTGCGCTGGCTGGGTGGCCAGGCGGCTGTGGTCCGCGCCATGCCCAACACCCCGGCGTTGCTCGGCGCAGGGGTCACCGGCCTGTTCGCCACGGCCGCAGTCAGCGATGCCCAGCGCGCGCAGGCCGACCAGGTGCTGTCCAGCGCCGGACGTACGGTCTGGATTGACGACGAAACACGCATGGATGCAGTGACCGCAGTGTCCGGCAGCGGACCGGCCTACGTGTTCCTGCTGGCCGAAGCCATGGAAGCTGCGGGCATTGCACAGGGCCTGCCGGCCGACGCCGCCCGCACGCTGGTGGTGCAGACCCTGCTGGGCGCCAGTCGCATGCTCGATGAGTCGGGCGAGGCCCCCGCTGAGCTGCGGCGCCGGGTGACCTCGCCGAACGGCACCACGCAGGCGGCGATCGAGAGCTTCCAGGGCGAAGATTTCGAGGCGATCGTGGGGCGCGCCATCGATGCCGCGACGCGGCGTGGCAAGGCGTTGTCGGCGGCGAACGATTGAATCGGGCGGGTTCAGCCACGCAGGGCGTGGCTCTACGGACTTGGAACACGCGTAGAGCCACGCCCTGCGTGGCTGCCGTTCGCGCGGTGCATCACCCCCACCGCTGCGCGCCGTCGCCCTGCGCGCCCAATGCGTCGCCCGGGTTGGCCAGCCGGCAGCGCTTCAACGACAGGCAACCGCAGCCGATGCAATCGGTGAGCTGGTCGCGCAGCAGCAACAACTCCTCGATGCGCTGGTCCAGCTCACCGCGCCACAGCGCCGACATCTTCGCCCACTCGGCACGGGTGGGCGTCTTGTTTTCCGGCAACGCGGCAAATGCATTGGCCACCGCCTCCAGCGGCATGCCCACCCGCTGCGCCACGCGGATCACCGCCAGCCGGCGCAGCACGTCGCGGCTGAAACGGCGCTGGTTGCCGGCCGTGCGCAGGCTGTGGATCAACCCCTTGCGCTCATAGAAGTGCAACGCCGATACCGCCACGCCGCTGCGACGTGCCACCTCGCCTACACTCAGCTCCTGCGCGATCACCGCTTGACCTCAACCATGGTTAAGATGTCATGGTGCGGCACCTCGCGGCGCGCGGCAAGCGCCACGCTTCTTCGTTGCCTGGAATCCGCATGTCTTCCGATGTAGCTGCACTCCCCACCGACGCGCCCGCGTCGATCCTCTCGGCGCGTTACCGCGCCACCACCATCGGCATGGTCGCGCTGGTTTCGCTGCATGCCTTCGAGGCGCTGGCCGTGGCTGCGGCCATGCCGACCGTCGCGCATGAGCTGGATGGGCTGCGCCTGTACGCGCTGGCGTTCGGCGGCACGCTGGCCACCAGCGTGATCGGCATGACGTTGGCGGGCCGCTGGAGCGACCGACTGGGCCCGGCACGGCCGCTGTGGCTGGGCCTGTGCTGCTTCATCGCCGGCCTGCTGGTGGCCGGGCTGGCCCAGCACATGCCGGTACTGGTGATCGGCAGGCTGCTGCAGGGGCTGGGCGCGGGCGCGATTTCGGTGGCGCTGTATGTGCTGGTCGGGCGCACGTTCCCGGAATCGCTGCGGCCTCGTGTGTTCGCCGCATTCTCCGCCGGCTGGGTGGTGCCCTCGCTGATCGGCCCGGCCATCAGCGGCCTGATCGTGCAGCACGCCGGGTGGCGCTGGGTGTTTCTGGGTGTGCCTCTGTTGGCCATCCCCGCCGCGCTGCTGCTGCGGCCGGCGCTGCGTGCGGTGCCGCCACTGGCTGCCTCCACCGATTCGAGCGCTACCGTGGTTCGCTGGGCCATCGGCGCGTCCGTGGGCGCGCTGCTGCTTTACGTCGGTGGCCAACAGGTAGGCTGGCCGGCGCTGGCGGTGCTGCTGCCTGCGGTGGCACTGCTGGCGCTGTGCAGCTGGAAGCTGCTGCCGCGCGGCACCCTGCGCCTGCGCCGTGGACTGCCCAGCGTGATCGCGCTGCGCGGCATTGCGGCGTCGGCGTTCTTCGGTTGCGAAGCGTTCCTGCCCCTGCTGCTGCAGCGTGAGCGCGGCCTGAGCCCGCTGCTGGCCGGGGTGGCATTGAGCCTGGGCGCACTGGGCTGGTTCAGCGGCTCTTGGTTCCAGGGCCATGGCGGCCAGGGGCTGTCGCGCCGCCAGCTGCTCACCACGGGCGCGCTGTTGATGTGCACCGGCATCATCGGCACCGCGCTGGCGATCCAGCCGGGCGTACCGCTGGGATTGGCGCTGGCAGGGTGGACGCTGACCGGGCTGGGGATGGGGTTGATCTACCCCAGTCTGTCGGTGCTGACGCTGTCGTTGTCGCCGCCGGCGCAGCAGGGGGCCAATACCTCGGCGCTGCAGCTGAGCGAAGCGCTGGGCGTGGCCACCACGCTGGCCATTTCCGGATCGCTGTTCGCGTTGATGTTGTCGGTGGATGTGACGCTGGGCTATCTGCAGACGTTTGCGATCATGTTGTTGTTGGCCGCAGCGAGCGTGGTGGTAGCGCGGCGGGTGTAGAGCCACGCCCTGCGTGGCTGCGCGGTGCCGCCCCGACCGGAATGTCAGGGCGCCACTTCCTCAAGATCCTCCCTGAGGATCCGCCTTATCTCCAGCACCGCCTGCGGGGTCTCCTGCACGCTGTGGCCGGAAATGATCACCTTCTCCGACACCGCGCCCGGCAGGTGCGCGCTCCAATAAGGCACCAGGCCGTCGTCGGACTTCTCCAGCGGCACCTCGGGTTTGCGCTGGGCGATGATCGAGTGGTACTTCAGGCCCGGCATGATCGGCAGTGCGGCAGCCGCCTTCACGAATGGGTCGCTGGCCTTGAGGTTGTCGATGCTGTTGGGAATCTGCAGCTTGGTCGGCTGCGCCGACTGCACTTCCGATTGCTGCAGCGCCTGGAACACATCCTCGAATTTGCCCAGGATCGTGATCGGCAACCGCACCAGCTTGCCGATCAGGCGCCCTACCCGGTTGCCCGCGATATCGGTGCCTTTGTGCGGAGCGGCGATGAAGATCGCCCGCTCCACGTTCGGTTCGGCATCAAAGTGCAGCAGCGGGCCGAGCTTTGCCTGGACCCGCTTGAGCCGTTCACCCTTCAGGTCGTAGTTGGCCAGCAGCTGGTTCCACAACGTCTCTCCCGAACTGGTGACCAGCAGCCGGGCCAATACACCGCCCATGCTGTGGCCGATGAACACCATGTCCTTCGAGGCACGCGAGGTTCCCGTCGGATCAAAATGCTTGAGTGTGTTGTCGAACGCCTGGTCGATCTCGTAGCGGTTCAGCGCGATCGGCGCGTTGGTCGGGTAGTACACCTGCCACACCTGGAAGTGCCTGCGCAGTTCGGGATCGCCCAGGATCTCGTTGGCCACGTTCACCCACGCCTCCGGGCTGCTGCCCAGCCCATGCAGCATGAAGATGATGCGGCGGTTCGGGTCCCATGGCTGCATCAGGTACATGTGCGGCTCGGCGATACCTTCACTCAACCCGAAAAGAGTGCGCAACGACTGGGTGGCGAAGCCGGACTGGGCCAGCCACATGCCGTAGGCGGCGGTGAAGTTGCCGGCCAGCGGCACTTTCTCGCCGTGCAGGTCCACGCTTTCGGTGGATTCGGGCGAATACACGTCGAACAGCACCTGGGTGGTGTCCAGCACCTGCTGCAGGGTGTCGCCCTTGAAGCGCAGCAGTGCAGTCGCATTGATCGCCGACATCTCGCTGTACTGCGGAATCTCTGCCTTTTCACCGTTGATCGACGCGATCAGCTTGGGCGGGTCCATCACCACCACCAGCTCGGCACCAAAGCCATCGCGGCGGTAGGTGCTGCGCAGGCCGGCAAAGCTCACGGATGACGCCGACACCATGGTGGTGGGAATGCTGGTCAGGCGCAGTTCGTCGAAGTCCGAGGTCAGCGTCCAGCGCTCGCCTGCCACCGCGGCGTTGTAATCCTCGCCTTCCAGCGCGCTTTCGCGGCTGCGCTTGAACACCACCGTGGCGGTCTGCTCGGCGGCGTAGTTGTAGTAATCGCGCACCTGGGTCTGGCGGTCTTCGAAGGCGCGGTCCGACGGCGTTCGCCCGCTGAAGAACAGGTAGGCATAGGCATATCGGGCCGCTTCCAGCCACGCATCCAGCGCCGCGTCGGACATCGGGGTCTTGTCGCGGTCCTTCAGTTTGGGAGTGAGCGCCAGTGCGTTCTTCACCCACAGCTCGGACAGCGCCGACAGGCGCTGTTCCTCGGGCAGGTCACGGGTGTCCTTGAGGGTCTTTTCGCACGCGACTACATCCTTCTCGCACAGCGATACGTCCAGCCCGATCACGCTCAGCGTTTCCTGCGAGGCCATGCTGAACCTACCCGAGGTGAGCACGTCGCCACGCTTGCTGGCCAGGTAGTCGGTGGGCGAAACCTGCTTCATGGTGACCATGGCGCAGCCGCTGGACAGCAACAGCAACAGCACCGCCGCCAACAACGGCACGCTCCGCCAGATCAACCGGCTCACGGCTGCGCCTCCGCGTCGATACCGGGCACGCCTTCGCGGATCAGCTGCGAAAAGTGCGGATCGTCGCCGGCCGCGCGCGCGCGATCGGTGATGCGTCCGCGCGCCTTGAGCGTGGCGAAGTCCACGCCCGGGGCAAGTACGCCCAGATCGCGCGCGTACTCGGCAAAGTAACCGGAAGCGAGCAGCCGGTAATCCAGCGGCAGGCCCGGTGCGATCTGCCTGGCCAACTCGTACACGATGGTGGTGCAGTTGCTGGTCAGCGTGTTGTAGAAGGCCGGCGCCGCGTCCAGCTTTCGCGCCGCGCCCAGGTAGGACACGAACAGGCCCTTGAGCTGTTCATGGGACATGCCCTTCAGGCGATACAGGTACACATCTTCGCCGCGCACGTTGCTGCGCACACGCACGATGTCGGTTTCCTCGGCCGCTACCAGCGTCATCTCGAACTTGCGGAAGAACCCGCCCAGCGCCGAGAACGATTCACCGCGCTCCTTGCGGATCTCCAGCGAGAACACCAACTGGCGGCCGTCGGCGAAACCGAACGAGACCAGCGTGTGCGCGATCATCGGCCCCATCCAGTACGACAGCACCAGGTCGGCCGAGCGCAGCTGGTCCAGATCGTATTCGCGGCGCTCCCAGCGCACGTCGTGGTCGTCATCGGTGCGCCAGGTGAAGTTGCGCACGTTGTCGAGCACCACCTTGGAGCCGTCGAACTCCACCACCTTCAGCCGCTGGGCGACATCATCGGCCCAGACCCGGTCCTGGCGCGGGCTGAGCAGCAGCCACCAGACGCCGCAGACCACCAGCGCGGCCACGAACAACGGACCCGGCCAACGCCCGGCACGGGCGCGCCCGACAGCCACGGCGGTGCTCAACGCGAATGTGCCCCACCCCACCAGCACCACGCCCTTCAACCAACCCGGCCCGGGAAGTTGATACGCCAGCAGCCCGGCTACCCACAGCGCTGCGACCAGCATCAATACGGCCAGCCCCCATCGTCCTGCTGTCTTCACACATCGTTCCGTCGGTTGGTCTGGGCGCTAGTTAGCCATAACTGCGGTGTGGGGGACAGTTTCCCTGTTCAGGTTCACTCAGCGGCGCGGTGCGCCCACCTTCTGCCACGGCGCCATGCCCTTGCGGGCGCGCGGCAGGGCGCGGCGCAGCGGCCATCGGCGTGGCATCGGAATGCCGACCCCGGGGGCGGCAGTATCGTCCCGGCGCAGGTCCCCGGCGCGCTCGCCCACCAACAGGGCCGCCATTTCCTCCAGGCCGTTGCGCATCGCCCGGGCGGCTGTCTGCAGGGTGTTCATGGCGTGTCTCCAGGAATGACGTGGGGACGGTCTACGTTAGGAGCGGCGACGCGTACGGGCCGTGCAGGGGATGTGGCAGACGGATGAAAACAGGCCGCAATGGGCCTGCACCTGAGATTCATTTGCGTTCGCATCCTCATCTCCCGATAATCCGGGCCCTCAGCCCCCGGATCCTTGCCATGCCTGTCCTGTCCCGCCGTTCGCCCTTGCTGTTGCTGGTTCCCACTCTGCTGGCCTCGGCGATGGCCCAAGCCCAGGACACCAGCACGGCCCGTACCCTGGACGCGGTCAGCGTGGTCGCCAACCGCGCCAGCACCGCCACCAAGACCGATACCCCGCTCACGCAGACCCCGCAGGCGATCAGCGTGGTCACCAGCGAGCTGTTCACCGACCGCGGCGCGCGCAACCTGCAGGAAACCCTGCGCTACAGCGCCGGCGTGACCGCCGATGCCTACGGCCTGGATACCCGCAGCGACGGCAGCACCGTGCGCGGCCTGGACCCGGTGCAGTACCTGGACGGCCTGCGCCGCAGCTACGGCTTCAACCCGCTGGCGCGCACCGAGGTGTATGGCCTGGAACGGGTGGAAGTGCTGCGCGGCCCGTCCTCGGTGCTGTACGGCGCCGGCGCCACCGGCGGCATCATCAATGCCATCACCAAGCGCCCGACCTCCGGCGAGCTGGGCGGTGAAGTGGGCGTTCAGCTGGGCAACTTCGACCGCAAACAGATCCAGGGCGACGTGGCCGGCACCCTGAACGAGGCGGGCACGGTAGCCGGTCGTTTCGTCGGGCTGGTGCGCGATTCGGGCATGCAGACCGACTACATCGACGATGATCGCGTGTACCTGGCGCCGTCGATCAGCTGGCAGAGCGAGCGCAGCACGCTGACCGTGCTGGCCAGCTACCAGCACGACAAAACCGCCTCCAGCCAGCAGTTCCTGCCGGTGGTGGCGACCTTGAACGCGCCGGCCGGGTCGCCGCGCCTGGATCCGTCGACGTTCCTGGGCGACCGCGATTTCGACAAGCTCGATTCGCGTGTGTACAGCGTGACCGCGCTGTTCGACCACCGCTTCAGCGACTCCATCAGCCTGCGTTCTGCGGTGCGTTACCTGGATGGCAGGACCGAGTTCCGCGAACTGTACCCGGACACCTATTCCAATCCGCTGGACCCGTTCATCGATGCCGACAAGCGCGTGCTCAACCGCAACGCTTACGGCGTGCGCCCCGACGTGCGGTCGCTGACCAGCGACAACGCCGTGCAGTTCGACTTCGCCACCGGCGCGTTCCAGCACCTGCTGCTGGCCGGCGTGGACTACAGCGACTACCGCGAGAAGTCCTACAACCTGGATGCCACCCCGACCCCGATCGACATCTACAACCCGATCTCCACCGGCGTGACCATCAACGGCTGGGACCGCCTGCCCGACCAGCAGACCACCCAGCTGGGCGTGTACCTGCAGGACCAGATCCGCTGGGCCGACCGCGTCTCGCTGGTGCTCGGCGCACGTCGCGACCACGCGCGCAGCAAGACCGAAGGCCTGCCCAGCCAGACCGACAACGCCACCACCTACCGCGCCGGCCTGATCGGCGAGATCGGGGCGGGCGTGTCGCCGTACATCAGCTACAGCGAATCGTTCCTGCCGGTCACCGGCCAGGACCTGTACGGCCGTGCGTTCAAGCCGATGCAGGGCGACCAGTGGGAAGGCGGCATCAAATGGCAGCCGGCGCCGAACATGCTGGTCACCCTGGCGGCCTACCGCATCACCGAGACCAACCGCCAGACCAACGATCCGGACAACGTGTTGAACGTGATCCAGACCGGTGAAATCGAATCGAAGGGCGTGGAACTGGAGGGCCAGTTCCAGTTCGCGCACGACATCACCCTCACTGCGGCGTATTCGCGCAACAAGGCCGAAGTGACCAAGAGCAACTTCGCCATGGAAGTGAACCAGCGCCTCAACGACACCCCGCAGGAGCTGGCGTCGGTGTGGCTGGGCAAAGCCTTCAACCTGGTCGACGATGCGCGCCTGCGCCTGGGCATCGGCGGCCGTTACGTGGGCAACACCCAGTCGCTGGGTTACGGCGGCTTCATCCGCACCCCCAGCTACACGCTGGTGGACGCCCTGGCTGAAGTACAGGTCACCGATTGGACGATGGCGCTGAACATCACCAACCTGAGCGACAAGAAGTACTTCGCCCCCTGCCGCAACTTCGGCGACTGCTTCACCGGCAACCCGCGCATGGTGACCGGCACCATCAGTTACCGCTTCTGATCGTCAGCCGGGCAGAGCCCGGCTCTACGCCGTAGTGCCGGGCTCTGCCCGGCAAAAAGAACCGTAGCGCCGGGCTCTGCCCGGCAAGCTTTCTCCAGCCGCCGCCAGAGAACCCAATGCAACGCACCACCCTCAAAGCCTGGTTCCTGGTCCACAAGTGGACCAGCCTGGTCTGCACGCTGTTCCTGCTGCTGTTGTGCATCACCGGCCTGCCGCTGGTGTTCGGCGAGGAAATCGCCCATCTCAGCGAACCGCACGTAGACAACCCGCAACCGGAAGCCGCGCACCGCAACCTGGATGCGCAGGTTCGCACCGCCGTGGCGCAGTACCCCGGCAACGTGCCGTTGTTCGTGGGCTGGGACTGGGAAGGCCATACCGTCTACGTCAACACCGGCACCGAGCCGGGTACGCCGCCGCCGCAGATGAAGACCGCGCTGCTCGATGCCAACAGCGGTGAAGTACTGCCCGCGCCACAGTTCAACGAAGGGGTGATGTACTTCCTGTACCGCCTGCACACCGACCTGTTCCTGGGCCTGCCCGGCATGCTGTTCATGGGCGCGATGGGCCTGCTGTTCGCGGTGGCGATCGTCTCCGGCCTGGTGCTGTACGGCCCCTTCATGCGCCGCCAGCGCTTCGGCACCCTGCGCACCGGACGCAGCCGCCGGCTGGCCTGGCTGGACCTGCACAACGTGATCGGTGTGGTCACCCTGGGCTGGGCGCTGGTGGTGGGCATCACCGGGGCCATCAACACCATCGCCAAACCCCTGGAAACCGCCTGGCAGAGCCAGCAGTTGGGCGAATTCGCCGCGCGCTACGCCGGCCAGCCGCGTCCGACCACGCTGGCCTCGTTGCAGGCCGCCGTGGACACCGCGCGCGCCGCCGAACCGGGCATGCGCCCGGCGTTCGTCAGCTTCCCCGGCACCGGCTACAGCGGCGACCACCACTATGGCGTGTTCATGCAGGGCAACACCCCGCTTACCGAGCGGTTGTATCGCCCGGTATTGATCGACGCGACCAGCGGCGAACTCACCGCCCAGCCGCAGCTGCCCACCTACATGAGCGTGCTGCTGCTCAGCCAGCCGCTGCACTTCGGCGACTACGGCAAGCTGCCGCTGAAGATCCTCTGGGCACTGCTGGATCTGCTCACCATCGCAGTGCTGGTCAGCGGCCTGTACCTGTGGTTCAAGCGCGGCAGCACGGAGGCGCGGGTGACCGAGATCGAGCGTGCCGAGAAGACCGGGGGTGCTGCATGAGCCAGACCCCTGCGCCCACTGACAGCCCGTTCACGGCGCCAGCCTGGATCGCGGCCGCCAGCGTGCTGGGCCTGGTCAGCGCGCTGATCGGCGATGGCGTGTTCGACGTGGTGTCGTGGGTGGTCTTTGCTGCACTGATCGGGCTGGTGGTGCGCGCGTGGGTGAAACGCGCTCGCTGATCGGCTGGCCAATCGCTGGGGCCGCCCGCTCACATCACCGCAAAGGCTCCACCACGACCGCCGTTCCGTAGCACAGCACCTCGGTCAGCCCGGTCATGATATCGGTAGCGTCATACCGCATTCCGATGATCGCGTTGGCCCCCAGCATCCGTGCGTGCTTGGCCATGTCGCGGTAGGTCTCCCCGCGCGCCTGCTCGCACAGCTCGGTATAGATGGTGATGTTGCCGCCGAACAGCGTCTGGATACCGCCCAGGAAATTGCCGACGATCGAACGCGAGCGCACGGTGATGCCGCGCACCACGCCGAGGTTGCGCACGATCCGGTACCCGGGCAGCTCGAACGCGGTAGTCACCATCGAATCGTCAAGACGGGGCCCGGTCGGCGGGCGTGCGGCGCTGTTGTAGGGATCTGCCATGGTTGCCTCGTTGCACAGGATAATCGGACATTCTGCAGCCACGCAGGGCGTGGCTCTACCCCGGCGGCCCGCGCTCGACGGCTTCCATGGCGCCGGCGAATTTCGCCATCAGCCGTACCAGGTCCGATACCTCCTGCGGCGCCCAGGTTTCGAAGATGGCCCTGCCCATCCGTTCGCGCGCAGCATCCAGGCGGTCGGTCATGTCCTTGCCCTTCGGCGCAATGGTTGCCTCGCGAATCCGGCGGTCCTGCGGGTTGCCCTGCCGGGTGATCAGCTCCATCGTCGCCAGCTTGGCAACCTGCCGGCTGATGGTCGTGTAGTCGCGGCCCAGCCGGTCCGCCAGTTCCACCACCCCGATCGGCCCTACCCGCTCGATCACCACCAGCAGCCGGAACAGGGCCTGGTCCAGCTTGACCCCTGCTTCCTGGATCAGCCGCTCGTCGTTGCGCGGACGGTTCATCACGCTGACGAGGCTGACCATGGACAGGTGCAGCGACTTCATCTCGGCCGAAATATGTGTATCTTGCACTCTCTTTTTCGTGGGCATAGCATTCCCTCCAGATAAGTGCATATTACACATACTTGGAGATGACGAGATGAGTAGTACCCCCGATGTAGTGATCTGCGGCGCCGGTGCCGCCGGCTTGACCCTGGCCATCGAACTGGCCCGGCGCGGCGTGCCCTTCCGGCTGCTGGAGCAGCGCGACCAGCCCTTCCATGGCTCCCGCGGCAAGGGCATCCAGCCCCGCAGCCAGGAAATTTTCGAGGACATGGGCATCGTCGACCGGTTGTTTGCCACCGGTGGTCTCTACCCCCTCTCGCGCACCCACCATGCCGACGGCAGCTGCACCGACAGCGCCGTGCTGGAAGGTGCACCGGCCACCCCGGCCGAGCCTTATCGCCAGCCGCTGATGGTCCCGCAGTTCCTGACCGAAGCGGTGATGCGCGACCGGCTGGCCGAACTGGGGCACGCAGTGGAATTTGGTCACGCGTTGATTGGCTTCGACCAGGATGACGATGAAGTCTGCATCCGCATTGCCACACCCGCGGGCGAGCAGCTGCTGAGGACGCGCTACCTGGTCGGTGCCGACGGTGGCCGCAGCTTCGTGCGCCAGGCGCTGCAGGTTCCTTTCCCCGGCCAGACGCTTGGCGTACGCGCCGTGGTCGCCGATATCGTGCTGCAGGGTTTGCCGCGCGATGCGTGGCACAACTTCAACGAGAGCGACATGGCGCGCCGCATTTCGCTGTGCCCACTCATGGGCACGGCGCTGTTCCAGCTGCAGGCTCCGGTGCCGTTGGAGGGCGAGGTGGATCTGTCCATCGAAGGCCTGGCCGCGATGGTGCACGAGCGGACAGGGCGCGATGACCTCGCGGTCGAAGGTGTCTGGTGGGCCTCCGCGTACCAGATGAATGCACGCCTGGCTGATCGCTATCGCGTCGGCCGCGTGTTCCTGGTCGGCGATGCCGCGCATACCCATCCGCCTACCGGCGGCCAGGGTCTGAACACCAGCGCGCAGGATGCATACAACCTGGGCTGGAAGCTGGCGTCCGTGCTGCAAGGCGCACCGGACGTGCTGCTCGATACCTACGAAGAAGAACGCAGACCCATTGCAGCCTCGATGCTCGGTCTTGCCACCACCCTTCTCGAGCATGCCAAACGGGGCGACAACCGCCGCGGACGTGAGGTGCAGCAGCTCGACCTCGGGTACCGGACGTCTTCGCTTACGCTGCCGGCCGGACCACGCGAGGGACGCATCGTACCCGGCGACCGCGCGCCGGATGCCCCCCTGCAGGGCGCAGGTGGACAGCCCCGACGGCTGTTCGACGTGCTTCACGGTACGCACTGGACCCTGCTTGGCCATGCAACCGACCGCACCGCTGCACCCTCGCGCACCAACCTGCACGTGCACCTCATTGGACCGAAGGGTGACCTGCGGGACGGCGAAGGGTATTTCGCACAAGCGTACGGACTGGAATCGGACGAGTGGGTGCTGGTTCGTCCTGACGGCTATGTCGCGGCGGTTGCGGAAGGCAGGCGGATCGCCGACCTGGTGTCACACCATGCAGCGTGTTCGCCCTGATGCCGGGCATACCGTAGTCGCAACGCCAGGGGAGCACCGCTCAGCCGTCGGTGCTGCGGAGGCTGGCGCGGGAGACCGGGGCCAGCCGCCGGAATGTTTCCATGAGGGCCAGGGGCAGCAGCCAGCTCGCCCAGAGCAGGCACGAGATGAGCGCACCGCCCGGCGCGAACCCCGAAGCAATGGCCACGGGCAACATCAAGCGGAACAGGACAGGCGCCAGGGTCACCGCGTAGTTGCGGATCATCCATGTCCTGTGGCGCTGCACGCGACCACGGTGGATCGCAATCATCGCCAACAGCGCCGTGGTCAACCATGCCAGCGCGGTACCCGCAAAGCCAAGCTGGATGGAAAGCGGTGCGGGAGTAGTGGCGATCAATCCAGCCGCCGCCGCACTGGCGGTGAGGATTCCGCCGAAATAGACGTACCCGACCTGCCGATGCAGTACCGGTCGCTCCCACCACCAGCGCGCCAGCAGCTGCACTGGCCCGGTCACAATGGCGGCCACCCCGCCGGCCAGGTGCAGCCACAACCAGCCGTGCCGATCCACGAAGCGACCATACGCGGGGCTGTCGGCAAGCCGGTAGTTACCGTAGACGGCAAGCAGGAACTCCGCCGATACAAGCACGACGACCATCCAGAGGATGACCGTGAACACGGTTCTCACAACATTTTCCCGGCGCGATGAAGGTGCATTCACGGCATGGTCTCCTGTCCCGTGGGCGGACTTTACGCCGTAACCCCGAGGAAGTGAGCATCACTTCCGGACCAGCAGCGCATGTTCGACCACATCACGGCCAGCGTGAATCGCATACCGGTTTGCATTCGCATACCGGGTACTGTCGCCTGATGTGATCGTGCGCTGCCACGCAGGGCGTGGCACTACGGATTCTCACGATGGCGGGTCGAAAGCGGGTCGATCACACTGGCATTTGTTATCGTGCCCGCCGTCAGCCCCATTTCCTGGAATCACATGCCCCGCAAGCCATCCGCCTCTTCCTCCCCGCAAGCACTGCTGCGGGCAGCCACCAAGGAGGCGTATGAACGCGTCACCCTGCTGCTGACCGCCAGCTATGCCGATTTCAGTCCTGAGCAGCAACGCAGGCTGCGCGCGCTGTTGGACAGCGAGGGTGCGGCCAGTCCGGCCAAGCGCGCCAAACCTGAACGGAAGGAACTGCCGCCGCGCTACTGGCTCCCACATACCCAGGAAACCTGGTCCGGCCGCGGTCGCGTGCCGGGGACGTTCCTTGCGTGGGAGGGCACCGTGGCGCATACCGAGTGGAAGAAGCACCACCCCGATGAGCGCTTCCCGGCCTATCCGGGCTGAATGCGAAGATGAGTCGCGGAATCAAGATGCGCCGGGCCCTGGGAACGTTCGGCACCCCGCATCGCGTTGAGGACCTGCAGAAGCGCCATGATGCGCAGCAGACCCTTCCCACGCTGCTTTGCGACAGTCCCGGATGCGGCGTTTCTGTCAGGTTCGTGACCGAACACACCCGATCCCGGGCCGACCGCACCACGCCCATCCATGTGCCGGCCTACATCGCGTTGAAGAAGGGCGTGGAGCATATCCGTGGGTGCCGATACGATGCCCCGGGTCGCCTGCAGACCATTCTGGCCGCTGGATCCGATCCCGATTTCCTGCAGGCACTGGACGACGGTAAACATGAGCTGCGGCTGCTGTTGCTCCAACAGGGGCTGAAGCGCGGCAGCAATCAAGCGCCCGCCTCACCGGCGCCTACCGCGAGCGCCTCGGCAACCCGGCGCCCAACCACGTACCAGGGCACCGGCCAACGGCTGGACAGCTACCTGCGCACCGTCGCCGACCTGCTCACCCTGCGTGCCATGTGTGACGACGACGCCGTGCTGGCCGCGCAACTCACCCTGCGCCTGGGCAAGAAAAAGATCGAGTGGAGCAACTTCTTCTACGAGCCGGACCGTTACGACGAGGCGTGGGAACGGCTTGGCGCCGCTTCCACGGACCTGCCCATGGCGCTGGTCGGCACTGTGCGGTCGCACCGCTCGCCGCCGCCCGGCGCCAGCTACAGCGCCACCTACCTGAACTGCACCTCCAAGTACCAACGCACCGGCGTCACCGACCAGATGGACTTCTACGAAGTGAGTGTCGGGCACGACGACGCCGCATGGCTGCAGTCGTTCCCGGTGGGCGCTGACATCGTGATGTTCGGCCTGTGGCGACAGGGCAAAACGACCTCGTCCATCAAAGTGGATTCGAAGGACGCGACGCGCAAGATCACCTATGTCACCCACAAACTGGCGCTGTGGCCGGGTTTCAAACGGCAGCTGGCGCTGGTTGACTGACCGGAGGTCCTTCAGCATGACCAGATCCACCCCGTTCCTGCTGCTCACCGCGCTTTCCGCTGCCTTGCCCGCTGCCTGCGCTGGCCAGAGCGGGCCTGCGGCCAAGGTCTTCACTGACGTGACCGCGACGCATGTTCCTGCGGACCCCGAACTGCACGCGCTGGATGCGGCCCTGCTGGATGCCGATGGAGATGGTGACCTGGATGTCGCGGTTGCGGTGGAAAACGGCGCCAACCGGCTGTACCTCAACGATGGCACCGGAAAGCTCAGCCAGAAGCCCGATGCCTTCGGCTCGATCACCGGCGACAACGAGCATGTGCGCGTGGCCGACTTCGATGGCGACGGCCACATGGATGTGGTGTTCGTTGCCGAAGACACCGAACAGCACAACCTGTTCCTGGGCGACGGCAAGGGTGGGTTTACCCGGGTGAGTGAACGCCTGCCCGCCACCAGCCAGGCCAATGCCGTGGCGGTCGGCGATGTGAATGGCGACGGCCTGCCCGACATCGTGGTGGGCAACACCACCGAGGGCAAGGACGGGGTGGCGCAGCCCTTCCTGTGGCTCAATGACCGTGCGCGACCGGGCTGGTTCGTCGATGCCACTACGACCCACCTGCCCTCCATCGACGTGCAGGCACAGGGCATCGTGCTGGCCGATCTGGATGGCGATGGCGACCTGGACATGGCCATCGCCAGCCAGGATCCGATCAATCGACTGTTGTTGAACGACGGCCGCGGCCGCTTCACCGATGCCACTGATCGGTTGGGCCCACAGATACCGACCGAGACCCGCGAAGTACACGTCCTTGATGCCAACGGCGATGGCCGCCTGGACCTGGTGTTCTTCAACCTCACCAGCAACAACCGGGACTGGGACAAGGACCCGCAGACGCGGTTGCTGATCAACCAGGGCAACGCCCGCTTCAAGGACGAAACCCGTGCGCGCCTGCCCGCCCACCGCTTCTCAAGCTGGGGTGGCACCGTGGTGGACTTCAACCATGATGGTCATCCCGATCTGGTGGTGAGCGCGATCGATGTACCGGGCTTCGTGCCGCTGCAAGTGCGTGCGTGGCAGAACGATGGGAAGGGTGTCTTCACCGACGTCACCGCCGCCGTGATTCCTTCTACCACCGTGGGGCGAAGCTGGAGCATGGCCCATGGCGATCTGGATGGCGATGGCAGGCCGGACCTGTTCATTGGCGGCTGGCAATCGCAGGCGCGGCTGCTGCTGAACCGAGCGAAGCAGCACGATTAGATCTGCCGCAGGCCGGCTGCTCCAACGGACCGGAACATCATTCCTTCGGTTTGGAAGCATCCTTTCCAGCCGGCGCGGGACGCGCCGGTGCGAGATGGTAATGCAGGCTGGTCAACAGCCGATCGCAAACCGGCGGGTCGCGATTGCTCAGGCACACCATCGTCATGTTGTTGGACGGATACACCGACAGGGCCGCGCTGTTGCCAGCGGCCCCTCCCCCGTGCCCCCAATGCGGGAATTCGGCCGGGCCGGATGAAATGAAGCCATAGCCGTACCAGTCCGTCTGCTGCCGGGTTGCCTCGATCAACAGCGGAAGCGGGATCAGCTTGCCCGCCCTGAGGGCTTCAACGAACCGAACCTCGTCACCGGCGGTTGAAACCCCACCCCCTGCCGGTGAACCGCGCCACGGCAACTGGTCGGCACTGGGTATCAGCGCTCCGCTTTCACCCTGCGTGTAGCCCCGTGCAACCGTGGCCATCTGCGCTGCAACTGGATAGCGGGTTGCTTTCATGCCCGCCGGTTTGAAGATGTGCTCGGCGACATAATCGTAATAGCTCTGTCCGCTCACCTTCTCGACCAGCGCACCGAGCATGACGAAACCGTAGTTTGAATACTCGAATCGTGATCCCGGCGGGAATTCCGGAGGACGCCTGCCATTGAGTTTGATCAGGTCCCCGATCGAGCGAACCCAGGCCCGGTTCTCACCCTCATCCGGATTCAGGACCCCCATGTCCCCCGCACCGCCCTGGTGCGCCAGGAGCTGCCGAATGGTGACCTTGGCCATCTTCTTGTCCGGATAGTCGACCAGGTACCTGCCAATCGGGTCATCGAAGCCCACCTTGCCTGCCCCGATCAGTTGCAGCACCGCGACGGCCGTGAACATCTTGCCCTGCGACGCGAACAGGAACGGAGTATCAAGCCGGACCGGAACCTGCTGCTCGCGGTCGGCAAGCCCAAAATGCCCTGCGTACAACCGCTTGCCGTCCTGTTCGATCACCAGCACGCCAGAGAACCGATCGGCTGCGGCCAGGCGCGCGGCAAATGCATCAAACGCCTTCAGCGCGTCCGCCTGCGTCATGCGCAGCGGATCCTGCGAGATCTCGTCGAGGAGCGGCGAGCCCGGCTTCTGAAGCTGCACCGTGACGCGGCGATACGCAGGAAAATTCCTTTCCTTCGTCAGTGCAACGAACGTCGTCGCGTCATTTCGCTCAACCCGCACCATCGCAAGCCCGCCCGTCTCTTCACGGCTGTCCAGGAGATACTCGATATTGTGGCCCGCATCGCCAAAGCGCGCCTCATTGAATTTGCGCAGCGCCGCTCCATCATTGCTGTTGAACGCTGCCAACCATTCGTCGAACGCAGTCTCTGCAGGGGTGCTAGCGCCGACAGGCCCCATGACAAACAGCAGCACGGCTGTCGCCACGAGCACCGCGGCTCGCACTCTGTACGATTCAACGCAGTGCCGCGTCATCGTCCCTCCCCGTCAGCCACGTGAGCACCTCCCGGTGCAGTGCGTCAGTCTCCTGCGGAGTCGTCGCTCCCCACAGGCTATGTCGCATGCCCGGTACTTCCCGGTAACGGAATACCACGCCCGAGCCCCGCATGAGCTCCGCCAGCATCCGTGCGGACGCTACCTGCACTGATCCATCGCGCTCGCCATGCACGACCAGCAGCGGCGCCTTCAGGTCGCGCAGCACATTGGCCTCCACCGCATCCAGACGACTGGCCCATGCCGTGTGGGTATTGGATTGCCCCATCCAGTCGCGCGTCGGCACCGGCGCGGCGCGGATCTCGTCCATCTGTCTCCGCAGAGAATCACGGCATGTCGCGGTATCCGCAGGCGCGGCGCACACCATGGCTTCCATGGAATCAGCCATCGGCGTTCCGCCGCCAACGCCTACCAGCGCCACGGCCTTGGTCTGCGGGTAGTACGCCGCCAGCTGAGCGCCGATGTGGCCTCCATCGGAGAAGCCCCAGATCAGCAACTCGCCATTCCACCAGCTCGCATGCCGGTTCAGGTACTGCAGCACGCGAAGATGGTCGAGCACACGCTGATCGATGGAATAGCGCTGACGGAACGTTTCGCTGCAGTTGAAGTCCGGCCCGATCTCGATATTGCCCTCGGCGTTGAGCGCCGGAACGGTCGGACCCGGCTTCTCGATCACGGCCAGCGCAAAGGGGTGGGCGCCTTCATTCTTCCCCTGCAACCAGACAACGCTCTCGTTGTAGGTCGAGGGGATGCAGAGGGAGCCGTCGATGTATACCAACAGCGGCACCTTGCCCTTCGAGGAAGGGCGTTGCACGTGCACGTCCACCAGGCTGCCATCAACGCGCGTCACCTGCAGGTGGTCATGAAATACGGCGTTTCCTGCTGTAGCTGGCGAAGAAACGAGTGCCAGAAGAAGCAGTACACCCATTCGGCCCACCAAGGCCGGCATTCCAGTTCCTGGCGTATCGCCATGAAAGCGACCGCCCGCAGCATTCGCTGCACTGCAACGCCACACCATCATTCCGCTCCGTCAAGCGCATCCACGGGGCGCTTGTGCGGCTCTTCGATGATCCGCTTGTTGAGGATGCGCACCGTGCCCACCATCAGCAGTCGCATGTCCCGAACGATGTAGTCGGCAAGTGCATCGTCGGCGATGTCGTCGCCGTCAATATCAAGCCGGAATTCCTGGCCCTGGATTCCGCCTCCATTGCTGAACTCGATTTCGAAGTCGAAGCACACCCGCTTTTCCATGTTGAGTAGTTCCTTCTGTAGGTCCATGCGCTGCGAATGAAACCACAGGCTGGAGGCACTCGCCACTGCCAGCACTGATTCAGCCATCGGTGGAGCGCGTGACGCTTTCCCAGCGCACGAGGTCATCCAGCGCGGAAACATACTTCTCGCGCACCAGGGTCAGGGCATCACTGCCGAGCAGCAGATGCGCGGGAGGCGCGTCGCTGTCCAGGGTATCCAGCATGGCGCGCGCGGCCTTCGTTGGGTCGCCCAGCTGTTTTCCACTGACCTGCTGCCGACGCTGACGAATGGGGCCGAACAACGCGTCATAGTCGCTCAGGGACCGCGGCGAACGCACCATGGAGCGCCCCGCCCAGTCGGTACGGAATGAACCCGGCGCCACCGCAGTGACATGAATGCCAAGGTCGCGCACTTCCTTGCCCAACGCTTCGCTGATGCCCTCCAGCGCGAACTTGCTGCCGCAGTAGTAGCTGATGCCCGGCATCGTGATCATGCCGCCCATCGAGGTGATGTTGAGGATCCGCCCGGAGCGCCGGCTACGCATGCCCGGCAGCACTGCCCGCATCATCGCCACCGCGCCGAACACGTTCACATCGAACTGTTTGCGCATCTCCGCCAGCGGCGATTCCTCCATCACCCCTTCGTGGCCATACCCGGCGTTGTTGACCAGTACCTCGATCGGGCCACGTTCCACCTCGACCTCGCGGACCACCCTCTCGATGGCCACCTCGTCGGTGACGTCCAACAGGCGTGCGTGGGCGCGATCGGGCGCCAGCGCCTCGAACGCCTCGATGCGATCAACCTGGCGCAACGTGCCTGTCACCCTGTGACCATCAGCCAAGGCTTCGCGGGCCAGCGCAAGGCCGAAACCGCTGCTCACGCCGGTAATGAAAAGGTGCCTGGGGTGCGTCATGGAATACTCCAACATGAGGATGGGTGCACAGTACTTCTGCCACCCCGCCCCGATAAGCCACGTTCCGCTCCGATAATTGCCTATTCCTATGAAGTCCTCCGACGCAACCGCTACCCTTCAGGACCGTGCGCCGCCTCCATTGGCACCGCTCGTGCTGGCACTGGCGCTGGTCGAGGGTTACAACCCGACCGCACTGCCCAGCGTCCGCGTGCTCCGATCCGACCGCCCACTGTCACGGACACCGGTCCTCTACGACCCCGGCATCGTGATTGTCTGCCAAGGCCGCAAGCGCGGTTACTTCGGTCCGCGCACCTATGTGTATGACGCAGACCAGTATCTGGCCGTCTCCGTGCCCGTACCCTTCACCATGGAAACAGATGCATCGGCTGACGCGCCGCTGCTCGCGTTGTACCTGCACCTGGACTTTTCACTTGCAGCCGAACTGACGTTGGAGATCGATCGCCAAGGCGGCAGCGCAAGCGCGGTGCAGCCACAGAGCATGCTGTCCAGCCCCTTGGACGCGGCCATGCAGATGTCGCTGGAGCGCCTGCTCCGGGCGCTTGCCGACCCGATGGAGTCGGCCCTGCTCGGGCCTCAGTTGCTTCGCGAACTGTACTACCGCGTGCTAACCGGCCCACAGGGCCCGGTCATGCGCTCGGCACTGTCGCTGCAGGGAAGGTTCGGAAAGATCGCCAAAGCGCTTCAGCGCATCCACGCCACCTACGCCCAGCCGTTGGATGTTGCGGGCCTGGCGCAGGCGGCAGGCATGAGCCCAGCATCGTTCCACAGTCACTTCAAGGCCGTGACCTGTACCTCGCCCATGCAGTACCTCAAGTCAACGCGTTTGCACCAGGCACGCCTGCTGATGGTGCGGGAAGGCATGACCGCCGCTGCCGCCTGCCACGCGGTAGGTTTCGAAAGCAGCTCGCAGTTCAGCCGTGAGTTCAAACGCCTGTTCGGGCTGACACCTGCGAAGGAAGCGCGGCGCATGCGCGACAGTTTTGCGGTTGCGCAGGCGTGGCCCGGCGCAACCTATGTTTCATCCCACTGAGGGCGAGCACCTGGATGGCATTTGCCAGTACATGCCGGCGGGTCGCAGCCCGCCATCTCACTGGAAAGCCAAGGTGACGACGCGCAGCGCCTCGCGGGTGCGTCTGTCGCTCAGGTTGCTGTAGAGCATCACGTCCTGCGCTCGGATCGGCGGCAGCGAGAATGGCCCGCCCACGTCCACCGTGCCGGGTGGTGCCGCGCGCCGCGCCAGTACGGCCACCGCCAGGCCTGCCACGGCGGCGGCACCCAGGATCGCGGCACCCTTGCCGATGAAGACCTCGCGCCACGCGATGCCTGCACGGTCGAGCGCGCGCACGGCCTCAAGGCGGATGCGGCATGGCTCGCCCTGCGTTGCCAACGGCAATGGCTGGCCTGCGAACCGTTCCCAACCCGGCGCCGCAAACCATGAGAAGGATTCCTGGAACGCGATCCTGCCACGCTTGCCCCCTTCTTCAGGGCGCAGCACCATCACGGCATCCAGCTCCCCGCGCTGCTGGGCCTGCATGAGCTCATTGGTGCCGGCAATGCGTATTTCGACCAGCAGGTTGGGGTCGTGGTCGCGCATCTTCCCCAGCAGCACCGGCAGCTCGCTGCCAACCAGCTGCTGATTGATCCCGATCGACAACCTGCGCGGCTCGGTCGTGAAGGCCGCCGCCGCGCGGTCGTGGGACAACACCAGCTCGCGCGCGACGCCGAGAAAGGCCAGCCCTTCGGCCGAGAGGCGCACATGACGCGGGGTGCGCTCCAGCAGCCGGCGGCCAAGCTGTTCCTCCAGCCGCCGCAGCTTGAGGCTGATCGCCGACTGCGTGGTGCCCATCACCTCTGCGGCCCGGGTGAAGCTTTTCAGGTCACCGGCCAGCAGGAACGCCCTGACCGCTTCCACGTCCATGGCTCTCATGTCCAATCATTCAATTCTGAAATGACAGATATCCTTATAGATGCCTTTATTGCATGACTCAAGCGGTCCAGGCTTGGCGCATCCACCCACGCCATGAGGACCCACCTGATGAAGTTACTGACTGGCGCCCTGTTCGCCCTGCTGGCCGGCCTGGGTGCACGCGATGCACAGGCGCAGCCGCGCCCCTTCCCGCTGCAGGGCACCTGGATACTGGTGGCCGCCGACAAGCGGCTGCCCAACGGCGAGATCACCCGCGACTACGGGGAACGTCCGAAGGGCACGCTGATGGTCGACGCCACGGGGCAGTACTCGCTGCAGATCTTCCGGTCCGACCGCCTGCGGTTTGGCAGCAACAGCAAGGCCGATGGCAGCGCCGACGAATTCCGCGCTGCGGTCATGGGCAGCAGCACCCACTACGGTGCGCTGGCCATCGACGAACGGGCGGGCGAACTGGTGTTCTCGATTGACGGGGCGTCTTTCCCCAACTGGGAAGGCACGACCCAGCGACGCAAGTACACGCGCGATGGCGCGGAGCTGCGGTACACCGTGCCGCCAAGAGCGGATGGCAGCGTGCCCATCTCCGTATGGCGACGGGTTGACTGAGACGCTGGGCATGGACGGACGCTGCGTGACCAGCCCGGCAAGCGGGGCCAGTGCGATCGGCAATTCGTCCAGTACCGGGATGTCGCGCGGCGACAGCGTGCGCAGCCTGCCGCGCGTCCTGCCCCTGAGCTTCATGCCGTGATCCTTCACCGTTGGAGCAGCCTGGAAGTTGGCCCGCAACGTGTCTTCCATCTTCGCCCGCATGAGTGCGCGCCTGCTCATGACATCCTCCCAAGGCGGGCCAGCTCACGCTGCACCTTGCGGGGAACCTTCGGAGCAACCGGCGCGGGCGTTTCGATCACCGTGAGGGTGATGGAGCCCTCTTTCACCTCAACCGCCCCCTTGGCGCCAATCACGAAGCCGGTATCCCGCAACCAGCGGCCACTCAGCCTGAGGCAGGGAATGGGTTCGTAGCGCCCCATCCCATCCTGCGGTTCGTACCAATGCGCACACACCCTATAGGTGCGTGGCGGGCGGGAATAGGGTTTGCGCTTGGGGCGCAATTCATACTCGTTGGGCGTGTGAGCCCGCGATCTAAAACATGTTGGACCTCCGGCACGTGTGGCTCCTGTCGAGATGACAAGGGCGTCGGGAGGCTAGAAACCGTGAAACTGCACAAACCGGCGGGCGTATTTCCATGAAGGTCTTGTATTAGCCGCCCTCCCGACAAAGAAACGTCCAACATTGTGCAATTTCAAGAGTTTCTAGGCTCTGTAGAACACCATGCAGGATGATGCGGAAGCTGGGAAATCGTTTGTATCTCTGGATCTAACGATCTTGGTTGACGAAGCCTAAGTGATGACGCAAGCGACCACACCTACTCACAGATCGGCGAATGCAGTTCACACCTCGGCATGCGAACTGCACGTCGAGTACAAAGAAGAGCATCAAGTACTCCACACGAAACGTGTCGGAAACTACCGCTTCGGACGTCTTGTCAGGGCCAGCTCCGCTGCAATCATGGCCGCCTTGCTTTTCGAAGGATCTCTGATGATTCGGTATGCAGCAGATTTTGCCGGCGAGCGAATCATTTCGCTTGATCGGTGCTGAGACGAGTCCAGGCCCAAGGCCAGCTTCGCCTTCTTGCTGTTGGCGCTGTCGGTGAGCACCTTGAAGGCCGCCAGCGACGCGCGTTGGAGAATGCTGTCATTTGCCACGCTGGACCTCCTGAACCTGCTTGATCATCGCAACAGGCGAAGGATCACGTAAGGCCACCAGCACGATCAATACAAGAAGAACTGAAAACAGGACCGTACCAACAAGTCCAGCAGCGACGTTGGCGCCAAACTGGGGCCAGAACCGATTGTTCGATCGAATTTCGGCAACTATTACATCGTCCAGTATTGCCCTTCTGTGGTTCTCATCCATGGATTTGGCGAGATCTTCGGCATAGTCACCCAGCATGCTCTCGGCGGTGCCTCGCGCTCGGATCAGCGTAGAAGCAGGCTGCTGTTCGTACCATTCCCGAATCTGCTCACTGTTGGGGAGACAACCAGACCTTGACTCGATGTGACGCATCCACTCAATCCGCTGCTCCTCCAGGACGGCAAATGCCACCAGGCCATAGATCCACCCCTCTGGACCCTTTTCGACCAGACTTCTGTATGCATCTTCCGGACCGGAGAGGCTGTTCATGACGTGTCCCTGAGGCGCGATGATTCGAGATCGGAAGAAACACCCTGCCGAAGGACGAACCAGATGGAAAATCGATTGTTTCGTCTCCTTTTCCGGATTTCATCGATGCCGCCTACAGTTGCGTCGCAACTGACCTGCGTCTCATCCGAGCGTCCTGGCCAACCGGCGGAACGGACACAACAAAAAAGCCCCCGTTTCCGGAGGCTTCTTCGACTGAATCATGGTGGGCGGTACAAGGTTCGAACTTGTGACCCTTGCCGTGTGAAGGCAATGCTCTACCGCTGAGCTAACCGCCCGATGCTGCTGAGCCGCTCATTATAGGGCGGCGAAATTTGGCGTCAACGGGTTTTCGTGAATTTCTTCACATCGTGTGCGTGGGCTTGTCCGAGTTCAGGGTGCCGGCCAGCGCGGTCTCGATCCTGTTGCGGACGTTCTCGCCTTCCTGGCCGTCGGCCAGCTGCACGCCGATGCCCGCCGCGCGGTTGCCCTGGGCACCGGCCGGGGTCACCCAGACCACCTTGCCGGCCACCGGCAGGCGCTCGCTGGAATCGGGCAGGCTCAGCAGCAGGAACACTTCATCGCCCAGGAAGTAGCGCTTGGGCGTGGGCACGAAGATGCCGCCGTTCTTCACGAACGGCATGTACGCGCTGTACAGCGCCGCTTTGTCCTTGACGGCCAGCGACAGGATGCCCTGGCGGGCGTTGGTGGCGCTCATGCTCTATTCCCCTTTGCGTGCCGCTCGTTGACCTTGTTCCAGGCCAACAACAATTCCACCACCGCCAGGTCGGCGCGCACGGTGGTGCGCAACAGATCGCGGGTACGGTTGGCGGCGTCGAACCAGGCGCCCAGCTTGTGCAATCGCTCGGGATCGGTCAAGCCGCCCCCGGTGGCCTGGGCCAGCGCCAGGTCGGCGGCATGGCGCAGGCGCAGGGCGGCGTGGTCGTCAGCGGTCCAGCGCTGGGCCAGTTCCACCGCGCCCGAGCGCCCGGCCACCAGCGCTTCCAGGTCGCTGGCGACCTGCCGGCGCAGGGCCAGGCCGTCGTTGCGCAGCCAGTCGTCGGCCAGCCCGGGGTGGCCGCGGGCAGCGTCCAGGGCTTCGCGGGCGCTGGCCTCGCTGTGGCCTTGGGCCTGCAGCCAGGCCAGGCTTTCCTCGCGCGGCGGCAGCTTGAATTCCAGGCGCTGGCAGCGGCTGCGCACGGTGGCCGGCAGGCGCGCCGGGTCACTGCTGATCAGCCACAGGTAGCGACCGGGCTGCGGTTCTTCCAGGGTCTTGAGCAGGGCGTTGCAGGCGGCGCGGTTGATGGCGTCGGCCGGGTCCACCACCACTACCTGGGCGATGCCGTACTGCGGGGTGAGCGAGAGCTTCTGGGATATCTCGCGCACCTGTTCGATGACGATCTCGGTGCGCAGCTTGTCGCCGGACTTGTTTGGAATGAACGAGACCAGTTGCAGGTCCGGGTGGGTGCCGGCGGCGATCAGCTGGGCGCTGCGCTTGGCAGCGGCCGGCTCGCCCCGGGTCAGCACGTGGGTGGCCATGCGCAGCGCCACCTCGCGCTTGCCCAGCCCGGCCGGGCCGCAGATCAGCAGGCCGTGGCCGAGCCGGCCGGCATCGAGCGCGGCGATGGTCTGGTCGTAGGCGCGCTGCTGCCAGGGGGAAAACGCGTCAGTCATTGCCCTGCTCCTGCGCCAGCCATGCCTCGATGGCGGCCACCACCTGGGCGGCCACGCCGGCCTGGTCCTGGCTGGCGTCGATGAGGCGGAAACGCGTGGGATCCTGGGTGGCGCGCTCACGGAAGACCGCGCGCACGCGCTGGAAGAAATCGTCCTGCTCGCTTTCGATGCGGTCCGGCCACAGGTCGCGGCCGTTGGCGCGGGCGCGCCCTATGGTCACGTCCACGTCCAGCAGCAGGGTCAGGCCGGGCAGCAGGCCCACGGCCCGGCGTTCCAGGTCGGCGATCCACGCCGGCTCCAGGCCACGGCCGCCGCCCTGGTAGGCGTAGCTGGAATCGGTGAAGCGGTCGCTGAGCACGTAGCAGCCCCGGCACAGGGCCGGTTCGATCACCTGGCGCACGTGCTGGGCACGGGCGGCGAACACCAGCAGCAGTTCGGCTTCGGCGCTGAGCGGCTCGTTGGCGATGTCCGCATCCGGGGTCAGCACCAGCGCACGGATGCGTTCGGCCAGCGGGGTGCCGCCGGGTTCGCGGGTGAGCACAACCTCATGGCCCTGCGCCTGCAGGGCGCTGCGGATGGCGTTGAGGGCGGTGGTCTTGCCGGCGCCCTCGCCGCCTTCCAGGCTGATGAACCGCGGGTGGCGGCGCAGTGCGTGGCTCATTGCGGGGTCGCCTGGCTGCTGCGCTGCTGGCGCAGCTGCTGCAGGTAACGGGCCACCGCAGCGTTGTGGTCGGTGTAGGTGGCCGAGAACACGTGCGCGCCACTGCCATCGCCCACGGCCACGAAGTACAGGGCATCGCCTCCGGCGGGGCGTGCGGCGGCCTGCAGGGCGTCGCGGCCCGGCATGGCGATAGGGGTCGGGGGGAGCCCGGCACGCGTGTAAGTGTTGTAGGGCGTATCGGTGATGAGGTCGCGCTTGCGGATGTTGCCGTCGTAGCTGCTGCCAATGCCGTAGATGACGGTGGGGTCGGTCTGCAGGCGCATGCCCATTTTCAGGCGGCGTGCGAACACACCCGCAATCTGCGGCCGTTCGCTGGGCAGTGCGGTTTCTTTTTCGATGATGGACGCCAGGATCAGCAGTTCGTAGGGCGAATTCAGCGGCAGCTCGTCAACGCGGCTTTCCCAGGCCGCGGCCAGTTCCTTTTCCATGGCGGCATGGGCGCGCTTGAGCACATCCAGGTCGGTGTCGCCCCGCTGGTAGACGTAGGTTTCGGGCAGGAAGCGCCCTTCCGGGTGCTGGCCGGGGAAGCCAAGCGTCTTCATCAGCGCGGCGTCGTCCAGTGCGTCGGTCTTGTGGATGAGCGGATCGGCGCGTTTGAGCGCGGCGCGCAGCTGGCGGATGTTCCAGCCTTCGACGATCGTCACGCGGTGTTGCAGGGTGCGGCCCTGGCGCATGCGGGTGAGCAGTTCGCGCGGGGTGAGCGTGGCATCCAGCGCGTATTCGCCCACCTTGAGCTTGCCGGCAGCGTCGAGCTGGCGCGCCAGCAGTTGCCACTGGGTGTCGTTGCCTTCATCCACGCCGGCGTCGCGCAGCTTGCGCACGACGGTTTGCAGGCCATCGCCCGGGGCGATGACGACGCTGGGCTGGTCGGGGCTGATGGGCGTGTCGGCGAAGCCGCTCTGGCTGTGCCAGAACCATGCGCCTGCGGCGGCCAGCAGCAGTGCGCCGAGCAGCAGCACCGTCAGTATGGCCAGACAACCCCGTTTCGCACCCGCCATGGTCACCTCACAGTTGTTGATGCATCCGGTGGGCCGGACAACGGCCGGCGCTACCGGGTGTTTTCCTTTACAGGATACCGTGCGGGTGATGCACGCACACTTACGTCAGTCGTGGCGACCCAGGGCGCGCATCAGGCCACGGGCCTTGGCGCGGGTTTCGTCCAGTTCCTTGACCGGGTCCGAATCCACGACGATGCCGGCGCCAGTGCGGAAGGCGGCCTGGCTGCCGGCCACTTCGGCGGTGCGGATGAGGATGTTCAGGTCCAGGTCGCCGTCGCGGTTCAGCCAGCCGAACGCGCCGGTGTAGGCGCCGCGGGCGGTCTGTTCGAGTTCGGCGATGATCTGCATGCAGCGCACCTTCGGGCAGCCGGTGATGGTGCCGCCGGGGAAGGTGGCGGCAATCACCTGGCCGGGGCTCACGCCCGGGCGCAGGCGGCCACGCACGTTGCTCACGATGTGGTGCACGTGCGCGTAGCTTTCCACGCTCATCAGTTCGTCCACTTCGACGCTGCCGGCGGTGCAGATGCGGCCCAGGTCGTTGCGCTCCAGGTCGATCAGCATCACGTGCTCAGCGCGCTCCTTGGGGTGGCCCACCAGTTCGCGGATGCGCTCGGCATCGTCGTCGCCAGCAAAGCGCGGCCGGGTGCCGGCGATGGGGCGGGTCTGCACGTCGTCGCCATGCACCGACACCAGGCGCTCCGGCGAAGAACTCACCACCGCCCTGCCCTGCGCGATGAACAGGCCGGCGAACGGGGCCGGGTTGGCCACGCGCAGCTGGGCGTACAGTGCCTGCGGTGCGAGCGCACCATCGAAGTGCGCGACCCACCGTCGCGAAAGGTTCACCTGGAACACGTCGCCGGCACGCAGATAGTCGATGACCTTGCCCACGCCGTCGGTGAAGCGCGTGGGCGCGTCTTCTTCCATCTCGGCTGGTGGCTGCCACTGCGGCAGCGGCGGCAGCGTGGCTGTGGCTTCCAGGTCCTGCAGGAGCGTATCGAGCTGAGCGGCGTGCCCGGTCTCGCACACGGCGTGGAACTGGTCCAGTAGGCGGTCGTGCAGCACCGCGGCCGGGCAGCGCAGCGCGAACGCGCTGGGCAGGCCGTCGGCGCGTGCCGGCAGGGCGAGCACGGTTTCGATCTGGCCGGCCAGTTCGTAGTCGAGCATCAGCGCCCAGCCGCCACGGAACGGCAGGCCGGGCCCTGCGCCAGGAACTGGCGAAGGCGAATCAGGCGTGCCCTCACGCGGCAACCGAAGTGCGTGCCAGTGCGCGTCAAGCACGTCCAGAAAGCGGCCTTCATGCGCAGCGCCGCTGTGGTCGCGCACGACGCCATCGGCATGCAGCGCCAGTGATTCACCGTTGCCCATCAGCAGCAGGTCCCAGCGGCCCTGGGCGGTGCCCGAGGCGGTGGATTCCATCAGCAGCGGGTAACGCTGCGGTGCCAGGCGCTGGAGCGCGAGCAGGTCGGTGGTGGCGGGTAGCAGGCGGGTCTGGAACATCGGGATACCGGCAGGGGTCTGGGCCGGCCAGGGCCGGGGGAACATTGTGAGGGCCGGCCAACGGCCGGCGCTACCGGGTGTCGCGGGCGATGAAATCACGCACATTGCGCAGATGTGCCAAGGCCGCCCGGTGGGCGGCCTTGGTTGACGTCTGTCGCGGCGTGGAACTCAGACGCGCTTGAACACCAGCGTGCCGTTGGTGCCGCCGAAGCCGAAGCCGTTGGACATCACCACATCCACCTTGGCCTCGCGTGCGGTGTTGGGCACGTAATCCAGGTCGCAGCCCTCGCCCGCTTCGTGCAGGTTGATGGTGGGCGGAATGATGTTGTCGCGCAGCGCCAGCACCGAGAAGATGGCTTCCACGCCGCCGGCCGCGCCGAGCAGGTGGCCGGTCATCGACTTGGTGGAGCTGACCATCATCTTGTAGGCGTGGTCGCCGAAGGCGGTCTTCATGGCCATGGTTTCGCCCAGGTCGCCCAGCGGCGTGGAGGTGCCGTGCGCGTTGAGGTAACCCACCTGGTCCGGGCTGACGCCGGCGTCCTTGAGGGCCATGGTCATGCAGCGGGCTGCACCTTCGCCGTTCTCGCTCGGGGCCGTCATGTGGTACGCGTCCGAGCTGGCGCCGAAGCCGGCAAGCTCGGCGTAGATGCGCGCGCCGCGTGCCTTGGCGTGTTCGTATTCTTCCAGGATCAGGATGCCGGCACCGTCACCGAGCACGAACCCGTCGCGCTCCTTGTCCCACGGGCGCGATGCTTCGCCCGGGGCGTCGTTGCGGGTGCTCATGGCCTTCATGGCGCAGAAGCCGCCCAGTGCGGTCGGCGAAGAGCCGCGCTCGGCACCGCCCACCACCATCACGTCCGCGTCGCCGTACTGGATCATGCGCATGGCGGTGCCGATGGAATGGTTGGAGGTGGCGCAGGCCGACACCGCCGAGAACGACGGGCCCTTCAAACCGGTGATGATGCTCAGCTGGCCGGGCAGCATGTTGATGATGGTCTTGGGCACGTAGAAGGGCGAGATCTTCTTGCCCTCGTGGAACTCGATGGTCTGTTCCTCGATGCCCAGCAGGCCGCCGATGCCCGCGCCCACGATGGCGCCGATGCGTTCGGCATTGCCGTCGGTGATCTCCAGGCCCGAATCGTTCAAGGCCATGAAGGCGGCACCGAGGCCGTAATGAATGAACGGATCCATCTTCCTGGCATCCTTGCCACTGACCCGGAATTTGCCGAACTGTTCATTGTCGGCGGTGATGTCGAAGTCCCTGACCTCACCTGCGATCTTGGTGGTGAAACGGTCCAGGTAAGCCTGCGAAACATTGGTCAGCGGGCCGATGCCGGAACGGCCTTCGGTGATGCCCTTCCAACTGGTGGCCATATCATTGCCCAACGGCGAGACCATGCCCATGCCGGTAACGACGACGCGACGTTTCATTGCAGATTCTCCTGACCCGGGTGTTGCGGGGTTGACGCGGTGTAACGCTCAAAAGCACAGGGCCGCAAGCGCGGCCCCATGGGTTTGCTGCACGCGGTGGCGGCGTTGGCCACACCCGCGCGCAAGCCGCCTGACATCACGCCTTGACGTGAGAGGTGACGTAGTCGATTGCAGCCTGGACGGTGCTGATTTTCTCGGCTTCTTCGTCCGGGATCTCGCACTCGAATTCTTCTTCCAGCGCCATCACCAGCTCAACGGTGTCCAGGGAGTCGGCGCCCAGGTCATCGACGAACGATGCGCCGTTGGTGACTTCTTCTTCCTTGACGCCAAGCTGTTCGACGACGATTTTCTTGACGCGTTCTTCGATGGTGCTCATTGGATATCGCTCCAGATGGAGTAGTGGTTCAAAAAGTGACGCCATCATATGGCGATGGCCGTTGGATAGTGTAGTGGAAACCGCAGGCGCCTTGCAGGACTGCAAAACTCCATTTGGATCAACCACTTGCGGTGCATTCCCTGCACCACATGCTTACGGCATGTACATGCCGCCGTTCACATGGAGGGTTTCGCCGGTGATGTAGCTGGCCGAGGGACCGGCCAGGAACGCCACCGCGTTGGCGATGTCGGAAGGCTCGCCCAGGCGCTCCAGGGCGATGGACTTGACCAGGCCGGTGCGCTGTTCTTCGGGCAGGGCCTTGGTCATGTCGGTGTCGATGAAGCCCGGCGCCACCACGTTGACGGTGATGCCGCGCGAGCCGATTTCCTTGGCCAGCGACTTGGAGAAGGCAATGATGCCGGCCTTGGCCGCGGCGTAATTGGCCTGGCCGGCATTGCCGGTAACGCCGATCACCGAGGCAATGTTGATGATCCGACCCTTGCGCGCCTTCATCATGCCGCGGATGACGGCCTTGGAAGTGCGGTAGACGCTGGTCAGGTTGGTGTCGAGGATGGCCTGCCAGTCCTCTTCCTTCATGCGCAGCAGCAGGTTGTCGCGGGTGATGCCGGCGTTGTTGACCAGGACGGTGATGGCTCCGAACTCCTTGGCGATGCCGTCCAGCACGGCCTCGAGCGCGGCCGGGTCGGTCACGTTCAGCGCGCGGCCATGGCCGCCCACGGCAGCCAGGCGTTCGCCAATGGCAGCCGCACCGGATTCGGTGGTGGCGGTACCGATGACGGTCGCGCCCTGCGCGGCCAGTGCCTCGGCGATCGCGGCACCGATGCCACGGCTGGCGCCGGTCACCAGTGCGATTTCACCCTGAAGGGGCTTGCTCATGCTCAGTTTCCTCAAACGGGACCGGTCCGCAGTGCCGGCCCGGGGGCCGGCACGTGGCGAACGCGATCGAAGGTCATCAGGCGGCCCAGGTCTCGCGGGCAGTCTCGAATTCGGCGGGCGTGGACAGTGTGCGCGCATCCAGGCTCTTGTCGATGCGCTTGATCAATCCGCTGAGCACCTTGCCCGGGCCGCATTCGGCCACGCGGGTGACACCACGGCTGGCCAGCGCCTGGACGCAGCCGGTCCACTGCACCGGCAGGTACAGCTGCTGGACCAGGGCGCTGCGGATGGCATCGATGCCGTCATGCACGCGCGCATCCACGTTCTGCACCACCGGCAGGGTCGGCACGCGCCAATCCAGACCCGCCATGGTTTCGGCCAGGCGGTTGGCGGCTTCGCGCATGAGCGGGGTGTGCGAGGGCACGCTGACAGCCAGCTTCACGGCCTTGCGCACGCCCTGTTCGGCGAGCAGGGCCAGGGCGCGGTCGACGGCGGCGGCATCGCCCCCGATGACGATCTGGCCGGGCGAGTTGTAGTTGGCCGGTACCACCACCTGGCTGCCGGAGGCCTGTTCACAGACGTCCTTCACCACGGCATCGTCGGCGCCGAGCACGGCGGCCATGGCCCCGACGCCCGTGGGGGCGGCGTCCTGCATCAGCTGGCCACGCAGGCGTACCAGATGGGCACCGTCGCGCAGCGACAGGGCCCCGGCCGCCACCAGGGCGGTGTACTCGCCCAGGCTGTGGCCCGCCAGCACGGCCGGCTGGGCGCCGTGCACGGCCTTCCACGCGCGCCATACGCCGATGCTGGCCGCCAGCAGGGCCGGCTGGGTGTATTCGGTGCGGTTGAGCATCTCTTCCGGGCCGCCCTGCGACAGCGCCCACAGGTCCACGCCGGCGCCATCGGAGGCTTCGGTGAAGGCGTCACGCACCTGCGGGTGCAGTTCAGCCAGTTCAGCCAGCATGCCCAGCGACTGGGAGCCCTGGCCGGGGAACACGAAAGCGAGATTGGAATCGGTCACGCGGAGATCCGCCTGCAAAAATCGAACGGCGAATGATAAGGGGGAATACCGCGCTTCGTCTGTACTGGCGCGTATTGAAGGGGTCAAACAAACAGCTGCA
This sequence comes from Stenotrophomonas sp. AB1(2024), assembly GCF_037482345.1. NCBI lineage: Bacteria > Pseudomonadati > Pseudomonadota > Gammaproteobacteria > Lysobacterales > Lysobacteraceae > Stenotrophomonas > Stenotrophomonas sp. AB1(2024). The sequence goes on from NZ_JBBHKO020000001.1 coordinate 1,030,546, forward strand.
GAATATCCAGATCGCCATCGCTGAAGAAATCGAAGCAGATCGCCATCAGCATCAACATGCCTAGCGTGGTGGCCCCGTGCACGATCAGGATGGCGCGCGCCAGCGCGCGCGCCGAGCGCCCCATCTTCATGCTGTAGCGGGCCAACCGCTGCAGCCGGCCCGACACCGCGTGCGCATGCGCCAGCACCGGGGCGTCTTCGCCGTCCATGGCCGCCGCCATCAGCGCCTGCAACTGCTCCGGGCGGTGTTCGTAATATTTGGCAACACCATAGCCGAACATCAGCCAGTCACGGGCCTGGGCCTGGGCCAGGCCCATCACTTCCAGCGGGTCTTCCTCGAAATCGATGAAGCCGATGGCGTTGCCGTCCCAGGTCAGGTTGCGCGGCAGCGGCTGACCGAAATAGGCCCCTTTGGTATGCGCGGCCACGATGGCCTGCATGGCCGCCGACACCAGTGCGTCGCGGCCGGCGTCGTCGGCTTGGCGCAGACAGGTATTGAAGGAGCTGCCGTTGTCGCCCAGTACCAACGAGGCATGGCCGCTGCCGATCACGTGCGGCACGTTGACACCTTGGGCCTGGAGTTCGGCCAGGCGGCGCGCTTCGGTTTCGCGGGCGGCGTCACCGCCCCGGTGCGGCGGTGGGCGAAGGGCATCCAGCTGAAAGCGGTTGGCCACGAAATTGAGCAGGCCCAGCGCGACTGCGCGGCTGCTTTCGCCGTACTGCTTCAACCAGGCGGGCTGGCCCTCGATGACGATGGGTTCGACCATGACACACCTCCAGGAATGCAAAACGGCCCCATCGGGGCCGTTTGCCTTGAACCAATTAACGCATTAATAACGCAGCAACGCCGAACCCCAGGTGAAGCCGCCACCGAAGGCTTCCAGCAGCAGCAGCTGGCCGCGCTGCACCCTGCCGGAGCGAACGGCCACGTCCAGTGCCATCGGCACCGAGGCCGAGGAGGTGTTGCCGTGCTTGTCCACCGTGACCACGACCTGGTCCATCGACATGTCCAGCCGCTTGGCGGTGGCCTCGATGATGCGCAGGTTGGCCTGGTGCGGGATCAGCCAGTCCAGGTCGGCCTTGGTCAGGCCGTTGGCGTCCAGGGTTTCGTCCACGACCGAGTCCAGCGCCTTGACGGCGTACTTGAACACGTCATTGCCCTTCATCAGGATCGCGCCGCGGGCCTGCTCGCCTTCGCCGAAACCGGCCGAGACGCCCACCGGGTTCCACAGCAGTTCCTTCTTGCTGCCGTCCGAATGCAGGTGGGTGCTCAGGATGCCGGCGTCTTCGTCGGCCTTGAGCACTACGGCGCCCGCGCCATCGCCGAACAACACGCAGGTAGTGCGGTCGTTCCAGTCGACGATACGGGTCAGGGTTTCCGCACCGATGACCAGCACGTGGCGGGCATCACCGGAACGAATGAATTTGTCGGCCACGCCCAACGCGAACACAAAGCCCGAACAGGCGGCGTTGACGTCGAAGGCAGGGCAGCCGGTCGCACCGAGCTTGGCCTGGATCAGGCAGGCGGTGGACGGGAAGATCAGATCGGGGGTAGTGGTACCCACCACGATCATGTCGAGCTGGGAGGCGTCGATACCGGCCGCTTCCAACGCACGTACCGCGGCGTGATAGCCGAGGTCGCTGGTGGTTTCCGTGTCGGCGGCGATGTGCCGCTCACGGATACCGGTGCGCGTCTGGATCCACTCATCGCTGGTGTCGACCATTTTCTCCAGATCCTGGTTGGTCAACACTTTCTCGGGCAAATAACTACCGGTGCCCGCGATCCTCGAGTAGATCCGCTTGCTCATTGCATTTCCTGTAACACGGCCACCGGAAATGGCGGCCGGAAGAAAGGGGTAAAGGCCGCTGCCCGACCGGGCAGCGGCCCTCACAAATCAATCTTCTTCGACGGCCGAGTTCGACTTGGTCGTGATCACCTTCTTGCCGCGGTAGAAACCGTCAGCAGTGATGTGGTGACGCAGATGCACTTCGCCGGTGGTCGGGTCGGTGGACAGCTGCTTGGCGCTCAGGGCGTCATGCGAACGGCGCTGGCCGCGGCGGGACGGGGTAACACGGGATTTCTGCACAGCCATGGGATTGCTCCAAACTCGGTTCGTTTTTGCTTCGTCGTATCGTCGCGCAGGACGCCAGCGCCCAGCACAGTCTTCGCTTTCGCCGCAGCCGCCGACGACAATCCGGCTGCTATTGTTTCTTCAGCGCCGCCAATGCCGCAAACGGATTGGCCTTGCTCTGTTCTTCTTCGGTCGGTGCCCAGTCCCGGTCAACCGCTTCACCCTCGGGCGACAGCGGCACCACCGGCACGGCCAGGACCAGTTCGTCCTCGACCAGATCCAGCGGACGCAGGCTGCCGTCTTCGGGCACCAGCATCGCCTCGTACTCTTCCGGCAACGACGACTCTTCGTCTTCGCTACGGATCAGGCCGAGCCGCTGCTTGACCGACACCGGCAGCAGGAAGCGCTGCAGGCTGCGCTGACAGATCAGCGGCAGCGCGGTATCGATGGTCAGGTCCACATAGGATACCCGCAGGATGTCGTCGTGGCCGAATTCCAGCGCAAAGGTGCACTTTCCCTCGGTATCGGCAACAAGGCCTTGCAGGCGGGTCATTTCTGCCAGTTCTACCTGACCGTCGAAGCACCTTCGTGCTGCGACCATCCGCCAGGCATCCAGCAATTCGGGCACGTTCGCGGACATAAGCCGCTGAATGTTAAGGACGCCACCGGCCGTTGTCAATTACCCCGACGCGGGGGGCTGCGGTAAAGTGCGCCCCACCCCCTGTCACCCCGGTATTGTCGCATGCTTCCCCTGCTGTTGGCCTCCACCTCCCGCTACCGCCGTGAACTGCTGGAACGGCTGGGCCTGCCGCTGGATACGGCGCGCCCGGACGTGGACGAGACCCCTGCCCCCGGTGAAGCCCCACGCGCCCTGGCGGTGCGACTGGCGCGGGCCAAGGCCGCCGAGGTGGCCACCCGCCACCCGGGCCGCTGGGTGATCGGCTCGGACCAGGTCGCGGACCTGAACGGGGCCCCGCTGGGCAAGCCCGGCGATGTGCCCGGTGCACATGCGCAGCTGGCGGCGATGTCCGGGCAGACGGTGGCCTTCCATACGGCCATCTGCCTGATCCGCGATGGCCAGGCACTGGAGGCCTGCGACCTCACCGAGGTGCACTTCCGGGCGCTGGCCGCCGACGAGATTGCCCGCTATGTGGCCGCCGAGCAGCCGCTGGACTGCGCCGGAAGCTTCAAGTGCGAGGGACTGGGCATCACGTTGTTCGAGGCGATCGACAACCGCGACCCGACCGCGCTGATCGGCCTGCCGCTGATCGCGCTGGCCGGGCTGCTGCGCCGGGCCGGCTACACCCTGCCCTGAGGGCAGTCGAAAGGTTCAGCGCGCGGGCACTGTGAAAGACTGCTCCTGCCACTGCTCCACGCTGCCATCGTTGCCGTAGAGCGTCATGCCCAGCCAGTGTCTGCCAGGGGCGAGTGCGCGCGTATCGAGCGTGGCATCGAAGGCCACGTTCGGATGCTGCGGATCGGTGGAAATCTTCCAGGCGGCGGTGATGTCATATGCGCGGCCGTAGACCGCATCGCCCGCCGGCTTGCCATCGATCCGCAATTCGACGCGCGCCAGCCCCACGCCATCCTTGAACGCCCAGCCACGCACTTCCATGCGGCCGCCCACGCTGGCGTCCTGCAGGGGCGCATCCAGCCAGGCCATCGCCGGGGTCACGCAGGGGCCATCGACCCGCTGCGCGGGCAGCTTGAACAACAGGAAGCGCTGGTAGCCGTGGTCCTGGCTGACCACGCGCGGCGGAGGCAACGGGCCCACCTGCCTGCAGATGTCATGGTAACGCTCGAGCAGGTCGCGGTAGCGCTGGTCGCTGGGCGAGAGCACCAGCAGCAGCGGCGCATCGCGCTGGCCATCGTGCAGCAGGCCCCACAGGCCCAGCTGCGCGGTGCGGCCGTGCTTGTCGTTGAGCGGGTGGCGCAGCACTTCAATGCGCGGGTCGCGCAACTGGAAGCCCAGCTCCGCGCCCACCTTGAAGTTGCCCGCCAGCACCCGCGTGCCCGGCGGCATGCTGGCCAGTTCCGTGCGCACCTCATCGGCCAGCGGTGCCCAGCCAGCGAAGTTGCGTGGGTAGAACTTGTCGCCCGCCAGCTGTTCGCGAAGGGCCGGGCTGGAAGCCATCAGGTAATACGAGAGGGCCAGCGCCAGCCCTGCCCCTGCGAACCACCAGCCGGTACGCCGCAGCCAGCGCGGCCAGCCGTTCAGCACCACCGGCACCGCCACCAGCAGGGCCAGGTAGCCGGGCAGCGGCCAATGGAAACTGATTCGCTCCACATCGGTGAAGAAGCCCAGCGCGAAGATCGCCAATGTGGAGACCGCGCCCACCAGGCCGAAGTAGCGCCACTGCGCACGCGCGCCGCCGCCGGAACGGGTGCCGGCCAGCGCCACCTTCCACATGGCAATGCACAGGATGGGCGTGACCAGCATCGGCTGGATCACCAGGAACCACAGGCCGCTCCACTGGAATGCCCAGGGGTGGCGCTCGACCACCTGGAATTTCAGGCCGGCGTCCTGGTTGTCGGCGTTCCACGCCAGCAACGGCAACCACGCCATCACACCCACCGCCAGCGCCACCCACACGCGCGGATCGCGTAGCGTGCGCCGCCCCTGCGGCAGCAGCAGCAGGGCAATGAAACCCACCAGAATCACACCAATGAAGCGGTAGTGGCTGAGTGCGCCGATCACCAGACCCAGCGAAAGCTTCACCGCTGCTGCGGCATCGACGTTGCGCAGCAGGCGCGCGCCGGCATCCAGGCACAGCACGGCGGCCAGCGCCATCGGCACATCGGGCACGGCCAGCATGCCCAGCGTGGCCGACAGCGGCATCAGCAGGGTCAGGCTGCCCGCCTGCCAGCCGGCCACCGCGCCGAACCAGCGCGTGGCGGTGCGCGAGACCAGCCATGGCAGCATGGCGCCGATGGCCAGGAACGGCAGGCGCAACGCCAGCACATGGTTGCCACCCAGCTCCACGCCCAGCCGCGCCAGCCAGGCGGTCAGCCCGGGCAGATCGGAATAGGCGGCGGCCAGATGCTGGCCTTCCTGCCAATAGAACGCTTCGTCCACGAACAGGGGCAGACGCGCGGCCACCACGAGCTTGATGGCCGTGATGAGCGTCCACAACACCAGAAAAATTGTGCGCGCGCGTTGTTCGCCCTGCATTGCTCTATAGAATCGAAGGAATCATCGACACGAGACGAACATGGATACTTCGCCCCGCGTGCCCGCCATGCTACCCGAAGAACTGCGACAGTCCCTGCGCAGCGCGCAGGACCAGGTCAATGGACTGGTGCTGGGCAAGGCCCATGAAGTCCGGCTGGCATTCGTCGCACTGCTCTCCGGCGGCCACCTGCTGATCGAAGATCTGCCCGGCCTGGGCAAGACCACCCTGGCCCATGCACTGGCTTCCAGCTTGGGGCTGGGGTTCCAGCGCGTGCAGTTCACCTCGGACCTGCTGCCGGCAGATGTGCTCGGCGTCTCGGTTTACGAGGCCACCAGCCGCCAGTTCCAGTTTCATCCCGGCCCGGTCTTCACGCACGTGCTGCTGGCCGACGAGATCAACCGTGCGCCGCCGCGCACGCAGAGCGCGCTGCTGGAGGCGATGGCCGAACAGCAGGTCACGCTCGATGGCGTGACCCATCCGCTGCCCGATCCGTTCTTCGTCATTGCCACGCAGAACCCGGTGGACCTCTCCGGCACCTTCCCGTTGCCCGATTCGCAGCTGGACCGCTTCCTGTTGCGGCTGGCGCTGGGTTACCCCAATCCCGAATCCGAACGCGAACTGCTGCGCGGCACCGACCGCCGCCACCTGATCGCGCAGGCCACCGCCTGCCTGGACGACAACCAGGTGCGCGCGCTGCGCGACGCGGTAAGCCAGGTACATGCCAGCGAAGCATTGATCCAGTATGTGCAGTCACTGCTCGCGCGCAGCCGCCAGCACACCGGGGTGCGCGTGGGCCTGTCGCCGCGCGCGGGGCTGGCGCTGCTGCGCGCGGCCAAGGCGCATGCACTGCTGCTGGGCCGCGGCCATGTGGTGCCCGAAGACGTCCAGACCCTGTTTGTTGCCGTGGCCGGGCACCGGCTGGTGCCTGAAGCCGAAGCCAGCACCGGACCGGCATTGGCCCGCGCCATCCTCCAGACGGTTCCGGTGGACTGAGTGCGCAAGGGCTGGGGAGAGCGCTGGCGCAAGCTGGTATTGATGGCCCGGCCACGGCAGCCGGAAAGCCTGCCGCGCCGGCTGGACCGCCGCCGCATCTATGTACTGCCCACCCGCTTCGGCCTGTTCGTGGCGGTGCTACTGGGCGCAATGCTGCTGGGCGCGCTGAACTACAACAACAACCCGGCATTGCTGCTGGCGCTGCTGCTGACCACGGTGGCCATTGCCAGCACGCTCAGCGCGCACCTGCAGTTGTCGGGACTGCAGGTCGATGCGGTATCGGCCGAACCGGTGGTGGCCGGGGCCACGCTGCGCCTGCGCATCAACCTTTCGCGCGCCGATACGCGCGTGCGTCGCGGCCTGGTGCTGGCGTTGGGCGATGCAGCGGCGTACGGACACCTGGTGGATACCAACCAGATCGAAGTGGACCTGCCCTTGCCTACGGAACGTCGCGGCTGGCTGGACCTGGAGCGTATCCGCATTTCCACCACGCAACCGCTGGGGCTGGTCCGCGCATGGTCCTGGGTGTGGCCCGACACCCCATTACTGGTGTATGCCGCGCCCGAGAAGCAGTCACCACCACTGCCCGAAGGCGACGGCGATCCGCTGCACACCCGGGTGCATGCCAGCGGCGATGAGCTGCACCAGTTGCGTCCCTATCGGCCAGGCGATCCGCAGCGCAGTATTTCCTGGAAGCACTCCGCACGCCGCGCCATGCTGCTGGTGCGCGAGTACGAGAAGCCGGTGGGCGTGGACGCGCTGCTCGACTGGCGCCAGATGGGTTCGTTGCCGGGCGAGGTGAGAATCGCGCGACTGGCACGCTGGGTGGATCTGGCCGAGCGCGAAGGCCGCCGTTATACGCTGCTACTGCCGGGCCAGCCGGTATTGGGCCCGGGCCAGGGCAGCAGCCACCACCACCTCTGCCAACGCGCCCTGGCGCTGATGCCGCATGGCTGACCTTTCTGTCTCCCTGCTTTCCCCGGTCGCCCGTCGCTGGACGTTGGCCAGCGCGGCGCTGGCGCTGGTTCCGCTGTTGCTGCAGCTGCCGCCGCTGCTTGCCGGCGTATTCGCGCTGGCGGCGGTGCTCACGGCGCTGCTTTCCGGGCAACGGGTACTGCCCGGCCCGGTCCGGTTGCTGCTGGTGCTGGGCATGCTGGCTGCGATCTACTGGCAGATGGGCATGCGCCCCGGCCGCGATACCGGCTGTGCGCTGCTGGCAGCGATGCTGGCGCTGAAATCCAGCGAACTGCGTAGCCTGCGCGATGCGCGAAGCCTGCTTGGCTTTGCGCTGTTCGCGCCGTTTTCGGCGTTCCTGCTCGACCAAGGCCCCATGACAATGGTGTTGGCGGTGCTGGCGGCACTGGCCACGCTGCTCACGCTGCAGCGATTGGCGCGCGCCGAAGGGCAGGCGCCCAACGCGACGCTGGGGGGCCAGCTGCGCGGTGTTGGCAAGCTGGTGGCGCTGGGCGTGCCGCTGGCCCTGGCCGCGTTCTGGCTGTTCCCACGATTGAGCGAGCCACTGTGGGGGCTGCCCGAACGCGCCGTGGGCAAGCCCGGGCTGTCCGATCACATGGACCCATCCGAGTGGCTGGACTTGATGGCCGATGATTCCACCGCGCTTCGCGTGAGCTTCTTCGGTGCGACCCCCTCGCCAGAGCAGCGCTACTGGCGCGGCCCGGTGCTGACCCACTTCGACGGTCGCCGCTGGGACCGGGACCCCTACAGCGAGCGGCGCGCGCCCCCCACGGTGACCCGCGCGGCGCCGCACTGGGATTACCAGATCGACTACGAGCCGACCGACCGCCGCCAGTTGGTGGCGCTGGACCTGCCACTGCAGGCACCCGCCGGCACCACGCTGGATGGCACCTACAGCCTGCGCAGCGAACGCAGCCTGTCGGCGCTCACCCGCTGGCACCTGCAATCGGCACCGGCGGCGTCCTATGCCGAACCGCTCAGCGCGTTCCAGCGCCAGCTGACCCTGCAGCTGCCTCCCGACCTCAATCCGCGCACGGTGGCATTGGGCAGGCAGTGGCGGCAGGAGGCGGGCAGCAACGATGCGGCGATCGTGGCGCGGGCACTGGACTGGATCCGTTCGCGTTTCGCCTACACCCTGTCCACGCCGGAGCCGGGCCGGCACAGCGTGGATGAATTCCTGTTCGATCAGCAGGCCGGTTTCTGCCAGCACTTCAGTTCGTCGTTCGTAGTGCTGATGCGCAGCGCCGGCATTCCCGCGCGGGTGGTGACCGGCTTTGCCGGTGGCCAGCGCAATCCCTATGGCGACTACTTCGTGGTGCGCCGGATGGATGCGCATGCCTGGGCCGAAGTGTGGCTTCCGCAGCGCGGCTGGGTGCGGGTGGACCCGACCGCAGCGGTGGCGCCCGAACGTATCTACGACACCCTGGAAGACCGCCTCGGCGACGGCGCGGGCACCACGCTGGAAGGCCGCTGGCTGCAGCTGGGCCAGGTGGGCGATTTCCTGCGCCGGGGCTGGAACGACCTGGTGTTGTCGTTCGATTCCAACCGCCAGCAGCAGTTGTTGCGCCCGCTGGGCGTGGACACGCTGGAGCCGGCGCAGCTGGCGGCCATTTTCATTGCCTTCGCAGGCGCCGCGCTAGGCTGGATGGCATGGCTGCTGGCCCGTGGCGAGCGCGAGCGCGATCCGCTGCTGCGCGCCTGGCACCGTCTGGGCCGGCGTTACGCGCGGCATGGCCTGGCCCGGGAACCTGCGGATACCGCCACGGACTGGGCGCAGCGCGTCCACCGGCAGCGCCCCGACCCGGCGCTGATTCTGCTCAGCCACCGTTTCGTTCAGGCGCGCTACGCTGACGCTGAGCTCGACCCTTCACTCGTGCGCGACCTGCACAGGCATCGCCCGCCCACCGGAGCAACCTCATGAACGTCAAGATCCTGCTTCCCCTTGCCGCGTCGCTGGCGCTGGCCGCCTGTGCCACGGCCCCCAAACCACTGCAGGGGCAGTTCAGCGTGGTCAGCCCACGCGATTCGGTCGCCACCCAGCAGGTGGGCACGCCGGTCCGCTGGGGTGGTCGCATCATCGAAACCACCCCGGGCCAGGGCCAGACCTGCTTCCAGCTGCTGTCGCGCCCGCTCAATGGCAGCGGCCGTCCAAACACCACCTCCAACGACGCCAGCGACGGCCGCTTCGTGGCCTGCCGTGCCGGCTTCTACGACCCGGCCGTGTTCGAGGAAGGCCGCGATGTGACCTTCATCGGCAAAATCGCCGGCTATGAGAACACCCGCATCGGCGATTACGACTACCGCCTGCCCAAGCTCGAGGCCGACGTGATCTACCTGTGGCCGGAACAGCGCCAGGTCGATGTGGTACCGGTCTACCCGTACGGCCCGTGGGGCCCGGGCTGGGGCCCCGGCTGGGGCTACCGCGGTTGGGGCTGGTGGTAATTCCGGCACTGATAAAAAGAAACCGCCCTCCCGGGCGGTTTCTTTTTATGCATTCGGGGTACCAAAATGCCCCAACGGCGCCCCGGCCAACAGATGCAGGTGGATATGGAACACCGTCTGTCCTGCATGCTCGCGGCAGTTCATGACGATGCGGTAGCCATCCTGCGCGAAGCCCTCGCGCCGTGCGTATTCGGCGGCCGCCAACGCCAGCTTGCCGATCAGGTGCGCCTGCGAAGGCTGCACATCATCCAGCGTGGGAATGGCTTCGTTCTTCGGAATGAACAGCACGTGCACCGGCGCCTGCGGCGCGATGTCCTTGAACGCCAGCACCTCGTCATCTTCGTAGACGATGGTGGCCGGAATTTCGCGGCGGATGATCTTTCCGAACAGGGTGTCTTGGGTCATTGCATCACCTCGATGATTGGCCGGTTTTCCGAACGATGGCAATCCGCGTGGGCCGGCCAACGGCCGGCGCTACCGGTAGTCAGGTTGCTTCGGTACGGGTGCCGAACGCGTGCGACAGCGTGCCGCGATCGACGTATTCGAGCTCACCACCCAATGGCAGGCCCTGCGCTAGGCGACTGGGCCGCACCTTGTGCGCACGCGCCAGCTGCGCCAGGTAATGCGCGGTGGCTTCACCTTCAACAGTGGCGCTGGTGGCGATGATCAGTTCCTGCACCTCGCCCTGCCCCAACCGTGCCTCCAGCTGGTCCAGGCCGAGTTCGCGCGGGCCAACGCCGTCCAGCGGCGACAGCCGGCCCTGCAGCACGAAGTACACGCCGCGGAAGCCAGTGGCGGTTTCAATGGCCAGCCGGTCGGCTGGCGATTCGACCGCACACAGCTGCTGGCGCTCGCGGCTGCCATTGGCGCACACCGCGCAGACCTCCGTTTCGCTGAAATCGCGGCACTGCGCGCAATGGCCGATGCGTTCGATGGCCTTGGCCAGGACCTCGGCCAGCTTTTTCCCGCCCTCGCGCTCGCGCTCCAGCACGTGGTAGGCCATGCGCTGGGCGGTTTTCTGCCCCACCCCGGGCAACACCCGGAAGGCTTCGATCAGCTGTTCGAGCAGGGGCAGGCTCACGCTTAGAACGGCAGCTTCATGCCGGGCGGCAGCTGCATGCCGGCCGTGGCCGAACCCATGCGGTTCTTCGATTCGGCATCGATCTTGTTGGAGGCGTCGTTGAAGGCAGCCGCGACCAGGTCTTCGGTCATTTCCGCATCGGACAGGATCGACGGATCGATGCGCACCTTGCGGCACTCCTTGGCACCGGTCAGGGTCACGCTGACCATGCCGCCGCCGGCGCTGCCGGTGACTTCCAGCTTGGCGAGTTCTTCCTGGGCCTTCTGCAGGTTTTCCTGCATCTTCTGGGCCTGCTGCATCAGTTGGGCGATGTTGCCGCGCATGTCGTGTTACTCATCAAAAGGACGGATGGAATCGGTCACGACCCGGGCGCCATGCTGCTGGATGAGCAACTGCACCGACGGGTCGGCCATGAAGGCGGTTTCGGCCGCCTGTTGTCGTTCGCCACGCTGGCGGTCGGAACGCTGGTGCAGCGTTTCGGCCTCGGCGTTGCCATGTTCGATCACGATCTTCGGGGTCATCCCGAGCGGGCCGGACAGCGCCTCGGTCAGGGCCGCCAGCGACCGGTCTGAACACAGGTACTCAAATCCGGGCGATACGGCCAGTTTCAAGACGCCGTGCTGGAAGCCGATGAACGCGGCGTGTGCGGCCAGCTGCCGAGACGGCCCGTTCAGCTGGCTCTGGGCGACCAGTTCCAGCCAGGTTTCGGCCGATGCCAGCGCGACTGGGCCGGTGTTGGCGGCAGCGGGCGACGGGCTGATGTCGATGCCCTGCGGGCGCGGCGCAGGCGCCGCAGCCTGGACGGGCGCGGAGGCGCGTACCGGCGGAGCTTCCCACGGCGCGGCCATGGCAGCGTCGGGGCTGGCCAGTTCAACGGCCAATGCTTCGTCACGGTCGTCGCTGCCAGCCTGGTGCCACGGCGGCAGATCGTCGTCGACGGCGGGTTCCACTACGGGCGCAGCTGTCGGTTTCGGCGCAGCCGGGGCGGCAACGGGAGCCGCCGGGGCCACGGCAGCCGAAGCGACCGCAGGCGCTGCAACTGCTGCCACGGGCGCAGCGGCAACGTGCGCGGCCACGGCTGCCGGCGCGGCGGCCATACCCCCCTGCTCGGCGCCGCGCGAACCGCTGCCCACCTCGGTACCGGTACCCGGGTCACGCGGCACCGGCGGTACCGCGGCAGCCGGGCGGAACGCCAGCATGCGCAGCACGGCCATTTCAAAGCCGGCCCGCGGGCTGGGCGCCAGATGCAGGTCGCGACGGCCACTGAGCGCCATCTGGTACCAGAGCTGCACCACTTCCGGGCGCAGGCGCTGGGCGAAAGCGGCGGCATCGATGCCTTCGCCATCGGCCTGGGCGCCGGGCACCAGCTGCTGTACCTGGATACGGTGCAGGGCTTCGGCCAGCGCTTCCAGCACACCGCTCCAGTCGGGCGAGAACTCCGCCAGCGCGGCCACTACCTGCAGCAGGCGCACGCCATCGCCGTCGGCCAGGGCGCCGAGCATGGCCGCCACCTGGGTACGGTCGACGGTACCCAGCATGGTGCGCACCACGTCTTCGCGCAGTGCACCACCGGCGTAGGCAATGGCCTGGTCGAGCAACGACAGGCCGTCGCGCAGGCTGCCGTCGGCGGCCTTGGCCAGCTGCACGATCGCGGTCGGATCCGATTCGATCTCCTCGGCGGCCAGGATCCGGGTCATCTGGCCCTGGATCTGGTCCTCGTCGAGGCGCTTCAGGTTGAATTGCAGGCAGCGCGACAGCACCGTCACCGGCAGTTTCTGCGGGTCGGTGGTGGCCAGCAGGAACTTCACGTGTTCCGGCGGCTCTTCCAGCGTCTTGAGCAGCGCATTGAACGCCGCCTTGGACAGCATGTGCACTTCGTCGATCAGGTAGACCTTGTACTTGCCGCGCGAGGGCATGTACTGGGCGTTCTCGATCACCTCACGGACATCGTCCACGCCGGTATTGGATGCGGCATCGATTTCCAGCAGATCGATGTAGCGCCCGGAATCGATATCCAGGCAGGCCGGGCACTGGCCGCAGGGATCGGCGCTGGTGCCCTGCTCGCAATTGAGCGACTTGGCGAAAATGCGCGCGATGGTGGTCTTGCCGACCCCTCGGGTGCCGGTAAACAGGAATGCATGGTGCACCCGGCCGCTGTCCAGCGCATTGCTGAGCGCACGGACCACGTGTTCCTGGCCCACCAGCTCGGCAAAACGCTTGGGACGCCACTTGCGGGCAAGGACGAGATAGGACATCAGGCCACCGTCTTCATCGGGACGTCCATTGTGCCACGCCTGTCCAGCCCCCCAGCCGGGTGATCGTCGTGCTTGTGCCAATCGCATTCCCCGGCTAGAATCTGCGCCCCTGCAGCGTCAATGCAGCAGGTCCGGAGAGGTGTCCGAGTGGTTGAAGGAGCACGCCTGGAAAGTGTGTAAGCGTCTAAACCGCGCTTCGGGGGTTCGAATCCCCCTCTCTCCGCCAGACAAACGCAAAAGGCCGCCCAATGGGCGGCCTTTTGCGTTTGCCCGGCGGAGAGAGGGGGACGAGAAGCACCGGACGGGGGTTCGACGGATTCGCCCGGAGCGAATCCGGACAGCCGAACGGCTGGCCCCAACGCGCGCCCAGCGCGCGTTGGGGCGGGGCCCATGGATGGGCCCCGCAATCCCCGGCAATGAAGCCGCCACCATTCCGCCGCGTTCGACCAACCCGCCGGACAAAAACGCCGCCCGAAGGGCGACCTTCTTCGTAGAGCCACGCCCTGCGTGGCTGCTCTCCGTTCAGCACCGCGAAGCCACGCAGGGCGTGGCTCTACAATGGGGCACCCTTTCCCGACTCCCCTCCCCCATGTCCGACTGCTGCAGCTGCGGAAAAATCGTCGACGTCGCCGCCCTCCAGGCCAAGCAACGCCGTGTGCTGCGCATCGTGCTGGCGATCAACCTGGCAACGTTCGTGATGATGGCGGCGGCCGCCTGGTGGAGCCATTCGTCGTCGCTGCTGTCGGGCAGCCTGGACAACCTGGGCGACGCGCTGACTTACGCGATCAGCCTGGCCGTGGTGGGTGCTTCGATGCAGGCCAAGGTACGGGTCGCACTGTTGAAGGGGCTGCTGATCCTCGGCGCGGCCATTGCCGTGGCGGTGCAGATCGGCTGGCGACTGACCCACCCGGCCGTGCCGCTGTTTGAAGGCATGGGCATCGCCGCTGCACTCAACCTTGCCGCCAACGGCGTATGCCTGTGGCTGCTGAATCCGTTCCGCAACGGCGACGTCAACATGGCCTCGGCGTGGGAATGCTCGCGCAACGACATTTTCGAGGGCGTGGCCGTGCTGCTGGCCGCGCTCGCGGTGTGGGCGTTCGGCGCTGGCTGGCCGGATCTGCTGATCGCTGCCGCTTTGCTGGTGATGTTCCTGCGCTCAGCGTTGCGCGTGCTGCGTTCGGCGTGGCGGGAAATGCGGGTTCAGGGCTGAACCCGCCGACCTCTCTTGCTGTTACGCGCTCGACACCTTCATCAGCACCAGCCCGCTCACGATCAACACGGCAGCAGCAATCCGCATCGCACTGACCTGTTCACCCAGGAACACGATGCCGATCACGAACGCGCCGACCGCGCCGATGCCGGTCCAGATCGTATAGGCGGTGCCCAGTGGCAGCGTGCGCATCGCCAGGGCGAGCAGCCAGAAACTGGCAATCATGCCGGCGATGGTGATGATGGAGGGGGTGAGCTTGCTGAAACCGTCGGACTGCTTCATCGCAAACGCCCAGACGATTTCCAGTACACCGGCTGCCAGTAGATAGATCCAGGCCATGGGGGCCTCCTTTGATGGGGCCAGGCCGTCCTGGTCGTTGATGCCCGATGCGGGGGAGGCCGTTCCTCCAGATGTGCGGGCATTCTAACGGCTGGGGGTTGGGGTGGCGTGAGTTGCGTGTCTGGGGATACAGGGGATTCAGGTGTGCGTTGGACACGCATGGCGTGTCGCTTCGCGGCCGATCGTCGGGCTGCTGGCGTTGCGCGCGGCGGTTGGGATAGAATGCGTGGCTGCACTGCGGGACCTGGTCCTGCCTGCACACGTCTCTATGGCGGCCCCGTCGGCCCCTCGCGACGCTAGGTCGAAAATCCCGCCAGGGCCGGAAGGCAGCAACGGTATCGATCGACGCGGGCGCCGAGGTCAGCCGGCGGGGCCGCCACCTTTTTGGGCTTGCGAAAGAGGCTTCGGCGGTACCGCGCAGCCACGCACTGAATCACGCTACGTCGCGATGCGATCAGCGCAAAGGCGCGTGGCGACGCGTTCAACGGACCGGCGCGCACCGTTCATGCGGCGCGGCGCGGCTCTACGGGGGGATTGCTACAGGGGACGTCGGGGCCGACAACGCCACGCACTCGCCCGGCAGCGCGACCCTGTGCCCACGCTGCCGCAGCGCTTCGCCGTCGGCTTCGCTGGCGTAGTGGTAGAGCATCATCCGCGCCTGCAGTTCGGCGCTGTACTCACGCTCGAGATCGTCCACGCCGGTATGCGACGGGTTGCCGTGCAGGCCGCAGTCGTGCGCGACAAGTTCGTTGTCGGCGGCATAACGCGCCAGCATTTCGGGAATCGGGCGGGTGTCGCCGCTCCACACCAGCGCGCCCTGCAGGCGCAGGCCATACGCCGTTTCCGGCCAGTGATGGCGGACCGGAAACACTTCCAGGCGCACGCCGTCATGCCAGAACGCCTCGCCCACCACGATCAGCTGGAAGGCATCCCAGAAGTTGGCGCCACCTTCGGCCAGCACGTTGGGGTAGTCGCCCACGCGCCGGTGCAGCAGCGGCACCACGCTGGCCGGCACATACAGACGGATGCGGCCACGCCGCTGCGGCGAGAAGTAGGCATCCACGAACAGGCGCTCGAAGCCGGCTACATGGTCCAGATGCACATGGGTGACGAACAGCGCTTCGGGTATGCGCCCGTACTGGGCCAGGTAGGCAGTAAGACCTTCGCCGCCACAGTCGATGGTCAGCCACGGCTGGCCGCCGCGCTCGATCACCGCCATCGGCGAGCCCAACTGCACGGCCGACGCATTGCCGACCCCCATGAAACGCAACGACCAGTCCATCAGTAACCCCGGTTCCAGGCCAGGTCATAGGCACGGCGCAGGCGCTCGAAGTCCTTTTCAACCTCGTCGTGGCTGCGCTCGCCCCGCAGTTTCACCAGCGAACGGTGCAGGCGCTTGAGATTGCGCTCGCGCCAGGCCGTAGCCGGGATGCGCTGCACGCCACGGTCGAAATCGATCAGCCAGCCGTGACCGTTGGCATCGAACAGGATGTTGTGGGCGTTGAGATCGGCATGGTCCAACCCGGCGCGGTGGAAGCGCGCGATCAGCCGACCGGCCTCTTCCCACGGCGCGCCCCGCCCGGCCACCAGCGCGCGGTCGGCCAGCGAACGCACGCCTTCCAGGCGCTCCATCAGGATCGCGGCGCGGTAGCGCATGCCTTCGCGCATGTAAAACGCGGCGATCGGGCGCGGCACCGGCAGTTTCAACGCACGCAGGGCGCGCATCAGGCGGAATTCGGCGAAGCTGCGGGTGCGGTTGGCCCCGCGCCACAGGTACTGGTCATGGCTGAGCCTGGCTGCCATCCCGCCGCGCAGGTACTGGCGCAGCACGCAATGGCCGAAGGGCGCATCGACGAACCAGGCCCCGCCCCGGCCGCCATCGCCGACCGGGCGCGCCCGCTCGCCCCAGTGGATCGGGGAGAACAGGCTCATCTCGGCTTGCCGCAGCCGTTCGCGGTCGAACAGAATGGCACCCATGCCGCGTCCATCGCGGCAGGGCGTCAGCGCTTCAGTGGCGTCGAATGCGACCATTCCTTCGAGTCTAACAACACCATGGCATCAGCGTCCTCTTCCTTGTGTCTTTTGCGTTTGTCCGCGCTGGGCGATGTCACCCACGTGGTGCCGCTGGTGCGGACCCTGCAGCAGGCACGGCCGGGCACCGAACTGCACTGGATCATCGACAAGGCCGGGCACAAGCTGCTCGACGGCCTGCCGGGCGTGGTGTTCCACGCCTACGACAAGAAGACCGGGCTGGCGGGCATGCGCGCCCTGCGCGCGTCGCTGCCACCAGGGCGTTTCGAGGCACTGCTGCAGATGCAGGTGGCCTTCCGCGCCAACGTGTTGTCGGCGTTCGTGCCCGCCGTACGCCGGATCGGCTATGACAAGGCCCGCTCCAAGGACCTGCACGGTCTTTTCATCAACGAGCGCATCCCCGACCGCCCCGGCATCCACGTGCTGGATGCGATCGGCAGCTTCTGCGAGCCACTGGGGATCCGCCAGAACGAGGTCAGCTGGGACCTGGCGATCCCGCCGGCAGCGGTGGAATGGGCGCACGCGCAATGGCAGGACGATGGCCGGCCGGTGCTGATGATCTCGCCCTGTTCCAGCCACGTGCGCCGCAACTGGTACGCCGAGCGCTACGCGGCGGTGGCCAACCACGCGGCAGCGCGCGGCTGGCGGGTGGTGCTGTGCGGAGGCCGCAGCGAGCTGGAGCGCGGCATGGCCGACGCCATCCAGGCCCAGCTGGACACCCCGGCGCTGGACCTGGTGGGCAAGGACACGCTCAAGCAGCTGCCGGCCCTGCTGGCCCGCGCGGCGCTGGTGATGACCCCGGATTCGGGCCCCATGCACATCGCCAACGCGATGGGCACCAAGGTGCTGGGCCTGCACGCGGCCAGCAACCCGCACCGCAGCGGCCCCTATTCGGACCGCCGCTACTGCGTGGACCGCTATGACGATGCGGCGCAGAAGTTCCTGGGCAAGCCGGCCAGCGAACTCAAGTGGGGCACCAAGATCGAGTTCGATGATGTGATGCAGCTGATTACCGTGGAAGACGGCATTGCCGCCTTCGAGCGCTACGTTGCCGATAACGCATGACCGGTAGTGCCGGGCTCTGCCCGGCAACCAGGCGATGCGGGACCGCCACGGACAGCAGCCGGGCAGAGCCCGGCTCTACCGTCAGGCGTGCTTGTACGACTTCTCTTCGATGTACAGCGAACCCAGCGCCTTGTTGATGTCCTTCTTGATGCGCGCCCGCTCATCGTTGTTCTGGTAAACGCTGCGGGCCAGGGCGACGAACGCCTCATCGAATTCACCTGCCTTGTCTTTCAGGCGGACGTTGTCTTCGATATCCCACAGTTTTTCGTTGACGTCCTTGAGCTCGGTGCGCAGCTTGGCGATGTCCTTGCCCCCGGCCGGGTGCACCATCCAGGTCTTTTCCAGCGCGCTCAGCTCGGTGCGGATGTTGGCCAGCTTGGCCGGATCGCTGATCCGCTCGGATTTGATCTGCAGGATGGAGATCTTGTCGAGCAGCTCGCCGAAGGAGACGGGGACTTGGATTTCTGCGCTCATGGGGGACACCACTATTCTGTTCCACCCAGTTTAGCCGTAGAGCCACGCCGCGCCACATGAACAGCGTGCGCCATTTCGTTGAACGCGTCGCCACGCGCCTTTGCAATGGTCGCCAGGGTACGTAGCGTGGTTCAGCAGCGTGGCTGCGCGGTGCCGACCAACGACCAGCCAAGTAAGGCGTGGTTTTACGCCGCCCGAAGAGACAAGCCCCTCTGTTGAGGGGCTGCCCCGACAGGGGCGGGGAGAGGAAGCATGCGGGGGCAACGGCGCGTAGCGCCGTTGCAATCCCCCCCTCTCCGCCAGACACGCAAAAAAGGCCACCCGAAGGGCAGCCTTTTTTGCGTGTCTGGCGGAGAGGGGGGGATTCGAACCCCCGAGGCGCTATAAACGCCTGCCTGATTTCGAGTCAGGTACATTCAACCGCTCTGCCACCTCTCCAGATGGTCCCCGGCGAACCGGGGAGCGAATAATACGGTCAGCAGGCGCTGACGGCAAGCCATTCTCCCGCTTCCGATGAATTTCTTCTGTATCGATGCCTTGCCGGATGTCCGCAGGGCCGCGATCATGCCGTTATCCCTCAGCAACACACTCCCGGCCTGCGCACTTCCATGATCGAATTCGGACACCTGACCCACCCTGGCCTGCGCCGTGACCTCAACGAGGACACCTACTACGGGGACGGGGAGCTGGCACTGTGGCTGGTGGCCGATGGCATGGGCGGGCATGCCTGTGGCGAAGTCGCCAGCGCGCTGGCGCGCGAGACGATCGTGCGCGAGATCCGCCAGGGCGCCACGCTCGCGCACGCGATCCGGGTGGCCGATGAGGAAATCATCCGCACCTCGCGCCGACGCAACGACAGCCTCCCGATGGGCACCACGGTGGTGGCCGCGCGGGTGCAGGGCAACCGCTATGAGGTGGCCTGGGTCGGCGACAGCCGCGCCTACCTGTGGCGCGACGGCAAGCTTGCCCAGCTGAGCCAGGATCACAGCGTGGTGCAGGAAATGGTGGCGCAGGGCAACCTCACCGCCGAAGAGGCCCGCGCGCACCCGCACCGCAACGTAGTGACCCAGGCGCTGGGGGTGACCGACCCGGCGCACCTGAACGTGGCCACCACCGCCGGCGAGCTGCGCCCGGGCATGCAGTTGTTGCTATGCAGCGACGGGCTGACCGAAGAAGTGGAAGACACGGGCATTGCCCGCACCCTCGCCTATGACGATGCCAGCGCGCAGGAATGCGTGGATACGCTGGTGGCCGCAGCCCTGGATGGCGGTGGTTCGGACAACATCACGGTGATTCTCGTTCGTTGTCATTAGCTGGACCGCTTGGGCCGGCCAACGGCCGGCGCTACCGTCATGCTGCCGGGGCCCATGGTTGATTGATCCCGATCCCAATGGGTCCGTAACAATTCGTGGGTCCGAAGAGAACGGCAGGAGCCGTTCTCAACATCGCACAGCGATGGCCCGTAGGGTGCCCGCCAGGGACGGCGGGCATAAGAGAACGGCAGGAGCCGTTCTCAACATCGCACAGCGATGGCCCGTAGGGTGCCCGCCAGGGACGGCGGGCATAAGAGAACGGCAGGAGCCGTTCTCAATATCGCGTAGCGATGGCCCGAAGGGTGCCCGCCAGGACGGCGGGCATAAGAGAACGGCAGGAGCCGTTCTCAACATCGCGTAGCGATGGCCCGAAGGGTGCCCGCCAGGACGGCGGGCATAACGTTGGCCGGACACCGCGCGCAGCGCGGCACAAGGATCCGAAGACCGTTGTTCACCGATCGCGGCACACCCCCCGACGTTTAAACCCGCCGAAGCCGCGGCATCAGGCCACCGCCTCTTCCGCCTTCGGCCCATCCCAGATGGCATGACCAGCCTTCTTGCGCAGTTTGGCCAGGCGCGCTTCGTGCGCTTCCAGCTCCGAGGCCGTCGCCACCACGCGCGGGCGCGGCAGCAGGCGGCTGGTGTCGAAGGCCTGGGCATGGGCAGTGCCGGGGCGGGCATCGTCGGCCGAACCGAAGCCGATCTCCTCCTGGCCGGAGGTCAGCGCGATGTACACATCGCCCAGGATCTGCGCATCGAGCAGGCCGCCGTGCAGCTGGCGGTGCGTGTTGTCCACGCCCAGCCGCTTGCACAGCGCATCGAGCGAGTTGCGCTGGCCTGGGTAGCGCTCGCGCGCCATCTTCAGCGTATCGATCACCGTGCAGCGGTCGGTGATCTTGCCGTACTGGTCGCCCAGCAACGACAGCTCGTAATCCAGGAAGCCCAGATCGAACGCCGCGTTGTGGATGATCAGCTCGGCGCCGTCGATGTAGGCCAGGAATTCTTCGGCGACCTGCGCGAACACCGGCTTGTCGGCCAGGAACTCCAGGGTCAGCCCGGTGACTTCCTGCGCGCCCTGCTCGAACTCGCAGTCCGGCTTGAGGTACTGGTGGAAGTTGTTGCCGCTGGGGCGGCGCTCCAGCAGTTCCACACAGCCGATTTCGACGATGCGGTTGCCCTTGCGCCATTCCAGGCCGGTGGTTTCGGTGTCGAGGATGATCTGACGCATGGGTTCAGTGTACCGGGCCAGCGGCACGGATCCGGATCGCGGCGTCGCGCGCCAGGGTATCCACCCGCTCGTTGTCCGGGTCACCGGAATGGCCCTTCACCCAGCGCCAGTCGATGCTGTGCTTCTGGGTGGCCGCATGCAGGCGCTCCCACAGGTCGCGGTTCTTGACCGGGTCGCCGCCGGCGGTCTTCCAGTTCTTGCGGATCCAGCCCGGCAGCCACTGGGTCAGACCCTGGCGCACGTACTGCGAATCGGTGAACAGCACGATCTCGCACGGCTCGGTGAGCACTTCCAGGCCGGAGATGGCCGCCATCAGCTCCATCCGGTTGTTGGTGGTGTGCGCTTCGCCGCCGCTCAGCTCGCGCTCGTGGCCCTTGTAGCGCATCAACGCGGCCCAGCCGCCGGGACCGGGGTTGCCGAGGCAGGAACCGTCGGTGTGGATTTCAATGGTTTTCAATACAACTCCAGATCAGGTCGCCACGGTGCCGTGCCAACGGCGTACCGGCAGTGGCGTAGGTCCTGGCAGGGCCAGGGTGCGTTTTTCGGCGGTGAACAGGCAGGCCGCGCGCAGGGCAGCCAAGCTGCCGCGCTCAGGCGCGCGGTCGCGCCACATCGGGCCCAGCCAGGCCAGGTCGTCGCAGGCCAGTCCGGCCCGCTCCAGGGTGTGGCGCAGCCGCTGCGGGGTGCGCACCACCAGCCCGTGCCGGCGCCATTGGCTGCGGAACGGGCTGAACGGGTTGAGCGTGGACAGCCACAGGCGCCCACCCGGCATCAGCACCCGCGCACATTCGGCGATCAGCTGTTCGGCATCGCGGGCGGTGACATGCTGCAGCACGATCGCGTTGAGGCTCTCGCCCTGGAACGGCAACGGCAGCGCGCAGGCGACATCGCCGCTATAGCCGCCTTCGCTGCGATGCAGCCGCACCCCCTGCCCCGGCAAGGCCGCTGCCTCCAGCCAGGCCGGGGTGGGCGCAATCCACAACCAGGGGTTGAGCGGGTGCGACGCCAGCACCGGCTCCAGGGCCTTTCGCTCGAGCTCACGCAGCGCTTGCGCCGGTTCAGTATCAAACCAGGATGCGACGGAAACTTGACGGGGGCTCGGCGCGGCGGGCATGGTCCAATTCTATGCGACTGACTGCCCTACCCGCATTCGCGGACAACTACATCTGGGCGCTGGTCGCCGACGACGGCCACGCCATCGTGGTCGACCCCGGCCAGGCCGCCCCCGTGCTGGCCGCCGCAGCGCAGCACGACTGGCGCCCGCACACGGTCCTGCTTACCCACCACCACGACGACCATATCGGCGGTGTGGCCGAGCTGCAGGCCCGCTTTCCGGGGCTGGCGGTGGTCGCACCCGACGATCCGCGCATTCCCGGGGCCACCCGCCGCGTGGGCGAAGGTGAACACATTCAGGCATTGGGGCTGGAGATGGACGTAGTATCCGTGCCCGGACACACCCGGTCGCACATCGCATTTCACAGCGCTGAACATCTTTTCAGTGGCGATGCATTGTTCAGCCTGGGCTGTGGCCGGATGTTCGAAGGTACGCCCCCCCAGCTTCTTGCGTCCCTGCACAAGCTGGCGTCCCTGCCACCGCACCTGTTGCTGTGCTGCGGCCATGAGTACACCGTGTCAAATGCCGTCTTCGCGCGGCATGTCGACCCCGCCAACGCCGCGCTCGCGCGACGCCAAGAGGAGGCCCTGGCCATGCGCCGCGATGAACGCCCCACGCTGCCCGTTACGTTGGCGAGCGAGCTGGAATGCAACCCGTTCCTGCGAACCGATACGGCCGCTGTCCGCGCTGCCGTCAGCCAGCACCTCGGTCGTCCCGTCACCGATGAAGTCGATGTCCTGGCAGGTCTGCGGGGCTGGAAAGACGGATTCCGAACATGAGTCGGCGATGGTTGCCGCTCGCAGCAGGCCTGGCGATCGCCCTGGCCGGCGCTGCGGGCGCCCAGTCGTTGAGTGCGGGGATGTCGCAGAACGTGGCCGGGCTTTCGCAGCTGCCGCTGGATGGCGGCGCCCTGCCCCCGGCCTCGGTCCGCAATGGCCAGGAAATCTTCGCCAGCTTCCGTGATGGCCTGGCCGAACCGACCTGCAATGCCGAGGCCACCAGCCCACGCTGGCAGAAGCAGTTCGCCCACGCGCCCTCGCGCCTGGCCGACCAGGACGACGATGCGCTGGTGCTGTTCGGCTATGTGGTCGAAGAGCTGCGCAAAGCCAGCCTGCCCACCGAATTTGCGCTGATCCCGTTCGTGGAAAGCGGCTACCGGCCCAACGCGCGCAATGGCGCAGGCCCTGCCGGGCTGTGGCAGTTCATTGCCAGCACCGCCAGGAACCACCGCGTGCAGATGACCAACGGCTATGACGGCCGCTTGTCCGCCGCCGATTCCACCCAGGCGGCGGTACGCTACCTCAAGACCCTGCATGGCATGTTCGGCGGCGACTGGCGACTGGCCACCATGGCCTACAACGCTGGCGAATACCGCGTGCTGCAGTCGCTGCGCAAGGCCGGCATGAACGCGCAGAATGCGCGCCCGGCCGAGTTGCCGGGGCTGTCGCCGGTGACCTATGCGTATGTGGAGAAGCTGCACGCATTGGCCTGCGTGCTGGAAGATGCCGAAACCACGCCCGCCGTGATGGCCTCGCTGGACCGCACGGTACCGGTGCTGAAGAGCCACACCCTGCCTGCCGGCACCAGCGTGCAGCAATGGGCCGCACAGCGTTCGCTGGACCCGGCGCGCATCGCCCGGCTCAATCCGGCCCTGGCCAGCGGCAAGGGCCGCCCCAGCGGCCAGGTGACGGTGCTGGCCCCGGCCGCGCATGCGCCGGCGGATGCCTCGGTGATGGTGGCCAAGGCCGATGTGCCCACAGCCGAAACGGCCAGCCCGCGTGCGGACACGCAGGTGAGCCGCCGCGCCGTGGCCAGCGCCGACCGCCCGAAGGCGCGCCGGCACACCGTGCGCAGCGGCGAGTCGGCGTGGACCATCGCCAAGCGCTACAGGATGCCGTTGAAGGCGTTGCTGTCGTTGAACAACCTCAGCGGCAGCAGTGTGCTCAAGCCCGGTGCGGTGTTGCGCGTCGAAGACTGACGTAGTGCCGGGCTCTGCCCGGCAAAGCCGCGCACAACACCGTACACAAGCAAAAAGGCCCGGCATTGCCGGGCCTTTTCCCTGGAGCCGCCGGGCAGAGCCCGGCGCTACGCAACCTTTTACAGGTTGGCCTCTTCGACCTGCACTTTGTAATGCCTGCGCATCGCCTGGACGAACGCCTTGGCCGCGGCCATGCCGTCGACCTGGTCCAGCTGGTCCTTGAACTGCTGCTTCTGCTCGGCCGGCACGTCGGCCAGGTTCGGCGGGGTGACCTTGGTGACCGCGAACACCACATAGCGGTCCTGCACGGCGACCTTGCCGTAGCTCGGCTTGCCTTCGGCCGGGGCCGGGGCGGCGAACACCGCGCGGTTGATCTCCGGGGTCGGCACCGGCTGGGTGCGCGGCAGGCCCGGCAGCGGGCTGACCTGCAGCTTCTCCTCTGCCGCCAGCGCCTGCAGGGTCTGCCCGGCATTGAGCTTGGCAAGCAGCGCGTCAGCCGCCTTGGCCGAGACCTGGCGGTTGCGGTCGGCGCGGATCGCGGCAATCACCCCGTCGCGGGCCTTGTCCAGCGGCAGCGCCTGCTCCGGGCTGTGGTCGGTCACGCGGATCATCACGCTGTGGTCGGGCGTGATCGCGATCGGATCGCTCACGGTGCCGTCCTGCACCAGCACGTCGGAGAACGCCGCATGCAGCACCGCCGGGTTGGCGGCAATGCCGCTGGCGGTGTCACGGGTGAACGGACCGATCGTCTGCACCTTCAGGTTCAGCGCGTCGGCGGCACCCTGCAGCGAGGTCGGGTTCTTGTAGACCTGGTCGACCAGGCGGCCGCTCAGTTCGGAGAATGCGCCTTCGGTGTCTGCCTTGAGCTGTTCGGCGGCGAGCTGGTCGCGGACTTCCTCGAACGGACGCTGCTGGCCACCACGGACCTCGCGCAGCTGCAGCACGTGGTAACCGAATTCGGTCTTGACCGGTGCGCTCACCTCGCCTGCCTTCATGCCGAACAGCGCGTCTTCGAACGGCTTGACCATGGCATCGCGTTCGACCCAACCCAGGTCGCCGCCGGTGGCCTTGGAGCCGGTGTCGTCCGAGTTGGCCTTGGCCAGCGCGGCAAAGTCCGCACCCGGCGCCCTGGCCTGCGCGGCCAGCGCAGCGGCCTTTTCTTCAGCGGCCTTGAGCTTGGCCGGGTCGCTGCCGTCGGCGGCGATCAGGATGTGCGAGGCCAAGCGTGCTTCCGGCGTGGAGAAGCGCGCCTTCTCGTCGGCGTAGCGCCTGCGCAGGGTAGCTTCATCGGCAGGTGCGGCCGGCGGCAGCGTGGCCGCATTGATCTCCACGAATTCCAGCGACACCGATTCGGGCTGGCGGAAGTCCATCGGGTGGCTGTCGTACCACTGCTTGATCTGCGCGTCGGTCACTTCGGCGGTATCGGCCGGCAGTTCGGGCAGCGCGGCGATTTCCACGTCGCGGGTTTCGCCCAGCAGCTTCATCAGGCGCTCGGCCTCTGCGCTGGTGACGAAGCCCGATTCCTGCAGCGCCTGCGGAATGATCGACTGCTGCAGGCTCTCGCGCACCAGCGTTTCGAACTGCGCCGGCGTGCGCGGCGGGTTGCCGGTGCTCAGCGCCAGGCGGTACTGGTCCTGGTTGAACTTGCCATCGGCACCGAGGAAGGCCGGTATGGACGCGATGGTCTCGCGCACGGCGGCATCGCCGATGACGACGCCGGACTGTTCGCCGGCCAGGCGCACGACCTGTTCATCGATCATCTGGTCGAGCACGGCGCGCTTGTTCTCCGCGCTTTCGAACGCGCGCGGGTCGAAGTTCTCCCCCTGCTGCTGACGGGCCTGCTGGCGGGCCTGCTCGAAACGGGCACGGAATTCTTCCGCACTGATTTCATGGTGCTGCCACAGGAAGGACATCGGCCACCACGACGGTGCCGAGCGCCACCAGGTCGGCGGCGCTGCCACCTTGGCCACGTTCTGCGCACCGACGCCACCCAGATAGCTGGAGTCGATCACAAACAGGAACGGAATCATCAGCAGCCCCAGGATCACGGTAACGATCCAGCCCGAGGTCTTGTCGCGAAGTTTCTGCAGCATGGGAGAAATCAAGGCCCGATTGGCGAATCCGGCAGTGTACCCCGCTTCGCGCCACTCCCCAACAGGGGGCGGGCGACATACCAAAAAGAAAGGCCCCTGGTTTTCACCAGGGGCCTTCAAGAATTGGCGGAGCGGACGGGACTCGAACCCGCGACCTCCGGCGTGACAGGCCAGCATTCTAACCAGCTGAACTACCGCTCCGCGCTTGAAACTTTTCAGGCGCTCATTATATCCGAAGATACTCAGAAAACCCACCCCGATGTACCGCTTTTCGAGGATTTTTCGTAACTGGCGGAGCGGACGGGACTCGAACCCGCGACCTCCGGCGTGACAGGCCAGCATTCTAACCAGCTGAACTACCGCTCCGCACTAAAACCTTTTCTGCTGCCTTCCACGACGATCTGGATCGTTGCAGAAAACAAGGCCCCCGATCGCTCAGGGGCCTCGTTGAAACTGGCGGAGCGGACGGGACTCGAACCCGCGACCTCCGGCGTGACAGGCCAGCATTCTAACCAGCTGAACTACCGCTCCACATTTCAAACTTTTACTGGCGGTGCATGGTGGGTGCTGAGGGTTTCGAACCCCCGACCCTCTCCGTGTAAAGGAGACGCTCTACCGCTGAGCTAAGCACCCCAGCAAGCCGCTTAGTTTACGGCATCCTTCAGGGCTTTGCCAGCCTTGAACGACGGATTCTTCGACGCAGCGATCTTGATGGTGTCGCCG
The DNA here is from genome assembly GCF_037482345.1 of Stenotrophomonas sp. AB1(2024). Lineage (NCBI taxonomy): Bacteria > Pseudomonadati > Pseudomonadota > Gammaproteobacteria > Lysobacterales > Lysobacteraceae > Stenotrophomonas > Stenotrophomonas sp. AB1(2024). Next base: position 1,057,104 of record NZ_JBBHKO020000001.1, read on the forward strand.
GTCTTCGGGTTGCGGCCGGTACGGGCAGCGCGATCGCGCACCTGGAACGTACCGAAGCCCACCAGGGTCACCGCATCACCGCCCTTCAGGGCCTTGGTGACGGAAGCGATGACGGCATCGACAGCGCGGCTCGATTCGGCCTTGGTCAGGTCAGCGGCTTCGGCAACGGCGTCGATCAATTCGGTCTTGTTCATTCTGTACAGCTCCTTTGGCGGGGATTCCGCATGTTCGACAGTGAAGCATCCGGCCCGCAACGTGGCCGGACGCCAGTGAAGTTCTCGATTCGCACCCGTCAGCGTCTGCTGACTTGCGAGTGGTGCTTTTATACCAGCGCACCCCTACCCGCGCAAGCTGAAAAGCCAATAACGACGCGGGTTTCGGGCCATCTTTTACAATTCACCCACAGCGCGCGTCAATGCTTGACGCGCGTGGTGGATGCTGTCTTGCTCTTGCCTCTCACCGTGACGCGCTGCCCATCCTTCCTGGGCTTGGGCGCAGTCAGCGGCGTTTCCAGCGCCAGGTCCAACACCTCTTCAATCCACTTCACCGGAATGATCTTCAGGTCTCGGGTGACGTTGGCTGGAATGTCAGCCAGGTCCTTGCGGTTCTCTTCGGGGATGATCACGGTGGTGATGCCACCGCGCAGCGCGGCCAGCAGTTTTTCCTTCAGGCCGCCAATGGCGGTGACGCGTCCGCGCAGGGTGATTTCGCCGGTCATGGCCACTTCGGCACGGATCGGCACCTTGGTCAGCATCGACACCAGCGAGGTCACCATGGCGATACCGGCGCTGGGGCCGTCCTTCGGGGTGGCGCCGTCGGGCACATGCACGTGGACGTCGTGCTTCTGCAGGAACTCGGCATCGATGCCCAGCCGCTCAGCGCGCGAACGCACCACCGACAGCGCGGCCGAGGCCGATTCCTTCATGACGTTGCCAAGCTGGCCGGTCAGGATCAGCGCGCCCTTGCCCGGCACCAGGGTGGATTCGATCTGCAGCAGGTCGCCGCCCACTTCGGTCCAGGCCAGGCCGGTGACCAGGCCGACTTCGTTCTGTTCTTCGGCGCGGCCGAAATCGAAGCGGCGCACGCCCAGGTACTTCTCCAGGTTCCTGCCGTTCACCACCACCAGTGCCCTCTTCTTCGCGGCGGCCTTCCTGCCGGCCTTGGCCGGCTTGGCCAGCGCGACCGGGCCGCCCAGTGCGATTTCCTTCACCACCTTGCGGCAGATCTTGGCCACTTCGCGTTCAAGGTTACGCACGCCCGACTCGCGGGAGTAGTAACGCACCACGTCCTGGATGGCGTCGGCCTCGATCTCCAGCTCCTCCGGCTTCAGGCCATTGGCCTTGAGCTGCTTGGGCACCAGGTAACGCATGGCGATGTTGAGCTTTTCATCCTCGGTGTAACCGGGGATGCGGATCACTTCCATGCGGTCCAGCAGCGGGCCGGGGATGTTGAGCGAATTGGAGGTCGCCACGAACATCACTTCGGACAGGTCCAGGTCCACTTCCAGGTAGTGGTCGTTGAAGGCGTTGTTCTGCTCCGGGTCGAGCACTTCCAGCAGCGCCGAGGACGGGTCGCCACGGAAGTCCATCGACATCTTGTCGATCTCATCGAGCACGAACAACGCGTTCTTGCTGCCCACCTTGTTGAGGTTCTGCACGATGCGGCCCGGCATGGAGCCGACGTAGGTGCGGCGGTGGCCACGGATCTCGGCCTCGTCGCGTACGCCGCCCAGGCTCATGCGCACGAACTTGCGGTTGGTGGCCTTGGCGATGGACTGCCCCAGCGAGGTCTTGCCCACGCCCGGCGGCCCGACCAGGCACAGGATCGGGCCCTTCATCTGCTTCACGCGCGACTGCACCGCCAGGTATTCCAGGATGCGGTCCTTGACCTTGTCCAGGCCGAAGTGGTCGGCATCCAGGGTGTCCTGGGCGACCTTGAGGTCCTTGCGCACCTTGGTGCGCTTCTTCCACGGCACGCCCAGCAGCCAGTCCAGGTAGTTGCGCACCACGGCCGCTTCAGCCGACATCGGCGACATCTGCTTGAGCTTGTTGAGCTCGGCCTTGGCCTTGGTTTCCACCGGCTTGGGCATGCCCGCTTCGGCGATCCTGCGGGCCAGCTCTTCCAGCTCGCCGGGCGCGTCGTCCAGGTCGCCCAGTTCCTTCTGGATGGCCTTCATCTGTTCGTTGAGGTAGTACTCGCGCTGGCTCTTTTCCATCTGCGACTTGACCCGTCCGCGGATGCGCTTTTCCATCTGCTGCACGTCGATTTCGCCGTCGACCAGGCCCACCAGCATTTCCAGGCGGTCGCCGATCTGCAGGGTTTCCAGCAGGCGCTGCTTGTCGGCCAGGCGCACGCTGATGTGCGCGGCGATGGTATCGGCCAGGCGCGCCGGCTCATCGATGCCGGCCAGCGTCTGCAACAGCTCCGGCGGCAGCTTGCGGTTGGTCTTGACGTACTGCTCGAACAGCGACATCAGCGAACGCGCGACGGCTTCGATCTCGCGCGGCTCGCGCGATTCGTCAGATTCGATTTCCACACCCACGCCATGCAGCGAACCGTCGCGCTCGGTGACCTGGGTGACGTTGACCCGCGACAGCCCTTCGACCAGCACCTTGATGGTGCCGTCGGGCAGCTTCAGCAGCTGCAGCACCTGGGCCAGGGTGCCGACCTGGTAGAGGTCGGCGGCGGTGGGATCGTCGGTCTCGGCCGACTTCTGGGCCAGCAGCAGGATGCGCTTGTCCGCCTCCATCGCCTGCTCCAGCGCGTGCATGGACTTGTCGCGGCCGACGAACAGCGGAATGACCATGTGCGGGAACACCACCACGTCGCGCAGCGGCAGTACCGGCAGATCGAGAGTCTCAGTTGGGGAACGGGCCATGTGGGCTCCATTGGAACAGTGGGGATGGCCTCCGGGCAGCCTTACCCGGATACAAAAAAGCCGATGGCCCCGTTATGGGGCCATCGGCGTCCAGATGCAAGATGCTCTGAAAAACTACCATCAATTCAAATACTTGAATCGATTATTCGGCACCTGCCGCCTTCTGTTCCGGAGCCGGCGGGGTCTGGTAGATCAGGTACGGCTCGGACTTGTGTTCGATCACCGATTCGTCCACCACCACCTTGCTGACGTTCTCGGCCGAAGGCAGGTCGTACATGGTGTCCAGCAGGACCGACTCGACGATGGTGCGCAGGCCACGGGCACCGGTCTTGCGCTTGAGCGCCTTGCGGGCGATGGCCGACAGGGCGTCCGGGCGGAACTCGAGCTCCACGTGTTCCATCTCGAACAGCTTCTTGAACTGCTTGGTGATGGCGTTCTTCGGCTCGGTCAGGATCCTGACCAGGGCCGCTTCGTCCAGCTCTTCCAGGGTCGCCACGACCGGCAGGCGACCGACGAATTCCGGAATCAGGCCGAACTTGATCAGGTCTTCCGGCTCGACTTCAGCCAGCACCTTGCCCACTTCCTGCTTGCGCTCGGAGCTCTTCACCTTGGCCCCGAACCCGATGCCGCCGGAGTCGTTGGAACGGGCCTGGATCACCTTGTCCAGCCCAGCGAACGCGCCGCCGCAGATGAACAGGATGTTCTTGGTGTCCACCTGCAGGAATTCCTGCTGCGGGTGCTTGCGGCCGCCCTGCGGCGGAACGCTGGCCACGGTGCCTTCGATCAGCTTCAGCAGTGCCTGCTGCACGCCTTCGCCGGACACGTCACGGGTGATCGACGGGTTCTCGCTCTTGCGCGAGATCTTGTCGATTTCATCGATGTAGACAATGCCCTGCTGCGCCTTCTCGACGTCGTAGTCGCACTTCTGCAGCAGCTTCTGGATGATGTTTTCCACATCCTCGCCCACGTAACCGGCTTCGGTCAGCGTGGTGGCGTCGGCCATGGTGAACGGCACGTTGAGCAGGCGGGCCAGGGTTTCGGCCAGCAGGGTCTTGCCCGAACCGGTCGGACCGACCAGCAGGATGTTGGACTTGGCCAGTTCGACCTCGTCGTTCTTCTGCCGGCTCTCGATGCGCTTGTAATGGTTGTACACGGCCACGGCCAGCGTGCGCTTGGCCCGGTTCTGGCCAATCACGTACTGGTCCAGGACTTCGAGGATCTCGCGCGGCTTGGGCAGCGAACTGCGCGCCGACTGCGCCTTTTCCTCAAGCTCTTCACGGATGATGTCGTTGCACAGCTCCACGCATTCATCGCAGATGAACACGCTTGGCCCAGCAATCAGCTTGCGCACCTCATGCTGGCTCTTTCCGCAGAAGGAGCAGTAGAGGATCTTGCCGGTTTCCGTGGAACGACCTTGGCGGTCTTCGCTCATGCTTCGCTTACCCAGTTACCCCACCCGCTGAACGGGGGTTCGATTCGAGAATAGCACAGGGTCGGGAGGACGCCAGTCCAGCCCGACCCTGCGGAAACAGGCCGGTTTCCCGGCCTGGCGGCACTATCAGGCCGGGGTGATCGACTCTTCCGGACGGCGCTCGAGCACCTGGTCGACCAGGCCATAGGCCACCGCATCGGCCGCGCTCTTGAAGTTGTCGCGCTCGGTATCGCGCGCGATGGTCTCCAGCGACTGACCGGTGTGCTTGGCCAGCACTTCGTTCAGGCGCGAACGCAGGGTCAGGATCTCACGGGCGTGGATGTCGATGTCCGTGGCCTGGCCCTGGAAGCCGCCCAGCGGCTGGTGGATCATCACGCGCGAGTTCGGCAGCGCATACCGCTTGCCGGCCGCACCGGATGCCAGCAGCAGCGCGCCCATCGAGGCGGCCTGGCCGACGCAGATGGTGCTCACGTCCGGCTTGATGTACTGCATGGTGTCGTAGATCGCCATGCCGGCGGTGACCACGCCACCGGGCGAGTTGATGTAGATGCTGATGTCCTTTTCCGGGTTGTCCGCTTCCAGGAACAGCAGCTGCGCCACCACCACGTTGGCCATGTGATCGTCGATCGGGCCCACGAGGAAGATCAGGCGCTCCTTCAACAGGCGCGAATAGATGTCATAGGCGCGCTCGCCGCGGCTGGTCTGTTCGACCACCATCGGAACCATGTTCAGGGCTTTGGTTCGGTTGTCCATTTTGAGGCACCTATTTGAGGGGGAACGACCCCGCGCCGGGGCGCGGGGCGTAAAACACGGGCCGCTTACTGGCGGATCGCGTCCTGGAACGACAGCGGCTGCTCGGTGTGCTGGGCGCGCTCGGCGATCCAGTCGATCACCTGCTCTTCCATCACGCGGTTCTGCAGCCCACTCATCAGCTGGGGGTCGTTGCGGTACATCTCAATGACCTGCTCCGGCTCTTCATAGGTCGAGGCGATCAGGCGCATGGTTTCGTTCAGGCGCTTGGGGTCCAGGCGCAGGTCGTTCCTGCGGGCCACTTCGCCGACCAGCAGGCCGACCAGCACGCGCTTGGCAGCGGCGTCCTTGAAGCCTTCATGGGCGTCTGCCGGGACTTCGCCCGGGTTGCGGCCGCTGCGGCGGATCTGCTCGATCTGCTGGGCCAGCATGGCGCGGGCTTCGTTGTCGACCAGGCGCGGCGGCATTTCGACCGAAGCATAGGCGGCGATCAGCTGCTCGCCCACTTCGCGGCGCAGGCGGTTCATCAGGGCACCCTTGAGTTCACGCTCCAGGTTGGCGCGGATGTCCTTGCGGAACTGCTCCACGTCGCCGCCCTTCACGCCGAAGCTCTTGATGAAATCGGCATCGACTTCCGGCAGCACCGGCTCGGACACGTCCACCGCCTTGACGGTGACCTTGACCTGCTTGCCGGCCAACGCCGGCACGCGCCAGTCGGCCGGGAACTCGACGTCCAGGGTCTTTTCCTCGCCCTTGGCCAGGCCGACCAGGCCCTGCTCGATCTGCTCGAACATCATGCCCTGGCCCACCACCACGCTGCCCTTTTCGGTACCTTCGGCCGGCAGGCGCTCATCGCCGGCCTGCGACCAGGTTTCCAGTGCCACCAGGTCGCCCTCCTGGGCGCCACGGGCAACCGGGCTCCAGCTGCGGCGCTGCTCACGCAGGTTGGTGATCATCTGGTCGATGTCGGCGTCGTTGATCTCGGCAGTGTGGCGCACGACGGTCAGCTTGCCGACGTCGACATCGCCGAAGTCCGGCACCAGCTCGACGGTGGCCACGAAGGAGAATTCGCCGTCATCGCCCTTGTCGATGCGCGGGGCGCCGGCAATGCGCAGTTCGTGCTCGCGGATGGCCGCGTCGAAGGTCTCGCGCAGCAGGCCGTCGACGGCTTCGCTGCGGACCTGCTGGCCGAAGCGCTGCTCGATCACCTTGGTCGGCACCTTGCCCGGGCGGAAGCCCTTGATGCGGGCGGTGCGGGCGATTTCGCCCAGGCGGCCGCTGATGTGGGTCTGCAGGCGGTCTTCCGGCAGCGAGAAGGTCAGGCGGCGTTCCAGATTGCCGGTGGATTCGATCGAAGCTTGCATGTTGACTCCTGCCAACCGGTGGCGACGCCCCCGGCACGATGTGATTGGATGAAACGGGTTGAGAACGCGGGGTCGTGGACGCGCCTGCCCGCCGCAGCCCTGTAGTTTCGCCGATAACGGCCAGCGCCGCCAGCAGGGGGCCGGGAACGTCAATCCGGGGCGTGTTCAGGGGGCGCCCGTGCCCCGCCAGGTGGTGCGAAAGGGGGGACTCGAACCCCCACGCCTTGCGGCACTGGAACCTAAATCCAGGGCGTCTACCAATTCCGCCACTTTCGCGCTGGGCGGCATTATGGCGGCGGGCGACCGCTGCGTCGACCGGTGGTGGGCGGAGGTGCTCTTCGTTTTGGGGTCATGAACGCCTGACGGGCGGCTTCGGTGGGGGTAAACGCCGGTTGCATGGCCGCGACCGGCCGGTGATCGGCGTTGGACGCCTGGGCCGCGCTGCGCGCGGTTGCCACGCATGGCGTGGCACTACGGGTTTTTACGTGCGCAGGTCGATTCGGGGGGATCGCGTAGAGCCACGCCCTGCGTGGCTGCGCGATGCCGGAGCGCAGCCAAGAAAAAAGCCACCCGGCGGACCGGATGGCTTTTGTCTTGGTGGGCTGTCAAGGATTCGAACCTTGGGGAAGCTGCAGCGCATTCGCGCCGCAGCCCCACCCTTTGCTGCGCAAAGCGCGGGCCCCATCTCACCAGCATCCACAACCCCGCGGCTTCGCCGCGCCCCCTTGACTCAAGGGGGCTTTACTCCAGATGTGCCCTGGCGGGCCGTCTGATATCGGGCAAGAAAAAAGCCACCCGGCGGACCGGATGGCTTTTGTCTTGGTGGGCTGTCAAGGATTCGAACCTTGGACCTATTGATTAAGAGTCAACTGCTCTACCAACTGAGCTAACAGCCCGAAAATCGGGAGGCGAATTATGACGCAATGCGCACGAGGTTGCAAGGGGTTTCTGCAGCCGTCGTCCAGGCGCCGCCGTAGAGCCACGCCCTGCGTGGCTGCACGATGCCGGATCGCAGCCAAGAAAAAAGCCACCCGGCGAACCGGATGGCTTCTGTCTTGGTGGGCTGTCAAGGATTCGAACCTTGGACCTATTGATTAAGAGTCAACTGCTCTACCAACTGAGCTAACAGCCCTGAAAAACCCAGGCGCATAGTGTATCGATTGCGCCTTTTTTTGCAACCCCGATTCACTTTCGGTGAACCGGGTTCTTCAAATCAGTGGGGTGGCTGAGGGGATTCGAACCCCCGACCACCGGAATCACAATCCGGTACTCTAACCAACTGAGCTACAGCCACCACTGAAACCTGTTTATTCGCCTGAAACCTTTGAAGCAGCCCTGCGTTTGCACCGATGGCGCGCCCGACAGGAATCGAACCTGTAACCGCCGGCTTAGAAGGCCGGTGCTCTATCCAGTTGAGCTACGGGCGCCCTGACCGGATTGTCGCATTCCCATCCCGTTTTGAGCAGCGGGACGTGGTCGGGGTAGAGGGATTCGAACCCCCGACATCCTGCTCCCAAAGCAGGCGCGCTACCAGACTGCGCTATACCCCGGTGGTTTCATCCCTCGAGGTTCCCCCCGAAAGAGTCGGCTATTGTGGGAATCGGGGAAGCATCTGTCAACGGTTTTGTAGCGCCGACTGTTGGTCGACTACTCCGCCAGGCAGCCGACCAACAGTCGGCGCTACCGTTTATTGCCTTGCGCTATGCTTTGTTCAGCGGCCGGATGGGCCGGACCCTACCCTTCAAGGAGATTGGCAATGCGCAGCGGCAATCCCGCACTTTCCGAGTCGACGTTCCTCGACCTGGCCAGCGGCTCGGTCGTGACCTCGCCCGACCAGGCGATGACCATCAACGGCACGGTCAACAAGACCGGCATCCTGCTGTTGCTGACCGTGCTCACCGCCGCCTTCGCCTGGAGCCAGGCCCTCGGCGCCGACGGCCAGATCGCATCGGGCGCGATGATCTATGTGATCGGTGGCGCTGTCGGCGGGCTGATCCTGGCGCTGGTGACGGTGTTCAAGAAGGAATGGTCGCCGGTCACCGCGCCGATGTACGCGCTGGTGGAAGGCTTTTTCCTGGGCGCGATCTCGGCCGTGTTCGAAGCACGCTTCCCGGGCATCGTGTTCCAGGCGGTGCTGCTCACCTTCGGCACCCTGTTCGCCCTGCTGGCGGCCTACCGCAGCGGCCTGATCAAGGTCACCGAGAACTTCAAGCTGGGCGTGGTCGCGGCCACCGGCGGCATCGCGCTGCTGTACCTGGCCTCGTTCGTGCTGGGCTTCTTCGACATCAACGTGCCGGTGATCCATGAAGCCAGCTGGCTGGGCATCGCCTTCAGCCTGTTCGTGGTGGTGGTGGCCGCGCTGAACCTGGTGCTGGACTTCGACTTCATCGAAAACGGCGCAGCCGCGCGCGCGCCGAAGTACATGGAGTGGTATGGCGCGTTCGGGCTGATGGTCACCCTGGTGTGGCTGTATGTGGAGTTCCTGCGGTTGCTGTCGAAGCTGCAGCAACGTTGATTCAGCGTTGCGGCAGCGCCGGCCGTTGGGATTGCGTGGGCCGGCCAACGGCCGGCGCTACCGGATAAAAAAAGGGCGCCGGAAAGGGCGCCCTTTTTTGTTGCCGTTTTCGCAGCCCGGTTACAGGCGGCTGGCGATGGCCTGGGCGAAGCCCATGGTGTTGCCGGTGCCGCCGAGGTCGCCGGTCAGCGAATCCTTGGCTTCCAGCGTGGCCACGATGGCCTTGCGCAGGCGTTCAGCGTTGTCGGTCTGGCCGACGTGGTCGAGCATCTGCGCGGCAGCCAGCAGCAGCGCGCACGGATTGGCCTTGCCCTGGCCGGCGATATCCGGCGCAGTGCCGTGCACGGCTTCGAAGATCGCCGCGTTCTCACCGATGTTGGCACCCGGGGCCAGGCCCAGGCCGCCGACGAGGCCGGCGCACAGGTCGGAGATGATGTCGCCGAACAGGTTGGTGGTAACGATGATGTCGAACTGTTCCGGACGCATCACCAGCTGCATGCAGCAGTTGTCGACGATCATTTCCTGGAACTCGATGTCCGGGTACTTGGCCGCCACTTCGCGCGCCACGGCCAGGAACAGGCCCGAGGTCGACTTGATGATGTTGGCCTTGTGCACGGCGGTGACCTTCTTGCGGCCGGTGCTGCGGGCCAGCTCGAAGGCGTAGCGCACGATGCGCTCGGAACCCTTGCGGGTGATGCGGGTGCCGGAGAACGCGGTTTCGCCGTCGGCCGACACTTCCTGGCCTTCGGCCAGGTACGCGCCTTCGGTGTTCTCACGGACGGTGATCAGGTCCACGCCGTCGCCGAAACGCGACTTGGTGTTCGGGAACGACACGGCCGGACGCACGTTGGCGTACAGGTCGAAGTGGCGGCGCAGGCTGACGTTGATCGAGGTGAAGCCACCACCGACCGGCGTGGTCAGCGGGCTCTTCAGCGCGATCTTGTTGCGTGCGATCGATTCCAGCGTGGACGCCGGCATCAGGTCACCATGCTTTTCCAGTGCGACCAGGCCAGCGTCGGCATCTTCGTATTCAAAGCCGGTGTCGAGCTTGCCGAGCACGAACAGGGTAGCGTCCATGATCTCCGGGCCGATGCCGTCACCGCGGATGACCGTGATTTTCTGCGTCATTTGATCTGTTTCCGAACCGAGGGGGAGCGCCGTCGGTCAGAGAGCCGGAGCGAGGGCGCAAGGGAAGTTTCATCGGCAATTATGCCTTACCCGCCCAAGGGACCCCAAATAGACCATGGTGGCAACCGGTAGCGCCGGCCGTTTGCCGGCCTGCGGATCGGGGCCGGCGTTCATGAAGGCCGGCCAACGGCCGGCGCTACCGGGTATCAATGTTCGTGAACGGCCGGGGCCTCGGCGCCACCTTCCAGCTGGTCCAGGAAGTCCACGGCGCGGCGCAGGTGGGGAATGACGATGGAGCCGCCGACCACCAGGCCGACCGAGAAGGTCTCGAAGAACTCCTCACGGGTCACCCCGGCCTCCTTGCACTGGGCCACGTGGTAACTGATGCAGTCATCGCAGCGCAGCACCATCGAAGCGACCAGGCCCAGCAGCTCCTTGGTCTTCACATCCAGCGCGCCCGCCTGGTAGGTCTGGGTGTCCAGCGCGAAGAAGCGGCGCACCACCTGGTTGGGCTCGCCGAGAATGCGCTGGTTCATGCGCTGGCGGAATTCGGTGAATTCGGCAATCCGGTCTTTGCTGCCGTCGTCCGCAGCGCTCATGCGCCCTCCCCGTTCAGCAGCGGCTCAAGCTTTCCTTCCCGGTGCAGGGCGATCATGTCGTCGTAGCCGCCCACGTGGTGCTCGCCGATGAAGATCTGCGGCACGCTGGTGCGGCGGGTCTTGGCCATCATCTTTTCGCGCTCGACCGGGTCCAGGTCGATGCGGACTTCAGTCCAGCTCTCGCCCTTGCTCTTCAGGAAGTTCTTGGCGGCCACGCAATACGGGCAGATCGCGGTCGAATAGATGGTGATGGGCGGCTTCCCACCCGGGTTGGAAGCGACATCTTGGCTCACGGGAAACTCCACAGCGGAACGAGTGTCTGTATATGGTAGCCCTGCGCTGGATTTTCCATGTCATCACCGCAACACTGCGGATCACCCGCAGCCCCCAGGAGTTCTGCTTGCGCCCTTTGCTGCTCTCTGCCGCGTTGACCCTTGCCCTGGCCGCGCCGTGGGCGTCGGCCCAGGACAGCAAGCTGCCGGACATCGGCTCGTCGGCCGGCGAACTGCTGACCCCGGCCCGCCAGGCCGAGTACGGCGGCATGATGCTGCGCGAGCTGCGCAACTACGGCTACCTGCTCGACGACCCGCTGGTGGACGACTGGCTGCAGACCATGGGCGCCCGGCTCGGCTCCAACAGCGCCCAGCCGCGCCAGCCCTATACCTTCTTCATGCTCAAGGACCGGCAGATCAATGCCTTCGCCACCCTGGGCGGCTATGTCGGGGTCAACGCCGGGCTGGTGCTGACCGCCGAACGCGAGGACGAAGTGGCGGCCGTGCTGTCCCATGAAATCGCCCACGTGACCCAGCAGCATGTACTGCGCGGCGTGGAACGGGCCCAGCGCGACCAGATTCCGATCCTGCTGGGCATGCTGGCGGCGGTGGTGGCCGCACAGCAGGCCGGCGGCAACTCGTCGGGCGATGCGACCATGGCCGCCATCACCTCCGGCATGGGGCTGATGCAGCAGCGCCAGATCAACTACACCCGCAGCAACGAGTCCGAGGCCGACCGCCTGGGCATCCGCACCCTGGCCCGCAGCGGCTACGACGTCGATGCCATGGCCGGCTTCTTCGAACGCATGTCCGCCTCGATGCGCGGCAATGCCGGCGGCTATTCCGTACCCGATTTCCTGCAGACCCACCCGGTCAACACCACCCGCATCAGCGAGGCCAAAGCCCGCGCCGAGCAGATGAAGAAGGACACGGTGCTGCTCACCACCGAAGTGCCCGGCGGGGTGCGCCAGGAACGGGTGGACCCGGCCGACCCGGCGCTGTCCGAGCCGATGGTCCGCCGCACCAATCCACTGCTGCCGGCCTCGATGCAGATCTCGGTGAATTCGCTCAGCAGGGGCGCCACCGGCCAGTTCGAGTGGGCGCGCGAGCGCCTGCGCGTGCTCAGCGCCGATACGCCGGGCGAGCTGGCCACCGAGTACCAGAACCTGCAGCGCGCGCAGAAGAACGGGCTCAACGATGCCCAGCGCTATGGGCTGGCGCTGGCGCGGCTGCGCAACAGCGGCGCGGCCGAGGCGCGGCGCGACCTGGCCGAACTGCTGAAGGACCACCCGGACAACCTGTGGGTGGCGCTGGCGCTGGCCGAGTCCGAATCCCGCTCCGGCCAGCCGGCCCAGGCCAATGCCCGCTTCGACGCGCTGCTGCGGCAGCACCCGGGCAGCCGCCCGGTCGCGCTGACGTACGCGGAGATCCTGAACGAACAGGGCGGGCGCGAGGCCGGCCAGCGCGCCCAGGCGATGTTGCGCCCGCTGCTGTCGCAAAGCGGCAATGACCCGGTGTTCCAGCAGCGCTACGCCCGCGCCAGCGAGCTGGCCGGCGACACCCTGCGCGCCAGCGAAGCCTATGCCGAGGCCGCATTCCTGAACGGCCGCCCCGAACAGGCGCTGATGCAGCTGCAGGCGCTGAAGAAGCAGCCGGCGCTGGATTACGTGGGCCGGGCCCGGGTCGATGCCCGGATCGAGAGCATCACCCCACTGGTGCTGGAAATGCGTCGGCAAGGCATCGATGACCCTGAGCTCGAGCGGCGGTGAGGGTACGTGCGGCCTGGCACCGCCTGGGCCGGCCAACGGCCGGCGCTACCGATGATTGCGGGTGCGTAGCACAGGTGGTAGCGCCGGCCGTTGGCCGGCCCAGGCGCTGGGTGGAGATGACATGAAGACGACACTCCAGGGAACCCGCCGGCGACATAGTCACAAACATGTCACGAAACCGTAGTCTACTGAGCTCAATCCCGATCTGATGAGCAATACGGTGGGCACGTGCAGAAACGCATCCTGATCGTCGATGACGAACCCGCGATCCGCGAAATGGTCGCCTTTGCCCTGCGCAAGGGCGACTACGACCCCATCCATGCCGGTGATGCCCGCGAGGCGCAGACGGCGATCGCTGACCGCGTACCGGACCTGATCCTGCTGGATTGGATGCTGCCGGGCACCAGTGGCCTGGACCTGGCCCGGCGCTGGCGCAAGGAGGCCCTTACCCGCGAGGTGCCGATCATCATGCTGACCGCGCGCGGCGAAGAAAACGACCGCGTGGGCGGGCTCGAAGCCGGCGTGGACGACTACGTGGTCAAGCCGTTCTCGGCGCGCGAGCTGCTGGCACGGATCCGCGCGGTGATGCGCCGGGCGCGCGACGACGACGAGGACGGCAGCGTGGCGGTGGGCACGATCCGCATCGACGGCGCCGCGCACCGGGTATTCGCCGGCGACCAGCCGGTGCCGATCGGCCCGACCGAATACCGCCTGCTGCATTTCTTCATGACCCACCCCGAACGCGTCTACACCCGTACCCAGCTGCTGGACCACGTATGGGGCGGCAGCGTATACGTGGAGGAGCGCACCATCGACGTGCACATCCGTCGCCTGCGCAAGACGCTGGAACCGTTCGGCGCCGAGAACATGGTGCAGACCGTCCGCGGCGCCGGCTACCGGTTCTCGACGTCGCTGTGAACGTCAGCGGGGCAGAGCCCCGCTCTACGCATTTTCAATGAGACCGCAATGCCGCGCCACATCCGCTTCGCCTGGTTGAAAACCCTTGCCACCCTCGCCGTTCTGCTGCTCGCGGCCGGCCTGGTGGGCCTTGCCACCGGGCATGTGTGGATGTGCATCGCGCTCGCCTCCATCGGGGCGCTCGGCTGGCACTACTGGCGGCTGCGCAAGGTGCTGCGCCGGCTCACGGCGCGCCAGCGCTGGGACATGAGCGGCGGCAACGGGGTCTGGAACGAACTGGACCGCCTGCTGTACCGCAACCAGCTGGAAATGCGCACGCGCAAACGGCGCCTGCTGGACATGCTGCGCAGCTACCGCGCCGCTGCGGCGGCACTGCCCGATGCGGTGGTGGTGGTGGACCGCAACAGCCAGCGCGTGCAGTGGTTCAACGAATCGGCCACCACGCTGCTGGGCCTGCACCACCCCGGCGACCTGGGCGAAGCCCTGGTCGCGCGCCTGCAGCCGATGCCGCTGGCCCACTGGCTGGCTGGCGGCCGCAATGCCGAACCGATCCTGGACGTGCCCTCCCCGGTCGACCCGGCGATCCGCCTCAACCTGCGCCTGATTCCCTATTCGCCCGACTACTGGCTGTTGATCGCGCGCGATGTCAGCAAGCTGCTGCGGCTGGAACAGGTGCGCCGCGATTTCGTGGCCAATGTCTCGCATGAGCTGCGCACACCCTTGACGGTGGTACACGGCTACCTGGACATGATGGAGCCGGAGGATTTCCCCGGCACCGGGCCGATGCTGGAAGAAATGCGCAAGCAGTCCCAGCGCATGGCCCAGCTGGTCGAAGACCTGCTGACCCTGTCGCGGCTGGAATCGCAGGAACACACCGAAGAAGAAACCGTGGCGATGGCGCCGATGCTGGCCACGCTGCGCCGCGAAGCCGAAGCGCACAGCCAGGGGCGCCACCAGATCAACGTGATCGACAGCGCCGGGGTGGACCTGCAGGGTTCCAACAAGGAACTGCACAGCGCCTTTTCCAACCTGGTCACCAACGCGGTGCGCTACACCCCGGCCGGCGGCCGGGTCGAGGTGGAACTGGCCCGCGAAGGCCAGGGCGTGGTGCTGGCGGTACGCGATACCGGCTACGGCATTCCGGCCACCCACCTGCCGCGCCTGACCGAACGCTTCTACCGCGTCTCCAGCAGCCGCTCGCGCGAAAGCGGCGGCACCGGGCTGGGCCTGTCGATCGTCAAGCACATCCTGGGCCTGCACCACGCGCGCCTGGAGATACAGAGCGAGGTCGGCAAGGGCAGTGTGTTCTCATGCCACTTCGACGCCGACCACGTGCGCGAGCGTACCGACGTGGCCTCCCTTTCCTCTGCAGAAGACTTCCCCGCATGAGCACCCTGGTTCCCATCGCCGTGCCGGCGGAAACCGATCCACTGCGCGATCCGGCCCTGTACATCAACCGCGAGCTGTCGCAGCTGGATTTCAACTTCCGCGTGCTGGCCCAGGCGATGGACCCGCAGGTCCCGGTACTGGAGCGGCTGCGCTTCATGTGCATTTCCTGCACCAACCTGGACGAGTTCTTCGAGATCCGTGCCGCTGCCGTGCGCCACGCGCAGGAGTTCGGCCTGCCCCCGGCCCCGGACGGCATGGCCCCGCAGACCATCCTCAACGCCATCCATGACCGCGCCGCGCAGCTGGTGGACCAGCAGTACCGCTGCTGGAACGAGACCCTGCGTCCGGCGCTGCACGAGGCCGGCATCGATGTGCTGGGCCGGCATTCCTGGAACCACCGCCAGAAGCGCTGGCTGCGTGCGTACTTCCGCAACGAGATCATGCCGGTACTTTCACCGCTGGGCCTGGATCCGTCGCACCCGTTCCCGAAGATCCTCAACAAATCACTGAACATCGTGGTGGTGCTCAAGGGTACCGATGCGTTCGGCCGCGCCGGCCACCTGGCCATCGTGCGCGCGCCGCGCTCGCTGCCGCGCATCATCCAGCTGCCGCAGACCCTGGGCGGTCCGCAGACGTTCGTGTTCCTGTCCTCGGTGCTGTCCACGTTCGTGGGCGAGCTGTTCCCGGGCATGGAAGTCCAGGGTGCCTACCAGTTCCGGGTAACCCGCAATTCCGAGCTGGTGGTGGACGAGGAAGAAGTCGAGAACCTGGCACTGGCGCTGCGCGATGAGCTGGTCGACCGCGGCTACCGGCCAGCGGTGCGCCTGGAAATCGCCCAGGACTGCCCACGCGATATCGTGCGCACCCTGTTGCAGAATTTCGGCCTGACCGAAAACGCGGTCTACCGCATCGACGGACCGGTCAACCTCAACCGCGTGATCCAGCTGTACGACCTGCTGGCGCGCCCGGAACTGAAGTACCCGCCGATGAGCCCGCGCACGCTGCGCGACAGCGACGGCATCTTCGAGGTGGTGGCACGCCGGGACGTGCTGCTGCACCACCCCTTCGATGCGTTCACCGCCGTACTGGACCTGATCAAGCAGGCTGCGGTGGATCCGAACGTACTGGCGATCAAGCAGACCCTGTACCGCACCGGCAAGGATTCGCTGATTGTCGATGCGCTGATCCAGGCCGCACGCAACGGCAAGGATGTCACCGTGGTGGTGGAGCTGCGCGCGCGCTTCGACGAAGAAGCCAACCTGGGCCTGGCCGACCGCCTGCAGGAAGCCGGCGTGCAGGTGGTGTATGGCGTGGTGGGCTACAAGACCCACGCCAAGATGCTGCTGATCGTGCGCCGCGAAGGGCGCAAGCTGCGCCGCTACGTGCACCTGGGCACCGGCAACTACCATAGCGGCACCGCGCGGGCCTACACCGACCTGAGCCTGATCACCGCCGATGCGGATATCGGCAATGACGTGCACCTGCTGTTCCAGCAGTTGTCCGGGCTGGCCCCGCGCACCCGCCTCAAGCGCCTGCTGCAGTCGCCGTTCACCCTGCACGACGGGCTGCTGCAGCGGATCGAGCGGGAGATGAATCTGGCCATCAGCGGCCGCCCGGGGCGGATCATCGCCAAGATGAATGCCCTCAATGAGCCGCAGGTGGTGCGGGCGCTGTATGCCGCCTCCCGGGCCGGCGTGCAGATCGACCTGATCGTGCGCGGTGCCTGCACCCTGCGCCCCGGCGTACCGGGAGTGTCGGACAACATCCGGGTACGCTCGATCGTAGGCCGCTTCCTGGAACACAGCCGGGTGTACTGGTTCGGCAACGACGGCGCTTCCGAGCTGTACTGCGCCAGCGCCGACTGGCTCGAACGCAACCTGCTGCGCCGGGTGGAAACCTGCTTCCCGATCCTGGACCCGGAACTGGCCCGCAAGGTCTACCGCGATGTGCTGCAGAACTACCTGGACGACAACCTCAACGCCTGGGAACTGCACGCCGACGGCCAATACCGCAAGTGCACCCCCGATCACGACCACCCCCCGCATTCGGCGCAGATGGCATTGATGCAAGGTTTGTAGATCGAAGATCTACGAACCGGGTAGATCCCGCGCCCGTTGGTCGGGATTCCTTCGATGCCACCGCCGGTCGCATCATGTGAAGGGCGCGCGGTGACGCCGCGGCCCGGCCTTCGGCTACCATTCGACCATGCCGCATACCTCCACGACCCCGCCCGCTCTTCAGGATGGCGATCTGCTCGCCGCCATCGACCTCGGTTCCAACAGTTTCCACATGGTCATCGCGCGTTACACGCTTGGCCAGCTGCGCGTGGTGGACCGATTGCGCGAAACCGTGCGCATGGCCGATGGCCTGGATGGCAAGGGCGGCCTGTCGGCCGAAGCGCGCCAGCGCGCGCTGGAATGCCTGGCCCGTTTCGGCCAGCGCATCCGCGGCATTCCGTCGGTGCGCGTGCGTGCACTGGCCACCAACACCGTGCGCCAGCTGCGTTCGCCACAGGCCTTCCTGATGCCGGCCGAAACCGCGCTGGGACACGCCATCGAAGTGGTCAGCGGACGCGAGGAGGCCCGCCTGATCTACCTGGGCGTGGCCCACGCCCAGCCCCCCAAGCCGGACCAGCGCCGCCTGGTGATCGATATCGGGGGCGGCTCCACGGAGTTCATCATCGGCCAGGGCATGCAGACCCTGGAGCGGGAAAGCCTGCAGGCCGGCTGCATCGCCAGCACGCGGCGCTTCTTCCCCGGCGGCAAGCTCAGCAAGCGGCGCTGGAAGGATGCACTGACTGAAATCGGCGCCGAGTTCCAGCAGTTCGCCATCAAGTACCGTTCGCTGGGCTGGCACGAGGCACTGGGCTCGTCGGGCACGCACAAGGCGATCAGCGAAATCTGCGCCGCCATGAAGCTGAGCAAGGGCGCGATCACCGCCGAAGCGCTGCCGCAGCTGCGCGATGAGCTGCTCAAGGCCAAGCGCATCGAAGACATCGACCTGCCCGGCCTGTCGCCCGACCGCCGCCCGATCATCGCCGGCGGCATCCTGGTGCTGGAAGCGGCCTTCCAGGCGCTGGGCCTGCAGAAGCTGCTGGTGAGCAAGGCGGCCATGCGCGAAGGCATCCTGTACGACATCCTGGGCCGTGCCAGCGAGAACGACCTGCGTGATGAATCGGTCGACGCCTTGACCCTGCGCTACGGCATCGATACGGTCCAGGCCGAGCGCGTGCAGCGCACCGCCCTGGACCTGTTCGGCCAGGTCGAAGACAGCTGGAAACTGGACCCGGACGATGCGCGCATGCTCGGCTGGGCCGCACGCCTGCACGAGCTGGGGCTGATGATCGCCCACAGCGGTTACCACGTGCACGGCAGCTATGTGCTGGAGAACTCGGATATTGCCGGCTTCTCGCGCCAGGAACAGCAGTTGCTTGCCGCACTGGTGCGCAGCCACCGCCGCAATGTCTCCAAATCCGCATTCGATGCCTTGCCCGAGCGCCTGCTGCTGCCGGCCCGGCGCATGACCGCCCTGCTGCGGCTGGCGGTGCTGCTCAACCGTGCCCACGAAGACACCCCGGTGCCGGCATTGGAGCTCAGCGCCGACGACAGCCGCCTGTCGCTGATCCTGCCGCAGGCCTACATCGATGCCCGCCCGCTGCTGCGTGCCGACCTGATTGGCGAATCCGACGGCATGGCCGGGCTCGGGATCCAGTTCCGCCCCTTCGTGGCCTGAGCCGCTTTCGCGGCTCCAAACGCCCCTCCAAGCACGGCCCGCCCCATGCTTCTGTCAGGAAGCGTGCGCAGAATTTTTCATTCCGCATTGCAGCATATTGATACATGTCGACATATCTGGATACACATCGCCGATAGCAAAAACCTTCACAATTCATTGATTTTCATTAACTTTCATCTCTTTGGTTACGCATGTGTGAAGTTTTTTTGGCAAACAGCTTTACATGGACTTAACGATTGGGACTAAGATCGAGTAACCGGTCCATTTGGGCTGGTTTTCGAGGAACGCGGGGCCTTGGGACCCCGTCGACCTCTTTTGATTCAGTTCCGAACCAGAGAGAGAGCCTAATGACTTCACGCATCAACGTACTTGGGCAAGCGATCCGCTGTGCCCTGGTCGCCGGTACCGCTGGCCTGGTGGCCGCCCCGGCCATGGCACAGGACGCGCCGAACACCACCAACCTCGACCGCATCGAGATCACCGGTTCGCGCATCCGTACGGTGGACGTGGAAACCGCACAGCCGGTGTTTGCGATCAGCCGCACCGACATCGAGCGCCAGGGCTTCAGTTCCGTGGCCGACATCCTGCAGAACGTCACCGCCATGGGCAGCCCGACGATCAGCCGTGCCAACGCGCTGACGGCCGGTGAAAATGCCGGCGGCACCTACATCGACATGCGCAACCTGGGCACCCAGCGCACGCTGGTGCTGGTCAACGGCAAGCGTCTGGGCATCAGTACGTCCGGTTACCAGGACGTGTCGACCCTCCCGGTCTCGGCTGTCGAGCGCATCGAAGTGCTGAAGGATGGTGCCTCCGCCATCTACGGTTCGGACGCGATGGCCGGTGTGGTCAACATCATCACCCGCGGCAACGTCACCGGCGTCACCGCCAACGTCTACCACGGCCAGTACAGCGAAGGCGATGGCGCCCGCGACCGCTTCGACGTGGTCGCCGGTTGGAGCAACGACCGCATCTCGCTGACCCTGTCGGCCGAGCACGCCGAAGAAAAGGGTGTGTGGGCACGCGACCGTGGCTTCAGCCAGTTCGGCATGACCGACCGCCACCCGCTGGATTCCAGCAACTGGACCACCATCAGCCAGTACGGCCAGATCACCGGCCTGCGCGGCCCGGGCTGCACGGCCACCGCCGGCTGCGGCTACTCGCTCAACCGTGGTTCGGACCCGACCCTGCCGGGCAACTACCACCGCACCGACACCACGCCGTTCACCGGTGATGTGAGCAACGCCAACGACCAGATGCACGTGATGTATCCGCTCAAGCGCGATTCGGTGTATTTCGATGGTCGCTTCGCGATCACCGACAGCGTCAACTTCCGCACCGAGCTGGGCTACAACGAACGTGAGTCGACCCGCCAGATCGCCGGCTACCCGCTGCAGTCCAGCACCGCTGGCGTGGGCTCGATGTCGATCGACAGCTACTTCAACCCGTTCGGCAACCAGCACGGCTATGCCACGCCCACTGCGGTGGCCTGGAACCGCCGTACCTGGGAAATCCCGCGCGTTACCACCAGCAATCTGAAGACCTACCGTGCGGTCGCCTCGTTCGATGGTTCATTCGACATCGGCGAGCGCTACTTCGACTGGGAAGCGGGCTACCAGTACAACCGCAACGAGCTGGAATCGGTGGCCACCGGCAACCTGCACAAGGCGCGCGTCGCCGGCGGCGTGGGTCCGTCGTTCCTCAACGCCTCCGGGCAGGTGCAGTGCGGTACCGCCGCCGCGCCGATCTCGATGGACGTGTGCAAGCCGTGGAACCCGCTGGTGGCGTACGGCGTCACCGCGCCGAACGGCCTGTACGGCAATGAAGAGCTGCAGGCGTGGCTGTTCCCGGAAGAAACCACCCAGGGCCGCACCACCTCCAAGAACTTCTTCGCCAACATCGCCGGTTCCATCGTGACGCTGCCGGCCGGCGACCTGGGCTTCGCCTTCGGCGTTGAAAGCCGCAAGGAAGAAGGCAAGTACACCCCCGATGCGCTGGCACAGACCGGTGCCACCACCAACCTGGCCTCCGGCCCGACCGGTGGCGACTACACCGTCAACGAAGCCTACCTGGAGCTCAACGTTCCGGTGCTGGCCGACCTGCCGGGCGCCAAGGAACTGACCTTCAACGGCGCCACCCGCTTCTCGGACTACGACACCTTCGGCAACACGCTCAACAGCAAGTTCGGCTTCAAGTGGAAGCCGATCGACTCGCTGATGGTGCGTGGTACCTGGGCAGAAGGTTTCCGCTCGCCGACCATCAACGACCTGTTCGGTGGCGGTTCGGAAACCTTCGCGCAGTTCAGCGATCCGTGCGACACCGTGTTCGGCGCCTCGCGCAGCAGCGCCGAAGTCCGCGCCCGTTGCTCGCGTGACATCGCCAATGCCGCCACCTTCCGCCAGCTGCGCCAGGGCGGCACGCCGGTGACCGTGGCCACCGACGCCACCCCGGTGCCGTTCACCTCCGGCTCGAACCCGCTGCTGACCCCGGAAACGTCCAAGAGCAAGACGCTGGGCCTGGTCTGGAGCCCCGGCTTCATCCAGAACTTCAACGCCTCGCTGGACTGGTGGAAGATCCGCATCGACAACACCATCATTTCCGATTCGCCCAGCCAGATCCTGATCGACTGCTATGAGCAGGGCATCGACGCGCGCTGCAGCCGCTTCGATCGCGATCCGATCACCGGCATCGTCACCAACCTGAAGTTCGGCAACCGCAACGCCGGTTTCCTGGAAACGGAAGGTTACGACCTGGACCTGAACTACCGCCTGGATACCGACTTCGGCAAGCTCTCGCTGGACTCGGCCACCACCTACGTGTCCAGCAACGTCTACCGCTCCACCAACGACGCCAGCGTCGTCCCGACCACCACCAACGGCATCGGCAGCGGCTTCCGCGTCCGTTCCAACCTGGTGCTGGGCTGGGATCTGGAAAACTTCGGCATGAGCTGGACCGCCCGTTACTACTCGGGTGTGAAGGAACAGTGCGCCAACATCGCGCTGTACCCGGAAGAGTGCTCGGATCCGAACCAGTTCGCCCCCTGGTACAAGGGGTCGCGCAACTACAACGAACGTGGTTCGGTCACCTTCCACGACGTGCAGTTCCGTTACAGCCTGCCGTGGGAAGCCACCGTGTCGGTCGGTGCCAACAATGTCTTCGACAAGCTGGGCCCGATCATGTACAGCAAGCCGAACTCGGCCTTCTCGTACTACGGCGGTTATGACATCGGCCGCTTCATCTACATGAAGTACCAGCAGCGCTTCTGATCGCCCCGCGCGGGTGATGCACGATGACCACGGCCCTGCGGGGCCGTGGTTTTTTTGTGCCCGGCCCGCCGTCATGCGCCGGTCATGTCCATGTCATGTCGGCTACATCGCCAGCGGCGAGCATGCGTGCAAACCGGAGGCCCGCCATGCGCTATGCCATCGTCACTGAAACGTATCCCCCGGAAGTCAACGGCGTTGCCCTGACCGTGCAGGGTCTGGAACAGGGACTGCGCGCGGCCGGGCATGAGGTGGACCTGGTCCGCCCGCGCCAGGCCGACGACACCGATGCCGGCGGCGCACTGCTGGTGCCGGGCGCCGGGCTGCCCCGCTACCCCGGCCTGCGCTTCGGCCTGCCCGCGCCCAAGCGGCTGGCCCGGCAGTGGCAGCAGCAGCGCCCGGACGCCATCTACATCGCCACCGAAGGCCCGCTGGGCTGGTCGGCGCTGCGTACCGCGCGGCGCCTGGGCATTCCGGTCGCCACCGGCTTCCATACCCGCTTCGACGAATACCTGCCGGACTACGGCGTGGCCTGGTTGCAGGCCGCCGCCCTGCGCTGGATGCGGCGCTTCCACAACCAGGCCGATGCCACCCTGGTGCCCACCCAGGAACTGCAGCAGTTTCTCACCGGCCAGGGCTTCGACCGGGTGCGCCTGCTGGCGCGCGCGGTGGACAGCAGCCAGTTCGAACCACAGCGGCGCGACCCGGCGCTGCGCGAGGAATGGGGTATCGACGGCACCGGCTTTGCAGCCATCTACGTCGGCCGCATTGCAGCGGAAAAGAACCTGGTACTGGCGGTGAAGGCGTTCCGCCGGCTGCAGCAGGTACGCCCCAAGGCCCGCTTCGTGTGGGTCGGCGATGGCCCGGCGCGCGAAAAGCTGGCCCATGAGAACCCGGACTTCATCTTCTGCGGCGTGCAGCGCGGCGATGCGCTGGCCCGCCATTTCGCCAGCGGCGACCTGTTCCTGTTCCCCAGCCGCAGCGAGACCTTCGGCAATGTCACGCTGGAAGCGATGGCCAGTGGCGTGACCACGGTGGCGTTCGATTACGGCGCGGCACGCGAACACCTGCGCACCGATGAAACCGGCGTGGCGGTGGACGATGACAGTGCTTTCGTCGATGCGGCGATGCGCCTGGCCGGCGACGATGCCACGCGCGAACGGCTGGGCCAGAATGCGGCCGTGGCCATGAAGCGCCTGCACCCGCAGCAGGTAGTCGCCGAATTCGACGCCCTGCTTGCAGAACTGGCCACTGCCCGGAGGCCGCATGCGCACCACGCCGCTTGATGCCCTGCGCGGGCGCGAAACCCGCTGGTGCCGGCGCGCCAACCACTACTGCCGGCATCGCCGCGTACGCCGCTCCTTTGCCGTCGTCAGCCGGCTGGGCGACGGCGTGTTCTGGTATGCGCTGATGGGCGCGCTGGTGCTGCTGGATGGCTTCGACGGCCTGCGCGCCTCGCTGCACATGGCCGCCACCGGGTTGATGGCGCTGCTGCTGTACAAGGGTCTGAAGCGCTGGACCCGGCGCCCCCGCCCCTACGCGGCCGACCTGCGCATCCGCGCCTGGGTGGCGCCGCTGGACGAATTCAGTTTCCCCTCCGGGCACACCCTGCATGCGGTGTCGTTCACCATCGTGGCCTTGGCCTACTACCCGTGGCTGGCGCCGGTGCTGGTGCCGTTCACGGCGGCGGTGGGGGTATCGCGGGTGGTGCTGGGGCTGCATTACCCCAGTGATGTGCTGGCGGCCACGGCAATTGCCACCGCGTTGGCCGGGGCGAGCCTGCAATGGTTGCCGTTGCCGGTTTGACGGTGTGTACCGGACGCGGACGATGGCGTTGGTCGCGCGACCTAATACAATGTGGGCATGACCACGCTGTTCATCTCCGATCTGCATCTGGACCCGAGCCGTCCAGCCATCACCGACCTCTTCCTGGCCTTCCTGCGCCGCGAAGCGATGCAGGCCGATGCCCTGTACATCCTGGGCGACCTGTTCGAGGCCTGGATCGGCGATGACACCCCCTCGCCTGCCGCCGATGCGGTGGCCGATGCACTCAAGACAGTCGCCGCCGCCGGCGTGCCGGTGTACTTCATCCGCGGCAACCGCGATTTCCTGGTCGGCGAAGACTACGCACGCCGCGCCGGCTTCCGCATCCTGCCCGACCCGAGCGTGATCGACCTGTACGGCACGCCGGTGCTGCTGCAGCACGGCGACCTGCTGTGCACCGACGATGTGGCCTACCAGCAGTTCCGCGCGCAGACCCGCGACCCGGTGTTCCAGGCCCAGTTCCTGGCCCAGCCGCTGGCCGCGCGCATCGCCTTCGCGCAGAAGGCGCGCGATGCCAGCCAGGCGCGCCAGTCCGAAATGAAGCAGGGCGACCGCGCCACGTTCGAGACCGTCACCGACGTCGCCCCCGATGAGGTGACCGCCACCTTCGTGCGCCACGGCGTGGACACGATGATCCATGGCCATACCCACCGCCCGGCGATCCACAGCCTGCAGGCTGGCGGGCGTACGTGCACGCGCATCGTGCTGGGCGACTGGTACGAACAGGGGTCGGTGCTGCGCGTCACCCCACAGGGCTGGACGCTGGATTCATTGGCGTAAAGGCAGCCACAGCGGTTCGGTTGCATCGCGTCGGTGTCGTTTTCACGCTACCTTGGTGCCGCATCAACAGGGGAACCGACGCCATGGCAGGGCAGTCCACTCCGACCATCATCGTGCCGGTCACGCTGCAGATCGGCCTGTTCTTCGACGGCACCCGCAACAACGCCGACAACCTGCTGCACGCCTCGCGCCCGCCCGGCAGCACCACCCCGGCGCCGCGTCCGCCGGCATCTGCGGTACTGGCCGATGACGCCTCGCCCTACCAGAGCCGCCTGACCAGCAGTTTCAGCAACGGCCTGACCAACATCGCACGGCTGCATGCGCTGTACCCCGACCACCGCCGGACCTCCCCCGCCACGCCCGGCCGGCTGTCGCTGGCGATCTACATCGAAGGTGCCGGCACCCGCACCGGCAAGGACGACGACCTGATGGGGCTGGCCTTCGGCATCGGACCCAGCGGGGTGAACGCCAAGGTCCACCGCGCGCTGGATGTTCGACTGCCCGAGGCACTGCGCGCGCTCGCCCATGGCCTGCCGCCACATACGCTGACCGACGTGCGGCTGGACCTGTTCGGCTTCTCGCGCGGCGCCGCCTCGGCGCGCGATGCGATCAACCGGCTCAACGCCCCCGACGGCCGCCTCTGGCTGCAGGAACAGCTGCGCCGCACCGGCTGGACACTGCCATCCGCCCCTGCGATCGGCCCGGTGCGCTTCGTCGGCCTGTTCGACACCGTGGTCGCGATCGACGCACGCCAGCGCGACGAACTGCCCCACGTCAACCTGCCCGCCGGCTGCGCCGACAAGGTGGTCCAGGTCACAGCGCGCGACGAGCACCGCCACTACTTTGCACTGACCTCCGTCGCGCCCGAACACGAAGAGATCGCGTTGCCCGGCGTGCACGCCAACATCGGCGGCGGCTACGACCAGCGCATCGAAGGGCCAAAACTACTCACCCGCCCGCAGGGCCAGCGCATCCGCACCCACGACGTGCCCGACACCACCACGCCGCCACTGGCCCTGCTGCGCAGCACCCAGGTCTACGCGCGCGCGCAGGACGCCTGCCGGCGATGGCAGGCCGCACTGGGCCTGGGCGAAGACAACGTCTGGGTCGACGTATGGCATCGCTGGCAGCAGATGCGCGTGGCCGGCAGCGACAGCGTGCTGCCGCAGTGGGTGCTGTTCGCGCATGCCGCAGTGGTGCTCAAACGCGAGATCGACTGGCGCTACCAGCTGGTCGCACTGCGGCTCATCCACCAGCGCGCGGCAGCCGCCGGCGTAATGTGGGCACGCACGCCGGATGCGGATCCGGCGATGGCGTTGCCGGATGAGCTGAAGCCCATTGCCGCACGCCTGGTGGCAGGCCAAGCGCTCGATGCAGCGCAGGAACTGCTGTTGCGACAGCGTTACCTGATGCAATCAGCGCATTGGAATTTCGATGCGCTCGGCGACACCGCATTGTTGTATGCGGCCGACGATGCAACGCGCGAATTGCCGTACCGGCCGGGGCCGGGATTGTTTTACATCAACCGGCCTACGGAAGACGGGAAGCGGGTGGTGCTGCGGAACGTTTAACGGGGTTTTGCGTTTCGTGGACGTCGATTGTTTTCATGCGCCACCGAACGTTTCACCGTTATCGGCAGTCGATCGGGATTCGACCCCGCCAAACCAGAGAACCGATGGCCACCGGCTGTTCGCCCGGATGCATGAAGCCGGGCAACGCCCGGCACAACGGCACGGTTATCCCGCCGATTGCGATGCGGGGCCGGTACGACCAGCCTGTTCGATCAGGTCCGCCAACTCGTCCTGCTCGAAGCCAGCCAACAACCGCGCCTCAAGATTGAACGGACCATATAGAAACCCGTTGGCATATTCCTTCAACAGCGCGATGAAACGTGCGCGAGGCTCGACACCGGCACGCTCGCAATACCAGCGATACCAGCGCGTCCCCGCAGCCACATGCGCCACTTCCTCGCGCAGGATGATCTCCAACACATCGGCCGTGGCGTGGTCATTGGCCGAACGCAGCTTGGTGATCATCCCCGGGGTGACATCCAGTCCCCGCGCCTCCAGCACCCGCGGCACCAGCGCCATCCGCGACAGGCCGTCGTGCGCGGTCTTCTCGCACATCTCCCACAGCCCGTTGTGCGCGGCAAAATCGCCGTAGTCGTGGCCGTGCGCCTGCAACCGACCATGCAGCAGCAGGAAGTGCCGCGACTCATCGTCGGCCACCCCCACCCAATCGGCATGGAACGACGCCGGCAGCCCACGGAAGCGGTACACCGCATCCCAGGCCAGGTCGATCGCATTGAGTTCGATATGCGCGATGGCATGGATGAACGCCGCACGCCCTTCGGCGTTGCCCAACCCGCGCCGAGGTACATCACGCGGATGCACCAGCTGCAGCTGCGGCGGCCGCCCCGGCATGCGAATCGATTCCGGCGGCGGCGCATCCGCGCGCACCTTCAACTGCCCCGCGCGGAACTGCGCCGCGTACTGCTGGGTCAGCGCCACCTTGCGTAGCGGGTCCGCCTCGGCCATGCACTGCTGCGCCGCGCGCAACAGGTCACCGGCCGCCTCGTCCGGCGGCAACGTCGCGCTCACCGGCAGGCCTCAGGCGCGGCGCTTGTGCTTGGCATCGTCCGAACGCAGCTGCTGGATGCGCTCGAAATAGCCCGGCTCGATCCCGGTCGGGTAGACGCCGTTGAAGCACGAGGAATCGAAGGACTTCAGCTCCGGGTTGCCTTCGCGCACCGCCGCTTCCATGTCCTCGATGTCCTGGTAGATCAACCAGTCGCAGCCCAGGTGCGCTTCGATTTCTTCCACGCTGCGGTTGTGCGCGACCAGTTCTTCGGCCGCCGGCATGTCGATGCCATAGATGTTGGGGTAACGCACCGGCGGCGCGGCGCTGGCCAGGTACACCTTGCGCGCACCGGCGTCGCGCGCCATCTGCACGATCTGCTGGCTGGTGGTGCCGCGCACGATCGAATCGTCCACCAGCAGCACCACGCGGTTGCGGAACTCCAGGTGGATCGGATTGAGCTTGCGGCGTACCGACTTCACCCGCTCACCCTGCCCCGGCATGATGAAGGTACGACCGATGTAGCGGTTCTTGATGAAGCCTTCGCGGTACTTCACCCCGAGCACGTTGGAGATTTCCAGCGCAGCGTCGCGCGAGGTGTCCGGGATCGGAATGATGGTGTCGATGTCGTGGTCCGGGCGCAGGCGCAGGATCTTCTCGCCCAGCTTGATACCCATGCGCATGCGCGCCTTGTGCACCGACACGTTGTCGATCATCGAATCGGGGCGCGCGAAGTACACGTATTCGAAGATGCACGGGCTGTGTTCGGCCGGCTCGGCGCACACTTCGGAGAACAGCTCGCCGCGCGCGGTGATCACCAGCGCTTCGCCCGGGCGCACATCGCGCACGCGCTGGAAGCCCAGCACGTCCAGCGCCGCGGATTCGGAGGCCACGATGTATTCATCGCCTTCGGCGTGGGCGCGCTTGCCCAGCACCAGCGGGCGGATGCCGTGCGGGTCGCGGAAGGCGACCAGGCCCAGGCCCAGCACCACGCTGATCACCGCATAGCCGCCCTTGCAGCGGCGGTGCACGCCGGCCACGGCGCGGATCGCCGCTTCCGGGGTCAGCTGGCGCTGCGCGTCCAGTTCGAAGGCGAACACGTTCAGCAGCACTTCGCTGTCCGAATCGGTGTTGACGTTGCGGCGGTCCTGTTCGAACACCTGCTGGCGCAGCGCCTCGGTGTTGATCAGGTTGCCGTTGTGGGCCAGCGCGATGCCGTAGGGCGAATTGACGTAGAACGGCTGCGCCTCGTCCATGCCTTCCGAACCGGCGGTCGGGTAGCGCACATGGGCGATACCGACGCGGCCTTCCAGGGTGGACATGGTCTTGGCGTCGAACACATCGCGTACCAGACCGTTGGCCTTCTGCACGCGCAGCCGGGTGCCGTCGGCGGTGGCAATGCCTGCCGCGTCCTGGCCACGATGCTGGAGGACGGTCAGGCCGTCATACAACTGCCCGGCGACGTTCTGGTTGCCGACAATACCGACGATGCCACACATGGTGCGAATCTCCGCTGGGCTGGGCCCATCTACTGTGAAGGTGGCCGTGCCTGGCCGGGGGAACCGTTCCGTGCCGGAGCGGTGTCGTCCGGGCGCACGAGCGCCGGGTCGATGGTCTGGGGGGAGCCTGGCCGTGCCTGGTTGGCCCACACATCGGCGGGGTCCACCGCCTGCTGCGGGGTCTCATCCAGCGGTCGCGGCCATCCGCGCCCACCCAGCAACTGGCCAAGTACGCCATTATCGCCTGTCGCGCCCGGCTTGCCCAACTCCCCGATGGGCAGTTGCGCCATGTTCACCTCCGGCAGCGCCATCGGCATGCCCTGCAGGCCCTTCATGTCCTTCAGGTTGGGCATCTGCGGCAGGTCCGGCATGCGCGGCATCTTGGCCTGCATCCAGCCCACCCCGGGGGCGAGCATCGCGCGCAGGTGCGAGTCGCGCCACGTCGCCTCGCGGGTCAGCGGTGTGTACGAACCCAGCAGCAGCAGCGCACAAGCGATCAGGCCGCCCCGGGCCAGGCCCAGGCCGGCGCCCAGCATGCGGTCGGCGCCGTTCAGGCTGGTCGAACGCACGGCCTGACGGATCACCAGGCCGATTGCCCAGACCGAGACCATCACCAGCAGGAACACGGTGAGGTAGCCGGCGAAATAGTGGCCGGTGCCCGGCGCGGCCGGAGCCGACCACCACGCGGCGGCACTGCGCCCGAACATCAGCGCGGCCCAGCCGCCCAGCAGCCACGAGAAGGTGCTGATGACGATGCTGACGAAACCGCGCATCACCCCGAGCAGGGTCGAGATGCCGATCACCGCCAGCAGCACGAAATCAATCATGTGCGGGCGGCCGCATCAGGGATGCGGCCGGACCATGCCGGCCACGCCGACCTTGGACGCAACCTGGGCCTTGAGGTTCTCCGCCTCGGCACGATTGGCGACCGGGCCGACGCGCACGCGGTTGAGCGTGCCCTTGTCGGTGCGTACCTGCTCCACGAAGGCGCTGAAGCCGGCGGCGCGCACCTTGTCGCGCAGCGCATTGGCTTCGGTGGCCTGGCCGAATGCACCCAGCTGCACGGCAAAACCGACGCTGCTGGCGGCCGGCGCGGTCGGCACTGCCACGGGCTTGGCGGCCGCAGTGGCGGGTTCGGGCTTGGACGCGGCCGGCTTCGGCTCCGGTCTGGGGGCTTCAGGCTTCGGTGCGGGCTTTGCGGCAGCCATGGGTTCGGGCGGCAGCGTTTCGGTCTTGACCGTGGCCGTTGCCGCTGCGGCCGCAGCGCTGGTGGCGCTTGGCGGGGCCGGGGCGGCGGCCACGGCGCTGTCGGCGCGTGCGTCCAGGGTCACCACTTCGGCCTTGACGTCATTACGGACCTTGACCGCTTCCAGGCGTGCCGCTTCGGCTTGGGCGCGATCGGCGTACGGGCCGACGCGCACGCGCCAGGCCTGGCGGCCGTTGATCGTGGCCGGTTCGCTGAAGCCCGGCAGCTGGGCCTTCTTCAGGAACGCGATCACCGCATTGGCATCGGCCTGGCTGCCGTAGGCGCCAAAGCTGACGGCATAGTTGCCGGCGGCAACGGCGGGCGAGGTATCGGCAACAGCCGCTTCGGCTGGAGCGGCCGCGTCCTGCAGTGGCTGGGTGGTGGAGACCCCGCTCTGCAGACCCGTGGCGCCACCGGTAGGGGCGACCAGCGGCAGCTCACGGGTCTGGAACTGGCCGTCAGCCGGCGCGTCGGGCGCGCTGAGCGGCACGTTGGCCACGCCACTGTCGGGGGCAGGACCCTTGACCAGCATGGGCAGGAAAATCACGGCCAACGCCACCAGGACGATGGCACCAATCAGTCGCTGTTTCAGAGGAGTATCCACGGAAGGCAGGCAGGGCGGCGCGGCGGAATGCCACGGCGATTATACGGGCGCACGCGGGTGCGGCGTCGAAGACGGCTGAACGTTGTCGCTTGCTGCCCGCTTCAGCGGGCGTTTTCCAGCCACAGCAAGGCCTGCGCGGCGGTATGGAAGGAACCGACGACCAGCACGCGGTCGCCGGCGCTGGCTGCGGCCAGCGCCTGCTGCAGCGCCGTGCCCACATCGGCATGGGGGGACGCACCGGCTGCAGCGGTGCCGGCCAGGCGCGCCTGCAATGCCGCCGCGGTCTGTGCGCGGGCGCCTTCCAGTCCGGCCAGGTGCCAGGCATCGACGTGGTCGGACAGCGCTTCGACCACGCCAGCGGCATCCTTGTCCTGCAGCGCGGCGAACACGGCCACGGTGCGCCCGGTGATCGGCGCTGCCTTCAATGCAGCGGCCAGCTCGCGCGCAGCCTGTGGGTTGTGGCCGACATCGACCAGCACCTCCACGCCATCACGTTCGAACGCCTGCAATCGGCCGCGGATGTGGGCCCGGGCCACGCCATCGACGATGGCCGTACGCGGCAGCGGCTTGTCCAGCGCGCGCAGTGCAGCAATGGCGGAGGCCGCATTGCGCAGCTGGATCGGCCCGCGCAGCGCCGGCATCGGCAATTCGATACGGAAGCCCACGTCACGCCAGCACCAGTGCTGGCCATCGATGACGTCGGCGAAGAAATCGCTGCCCCCTCGAATCGCGTTGGCGCCCAGCAGGTAGGCGCGCGCCAGCACGCTGGACGGTGGATCGGTCTCGCCCAGGATCACCGGCTTCCAGCCACGGATGATGCCGGCCTTCTCCACGCCGATCGCTTCGCGGTCCTCACCCAGCCAGTCGGCATGGTCGATGTCCACGGTGGTGATCACCGCAACGTCCGCATCGACGATGTTGACCGCATCCAGGCGGCCGCCGAGCCCCACTTCCAGTACGGCCAGGTCGAGCCCGGCCTGCGCGAACAGGTACAGCGCGGCCAGCGTGCCGTACTCGAAATAGGTCAGTGTGGTACTGCCGCGTGCGTCTTCGATGGCATTGAAGGCGGCGACAAGGGCATCGTCGGAAACGTCCTCACCCTCGATACGCACGCGCTCGTTGTACTGCAGCAGGTGCGGCGAGGTATAGGCGCCCACTTTCCAGCCTGCCGCCCGCGCGATCGCCTCGATGAAGGCCACCGTGGAGCCCTTGCCGTTGGTGCCGCCCACCACGATGGTGTGCGGCGCCGGCTGGGCCAGGCCCATGGCGGTGGCTACCGCACGCACGCGCTCCAGCCCCATGTCGATGGTGGCCGGGTGCTGCTGCTCGATGTAGCTGAGCCAGTCGGCAAGTGAGTGCGGGCGGGTACTAGTCATGGCAATAAATCGTGGCAATAGCGGAACAGTGAATTCGAGGTAGCGGCCGACGTGTAGTGCCGACTGTCAGTCGGCAACCTCAGGAAGAATCACAACGCCCGATGCTTCGCTTCACCAAAAAACGGCGTGTGGTGCGCACAGTCGTTCAACCGCACCACTTCCAGGCTGTCCAGGTCGGCGCCTTCGAGCAGGTTGAGCGTGGTCGGGGCCTGGCGGAAGGTCCACAGCCGCGACAACGGCAGGCCCAGGATCCGGCACAGGATCACCCGGTTGACCGCGTCATGGGCGACCACCAGCAGCGTGTCGTGCTCACCCAGGCCTTCAGCGGCGCGGGCCAGGCCGCGCCAGCTGCGGTCCAGCACCAACCGCAGCGATTCGCCGCCGGGCATCAGCACGGTATCGGGCTCGTCGCGCCAGGCCTGCAGGCGCGAGGGGTCTTTTTCGTTGATTTCGCTGGCCAGCAGGCCTTCCCATTCACCGTGGGCGATTTCCTGCAGGTCCGGTTCGGTCAGCAGCATGTCGGCGCGGCCGGCACCGAGGGCCAGCTGCGCGGTGCGCTGCGCGCGCGACAGCGGCGAGGCGACGGCACGGGTGATGTCCACCGACTTCAGGCGTTCACCCAGGGCCTGGGCCTGGGCTTCGCCGATCGGCGACAACGGGATATCGATCTGGCCCTGGTAACGGCCTTCGGCATTCCAGGGGGTTTCGCCGTGACGGGCAAGCAGGATGCGCATGCGAACTAGAGGTCCTTGGGGGAGAGGAGAACAGTCGCAATCGTTCACGTGATGTGAACGATCGTGGGGGAACGGCCATCATACCTTGCCAAACAAAAGGTTCTTCTCCCGTCGGAGTGAAGCGTCTCATTTCGAGGGCCTTGGAAGCTTGGTGCAGGGTCTTCGATCAGGTTCATCGCGAGCGTGTGGGGCCCCGCCGCGGCCGGCAGGCCCCTATGCAAATGTCCCCCGGCGTCGGCCTGCGGCCGCCCCCTCCTCCTTTACTTTGCCAGGGACCTACCGGCCGCGGCGGGGCTCGGCTTGCGGTTGGCAGGGAAAAGCGGACGTCACGGTGCAACGCCGGTGAATCGAGCGCCGGGGCGGCATACCCTTGGAGGCGAAGTAAAGGAGGAGGTGTCGGCCTCCGGCCGACGCCGGGGGACATTCGCTGGAAAGGGTGTGCCGCCCCGGCGCTCGATTCACCGGCAGCCGCGTTTGATCCAGCGCGCAAAAAACCCCGCGGCATTGCCGCGGGGTTTTTTAACCGGTTAACGACCAACGGTATGCCCACCTTGGGTGGGCCCCCTTCGGGCCGTCGGCTAGCGACGTTAGGAACGGCTACGCCGTCCCTTGCATTACCTACCCGTGAGGTTCAGCTCTTTGAGCAGCTGCGGGGCCGGCGCCACTTCCTGCATGATCCACTGCATGTAGCGGCTGTCTACCGCGATCATGCGGGTCATGACCGGGTCGAACACCCAGTTGGAGCTGACCGATTCCCAGTTGCCGTCGAAGGCCAGACCGACCAGCTTGCCGTGCGCATCCAGCACCGGCGAACCGGAGTTGCCGCCGGTGATGTCCAGGTTGGAGAGGAAGTTCACCGGCACCGAGCCCACGCGCTTGTCTTCCAGACCGCCGTAGCGCTTGGCCTTGACCGCATCCAGCAGGGCCTTGGGCGAATCGAACGGGTCTTCGTCGGTTTCCTTGGCCGCCACGCCTTCCAGCGTGGTGAACGGGGTGTAGTTCACCCCGTCCTTGCCATAGCCCATGACGTTGCCGAAGGTGATGCGCAGCGACAGGTTGGCGTCCGGGTAGACGACTTCGCCCTTGCTCTTCTTGTAGTCGGCCACGGCCTGCAGGTAGGCCGGGCGGGCCAGCAGCGATTCGCCTTCGCGGGTCTTCTTCTGCTCTTCCTGCTGCAGCAAGGCCGGCATGGTCGCCACGGCGTACTGGATGACCGGATCGGCACTGGCCTCGAAGGCCGCACGGTCGGCCTTGAACCAGGTCAGGCGCTCGTCCAGGCTGCCCAGCTTCGTCCCTGACAGCTTATTGACCAGGCCGTCCACGGCGGCGGCATCACTGCCGGCCAGCCACTGGTTCAGCACCTCATTGGTGCGCTGGGCCGGCGGCAGGGCCACGTACTGGTTCAACCAGTACTGCTGGAACTGCTGGTCCATCTTCGCCACGTAGCGTCGATCCATCTGGCGCAGGTTGCCTTCGATGGTCGGCAGGTCGCGGTCCTGGTAGCCCGCCTCACGCTCGGCATCGGGCTTGGCGCGCTCGATCGACAGTCGATACAAGGCCAGCGCGGCGCCCACGGCGGCGGTGTTGTTGAACTGGCCGACGAACAGGTCACGTTCGCGGGTTGCCTTGCTGGTGTCCAGGTGCTGGGTCAACTGCGCGTGCGCGGCCAGCGCCGGCTTGCCGGCCGCGCCCTGCTTCTTCAGCCAGGCCAGCACGGCCGCTTCTTCGGCCTGCTTCTGGCCGGCCGCGTCGATGCGCTTGAAGCCTTCCAGCTGGCCGGCGTAGTTCTTGGTCACGTTGTTCATGCTGGCGGCGGTGGCGGCGTACTTCACCTTCACGTCCGCATCGGCCTTGCCGGCCTTGTCGATCAGCGCCAGCACCGCGTTGTAGTGGCGGGCGGTGGTCGGATAGGTCCAGCCGGCGGTTTCGTTGAATTCACCGGCCAGCGCGTAGCGGTTGGTGCGGCCCGGGTAGCCGGCCACCATCACGAAGTCGTCGGCGCCCAGCGGCTGGTCGGCGAACGTCAGGAAATGCTTCGGCTGGTAGGGCACGTTGTCGGCCGAGAAGGCAGCCGGCGTGCCGTCCTTGCCCACGTAGGCGCGGTAGAAGGAGAAATCGCCGGTGTGGCGCGGCCACATCCAGTTGTCGACGTCGCCGCCGAACTTGCCGACGCTGCCCGGGGGTGCGTAGACCAGGCGCACGTCCTTGATTTCCATGTTGCGGAACAGGCGGTAGGTGTTGCCGCCGGAGAAGCTGTACAGGCGGCAGCGGAAGCCGGCGTCGGCCTCGCACGCGGCGGTCTGCGCCTTGTCGAAGGCTTCCAGCGCGCGGGCGCGGGCCAGCGGGTCCTGGCCGGCGGCGGCGATGGCGGCCTTGGCCTGGTCGGTGACGTCGGTGATCTGGTCGAGCACGAACACGCGCGCGTTCGGGCCGGCGCTCAGCTCATCCTTCAGGGTCGGCGCATTGAAGCCGTCCTTGATCAGGTTCTTCTCGGCGGTGGAATTGAGCTGGATCGCACCGTAGGCGCAATGGTGGTTGGTCACCACCAGGCCCTGCGGCGAGACGAAGCTGGCGGTGCAGCCCCCCAGCGCCACCACCGCGCCCATCGGGTCGCCGGTCAAGTCCGAGATCTGTTCGGGGGACAGCTTCAGGCCGGCCTGCTTGAGTGGCCCGGCGATCTCCGGCAGCTGTTGCGGCACCCACATGCCTTCAGCGGCATGGGCGGCCTGGACCAGCCCAAGGCTGGCGACGACGGAGAAAGCAAGCAGGTTCGAGCGCATGAGCGGCCCCAGAAGAAAGAACCGCCGAGTGTACCGGCAACCTGACGCCCTTCCCGCCCCCGGAGGTCATGGGGCCGGCCAACGGCCGGCGCTACCGGCAGGTACGGCGCCGCAACATGGAAAACTCCCCGCGGGCCCTATAATTCCGCTTTCCCCCAGACGAGTTCCACCCCGATGGCGCAGCAAACAATGAAGGCCCTGGTCAAGCGTGAAGCCGCCAAGGGCATCTGGCTCGAAGAAGTGCCGGTGCCGGTGCCGGGTCCGAACGAGGTCCTGATCAAGCTGGAGAAGACCGCCATCTGCGGTACCGACCTGCACATCTACCTGTGGGACGAGTGGAGCCAGCGCACGATCAAGCCGGGCCTGACCATCGGCCATGAGTTCGTCGGCCGCATCGCCGGGATCGGCCCGGGCGTGACCGGCTACGAAATCGGCCAGCGCGTGTCGGCCGAAGGCCACATCGTCTGCGGCCACTGCCGCAACTGCCGCGGCGGCCGTCCGCACCTGTGCCCGAACACCGTGGGCATCGGCGTGAACGTCAACGGCGCCTTCGCCGAGTACATGGTGATGCCGGCCAGCAACCTGTGGCCGATCCCCGACCAGATCCCGTCCGAGCTGGCCGCCTTCTTCGACCCCTACGGCAATGCCGCGCACTGCGCGCTGGAATTCGACGTGATCGGCGAAGACGTGCTGATCACCGGCGCGGGCCCGATCGGCATCATCGCCGCCGGCATCTGCAAGCACATCGGTGCGCGCAACGTGGTGGTGACCGACGTCAACGACTTCCGCCTGAAGCTGGCCGCCGACATGGGTGCCACCCGCGTGGTCAACGTCGCCAACACCTCGCTCAAGGACGTGATGAAGGAACTGCACATGGAGGGCTTCGACGTGGGCCTGGAAATGAGCGGCAACCCGCGTGCGTTCAACGACATGCTCGACTGCATGTACCACGGCGGCAAGATCGCCATGCTCGGCATCATGCCCAGGGGCGCCGGCTGCGACTGGGACAAGATCATCTTCAAGGGTTTGACCGTGCAGGGCATCTACGGCCGCAAGATGTACGAGACCTGGTACAAGATGACCCAGCTGGTGCTGTCCGGCTTCCCGCTCGGCAAGGTGATGACCCACCAGCTGCCGATCGACGAGTTCCAGAAGGGCTTCGACCTGATGGAACAGGGCAAGGCCGGCAAGGTGGTCCTCAGCTGGAATTGAGCGTCACCGGGATGCGGTCGCGCCGGCCGTTGGCCGACCCTCCGCAGGCAAGAAAAAGGCACCCGATGGGTGCCTTTTTCGTTGGGTCGTGCATGGGCCGGCCAACGGCCGGCGCTACCCATCAATAGCCCACGGCTTATTGGCCTACGGCCACGGTGAAAACGACGCGGTTGTCGGCCAGCTTGCCGGAATTGTCGCGGCCGTTGCCGTCGGTGCCGTAGTAGCCCAGGCCCAGCGTGAACAGGCCCCAGGTGCGGTTCACGCCGATGTTCCAGTCGGTGTAGTCCTTGGCGACCTCATCCTTGAACGTGTTGCGGCCGACGTTGGCGGTCAGCACGAAGTCCTGCGGAAGCGCCCATTCGGTGCCGGCGGCGAAGTACCAGCCATCGGTGTCGGTGTTCCAGACATCGTTGGTGTAGGCCACGGTCACGTTGTAGTGCTCGGCGAAGCTGGTCTTGGTGATCAGCTCGGTATAGGCAAGCTCGCTCGAACCGGGGTAGCTGTAGTGGTTGAGCATCACGTCGAAGTTGACGTTCCCGGTGACATCCACGCCGTAGCCGATGAAGTAATCGACTTCGGCATCCGGGCCGCCATCGCCGAAGTCCACGCCCGAACCCCAGACACCGGCGTACAGGCCCACCGGCGAGGTGTAGGTGAAGCCGGCCTGCACGGTCGGGTCTTCATCGGTCTGCGAGACGCCACGGAACACGTAGTCGGACACGCCGGTGACGTTCCAGCTGAACGGCGATTCGGCCTCGTCCTGGGCACTGGCGGCAAACGAGGCAAGCAAGGCGGCGCAGAGCACAGCAGCGGCGGTACAGCGCGTGGCGTGTTTCATGCGGGGTCTCTCCGGGACGTGGGGGGCGGATGCAGCGCGGGTTTACAGTTTTTTAACCTGATTGATATTGCGATGCAACAATCCCGTGCGCAAGCACTTCCGCACCGGCCGCTGACGGCCGGCGGCCGCAGTCGCCCTGTGGCAGGCGGCGGCCTGTAAAATCCCGGTTTTCCCGTGCCGATGACCGCCTGCCATGACCGACGCCCCGACCGCCCCGCTCACCCAGCACTTTGTTGAGGAACTGGAGGCCATCCGCGCCCAGGGCCTGTTCAAATCCGAGCGCGTCATCACCAGCCCGCAGTCGGCCGAGATCACCCTGGACGACGGCCGCACGGTGCTGAACTTCTGCGCCAACAACTACCTGGGCCTGGCCGACCACCCGGACCTGATCCAGGCGGCCAAGGATGCGCTGGACAGCCACGGCTTCGGCATGGCCTCGGTGCGCTTCATCTGCGGCACCCAGGACCTGCACAAGCAGCTGGAGCAGCAGATCGCCGGCTTCTTCGGCAAGCAGGACACCATCCTGTACGCGGCCTGCTTCGACGCCAACGGCGGCCTGTTCGAGCCGCTGCTGGGCGAGAACGACGCGATCATCTCCGACGCACTCAACCACGCCTCGATCATCGACGGCGTGCGCCTGTGCAAGGCCAAGCGCTTCCGCTACGCCAACTGCGACATGGCCGACCTGGAAGCCCAGCTGCAGGCGGCCGATGCCGCCGGCTGCCGTACCAAGCTGATCACCACCGACGGCGTGTTCTCGATGGACGGCTTCATCGCCCCACTGGATGAAATCACCGCGCTGGCGAAGAAGTACAACGCGCTGGTCCACATCGACGAATGCCACGCCACCGGCTTCCTGGGCGCCACCGGCCGCGGCTCGGCCGAAGTCAAAGGCGTGCTGGAGAAGATCGACATCATCACCGGCACCCTGGGCAAAGCGATGGGCGGTGCGCTGGGCGGCTTCACCACCGCCAGCGCCGAAGTGATCGAGCTGTTGCGCCAGCGCTCACGCCCGTACCTGTTCTCCAACTCGCTGCCGCCGCACGTGGTC
The DNA here is from genome assembly GCF_037482345.1 of Stenotrophomonas sp. AB1(2024). Lineage (NCBI taxonomy): Bacteria > Pseudomonadati > Pseudomonadota > Gammaproteobacteria > Lysobacterales > Lysobacteraceae > Stenotrophomonas > Stenotrophomonas sp. AB1(2024). The sequence goes on from NZ_JBBHKO020000001.1 coordinate 1,095,634, forward strand.
GCTGCGGGCATCAAGGCCTTCGACATGCTGGCCGCCGCCGACGACCTGCGCACCACCCTGGCCGAGAACACCGCCTACTTCCGCCAGAAAATGACCGCCGCCGGCTTCGACGTGAAGCCGGGTGTGCACCCGATCAGTCCGGTGATGCTGTACGACGCGCCGCTGGCGCAGAAGTTCGCCGAACGCCTGCTCGAGGAAGGCATCTACGCGATCGGCTTCTTCTTCCCCGTGGTACCCAAGGGCCAGGCGCGCATCCGCACCCAGATCAGCGCCGCGCACACCCGCCAGCACCTGGACCGCGCCATTGATGCGTTCACCCGCATTGGCCTGGAGCTCGGCGTCATCAAAGCGTAGAGCGGGGCTCTGCCCCGCTGACGTTCACGATGCAACATCCGGAATGACGCGCACCGCGCGTCATTTCTTTTTCTTTTTGCCCTTGCCGTCGTCCTTGCTCGCCACCACGACCGGCTTGGCCGCCGGGGCCGCATTCGGGTTGCCCTTGGCCACGCGGATGCCGTTGGCCTTCATCCACGCATCGAACTCGTCGGCGCTCATGCGCTTGTCGCCATTGCTCATGTGGAAGCGGAAGGCGCCCCGGCCGTCGCGCTCGGACGGCCGGATCTCCACGATCTTGTCGGTCACCGGCGGGGTGGCCTTGGCCACCTCTTTGTGGCCGCCACAGGCGCTCAGCAGCGCTGCCGGTAGCAGCAGCCAGGCGCTGCGCAGCAGGGAACGGGTGAAGGGGTGGGCGTGCATGGCATTAACTCCCGGTAGTGGACGCAATCGCGTTGGCAGGCCATCCATTGCCCGGTGTCGTGTCCGCCTGGCGGCAGGCGGTGATCTCATGTCCCGGCCACGGCATCGTCGGCCGTGGCGGTCAGCAGTTCCAGTTCGTGCGGCTCCAGTTCGCGCCAGGCGCCCTTGGCCAGCGTGCCCAGCGGCAGCCGGCCAATGCCCACGCGCACCAGGCGCAGCACATTGATGTCGAAGGCGGCCAGCAGCCGGCGGATATGGCGGTTGCGCCCTTCTTCGAGCACCACCTCCAGCCAGGCCGTCTTGTCGCCGCTGCGCAGCAGCCGCGCCTGGCGCGCGCGCAGGAATTCACCGGCGTCATCCACTCCCGTGCACAGCGCGGCCAGCTGCGCGGCATCGGGGATGGCATCGATCTGCACGTGATAGGTCTTGTCCGGTCCGGTAGCGGGGTCGGTCAGCTGCGCGGCCCACTGCGGGTCGTTGCTGAACAACAGCAGGCCTTCGCTGGCCTTGTCCAGCCGCCCGACCGGCGCCAGCCAGGGCAGCCCCGCTCCGTCGAAGCAGCGATACACGGTGTCGCGGCCGCGCTCGTCCTGCGCGGTGGTGACCAGGCCGCGCGGCTTGTTGAGCACGATGTGCAGCCGCCGCGGTGCGTCCAGCGGCTGGCCATCGACGCGGACCACGTGGCGGCCGTCGATGATCGGAAATTCGGGGTTGTTGATGGTGCGGCCATCGACCGTCACCCGGCCCTCGCCGATCCAGCGCGCCGCTTCGGTACGCGAGCACAGCCCGGCCTTGGACAGCACCCGCGCCAGCCCGTGGCGCGGTGCGTCGGTGGATCTGGGGGCGGATCTGGCGGGAGCGGACGCACGCCGCAGGTCGCGGCGCGGTCGGGTCGTTGGCGCGGCGGGGGGGCGACGGGACGTCATTGGGCGCCGCGCACGTGTCTTACTTCTTGCCGCCCGGCTTGGTTTCAGCCGGTGCGTCGGCGGCAGGTACTGCTGCCGGTGCGACAGCGGCGGCCGGCACCGGACGCGCCTTGACCACGCGCACGCCGCGCGCCTTCATCCAGGCATCGAATTCTTCGGCAGTCATGCGCTTGCCGTTCTGGCTCATGTCGAAGCGCCACGGCGTGTTGTCGAACTCGGTCTGCGGCTTGTACGCGGCCGGATCGTTCGGCTTGATCGCCGGGGCGCCGGGCATCGCCTTGGCGATGTTCTGGCAGCCGTCGATGCGCAGGCGCTGCAGCACGCGGTCCAACGACTGCTGCTGGTCGAAATTGGAGGTCAGCACGCCAGCAGGCATGCCCAGCTGCACGTTGCGGATGTACAGCTCGGACGCCACCGGGGAGATCGCGGTGGCCGGCAGCGGCAGCGGCTTGACGCTGGTGGCCGTTGCCGAGCAATCCACGGCTGCGTAGGCGGTGGGAACCAGGGCCAGGCCAAGTGCGGCGGCCAGTGCAATACGCAGCATGGGATGCTTCCAGAAGAGGGTCGACGCGCCGAGTTTAACAGCGCCACAACGGCTTTCAATATCCCACATTCAATGAATACGCCAACGTATTGGAATTGCTGCCGATTTCATGCATTCCGCACAAAAAAACAGGGCCCGGCAATGCCGGGCCCTGTCCTGAGGCTGTACTACCAGAAGGCTTAGTTCTGGACGTTCAGCTCGGTACGACGGTTCTTCGCACGACCTTCCGGGTTGTCCGAACCATCCGGGTTGGTGTTCGGCGCAATCGGGCGGCTCTCGCCGTAACCGATCGGGCCCACCAGACGAGCGGCGTCAACGCCGTTCTGGGTCAGGTAGTTGTACACCGCGGTAGCACGGCGCTCGGACAGCTTCTGGTTGTACTCTTCGGTACCCTTGGAGTCGGTGTGACCAGCGACTTCGACCTTCAGGTCCGGGTAACGGGTCAGGATCTGGGCAGCTTCACCCAGGATCGCCACGGCGTCCGGACGCAGGTTCGACTTGTCGAAGTCGAAGTTCACGCCCTTCAGGTCGATGGAGACCGGAACCGGGCAACCGTCCGGACCGATGGTCTGACCCGGCTGCGAATCCGGGCACTTGTCGTCGCAGTTGTTGACGCCGTCACCGTCGTCATCCAGGTCTGCGCAGCTCGGGGCAGCCGGCGGCGGAGCCGCGACGGCGGCAACCGGAGCCGGTCCCAGCGGGATCACGACGCCGACCGAGGCCAGCACGTCGCCGAACCAGCTTTCGTCACGGGCAGCAACGCTCTTGTCGTCGAAGTCACCGCGGTAGGCCACTTCGGCACGGACTGCAACGCGCTTTTCGAAGGTGGTCTGCAGGCCGACGCCGAGCTTGGCGGCGAAGTTGCCGTCCTTGCGCTCACCCGGGCTGTTCGGCGACGGGAAGTTGTCGAACTCTTCTTCCGACTTCTGGTAGCCCAGACCCATCAGCAGGTACGGGTTCCAGCCACGGCCTTCGGAGATGAAGTGGCGGCGCAGGTCGATCGACGCGCCGTACTGGCTCCAGTTCAGGTCCTGGTTGTCGTCGAAGTTCGGGTTCTGGTAGTTCAGCTCACCGTCCAGCGACCAGTTGGGGCTGATGAACTTACCGAGACCCAGGGTAACGAACGGAGCGTCGTTGGTCAGACGGTCGCTATCCTGGAAGTTGAAGCCGGTCGAACCGGTCAGGTACCAGCGGTCATCAAAATCCTGCGCCGAGGCTGCCTGGGCGAAAGCCAGGCCGCCCAGCAGCGCGGCAGTGAGGATCTTCTTGTTCATTGAGTACAGCTCCTATTTCGGGGGTATGAAACCGGTAGAGGCATGGGCCAGCACTACTGCGTCATTTTCAGACTGCCGATTCAGCACGCCACCGCCGCGAACATTATGCTCAGGAGAGTGAAGGTGATGTTAACGGTCACGTAACATGTGAAGACGACCACCAGACCTCCACCGGGTCCAGCTGGACGCACCCTATACAGGTTGGTGAACTTCTGCAAGGCCCAACAATGGCAAGGGTTTTCGGCACTCTCCCAGAGTTTTCAGGGGTTCGCCACAGTATTTGATGCAGTATTTGATGCCGTTTGCCGCATGGCGTTATTCAGCCCAGAAACAGGTTCAAAAGCGACCTTATGATGAAGGTGTTCACCTCCACAGGAGCCGCCATGAAAGCCGTAGGCCTCACTCACTACCTGCCCATCGACGACCCCGGTTCACTGCGTGACATCGAGCTTCCTGAACCTGGTGCCCCTCAGGGAAGGGACCTGTTGGTGCGCGTCCATGCTGTTTCCGTCAATCCGGTCGATACCAAACAGCGTGCGCCGCGCGCCGGTGAAGTATCGCCACCGCGCATCCTTGGCTATGACGCTTCCGGCACAGTTAAAGCCGTGGGCGCGCAGGTTACGGCGTTCGCACCGGGCGACGAGGTGTATTACGCCGGCGACGTGACGCGATCGGGCAGCAACGCGCAATGGCAGTGGGTGGATGAGCGCGTGGTGGGGCGCAAGCCGACCACGCTGGATTTCGCCGAAGCTGCGGCACTGCCGTTGACGGTGCTGACCGCGTGGGAACTGTTGTTTGAACGCATGCCGCTACATTTCGACGATCGCCGCCACAGCGGCCAGACGCTGCTGGTCATCGGCGGCGCAGGTGGCGTGGGCTCCATCGCGATCCAGCTGGCGCGGCACGCGGGCTTCACCGTGGTGGCCACGGCCTCACGTGAAGATTCGGCCGAATGGTGCCGCCGGATGGGCGCCGATCACGTGGTGGACCATCGCCAACCGCTGCCGGCGCAACTGCAGGCGCTGGGCATCGCGCAGGTCGAGGTGGCGCTGAATCTGGCCGACACCGACCATTATTGGGACGTGCTGGGCGACCTGCTGGCACCGCAGGGGCATGTGGGCCTGATCGTGGAACCGCGTGGGCCGTTGCGCATCGGCGATCCGTACAAAGCCAAATGCATCGGCATCCATTGGGAGTTCATGTTCGCGCGGTCGCGCTTCCAGACCGCCGACATGGTCGAACAACACCGCATTCTGAGCCGGGTGGCCAGCCTGATCGACGCCGGTGAGCTGCGCAGCACCGCGCGCACCTCGCTGGGCAGCATCAATGCCGCCAACCTGCGTGAAGCGCATCGCCTGCTCGAAGGCGGCGGGGTCACCGGCAAGCTGGTGTTGTCCGGCTGGGAGTGAACGCCAGGGCGCATGGCATGCCGTGCGCGCGCGCATTCGTGCGCATCTGTATCTGTCGGCGCGCCAGCGCGCGGCCTACAGTCAAACGCCCTGCCCGATGACACCGCCATGCCCACCTCGCTGCCCCTGCGCCTGCTGCAATTGCTGATCGGCCTGTTCCTTTACGGCATGGGCGCTGCGGTAATGATCCGCGCCGCGATCGGCGTGGCGCCGTGGGATGTGCTCTCCCAGGGCATCGCGCTGCAGACCCCGCTGTCGTTCGGCGCGGCCACCAATGTGATCGGCGCGCTGGTGCTGCTGTTGTGGTGGCCGATCCGGCAGAAACCGGGCCTGGGCACGGTATTGAACGTACTGCTGATCGGCCCGAGCGCACAATTCGGCCTGTGGCTGCTGCCGGAGGTGCACGGGCTGGTGTGGCAGATCCCGATGTTCGTGCTGGGGCTGTTTCTTGTGGCGGTCGCCACCGGCCTCTACATCGGCGCCCGTTTCGGGCCGGGCCCGCGCGACGGCCTGATGACTGGCCTCCACGCCCGCACCGGCTGGCCGATCTGGCTGGTGCGCAGCCTGATCGAAGGCACCGTGCTGGTCATCGGCTGGCAGCTGGGCGGCAACGTCGGCCTGGGCACCCTCGCCTTCGCCCTGCTGATCGGCCCCCTGTGCGGCTATACCCTCCCCCTGTTCGTGGACACGCCAGCGCATGCGCGCTGACGCCCCACGCTTTGCTGCGCAAAGCATGGGGCCCGTCTTACCCCCCTTCCCATACCTCCGCGCCTTCGGCGCCGCCCCCTGACTCAGGGGGCTCTCCTCCCCCCTTGCTCTTCAGGGGCATTCGCGGCACCCTGCGGACCTTCCGTACGCAAGCGTATCTTCATGTCGCCAGCCGCCGAATTCCCCGCCTACCCCCATCTGTTCGCCCCGCTCGACCTGGGCTTCACCACCCTGCGCAACCGCATCCTGATGGGATCCATGCATACCGGTCTGGAAGACCGCGCGCGCGACTTCCCGCGGCTGGCAGCGTACTTCGCCGAGCGCGCGGCCGGCGGGGTCGGGCTGATCGTCACCGGCGGCTACGCGCCCAACGTGGTGGGTTGGCTCAAGCCCTTCGGCGGCAAGCTGTCCTGGCCCTGGGAGGTTGGCCCGCACCGCCAGCTGACCGGCGCGGTGCATGCGCACGACGGCAAGATCGCCCTGCAGTTGCTGCACGCCGGCCGCTACGCCTACCACCCCCTGTCGGTGGCGCCCTCGAAGAAGAAGGCGCCAATCAACCCGTTCACCCCGCGTGCGCTGTCGGCGCGTGGCGTGGAGCGGCACATCGCCGATTACGCGCGTAGCGCGCAGCTGGCCCGCGAAGCCGGCTACGATGGCGTGGAAGTGATGGGCTCGGAAGGCTATCTCATCAACGAATTCATCGCGCCGCGCACCAACCTGCGCAGCGACCACTGGGGCGGCGACGCCACCCGGCGCATGCAGTTCGCGGTGGAAATCGTACGCCGCATCCGCGAGGCGTGCGGACCGGATTTCATCATCATCTACCGGCTGTCGCTGGTCGATCTGGTCGAAGACGGCAGCAACTGGGACGAGATCGTGCAGCAGGCCAAGGCGATCGAAGCGGCCGGTGCCACCCTGATCAATTCCGGCATCGGTTGGCATGAAGCGCGCGTACCCACCATCGCCACCTCGGTGCCGCGCGCGGCGTTCGCCGGGGTCACCGCCAAGCTCAAACCGCACGTGCAGGTTCCGGTCATCGCCACCAACCGGATCAACATGCCTGATGTGGCCGAACACATCCTGGCGGGTGGCGGCGCGGACATGGTGTCGCTGGCACGCCCACTGCTGGCCGACCCGGAATGGGCCAACAAGGCGCGCGCCGGCCGCGCGCAGGCGATCAACACCTGCATCGCCTGCAACCAGGCCTGCCTGGACCACGTGTTCGAGAACAAGACCGCCAGCTGCCTGGTCAACCCGCGCGCGGTGCATGAAACCGAGTTGGTCTATCGTCCCACCACGGCGCCGAAAAAAGTCGCCGTGGTCGGTGCCGGTCCGGCCGGGTTGGCGTGTGCCACGGTGGCCGCCGAACGCGGCCATGCGGTCACCCTGTTCGATGCCGGCAGCGAGATCGGTGGCCAGTTCAACGTGGCCAAGCGCATTCCCGGCAAGGAAGAATTCCACGAAACGCTGCGCTACTTCCGCCACATGCTGGAGGAGACCGGCGTCACCGTGAAGCTCGACACGGTGGCCGATGTCGCCAGCCTGGCCGGATTCGATGCGGTGGTGGTTGCCACCGGCATCACCCCGCGCCAGGTCGACTTCCCCGGCGCCGACCACCCCAAGGTGGTCAGCTATCTCGACGTACTGCTGGGCAAGGTGAAGGTCGGCGCGGAAGCGGCGATCATCGGCGCCGGCGGCATCGGTTTCGACGTGGGCGAATTCCTGGTGCATGAAGGCCCATCGCCTGCACTGGACCCGGTGCGCTGGATGCTCGAATGGGGCGTGGATCCTCATTTCGAAGCGCGCGGCGCACTCGCGCGGCCGCAGCCCGAACCGCCCGCGCGCAAGGTCTGGCTGCTGCAGCGCAGCCCAGGCAAACCGGGTGCCCGGCTGGGCAAGACCACCGGCTGGATCCACCGCGCCACGCTCAAGGCCAAGGGCGTGAAGATGCTCGGCGGCGTGGAATACCTGGGCGTGGACGACGATGGCCTGCACATCCGCATCGGTGGCCAGGAGCAGACCCTGCCGGTAAACCACGTGGTGGTGTGCGCCGGCCAGGAGCCGCGCCGGGACCTGCATGCGGCGCTGTTGGCTGCGGGCGTGGACGCCCACCTGATCGGCGGCGCCGATGTGGCTGCCGAGCTGGATGCCAAGCGCGCGATCAACCAGGGCAGCCGCCTCGCGGCTGCCCTGTAATCGGAATGCCGGCCAACGGCCGGCGCTACCGATGGCGAACGCCTCCCGGACCGCGTAAGCGCCAACACACCCGGTAGCGCCGGCCGTTGGCCGGCCCAAGCGGTCCCACCGAAGGGACCTGAATACGGTTTCCGACCCTCCTTCCGAAGCTGAATGTCAAGCTCTCCGATTCAGGATGCGTTGCGAAATCCCCCCCTATCGTGCGCCAACTTTCCCGCTCACCACCCAGTTCGAGTGAGCGCGCGGCCCCCACGTCTTTCGGGTGCCGCTCCCGGGCGGCCCCGATGGCCGCCTCCCCATGACGCCAAGCAGTGCCTTCACGCCCCCGTCCCCACAATCGGACGGAGCAGTCAGGTGCGGCCCATACGGAGCAAGGAGATTTATGAAACTGGCCTGGATACTCTGGCTGTCGCAGTTGTTGCCCCAGCCGGCCGCCGATTCGTTGTGCCTGAGCACGACCGTCTACCTCGAAGCGCGTGACCAGACCCTGCGCGGCCAGCAAGCCGTTGCGGAAGTGGCGCTGCGCCGCCTGGACAGCGGCCTGTGGGGCGACTCGATGTGCAAGGTGGTCACCGCGCGCAAGCAGTTCGCGCCGACCATCGTGGCGCCGGGCACCCAGCTGGGCAACACCGGTGCCTGGGAAGAAGCCATGACCGTGGCCTTCGATGCCGAGCGCAACTGGGCGCTGCCGGAAGGCGAACGCAAGGAGATCGTGCCCGGCGCCAGCCACTTCGCCGCGCTGGCCATTGCCAGCCCGAGCTGGCGCAATGCCTACCAGGTAGCCACCATCGGCGACCACACGTTCTATCGCGTGCAGAAACTCAAGCCACGCGCGTCGTAACGATCTGTTACGGCCATACCGTTGAGGATTCGGGGCCGGCTCTGGAATAGTGGGCCGCTTACCTTTCCTGCACCCCGACGGAGTTCCTCATGAAGCTGTACAGCAAGCCCGGTGCCTGCTCCACCGCCGACCACATCGCCCTGCAGTGGACCGGCCAGCCATTCGAGGTGGAGCTGCTCGACAAGAACACCCTGAAGGCCCCGGCCTATCTTGCGATCAATCCGGCCGGCTCGGTGCCCACCATCGTTGATGGCAGCTTCGTGCTGACCCAGAACGCGGCCATCATGGGCTACATCGCCGACAGCTACCCGCAGGCCGGCCTGGGCGGCGACGGCAGCGCGCAGCAACGCGCCGAAGCCAACCGCTGGCTGGCCTTCGTCAACTCCGACGTGCACCCGGCGTTCTCGCCGCTGTTCGCACCGGGCAAGTTCATCGCCGACGAAACCCAGTACGACGCGATCCGCGATGCCGCCCGCAAGCGCCTGCGTGGCCTGTTCGAAACAGCCAACCGCCAGCTCGCCGACAAGCCCTGGCTGGCCGGTTTCCGCAGCTACGCCGATGCGTACTTCTACATCACCCTGCGTTGGGCCACCGGCGCCAAGGTCGACCTGACCGGCCTGGACAACCTGGCCGCGTTCAAGACCCGCATGGAAGCCGACACCGGCGTGCAGGCGGCACTAACGGCCGAAGGCCTGAATTGAGAATGGCGTAGCGCCGGGCTCTGCCCGGCCTGACGTAGCGCCACGCCCTGCGTGGCTGCTCTTCGTCCAGCACCGCGAAGCCACGCAGGGCGTGGCTCTACGATTGCCCACCCGCCCGAAGGTGATCAGACCGTTTCGGGCTGGCTGGCCAGCAGCGCGCGCGTTTCCTCCAGCCAACGGGTGGCCAGCGCCGGACTCTTCGCCTTGGACACGGCGGCCGCCATTTCCGGCCACAGCTTTTCCAGGCTGGCCGCATCGGCGCAGCGCTCGATCTTGAGCTGCATGAAGTAGCCCTTCAGGCCAAGGTACTTTCGCACCGACTCGCTCATCCATTCGTACAGTTGTTTGTAGAGCACCGGATCCTGTTCGCGGCCCGAGGTGAACGCGCGCGGCGCCGACGGCGCCAGCGCCCCGCCAACCACTTCGATCAGTCCCATCTCCGCCAGCTGCGCCAGCGCGTCGTCCGGCGCGCGCAGCCCGGGCAACATCCCGGTCAATTCATTGTCATCGCGCTGACCATCGACCATCAGCAGAATGGAGCGCAGCCCCGGCGGCAGCCGACGTGCACGATCTTCGATTTCCTGACGGCCAGCGGCCGTCTTGGCATGGATGTACGCCATGTGTTTCCCCCTGTTACCTGGTCCCCCTGCACGCAGGCCTGCGGCTGTCGCCGGCACGCATACGCCCCTTGCGCTCGTCTGGGTGGTGACTCTGTCCGTGCACGCAATCCCCGGCATGTCACGATCAGCCCAGCAGCGATCACTTTCGCAGCTTAACCGAGGTCCCTCTCACCGGATGTCGCATCGCAACATTCGCGCGATGTGCGCGCGGGCATCGCCAGCTGCGCGGAATCCGCGAGCAAGCTTCCACCATGAAGCGACAGCCCTTGTCGCAACAGGGTCCGACTTCATACGCGGCTGCGATAATGAGAACGAACGCACTTCAACCACACCGCAGCAGCAACTAGCCTCTGCATCCCCGATACGGGGTTACAAGGAGTTCGAGAGAGTGCGTGAAATCAGCAGCGAAGAAGTGATGCAGGTTACTGGCGCAGGCATTTACACCGACAACCATCGCCTGCAGTTCAGGGACATAGCGGCCAGCGCAATCATCGGCGGCATTCTCGGTGGTCCAGTTGGCTTCGCGGGCGGCTTGGTATTAGGCGCCATCACAGGTTACCGGCCGAAGTAAATAATATCTTCGGGCTTGAAACATACCCGCTGAGCGCCGTTCCAATGAGCGGCGCTCGGTTGATGTACATGAAACGCGAGGTACTGCCCAATGAGGCTCCCAGCTCCACTTCTGGCAGATTGGATTGTTCGAAAACTGACTGATCGCTTCCCAGCGCGCAGGTTTCCAACCTTCCCTCTCCACCTGGCCGTCCACACAATCAGCTTCTTCGTGACGTGGGGCGTACTTGCGGCTGGATGGATGGTCGCAGCCTCTGATCACTCACCGGCATTCATACTCGGCAGCGTGGTCGGCGGCTCATTGCTCTATGGCACCATGATTGCTGCGGCCAAGCCTGGGTTGTCTTGAACTGACCGCGGCTCCACCTCCCATCACCGCCCCAGCGCCCTGCGGATCTCATCCAGCGCGCCCGGGTCGTCCAGGGTAGACAGATCGCCCGGGTCGCGCTGTTCGGCCAGGGCCTGCAGCGATCGGCGCAGCAGCTTGCCCGAGCGGGTCTTGGGCAGGGCGTTTACCAGGTGGATGTGCGCCGGGCGCGCTACCGCGCCCAGGCTTTCGGTGACCCGCTGCATCATCTCGGCCACCACCGCGCTGCCATCGCCCTCGACCGCCTGCTTGAGGGTGACGAACACCAGCGGCACCTGGCCCTTGAGCTCGTCCTTGACACCGATCACCGCCGCTTCGGCCACCAGCGGGTGCCCGGAAATGCATTCCTCGATCTCGCGCGTGCCCAGCCGGTGCCCAGCCACGTTGATCACATCGTCGGTGCGACCCAGGATGAAGGTGTAGCCGTCTTCGTCGCGGATCGCCCAGTCCAGCGAGCTGTACAGCAGCTCCTTGAAGTGGCTGAAGTAGCTCTTGAGGAAGCGCTCGTCGTCATTCCACACGGTGCTCATGCAGCCCGGCGGCAGCGGCGGCACCATCACCAGCACGCCCTTCTGCCCGGCCTGTACTTCGGCGCCGGTGTTCTCGTCGATCACCTTCATGCGGTAACCGAGGTTCGGGAAGCCCGGCGAGCCGAAGCGCACCGGCTTGAGGTCCACGCCGGGCAACAAGGTCAGCGCCGGCCAACCGGTTTCGGTCTGCCAGTAGTTGTCGATGATCGGCTTGCCCAGCGCATCGTTGATCCAGTGCGCGGTCGGCTCGTCCAGCGGCTCACCGGCCAGGAACACGTACTTGAGCGAATCCAGGTCGTGGCGACGGATGAAGTCGGCGTCGTGCTTTTTCAGCACGCGGATCGCGGTCGGCGAGGAGAACAACGTGCGCACCCCATACTGTTCGCACAACGCCCACCAGATGCCCGGATCGGGATGGGTCGGCAGGCCTTCGTACAACAGCGAGGTGCAGCCGCCGATCAGCGGGCCGTACACGTTGTACGAATGCCCGACCGCCCAGCCCACGTCCGAGGTGGAGAACATCACCTGGCCCGGTCTGCAGTCGAACACCGTTTCCATCGACTGCGCCATCGCCACCGCGTAACCGCCCACATCGCGCTGCACGCCCTTGGGTTTGCCGGTGGTACCGGAGGTGTACAACAGATAGCTGGGTTCGCTCGATTCCAGCCACACCACCGGTACGTCCTGGTCGCCGACCTCCTCGCGCAGCGTGGCGTAGTCGACGTCGCGGCCGGGCACCTTCGGTTCGGCCGGGTCCAACCCGCGCGAGACGATCAGCACGTGCGGCGGCGGCGACTGCGCTTCGGCGCACGCCGCATCCACCATGGCCTTGTAGGGAATCACCTTGCCACCGCGCTTGCCGGCGTCGGCAGCGATGAGCAGCTTGGGTACGGCATCGTCGATGCGCAGCGCCAGGTTGTGCGCGGCAAAGCCACCGAACACCACCGAATGGATCGCACCGATGCGCGCGCAGGCCAGCATCGCGAACACTGCTTCGGCCATGTTCGGCATGTAGATGACCACGCGGTCGCCACGCTGCACATCGAGCCGCTGCAGTACCGCGGCGAACGCGTTCACCTCGCGATGCAGCTCACGGTAGGTGATTTCGCGGGTAACGTTGGTTTCGGTGGAAATGGCCACCAGCGCCAGCTGGTCGGGGCGATCGACCAGGTGCCGGTCCACCGCGTTGTAGCAGAGGTTGGTCTGGCCACCCACGTACCAGCGGCGGAACGGCGGGTTGCTGTAATCCAGGATCTGCTGCGGCGGTACATGCCAGTAGATCCGGTGTGCTTCCTCGGCCCAGAACGCTTCGGGTTCCTCCACCGATCGCCGGTAGACATCTTCGTAACGCATGACAGCCCTCCCAGACAAGATCATGCCTTCGAGCATAGTCCGATGGCGGCGGACGAACTGTCCGACCTTGGTCGTACGGTACGCGTGCGCGTTCTGAATCAAACGCGGCTGCCGGTGAATCGAGTGCCGGGCCCCCATACCCTTTCCGGCGAATGTCCCCCGGCGTCGGCCTGCGGCCGACACCTCCTCCTTTACTTCGCCTCCAAGGGTATGGGGGCCCGGCACTCGACCCACCGGCGTTGCCCCCTGGCTTCTGCTTTTCCATTGCGAACCGCAAGCCGAGCCCCGTCGCGGCTGGCAGGCTCCTGGCAAAGTAAAGGAGGAGGCCGTCGCCGCAGGGCGACGGCCGGGGACATTTGCACAGGGGCCTGCCGGCCGCGGCGGGGCCCTCAACGCCCGCGATGAAGGCGATCGAAGAAAAAAAAGCGCCGGGCAAGCCCGGCGCTTTTTCATGGACTGCCAACCATAAGGTCGGCCAGCCGCGATCAACCCAGCAGGTGGGCGACGCCGGCGCGCTCTTCTTCCAGCTCGGCCAGGGTCTTGTCGATGTACTTCTGGCTGAAGTCGTCCACCGGCAGATCCTTGACCAGGGTGTACTCACCGTTCTCGGTGGTCACCGCAAAGCCGAAGATCACGCCTTCCGGAATGCAGTAGGAACCGTCGGACGGCACGCCCATGGTGACCCACTTGCCATTGCTGCCCAGCACCCAGTCGCGCACGTGGTCGATGGCGGCATTGGCGGCCGAAGCAGCCGAGGATGAACCACGGGCTTCGATGATCGCCGCGCCGCGCTTGCCCACGGTCGGGATGAAGGTGGTGGCGTTCCATTCCTGGTCGTTGATCGCATCGGCGATCGACGCACCGTCGGCGGTGGCGAAACGGTAATCGGGGTACATGGTCGGGCTGTGGTTGCCCCACACGACCAGCTTCTCCATGCCACCGACCGGCTTGCCCAGCTTGGACGACAGCTGGCTCAGCGCACGGTTGTGGTCCAGGCGCAGCATGGCGGTGAAGTTGCGCGGGTTCAGGTCCGGCGCCGACTTCATGGCGATGTAGGCATTGGTGTTGGCCGGGTTGCCGACCACCAGCACCTTCACGTTGCGGCTGGCGACCTTGTTCAGTGCTGCGCCCTGGGCGGTGAAGATCTTGGCGTTTTCCAGCAGCAGATCCTTGCGCTCCATGCCCGGGCCGCGCGGACGCGCGCCGACCAGCAGGGCGATGTCGGCATCCTTGAACGCCACTTCGGCGTCATCGGTGCCGACCATGCCGGCCAGCAGCGGGAACGCGCAGTCTTCCAGTTCCATCATCACGCCGCGCAGGGCGGCCTGGGCCTTGTCGACCGGCAGCTCGAGCAGCTGCAGGATGACCGGCTGGTCCTTGCCCAGCATTTCGCCGGAGGCGATGCGGAACAGCAGGGCGTAGCCGATCTGGCCGGCGGCGCCGGTCACGGCAACACGAACAGGTGCTTTCATGGGGATTTCCTCTGCTTAGAAGCGGTGTGGGAGTGGCCACCGGGCGGGGAGAAACCTGGCGGGGCGGCCGGAAACGCGAAACGGCCTCCCATGACAGGAGGCCGTTGGAGGGGATTACTTGGCCGGGATCAGCTTGTTCCACTCGGCCACGCGGTCGGCCTGGGCGGCCAGCACGGCGTCGGTGTCGCCTTCCAGGGTGATCGTATGGATGGCGTTGCCCTGGGCGATCGAATTCACAACGTCCTGGCCTTCCACGACCTGGCCGAACACGGTGTGCTTGCCGTCCAGCCAGTCGGTCTTGATGTGGGTGATGAAGAACTGGCTGCCGTTGGTGTTCGGGCCGGCATTGGCCATCGACAGCGAACCGATCTGGTGCTTCACACCGTTCTTCTCATCCTCGAACTTGTAGCCCGGGCCGCCGGTGCCGCGACCCTCCGGGCAACCGCCCTGGATCATGAAATCGGCGATGACGCGGTGGAAGGCCAGGCCGTTATAGAAGCCTTTCTGGACCAGGTTGACGAAGTTGGCCACGGTCAGCGGCGCCTTGTCGGCGAACAACTCGACCTTGATCGGGCCCTTGGAGGTATCGAAGGTGGCGATGAGGGGGGAGATGGACATGTGGATCCTTGGTATACGGGGTTGTTGTCAGCCCATAAGGATACACCGCAGGTGCGATGTGGACCCGCCTGACCATGGTCGAACGAGCCGCGGTAGCGCCGGCCGTTGGCCGGCCCTCAGGAAGCCTCGGGTCACCCGGCGGCCGGCATTAGCTGAATGGGCGTAAGGGGGTTTTCGCGTTTGGCCATCAAAGCCGTATAATGATGGACTTCTTTTTCCAAATCCGGCGCCGACTGGCCCCCTTTCGCATGTCTATCGAAAATCTTCGCAACATCGCCATCGTCGCCCACGTCGACCACGGTAAGACCACCCTTGTGGACCAGCTGCTCAAGCAGTCCGGCACGCTGTCCGAGCGCACCGTGCTCGCCGAGCGCGTGATGGACAGCAACGACCAGGAAAAGGAGCGTGGCATCACGATCCTGGCCAAGAACACGGCCATCACCTGGGAAGACAAGCGTACCGGCGTCAAGAACCGCATCAACATCGTCGACACCCCCGGACACGCCGACTTCGGCGGCGAAGTGGAGCGCGTGCTGTCGATGGTGGACACCGTGCTGATCCTGGTCGACGCCATGGACGGCCCGATGCCGCAGACCCGCTTCGTCACCCAGAAGGCCTTCGCGATGGGCTTCAAGCCGATCGTGGTGGTCAACAAGGTCGACCGCCCGGGCTCGCGTCCGGATTGGGTGATCGACCAGGTTTTCGACCTGTTCGACAAGCTCGGCGCCACCAATGAGCAGCTCGACTTCCCGATCGTCTACGCCTCGGCCCTGAACGGCTACGCCGGCCTGGAAGACAGCGTGCGCGACGGCGACATGACCCCGCTGTACGAAGCGATCATGCAGCACGCGCCGAAGCCGGAAGTGGACCCGGATGGTCCGTTCCAGATGCGCATCAGCCAGCTGGACTACAACAACTTCGTGGGCGTGATCGGCATCGGTCGCATCCAGCGCGGCACCCTGAAGAAGAACATGCAGGTCGCGGTGATCGACCGTGAAGGCAAGAAGCGCAACGGCAAGGTCGCGCAGGTGCTGGGCTTCCTGGGCCTGGAGCGGATCGAACAGGATACCGCCGAGGCCGGCGACATCGTCGCCATCTCGGGCATTCCGGAACTGACCATCTCCGACACCCTGTGCCACCCCGATACCCCGGAAGCGCTGCCGGCGCTGACCGTCGACGAACCGACGATCTCGATGACCTTCCAGGTCAACAACTCGCCGTTCGCCGGCAACAAGGACCTGTCCGGTGGCAAGTTCCTGACCAGCCGCCAGATCAAGGACCGCCTGGATCGCGAACAGGTCCACAACGTGGCCCTGAAGGTCGAACAGCTGGAAGACGCCGACAAGTTCCTGGTCTCGGGCCGTGGCGAACTGCACCTGTCGGTGCTGATCGAAAACATGCGCCGTGAAGGCTACGAACTGGCCGTGTCGCGTCCGGAAGTGATCATCAAGCAGATCGACGGCCAGGCCATGGAGCCGATCGAACAGCTGGTGGTGGATATCGAAGAGCAGCACCAGGGCGGCGTCATGGAAAAGCTGGGCACCCGCAAGGGCCAGCTGAAGAACATGGAACCGGACGGCAAGGGCCGTGTGCGCCTGGAATACCAGATCCCGGCCCGTGGCCTGATCGGCTTCCAGAACGAGTTCAAGACCCTCACCCAGGGTTCGGGCCTGCTGTTCCACGTGTTCGACCATTACGGCCCGAAGGAACAGGGCGCCATCGCCAAGCGCCAGAACGGCGTGATGATCGCCAACGCGCCGGGCGCCACCCCCGCCTACTCGCTGGGGCCGCTGCAGGAGCGTGGCAAGCTGTTCGCTGCTGAAGGCGACAACGTGTACGAAGGCCAGCTGATCGGTATCCACTCCAAGGACAACGACCTGACCGTCAACGCGATCAAGACCAAGCCGCTGACCAACATGCGTGCGTCGGGCAAGGACGATGCGATCCAGCTGACCCCGGCCATCAAGTACTCGCTGGAACAGGCCCTGGACTTCATCGAAGACGACGAGCTGGTCGAGATCACCCCGAAGGAAATCCGCCTTCGCAAGAAGGGGCTGACCGAAAGCGACCGCAAGAAGGCCTCGCGCGGCGGCTGATCGGACCGTCGTGACCGACACGCCCTACAACCCGGATCCTCACAAGCATCCGGGGCTTCACCTGATCGCCTTGCTGGAAGCCAGCAAGGCGGTCCTGGCGCTGTTGGCGGCCACCGGGCTGGAAGTGCTCGGCCCGCAGCCACTGCGTGATGGGGTCAATGCCCTGATCCGGCGTTTCAGCCTGGACCCGGATCACGGCACCCTGCCCTCGCTGCTCAACATGATCAGCCCCGATGCCGTCCACCTGGCCGCTGCGGCCATGGTCGCCTACGGCATCCTGCATCTCTTCGAGGCCTGGGGCCTCTGGCGCGCCAAAGCCTGGGCGTCCTGGCTGGGCTGCGTCACCGCCGGCATCTACCTGCCGTTCGACATTTTCGCGATCATCCGCCACCCGGGCTGGGCCTCGTGGTCGGTGCTGGTGATCAATCTCATCGTGGTCGGCGTACTCGCCCGCGACATCCGCAAGCGTCACGGCCCGGCCCAACTGCCAGCGTGAGTTGCCAAGCGCGCGTGGCGCTGGTTAGCCTGAGCGCTGGTTCCGGGGATACACAAATGCGCTCGCCACTGACATCACTCGTGTTGGCCATCGCATTGCTGGGCGGCTGCGCGCCCGCGCCTGCGCCACTGCTCAACCAGGCCCATGCCGCAGCGTCCACCGCGCCGCGCGGTATACCGTTCGCCTACGCCGAAGCCGATATCACCCAGCTGCAGGCGGCCATGGCCGCCGGTGAGCTGGACAGCGTCACCCTGACCCGCGCCTACCTGGAGAGGATCGCCCGGCTGGATCGCGCCGGCCCGCGCCTCAACGCGGTGCTGGAGCTCAATCCGGATGCGCTGAAGGAAGCGGCGGTACTGGATGCCGAGCGCCGCCGTGGGCAGCTGCGCGGCCCCCTGCATGGCATTCCGCTTCTGCTCAAGGACAACATCGGCGCCCGCCCGATGGGCACCAGCGCCGGCTCGCTGGCGCTTGCCGGCTTCCGCCCCGAGGACGCATTCCTGGTCATCCGGCTGCGTGCGGCCGGGGCGCTGATCCTGGGCAAGACCAACCTGAGCGAGTGGGCGAACTTCCGTTCCAGCCAATCCATTTCCGGCTGGAGTGCGCGAGGCGGCCAGACCCGAAACCCTTACCGGCTCAGCCACACTCCCTGCGGCTCCAGCAGCGGCAGCGCAGTGGCGGTGGCGGCCAACCTGGCGGCCGCTGCAGTGGGTACCGAAACCGATGGCAGCATCGTCTGCCCGGCGGCGGTGAACGGTGTGGTCGGGCTCAAGCCTACGGTGGGGCTGGTCAGCCGCGACGGCATAGTGCCGATCTCCTTCAGCCAGGACACCGCCGGGCCGATCACCCGCAGCGTGGCCGACGCTGCCGCGCTGTTGACCGCCATGGCCGGCCGCGATGATGCCGACCCGGCCACGGCGACCATGCCGGGACGGGCGGTGTACGACTACACCGCGCGACTCAATCCCGACGGGCTGCGCGGCGCCCGCATCGGGGTACTGCATGGCCCGTTGGACCAGCAGCCCGGCGTGGCCCCAGCCCTGCAGCATGCGATCGGCGTGTTGCGCGATGCCGGCGCGGTGGTGGTACCTGTGGAGCTTCCCACCGAGGGCCAATGGGAAGCCGCCGAGCGCGTGGTGCTGCTGCACGAGTTCAAGGCAGGCATGCAGCGTTACCTGACCAGCCACCAGGCCCCGGTGCGCGACCTGGACGCGATCATCGCGTTCAACCGCAGCCATGCCGACAAGGAACTGGTGCTGTTCGGCCAGGACCTGATGGAAACGGCCGCGCAGGCCACCGGCCTGGGCACCCCCGAATACATCGCCGCGCGCACCCAGGCGCGCCGCCTGGCGGGTACCGAAGGGATCGACGCAGTGCTCAAGGCCGAGCACCTGGACGCCCTGGTGGCCCCCACCACGGGCGCGGCGTGGCCGATCCGTACTGGCCAGGGCGACGCTTTCCCCGGCGGCAGCTACAGCGCTGCTGCGGTGGCCGGCTACCCGAGCCTCAGCGTGCCGATGGGGCACGTCAACGGACTGCCGCTGGGGTTGCTGTTCATGGGCACGGCGTGGAGCGAGCCGAAGCTGATCGAGCTGGCGTACGACTACGAGCAGCGTACGCGGGCGCGGCGACCGCCACGGTTCAGGACCGAGGCATTGTTGCCCTGATCCACCCGCATGCACGCGCGTAGAGGTCAGCCGCCCTGCTTGCGCACGATCGCCATCGCGATCTCCAGCGACTGCTCGTAGTTCAGGCGCGGGTCCACCGACGAGCGGTAGGCCCGCTCCAGATCACGCTCGGTGAGCTCACGCGCGCCACCGGTGCACTCGGTGACATCTTCACCGGTCAGCTCCAGGTGCACGCCACCCAGCCGCGTCCCGGCCGCCGCATGCAGGTCGAAGGACAGCTCCACTTCACTGCGCACGTTGTCGAAACGCCGGGTCTTGTAGCCATTGCTGGTGCTCTCGGTATTGCCATGCATGGCATCGCACACCCACAGCACGCGGCGGCCATCGCGCTTGACGGCATCCAGCAGCGGCGGCAGCTTCCCGGCGATCTGCGCGGCACCCATGCGGTGGATGAAGCTCAGGCGGCCGGGTTCATCATCGGGGTTGAGCACGTCGATCAGGCGCAGCAGCTGGTCGGGCTGCACGGACGGACCGACCTTGATCCCGATCGGGTTGCGTACGCCACGCAGGTATTCCACGTGCGCGCCGTCCAGCGCGGCGGTGCGCATGCCGATCCACGGGTAGTGGGTGCTCAGGTTCAGCCAGCCATGCTGGCGCGGCACCTGCCGGGTAAGGGCCTGTTCGTAGGGCAGCAACAACGCTTCGTGCGAGGTATAGAAGTCGATGCGGTTGAGGTTGTACACCTGCGCGCCGGACAGGGTTTCCATGAAGCGCACCGCATCGCCGATGGACGACACCATCTTCTGGTAATCGGTGGCGAGCGGCGAATGCCGCACCCACTCCAGGTTCCAGTATTCGGGATGGTGCAGGTCGGCGAAGCCGCCATCGATCAGCGCGCGCACGAAGTTCATGGTCATGGCCGAATGCGCGTGGGCCTGCAGCATGCGGCGCGGATCGGGCAGGCGCGCGGCCTCGGTGAATTCCGGCGCATTGATCACGTCACCGCGGTAGCTCGGCAGGGTCACGCCATCGCGGGTCTCGGTATCGGCAGAACGCGGTTTGGCGTACTGCCCCGCAAACCGACCAACACGGATCACCGGCTTGCGCATGCCGTGCACCAGCACCAGGCTCATCTGCAGCAGCACCTTGAGCCGGTTGGAGATGGTGGTGGACTCACAATCGCTGAAGTTCTCGGCGCAGTCGCCCCCCTGCAGCAGGAAGCGCTTGCCTTCCTGCGCGTCGGCCAGCTGCTGCTTGAGCGAGAGAATCTCCCACGAGGTCACCAGCGGCGGCAGCCGCTTGAGCTCATGCAACGCGGCATCCAATGCCACCGGATCGGGATAGGTCGGCATCTGCAGCGCAGGCCGGCCGCGCCAGCTCTCCGGCGACCAGTCGGTCGGCAGCGAGGCAGAAGAGGTGGCACGGTCGGAGGCAGTCATCGGAATATCCAGTAAATCAGCAGAAAAAAGATCAGTAGCGACGGGCAGGACGGCGGAACGACACCACCAGCGCCCACAGGCCCAGCAGGGTGAACCACACCAGGCTCCACATGGGCATGGTGAGGCCCAGGAACTGCCAGTCGATGTTGCCGCAGTTGCCGGTACCGGTAAGCACGGTGCGGAACACTTCGAACGGCCCCATGGTCTCGCTGAGGAACGACAGCGGCGGCCCACAGCTCGAGCCCATGTCCTGGGGCAGCAGCTGCACGTACACATGGCGCCCGGCAATGCCGATGCCCGCAGCGGCGGCAATGAAAGCCAGCACGCCATAGGTGACGCGCCCAGGCCGATCACGCGGCCCGTGCAGCGCGCCGATCAGGAACAGCAGGCCAAGCGCGGCGAACGCAATGCGCTGGAAGATGCACAACGGGCACGGCTCCAGCCCCATCTTCAGCTGCAGGAAGATCGCGTAGCCGAGCAGGCCAGCACAGACCAGGAACCCCAGCAGGAACTGGGCGCGGTAATTCCAGCGCAATGGATTCATTGCCAACACTCTTGTTAGTCCAGGCACCAAGATTAACAGGCCCTCACGTTGTACAGGCTGCGGCTTTTTGCCGTATGTCGGCGTAGTTGGCCATACGGTGTGTTGCGCGGTCCGTGCGAACAGCCGCGCAGCCGAGATGTCCACTGCCCGGCCGCGCCGGGGGCGGGAGGTCGGGGTCTGAATCAGGACGGGCACGCCCGTCCCGGCTTCGCTGTGGGACGTCAACGGCAGCCGGGCAGAGCCCGGCTCTACGGCTGGCGAAGATATGCCGGGCTTGGCCCGGCCAGCCCCAGATCGCGGCCTCCCACGCCCCGCCGATGGGCCCTTTGGCTCCCGACCACGTGTCGGGGGCACCGGCCGGGGTGGGTTTGCGGGGGCTTTACCAAACATGGATGTTTGGTAAGAGCCCCCATGGGTGAAGGCGCACTGCTTGCGAGGCACTGCCTCGCGTGCGACTGAACGCACAGCCGCTGGCGGCTGGGCCGGACCCCGGAGGGGGGTTCACGGCGCCCCCCGCAAACCCACACCGGCCGGGGCCCCGCAGTGGCCAGCGAGCAACCAGCGCCGTTGACGTTGACGTTGACGTTGACGCCAAACCAAACCCAACAAAAAACCCGGCACAAGGCCGGGTTCTCTGAAGAATCTTTGGTAAAGCGCGTCGATTATTCTTCGACGGCTTCAGCCACGGCCGCCGGACGGTCGACCAGTTCGACGTAGGCCATCGGCGCGTTGTCGCCAGCGCGGAAGCCGCACTTCAGCAGGCGCAGGTAGCCGCCCGGACGGTTCGCGTAGCGCGGGCCCAGGGTGGTGAACAGGTTGCCGACGGCTTCGTTGTCACGCAGGCGGGCGAAGGCCAGACGGCGGTTGGCAACGGAGTCGACCTTGGCCAGGGTGATCAGCGGCTCGGCGACGCGGCGCAGTTCCTTGGCCTTCGGCAGGGTGGTCTTGATCAGCTCGTGCTTGAACAGCGACGCGGCCATGTTCTTGAACATTGCTTCGCGGTGGGCGCTGGTACGGCTGAACTTGCGGCCGGATTTCATGTGACGCATGACGGATGTTCCTTGAAAGAATGTTGGATCGGTTGGGTATCGCTGTCGCCTTCCCGGCGTTGTTGCTTGGACTGCGGATGGTCCGGTGCCGGCCCTCCTGGCCGACCGTCACCGCAGGCTGTGGGCCTGTCGATGCGAAGTACTGCGGGTAAAGCCCCCGCACCCGAAGGTGCGGGGTGAAACGTCTACTTCGCTGGATCAGCCGAGCATGCCGTGCTGGGCGACACCGGCCGGCGGCCAGTTCTCCAGCTTCATGCCGAGCGAAAGACCGCGCTGGGCGAGGACTTCCTTGATCTCGGTCAGCGACTTCTTGCCGAGGTTCGGGGTCTTGAGCAGTTCCACTTCGGTCTTCTGGATCAGATCGCCGATGTAGTAGATGCTCTCGGCCTTGAGGCAGTTGGCCGAACGCACGGTCAGTTCCAGGTCGTCGATCGGGCGCAGCAGCACCGGATCCACGCCGTTGTTGGCCGGCTTGGCTGCACCGCGGTCGCGGTGGGTGAAGTCACCGAAGACCGACAGCTGATCGCTGAGGATGTCGGCGGCGGTGCGCACGGCTTCCTCGGCATCGATCGTGCCGTTGGTTTCGATGTCCAGCACCAGCTTGTCAAGGTCGGTACGCTGTTCAACGCGGGCCGCTTCCACCGAATAGGCGACGCGACGGACCGGCGAGAACGAGGCGTCCAGGACCAGACGACCAATGGCACGGGTTTCTTCGTCCGGACGACGACGCGCGGCCGCCGGCTGGTAGCCGAAGCCACGCTCGATCTTCAAACGCATGTTGACTGCCGTGTCCTTGGTCAGGTGGCAGATGACATGATCCGTGTTGAGGATCTCGACGTTGTGGTCGACCTTGATATCGGCAGCGGTCACGACACCCGGACCCTGCTTGGACAGCGACAGGGTTGCGCTGTCACCGGTGTGCATACGGATTGCCACGTCCTTCAGGTTGAGCAGGACTTCGAGAACGTCCTCCTGCAGGCCTTCGAGCGTGGTGTACTCATGCAGTACGCCGTCGATCTCAACTTCCGTAATGGCGAAGCCCGGGATGGACGACAGCAGCACGCGACGCAGGGCATTGCCCAACGTATGCCCGTAACCACGTTCCAAGGGTTCGATAACGACCTTGGCGCGGGTGTCGGTAAGGCGTTCGATCTGCGGACCACGAGGACGCAGAACCTGGTTGGCGGTAACCGTCATGTTGCGGGTTCTCCTAGTGAACCCCCGGCCGTCGCCGGGGGCTCTCCAATGTGAATTACTTCGAATACAACTCGACGATCAGCGCTTCGTTGATATCCGCAGGCAGGTCCGAACGATCCGGCACGGCCTTGAAGATGCCCGCGAACTTGTCGGCATCCACTTCGATCCACGACGGGCGCAGGTCATGCGTTTTGGACACGGTCAGGGCTTCCTGAACGCGCAGCTGCTTGGCAGCCTTCTCGGACAGCGCGACAGCGTCGCCAGCCTTGACCTGGTACGAAGCCAGGTTGACCGACTTGCCGTTCACGGTGACACCGCGGTGCGAGACCAGCTGACGCGCAGCCGGACGGGTCACAGCGAAGCCCATGCGATAGACGACGTTGTCCAGGCGGGTTTCCAACAGCTGCAGCAGGTTCTCGCCGGTGTTGCCCTTCTTGGTCGAGGCCTTCTTGTAGTAGTTGCGGAACTGACGCTCCAGCAGACCGTAGATACGCTTGACCTTCTGCTTTTCACGCAGCTGGGTGGCGTAGTCGGACAGCTTGCCCTTGCGGGCGGTCGCGCCGTGCTGGCCGGGCTTCTGCTCCAGCTTGCACTTGGAGTCCAGCGCACGGGCCGGGCTCTTGAGGGAAAGGTCGGCGCCTTCGCGGCGGGCGAGCTTACAGGTAGGACCGATATAACGAGCCATTTCTTATCGCTCCTTTAGACGCGACGCTTCTTCGGCGGACGGCACCCGTTGTGCGGGATTGGCGTCACGTCGATGATGTTGGTGATCTTGTAGCCCACGTTGTTCAGCGAGCGCACGGCCGACTCACGACCCGGACCCGGGCCCTTGATGCGGACTTCCAGGGACTTGACGCCGTAATCCAGCGCGGCGCGGCCGGCTTTCTCGGCAGCCACCTGGGCAGCGAACGGGGTGGACTTACGCGAACCGCGGAAGCCAGCGCCACCGGACGTCGCCCACGACAGAGCGTTGCCCTGGCGGTCGGTGATGGTCACGATGGTGTTGTTGAAAGAAGCGTGGACGTGGGCAACGCCGTCAGTGACGACGCGCTTGATCTTCTTCTTGGTCTTAGCGACGGGCTTAGCCATTTCTTAGGTCCCTTACTTCCTGATCGCCTTGCGCGGGCCCTTGCGGGTGCGGGCGTTGGTACGGGTGCGCTGACCACGCAGCGGCAGGCCGCGACGGTGACGCAGACCGCGGTAGCAGCCCAGGTCCATCAGGCGCTTGATCGCGATACCGATTTCACGGCGCAGATCGCCTTCCACGATGTACTTGGCCACTTCCGAGCGAAGACGCTCGATTTCCGGCTCCGACAGATCGCGGATCTTGGTGGTCGAAGTCACGCCTGCAGCGTCGCAGACCTTCTTCGAACGGGTACGGCCGATGCCGTAAATGCTTTGCAACCCGACCCAGACGTGCTTCTGGGCTGGCAGGTTGACGCCTGCAATACGCGCCATGACGCGGTTCTCCAGCTGAGTGATGGCCGACAGCGCACCCAAGGCGCGCCGATCCGGCAGGATGGATCAAAAAAGTGAACTAGCGATACTAACAAGGTTCCGGTTTACATGGAAGCCCGTGAAACCTGAAAGGTTTCATGGACCCGGCCCAGGGAGTGTGCCCAGGCTCCGGCGCCGGATCAGGTTGACTCCGGAAAGCGACTCTTTCGAGCCCACTTCCGGCGCCGCCCGCGCTACTCCCGCGCGGGACGACCCGATCTCACCCCCACCCGGAACCGCTGCGGGGGCCGCCCTTCGTTTGTGTGGCCAGGTCCGCGAAGCGGAGGACCATCACGTCAGGAAGACGATAGTGTAACAGGCCAATCAGCCGCGGGCAAAGCCGCCGCGGTTGCCGCCCTTCAGGTTGGCCTTCTTCAACAGGCTCTCGTACTGGTGCGACATCAGGTGCGCCTGGATCTGCGCGATGAAGTCCATCACCACCACCACCACGATCAGCAGCGAGGTGCCGCCGAAGTAGAACGAGGCGTTCAGCTGCGTGCGCATGATTTCCGGCAGCAGGCAGACGATCACCAGGTAGGCCGAACCGGCTGCGGTCAGGCGGGTCAGCACGCCGTCGATGTAATCGGCGGTGGCCTTGCCCGGACGGATGCCCGGAATCAGCGCGCCCGACTTCTTGAGGTTGTCGGCGGTTTCCTGCGAGTTGAACACCAGCGCGGTATAGAAGAACGCGAAACCGGTGATCAGCCCAGCGAACACGATCATGTGCAGCGGCTCGCCCGGACCAAGCGCGTTGGCCACCTTCTGCAGCCAGGTAGCCGAGCTGGCCTGGCCGGACCACATGGCCAGGGTGGTCGGGAACGCCAGGATGCTGGAGGCGAAGATGGCCGGGATCACGCCCGCCATGTTCAGCTTCAACGGCAGGAACGAGGTCTGGTTCATGTACGCGTTACGGCCACCCTGGCGACGTGCGTAGTTCACCGTGATGCGGCGCTGGCCGCGTTCGACGAACACCACGAAGAAGGTGAAGGCCAGCACCACCAGCGCGATCAGCAGCAGCTGGATGAACTGCAGGTTGCCTTCGCGGAACGCGTCGAAGGTGTGGATGACCGCACCCGGCAGACCGGCCACGATGCCGGCGAAGATGATCAGCGACACACCGTTGCCGATGCCGCGTTCGGTGACCTGCTCGCCGACCCACATCAGGAAGATGGTGCCGGCGGTCAGTGCGACCACGGCGGTGAGCACAAAGCCCATGCCCGGCGCGTACACCACCGGCGCACCGCTCGGGGACAGCTGGTTCTGCAGTGCCAGCGCGATGCTGCCGCCCTGCACCACCGCCAGCAACACGGCGCCGATGCGGGAATATTGGGTGATCTTGCGACGGCCGGATTCACCTTCCTTCTGCAGCGCCTTGAGCGCCGGGAAGATGTGGACCGCCAGCTGCATCACGATGGATGCCGAGATGTACGGCATCACGTTCAGCGCAAAGATGCTGAAACGGTGCAGGGCGCCGCCCGAGAACATGTTGAACATGTCCACGATGCCGCCGCCCTGCGCCTGCATGAGTGCAAGCATGGCATCGGGATTGACGCCCGGCACCGGCACATAACAGCCGATGCGGTAGACAATCAAAGCCCCGACGACGAACAGCAGACGCTGGCGAAGTTCCGTGAACTTGCCGAGCCCGCCGCCCAGGTTACCAATGCCAGCTTGCGCCATGTCTTACTCCTGTACGCTGCCGCCGGCAGCTTCGATCGCGGCCTTGGCACCGGCCGTTGCAGCGATGCCCTTCAGGGTGAAGGCCTTGGTCAGGCCGCCCTTCATGACGATCTTGGCCTGCTTGGCCGTGCTCGGGACCAGCTTCGCAGCGCGCAGCGCGGCGAAATCGATCTCGCCAGCTTCCAGGCGGTCCAAGTGGTAGGACAGCACTTCGGCGGTGTCCTTGGCGATCTTGGAACGGAAACCGACCTTCGGCAGACGACGCTGCATGGGGGTCTGGCCGCCTTCGAAGCCCGCCTTGATCTTGCCGCCACCCTTACGGGCGAACGAACCCTTGTGGCCGCGGCCGCAGGTCTTGCCCAGGCCGGAGCCGATACCACGGCCGACGCGGGTGCGCTCTTTGCGCGCGCCCGGTGCCGGGCTCAGTTCATTGAGATGCAGGGTCATTGGATTATTCCTCAACCTTGACAAGGTAGTGGACCTTGTTGATCAGACCGCGAACCTGCGGGCTGTCCTTCAGGACACGCACATCGTTGAGCTTGTTCAGGCCCAGGGCACGCACCGACAGGCGGTGACGCGACTGGGTACCACGCAGGCCGCCAACCAGACGGACCTTGACGGTCTTGACGGTGTCATTAGCCATGGTTGAGATCCTCCACCTTCTTGCCGCGCTTGGCCGCGATGCGGGCCGGCGACTGCATTTCGGACAGACCCTTCAGCGTGGCGCGAACCAGGTTGATCGGGTTGCGCGAACCGACGGCCTTGGCCAGCACGTTCTTGACGCCAACCGCTTCCAGCACGGCGCGCATGGCACCACCGGCGATGACGCCCGTACCTTCCGAAGCCGGCATCATGAACACGCGGGCTGCGCCGTGGCCGGACTTGACCGGGTGCCACAGGGTGCCGTTGTTCAGATCGACATCGGCCAGGTTCTTGCGGGCCTGCTCCATCGACTTCTGGATGGCGACCGGCACTTCGCGCGCCTTGCCGTAACCGAAACCGACCTTGCCTGCGCCGTCACCGACCACGGTCAGTGCGGTGAAGGTGAACTGACGACCGCCCTTGACGGTCTTGCTGACGCGGTTGACCGCGACCAGCTTCTCGATCATGCCGTCGTCGACTTTCTCTTCGCGGTTACGGTCGCGATCGCGACCCCGCTGCTGACGTTCTTCTGCCATGTTGATTCCTTGATTGATTGGGTATGTACGGCTCAGGGCCGCTTATAGCTGTGGAATGAAGCGGTGGATCGAGCGCCCCTGCAGAAGAAGGACGTCGCCCGGCACAACCCGTGCCGGCAGGCAGGCGGAAGCGGGGACCAGCCCCGCTTCCTTATCCCTTAGAACTGCAGGCCGCCTTCGCGGGCTGCATCGGCCAGTGCCTTGATGCGGCCGTGGTAGCGGTAGCCCGAGCGGTCGAAAGCGACCTTCTCGATGCCCGCAGCCTTGGCGCGCTCGGCAACCAGCTTGCCGACCTTGGCGGCGGCGTCGCTGTTCTTGCCGTTCTTCAGGCCTTCCTTGACGTCGGCCTGGGTGGTGTTGGCAGCAGCCAGCACCTTGGAGCCGTCGGCGGTGAAGACCTGGGCGTACAGGTGCTGACCGGTGCGCAGCACCGACAGACGCGGCACGCCGAGGACACGGATGTGTGCGCGGGTGGACTTGGCGCGACGCAGGCGAGCAATGTTCTTGTTCATGATCTTTTTCCTTGAAAGCTGAAGACAGGACCTCCCCCGAAAAGGGGATTCGCCCTTACGCCTTCTTGGCTTCCTTACGAATGATGACTTCGCCGGCGTACTTCACACCCTTGCCCTTGTAGGGCTCCGGCTTGCGGTAAGCGCGGATCTTGGCGGCAACTTCGCCCACCAGCTGCTTGTCGGTGCCCTGGACCAGGATTTCGGTCTGGGTCGGGGTCGACAGCGTGATGCCTTCCGGGGCCACGTACACCACCGGGTGCGAGAAACCGAGCGACAGGCTCAGGTCCTTGCCCTGCATGGCGGCACGGTAGCCGACGCCGACCAGCTCAAGCTTGCGCTCGAAGCCATCGGTGACGCCCTTGACCATGTTGGCCAGGATCGCGCGGACGGTGCCGGTGAGGGCAACCAGGTCGTCATTGCTGGCGGCCAGGGTGGCAACGCCGTCATTGACGGAGATTTCAACGCCAGCAACCTTCGGCAGGGTCAGGGTGCCCTTCGGGCCCTTCACGCTGACGGATTCCGGCTGGATGTTCAGTTCAACGCCCTTGGGCAGGTTGACCGGCTTCTTGGCTACGCGGGACATAGTAGTTTCCTTCTCGCCTTAGGCCACGAAGCACAGGACTTCGCCGCCGACGCCCAACTGGCGCGCCTGCGCATCAGTCATGATGCCCTTGGAGGTAGAGATGATGGAGATGCCCAGGCCGTTCAGGACCTTCGGCAGCTCGGACTTGCCACGGTACTGGCGCAGACCCGAACGCGAGAAGCGCTTCAGGGTCTCGATGACCGGCTTGCCTTCGAAATACTTCAGGACGATTTCAAGCTCGGCCTTGTTGTTCTCGATCTTGGTCACGCGCAGGTCGGTGATGTAGCCTTCGGCCTTCAACACTTCTGCGATTGCAACCTTGATCTTGGAGGACGGTGCTTTCACCGTCTGCTTGCCAACCGCGGCCGCATTTTTGATGCGTACCAGCAGGTCGGCGATGGGATCAGTCATGCTCATAGTCGATACCTTTGAGTGCACCGATATCCGCTTTCGCGAAAATCTTGCTATTTGGAATGGGCCTTGCGGCCCGTCGTTCTAGTTCAGCCGTGCCAGGCAGCCGACTGACAGTCGGCCCTACCGGTCGGCACTACCGCCCTACCCCACCCCTTGCCGCCGGGTGAGACGCGGGAGTATACGACAAAAAGAGCCCGACCAGGGTCGGACTCTTCAAGTCGGGGTGAACCTGAACAGGCTCACCCCGTACTGCAGGGACGAATCCCTTACCAGCTGGCCTTGCGCAGGCCCGGCACGTCGCCACGCATGGTGGCTTCACGCAGCTTGTTGCGGCCGAGGCCGAACTTGCTGTACACGCCACGCGGGCGGCCCGAGAGCTCGCAGCGGTTGCGGTGACGGCTCGGCGACGAGTCGCGCGGCAGCTTCTGCAGCTTGACCACTGCCTCGGCCTTTTCGTCGTACGAAGCGGTCGCGCTGGAGATGATCTTCTTCAGCTCTTCACGCTTGCCGGCGTACTTGACGGCCAGCTTCGCACGCTTCAGGTCGCGGTTGACCATGGAGGTCTTTGCCATTTCGGATTCCTCGACGTATCAGTTACGGAACGGGAACTTGAACGCTGCAAGCAGCGCCTTCGCTTCCGCATCGGTCTTGGCGGTGGTGGTGATGGCGATATCCATGCCGCGGATCGCGTCGACAGCGTCGAAGTCGATTTCCGGGAAGATGATCTGCTCCTTCACACCCATGTTGAAGTTGCCACGACCGTCGAAGGAACGACCCGAAACACCACGGAAGTCGCGCACGCGCGGCAGCGAGATGTTGATCAGGCGGTCCAGGAACTCATACATCTTGGCACGACGCAGCGTGGTCTTGCAGCCGATCGGCCAACCATCGCGGATCTTGAACGAAGCCACCGAAACGCGGGACTTGGTCACGATCGGCTTCTGGCCGGAGAGCTTGGCCATGTCGGCGACGGCATTTTCCAGGATCTTCTTGTTGGTCGCCGCTTCGCCGACACCCATGTTCAGGGTGACCTTGACCAGCTTCGGGACCTGCATCGGATTGGTGTAGCCGAACTGCTTCATCAGCGCCGGCACCACTTCTTCCTGGTAGAACTTTTCGAGACGGGAACTCATCTTCTCATTCCTCAGGCGTCGAGCGCCTCACCGCTGGAGCGGAACACACGCAGTTTGCGTCCATCCTCCAGCACCTTGAAGCCAACGCGCTCGCCCTTGCCCGAAGCCGGGTTGAGCACATTCACGTTGGAGATATGGATCGACGCTTCACGCTCGACCACGCCGCCGGCAACGCCTGCCTGCGGGTTCGGCTTGGTGTGGCGCTTGACGATGTTCACGTTGGCGACGATCACACGATCGCCGTCGACGCGGACGACTTCGCCCTGCTTGCCCTTGTCCTTGCCGGTGTTGACGACGACCTGGTCGCCCTTCTTGATACGGTTAGCCATGATTATCTCCTGTCGCTCACAGCACTTCGGGAGCGAGCGAGACGATCTTCATGAACTTCTCGTTGCGAAGTTCACGCGTCACCGGTCCGAAGATGCGGGTGCCGATCGGCTCCTGCTTGTTGTTGAGCAGGACAGCGGCGTTGGCGTCGAAACGGATCAGCGAGCCATCGGCGCGGCGCACACCCTTGCGGGTACGCACCACGACGGCGTCGAACACTTCACCCTTCTTGACCTTGCCGCGCGGAATTGCATCCTTCACGGTGACCTTGATGATGTCACCGATGTGCGCGTAGCGACGCTTGGAGCCGCCCAGCACCTTGATGCACATCACTTCCTTGGCACCGGAATTGTCCGCGACCTCGAGGTAGCTCTGCATCTGGATCATGATTCAGATCTCCTTATTGAGCCGCACGCGTGAGGACTTCCACCACGCGCCAGTTCTTGGTCTTGGACATCGGAGCAATCTCGGTCACCAGCACGACGTCGCCTTCATTGCAGGCGTTGTCGGCATCATGCGCGTGGAGCTTGGTCGAACGCTTCAGGTACTTGCCGTACAGAGCATGCTTGACCAGGCGTTCCACCAGCACGGTGACCGTCTTGTCCATCTTGTTGCTGACGACACGGCCTTGGACCGTGCGCAGCGTCTTGTTTTCAGTATTGTCGCTCATCGCGGCCATCCTTACTTGTTGCTGCCGAGCAGGGTCTTGACGCGAGCAATCTCGCGGCGGACCCGGCGGGTTTCGTGAGTCTTCGGCAGCTGCCCGGTGACCTGCTGCATACGGAGCGAGAACTGCTCCTTACGCAGATCGGTCAGGTGGGTCTTCAGATCGTCAGCCGACTTTTCGCGAAGTTGTTTGATATCCATCACATCACCGTCCGGGTCACGAAAGTGGTGGTCACGGAGAGCTTGGCAGCTGCCAGGCGGAACGCCTCGCGTGCCACGTCTTCACCCACACCTTCAATTTCATAGATCATGCGGCCGGGCTGGATCTGGGCTACCCAGTACTCCACGTTGCCCTTACCAGAACCCATTCGGACTTCGATGGGCTTCTTGGTGATCGGCTTGTCGGGGAACACTCGGATCCACATCTTGCCACCGCGCTTGACGTAGCGGCTGATCGAGCGGCGGGCCGCTTCGATCTGACGCGCGGTCAGCTGACCGTGGGCGGTTGCCTTCAGGCCGTACTCACCGAAGCTGACAGCGTTGGCGCTCCAGCTCAGGCCATCGTTACGGCCCTTGTGTACCTTGCGGTACTTGGTTCGCTTGGGTTGCAACATTGTCGTTACCTCGCTTCACGGGCCGGGCGCTGACGGTCACCGCGGTCGCCGCGATCATTACGATCGTTGCGCGACGGGGTGTCGTCCTGCTTTTCCTGGCCAACCTGGGAGAAATCGAAAACCTCGCCCTTGTAGATCCAGACCTTGATGCCGATGATGCCGTAGGTCGTCTTGGCTTCAGCGAAGCCATAGTCGATGTCGGCACGCAGCGTATGCAGCGGCACGCGGCCTTCGCGGTACCACTCCGAACGGGCGATTTCAGCACCGTTCAAGCGACCACCGACGTTGACCTTGATGCCCAGGGCACCGAGGCGCATCGCGTTGCCGACCGAGCGCTTCATGGCGCGGCGGAACATGATGCGACGCTCCAGCTGCTGCGCGATCGACTCGGCAACCAGCTGTGCGTCCAGCTCGGGCTTGCGCACTTCGGTGACGTTGATGTGCGCCGGAACGCCCATCATCTCGCTCACTTCCTTGCGCAGCTTCTCGATGTCCTCACCACGCTTGCCGATCACCACGCCCGGACGGGCGGTGTGGATCGTCACGCGGGCGGTCTTCGCCGGACGTTCGATGAGGATCTTGCTGATGCCGGCCTGCGCGAGCTTCTTGCGCAGCATTTCCCGCACCTTCAGGTCGGCCGCCAGATAACCAGCGAACTCGCCCTTGTTGGCGTACCACTTGGAGTTCCAGTCCTTGGAGATGCCGAGGCGGATACCAATCGGATGAACTTTATGACCCATGGTGTTTTCCTTTCCGCTTACTTGCCGGCGCCCACAACCACAGTGATGTGGCTGGTGCGCTTGAGGATGCGGGTGCCGCGGCCTTTCGCCCGCGCCATGAAACGCTTCAGGGTCGGACCTTCATCTACCATGATGGTCTGAACCTTCAGCTCGTCGACGTCGGCGCCCTGGTTGTTTTCGGCATTTGCAATAGCCGACTCCACCACCTTCTTGATCAGGTGGGCAGCCTTCTTGTCCGAGAACTTCAGCAGGTTTACCGCACGCTCGGCCGGCAGGCCGCGCACCTGGTCAGCGACCAGGCGGGCTTTCTGCGCAGAGATGCGCGCGGAGCGCAGGATTGCTTTCGCTTCCATTGTCATCTCTCCTTACTTGCCCGACTTCTTGTCACCACCGTGACCCTTGAAGGTCCGGGTGATGGCAAATTCGCCGAGCTTGTGGCCGACCATGTTCTCGTTGACGAGCACCGGAACGTGGTTCTTGCCGTTATGAACGGCGATGGTGATGCCTACCATTTCCGGCAGGATCATCGAACGGCGCGACCAGGTCTTGATCGGCTTCTTGCTACCCGCAGCGGCCTCCACCTTCTTGACGAGGTGGTGATCGACGAACGGGCCCTTCTTGAGTGAACGTGCCATGGTCGATTAGCCCCTACGATCGCGGACGATGAATTGCTGGGTGCGCTTGTTCTTGCGCGTCTTGTAACCCTTGGTCGGAACACCCCACGGGGTGACCGGGTGCGGATTACCCTGGCCGGCCTTCGCCTCACCACCACCGTGCGGGTGGTCAACCGGGTTCATGGCAGCACCACGAACGGTCGGGCGGACACCGCGCCAGCGCTTGGCGCCAGCCTTGCCCAGCTTTTCCAGGTTGTGTTCGTCGTTGCCGACTTCACCGATGGTTGCGCGGCACTCGACCGGCACCTTGCGCATTTCACCCGAGCGCAGGCGCAGGGTGGCGAAGACGCCTTCACGAGCGACGAGCTGCACGGCAGCGCCGGCGGCACGCGCGATCTGGGCACCCTTGCCCGGCTTCAGTTCGATGCCGTGGATGGTGGTACCAACCGGGATGTTGCGCAGCGGCAGGGTGTTGCCGGTCTTGATCGGCGCATCCGAACCCGCGATCACCTGGTCACCGGCCTTCAGGCCCTTCGGTGCGATGATGTAGCGGCGCTCGCCGTCGACGTAGCACAGCAGGGCGATATGGGCGGTGCGGTTCGGATCGTATTCGATGCGTTCCACGCGCGCCGGAATGCCTTCCTTGTTGCGCTTGAAGTCAATCAGACGGTAATGCTGCTTGTGACCACCGCCCACGTGACGGGTGGTGATGCGACCGTGGTGGTTACGACCACCGGTATTGCTCTTCGGCTCCAGCAACGCTGCGTGCGGTGCGCCCTTGTGCAGATCGGGCGTAACCACGCGCACGGCCGAACGGCGGCCGGGGGAAGTGGGCTTGAATTTCATCAATGGCATGGGATGTACCTCAGGCCTTGGCCGTTACATCGATGGACTGGCCATCGGCGAGACGCACGTACGCCTTGCGCCAATCGCCGCGGCGGCCGGTGCGGTTACGGAAGGACTTGTTCTTGCCCTTCACGTTCAGCACGTTGACCGCTTCGACCTTGACGTCGAACAACTGCTCTACCGCGGCCTTCACGTCGGCCTTGGTCGCTTCGTTCGAGATCTCGAAGACATACTGGTTGGAATGTTCCTGCAGGCGCGCGGTCTTTTCGGAGACTCGCGGAGCACGCAGCACGCTGAAGATTTTTTCGTTGCTGTTCATGCCAGCCACTCCTCGACCTTCTTGACCGCGTCAGCGGTGATGACGACCGTGTCGGCACCGACCAGCGACACCGGGTCCAGGCCCTGCACGTCACGCACTTCCACGTAGGGAATGTTGCGGGCCGACAGGTACAGGTGTTCGGTGGCTTCCTCGGTGACGATCAGCGGGCGCTTGCCCACTTCCAGGCCGGCCAGCTTGGCGATCAGAGCCTTCGTGCTGGTCGCTTCGACGTCGAAGGACTCCACGATGGTCAGACGGCCCTGACGGTTCAGCTCGGACAGGATCGCGCACATGGCGGCACGGTACTGCTTGCGGTTGACCTTCTGCTCGAAGCTGCGCGGCTTGGCCGCGAAGGTGACACCACCGCCGACGAAGATCGGAGCCGTCAGCGCGCCATGACGCGCACCGCCGCCCTTCTGCTTCTTCGACTTCTTGGTGGTACCAGCCACTTCAGAGCGAGTCTTCTGTGCCTTGGTGCCGGCGCGGCCGGCGTTGCGATAGGCGACGACGACCTGGTGGACCAGATCTTCGCTGAAATCGCGACCGAACACGGCATCGGAGACCGAGACCTTGTTGTTGCTACCCGTGATAACGAGTTCCATCGTCATCTCTCCTTATGCCTTGCTAGCCGGACGCACGATCACGTCACCACCCGCAGCGCCAGGCACGGCGCCACGAATCGCGATCAGACCGCGCTCGACGTCGACCTTGACAACTTCCAGGTTCTGCGTGCTCTGCTGCACGGCACCCATGTGGCCCGACATCTTCTTGCCCGGGAAAACGCGACCCGGGGTCTGGCGCTGACCCAGCGAACCCGGCGCGCGATGCGACAGCGAGTTACCGTGGGTTGCATCGCCCATACGGAAGTTGTAGCGCTTGATGGTGCCCTGGAAGCCCTTACCCTTGGTGACACCCTGGACGTCGACCTTCTGGCCAACTTCAAAGATGTCCGCCTTGACTTCGCCGCCAACGGCGAAATCGCCGAGCTGCGCGTCTTCAACGCGGAATTCCCACAGGCCACGACCGGCTTCCACCTTCGCCTTGGCGAAGTGGCCGGATTCCGGCTTGTTGACCAGGGCAGCGCGACGCGCGCCGACGGTCACCTGCACGGCGCTGTAGCCGTCAGCTTCGACGGTCTTGATCTGCGCGATGCGGTTCGGGGTAGCTTCAATCAGGGTCACCGGGATGGCCTGGCCATCTTCGGTGAACACGCGGCTCATGCCAGCCTTGCGGCCCACGAAGCCCAACGAATATTTCTTCGTCATGGTCGTAGTCCTCAGGTCAGCTTGATCTGAACGTCGACGCCGGCAGCCAGTTCGAGCTTCATCAGCGCGTCCACGGTCTTGTCGTTGGGGTCGACGATGTCGAGCACGCGCTTGTGCGTGCGGGTCTCGTACTGGTCACGCGCGTCCTTGTCGACGTGCGGCGAGACGAGAATGGTGTAGCGCTCGATCTTGGTCGGCAGCGGGATCGGGCCACGCACTTGCGCGCCGGTCCGCTTTGCCGTTTCAACGATCTCGCTGGCCGAACGGTCGATCAAACGATGATCGAACGCCTTCAACCGAATCCGGATCTTTTGGTCCGCCATGGCGGTAGGTTCCTTCGTTAAAAGAGCGACGGACAAGGCCTCTGGGTTGCCTTGTCCCATGAATATCCTGAATGCGGACGCCGCACATTCCTGCGCGGCGACAAGATCTTTCCATAGACCTCAAAAATCGAGGCAGACCGGTCTCCCGATCTGCCCAGACAAAAAGTATAGCGCGCATACAACGCGGCAGTCAACAGGGGACCTGTTGACACTGCCTGAATGGCGCGACCCTTCCTGGTCTGGGGAACACGAGGTGCGTCCTGCGCCTCTTTTCCCGTTTGTGTTGCAACCCCGATGCCCTACCCAGGCAACATCGGGGCGCAGAGTCTAGCAGATTACGCGATGATCTTGGAGACCACGCCGGCGCCGACGGTACGGCCGCCTTCGCGAATCGCGAAGCGCAGGCCTTCGTCCATGGCGACCGGGTTGATCAGCGTGACAACCATCTTCACGTTGTCGCCCGGCATGACCATTTCCACGCCTTCCGGCAGCTCAACCGCACCGGTGATGTCGGTGGTACGGAAGTAGAACTGCGGGCGGTAGCCCTTGAAGAACGGGGTGTGACGGCCGCCTTCGTCCTTGGACAGGACGTAGACTTCGGAGTCGAACTGGGTGTGCGGCTTGATCGAACCCGGCTTGGCCAGGACCTGGCCACGCTCGACGTCGTCACGCTTGGTGCCGCGCAGCAGCAGACCGGCGTTGTCGCCTGCCTGACCCTGGTCGAGCAGCTTGCGGAACATTTCCACGCCGGTCACGGTGGTCTTCTGGACCGGACGGATGCCGACGATTTCAATTTCTTCGCCGACCTTGATCACGCCGCGCTCGATACGACCGGTCACCACGGTGCCGCGGCCCGAGATCGAGAACACGTCTTCCACCGGCATCAGGAACGCCTTGTCGACGTCACGCTCCGGGGTCGGGATCCAGCTGTCGAGGGCATCGACCAGCTTGATCACGGCCGGCACGCCGATGTCGCTCTGGTCGCCTTCCAGCGCCAGACGGGCCGAACCGGCGATGATCGGGGTGTCGTCGCCCGGGAAGTCGTACTTGCTCAGCAGCTCGCGGACTTCCATTTCGACCAGTTCCAGCAGCTCGGCATCGTCCACCATGTCGGCCTTGTTCAGGAACACGACGATGTACGGCACGCCGACCTGACGCGACAGCAGGATGTGCTCGCGGGTCTGCGGCATCGGGCCGTCAGCAGCCGAACAGACCAGGATCGCGCCATCCATCTGGGCAGCACCGGTGATCATGTTCT
Source organism: Stenotrophomonas sp. AB1(2024) (assembly GCF_037482345.1). Lineage (NCBI taxonomy): Bacteria > Pseudomonadati > Pseudomonadota > Gammaproteobacteria > Lysobacterales > Lysobacteraceae > Stenotrophomonas > Stenotrophomonas sp. AB1(2024). Next base: position 1,132,937 of record NZ_JBBHKO020000001.1, read on the forward strand.
TGACGTAGTCAGCATGGCCCGGGCAATCCACGTGGGCATAGTGACGGTTGGCGGATTCGTATTCGACGTGCGCGGTCGAGATCGTGATGCCACGCGCCTTTTCTTCCGGTGCGGCGTCAATGGCGTCATAGCCCTTGAATTCGCCACCGAAACGATCGGCACCGATCTTGGTCAGTGCGGCGGTCAGCGTGGTCTTGCCATGGTCGACGTGACCGATGGTGCCGACGTTGACGTGCGGCTTGGTGCGCTCGAACTTACCCTTTGCCATTGTTGTATACCTTGGATATCAGAAAGAGGGAGATGAGGACCCGAGCTTATGCTCAGGCCTTCTTGATCACGGTTTCGGCGATGTTGTTCGGCGCCGGCTCGTAGTGGTCGAATTCCATCGTGAACGTTGCGCGACCCTGGGTCTGCGAACGCAGCGAGGTGGCGTAACCGAACATTTCGCCCAGCGGGATCATCGCGTTGATGATGCTGGCCGAACCGTCACCAGTGGTGCTCGAACCCTGCAGCACGCCACGACGACGGCTGACGTCGCCCATCACGTCACCCTGGTAATCCTCCGGGGTCACGATCTCGACCTTCATGATCGGCTCCAGCAGTACCGGCTTGGCCTTGGCGAAGCCCTGCTTGAAGGCCATCGACGAGGCCAGCTTGAACGCCATTTCCGAGGAGTCGACGTCATGGTACGAGCCGAACACCAGCTTCACCTTCACGTCCACGACCGGGAAGCCAGCCAGCGGACCGCTGGTGATGGTTTCGCGCAGGCCCTTTTCGATCGACGGGATGAATTCCTTCGGAATCACGCCACCGGTGATGTCGTTGACGAACAGGAAATCGTCCTTGATGTTCGGGGCGATCTTCGGATCGGCACGGTCTTCAGCGGTGATCGGCGACAGCTCGATCACGACGTGACCGTACTGACCCTTACCACCGGACTGCTTGGCGTGCTTGTAATCCGACTTGACGTCGGCCAGCTGGATGGTTTCGCGGTAGGCCACCTGCGGCTTGCCGACGTTGGCTTCAACGTTGAACTCGCGCTTCATGCGGTCAACGATGATGTCCAGGTGCAGCTCGCCCATGCCGGAGATGATGGTCTGGCCGGACTCTTCGTCGGTCTTGACGCGGAACGACGGATCTTCCTGGGCCAGGCGACCGAGGGCCAGGCCCATCTTTTCCTGGTCGGACTTGGTCTTCGGTTCGACGGCCATCGAGATGACCGGCTCCGGGAACACCATGCGCTCCAGGATGATCGGGTGCTCCTGCGAGCACAGGGTGTCACCGGTGGTGGTGTCCTTCAGGCCCACGGCCGCGGCGATGTCACCGGCCAGCACTTCCTTGATCTCTTCGCGATCGTTGGAGTGCATCTGCAGGATGCGGCCGATGCGCTCCTTCTTGCCCTTGACCGAGTTCAGCAGCTGGTCGCCGGCATTGAGCGTGCCCGAATAGACACGGAAGAAGGTCAGCGCACCCACGAACGGGTCGGTGATGATCTTGAAGGCCAGCGCCGAGAACGGCGCCTTGTCGTCGGACTTGCGGCTCAGCGCGACAGTCTCGTCATCAACGTCGGTACCGGTCACGTCCGGCACGTCGATCGGCGACGGCAGCAGCTGCACCACGCCGTCCAGCATGGCCTGCACGCCCTTGTTCTTGAACGCCGAACCGCAGTACATCGGCACGATATCAGTGGCCAGCGTGCGCGCACGCAGGGCCGACACGATCTCGGCTTCGGTCAGCTCTTCGCCGCCCAGGTACTTTTCCATCAACTCTTCGTTGGCTTCAGCCGCAGCTTCGATCATGTAGGTGCGGGCCTCTTCAGCCTCCGCCTGCATGTCGGCCGGGATCTCCAGGTACTCGAACTTCATGCCCTGCGAGGCTTCATCCCAGTGGATGGCCTTCATCTTGAGCAGGTCGACCACGCCCTTGAAGCCTTCTTCAGCGCCGATCGGCAGCTGCATCGGCACGGCGGTCGCGCCCAGCTTGGCCTTCAGCTGGCCAACGACCTTGGTGAAGTTGGCGCCGGTGCGGTCCATCTTGTTGACGAACGCGATGCGCGGCACCTTGTACCGGTTGGCCTGGCGCCACACGGTTTCGGACTGCGGCTGCACGCCACCCACGGCACACAGCACGAACACCGCACCGTCGAGCACGCGCAGCGAGCGCTCCACTTCGATGGTGAAGTCGACGTGCCCGGGGGTATCGATGATGTTGAAGCGGTGCTCCGGCAGGGACTTGTCCATGCCCTTCCAGAACGCGGTGGTCGCAGCGGACTGGATCGTGATGCCACGCTCCTGCTCCTGCTCCATCCAGTCCATGGTGGCGGCGCCGTCGTGCACTTCACCGATCTTGTGGCTCTTGCCGGTGTAGAACAGGATGCGCTCGGACGTGGTGGTCTTGCCGGCATCGATGTGGGCCATGATGCCGAAGTTGCGGTAACGCTCGATGGGAGTGGTGCGGGCCACGGGAGCCTCTCAATTTCTTGGAATTCGGATGGCCGAACGCCGCCTTTCGGCGGCCTTCGGATTGGCGCGACACCCCAGGTGCCGCGAGGCAGCACCTGGATGGTGCTGCCGTGCCTGTTTTACAAGGCCGTCAAACTCACCAGCGGTAGTGGGCGAATGCCTTGTTGGCTTCGGCCATGCGGTGCGTTTCTTCGCGCTTCTTGATGGCGCCACCACGATTTTCCGAGGCATCCAGCAGTTCTGCAGCCAGCTTCTTCGGCATGGTGTTTTCACCACGCTTGCGGGCCGAGTCGATCAGCCAGCGCATGGCCAGGGCCATCTTGCGCGACGAACGCACTTCGACCGGCACCTGGTAGGTCGCACCACCGACACGGCGGGACTTCACTTCGACCGACGGAGCCACGTTGTCCAGAGCTTTCTGCACCAGCTCGATGGAATTCGGGTTCTTTTCGCTGATCACGTCCATGGCGCCATAGACGATCTTTTCAGCGACCGACTTCTTGCCGCTCAGCATCACCATGTTGATGAAGCGCGCGATGGTTTCACTTCCGTGCTTCGGATCCGGCAGGACAGAGCGCTGCGGCGTATTACCTTTACGAGACATGTGTACTTTCCCTTAGCTCTTCGGACGCTTGGCGCCGTACTTGGAACGGCCCTGGCGACGCTTGGCAACGCCCGAGGCGTCCAGCGAGCCACGCACGGTGTGGTAACGCACACCCGGCAGGTCCTTGACGCGACCGCCGCGGATGAGGACCACGGAGTGCTCCTGCAGGTTGTGGCCTTCGCCACCGATGTAGCTGATGACCTCTTCCTGGTTGGTCAGGCGGACCTTGGCAACCTTGCGGAGCGCCGAGTTCGGCTTCTTCGGGGTGGTGGTGTACACGCGCGTGCAGACGCCACGGCGCTGGGGGCACTTTTCAAGAGCCGGGGAGGCGCTCTTGTAAGTGGTTGCCTGCCGCGGCTTGCGGACAAGCTGATTGATCGTCGCCATCAGTAAGTTCTTCTGAGAGAGGCCCGGCAAAAAACGGGCCATGAATGCGGATATGTGCGAGCAGGCCGAAGGAATCCAGCCTGCTGAGACAGACGATTGTAGCAACCTGGCGAAAACGCAGTCAACCGCGCGCGCCAAGCCAGCCCTGATCCCGGGCCGTTACAGGGGAGCCTTCTCCATGCCCCCCGTTCAGGTTGTCAAACCGGTCCCCTTTCGCGGACCGGCCGGCATCCTACCTCATCGGTGGCGGTTACGCCACCGTCGAGGATGGTCCAGCCAAGCGGCCGGACCGGGTTCATCATTCGTCCGAGGCCGATTCGGCTTCGGTCGATTCCACCACCACCGGGGCTGCCGGGACCACGTCAGCCACGGCCGGCGCACCGGACAGGGTCTGCAGTTCCGACTCGGTCAGCCCGGAGGCGTTGCGACGGCGGTTGGCGTGGTACGCCAGGCCCGTGCCAGCCGGGATCAGGCGACCGACGATGACGTTTTCCTTCAGGCCGCGCAGGTTGTCCGAGGTGCCGCGGACGGCAGCTTCGGTCAGCACGCGGGTGGTTTCCTGGAACGAGGCCGCCGAAATGAACGATTCGGTGGCCAGCGACGCCTTGGTGATGCCCAGCAGGACCGGGTCGAAACGGGCGATCAGCTCGTTGCGGGTGGTCAGGCGTGCATTTTCCTCGATGACGCGCTGGCGCTCGGCCTGCTCGCCATTCAGGAACTTGCTGCTGCCCTGGTCGGTGATTTCGACCTTGCGCAGCATCTGGCGGGTGATCACTTCAATGTGCTTGTCGTTGATCTTCACGCCCTGCAGGCGGTACACGTCCTGGATTTCCTTGACCAGGTAGGCCGCCAGCGGTTCGACACCCAGCAGGCGCAGGATGTCCTGCGGGCTCGGCTCGCCGTCCACGATGGTTTCGCCCTTGGTCACGTGCTCGCCTTCGAACACGATCACCTGGCGGTACTTCGGGATCAGCTCTTCGTGTTCCGAACCATCGGTGTCCTTGATGATCAGGCGCTGCTTGCCCTTGGTGTCCTTGCCGAAGCTGATGATGCCCGAGCGCTCGGCCAGGATCGCCGGATCCTTCGGCTTGCGCGCTTCGAACAGATCGGCCACGCGCGGCAGACCACCGGTAATGTCGCGGGTCTTGGACGCTTCCTGCGGGATCTTGGCGACCACGTCGCCCACGCCGACGGCCGCGCCGTCCTGCAGGTTGACGATGGAACGCGGCGGCAGCAGGTACTGGGCCGGCAGGTCGGTGTTCGGGATGGTCAGGTCATTGCCCTTGGCATCCACGATGCGCACGATCGGACGCAGTTCCTTGGCCTGCGAGCCACGACGCTTCGGGTCGGTGATTTCGCGCGAGGCCAGGCCGGTCAGTTCGTCGGTCTTCTCGATGACGGTGACGCCGTCGATGAAGTCGATGAAGCGGATGAAACCGGCCACTTCGGACACGATCGGGTGGTTATGCGGGTCCCAGTTGGCCACGGTCTGGCCAGCCTTCACTGCATCGCCGTCCTTGGACGCGATCATCGAGCCGTACGGCAGCTTGTAACGCTCACGCTCGCGGCCGTGGGCATCGAGCACCGAGATTTCACCCGAACGCGACACCGCCACCAGCGAACCGCTGGCGTGTTCGACAGACTTGAGGTTGTTGAACTTCACCGAACCGGTGGTCTTGACCGTGATGTTGTCCACCGCTGCCGCACGCGATGCCGCACCACCGATGTGGAACGTACGCATGGTCAGCTGGGTACCCGGCTCACCGATCGACTGGGCGGCGATGACGCCGACCGCTTCACCGATGTTGACCAGGTGGCCACGGGCCAGATCGCGGCCGTAGCAGTGGCCGCACACGCCGAACGCCGATTCGCAGCTGATCGTCGAGCGCACCTTGATGCTCTGCACACCGGCATCTTCCAGCTTGGCGACCCAGGCTTCGTCGAGCAGGGTGTTGCGGGTCACGATCGGATCTTCGTCGTTGCCCGGCAGGAACACGTCCTCGGCCACGACACGACCCAGCACGCGGTCCTTCAACGGCTCCACGACGTCGCCGCCTTCCACGATCGGGGTCATGGTCAGGCCTTCGGTGGTACCGCAATCCACTTCGGTGATGACCACGTCCTGCGCCACGTCGACCAGACGACGGGTCAGGTAACCCGAGTTGGCGGTCTTCAGCGCGGTATCGGCCAGACCCTTACGGGCACCGTGGGTGGAGTTGAAGTACTCCTGCACGTTCAGGCCTTCACGGAAGTTCGCCTTGATGGGCGTTTCGATGATCGAGCCATCCGGGCGGGCCATCAGGCCGCGCATGCCGGCCAGCTGGCGGATCTGCGCCTGCGAACCACGCGCACCGGAGTCGGCCATGATGTACAGCGAGTTCATCGACTTCTGGTCGATGGTTTCGCCCTTGGCGTTGACCACCTTTTCGGTACCAATGGTGTCCATCATCGCCTTGGCGATGCGTTCATTGGTACGCGACCAGATGTCGACCACCTTGTTGTAGCGCTCGCCGGCGGTGACCAGGCCCGACTGGTACTGCTCCTGGATTTCCAGCACTTCGGCTTCGGCCTCGGTGAGGATGCCGCGCTTCTCGTCCGGGATCAGCATGTCGTCGATACCGATCGACACGCCGGCACGGGTTGCATAGGCAAAGCCGGTGTACATCAGCTTGTCGGCGAACACGACCGTGTCCTTCAAGCCCAGCTGGCGGTAGCTGGAGTTGATCAGGCGGCTGATGTTCTTCTTGGTCAGCTCGGTGTTGGCCAGCGCGAACGGCAGGCCTTCCGGCAGGATTTCGGCCAGCAGGGCGCGACCGATCGTGGTGTCCACGATCGAGGTCTTGTTCTGCTTGTCGCCGTTCTCGTCGGTCACCACTTCGGTGATGCGGACCTTGACCTTGGCGTGCAGTTCCACCACGCGGTTGTCGTAGGCGCGCTTGACTTCAGCGATGTTGGCGAAGGCCATGCCCTCGCCCTTCTTGTTTTCCAGGGCGCGGGTCATGTAGTACAGACCCAGCACCACGTCCTGCGACGGCACGATGATCGGCTCGCCGTTGGCCGGCGACAGGATGTTGTTGGTGGACATCATCAGCGCACGCGCTTCCAGCTGGGCTTCCAGCGAGAGCGGCACGTGGACGGCCATCTGGTCACCGTCGAAGTCGGCGTTGAACGCGGTGCAGACCAGCGGGTGCAGCTGGATGGCCTTGCCTTCGATCAGCACCGGTTCGAACGCCTGGATGCCCAGGCGGTGCAGGGTCGGCGCACGGTTCAGCATCACCGGGTGTTCGCGGATGACCTCTTCCAGGATGTCCCAGACTTCGGCTTCTTCGCGCTCGACCAGCTTCTTGGCGGCCTTGATGGTGGTGGCCAGGCCACGACGCTGCAGCTTGGCGAACACGAACGGCTTGAACAGCTCGAGCGCCATCTTCTTCGGCAGGCCGCACTGGTGCAGGCGCAGGTACGGACCGACCACGATGACCGAACGGCCCGAGTAGTCCACGCGCTTGCCCAGCAGGTTCTGGCGGAAGCGACCCTGCTTGCCCTTGATCATGTCGGCCAGCGACTTCAGCGGGCGCTTGTTGGTGCCGGTGATGGCACGGCCACGACGGCCGTTGTCCAGCAGCGCATCGACCGATTCCTGCAGCATGCGCTTTTCATTGCGCACGATGATGTCCGGCGCGTTCAGCTCGAGCAGGCGGCGCAGGCGGTTGTTGCGGTTGATGACGCGGCGGTACAGGTCGTTCAGGTCGGAGGTCGCGAAGCGGCCACCGTCCAGCGGCACCAGCGGGCGCAGGTCCGGCGGCAGCACCGGCAGCACGGTCATGACCATCCACTCCGGGCGGTTGCCCGATTCCAGGAAGGCTTCGACCAGCTTGATGCGCTTGGTGAGACGCTTGAGCTTGGTTTCCGAACCGGTGCTGGCGATTTCTTCGCGTAGGCGGGTCATTTCCGACTGCAGGTCGATGGTGCGCAGCAGCTCGTACACGGCCTCGGCGCCCATGGCGGCATCGAAGTCGTCGCCGTGCTCCTGGCGTGCCTGCAGGTACTGTTCTTCGGTCAGCAGCTGGCGGCGCTCCAGGGCGGTCAGGCCCGGCTCGGTCACCACATAGGCTTCGAAGTACAGCACGCGCTCGATGTCACGCAGGGTCATGTCCAGCATCAGGCCGATGCGCGAGGGCAGCGACTTGAGGAACCAGATGTGCGCGACCGGCGAGGCCAGGTCGATGTGGCCCATGCGCTCGCGGCGCACCTTGGCCAGGGTCACTTCGGTGCCGCACTTTTCGCAGACCACGCCGCGGTGCTTCATGCGCTTGTACTTGCCGCACAGGCACTCGTAGTCCTTGACCGGCCCGAAGATGGCGGCGCAGAACAGGCCGTCACGCTCCGGCTTGAAGGTACGGTAGTTGATGGTTTCCGGCTTCTTCACTTCGCCGAAGGACCACGAACGGATCAGGTCCGGCGAGGCCAGCGCGATCTTGATCGCGTCGAAGTCCAGCGTCTGGCGCTGCTGGTTGAAGAGGTTGAGCAGGTCTTTCATGGTGTTTCTCCGAAAGGAGGAAATCTTGTCGATGGGGCTGTCGATTCACTTCCGGCGGCGCGGCTGCCGGGGCAGCCGCGCCTGCGCGATCAGTTGTCTTCCAGTTCCATGTTGATGGCCAGCGAGCGGATTTCCTTCACCAACACGTTGAAGGATTCCGGCATGCCCGCGACCATCTCGTGCTCACCGTCGACGATGTTCTTGTACATCTGGTTGCGGCCCTGCACGTCATCGGACTTCACCGTCAGCATTTCCTGCAGGGTGTAGGCCGCGCCGTAGGCTTCCAGCGCCCAGACTTCCATTTCACCGAAGCGCTGACCACCGAACTGCGCCTTGCCGCCCAGCGGCTGCTGGGTGACGAGCGAGTACGGGCCGGTCGAACGGGCGTGCATCTTGTCGTCGACCAGGTGGTTCAGCTTCAGGTAGTGCATGTAGCCCACGGTGGTGTGGCGATCGAATGCTTCGCCGGTACGACCGTCATACAGCTGGGTCTGGCCGCTGAGCGGCAGGTCAGCCAGGGCAAGCATGTGCTTGATTTCCGCTTCGGTGGCACCGTCGAACACCGGGGTGGCCATCGGCACGCCGTCGGTCAGGTTGCCGGCCAGGCGCAGCAGCTCCTCGTCGCTGAACTGGGTCAGGTCGACGTGGTTGGCGTGCTGGGTCTTGTCGTGGTTGTACACGTCGTCCAGGAATTTACGCAGGTCGCTGATCGCGGCCTGTGCCTCGAGCATGCCCTGGATCTTGCGGCCCAGGCCCTTGGCGGCCCAGCCCAGATGCACTTCCAGGATCTGGCCGATGTTCATGCGCGACGGCACGCCCAGCGGGTTCAGCACGATGTCCACGGTCTCGCCCGAGGCCATGTACGGCATGTCCTCGACCGGCACCACGTTGGAGACCACACCCTTGTTGCCGTGGCGGCCTGCCATCTTGTCGCCCGGCTGGATGCGGCGCTTCACGGCCAGGAACACCTTGACCATCTTCAGCACGCCCGGGGCAAGGTCGTCGCCGGCGGTGATCTTGCCGCGCTTGTCGGCGAAGCGACGCTCGAATTCCTTCTCGTGCGCCTGGATCTGCTTCTGGGCGCGTTCGATGGCTTCGGAAGCGTCGTCATCCTTCATGCGCAGCACGAACCAGTCAGCCTTCTTCAGGCCGTCCAGGTAGGCGTCGGTGATGGTGTCGCCCTTCTTCAGGTTGGCACCGCCGTTGGCGACCTTGCCCACGATCTGCGAACGCAGGCGTGCGTAGATGGCGCCTTCCAGGATGCGGAACTGGTCGTCGAAGTCCTTCTTGACGCGCTTGATCTCGCTTTCCTCGATCTGGCGCGCACGCTTGTCCTTCTCGATGCCATCGCGGGTGAAGACCTGCACGTCGATGACGGTGCCGTCCATGCCCGGCGGCACGCGCAGCGAGCTGTCCTTAACGTCGGACGCCTTCTCGCCGAAGATCGCCCGCAGCAGCTTCTCTTCCGGGGTCAGCTGGCTTTCGCCCTTCGGGGTGACCTTGCCGACCATGATGTCGCCGGCGCGCACTTCGGCACCGATGTACACCACGCCCGATTCATCCAGGCGGTTCAGCGCCTGCTCGGACACGTTCGGGATGTCGGCCGAGATTTCCTCCGGCCCCAGCTTGGTGTCGCGTGCAACGCAGGTCAGCTCTTCGATGTGGATCGTGGTGTAGCGATCCTCTTCGACCACGCGCTCGGAGAGCAGGATGGAGTCTTCGAAGTTGTAGCCGTTCCACGGCATGAAGGCGATCAGCATGTTCTGGCCCAGGGCCAGTTCGCCGATGTCGGTGGACGGACCATCGGCCAGCACGTCGCCACGCGCCACCACGTTGCCCACTTCCACCAGCGGACGCTGGTTGATGCAGGTGTTCTGGTTGGAACGGGTGTACTTGATCAGGTTGTAGATATCCACGCCGGCATCGCTGGCGTCGGTGATTTCCACTTCGTTGACCTTGACCACGATGCGGCCGGCGTCGATCTGCACGATCTCGCCACCACGACGGGCGTTCACGGTCACACCCGAGTCACGGGCCACGGCGCGTTCGATGCCGGTACCCACCAGCGGCTTCTGCGCACGCAGGGTCGGCACGGCCTGGCGCTGCATGTTGGCGCCCATCAGTGCACGGTTGGCGTCATCGTGCTCCAGGAACGGAACCAGCGCCGCGGCGATGGACACGGTCTGCATCGGCGAGACGTCCATGAAGTGGACTTCCGCCGGCGGCTTCAACAGCGACTCACCCTGGAACCGGCACGGCACGAACTGCTCGGTGAGCATGCTCTTGGCGTCGGTCAGGGCATTGGCCTGGGCGATGACGTATTCGTTTTCTTCGATGGCCGACAGGAACTCGATCTCGTCGGAGACCTTGCCGTCGTGCACCTTGCGGTACGGGGTTTCCAGGAAACCGTACTGGTTGGTGCGGGCGTACACGGCCAGCGAGTTGATCAGGCCGATGTTCGGGCCTTCCGGGGTTTCGATGGTGCAGACGCGGCCGTAATGGGTCGGGTGCACGTCGCGCACTTCGAAGCCGGCGCGCTCACGGGTCAGGCCGCCCGGGCCCAGGGCCGAGACGCGGCGCTTGTGCGTGACTTCCGACAGCGGGTTGTTCTGGTCCATGAACTGGGACAGCTGCGAGGAGCCGAAGAACTCCTTGATGGCAGCGGCAACCGGCTTGGCGTTGATCAGCTCCTGCGGGGTCAGGCCTTCGGATTCGGCCATCGACAGGCGCTCCTTGACCGCGCGCTCGACGCGGACCAGGCCCACGCGGAACACGTTCTCGGCCATTTCGCCGACCGAACGCACGCGACGGTTGCCCAGGTGGTCGATGTCATCGACCACGCCGCGACCGTTGCGGATCTCGGTCAGGACCTTGATCACTTCCAGGATGTCGGAGCTTTCGCCGTGCTCGGCGACCAGGCGCTTGGACTCTTCGTCGTTGCGCTCGCCGAAGTACTTGCGGTCGTACAGCACCGCTTCACCGGTGACTTCCTTGCGGCCGACACGACGGTTGAACTTCATGCGGCCGACCGTGGACAGGTCGTAGCGTTCGAAGGTGAAGAACAGGTTGTGGAACAGGTTCTGCGCGGCGTCCTTGGTCGGCGGCTCGCCCGGACGCATCATGCGATAGATTTCGACCAGCGCTTCAAGCTGGGTCTTGGTCGGATCGATGCGCAGGGTGTTGGACAGGTACGGGCCACGATCCAGATCGTTCACCCACAGGGTGCCCACGGCATCCACGCCGGCCTTGCGGAAGGCCTGCAGCTGCTCGTCGGTGATTTCGTCGTTGGCCTGGGCCAGCAGTTCGCCGGTGCTGGCGTCGACCACGTCGTGGGACAGAATGCGGCCGACGATGTAATCGTCCGGCACGGCCAGGGCGGCAATGCCCGAGGCTTCCAGCTGCTTGACGTGGCGTGCGGTGATGCGCTTGCCGGCTTCGACGATGACCTTGTCGCCGTCGGCCAGGTCGAAGTTCAGGGTCTCGCCGCGCAGGCGCTCGGAGACCAGTTCGAGCTGCACGCCCTCATCGGGATTGATGTGGAAGGTGTTGATCTCGAAGAACTCGGCCAGCATTTCTTCGTTGGTGTAGCCCAGCGCACGCAGCAGGATCGACACCGGCAGCTTGCGGCGACGGTCGATACGGGTGAACAGCGCGTCCTTCGGGTCGAACTCGAAGTCCAGCCAGGAGCCGCGGTACGGGATGATGCGGGCGCTGTACAGCAGCTTGCCCGAGCTGTGGGTCTTGCCACGGTCGTGGTCGAAGAACACGCCCGGCGAACGATGCAGCTGCGAGACGATGACGCGCTCGGTGCCGTTGACGATGAAGGTGCCGTTGTCGGTCATCAGCGGGATTTCGCCGAGGTAGACCTCCTGCTCCTTCACGTACTTGATGGCCTTGGTGGACGACTCGCGGTCGTAGATCACCAGGCGCACGGTCACACGCAGCGGCGCGCCGTAGCTCATGCCGCGCTGGCGGCATTCGCGCTCGTCGAAGACCGGGTCGCCCAGCTTGTAACCCACGTATTCCAGCGCAGCGTTGCCGCTGTAGCTGGCGATCGGGAACACCGACTTCAGGGCCGCGTGCAGGCCGAGATCACGGCGCTTGGCCGGATCCACGTTTTCCTGCAGGAATTCGCGGTAGGAATCCACCTGGATGGCGAGCAGGAACGGCACTTCAAGGATCGAGCGCTGCTTGCCGAAATCCTTGCGGATACGCTTTTTTTCGGTGAACGAATATGACGTCATGGGGTCTCACCTTGGCTGTGCGGGCCCCGCCATGGAGGCGTGGCCCGAAGGGAACATGAAAATTGTCAGTTGGAAGTCGCTGGTATTGCCGGCACCAGCACGCCTTCTCCCGCTACTTCCAACTGCCAACTCGCCGGCCTGGGGCCGGTAAAGCAGCCGGCCAACGGCCGGGGCTACCGATCGAATTGGCATGGACCGGTCAAACATTCGGCCCAAGCGCAACAACGACCAAAGGCCGGGGGCTTACGCCCCCAGCCTTGGTTGCATCGCCGTGATTCGATGGCGAGGCAAGGAGCTGCTTACTTGACTTCGACAGTCGCGCCAGCAGCTTCCAGGTCCTTCTTGAACTTGGCAGCGTCGTCCTTCGAAGCGCCTTCCTTGATCATGCCGCCGGCTTCTGCCAGGTCCTTGGCTTCCTTCAGGCCCAGGCCGGTGATGGCGCGGACGGCCTTGATGACTTCGACCTTCTTGTCGCCGGCCGACTTCAGGATGACGTCGAATTCGGTCTGCTCTTCAACAGCGGCAGCCGGGCCAGCTGCAGCAGCAGCGGCGACCGGAGCAGCGGCGGAAACGCCAAACTTCTCTTCGATGGCCTTGACCAGCTCCATCACTTCCATCAGGGACTTCTCGGCGATGGCGTCGACGATCTGTTCGTTGGTAAGGGACATTTTGATTACCTTTGAATAATTTTCTGGGTTCAGGTTCCGTCAGGAACCACGTAAACAGCGACTCAGGCGGTTTCGGCAGCCGGCTCGGCAGCGTCGGCGGTTTCGCCACCGTTCTGCTTGTCGCCGATGGCCTTGATGGCGCGGGCGAACATCGTGACCGGCTCGGTCAGGACGCGGGCCAGCATGGCCAGGGCCTGATCGCGGGTCGGCAGCGAGGCCAGCACGTCAACGTGGCTTGCCGGGAACACTTCACCACCAATCGCGACGACCTTGGCCTTGAGCTTGTCGTTGGTCTTGGCGGCGTCCTTGATCAGGCGACCGGCTGCGCCGGGCTCCTCGAGCGAGAACGCATACAGCAGCGGACCGGTCATCTGGTCCTGTGCACATGCGAATTCGGTGCCTTCAACGGCGCGCGAGGCCAGCGTGTTCTTGACAACCTTCAAGAAAACGCCGGTTTCGCGGGCCTGCTTGCGCATCGCGGTCATCTGGGAGACCGTGGTGCCAGCATATTCGGCTGCGATCAAGGAGTGAGCCTTGGCAGCGACGTCCGCAACCTCGGCGACTACTTCTTGCTTCTGGGACAGATTGAGAGCCATTGCACTCCTCCAATTGAACTCCGCTTACGGCTCCTGCCGTGTGCGGTCCTGGGCAGCATCCGTCCTGGACGCCGGGAACATCGGGACGATGTTCCAAGGGTGGGCCGTTCTAGACCTGGATGGCCAACCTGGGTGAACCCAGACGTGCGTAAACCAGAAAAACTCCAGAAGGGCACCATCTACGCAGGGTGATTCCCGGGGGAATCGATTAAGCGGTCGGTACAGTGCCGGCGGCGACTCCCTGCCAATGCGAGCAATCCCTGCCCGTCGCCGGTGTGCAACGACCGCGCCTGCGGTCTTTGACGGCTATCGTCACGGGACAGGCCCGTTCGGATTGCCTTCAAATGTCACGGGTGCACGGTCGAAACCGCACACCCGCTTGAAACGATTACTTCAGGGTCAGCGACGACTGGTCGACGGTGACGCCCGGGCCCATCGTCGAGCTGACCGATACCTTCTGCAGGTAGGTGCCCTTCGAGGTAGCCGGCTTGGCCTTGATCAGGTCCAGCAGCAGCGCCTGCAGGTTCGACTTCAGCGCGTCTTCGGCGAAGTCGGCCTTGCCGATGGTGCAGTGGATGATGCCGGCCTTGTCGGTGCGGTAACGCACCTGGCCCGACTTGGCGTTCTTGACGGCTTCGCCCGGGTTGGCCGACACGGTGCCGACCTTCGGGTTCGGCATCAGGCCGCGCGGGCCGAGCACGGTGCCCAGCTTACCCACGACGCGCATGGCGTCCGGGGTGGCGATGACGACGTCGTAGTTCAGATCGCCGGCCTGCATCTTCTCGGCCAGGTCGTCCATGCCGACGGCTTCGGCGCCAGCGGCCAGGGCTTCGTCAGCCTTGGCACCGGCCGGGGCGAACACCGCAACGCGCACGCTCTTGCCGGTACCGGCCGGCAGCACGGTCGAACCGCGCACCTGCTGGTCGGACTTCTTGGCGTCCACGCCCAGGCGCACGGCGACGTCGAAGGACTCGACGAACTTGGCCTTGGTAGCGGTCTTCAGGATCTTGATTGCGTCCTCGAAGGCGTAAGCCTTGCCCGGGACGACGGCGGCCTGGATGGCCTTCTCACGCTTGGTCTGTGCCATCTTCTTAACCCTCCACCACAAGGCCCATGGAACGGGCAGAACCAGCGATCGTACGCACGGCGGCGTCCAGGTCGGCGGCCGTCAGGTCAGCTTCCTTCGCCTTGGCGATCTCTTCCAGCTGCTTGCGGGTCACCTTGCCGATCTTGTCGGTGTTCGGGCGCTTGGAGCCCGAGGTCACGCCAGCGGCCTTCTTCAGCAGCGTGGTGGCCGGGGTGCTCTTGGTGATGAAGGTGAACGTACGGTCCGAATAGGCCGTGATGATCACCGGAACCGGCAGACCCGGCTCGAGCTTCTGCGTGGCGGCATTGAAGGCCTTGCAGAATTCCATGATGTTCAGGCCACGCTGACCCAGCGCAGGACCGACCGGCGGCGAGGGGTTGGCCTGACCGGCCTTCACCTGCAGCTTGATGTAACCAATTACTTTCTTTGCCATGTGAATACTCTCCGGGTGCTAGCGCCTTGCGACCACAGGCTCCCCATCGGACCGGGAATCTCGCGTCCCGGCATCGCGTTTTTTGATTCACGCAGAAGGCCACCTTGCGGCGGCCCTTTGCTTTTTGCCAGCATCCTGGCAGGAAGCCGCGCACTATATCAGGTTCCGCTTTCACATGCGTGAAGACGGCAATGTCGCCGGCCAATGGCCGGCGCTACCGGTCGGGCGCCGTTGGTCAGGCGCTCTTTTCGACCTGGCCGAACTCGAGCTCGACCGGGGTGGCGCGACCGAAGATCAGCACCGAGACGCGCAGGCGGCTCTTCTCGTAGTTGACCTCTTCCACCACGCCGTTGAAGTCGTTGAACGGACCTTCGGTGACACGGACCATCTGGCCCGGCTCGAACAGCACCTTCGGACGGGGCTTCTCGACGCCTTCCTGAACGCGATTCAGGATGGCTTCCGCCTCGTGGTCGGCGATCGGCAGCGGGCGATCGGCGGTACCGCCAATGAAGCCCAATACCTTCTGGGTTTCCTTGATCAGATGCCAGCTTTCGCTGTCGATGCGCGGAATGCCGTTTTCTTCGTGCGTCTCGATCTGGACCAGAACGTAGCCGGGGAAGAACTTGCGCTCGGAACGACGCTTCTGGCCGCCGCGCATTTCCACCACTTCTTCGGTCGGGACCAGGACGTCACCGAACAGCTCCTGCTTCTCGTTGCGCACGATACGCTCACGCAGGGCCTGCGCCACCGTCTTTTCGAAGCCTGAATAGGCGTGAACGACATACCAACGCTTCACAGGTTTCTCCTTATCGACCCAGGAACAACTGGATCGCTTTCTGAATCAAGAAATCAAAGCCGCCGAGCAGCAGGCTGAGGATGATCACCACGACCATCACCACCCATGTCATGCGGATGGCTTCCTGGCGCGTCGGCCAGACCACCTTGCGCAGCTCGAAGCGGGATTCGGAAAGGAATTCACGGGTGTCGCGCCCCTTGGCGGTCAGCATGAACACGCCGAAGCCGGCCAGCAGGCCGACCGCCACACCCAGGCCACGCAGGGGACCGGACCAGGCACTCTGGGCCGCATGTTCGGGCGCGCCGAACCAGAACCAAGCAAAAAGACCCGCAAGTGCCAGGAGCACTGCGGCGGCGTATTTGACGATGTCACCCCCGGTGGAGGTGTCCTTGGAATGCTCGATCTTGCTGTTCATCCGGCTCTGGCTGCTGTGGCGGCATGGCCGCTGGAAGGGAGAAGTGGCACGCCAGGAGGGACTCGAACCCCCAACCTGCGGTTTTGGAGACCGCTGCTCTGCCAATTGAGCTACTGGCGTACTGAAAAAACTGCCTTCCCTTAGACGGCGAAGGCGGACCGGGGTTCCCGGCCCGCCATTCGCGAGACCGGCAGCGCTGTGCTGCCGCCGGTATTGCAGAATTACGCGATGATCTTGGAGACCACGCCGGCGCCGACGGTACGGCCGCCTTCACGAATCGCGAAGCGCAGGCCTTCGTCCATGGCGACCGGGTTGATCAGCGTGACAACCATCTTCACGTTGTCGCCCGGCATGACCATTTCCACGCCTTCCGGCAGCTCAACCGCACCGGTGATGTCGGTGGTACGGAAGTAGAACTGCGGGCGGTAACCCTTGAAGAACGGGGTGTGACGGCCGCCTTCGTCCTTGGACAGGACGTAGACTTCGGAGTCGAACTGGGTGTGCGGCTTGATCGAACCCGGCTTGGCCAGGACCTGGCCACGCTCGACGTCGTCACGCTTGGTGCCGCGCAGCAGCAGACCGGCGTTGTCGCCTGCCTGACCCTGGTCGAGCAGCTTGCGGAACATTTCCACGCCGGTCACGGTGGTCTTCTGGACCGGACGGATGCCGACGATTTCGATTTCTTCGCCGACCTTGATCACGCCGCGCTCGATACGACCGGTCACCACGGTGCCGCGGCCCGAGATCGAGAACACGTCTTCCACCGGCATCAGGAACGCCTTGTCGACGTCACGCTCCGGGGTCGGGATCCAGCTGTCGAGGGCATCGACCAGCTTGATCACGGCCGGCACGCCGATATCGCTCTGGTCGCCTTCCAGCGCCAGACGGGCCGAACCGGCGATGATCGGGGTGTCGTCGCCCGGGAAGTCGTACTTGCTCAGCAGCTCGCGGACTTCCATTTCGACCAGTTCCAGCAGCTCGGCATCGTCCACCATGTCGGCCTTGTTCAGGAACACGACGATGTACGGCACGCCGACCTGGCGCGACAGCAGGATGTGCTCGCGGGTCTGCGGCATCGGGCCGTCAGCAGCCGAACAGACCAGGATCGCGCCATCCATCTGGGCAGCACCGGTGATCATGTTCTTGACGTAGTCAGCATGGCCCGGGCAATCCACGTGGGCGTAGTGACGGTTGGCGGATTCGTATTCGACGTGCGCGGTCGAGATCGTGATGCCACGCGCCTTTTCTTCCGGCGCGGCGTCAATGGCGTCATAGCCCTTGAATTCGCCACCGAAACGATCGGCACCGATCTTGGTCAGTGCGGCGGTCAGCGTGGTCTTGCCGTGGTCGACGTGACCGATGGTGCCGACGTTGACGTGCGGCTTGGTGCGCTCGAACTTACCCTTGGCCATGGCTGCTTATCTCGAAATCGTCTGAAATGGTGGCGCTTAGATGGTGCTCACGAAAGGAATCGAACCTTCGACCTCCTCCTTACCAAGGAGGTGCTCTACCGACTGAGCTACGTGAGCGAGTTTTGAATTATGGCACGAATTTGAATATATTCAAATCCATTCAATGGAGCGGGAGACGGGGATCGAACCCGCACCATCAGCTTGGAAGGCTGAGGTTCTACCATTGAACTACTCCCGCATCGGAAGCTCCTGCCACAACCTGAAACTGCATGAAACTGGTGGAGGGAGGTGGATTCGAACCACCGAAGGCGTAAGCCAGCAGATTTACAGTCTGCCCCCGTTGGCCGCTTGGGTATCCCTCCTTACCACCCTGTCCCGTGGCGCCGAAGCGCTTTCGGTCTGGGGTGGAAGAGCCGTGAATTTTGGGGGTGAATGCGGATTCTGTCAACAACCTTTTGGAAATTTTTCACACGAATCGCAAATTGCCCCGGCAACACGGGCTATTGCCCTGGAAACGCCAGGGTTTCGTCGGCGAAGATCGCCACGTGCGGCACGCCATCGGCGCCGATCCAGCCGCGATACATGCCCTGCGTGTTGAACGGGGTGGCCGCGCGACCATCGGCACCCAGCACGATCGCGCCACCGTCGCCGCCCAGCGCAGGAATGCGGGCATTGATCACTTCGCGCCCGGCCTGCTCCGGGCCCTGCTTGAGGTACTCCATGCGCGCGCAGATGTCGTGCGCGGCCGCGGTGCGGATGTAGTACTCGCCCCAACCGGTGCCGGATACCGCGCAGGTGGCGTTGGCATACGTGCCGGCGCCGATGATCGGCGAGTCGCCCACGCGCCCGAAGCGCTTGTTGGTCATCCCGCCCGTGGACGTGCCTGCGGCCAGGTGACCCTGCGCATCAAGCGCCACGGCTCCCACGGTGCCGAAGTGGCGCGCCGTCTCCAGATCGGCGTGGGCCTGGCCGCTGGCCTCTTCCTTCAGTGCCTTCTGCAGCTGCTGCCAGCGCTTGTCCGTGCGGAAGTACGACGGATCGACCAGGGCAATGCCCTGGCTGACGGCGAAGGTCTCAGCCCCCTCGCCCACCATCATCACGTGCGGCGAGTGCTGCATCACGGCCCCGGCGAGCAGGATCGGATTGCGCACGCGCTGCACGCCCGCCACGGCACCGGCCTTCAGGCTGGCGCCGTCCATGAGCGCGGCGTCCAGCTCGTTGCGCCCGTCATGGGTGAACACCGCGCCCTTGCCGGCATTGAAGGTGGGATCGTCCTCAAGCACGGTTATGGCCGCAGTGACCGCGTCCAGCGCCGGCTTGCCGGCAGCCAGCGCCTGGTGGCCCTGGAGGAGCGCCTGGCGCAATGCCGCGCGGGCCGCCTTCTCTTCGGCCGGTGAAAGGTCCTTGCGCTGCACCCCTGCCCCGCCGTGGATGACCAGCACCGGTTCAGCAGCCAGGGCGGCCGGGCCGAGCAGGCACAGCGAGAGCAACAGGGCGGATCGGCGGGACATGGCAGTGACCAGTGGGTGAGGAGCGTCCATCATGCCCGCGCCGGACGCACGCGGGCATCGGTCAAAAGCCATGCACGGCGGCCGGCGCCCGCCGTTTGGCGGGCCTTCGCGTTTGCGAGCCTGAACGAAGACCTTCGCGTTACCTGCCACCCCGCTTTCTCTACGAATTGACTGATGGGCGGCCGAAGGAGCGATTCCTAGGATTCGTCGCATGCATCGCCTCCTGCCACGCCTCCACTCATCCGACGCTCCCCTGCTCGCGGCCACCGTCCTGCTGCGCTGGCTGTCGCTGTGCGTGATGGCCTGCCTGGTGGGCACCGCCGGCTTCTACCTGCTGGCCCAGCTGAGCAACGACATCTCCGTGCACCGTCGCGAGATGAACGCGACGGCCTACCGGGCGCAGCTGTACTTCGACCAGCGCGAGGCATTGCTGAATTACCTGGCCGACTCCGTGGTGACGTCCACTACGGCCCATTCGAAGGTGGCACCAACAGACGACGAGGATGGCGATGTGCAGCGCCTGGCCCTGGGACGCGACCGCGATGGCCACCGGCTGAGCCTGCTGCTGTCTGCACGTGCCGCGCACACGCTGGACGATTACGGTGCGCAGCTGATCCACGTGGGCAACGACCCGCACGCGCCGCGCCGCCTGCTGCATGGCGACGCCATCCACGCCGTCCCGTCGACCGACCTCACCCCACGCCTGCTGCAGGAGCATGCGGCACGCGCGCCGGCAGGCACGCAGGTGTACTGGCTGGCGTCGACCCAGGGGCCGCAGCGCATCTACCTGTATCGTGCCGCAGGGGTCGCCGCCGATCCTGCGCATTGGCTGGTGCTGTCGCTGGACCCGGGCCGGATTGCCGGCGTGGTGAACAGCAAGGGCATCGGCGATTTCCTGCTGCTGGACAGGCAGGACCGGCATGCGCTGAGCAACCGCGCCGGCGTGGCGATTCCGCCGGGCTGGTTGCAGGCGCAGCGGGAGGACATCTTCACCTTCGTCTGGACCCATGCGCTGCCGCACGGCCTGGCGCTGGTCAAATCGATCGGCGAGGACGGCTGGCGCCTGGTCTACTACCTGCCACTGAGCCTGCTGCTGGGCGACATCGCACTGCACATTGCCGTGTCGCTGGTCCTGTGCGCGGCGGCGCTGGCGGCACTGCGCCTGTTGATGCGGCGCATCGACCGCCAGCTGATCCAGCCCGCGCGCCACCAGCACCGACAACTGATGGAGAGCTTCGCGTTCGGCAGTACGGTCATCGAGATGGCGCCGGTGGGCATCTGCGTCCTGCGTAGCCAGGATGGCACGGTCATGCTGGAGAACCAGCTGGCATGCGATTGGCTGGGTGCCGACACCTTCAGCGGCGACTGGCTGGGCAGCTGGCGCCCGAGCCCCGACCTTGTCAGCCACCCGGCCCGGCTGCGCCGCGGCACCGATTTCACTACCCAGGACGGGCGCCAGCTGCAGGTGCTGTATGCCACCACCCGCTACCACGATGCGGACGTGGTGCTGTGCGTGTTCAGCGATATCAGCCGCCATCGCCAGATCCAGGCCGCGCTGTCGGCCGCCAAGCAGTCCGCCGATGAAGCCAGCCAGGCCAAGAGTACGTTCGTGGCCACGATGAGCCATGAGATCCGCACGCCGCTGTACGGCGTGCTGGGCACCCTGGAGCTGCTGGGCAATACCACGCTGGATGCCCGCCAGGCCCGTTACCTGCGTACCATCCAGCAATCGTCTTCGGTGCTGCTGCAGCTGATCAGCGACATCCTGGACGTGTCCAAGATCGAGTCCGGCAGGCTCAGCCTGGCCGCAGCGCCGTTCTCGCCACAGGCGCTGGCCGAAACCACCTTGGGCGCCTATGCGGCCGCAGCGACGCAGAAGGGCCTGCAGGTCATGGTCAGTACCGATCCACGACTTCCGGCCCAGGTGATCGGCGATGCCGACCGCATCCGCCAGGTGCTGGGAAACCTCCTGAGCAATGCCATCAAGTTCACCCACAGCGGGCGCATCTTCCTGCGCGTGCGCCAGGTGGCCCGCGAGGGAGGCACGGCGTCGATCAGCTGGCAGGTGACCGACACCGGGATCGGCATCGCCGCCGCCGAACAGGCCCGGCTGTTCGAGCCCTTCCGCCAGGTCAGTGGACAGAGCCGCAAGGACGGGACCGGCCTGGGCCTGTCGATCAGCGACCATCTGGCGCGGTTGATGAACGGCGAACTGCGCCTGGTCAGCGACCGCGGGCTGGGCAGCAGCTTCACCATGACCTTGCCGCTGACGGTGGCAGGCGATGAAGACGCCAGGGTCGAGGGCCCGCGCCTGCTGCCGCAGCCGCCCATCTACGTGCGTACGGCGCTGCCCGAGCTCACCGACAACGCCTGCCTGTGGTTCAGGCGGTGGGGCGCCAACGCGCAGCGCTACAACCCCGAAGGCGCACCGCCGGAGACTGGCGCGATCCTGATCGACGCCGACCCGCAGCACGGGCTCACCACCGAGTGGACCGGGCCGCGCGTGGTGACTTCGGTGGATGCCGACGAACAGCCCGAAGTGGATCCCCTGCACCCTGAGCGGCTGATCGTGTCGATGTTCAGCATCCGCGCGATCGCCAGGGCCGCGGGCCAGCTGCAGCATGGCCACGCGTTCGCGTCGCACGCCCCCTGTGTGCCGCCCCCCGACGCGGTGGGACTGCATGTGCTGGTGGCCGAAGACAATCCCATCAACCGTCTGATCCTGAAGGAGCAACTGGAGGCGCTGGGGTGCAGCGTGGTCACCGTCAGCGATGGGGGGGAGGCCCTGGAGCGGACCTGTACCGAACGTTTCGATGTACTGCTGACGGACATCAACATGCCCGGCATGGGCGGCCACGAACTCATCGCCCAGCTGCGCCAGCGCGGAAGCACGCTCACCGTCATCGGCGCTACCGCCAATGCCACGCCGGAAGAGCGCGAGCGATGCCTGGCCGCCGGCATGGACGGCTACATGGTCAAGCCGATCAACATCGGCTCCCTGCGCCATGCACTTACCGGATTGTCCACAGGAGTATCGACATGACCCCCCTCCGCGTCCTGATCCTGGAGGATCAGCCCTTCCAGCGCGGCTTCCTGGCCAACATGTTCGCGGCGGCCCCTGGCGTGGCGGTGGATACCTCGGGCGATGCGACGCATGCGGTGGCGATGTGCCAGCTGTCGCGCTACGACCTGGTGGTGACCGACCTGATGATGCCCGGCATCGACGGCATCCAGTTCATCCAGACCCTGGCCGGCCAGGAGCATCGCCCCATGCTCGCACTGGTCAGCTCGGCATCGCAGCGGATGATGGCCTCGGCGCGGCTGATGGCCGAGTCGCTTGGGCTGACCGTGCTCGGCATCCTGGCCAAGCCGGTCTCGCCGCTGGACGTCGCCGGCCTGATCGATGCGCTTGGCGATGCCCGTCGCAGCGACAGCGCGACGCCGCCGCAGGTCGAACCGCCGCTCACCGCCGACCGCAGGCAACTGCTCCAGGCCGTCGAAGACAACGAGATCACCGCCTGGTTCCAGCCCAAGAAGTCGCTGGAGTCGGGCCTGGTGGTGGCCGCCGAAGCGCTGGTGCGCTGGCGCCATCCGGTACATGGAACGCAGGAAGCGGCGCGCTTCCTTCCGCTGTTCGAACTGCATGGGTTGGAACCATTGCTGCTGCGCCACGTGCTCAAAGCCAGCGTGCAGGCCCAGGCGCGGTGGCGCAGCCTGGGGTTCCGCATCCCCGTTTCGATCAACCTGCCACCGCACCTGCTGGAACGGCGCACCCTGCCCGACGAGCTGCTCGAACTGACGCTCGAACATGGCGGCACTGCCGAGGACCTGTGCTTCGAGTTGATGGAAAGCAGCACCACCCAGCACGTCAGCGACTACTACGCAGGGGCCTGCCGGTTGCGCATGAAGGGCTTCGGGTTGGCCCAGGACGATTTCGGCCAGGGCCTGAGCTCGGTCCACAACCTGGTCAATACGCCCTTTACCGAGGTCAAGATCGACCGCGCCCTGGTGCGCGGATGCGCGCGCGACCCGGCCCTGCGCAACGCGCTGGCCACGGTGGTCGCGCTGGGCAGCAGGCTGGGACTGAACATCGTTGCCGAGGGCGTGGAAACCGATGCGGAGCTGGCAACCCTGCGCAAGCTGGGCTGCAACCAGGTACAGGGCTACCTGATCTCGCGCGCGGTTCCCGCCGACCGTTTCGCTGCGTTGCTGGACCGGGAGAAGGCAGCGCACCACCAGCTCAAGCAGCGCCAACCTGATGCCGGCGCCGGGCATTGAGAAGCCCTGGCGCCGGCCTTCGCTTCACGCGTCCTTGCGCGGCGACCCCCAACCATTGACGATGCCTGCACCGCCTCCGCGGCCATGCCTGTCGGCCGCCTCCATCCACTACGAGGGACTTCGATGCCGGCCGAGGCCGCCCCCATCCGCCAGCTCGAACGTCGGTCGCTGCGGATCCATGTGCTGCTCATTGGCGTCGTCGTGCTGGCCACGCTGCAGGCTGGGCTGGTGCTGTCGACCACGCTGCGGATGCTGGGCGAAGAGCAGGACAGGATCGAGTTCCACTTCCGGCGGGTGACCGGCGCGGTGGAAGAGCAGGAACGGTTCCAGCGCCAATGGCGTGCCCAGGACCACAATCTCATGCCACTTACCAGCACGGCCCCGGTCGCGCCGCGGCCGCTGCCCGCGCTGTCCCCGGTGCTTGGCTCGATCGGCGGCAAGACGCAGGGCTACATTCCGTTTGCCCTGCTTCACGACAAGACGCCGCCACCGGCCAGCGCATGGGCCCTGGGTACGCGCCTGGCCAACTTCTACGGCGCGTTCTGGGCCGATTCCCGCTACCCGTCGCCGCGCTGCCTGCTGGTCAATGGCGAGGGGACGGTGGGGTTGCTGGTGCCGTGGACGCTGGAAGATGTCGACAAGGACAGCGTGTCCCGGCTGCCGTTGCAGCAGGTCCTCGGCTATGTGCATGACGTCGGCACCGACGCCTCCGTGCAGCGCGGCAACATCCACTGGTTCCCCCGCCTGCTGCGTGCCGGCGACCGGCGCATGTTGTCGGTCGGAAAATCGCCTCACGATGCCCGCGCCTGGGGCGACCCGGAGGCCGCACCGGCCCCCTCGATCGCCTGCCTGCTGGACGTGGACCAGCTCGACGACCACCGGCATGTGCTGGGTCAGCCGATCTACGACGCGTTGTCCATCCTCAACCCGCAGGGACGCCTGATGTATGGCCCTGCCGTGGACGAGGGCGACACCCGTGCCCGGCGGTTCGCACGCGACGGCCTGGTCTACCGGATGCGTGCGCCCTCCGGCTGGGAGGCCGAGTACCGGGTCGCGTGGTCGCGCGTCTTCAGCCAGCCGCGCGGGCCCCTGATCGGCAGCGTGATTGCCGCGATTCTGCTCGCGGTGGGCGGCATCGCGCTGTTGCGCAGCTACCGGCGTTCGGTGCTGCAGCCGCTGCGCGAGCACCATGAGCGGCTGCTGGAGAGCGAGGCGTTCAGCCGCACCATGCTCGATGCCGCGCCCATCGGCCTGTGCCTGCTGAGCAGCAGCGATGGCAGCGTGCTCCTGGATAATGCGGTGGCCAGGCGCTGGCTCGGCGAGGCCCCCGACGCACCGGGCTGGCATGGCAGCTGGCGCGATGACGCGCTGTCCGGGGACGCGACCCATCGCCCGGCAGGCGTGGCCTTCACCACGCCCGCCGGCCGCCATCTACTGGTTACCGCAACCGCTACGCGCTTCCGTGGCGAGCCGGTGACACTGTGTCTGTTCATCGACCTCACCGCACAACGCGAGGCTGAGCAGGTACTGGAACAGGCGCGCAGCTCGGCCGACCAGGCCAGCCGCGCCAAGAGCGTATTCCTGGCCACCATGAGCCACGAAATCCGCACCCCGTTGTATGGCGTACTGGGCACGCTGGAACTGCTTGGATTGACCCCACTGAACGGGCGCCAGCAGGAGTACGTGGGCGCCATCCAGCGCTCGTCCACGACATTGATGCAGTTGATCAGCGACATCCTGGACGTCTCCAAAGCCGAGGCCGGACAACTGACGCTGGAGCCGGCCGCCTTCTGTCCGGCGGAACTGACCGAAGAAGTCCTGCGTTCCTATGCCGGCGCCGCAACGCGCAAGCGCTTGCAGTTGTATGCCCTGATGGAAGGAAATCTGCCCGACCGCGTGAGCGGCGACGCCATCCGGATCCGACAGGTCCTCAACAACCTGGTCAGCAACGCCATCAAGTTCACCGAGGGGGGCCGCATCGTGCTGCGTGTACAGGCCGTGGAAGACGCGGATCCGTCGCTGCGACTGAGCTGGCAGGTGACCGACACGGGAATCGGCATCGCCGTTGAGCACCAGGCCCGCCTGTTCGATCCGTTCTACCAGGCCAACCCCGGCGCCGACAAAGTACGCGGCACGGGACTGGGCCTGGCGATCAGCGCCCGACTCGTCGACCTCATGGGCGGCGAACTGCGCGTGGTCAGCGAGGTTGGCCTGGGCAGCAGCTTCAGCATCGAGATTCCTCTGCAGGCCGATTCCGATGCAACCGTGCAACGCCCCCACTTCGACGCTCCGCTTCCGATCCTGGTGCGATCGCCCGCCCGCGAACTGGCCGACAACCTATGCGACCGGCTGCGCCTGCGGGGTGCCGCCGCACAGACCCTGCACAGCGAGACCGCACGCAACCATCCGGCCGACACGGCCCTGCTTGATGTGATGCTGGACGAGCCCCCGGCGGCGTGGGCAGGGCCGCATGTGGTTGCGCGCACCGATGGCGGGGACCACCCCGAGTACATCGACGGACAATGGCTGGTGTCCATGCATAACCTGGACGCGATGGTGAATGCGCTGTTGCTGGCCAGCGGGGCCGGGCCCACGATCGATGCGCCCACGCTTGCCCCCATTCCCCGCGGCCTGGGCCTGCGGGTGCTGGTCGCAGAAGACAATCCCATCAACCAGATGATCCTGCGCGAGCAGCTGGAACAGCTGGGCTGCCAGGCGGTGGTCGCCGGCGATGGCGAGGAAGCGCTGGGTTACTGGGCGCAACGACCGTTTGATGCGGTGCTCACCGATATCAACATGCCGCACCTGGACGGCTATGCGTTGACCCGGCGCCTGCGCGAGCTGGGCGCGCAGGTCCCGGTCATCGGCGCTACCGCCAACGCCGCCCCGGAAGAGCGCGAGCGCTGCCTCGCCGTTGGCATGGCCAGCTGCCTGGTCAAGCCCATATCGCTCCAGGCGCTGTACGCAGCGTTGAGCAGCGCCGTGGGAACCCCGCACGACACGGAGATGCCGCTGGCCGCTGCCACGCAGCCACCTGCGCCGACCGACAGCATCGCCGTGCCGCCCCATCTACGGGCATTGTTCCTGACCACGATGCGCAGCGACCTCAACAGCCTGCAGTCGGCCATCGAAAATGCCCAGCCCGAGCAGATGCGACAGATGCTGCACCGCATCCGCGGGGCGCTGGTGATGGTGTCCGCACACCGGCTGGTGGAGGAGGCGCGACGGATCGAAGAAGACGTCGCCGCCGGTGCGGCGCCAGAGCAGTGCTACGCCGCCAGCCAGGTGTTCATCGACCACCTGACGCGGGCGCTGGTACGCCTGGAGCGCGCGCCGGCTGAGACGCCGGATGTCCACTGACGACCTGGCAGGATATCGGGAGACAGCATGAAGACCACGATCGTCATTGCAGATGACCACCCCATCATCCTGGCCGGGATCCGCGACGTGATCGACCGCGACCCCCGCTTCGAGGTCATCGGCCAAGCCCATGGACCCGAAACGTTGGTTGCGCTGCTGCAGCAACGTGTGCCTGACATCGTCATCACGGACTTCAACATGCCCGGCGACGATACCCTGGGCGACGGCGTCAAGCTGATCTCCCACCTGCAGCACAGCTTCCCCGAGGCCCGGGTGCTGGTGCTCACGATGGTGTCCAACCCGTCGATCATCGCCGCCATTTACCGGGCCGGTGCCCGGGGCGTAGTGCGCAAAACGGGGGATCTGGGGGAACTGGGCATGGCCCTCAACGCCATGCTGGCGCACCGCATCTACCGTTCGCCGATACTGCCGCGTGAAGAAGACGTGCCGCGCGCCGACTCTGCGGCCACCGTTGCATTGCTGTCACCGCGCGAGTTCGAAGTGCTCCGTCTGTTCGCCTCCGGCCAGAGCGTGGGCGATATCGCCAAGCAGTTGAACCGCAGCAACAAGACCGTCAGCGCCCAGAAGGTGAGCGCAATGCGCAAGCTGGGCGCGCGCACCGACCACGATCTGATCACGTACTGCCTGGAATCGGATCTGTTCTGGTAGTCGGCGTCCCCGCGTGCAGCCAGGCATCGGGGGCAGCCACCACCGGGCTGCCCCCGTAGAGGATCACGCCTGCGGCGTATTGCGATCCATCAGGCGGTACAGCAGGGCACCGATCACGGCGCCGGCAATGGGTGCCAGCCAGAACAGCCACAACTGCGACATCGCGCCGGGACCGGCAAACACCGCAACCGCAGTGGAGCGCGCCGGATTGACCGACGTATTGGTGATCGGGATGCTGATGAGATGGATCAGCGTCAATGC
Organism: Stenotrophomonas sp. AB1(2024); assembly: GCF_037482345.1. Classification (NCBI taxonomy): domain Bacteria; kingdom Pseudomonadati; phylum Pseudomonadota; class Gammaproteobacteria; order Lysobacterales; family Lysobacteraceae; genus Stenotrophomonas; species Stenotrophomonas sp. AB1(2024). The sequence goes on from NZ_JBBHKO020000001.1 coordinate 1,160,657, forward strand.
CCCGCCGATGGCCAACGGCGCAATGCTGCCCTTGGCGCGGTTGCGGGTGACGCCCATGATCACGATCAGGAACATCGCGGTCAGGATGACCTCGGTGATGACCGCCGAGGTGAGCGAGTAGCCACCCGGTGACAACGGGCCGAAGCCATTGCTGGCGAATGCCCCCGGCGCGGTCGGGTCAAGCAGGAACCAGGGATCGCCCTGGACGATGTTGAACAGGGCAAACCCGGCCAACAGGCCACCTGCCACCTGGGCCAGCACGTAAGGCAGCACGCGCGCCGCGCCGAAGCGCCCGCCGGCCCAGAGACCGATGCTGACCGCAGGATTGAAGTGGCCACCGGAGATGTGGCCGAGCGCGGCCGCGCCGGTCAGGACGGTAAGGCCGAACGCCAGCGAAACCCCGAGCAGTCCAATGCCGCCACCGCCGGCATGGGCCGCGATCAGTGCGCTGCCGCAGCCCCCCAGCACCAGCCAGAATGTGCCGATGACCTCGGCCAGAACGCAGTAACAAGTCTTCTTCATTTCTTACTTCCACGACAATGGGGAACGCCACCATGGCATTCACCGGATACCGCAATGAGTGCGCCGATCAGGGCTTGTGCTGGCGGGCGCAGGCGAACAGTTCCAGCTCGCTGCGCAGGCCGGGCTTGTCCATCGCCGCGCGCAGATGTCCATCTTGCCGGACTCTCCGCCCGATACCATCGGAATGATCTCAGTGCCGGGCGATGCTTCAGCACGGCAGCCTGCTGGCGGCACCCGGCGCAACCTCCCACCGGGTCGATTATCAACATCGGGCGCGGTGCGGCGTACGCCGCCGACGGCGGTGCACCGGCAAGTGGCATACTAGGTGGAGGTAACCTTGGCCTGCCAACATGAAACTGCGGGTATTTCTTGCCGACGATCACCCCATGGTGCTGTTGGGCATCCGCTCCATCCTCGAGAGCGAGGGGATCGACGTCGTAGGCACTGCCACTTCCACCGATGCCTTGATCAAGGGGCTGCGCAGCCACCCCTGCGATGTGGTCATCACCGATCTGATGATGCCCGGGGGCAGCCTTCCGGACGGCACGCTGTTGATACAGGAGATACGCGCGGAGTTTCCGCTGCTGCCGGTGCTGGTCATGACCATGGTGTCGAACCTCGGCATCATCGACTCCCTGCTGCGACTGGGCGTGCTGGGCGTGGTCGAGAAGACCGAGCGGATGGACATGCTGGTGGAAGCGGTGCGCGCCGTCGCCAAACGGCGCCGCTTCGAGTCGCCGCGACTCATGGATCAGCTGCAGAGTTACCGCAGCGAGAGAGGCAACAGCGATCGGCTCTCCCCGCGCGAAGCGGAGGTGATCCGGCTGCTCGCCTCCGGCCTTTCCGTCAGCGAGATCGGCGTCCGCCTGGGGCGCAGCTTGAAGACGATCAGCCGCCAGAAGATGGATGCCATGCGCAAACTCGGCCTGGAATCGGATGTAGACCTGTACAACTATGCTCGCGACCAGGGAATGATCTGAACATCGCCCCCCGAAAGCCGTAACGCAAACGCCCCGCACTGGGCGGGGCGCTGGGGCTGGCGAGCAGCGGACCCACGGTCCGCTCTACCGATCAGACGTTGAAGCGGAAATGCAGGATGTCGCCTTCCTGGACGCGGTATTCCTTGCCTTCCAGGCGCAGGCGCCCGGCTTCCTTGGCACCGGCTTCGCCCTTGTACTTGATGAAGTCGTCATACGCGATGGTTTCGGCGCGGATGAAGCCCTTCTCGAAGTCGGTGTGGATCACCGCGGCGGCCTGCGGGGCGGTGGCGCCCTTGCGCACGGTCCAGGCGCGGACTTCCTTCACACCCGCAGTGAAGTAGGTCTGCAGGCCGAGCAGGCTGTAGGCGGCGTTGATGACGCGATTGAGGCCAGGCTCGCTCAGGCCGAGGTCGGCCAGGAAGGTGTCGCGGTCTTCGTCGTCCAGCTGCGAGAGTTCTTCTTCGATCGCGGCCGACACCGGCACCACCTGCGCGCCCTCTTCGGCGGCACGGGCGCGCACCGCGTCCAGGTGCGGGTTGTTCTCGAAACCGTCTTCCAGCACGTTGGCGATGTACATCACCGGCTTGAGGGTGAGCAGGAACAGGTCGCGGACCAGGGCCTTCTCTTCCTCGTCCAGGCCGGCGCTGCGCCCGGCCTTGCCATCGGCCAGGGCGGCCTGCAGCTTGGCCAGCACCGGCTTGCGCGCGGCCGCCTCCTTGTCGCCGCCCTTGGCGGCGCGCTCGGCGCGGTTCAATGCCTTCTCGACGCTGTCCAGGTCGGCCAGGGCCAGCTCGGTGTCGATGGTGTCGATGTCCGACAACGGGTCGACCTTGTTGTTGACGTGGATGACGTCGGCGTTCTCGAAACAGCGCACCACGTGGGTGATCGCATCCACTTCGCGGATGTGGGCCAGGAACTTGTTGCCCAGGCCTTCACCGCTGGCGGCACCGGCCACCAGGCCGGCGATGTCAACGAACTCCACGGCGGTCGGAATGACCTTCTGCGGGTTGATGATCGCCGCCAGTTCGTTCAGGCGCGGGTCCGGCACGGGCACGATGCCGACGTTCGGCTCGATGGTGCAGAACGGGAAGTTGGCCGCGGCGATGCCCGCCTTGGTCAGCGCGTTGAACAGGGTCGACTTGCCGACGTTGGGCAGGCCGACGATGCCGCATTTGATACCCATCTTTGACAACCTCTGGGGTGGTAGGTACCGACCCTTGGTCGGTACGCCGTGATTATTTCGCGGTGTGCAGGCGCTTCATCGCCTCACTGTAGTGGCCACGCACGGCCAGCGGCAGTACGTCGATGGCATCGTCGATGGCATGGCCGATCAGTACGTCGTCGTCCTTGCTGGCGCGGCCCAGCACCCACGGCACCACGCGGTCCTTGTGGCCGGGATGGCCGATGCCGATGCGCAGGCGATGAAACTTTCCGTGGCCGAGCAGGCGGATGGTATCGCGCAGGCCGTTCTGGCCGCCGTGGCCACCGTCGAACTTCAGCCGGGCCACGCCGGGCGGCAGGTCCAGTTCGTCGTGCGCCAGCAGGGTTTGCTCGGGCTCGATCTTCCAGAAACGCTGGGCGGCGGTGACCGACTTGCCACTGAGATTCATGAAGGTGGCAGGCTTGAGCAGCCACACCGGTTGCCCGGCGATGTCGATCTTGGCGGTCTCGCCGAACAGCTTGCTGTCCACGCTCCAGCGCGCGCCGGCCTGTGCGACCAGGGCGTCAATGAAACGAAACCCGGCATTGTGCCGGGTCTGGGCGTGCTCGGGTCCGGGGTTGCCCAGGCCAACGATCAATCGCAATCCTGTCATCGCTCTTCTTCGTCGGTACCGGCCCTGTGCCGGTCCATGCAGAAACGACGCCTGCCCCGGAGGACAGGCGCCGCAACCCGTTACTCTGCCGCCGGCGCTTCTTCGTCGGCAGTGGTGCCCTTGGCGGCCTTGGCGGTCACGACGGCATCGTCGTGGTCCTTGCCCAGGGCCAGGACCGGCATCTCGACGCCCTTGGGCAGCGCGATGTCCGACAGCTTGATGATGTCGCCGACCTTCAGGGCAGCCAGGTCGACGTTGATCGATTCCGGCAGGTCCTTCGGCAGGCAGCTGATGGTCACTTCCTTCAGTTCGTGGGAAACCACGACGTCGGCCGCCTTGCCGGCCGGCGAGACGTCTTCGTTGAGGAAGTGCAGCGGGACGCTGGCCGTCAGCTTCTCGTTCTCGTTCACGCGCAGGAAATCGAGGTGGATGATCAGCTGCTTGAACGGGTGACGCTGCATGTCACGCAGCAGCACCTTGGTGATCTGGCCGTCCAGGTTCAGGTCCAGGATCGAGGAGTAGAACCACTCGTTCTGCTGGGCCAGCCAGGTGGCGTTGTGGTCCAGGTTGATGTTGATCGGGGCAGCGTCGCCACCGTAGACGACGGCCGGGATCACGCCGGCGTGACGCAGGCGGCGGCTCGCACCCTTGCCCTGCACGTCACGAGCGGTGACCTTGATTTCATGAGTCTTCGACATGTTTGCATTACCAGTTGTTGCCGCGCCCGAAGGCTTGGCGGTTGAAGGCACATCCGCGACCAGACGTACCCGGGACCCGTCCGCCATTGCCGGCGGCCGGAGAATTTCACTTCGACAGCATCAATCCACGTACAGCGAGCTGACCGATTCGCCGAAGGCGATGCGGCGCATCGTTTCGGCCAGCATTTCCGCCACGCTGAGCTGGCGGATCTTGCTGCACACCCGCGCCTCTTCACGCAGCGGGATGGTATCGGTCACCACCAGCTCGTCAAGCTGGGAGTTGTTGATGTTGTCCACCGCCGGGCCCGAGAGCACGGCGTGGGTGCAGTACGCGGCAACCTTGAGGGCGCCGCGCGCCTTCAGCGCCGCAGCAGCCGCACACAGGGTGCCGGCGGTATCGACGATGTCATCGACCATCACGCAGGTCTTGCCTTCGACGTCACCGATGATGTTCATCACGGTAGACACGTTGGCGCGCGGACGGCGCTTGTCGATGATCGCCAGGTCGGCATCGTCCAGGCGCTTGGCCACGGCGCGTGCACGCACCACGCCACCCACGTCCGGGGACACCACGATCAGGTTTTCAGTGCCGTAGGCGCGCCAGATATCGGCGAGCAGCAGCGGCGAGGCATACACGTTGTCCACCGGCATGTCGAAGAAACCCTGGATCTGGTCGGCATGCAGGTCCACCGTCAGGACGCGGTCGGCGCCAACGGCGCTGAACATCTTGGCGGCTACCTTGGCGGTGATCGGCACGCGCGAGGAGCGCATGCGGCGATCCTGGCGCGAGTAGCCGAAATACGGCACCACGGCGGTGACACTGTTGACCGAGGCGCGCTTGAGCGCATCGATCAGGACCAGCAGTTCCATCAGGTTCTCGGCGCTGGGCGCGCAGGTCGGCTGGATCACGAAGACGTCCTGCTTGCGGACGTTCTCTTCGATTTCGACCTGCACTTCACCGTCGGAGAAGCGCGACACCAATGCCTTGCCCGGTCGCACCCCCAGTTCCTTGCAGATGCTCTGCGCAAGGCGCTTGTTGGCGTTGCCGGAAAATACCAGCAGGTTGGGGTGATCTTGCATCATGACGGTCTCGGGCGGGAGCGATTGGCGGAGAACTCTGCCGCCGGCGCCCGAGGACGTCTGCGGTGACAACACCGCGGCCGTTCAACCGTGTCCGCGCAGCATGCGCATGGAACGCGGTTGGCGTCCGCAAGTGGCAGGGGCGGGAGGATTCGAACCTCCGAATGCCAGGATCAAAACCTGGTGCCTTGGGCCTCTTGGCGACGCCCCTGCATCAAAATCAATAACGCTCGAGTACATCAAGCAGTGGCGAGCGCTCCACGCCCGCAGCCACCCATGCCCGCAGTTCTTCCGGCAACCTCGCCAGGCCCTGCTCTGCAGCAGCGCGCGTAGCGAACTCGACGAAACAACCGCTTCCCGACCCGGTGAGTCGTGCCCGGCCAATCCTGTCCAACGCGATGAGCACTGCCTCGACGGCAGGTTCGCGACGGCGCAGTACCGGCTCGAACGCATTCCCGAGCAAAGACCCGGAAGCGAAGTCCGCTATTTTCGCTACTGGGGCGTCGCGCGTCAAATCGGCACTGGCGAAAAGTGCGGCGGTGGGCACATGAACGCCGGGGTCGGCGATCACATACCAGGCCGGCGGCAAGGCCAGCGGGGTCAGGTGTTCACCTACGCCTTCCGCCCAGGCATTGCGGCCGCGCACGAACACGGGGACATCCGCGCCCAGCTGCAGGCCCAATCCGGCCAGCGCGTCTTCACACAGACCTGCCCGCCAGAGCCGGTTCAACGCGACCAGGACGGTGGCTGCATCGGAAGAACCACCCCCGAAGCCGCCACCCGCCGGAATGCGCTTTTCGATGGTGATATCCACACCTTCGGCGACGTTGGCATGATTTTTCAACAGGATGGCGGCGCGGACGGCGAGGTCGTCGGCCTCCGCAACGCCGGCCACCGACGCGCCTTCCCGCCGGACCTGGCCGTCTTCACGCACGCGCAACCGCACCCGGTCACCCCAGTCCAGCAGACGGAATACGCTCTGCAGCTCGTGGTAGCCATCGGCACGGCGGCCGGTAATGTGCAGGAACAGGTTCAGCTTGGCCGGGGCCGGCCACCACGACCCGCTGGCGTTCAGGTCCGGCGCGCTCATGGGCTGCCGAGCACCCAGCCATCAACCAGCAGGCGCACCTTGGCGTCGCCATTGACCGCTTCCATCCGCCGCGGCAGCACCGGGCGATCGCCTTCGGCCGGATACCAGTCCAGGAACTGGATATCCCAGCCCATCTGGCGGACCCGGCGGGGGCGTCCTTCGGCATCGCGATCAACCTGCTCCGCTGCCGCAGCACCTTCGGCGACCAGGCCGCGGACCCAGTCCGGCAGCTGATTGACCGGGATATCCCAGCCGGTGGCCTCCAACAGCACCTGCTGCGCATCCTCGCCCTGGCGGGGCCCGCCTTCCACACCGTCCAGGCGCCCGCCCCGGCTCTGGCTGTCGCCGGTCAGGGTCCAGCTTTGCCGGGTGACCGGCGCACTGAGCGACACCACGTACTGGCGCGCCTGCTGCTGCCAGTCGATCCGGCCACTGCCGCCGTTGCGGCCCTTGCTCACCGCGACCCGACCCTGGAACGACCACGCCGGCTGCGCGCGCAGCGCATCCACGCGCGCGGCCTCGGCCTGCTGTGCTTCGGCACTGACGGCGGTCACCACGTCGGGCGCGGCCGGAGCCTTGCGCGTGTCCAGCGACACACAGGCCGACAACGACACAGCCATGGCCGCCGCGAAGGCGACCTTCAGGGGGATCATCTTCATACGCCGTATTTCTCGATCACGCGCTGCAGCGCACGGTTTTCCGGATCCAGCCTGCGTGCTTCATCGAAGAAGCGGCGGGCCTCGTCCTTGCGTCCCAGCACCCACAGCACTTCACCCACATGCGCGGCGATTTCCGGATCCTTGGCCAGCGTCCAGGCGCGGCGCAACTGCACCAGCGCTTCTTCGTTGCGGCCCAGGCGATACAGCACCCAGCCGTAGCTGTCGACGATGGCGGCGTTGTCCGGCTCGGCCACGCGGGCGCGGTCGATCAGCTCCAGCGCTTCCTGGAAGCGCGTGGTGCGGTCGGCCAGGGTGTAGCCCAGCGCATTGAGCGCGGCCACGTTTTCCGGCTCGGTGACCAGTATCTTGCGCAGGTCCGCTTCGGCGCGCGGCACGTCGTCGCGGCGCTCCCAGGCCAGCGCGCGGGCGTACAGCAGCGCGTTTTCGTCGGGGTACGCAGCCAGGCCCCGGGCCAGCGCGTCCAGCTCACCCGGCAGGTCGTTGCCGCGCTGGCGCAGCTCGGCTTCGAGCAGGTAGGCATCGCGCCGGGCTTCGTCATCGATGGTGGCGTCGGACTGGATGGCATGTACCCCGGCGAAGGCCTTGTCGGTCTGGCCCAGCTCGTACTGGGCGCTGGCCGCGCGCAGGCGCGCTTCGGCGCGCTCTTCGCCGCCGGGCACGCTGAGGTACCACTCCACCGCTTCGGCATGGCGCTTGAGGTATTCGGCGATCTTGCCCAGCAGCAGGCGCTGCGCCGGATCCGGCTTGGACGCCTGCCGGGACAGGTCCGTATACAGTGCCAGCAGCGCCGCGTCGTCTTTCTGCTTGGCCAGCAGCGAGGCACGCATGCCCCAGGTCTGCACGTTCTGCGGGCCGACCGCGAGCACGCGCTCGGCCGATTTCGCATCGCCCATCGCGTCGTAGGCGATGGCCACGGCATTGCGCAGTTCCGGGTCGTCGGCGGTGCGCGGCTCCACCGCACGCAGCGCCCCCAGGGCCTCTTCGGTCTTGCCGGCCTGGAACATCATGCTGGCATTGAGCAGCGCCACGCGTGGTTCGCCGGGGAAACGTCGCACCACTTCATCGACCATGCGCCGGGCCAGCTCGGGCCGGTCCATGCGCATGGCCAGCCGGCCGAATTCCTGCCAGGGCTCGAGCTGGTTGGGGATGGCGTTGGCATCGACCAGCTGCCCCAGCACATCGGCAGCAGCGGCCGGGTCCCGCCCCCCGCCTACCAGAGCGGCCAGCGCGAACTTCCAGCCGCGCGGGTCCGGGTCGCGCAACAAGGCGGCCAGCTCGGTCTGCGCGCCCTTCACATCCCCCTTGCGCAGGTCCAGCGCGGCGGCGCTGCTGCGCATGGCCAGCGAACGCGGCGCACGCTTTTCCCACAGCGCCAGCGCGCGGGTGGCGCGCTTGTCATCGTCGGCGAGCATGGCGATCCGGGTGGCCCGTTCGGCCAGGCCGGCGTCATCGCGCCCTGCCTCGGCCGCCTCCAGGTACCAGCGCGCGGCTTCGGCCAGCTTGCCGGCCTGCAGCGCGAACTCACCGGCCATGACCGGGGTCAGCGAGGCCGGTTCGGCCGTTCCGGCCTTGCCCGCCGGGGCAGTCGGGGCCGCCGCCAGGGCGTTGGCGGTGAACAGGGACAGCAGCAGAACGCTGGAGATGCGAATCAATGCGGGCATCGGGGGCTTCTGGCCTTAAAATGGCGACTTGAATGGCCAGCAGCTTATCGCAAGCAACTGAACAATGACCCTGTGGGTGCTCGGACTGAATCACCAGACCGCGCCAGTGGAACTGCGCGAACGCGTGTCCTTTGGCGGCGACGCCCTGCCCCAGGCATTGGCGTCGCTGCGCGACACCCCGCAGGTGGCCGAGGCGGTGCTGCTGTCCACCTGCAACCGCACCGAGCTGTACGCCGTGGCCGAATCGGGCGAGGCGCTGGCACAGTGGCTGGAGTCCCACGCCGGGCAGCTGCAGGGCTACCTGTACCAGCATGCCGATGCCGATGCCGTGCGCCACCTGTTCCGGGTCGCCACCGGGCTGGACTCGATGGTGCTGGGCGAGCCGCAGATCCTGGGCCAGGTGAAGGATGCCTGGGCGACCGCGCGCGATCACGGCCTGCTTGGCCAGCGCCTGGACCGGCTGTTCCAGCAGACCTTCTCGGTGGCCAAGCGCGCACGCACCGATACCCGCGTGGGCGCCAACCCGATCTCGGTGGCGTCCACCGCGGTACGGCTGGCGCAGAACTCGTTCGCACGGCTGGAAGATTCCACGGTGCTGCTGGTCGGCGCCGGTGAAACCATCGAACTGGCCGCCCGCCACCTCAGTGAAGGCCGCGTGCGCCGCCTGCTGATCGCCAACCGCACCCTGGCCCATGCACAGGAGCTGGCCACCCGCCATGGCGGGGTGGCGCTGCCGTTGACCGAGCTGGAACGCCACCTGGGCGAAGCCGACGTGGTGTTTTCGGCCACCGCCGCGCGCGAGCCGGTGATTTCCAAGGCCCAGGTCGCCGCCGCGCTGCGCTCGCGCAGGCACAAACCGATGCTGCTGTTCGACCTGGCCGTGCCGCGCGATATCGAAACCGGGGTCGGCCAACTGCAGGATGCGTTCCTGTACACCGTGGACGACCTGGAGCGCGCGGTGGAAGACAACCGCCGCAGCCGCCGCGAAGCGGCCGCCGAAGCCGAGGCGATCATCGAGCTGCAGGTATCGCGCTTCGTCGAGACCCTGCAGGCCACTGCGCACCAGGCGCCGTTGCGGCAGCTGCGCGCGTATGGCGAAGCGACCCGGGTGGAGATGCTGGACAAGGCGCGCCTGCAGCTGGCCCACGGCAAATCCCCGGAGGAAGTGCTGGAGCTGCTCGCGCATGGCCTGACCAACCGCCTGCTGCACCCGCCGACCGCCGCGCTGCGAGCGGCCGCGCTCAGCGGCGATACTGAACTGACCCGCGCCGCCGAGCGCCTGTTCCCGGCCAAGCCGGGCTACCAACACCCTGCTGTGAGCAACGATGACGCCGACCCTGCGCCGTAAGCTGGAAGCGCTGGCCGAGCGCCGCGAAGAACTCGAACGCCTGCTGGCCGACCCGGACGTGGTCGGCGACAACGAGCGCTTCCGCAATTTCTCGCGCGAGTTCGCGCAGCTGCAACCGATCGCCACCGCGCTGGCCGACGAAGCGCGGGCACTGGGCGACCTGGCCGCCGCCGAAGCGATGCGCGCCGACCCCGACCTGCGCGAGCTGGCCGAAGAGGAGATCACCGCTGCGCAGGAGCGCCTGCGGCAGCTGGACCATGACCTGGCCCTGCTGCTGGTGCCGCGCGACCCGCGCGACGACGGCAACCTGTTCCTGGAAGTGCGGGCCGGCACCGGCGGCGATGAAGCCGCGATCTTCGCCGGCGACCTGTTCCGCATGTACGCGCGCTATGCCGAGCGCCAGGGCTGGAAGGTCGAGATCGAATCGGACAACCCCGGCGAGCATGGTGGCTACAAGGAGATCGTCGCGCGCGTGGTCGGCCGCGGCGCCTATTCCAAGCTCAAGTTCGAATCCGGCACCCATCGGGTGCAGCGGGTGCCGGCCACCGAATCGCAGGGCCGCATCCATACCTCGGCGGCCACGGTGGCGATCATTCCAGAAGCCGACGAGGTCGACGAGATCGTCATCAACCCGGCCGACCTGAGGGTGGATACGTTCCGCTCGTCCGGCGCCGGCGGCCAGCACGTCAACAAGACCGAGTCGGCCATCCGCATCACCCACGTGCCGACCGGCGTGGTGGTGGAATGCCAGACCGAACGCAGCCAGCACGCCAACCGCGACAAGGCGATGAAGCGGTTGAAGGCGCAGCTGCTTGATGCCGAGCGCAGCAGGCAGGCCGCCGCCACCGCCGAAAACCGCCGGCTGCAGGTAGGCAGCGGCGACCGCAGCCAGCGCATCCGCACCTACAGCTTCCCGCAGGGCCGGATCACCGACCACCGGGTGGAAGGACTGACCCTGTACGACCTGCCCAACATCATCGCCGGGGAGCTGGACACGCTGGTGGAGCGGTTGATCCACGAGCACCAGGCCGACGAACTGGCCCAGCTGTCCGCGGGCGCGTGAGCATGGACCCGCAGCGCGACCAGCTGCGCAGTGCGGTGCAGCGCCAGCCCCAGGACTTCATCGCCTGGGTGATGCTGGCCGATGCCGAGTTGGAAGCCGGCGACACCGATGCCGGCGACCACGCCGCCACGCGTGCGTTGCAGCTGCGCCCCGGCCACCCCGAAGCACTGGCCCGGTTGGGCCGTACCCGCTGGATGCAGGGTCGCCATGGCGAGGCCGCCACGGTGCTGCGACAAGCGGCCAACCTGGTGCCGGAACACCCGGGCATCGCGCTGTGGCTGGGCCATGCCCTGGAAGACGCCGGCCAGCCCGAAGCCGCTGCCGATGCGTACCGGCAGGCGCATCGATTGCTGCCCGGCGAGCCCTACATCACCGCGCAGTTGCTCAACTGGCAACGCCGGCTCTGCGATTGGCGCGGACTGGAGCCGCTGTCCAACCAGGTGCGACAGGCCGTGGCGCAGGGCGCGGCGGTGGTCGAGCCGTTCGCCTTCCTCAGCGAAGACGCCAGCGCCATCGAACAGCTGGCCTGCGCGCGGCAACGTGCGATGGGCGTTGCGCAGGGATTGCGTGCGCTGCCAGCCACGCAGGTGCGCCGTGACGGACAGCTGCGGGTGGGCTTTCTTTCCAATGGCTTCGGTGCGCACCCGACCGGCCTGCTGACCGTGGCGCTGTTCGAGCAGCTGCGCGCGCTTGGCGCGCTGGAGCTGCATCTGTTCGCCCTCAATGGCGACGACGGCAGCACGATCCGCACGCGCCTGCAGGCGGCGGCGATGACACTGCATGACGTGTCGGCGTTGCCGCACGCGGTGATCGCCACGCGCATCCGCGACGCGGGTATCGATGTACTGTTCGACCTGCGTGGATGGGGCGGCGGCGGCACACCTTCAGTACTGGCGATGCGTCCAGCGCCGGTGCAGGTGAACTGGCTGGCCTACCCGGGAACCTCCGGTGCAGCATGGATGGATTACGTGCTGGCCGACGATTACGTGCTGCCGGCCACGCTGGTGCCGGCCTTCAGCGAGCAGGTGCGTCACCTGCCGCGCGCGTTCCAGCCCTCGGACAACACCCGCGTGCTGGAGCCGGCGCCTGGCCGCCAGGCCTGTGGGCTGCCCGCGCAGGGCGTGGTGTTCTGCTGCTTCAACAACAGCTACAAGCTCAACCCGCGCAGCATGCGCCGCGCCTTCGCGGTGCTGCAGGGCGTGCCGGGCAGCGTGCTGTGGCTGCTGTCCGGCCCGGGCAACGCCGATGCGCGGCTGCGCAGCGCCGCGCGCGAGGCCGGGCTGGATCCGGCGCGACTGGTGTTCATGGCCAAGCTGCCGCACCCGACCTACCTGGCGCGCTACCAGCACGCCGACCTGTTCCTGGACACGCACCCGTACAACGCGCACACCACCGCTTCCGATGCACTGTGGGCCGGCTGCCCGGTGCTGACCTGCCCGGGCGCGACGTTCGCTTCGCGCGTGGCCGGTTCGCTCAACCATCACCTGCAGTTGTCGGCCCTGAACGTTGCCGATGACCGCGCATTCGTCGATGCCGCGATCGCGCTGGGCAACGACCCGCAGGCACTGGCAGCGCTGCGGGCCACCCTGGCCCAGCGGCGTTCCGACAGCGATCTGTTCGACATGGCCGGGTTCGCGCGCGACTTCAGCAATGAGGTGCGCGCGATGGCAACACTGCACGGCTGGCAGGGCGCCTGACCGGTAGCGCCGGCTGTTGGCCGGCCCAGGCGATCCGTGGGCCGGCCAACGGCCGGCGCTACCCACATGTACTCTAGGGTTCCAACACCGCTACGAGGCACGCATGGGCAAGCTCAAGCGCAAGGCGTACCAGGCACTGCTCGAACCGATGCAGCTCGAACTCACTGCGATGGCGCGCTGGGCCCAGCACACCGGACAGCGCGTGCTGGTGCTGTTCGAAGGCCGCGATACCGCCGGCAAGGGCGGCGCCATCCAGGCCATCGCCGAGCACCTCAATCCCCGCCAATGCAAGGTGGTCGCGCTGCCCAAGCCAACCGACCGCGAAAGCACCCAGTGGTATTTCCAGCGCTATGTGTCGCACCTGCCCGCCGCCGGCGAGATCGTGCTGATGGACCGCAGCTGGTACAACCGGGCCGGGGTCGAACACGTGATGGGCTATTGCAGCACCACCGAGTACGAAGCCTTCCTGGCCCAGGCACCGGTGTTCGAGAAGCTGCTGGTGGACGACGGCATCCTGCTGTTCAAGTACTGGCTCACGGTCGACCAGGTGCAGCAGGAGAAACGTTTCGCCGAGCGCCACGTGGATCCGCTCAAGGGCTGGAAGCTGTCGCCGGTGGACCTGGAGTCACGCAGCAAATACACCGCCTATACGGAGGCGCGCGAGGCGATGCTGCGCGCGACGCACCGGGAGCAGGCGCCGTGGGCGCTGGTGGATTTCAACGACCAGAAGCGCGGGCGGCTGGAGCTGATCCGCAACCTGCTCGACCGCCTTCCCGATACCCGCGTCGACGACCCGATCCCCGACCTGCCGCCGCTGAAAGGCAAACTGCACGAGGAACAATACGGGCTATTGAAACCGATCAACCTGTGAAAAAACCTGAACCCACGGTTGATTGATCCCGATCCCAATGGGCCCGTAACGACTACTGGCCTCTGGTTGATTGATCCCGATCCCAATGGGCCCGTAACGACTACTGGCCTCTGGTTGATTGATCCCGATCCCAATGGGCCCGTATGAATTCGTAGCCCCGGCCGTTGGCCGGATACCGCGCGCAGCGCGGCCCAAGCGTCCGGAGGCGATTGCGTAATGATCGCGACCAACACCCCGGCGTTTACACGTTCCGAAGCCGCGCGTCCGGCGTTCATGAACCCGGAACGAAGAGCAGCCGGCCAACGGCCGGGGCTACGAATTGGTACGTGCGCAGGAAGATTGGGATCAATCAACCAAGAGAGAAGGCATCACCGCACGATTTTTTCGATATCCGCCGCTGTCACCGGGCCCAGGAATTCCTTGGCCACGCTGCCGTCCGGCGCAATCAGGTACGTCAACGGCAGGCCGCGCGGGATGGCGAAGTCTTCCGGCGGGTTGTAGGTGTCCACGATCACGATCGGGTAAGTCACCGGCCGCTTCTGCAGGAACGCCTTCATGTCCGCTGGCTCGATGTCTTCGTAAGCAAGGCCAACCACCTCGATTTCTTCGCGCATGGCATGCAGTGCGGACAGCTCCGGCATTTCCTTGCGGCACGGGGCGCACCAGGTCGCCCAGAAGTTCACCACCACCCACTTGCCGCGGTGCGCGGCCAGGTCGTACGTGGTTCCGTCGACGGCGGGAAGCACCAGACGCGGCTGGGCCGCGGTTTTGCGCTCCAGGTCGGGCGTTGCGGCATCGGCGGTGGGGGCCGCCGGTTCTGCCACGGGCGCCGGTGCCGGGGCTGCCGCTTCGGGTTGCGGCGCCGGCTTGTTGCAGCCGGCCAGGGCCAGCAGGCCGACGGCCAGGAGCAGAGGCTTGAGGGTCATGGGGTGTCTCCAGGCGGGGAATAGATGTCGCTGACGCGGCGCTTGAGCAGCTCGCGCAGGGGCACGCGCAGCGCGTCCAGTGCCGCCACGGAGGCGCAGCCAAGGCTGTCGTCGCGGTACGGCAGGTAGGCTTCCTTGACCGGAATGCGCAGCTGCGTGGATTCGTAGAGGTCGGCCAGGGTGAGCTTGTCCAGGTCGCGCGAAAGCAGCCATTCGCCCTGCTCGTCGCGGCGCACCACACGGATCGCTTCCAGGTCGCAGAGCATGCTCTGCAGCAGCGAGTCGGTCAGCATCGGTTCCAGCCGCAGGACCTCGTCTTCGTCCAGGCCGCGGCCATCCACCCGCGCCTGGTGGAAGCGGCCGATCAGGCGCAGCAGGCCATACAGTTCATAGCCGGTGGGCAGGCGCAGGTCGGTAGGCTGGTAGCGGAACGCGGCGATCGACGAGGCCAGCGAAGCACCCAGCAGCACCGATACCCAGCACAGGTAGATCCACAGCAGCAGGATCGGCACGAACGCTACCGTGCCGTAAAGCTTCTGGTAGGACTGGAAGCTGCCCAGGTAGGCGCCCATGGCCCACTTCACCAGTTCCAGCATCACTGCGGCGAGGATCGCGCCGGGAATGGCATGCCGCCACTTCACCGTGTGGTGCGGCACCACGCGATAGACCAGCATGATGCAGACGAACTCGATCAGGATCGGTGCCAGGGTCAGCGATGCGTCGGCCAGCAGGCGGCCTTCGCTGGTCCCGAACAGCGGCAGCGCGAACACGCGCGCCGATACCGCCAGCGAGGCAGCGGCGAGCATCGCGCCCAGGGTCAACACGGTCCAGTAGACCAGGAAGCGGGTGAGCTTGGGCCGCGCCGAGCTGACCCGCCAGATCTGGTTGAAGGTCTGTTCGACGCTGTTGAGGGTGATCAGCAGCGACACCACCAGCGCGATGAAGCCGGCAGCGGTGAGCTGGCCGGCGCTGGCCGAGAACTGACGCAGGTAGCCTTCGGCCGCGCGCGCCGCATTGGGCACGAAGTTGGAGAACACATAGTCGCTGAGCGTATCGCTCCAGCGGTCGAATACCGGGAAGGCCGAGAGCACCCCGAACACCACGATCGCCAGCGGCACCAACGCAAACACCGTGGTGTAGGCCAGCGAAGCGGCGGCCTGGAACAGGCGGTCATCGAGGAAGCGGCGCCACAGGAAGCGACCGAAGCTGGCGGTACGGGCGCGGTCGCGCACGCGTTCCATCCACAGGTTGAGGGTGTCCAGGGGTTCCATCGTGGCAAGGGTACCTGAAGCCGGGTGGAGGCAATGCCATACTGCGGACAGACTGGACACAACGGAAGCGAGATGGCGGAGATCCTGGTGCTGTATTACAGCCGCGGCGGTTCGGTGGCGCGGCTTGCGCGCCAGATCGCGCGCGGCATCGGCGAAGTGCCCGGCATGAGCGCGCGCCTGCGCACGGTGCCGCCGGTGGCGGCGGTCACCCAGACCGCACGACCACCGGTGCCCGACGACGGTGCGCCGTACGTGAGCGTGGACGATCTGGCCGAATGCAGCGGCCTGCTGCTGGGCAGCCCTACCCGCTTTGGCAACATGGCTGCGCCGGTGAAGCACTTCCTGGACGGGCTGGGTGCCGAGTGGGTCAATGGCACGCTGGCCGGCAAGCCCGCCGGGGTATTCACCTCCACCGCCTCGCTGCACGGCGGCCAGGAATCCACGCTGCTGTCGATGCAGGTGCCGCTGCTGCACCACGGCTGCCTGATCGTGGGCATTCCCTTCACCGAGCCGGCGCTGAGCCACACCACCACCGGCGGTACGCCGTATGGCGCCAGCCACGTGGCCGGCGCGGACGACAACCCGGTACCGAGCGACGACGAAGCGATCCTGGCGCGGGCGCTGGGCCGGCGCGTGGCCGATATCGCGCGGCGGCTGGAATGAGCCCGCGCGTGCAGAAGTGGACGTTGGCCACGCTGCTGCTGGCGCTGGCGGCAGTGTTTGCGATCTGGTTCGCGCACGACCGGCACTGGCTGGCCAGCCAGCTGGTCTTCACCGCCCCGCCGCTGCTGCTGGCGGTTGGTGTGCTCAGCGGCCGGGGCAAGGCCACCTTCTGGGCGGGGGTGCTGTCGCTGTTCTGGTTCAGCCACGGCGTGATGAGCGCCTGGAGTCACCCGGAAACCGCGCGCTGGGCGTGGGCGGAGCTGCTGCTGGCCCTGGCGGTGATCGGGGTGTCGAGCGCACCAGGGCTGCACAGGCGCTTCGGGCGGACCCGGTAGCGCCGGCCGTTGGCCGGCCCAGGCGGTACGTGGGCCGGCCAACGGCCGGCGCCCACCTCGTCGCCGTATCATGTGCACCTTACGCGGCCACTGTCGCGCGGCTTAACGTCAACCAGGATTGCTGCAATGGAAGAACTACTGATCATCACCACCGGTGGCACGATCGACAAGATCTACTTCGACGACAAGTCGGACTACCAGATCGGTGATCCGCAGATCGGGATGATCCTGCGCGAGTTGGGCGTGACCTTCCGTTTCAACGTGATTCCGATCCTGCGCAAGGATTCGCTGCACATCACCGATGAAGACCGCGAGCTGATCCGCGCCACCATCGCCGCGCAGCCGACCCGCCACGTGCTGGTCACCCATGGTACCGATTCGATGGTGCAGACCGGCCGAGTGCTCAAGAGCATTTCCGACAAGACCATCGTGATGACCGGCGCGCTCAGCCCGGCCCGTTTTCGTGGCTCGGACGCCGAGTTCAACATCGGCTGTGCGATCGGTGCGGTGCAGTCGCTGCAGCCGGGCGTGTACATCGCCATGAACGGCCGCATCTGGAACCCCGAACACGTGCGCAAGAACGTCGCCGCGAACCGGTTCGAGGACGCGTGACCACCCGCGCCGACGTATCCAGTTCCCACCGGGAACGTAGCAATTCGTAGCGCCGCCCGTTGGGCGGCCCAGGCGATCCGTGGGCCGGCCAACGGCCGGCGCTACCAGGAAGGCCCCGGCGATGCCGGGGCCTTTTTTCATCAGTACTGCGCGGTCAGGGTGACCCCGGAGAAGGTGCTGTACGCCTTCACCCGCACATGCCAGGTACCCGCTGCCGGGGCGGTGATCGTGCAGGTTTCGTTGTTGCCGCTCAGGTACGGGCGGCAGGTGTACACAGTGTCGGTGGGCGCACTACCCGAGCGCACGTACAGGTCCGCATCGCCACTGCCACCGGCGATGGTCACCTTCAGCTGCGAGCGGCCGGACGGCACCGCCACGGTGTAGGCCAGCGATGCACCGCTGGAGGCGCCCAGGCCGGTGACCGGCACGTTGTTCTGCAGCGTGCCGGTGCCCGGGTTCGGGTTGGTCCCGCCCAGCGCAGCGGTAACGGCAGCATCGGCATCGACGATACCCGCACCGCAGCCGCCGCTGCAGGCGCCTGGCAGGGTCCGCGCCGTATTCTTCAGCAGGGTTTCGATGGCCGCCGGCGACAATGCCGTCGGCGCGACCGACTGTACCAGCGCGACCACGCCGGCCACATGCGGGGCTGCCATCGAGGTGCCGTTGTACGACGCGTAGGAGGCGCTGCCCGGCACCGTGGTGCCGCTGTTGAGCGTGGACAGGATCGCCTGGCCCGGGGCCGAGACGTCGATGCCGGCGCCGTAGTTGGAGAAGCTGGCGCGCGCACCGGCCGAGGTGGTGGCGGCCACTGCGATCACGTTGGCGCAGTTGGCCGGGACCGCCGAGGACACGTTGGTGTTGCTGTTGCCGGCCGCCACCACCACGGTGGTGCCGCGCGACACCGCGCCATTGATCGCGTTCTGGTAGGTGGCCGAGCAGCTGCCACTGCCGCCCAGCGACATGTTGATCACCTCGGCCGGGTTGGCGTTGGCCGGGACGCCGCTGACCGTGCCGCCCGAGGCCCACACGATCGCATCGGCGATGTCGGAGGTGTAGCCGCCGCACTTGCCCAGCACGCGTACCGGCACGACCTTGGCGTTGTAGGCGGTACCGGCCACGCCGGTGCTGTTGTTGGTCACCGCCGCGATGGTGCCGGCCACATGCGTGCCGTGCCAGCTGGAGTTGGCCGCCGGATAGCCGGCGCCGCATTCATTGGCGCCGTACCAGTCGCCTTCGTCGTTGGCGTTGTTGTCGCGCCCACCGCCGTCGCGCGCCATCGCCGCGTCGCTGATGAAGTCGTAGCCGGGCAGGATGTTGGCGTTGAGGTCGGCATGGCTGGTGATGCCGGTGTCGATCACGGCGACCACCACGCCGGTGCCGGTCGCCTTGTCCCACGCCGGGCGCACGTTGATCGAGGCATTGCTGGTGCCGAAGCCCCACTGCTCGGACAGGCGTGCGTCGTTCGGGGTCAGCGTGGCGCGCATCAGCTGGTCGACTTCCACGTATTCCACGTTCGGGTCGGCGGCCAGGCGACGCATCAGCAGTTCCGACTCGGCAACGTCCAGCGGGCGGTCGGCCTTGACCACGGTCGGACCGATCGCCAGGGTGCGCAGCTTCTGCAGGCCCAGCGCGCGCCCCTGCGCTGCCGGCACCGCCGCCGCTGCGGCCTTCAGCGAACTGGCCAATGCGGTCGGCGTGGCCACGTCGGTGGCGCCCTCCTTGTACTTCACGATGAAGCGCTGATGGGTGGGCGCGGAGGCCAGGCCACTCAGCTGCACGTCGCCGGCGAATGCCGGGGCGGCCAGCAACAGGGTCGAAAGAACCGAACCACCGAGTACAACCAATGCACGCTGACGCAGACGCTGCGGATCATGAGACATCGGAATTCCCTTTAAGTCGAGAGGAGCCGTCGATGCGGCGAAAGTCGGTTCGATCCGTCGCTGGAGACAGAGGGCGTGAATCGAACCTGGAAGACGGATCGGTTTCCCCTGTGGAACCGCCCGATCCCGGACGCTAGTGGTTCGCCCCGACCCCAACAATGTTTCAGCCCGCTTTCAGGGTTGTGAAAAGTTCGATCTGAGACTTTCCGGGTCAAAGGTTTGTGAATGTGAAGAAATGTGGCGGTAGGGGAAGGGTCAATCCGGAGGTAATTCGTGTCCTGCGTCACTGTCTTGCGCGTCAATTACAAGACATTGCTTGCGCAACAATGGGTTACTGGGGTTTGGATCGTTTCAGCGAACGTGCGCAGGCGTGCGCCAGCCACGCAGGGCGTGGCGCTACGCGGATGAGGCGGCGGATTGTTCCGTAGCGCCACGCCCTGCGTGGCTGTACCTGTCCGGCGCCCATGAAAAAGGCCCGCCTGTTGCCAGGCGGGCCGTTCAGGTCCAGCGTCGGATCGAACGATCAGCCGTCCAGGCGCACCAGCCAGCCATGGCGGTCCGGCAGGCGGCCGTACTGGATGTCGGTCAGTTCCTTGCGCAGCGACATGGTCACTTCACCTGCCGGCGCGCTGAGGTCGCCCACCGAGAAACCGTCGCCCTTGAGCTGGCCGATCGGGGTGACCACTGCGGCAGTACCGCAGGCGAACACTTCGGCGATCTCGCCCGAGGCCACGCCCTGCTTCCATTCGTCGATGGTGACCTTGCGCTCTTCGACCTTCATGCCACGGTCGCGCGCCAGCTGCAGGATGCTTTCGCGGGTGATGCCTTCCAGGATGCTGCCGGACAGCGCCGGGGTCACCAGGGTGCCGTCCTTGTAGACCAGGAAGACATTCATGCCCCCCAGTTCTTCCAGGTACCTGCCTTCGACCGGATCCAGGAACAGCACCTGCGAGCAGCCCTGCGCCTGCGCCTTCTGCTGCGGCAACAGCGAGGCGGCATAGTTGCCACCGCACTTGGCCGCACCGGTGCCGCCCTTGGCCGCACGCGCGTACTCGGTGGACAACCAGATCGACACCGGGGCCACGCCCTTGGCGAAGTACGGGCCCGCCGGGCTGGCGATCACGTAGTAGCCGGCCTTCTGCGCGCCACGCACGCCAAGAAACGCCTCATCGCCGATCATGAACGGGCGGAAGTACAGGCTGGATTCGTCGGCCGACGGTACCCAGCTGGCATCCACGGAGATCAGCTGCCTGAGCGATTCGACGAAGATCTCCACCGGCAGCTCCGGCAGCGCCAGACGCTGCGCCGAACGCTGCAGGCGGCGGCCGTTGGCATCGGGGCGGAAGGTCCAGATCGAGCCGTCGGCATGGCGGTAGGCCTTGATGCCTTCGAAGATTTCCTGGCCGTAATGCAGCACGGCGGCGGCCGGGTCCAGCTGCAGCGGGCCGTACGGGCGCACGCTGGCGTTGTGCCAGCCGGTGTCCTTGTCCCAACGTACTTCCACCATGTGGTCGGTGAAGTGCAGACCAAAACCGGGGGCGGCCAGGATGCGCTCACGCTCCTCGCTGCTGCGCGGCTGGGCGGAACGGGTGGTGGTGAAGCTCACGGAAGACTGGGACACCGGATATTTCCTGTTCTGGTTACGGGATCAATTACAACATGCCGGTTTCGAGGCGGGCGGCCTCGGACATCATGTGCTGGTTCCACGGCGGGTCGAACACCAGCTCGACATCGGCTTCGGCCACGGTCGGGATCATCTCCAGCTTGCTGCGCACATCGTCGACGAGGATATCGCCCATGCCACAGGCCGGCGCGGTCAGGGTCATCTTGACGTCGACCTCGCGCTGGCCATCGTCCAGGTGCTTGAGCTCCACTTCGTAGACCAGGCCCAGGTCGACGATGTTGAACGGGATCTCCGGGTCGAAGCAGGTCCGCAATTGCTGCCAGACGAGCTTTTCGACCTCCTCGTCGGAGGCGTCGGCGGGCAGTTCCAGCGCCGGTGGCGGCTCCTTGCCCATGGCGTCGCCGTCCTTGCCGGCGATGCGGAACAGATTGCCTTCGACGAATACCGTATAGCTGCCGCCCAGCGCCTGGGTGATGTACCCATAGCTGCCGGCCGGCAAGGTGACCGTTTCGCCCTGCGGGACCATGACGGCCTCGCAGTCGCGCTCGAAGTGGACGGGTTCGCTGCTACGGGAGTACATGTGGATCGATATGGGGGTCGCGGCCAATTCCCGCAAGGCGCTCATTTTAGCCCAGCGGCCGGCCACGCGCCGGTCACCCCCGCAAGCCGGTATCCTGTGGTGGACCAAAGGAAGAATGCATGCCGCCCACCTCTGCGCCCGCCAGGTCCGCCCACTGGCTCTGGCCCCCGCTGTTGCTGCTTGGAGTCGTCACGGCCACGCTGGCCTGGTTGTTCATCGCGCTGCTGAGCGGCGGCCAGGCAGGCTGGATGGCCGTGCTGGTGGCCCTGGAGCTGGGTTTCATGCTGCGCCTGGGCAACCTGCGCGGCGGCCCGTTGCGGGTGGCGCTGACCCTGCTGGGCACCGTGCTGGTGGCGCTGGCGGCCAACTGGGGCATCGCCTCGGCCTACCTCGGCGGCTCGCTGGGGCTCGATCCGTGGGAATCAGCGTTGCGGATGGGACCGTTCATGGCGTTCACATTGGTTCAGCTGGCCAACGGCATTGCCGAATGGTTGTGGCTGGGAGTGGCGTTGGTGGTTGGATGGTGGATAGCGAGGTAACGTTCGGCGATTGCGTGGGCCGGCCAACGGCCGGCGCTACCGGGCGATTGATCCAGATCTCAATGGGCACGTAACAATTCGTAGCGCCGGCCGTTGGCCGGCCCTGGCCCCCGGCGCCACGTGCGGTCAATGCCCGCCATCGAGGGTCTTGAGCTCGCTCACCAACGCACTGGCCGCACCGGCGCCATCGCCGTAGAGCATCCGCGCGTTGTCGGCGTAGAACAGCGCGTTTTCGATGCCCGCAAAGCCGGTGCCCTTGCCGCGCTTGATCACCACTACATTGCGCGCGTTGACCACGTCCAGGATCGGCATGCCGTAGATCGGGCTGGCCGGGTCGGTGCGCGCCACCGGATTGACCACGTCGTTGGCGCCGATCACCAGCACCACGTCGGTGGTGGGGAACTCGGGGTTGATGTCGTCCATGTCGGCGATCAGGTCGTACGGCACGCCCGCTTCAGCCAGCAGCACGTTCATGTGGCCCGGCATGCGCCCGGCCACCGGGTGGATCGCGAACTTCACCTTGATCCCGCGCTCGATCAGGCGTTGCGCCAGTTCCCACACTTTGTGCTGGGCCTGCGCCACGGCCATGCCGTAGCCGGGCACGATCACCACGCGTTCGGCAAACGCCAGCATCGCGGCCACGTCGCTGGCCTCGATCGGCTTCTGCGCGCCGGTGATTTCCTGCGCGGTGCCGCCACCACCGAAGTTGGAGAACAGCACGCCGCTGATCGGCCGGTTCATCGCCTTGGCCATCAGCCGGGTCAGCAGGATACCGGCCGCGCCGACCATCATGCCGGCGATGATCAACGCCTCGTTGCCGAGCACGTAGCCTTCGAAGGCCACCGCCAGGCCGGTGAACGCGTTGTACAGCGAGATCACCACCGGCATGTCGGCGCCGCCGATCGGCAGGGTCATCAACACACCCAGCGCCAGGGCGACCACGAAGAAGCTGATGATCGCCACCGGGCTCAGGCTCACCGCCGCCCAGGTCCCCAGCACGACCATCGCCACCGCGACCAGCAGGTTGAAGGCCTGCTGGCCGGGGAAGGTCACGCGCCGGTCCAGGCGCCCGTCGAGTTTTGCCCAGGCAATGATCGAGCCCGACAGCGACACCGCGCCGATCGCCGAGCCGATGACGGCAAGCGCCAGCACCGTGGCCGACGGCTGGCGCGCGCTCAGTTCGGCGATGGCCTGAGCGCTCCAGTGGCTGGTATCGCGGTTGGCCAGGAACGAGAAGCGCAGCAGCTCGACTGCACCGATCGCCGCTGCCGAACCGCCGCCCATGCCGTTGTACAGCGCCACCATCTGCGGCATGTCGGTGATGGCCACGCGCTTGGCCGACCACCACGCCACGCCGGTACCGATGGCCACCGCTGCAAGGATCAGCGGCACGTTGTGCAGATCGGGCAGGAAGAAAGTCGCCACCGTGGCGATCAGCATGCCCAGGCCGGCCCAGCGGATGCCGCTGCGCGCGGTCATCGGCGAGGCCATGCGCTGCAGGCCCAGCAGGAACAGGGTGGCGGCGACCAGGTAGCTCACCTGCACCAGCCACTGCAGCAGTTGCGCGGTGGTGACGTTCAAGGTGCCTTCTCCCCGGCGTCGCGCTTCTGGCTGGGCTTGAACATGTCCAGCATGCGCTCGGTCACCACGTAGCCACCGGCAGCGTTGCCCGCGCCCAGCACCACGGCGATGAAGCCGATGATCTTCTCCAGCGGGGTCTGCGCATGGCCCAGCACCACCATGGCGCCGATCAGCACGATGCCATGGATGAAGTTGGACCCGGACATCAGGGGGGTATGCAGGATCACCGGCACCCGCGAAATGATCACGTGGCCTGCAATCGCAGCCAACATGAAGATGTACAACGCCACGAACCCGTCGCTCATTGCTGTCCCTCTTCCCGGCGGTCATCCCGTCCCGTGCATCATAACCATGCGCTGAACCGTTCTGCAGGGCGGTCAACCGATACCGCGCTGGTGCGTTCTCACCGTATCCCCCTGTGCGAGCGCTACCCTGTGCTGGTGAGCCCTTCCCTGCCGACCCTGGCCGACGATGCCGATGCCGAAACCGCGCTGCCGGTATCGCTGGACGCGTTCCTGGCCGGAATCGGCCCGCGCGCGTTCCGCTTCGCCGAGGCCGGGCTGCGCCAGCGCGACGATGCGCTGGATGCGGTGCAGGACGCGATGCTGCGCATGCTGGCCTACCGCGACAAGCCCGCCAGCGAGTGGTCGCCGCTGTTCTGGAGCATCCTGCGCCGCCGGGTGGTGGACCTGCAGCGCCGCCGCGGCTTCCGGCTGCGGTTCTGGCGCAGCAGCGA
Source organism: Stenotrophomonas sp. AB1(2024) (assembly GCF_037482345.1). Lineage (NCBI taxonomy): Bacteria > Pseudomonadati > Pseudomonadota > Gammaproteobacteria > Lysobacterales > Lysobacteraceae > Stenotrophomonas > Stenotrophomonas sp. AB1(2024). The sequence goes on from NZ_JBBHKO020000001.1 coordinate 1,184,908, forward strand.
TGAGCTGGCCGGCGACCACGACATCGACTGGGCCGATCCTGGCCCGGGCCCGGCCCAGGCGCATGAGCAGCGCGACCAGTACGCCGCGCTGGTCAAGGCATTGCGCGAACTGCCCGCACGCCAGCGCGAGGCCTTCACCCTGCGCGTGCTGCAGCAGCTCGACGGCGCCACCACCGCAGCGGCCATGGGCTGCAGCGAAGGCGCGGTCAAGACCCATCTTTCGCGCGCCCGGCAGGCGCTGCAGCAGCACCTGGAGATCGAACTGTGAGCCGCCCCGTGTCCCCCACCCTTCCCGATGACGCCGCCCTGGCGCAGCTGCACGCGCACGCGGTGACCCAGCTCTCCCCGGCCACGCTGGCGCGCCTGCGTGCCGCGCGGCACGCACCCCAGCGGGCCCGAGCGCACGGCTGGTGGCTGGCCACCGCCTGTTCGCTGGTGGTGGCGCTCGGCCTGGGCATCAGTTTCACCGCCCGTCCGCCGGTGGCCCCGCCGGTGCAGATGGCGGGCGTGGCCGCGGATGACAGCGGCGACGTGCTCGACGAGAATCCGGACCTGTACCTGTGGCTGGGCGCCACCGACCTGGCAATGGAGTGAACATGAAACCGCGACTGACCCTGGCGCTGGTGTTGCTGTCGCTGAGCGCGGCCAGCGCAGCGCAGACCTCGACGCTGCCGGAGTGGGACAAGCTCACCCCGCAGCAGCGCGATACGCTGATCGCGCCGGTGCGTGACCGCTGGAACGACGCCCCGCCGCCGCAGCGCGAGCGCATGCTGCAGCATGGCCAGCGCTGGCAGAGCATGACCCCGGAACAGCGCGAGCTGGCCCGGCGTGGCCGCCACCGTTTCGAGAACATGAGCCCGGAACAGCGCGAGCAGGCCCGCGCGCTGTTCGCGCAGATGCGCGGCATGACGCCTGCACAGCGTGACGCGTTGCGCGAGCGCTGGTCCACCATGACCCCGGAGCAACGGCAGGAATGGCTGAAGGCCAATCCGGTGAAGGACCTCCCGCCGCCACCGCCCAGGCGTTGATCAGTGCCGCGCAGCCACGCAGGGCGTGGCTCTACGGGACAGGATGCGGTGCCGCGGCGTAGAGCCACGCCCTGCGTGGCTGCGCGATGGCCAACATCGCGCGCCTACGCAATCCAGCGTGTCTTCGACAGCAGCTCATCGTCCCAATCGAACGCGACCGCGCCGTCTTTCACGAACAGGGCGACGAAGTTGTAGAGGTTGCGCGCATACATCTCGCTGGCGTGTACCGCGCCCAGGCTCGCCAGGTTGAGTGGGCCATCCACGGTCACCCCGCCTACGTCTATGGTTTCACCCGGTCGGGTAGCCTCGCAGTTGCCACCGGTTTCGGCCGCCAGGTCGACAATCACGCTGCCCGGGCGCATGCCCTGCACCATCGTGCTGCTGACGATCTTCGGCGCCGGGCGGCCGGGCACGGCGGCGGTGCAGATCACCACATCGACCAACCGCAGGTGCTCGCCCAACCGGCGCTGCTGTTCGGCACGCTCTTCATCGGTCAGCGGACGCGCGTAACCGCCCTCGCCCACTGCGTTCACCCCCAGATCGAGGAACTTGCCGCCCAGCGATTCAATCTGTTCGCGGGTTTCCGGGCGCACATCGAAGCCTTCCACCTGCGCACCGAGCCGGCGCGCGGTGGCAACGGCCTGTAGCCCGGCAACGCCGGCGCCTACCACCAGCACCCGCGACGGCCGGATGGTGCCGGCGGCGGTGGTCAGCATCGGGAAGAAGCGCGGTGCCAGCTGGGCGGCGATCAGCGTGGCCTTGTAGCCGGCCATGCCGGCCTGCGAACTGAGTACGTCCATGGACTGTGCACGCGTGGTACGTGGCAGGCGTTCCAGCGGAAACGCCTGCAGCCCACGCGACTGGATCATGCCGGCGCGTTCGGCATCGGCCTGCGGGTGCAGCATGCCAACCAGGCTGGCACCGGATTTGAGCTGGCCCAGCCGCGCGGTATCCGGCGACTGCACGCACAGCAGGATGTCGGCCTGGCCCAGGCGGGTGTCATCAGCGAGCTGCGCACCAGCATCCAGGTAAGCCTGGTCGGTGAAACCGGCGCGGGTCCCAGCGCCCGGTTCGATCCACACGGTGGCGCCCAGCGCGATGTACTTGCGCGCCGTTTCCGGCGTCAGCGCTACGCGTCGTTCGCCCTGCGCACGTTCCTTGACCCCCAACACCTCGACAGCCATGCATGTCCCCGAGCAGCGGTAAGTGGTGAGATCGTAACCCGATTGGTCGGGTGGGAGACCTTTCCGCTGGAAGCACTGCTTGAAATCCGGCGTCGCTTGGGTGCCGGCCGTTGGCCGGCAGCTTCATGCATTCAGGCGAACAGCCATTGCCTGACGGGTTATCGCGCAGGGCCGGCGGGTGCGGGGGTACGGGGGGCGCCGTGAACCCTGGGGGCTGCCCGTCGGCCTCCCCGGCACGTAGCAACCGAAACGCTGCCGTTGCCGTTGACGGAAACCTCAGTGAACCGTGGCGCCCTTGGTGTCCAGACGATCGATCACGCCCTGCATGGCGCTGTCGAAGGCGCCATCGTCGATGTGCGCGCGCAGGCGGCCCAGGCGCACCATGACGGCCAGTTCTTCCGGCGAAGCCACGCAGAAGCGCACGCCGCGGCGGTTCACGAACAGCAGGCGCTGGGAGATCGGGCTGACCCAGGACAGCTTGCCGGCCTGGACCTTGCCGTCCTTGTCGACGAAATCGAGCCAGCTGCCAATCTCCAGCCCGCGGAAGCGGTCGGCATCGGCGTTGTCGAAATCGGTCACATCCACCTTGCTGCCCAGCTCCACGCCAGCGCTGTCCGCAACCGGGGGGGCCGGTAGTGCCACCTTCGGCAGTTCAGGCAGCGCGCGCTCCAGTTCCGGACGCGATTCGGCGATGGATTGCAGGGTGTCGTGCAGCGAATCGATGGCCGCGTTGGCGCCATCGGCGTGCACGCCAACGCTGGCGAACACCTTGCGCAGCACCGGGTGCCACGCCTGCAGCCACGGCTTGCCGATGATCTGGCGACGTGCCTCTGCCACTTCTTCCAGCACCCCGTCAGCCAAGGCGAGCGCCTCACTCACCGACGGACCGTCATCGCCTTCGCGCAGTACGGCCAGGGTGAGATGGTGCTGCCAGGGCTGGCGCAGGAAATCGCCGATGGCCTGCGGCAGCGCCATATCGGCGATCCGCCAGTCCAGCTCGGATGCCGCGCGGGTGCGCGCCACTTCCAGTTTCTCCTGCCCGCGCTGGGTCTCGGCCGCACGACGCTCGGCGATCTCAATGCGGCGCCGGTGCTGTGTGAGGAAGTCGCGGAACTCTTCTTCCAGCGTCAGGAAGATGGCCAGGTTCTCGTTGAACTCGGCCACCAGCCGTTCGATGATTTCTTCGACCTTGCCCATCAGAACGCGCTCGGCCTGGCTCTCGCCGGTGTTGCCCTCGCAGGCCTCGGCCAGGGAGTTGAGCAGCTTGCGCGCCGGATGGGTCTTCTGCACGAACATGCGGCGGTCGAGCATGGCAACCTTGACGAACGGCACCACCAACCGGCCGATCAACTCGCGCGAACGCCCCTCCAGGTCGCGCTCGTCGAGCATCACGTCGAACAGCATGCCGACCAGGTCGATCGCATCTTCATCCTGCGGGTCCAACCGCGCCTGCGCCGGATCCACCCCGAGCCGGGTCGCCCCGGACAGCACTTCACTCTTCAACCGCTGCGCCAGCGATTCGCCGTCTTCGCCGATCGCCGCGCGCAGGGTCGCACTCGGCGTGGCCTGCAGCAGCGACAGCACCGACATCATTTCACGCTGGCTGAGCGGGCGCTGCTGCCCCACCGCCACACTGGCGGCAGAAGTGGCGTCTTCGCGTACATGTCGGGTCTGCTGCAGCAGCTCATGCAGCGCTTCCAGCAGCATGCCCTGGTTGCCGCTCATCCCGTCGGGACCGTCGCTGGCGTGGTCATGTGCGGCCTGCGCCGACTGCATGCGGCCGCGGCTGGCGGCCCAGCGGTCGGCAAAACGCCGGGCCCAGGCCGGCGCCGCACCATCGTCGGACGCGCCGCTTTCGGTTTCCAGTGCCTCGACCAGCTCGTCCAGCTCCTGCCGTGGCGAGGGCGGACGCGGCGCGGCGCGGCGCGGGGCTGCCATCTGCGGCATCACGCCGGCGGCCGCCAGTTGTTCGTCGAGTTTCTCGTAACGCTTGCCGATCGGCGCGTGCAGGTCGCGCTCGCACAGCTTGATCAGCACCAGGCGCACTTCCGGCGCCAGTTCACAGTCTGCGAAGGCCTCATGGATGGCCACGCCGATATGTTCCGGGCTGATCGGATTGGAATCGGCACTCAACTCCAGTCCACCGGCGATCCAGCCCAGGCGACGGTCGAGCCGGCCCAGCACCGGCTTCCAGTCGCGCAGCAGCACGGTGGCGAAGTTGCGCACCGCCAACCGCGATTCCAGTACGTGTTCAGGGACCAGGCTCAGCCCTTCTTCGACCTGGCCGGCCAAGGTGGCTTCGGCCGACAATGGATCGGCACGCTCCAGCGCGTCCCAGGCCCGCATCAGGTGCCCACGGAAGCCGGCCACGATGTCCTCGCGGCGCCGACGCAGCTCACGCATGCCATCCAGGAACAACAGCTGCGACGCGCCGGCGGTGCCGGCACGGTCGAACAACACGTCGTCGAAGCGGGCAAGCACGGTCGCAAACGACTCGGCCAGCCCCGGCAGGGCAGCTTCGCGCGCAAGCTTCAACAGCGCCGGGTCGCGACCCGGCTGCCCCGGTACATTGGGCGTGGCGATCATGCGAAAAGGCTCCCCACCCTCGCAGGCACAGAATGCAACATGGAAACAACGGGCACCGGCGTCCCCAAGACACCAGCACACGGATGGTAGGACGGCCCACCGGTCAGGGACAGTGAAACAGTCCGCACTTTGAACCTCAGACCCGGGTGCCGGCAGGCCTTGTATCGTAAGGCCAGCGTCGGTGGGAAGCGAGTACAGCGACGTGAAGGATTGCCATTAATTAAGTGCGGTTCATCACGGTTTGTCGCAAATGGGCCGGAGATTGCCCCAAGTCGAGTCACAAACTGCCCCGACTATAATCGGGAACACCACGACGCCTGACTGAGACCCCATGCTCGACTCCCCTGCGCTGCAAGCCCTGGACGCCCGCCGTTCGGTTCCCGTCCTGCAACTGGGTGCGCCCGGACCTGACCCGGCCACCCTGCAACGAATGCTGGTGTCGGCCGTGCGCGTGCCCGACCACGGCAAGCGGGTGCCCTACCGCTTCCTGCGCATCACCGGTGACGCCCGCCTGCAACTGGGCGAGTTCCTGGCCCGGCGCAGCCGCGAGCGCGACCCCACTGCATCCGACGCGCAGGTGGAAAAAGACCGGCTGCGTTTTTCGCATGCGCCGCTGATCATCGCGGTCATCGCCGCCCCCACGCCGAGCCCGAAGGTGCCCGAACAGGAGCAGCTGATGACCGCCGGCTGTGTCTGTTTCGCCCTGCTGCAGGCCGCGCAGGCGCTGGGCTTCGGTGCGCAGTGGCTGACCGCCTGGATGGCCTTCGACCCGGCCGTGCACGCCCACCTGGGCCTGGCCGGGCATGAACGCATTGCCGGCTTCATCCATATCGGCACGCCCAGGACCCGCGTGCCGGAACGCGAACGCCCCGATCCGGCCGCGCTGCTGCAGGACTGGGTGGGCTGAGTGCACAGGCCTCTCTATCTGGTCGATGCCAGCCTGTACGTGTTCCGGGCCTGGCATTCGATGCCCGACGAGTTCCAGGACCAACAGGGCTGGCCGACCAACGCGGTGCACGGCTTTGCCCGCTTCCTGCTGGACCTGCTCGAGCGCGAGCGGCCGCAGCACATCGCCATTGCCTTTGATGAGGCACTGGACAGCTGCTTCCGGCACAGCCTGTATGCAGCCTACAAAGCCAACCGCGACCCGGCCCCGGATGCACTGCGCCGGCAGTTCGCGCACTGCAAGGCGCTATGCAGCGCGCTGGGCCTGGCCGTACTGGCACACCATGAGTACGAGGCCGATGACCTGATCGGCAGCGCGCTGCACGCGCGCCGCCCGGCCGGCATGCGCGGGGTGATCGTGTCGGCCGACAAGGACCTCTCGCAGTTGTTGTTCGAGCATGACGAGCAATGGGATTACGCGCGCAACCAGCGCTGGGGCATGGCTGGGGTCAAGGCCCGCCATGGCGTGCATGCCCACCAGATCGCCGATTACCTGGCGCTGTGTGGCGATGCGGTCGACAACATCCCGGGGGTGACCGGGGTGGGCGCCAAGTCCGCTGCAGTGTTGCTTGCCCATTTCGGCAGCCTGGACACGCTGTACGAGCGCCTGGACGAAGTGCCGTTCCTGCGCCTGCGCGGCGCCGCCCAGATGGCGGTGCGGCTGCGCGAACAGCGCGAGCACGCGCTGCTGTGGCGGCAGCTGACCACGATCGCGCTGGATGCGCCGCTGGATGCGAGCCAGGCCGATTTCAGCCGTTCCAGTGCCGACCCGCAGATGTTGCAGGGCCTGTGCGAGGCCCTGCGCTTGGGCCCACTGACCCGGCGCCGGCTGTTCACCGCCGCCGGCATTTCCGATGTTTCCCCACCCGCCAGCGAGTTCGCATGAGCCCCAACACGCAAGCCCCGAAGGTCGTCTACGAAGGCAAGTACCAGCGCATGGTCGTACGCGGCAGCTGGGAATACAGCGAACGCACCCATGCCGGCGGCCTGGCCGCGATCATCATCGCCGTTACCCCCGACGACAACGTGCTGTTCGTCGAGCAGTTCCGGGTACCGCTGCAGGCCAACACGATCGAGATGCCGGCCGGCCTGGTCGGCGATATCGACGCGGGCGAATCGATCGAGGTCTCGGCAGTCCGCGAACTCGAAGAAGAAACCGGCTGGACCGCCGAGCATGCCGAAGTGCTGATGATCGGCCCGACCTCCTCCGGCGCCAGCAGCGAAAAAATCGCCTTCGTGCGCGCCACCGGCCTGCGCAAAGTGGGCGATGGCGGCGGCGACGCCAGCGAGGACATTACCGTGCATGAAATTCCGCGCGCCCGCGCGGCGGCATGGCTGGTGGAGAAGATGGGCCAGGGCTATGAGCTGGATGCCAAGCTGTGGGCCGGCCTGTGGATGATCGAACACCATCTGGATGGCACCGCGCGTGGCTGATTCGGGCACGCAGGCAGTGTCGGCGCTGCTTGGCGGCGATGATCCGGACATCTACACCGTTCACCGGGCGCACGGTACGTCTGCCTATGTGCTGCTGGCCGACCATGCCGGCCAGCAGGTGCCCCGGGCACTGGCCGGTCTGGGCCTGCCGCAGGCGGAGCTGGACCGGCATATCGGCTGGGACATCGGCATTGCCGGGGTTACGCGAGCGCTGGCGGCGCGGCTGGACGCCTGGGCGATCGAGCAGACCTATTCGCGCCTGCTGATCGACTGCAACCGGCCGCTGGCTTCGCCGACGCTGATTCCCGAGGCCAGCGACGGCACCGTAGTGCCGGGCAATGCGGGGATGTCCGACGTCCAGCGACGGCAGCGCATCGATGCGATCCATGTGCCGTACCACGCACGCATCGAGACGGAGCTGGCGGCCCGCGCCGACGCCAAGCGCCCGACCCTGCTGGTGATGATGCACAGCTTCACCCCGTGCATGAACGGCGTGGCGCGGCCGTGGCACGCCGGCGTGCTGTACCACCGCGACACGCGCTTTGCACATGCGTTGCTGCAGGCACTGCGCGATGAGGGCGACCTGGTGGTGGGCGACAACGAACCCTACTCGGTCAACAGCACCAGCGATTACGCGGTGCCGGTGCATGGCGAAGGCCGCGGCCTGCTGCATGTGGAGCTTGAAATCCGCCAGGACCTGATTGCCGATGCTGCCGGGCAGCAAGCCTGGGCAGAGCGGTTGGCGCGTGTGTTTTCAGTTCTGCAACCGCAGTTGCTGCGCCTGTAGAGCCAGGCCCTGCCTGGCTGCACCGTCTCCGCCAACAGCAGCGCTTCAGTTGCTACGTGCTGGGGCGGTCGCCGGGCAGCCCCCATACATGGTTGTGTGCGGTTGGAAAAAGCAGCCACGCAGGGCGTGGCTCTACGCGTTGAAGATCAGGCAAAGATCAACCCGCAAACCGATCCGTAGCACGCACCAGCGCGTCGATGTTCTCCGCCTCGAACGCCGAATGGCCCGACGCCGGGCTGATCTCCAGCGTCGATTTCGGCCACGCCTTGTGCAGCTCCCACGCGTTCTGCAGCGGGCACACCACGTCGTAACGGCCATGCACGATCACGCCGGGGATGTCGGCGATGCGGTGCGCATCGCGCAGCAGCTGCTCTTCGACCTCGAAGAAGCCGCCGTTGACGAAGTAATGGTTCTCGATGCGCGCAAACGCCAGCGCGAAGCGCGGGTCTTCATGGCTGTTCACGAAGTCGGCGTCCACGTGCAGGAAACTGGTCGCCCCTTCCCACACGCTCCACGCCTTGGCCGCGGCCAGGCGGGTGGCCTCATCGTCGCTGGTCAGGCGACGGTGGAAGGCGGAGATGAGGTCATGGCGCTCCACTGCCGGGATCGGCGCCAGGTAGTGTTCCCATGCATCCGGGAACAGGCGGTTGGCGCCTTCCTGGTAGAACCACTCCAGTTCCCAGCGGCGCAGCATGAAGATGCCGCGCAGCACCAGTTCGGTCACCCGCTGCGGGTGGGTCTGCGCGTAAGCCAGCGCCAGGGTCGAGCCCCAGCTGCCACCGAATACCTGCCAGCGCTCCACCTTGAGGTGCTCGCGCAGCTTTTCGATATCGGCCACCAGGTCCCAGGTGGTGTTGTCGACCAGGTCGGCGTGCGGGGTGGAACGGCCGGCACCGCGCTGGTCGAACAGGATGATGCGGTACCTGGCCGGGTCGTGGAACTGGCGCATCTTGTCGCTGCAGCCGCCGCCGGGCCCGCCGTGCAGCATCACCACCGGCTTGCCCTCCGGGTTACCGCACTGTTCGAAGTACAGCGTATGGCGGTCGTCGACCTTCAGGCTGCCAACGTCGTAAGGGGTGATGGCCGGGTACAGCGTGCGCATGGGTGGAGCTCCAGTGGAATCGCGGTCGCTCATTCTACCGTTGCGTGGCCGGCCACCGGCCCAGGCTGACCCGGTCACGCTGCTCCAGGTCGACGGCAGTGTCGACCTCGACAAACCCGGCGTCCGCCAGCAGCGCGCGGATCGGCTCGCCCTGGTCCCAGCCATGCTCCATCAGCAGCCAACCGCCCGGCTGCAGATGCGCGGGCGCGCCGGCAATGATCAGGCGGATGTCGTCCAGCCCATCGTGCCCGGAGGCCAGCGCAGTGGCAGGTTCAAAGCGCAGGTCGCCCCGCGCCAGGTGCGGGTCGTCGCTGGCGATGTAGGGCGGATTGCTGGCGATCAGGTCGAAGCGCTCGCCGGCCAGCGGCGCATGCCAGCAACCCCGCCGGAATGCGACGTTGGCCAGCCCATGCGCGCGTGCGTTGCCGGCGGCCACCGCCAGCGCCGCCGCGCTCATGTCGGTCGCCAGTACGTGAGCCTGCGGGCGTTCACTGGCAAGGGCCAGCGCGATGGCGCCACTGCCGGTGCCCAGGTCGGCAATCCGCAGCGGCACGCCTTCCGGCAGGCGCTCCAGAGCCAGCTCGACCAGCCGCTCGGTTTCCGGGCGGGGAATCAGCGTGGCCGGGCTGACGGCCAGGTCCAGTGTCCAGAAACCGCGGCGGCCGAGCAGGTAGGCCACCGGCTCACCGGCGATGCGACGCTGCAGCAGGGCGGCGAAGGCTTCGGCCGTGACCGGATCGAGCACGTCGGTGGCATGCGCGAACAGCCATCCGCGCTCGCGCCCCAGCACATGCAGCAGCAGCAGTTCGGCTTCGTGCCTGCCCTCCACCCCGGGCAGGTCGCGGGCGGCGGCGGCGAGCAGCTGTCGGATCTCCTGCGGGGCGGCGGTCATGGCGGGCCTGGGCGACGGTGGGGGCGCAGTGTAGGCCAATGGCGGCACAGGCCGGCCACCGCGACCGGATGTCGCAGCGGCCTGCCAGCGCTGAAAGGCTGTTCAGCCTCCCGATCGCGCGGATAAGCAACGACTATCAGCGCCCTGACCAGAAAATCCACAACAATTCTTACAAAACAACAGCTTATTTATGAATAGCCTACGACATTCATTCAAGGATCAGGCCACTTCAATAGACTGCATCTATCGCATGGATGAAATCAATTCATTGTCCTTATCGAAAGCGAGCCGCTACTCTGTGTTGGCTGCTTCACCCATCCCCTTCACCACGAGGAACATCGATGTCGCTCATCAACACCCAGATCAAGCCGTTTGAAGCCAACGCCTACCAGAATGGCGAGTTCATCAAGGTCTCCGACAGCACCCTGAAGGGCCAGTGGTCGGTCCTGATCTTCATGCCGGCCGCCTTCACCTTCAACTGCCCGACCGAGATTGAAGATGCCGCCGATCATTACGCCGAGTTCCAGAAGGCCGGTGCCGAGGTGTACATCGTCACCACCGACACCCACTTCTCGCACAAGGTGTGGCACGAAACCTCGCCGGCCGTCGGCAAGGCCCAGTTCCCGCTGGTCGGCGACCCGACCCACCAGCTGACCAACGCCTTCGGCGTGCACATTGCCGAAGAAGGCCTGGCCCTGCGCGGCACCTTCATCATCAACCCGGAAGGCGTGATCAAGACCCTGGAGATCCACTCCAACGAGATCGCCCGTGACGTCTCCGAGACCCTGCGCAAGCTGAAGGCTGCCCAGTTCACCGCCGCCAACCCGAACCAGGTGTGCCCGGCCAAGTGGAAGGAAGGCGAAAAGACCCTGACCCCGTCGCTGGACCTGGTCGGCAAGATCTAACCGCAACGCCTCATCCCCATTCCCGTTTCGACGGGAGTGGGGGTGAATCCAAGCCGGTGCGCCCGCGCCCGCTTCGGTTCACCCCTACGCCGCCCAGATGTACCGTAGCGGTACGTCGACGCCGTTCCTTTGCCTGAATCAAGGAGTTATTCGATGTTGGATGCCAACCTCCAGTCCCAGCTGAAGACCTATCTGGAACGCGTCACCCGGCCGATCCAGATCACCGCGCACGCCGATGAGGGCGCCAGGTCGCAGGAGATGCTGGGGCTGCTCGAGACCCTGGTCAGCCTGTCCGCCCAGATCACGCTGGAGATCCGCCGCGACGGCGCCGAACGCACCCCCTCCTTCTCCCTGACCACGCCGGGCCAGGACATCCACCTGGCGTTCGCCGGCCTGCCGATGGGCCACGAGTTCACCTCGCTGGTGCTGGCGCTGCTGCAGGTGGGTGGCCACCCGTCCAAGGCCACCGCCGAAGTGATCGAACAGGTGCAGGGGCTGGAAGGCGAATACCGGTTTGAAACCTATTTCTCGTTGTCCTGCCAGAACTGCCCGGACGTGGTCCAGGCGCTCAACCTGGCGGCGGTGTTGAACCCGCGCATCCAGCACGTGGCGATCGATGGCGGCCTGTTCCCGGCCGAAGTCGAAGCGCGCCAGATCATGTCCGTGCCCACCGTGTACCTCAACGGGGAAGTGTTCGATCAGGGCCGCATGAGCCTGGAGCAGATCGTGGCCAAGCTGGACACCGGTTCGGCCAAGCGCGACGCGGCGAAGATGGCCGCCAAAGCGCCGTACGAGGTGCTGGTGATCGGCGGTGGCCCCGCCGGCGCGGCAGCCGCCATTTACGCGGCGCGCAAGGGCATCCGCACCGGCGTGGCGGCCGAGCGTTTCGGTGGCCAGGTGCTGGATACGATGGCGATTGAAAACTTCATCTCGGTCAAGGAAACCGAAGGTCCGAAACTGGCCATGGCGCTGGAACAGCATGTGCGCGAATACGACGTGGACATCATGAACCTGCAGCGCGCGAGCGGCCTGGTGCCGGCCGGCGACGATGGCCTGGTGGAGATCAAACTGGAGAACGGCGCATCGCTGAAGTCGCGCACGGTGATCCTGTCCACCGGCGCGCGCTGGCGCCAGATGAACGTGCCCGGTGAAGACCAGTACCGCAACAAGGGCGTGGCGTATTGCCCGCACTGCGATGGCCCGTTGTTCAAGGGCAAGCGCGTGGCGGTGATCGGTGGCGGCAACTCCGGTGTGGAAGCCGCCATCGACCTGGCCGGCATCGTGACGCATGTGACCCTTTTGGAATTCGATGAGAAACTCCGCGCCGATGAGGTACTGCAGAAGAAGCTGCGCAGCCTGGGCAACGTCACCATCATCACCAGCGCCCTCACCCAGGAAGTGTTGGGCGACGGCCAGAAGGTCACCGGCCTGGTCTACAAGGACCGCGCCGGCGGCGATGCCCACCGGGTCGAGTTGGAAGGCATCTTCGTGCAGATCGGCCTCCTGCCCAATACCGAGTGGCTGAAGGACTCGGTGGCGCTGTCGCCGCGCGGCGAAGTGGTCATTGACGACCGGGGCCAGACCAGTGTTCCGGGCGTGTTCGCCGCAGGAGATTGCACAACCGTACCCTACAAGCAGATCATCATCGCCATGGGCGCCGGCTCTACCGCAGCGCTGAGCGCTTTTGATCACCTGATCCGCACTACCGTTCCCAAGAGCAGCGGCGCTGTCGCCGAAGCTGCCTGAAACGTCCGGTTCCCCGCTTGCGGGGAACTTTTTTACCTGCTGGGTAAACCACGCCATCACCCGGTCCATTACCGTCTAGAGGTACAAGGAAATGAACCTACGTGATCTGAAATATCTGGTGGCGCTGGCCGACCATCGCCACTTTGGTCGAGCGGCGGCATCCTGCTTCGTCAGCCAGCCCACGCTGTCGACCCAGATCCGCAAGCTCGAGGATGAGCTGGGACTGCCGCTGGTGGAGCGCTCGCCCCGCAAGGTCATGTTGACCCCGGCCGGGCTGGAAGCGGCCGCACGCGCACGCTCCATCGTGGCCGAAATCGAACAACTGAAGGAAGCGGCGCGGCGCAGCCGCGACCCGGAAGCGGGCACGGTACGGCTGGGCATTTTCCCCACCCTTGGCCCGTACCTGCTGCCGCATGTCATCCCCAACATCCGCAGCCGGTTTCCGCAACTGGAGCTGCTGCTGGTCGAGGAAAAAAGCGATGAACTGCTGAACCGGCTGCGCGACGGCCGGCTGGATGCGGCGCTGTTGGCGTTGCCGCTGGACGATGACCAGCTGCACGCCGAGTTTCTGTTCGAGGAACCGTTCCTGCTCGCCGTTTCCGGCCAGCATCCGCTGGCGCGACGCCACCACCTGGATGTGCAGGAGCTGTCCTCGCAGAAGCTGCTGCTGCTCGAGGACGGGCACTGCCTGCGCGACCAGGCACTGGCCGTGTGCCGGTTGTTCGGTGCCAACGAGAAATCCGAGTTCCGCGCCACCAGCCTGGAAACGCTGCGGCAGATGGTTGCAGCCGATGTCGGCATCACGCTGCTGCCGACCTTGTCGGTGAAGCCGCCGGTACCGCGCTCGGACAACATCCGCCTGCTCGATTTCCAGGGTGATGACCGGCCCAGCCGGCGCATTGCCATGGCCTGGCGGCGCAGTTCGGCCATGACCGGGTTCCTGGAGCAGCTGGCCGAACAGTTCAAACGACTGCCGGAGGCCCTGTTCCTGCTGGATACCGGCGATAGCGCACCGGACAGCCCGCGCGCGCGCCAGCCGCGGGTCTGACGGTCACGCTGAACCGGCCGTAGCGGGGCGACCCGGGCCCGGGTCGCATCCGCCGCTGATAGGCAGCACAATAGAACAAGGCGGTGCCAGCTGGCGCCGCCTTTTGCATGGGTCTTCCATAATCGAAAGGAGTTTCAGATGTCCACCGCCAGCGGCCTGCCGCCTTCCATCACCGTTTCCAGCCACGACATGGACCGCCTGGAGGCCATGCTTGATTCGCCTGCCGTTGCCAGCACCCCCGCCGCGCTGGCACTGGGCAAGGAACTGAACCGTGCGACCGTGGTGGCGCCGGAACAGATGCCGGACGGTGTCGTCATGATGCATTCGCGGGTGGAATGCGAAGATGAGGTGCACGGCGACAAGCACGAGCTGACGCTGGTCTACCCGCGCGAAGCCGATGTCGACCAGGGCAAGGTCTCCATCCTGGCACCGGTAGGCACTGCGCTGCTGGGTCTTGCCGTTGGCCAGTCCATGGACTGGGATGCACCTGGCGGCCGCAAGCTGCGCCTGCGGGTGACTGCCGTCCACAACCCCCGGATTTGATCATCCCTGCCGCGCGCCGCGCAGGGCCCAGGTAACGTTCCAGGAGCCGCAATGAGCACCGCAACCCCGTCCAAACTTTCGCAGCTGCGCGATCTGTCCGTGGTCGTCGCCGATACCGGCGACTACGAGGCGATCAAGCGCCTGAAGCCGGTCGACTGCACGACCAATCCCACGCTGGTGAAGAAGGCGCTGGACCTGCCGGTCTACGCCGAGCTGATCGATCGCGAACTGGCCTGGGGCCGTACGCAGACGGGCGAGCGCGAAACCATCGTGCATGCGGTGGCCGACCGCCTGACCGTGGGCGTGGGCACGCTGCTGAGCACGCTGGTGCCGGGTCGCGTTTCCACCGAGGTGGATGCGGACCTGGCGCACGACACCGCGAAAACGGTGACCAAGGCGCGCCAGTTCATCGCGATGTACGAAGCAGCCGGTGTGCCGCGCAGCAAGGTACTGATCAAGATCGCGGCAACCTGGGAAGGCGTGGAAGCCGCACGCCGGCTGCAGGCCGAAGGCATCGACTGCAACCTGACGCTGATCTTCAACCCGACCCAGGCACTGGCCTGCAGCGAGGCCGGTGCGTTCCTGATCTCGCCGTTCGTCGGCCGGATCCTGGACTGGTACGTGGCCAACGGCCAGGCCCCGGCCAGCATCGATGCCGACCCGGGCGTGGTGTTCGTGCGCGGCGTGTACGCCGAGTTCAAGCGCCGCGGTTCGGCGACGGTGGTGATGGGCGCCTCGTTCCGCTCCACCGCGCAGATCGAAGCGCTGGCCGGCTGCGACCGCCTGACCATCTCCCCGGACCTGCTGGAAAAGCTGGACGCCGACCACGGCGAGCTGCCGCGCAAGCTGGTGGCGGGTGCGGCGGAATCGGTCGATGTGACGCCGATCAACGCGGCGACGTTCGCTGCCGATCTGGCCGCCGATCCGATGGCGACCGAGAAGCTGGCGGCGGGTATCGATGCGTTCGCGAAGGATCTGGAAGCGCTGCGGGAGACGATTCGCGAGCGTTTGTAAGTTCGGTTCCGTTTAGTACAAAAGCGGGACGGTTTGCGTTGATTGCAGCCGTCCCGTTTTTTTGTGTCCTCGCCGAGAGCCGGCGCCTCAGTTCTACGCGCAGGGGCGGCCGGGAGTCGGCAGGTCGGTTCCCAAACGACTGCCATCGATGTTGATCGGCACGGAAACGCATGACCATGAAACGGAAACGCTTTCGCCGTTGCGGTCGCCGTTGATTTCTCCAGTGGCCACCGAACCACCGTCGAGGGTCGGCGGGGGCGGGTTTGCGGGACCGTAGAAAACATGGATGTTTTCTACGAGCCCCCAGGGATGGGTTTACGGCGTGTCCCGCAAACCCGCACCCGCCGGCCCTGCCCGGACCCTGCGCAGGCTACCGGCTGTTCGCCGGAAAGCGTGAAGCAGCCGGGCAGAGCCCGGCTCTACGGGATCGCATGCAATCGGGCAATCGGGCAATCAAGCGAGGCTGTGATCAGGCGTCCACGCCGATCGGGCAGCTGACGCCGGTGCCGCCGATGCCGCAGTAGCCGTTCGGATTCTTGGCCAGGTACTGCTGGTGGTAGTCCTCGGCGTAGTAGTACGCCGGTGCGGGGAACGCGATCTCGGTGGTGATCGGACCGTAGCCCTTGTCGGCCAGACGCTGCTGGTAGGCATCACGACTGGCCAGCGCGGCGTCGTACTGGGCTTGGCTGGTCGCGTGGATCGCCGAACGGTACTGGGTGCCGGTATCGTTGCCCTGGCGCATGCCCTGGGTGGGATCGTGGTTCTCCCAGAACACCTGCAGCAGCTCGCCCAGGCGGATGATCGCCGGGTCGAACACCACCTCCACGATCTCCGTGTGCCCGGTCAGGCCCGAGCAGACTTCCTCGTAGGTCGGGTTCGGGGTCACCCCGCCGGCATAGCCGACTGACGTCGAATACACCCCCGGCAGGGTCCAGAACTTGCGCTCCGCGCCCCAGAAGCAGCCCATGGCGAAGCGGATGCGCTCCAGCCCGGCGAAGCCGTCCTTGAGCGGATGGCTGTTCACATAGTGCTGGTTGTGCAGCGGCAGCGGGTGCTCGCGGCCGGCCAGTGCCTCTTCCGGGCGTGGCAGGCGCTGCTTGAACGCTCCAATACCCAACAGGCCCTTGGCAATCCCCAACATGGCGCTCTCCTAGGCCGGCAACAGACCGGCGCTTTCGTCACCGTCCAATATGGGGTCGTCCTGGGGGCCGCCCAAGTCCAGCCCGGCCACGATCTGCTCGGCCTCAGGCCTGGCCAGGTCCGGTACGCACACCCGCAGCACCCCGAACAGCGGCAGCTCGCCCATCCCGCCCAGCAGCGACTCGCCGAAGACAAAGGCGGGAATTCCCGCCGCCTCCAGCGCGTGCTTGACCAGATGGGCGTCGAACAGGTTGTCGGCCTGGTAGATCACGTGCATGGGTGGGGCTCCGCGGGGATTCGAGCCAGCATACGCCGGACGGATGAACACGATGAAGGAGGGATTCGGTAGCGCCGGCCGTTGGCCGGCCCTCATGAACGGTGGAAGGCGTGCGTGGTCCGGCCAACGGCCGGGGCTACCGTCTATCGCGCCCGGCCAACGGCCGGACGCGATAGACTGGCGATCTTTCTGCCTTCTGCCTGCGCATCATGTCCGAGCCTACTGCCGCCCCCACCGACGCCCTTCCGGAAACCCACGAAAAACGGGATTTCATCCGTCAGATCGTCCGCGAGGACCTGGCCGCCGGCAAGCATGCCGCGATCAAGACGCGCTTCCCGCCCGAGCCCAACGGCTACCTGCACATCGGCCATGCCAAGTCGATCTGCCTGAACTTCGGTATCGCCGGTGAGTTCGGCGGCGTGTGCAACCTGCGTTTCGACGATACCAACCCGGCCAGGGAAGACCCCGAGTACGTGGCCGCCATCCAGGACGACGTGCGCTGGCTGGGCTTTACCTGGAACGAACTGCGGCATGCCTCGGATTACTTCGACGCCTACTACCTGGCCGCCGAAAAGCTGATCCGCGACGGTAAGGCCTATGTCTGCGACCTGTCGGCCGAGGAAGTGCGCGCCTACCGCGGCACCCTGACCGAACCCGGCCGCCCCTCGCCCTGGCGCGACCGCAGCGTGGACGAGAACCTGGACCTGTTCCGCCGCATGCGCGCCGGTGAGTTCCCCGATGGCGCGCGCACCGTGCGCGCCAGGATCGACATGGCCAGCGGCAACATCAACCTGCGCGATCCGGCGCTGTACCGCATCAAGCACGTCGAACACCAGAACACCGGCAACGCCTGGCCGATCTACCCGATGTACGACTTCGCCCATGCCCTGGGCGATTCCATCGAAGGCATCACCCACTCGCTGTGCACGCTGGAATTCGAAGACCACCGCCCGCTGTACGACTGGTGCGTGGACAACGTCGACTTCGCCCATGACGACGCGTTGACCGCGCCGCTGGTCGAACGCGGCCTGCCGCGCGAAGCCGCCAAACCGCGCCAGATCGAATTCTCGCGCCTGAACATCAACTACACCGTGATGAGCAAGCGCAAACTGATGGCGCTGGTCACCGAACAGCTGGTCGATGGCTGGGAAGACCCGCGCATGCCGACCCTGCAGGGCCTGCGTCGTCGTGGCTATACCCCGGCGGCGATGCGCCTGTTCGCCGAACGCGTGGGCATCAGCAAGCAGAACTCGATGATCGATTTCAGCGTACTGGAAGGCGCGCTGCGCGAAGACCTGGACAGTGCCGCCGCACGCCGCATGGCCGTGGTCGATCCGGTCAAGCTGATACTGACCAACCTGCCCGAGGGCCATGCCGAAACGCTGACCTTCGCCAACCATCCCAAGGACGACACCGTCGGCAACCGCGAAGTGCCGTTCGCGCGCGAACTGTGGATCGAGCGCGAAGACTTCGCCGAAGTACCGCCCAAGGGCTGGAAGCGCCTGGTGCCGGGTGGCGAAGTACGCCTGCGTGGTGCCGGCATCATCCGCTGCGATGAAGTGATCAAGGATGCCGACGGCACCATCACCGAACTGCGTGGCTGGCTGGATCCGGAATCGCGCCCGGGCATGGAAGGCGCCAACCGCAAGGTCAAGGGCACCATCCACTGGGTCAGTGCCGTGCATGGCGTGCCGGCCGAGATCCGCCTGTACGACCGCCTGTTCTCGGTGCCGAACCCGGACGACGAGTCCGAAGGCAAGACCTACCGCGATTACCTCAACCCCGAATCGCGTCGCACCGTCACCGGCTACGTCGAACCGGCCGCCGCAACCGCCGCGCCCGAGCAGTCGTTCCAGTTCGAGCGCACCGGTTACTTCGTCGCTGATCGCCGCGACCACACCACCGCCGCACCGGTCTTCAACCGCAGCGTCACCCTGCGCGACACCTGGTCGGCGTAAGCCCCACCGCATTCGAAAGGCCTGTCCCATGCTGTACGCGCAAGTCCACCTCACCCTGCCCGCCTGGATCCATGACCAGATCGACCTGACCCGCGCCTGGCCCGGCGATGCCGCCAAGGTCACGCTGGCCATCGAGCTGTCGCGGCTGAATGTCGAGGCGGAGACCGGTGGCCCGTTCGGCGCGGTGGTGTTCGGGCCGGACGACCGCGTCATCGCGGCCGGCGTCAACCGCGTGGTGCCGCACAGCACCTCGCTGGCGCATGCAGAAAACATGGCCTACATGCTGGCCCAGCAGCGCCTGCAGACCCCGCGCCTGAACGACGTGCTGTCGCCGATCACCCTGGCCACCTCCTCGCAGCCGTGCTGCCAGTGCTACGGCGCCACCATCTGGGCCGGCATCGACCGGCTGCTGATCGGTGCCAGCGCGCAGGACGTGGAAGAACTGACCCCGTTCGATGAAGGCCCGCTGCCGGCCGACTGGATCGGTGAACTCAACAAGCGCGGCATCGAGGTCGTGCGCGACATCGAGCGCGATGCCGCGCGCGCGGTGCTGCGCCAGTACGGGGAGATCAACGGTGCGCATTACTGATTCCCACGCCACGGGCGTGCCGCGATGAGCGGCCTGCTGTGCCTGTGCCGGCAGGGCTTCGAGCCCGAACTGGCCGGTGAGCTTGCCGAGCGCGCCGCCTACGCGAACATTGCCGGTTACGCCCGCACCCAGCGCAACGATGGCTACGTGTTGTTCGCCACCGACGAGGGCGCTGCGCTGTCCAAGGCGCTGCCCTGGCGTTCGCTGATCTTTGCCCGGCAGAAGCTGGTGGTGCTGGCCGAACTGCGCGAACTGGATCCGACCGACCGGATCACCCCGATCCTGGCCGCGCTGGAAGGCCAGCAGCGCTTTGGCGACATGTGGGTGGAGCATCCCGATTCGGACGAAGGCAAGCCGCTGGCCGGCCTGGCCCGCGCCTTCGGCAATGCGCTGCGCCCGGCGCTGCGCAAGGCCGGCCTGCTCACCGACAAGCCCAACACCAGCCTGCCGCGCCTGCACCTCGTGTTCGTCGATGGCCGCCATGCGTTCGTGTGCGTGGCCGACACCCGCGACAGCGCGCCCTGGGCGCTGGGCATTCCACGCCTGAAGCTGCTGCCCGACGCGCCGTCGCGCTCGGCCCTGAAACTGGACGAAGCCCTGCTGACCCTGATGAGCCCGGAAGAACGCGAACAGCTGGTCAAGCCCGGCATGCGCTCGGCCGACCTGGGCGCCGCGCCCGGTGGCTGGACCTGGGTACTTACCCGCCAGCACATGCACGTGATCAGCGTGGACAACGGACCGCTGCGCGAGCACGTGCTGGAAACCGGCCTGGTCGAGCACCTGCGCGCCGATGGATTCCACTGGCAGCCCGAGGCGCCGCTGGACTGGATGGTCTGCGACATGGTCGAGCAGCCGCGCCGCGTGGCCGAACGCATGGCCACCTGGTTCCGCGAGGGCTGGTGCCGGCATGCGATCTTCAACCTCAAATTGCCGATGAAGAAGCGCTGGGACGAGACCCGCCTGTGCCTGGAGTTGTTCGAAGCGCAGGCGGGCCGACCGCTCACCGTGCGCGCCAAGCAGCTCTACCACGACCGCGAGGAGATCACCGTGCTGGCCTGGAGCGGGCGATGATCCGGGTGCTCCGCACAGCGCTGCTGCTGTCGCTGTTGCCTATGGCCGCGTGGGCGCAGGTGCGCACGCCTGCGCCGGCCACCAGTGAGGCATTGCGCGACAATCCGGTCAGCGTGCGCACCCAGCCGCTGTCCAGCGGCGAGGTCACCCACGCGGTGACCCTGCCGCCGACCGCAGGCGAAGCCACGGTCACGGTGCGCTCGGTGCAGGCCGACAGCGTGGTGGGGCAGTATCGTTTCGCGTTCGAGTCGCTGGATATCGATGGCGACAGCTACATCAGCCGGGAAGAAGCGCAGGCCAATCCCGCGCTGGCGGATGAATTCAAGTCGCTGGATACGCTGCACCGCGGCCGCCTGGACCGCAGCCAGCTGCAGGGCTGGCTGTTGCCCTGAGAACGCCTCAGCCCGTAGTGGGCCCCCGGAAATGCTGCAGACTGCGGGTCAGTTCCAGCGCCTGGTTCAATTGCCTGAGGCGGTCATTGTTCCAGCTGTCATGTGCTCCGGAGGCCAACTGAGCTGGGCGGCGCTGGCTCTCGAGGTCGCGCTGCAGGGATTTGAGGCTGTTCAACAGCAGCTTGGCCTGGCCCTCGGTAGGCGCGGCGACGCGTTGCGAGCGAACGAATTTGTCGAGGTTCGTCTGCGCCTGGAAGCCTTCCTGACCCCGGCACCCGATGCCGAACGGGTGGCATTTGTTGTTGATGTGCGTAAGCAGCCCGTCAAAACCCCTGGCGGCCGCCTCCGGATGGGCAACGATCGCACGCACGGTCTTTTCAGCGTTGACGGAGGCCGGCCGGAAAATCTGATTGAGAACCTTGGCAATGCTCATGATTCTTCCTCGGAGAAGGGAGAGATGCGTCCACACCCAATTGCGGTGAGACGCATCCAGACCTACCCAGTCTGCTGAAACATGGAGGCCACCAACTTTCAAGATTCGATCACCCGTGGCCGGTTGCGCCACGACCGTGGGCGCGCCTCAGCCTTGGCTGCGTTTGTTGGCCATGAGGCATTCTTTCAGGGGGCGGCCCTGTTTCCTGGACATCAACCGCTTCAGCGCCTCCTCGCAGCTGGCGCTCGGGCCCTCGTTCCGCAGCTCGGCCGGCACCTTTTTTTCAGCCTGGGAGACAATCCTGGGCGCGGGGCATTCCGCTGTGCGCGTGCCTGCGGCGATGTCCTGCGGCGAATTCAAGGCCATGCCACTGTTGCGTACGCTGGTGAGCTGCCACTTGAGTTCGCCGGGGACCCGAGGCGCGCCGGCCATGGTGCTGTGCGCCGACGACGGCTGCAGAGGACGGACGAGGGACGGCAGTTCCATATGAAGGGGGATTCCGGAAAGGGGGAAGGCGCGGCGAGATTGCCGGGGCCGGGCAACGGCAGCCGCGCCGCAGTCTGCGTCGTGCCGCTTCGTTCCACTTCCAGATTTCGATCTCCTCGGCTTACAGTCCCGCCGCGCGCTTCCACAATGCCGACACCAGCGGTGGCCACCGGCCCACGCTGCCCAACGCGCAGCCGCGTGCCAGGGTCAGGTGCATCTCGTCATTGGAGAAAATAGTGTTGATTGCGTCAAAACCGTAAGCGGACATCGTGTTCTCGCTGCGACGTTCGCGGGCCCAGCGCTGCAGGCGGTCGGGCGATGCCCAGTCCTGCCGCCGCTGCTGCGCACGCACGACCGTCGCGTGCAGGGCGGCCACATCGCGCAGGCCCAGGTTCACGCCCTGCCCGGCCAGCGGGTGCACCACATGCGCCGCATCGCCCAGGGCCAGCACACGCCCGGCCACATAGGCACTGGCCAGCTGCCGCCGCAGCGGGAAGGCGGCACGGCGCGAGGCCAGCGTCATCGCCCCCAACCTCCCCCCGAACGCGCGGGTCAGTTCCACGTTGAACGCGGCCTCGTCCAGTGCCAGCACACGCTCGGCCTCGGCATCGGGCAACGTCCACACGATGGAGCTGCGCCGTGGGCCGGCCGGCAGTACCGCCAGCGGGCCGGTGACCAGGAAGCGTTGCCAGGCCGTGGCCTGGTTGTCCAGTTCGGTATCGATATAGGCCACCACCCCGCGCTGGCCGTAGTCCTGCCGGCTGACCTCCAGCCCGGCCAGGCGGCGCAGGGTCGAGTCCGCGCCGTCAGCGGCGATGGCGAGCGCGGCGTCGAGCCGCCGCCCGTCCTCCAGTCGCACGCGCACGCCGGCGGCATCCTGCTCCAGCGCCTCCACCCGCGCCGGGCAGCACAGCTGCACGCCCGCAACGGGCAAAGCGGCCCACAGCCGGTCCACCAGCAGGTCGTTCTCCACGATCCAGCCCAGTTGCTCGCGGCCCAGCCGGTCGGCATCGAACTGCAGTTCCTCCCCGCCAGCGGCATCCCAGACCCGCATGCGCCGGTAGGCGCAGGCGCGCGCGGCCAGCACCGAGGGCCACACCCCGAGCGCGCGCAGCAGCTGCGCGTTGTCCGGTGCGAACGCATAGACGCGCAGGTCAGGTTGCTGCGGCTGCCACGCCGTTGGCTCGCGGCCTTCCACCAGCGTGACCTCCAGCCCGGCATCGGCCAGCGCCAGCGCACAGGCCGCACCGACCACGCCGCCGCCCACCACGATCACATCGCGCGCGCGCCGGCTCATGCGCCGGCTCCACGGCACAACGCCGGGACCTCGCCGCGGAAGCCCATGGCACCGCCGACCAGCATCGACTGCATCGAGGTAGCCTGCGCCGCCAGCAGCCCGAGACTGCGCAGCGGGCGCATCAAGGGCGCGGGATTGCTGGTCAGCCGCGCCAGCCCGCCGGAGAACGCGATGGTCTGGCGGCGATCCTCTTCCCGGCGCGCCACGTGCGCCTGCAGCAGCGCATCACTGCCAACGTCCTCGGCCGTTTCGATCAGCTCGGCCAGGGTCAGCGCATCGCGCAGGCCAAGGTTGAAGCCCTGCGCTCCCAGCGGATGGATGGTCTGGGCCGCATTGCCCAGCAGCACCGCGCGCTCGCCCACCCGTCCACGCGCCAGCACCTGCACCAGCGGGTAGGCGCTGCGTGGGCCGCTTTCCAACAGGCGCCCCGCGCGCCAGCCGATGGCCTGCTGCAGTCGCGCCAGCCAGGCCGCGTCGTCCAGCGCCATCACCGCATCGGCCTGGTCGCGGGCCACGCCGTGCACCACACCGTAGTGGCGGTCGCCACGCGGCAACAGGGCGGTCGGGCCGGTGTCGGTGAAGCGTTCGAATGCGGTGCCGTCCGGCGCGCGCGCCGAGCGCACGCGGGCCACGAACAGGGTCTGCTGGAAATCATGTTCGTCCACGCCGATGCCCAGCGCCTCGCGCACGCCACTGCGGGTGCCATCGGCGCCCACCACCAGCCGCGCCTGCAGGGTGCGCTCGCCGGCATCGTCGGCGATGACCACCTCGCGATAGCCATCGACCGTGGCACCCAGCCGCACGAAACGCGCCGGGCGATAGCGGGTCAGCTGCTGCAGGGTCTGCAGGCGGGTTTCCAGCGCCTGGCCAAAATCGCGCGCCATCACTACCTGACCGAACCACGGCCGCTGGTACTGGGCAGCATCCATCTGGACCCGACCAAAGTCACCGGCGCGGCTGACGTGGATGCGGGTGATCGGGCCAACCGCCGAACCCAGCAGCGACATCACCCCCAGCGCGGTCAGGGCGTTGACCGTGGCCGCGGCGAAACTGAGGTTGCGCTGGTCGAACACCGGCGGCAGCGCGCCAGCCGGGGCAACCTCGACCAGCCCGACATCGCGGCCGCCCCGGTCCAGGGCAATGGCCAGGCTGGCGCCGACCAGGCCGCCGCCCACGATCACTACGTCATGACGTTCACTCATGCCGCCCATGATAGTGCGTGCGGCCCGGCTACGCCCCGTGGCGGCAGGCGCTAGAATGAACGCTGGATTCCCAACGCCTGCCCCCATGACCACCACCGCCCAACGCGCCTTCATCCTGTTCGTGCTCGTGCTGCTGATGGCGGCAACCCGGGTCAATCATTTCGCGGCGATCCCCGACGCGTCGTGGGCGGTGTTCTTCATCGCCGGCTTCCATCTGCGCAGCTGGACGCGCTGGGCCTTCCCGCTGCTGATGGTGCTGGCCATCGTGATCGACGTGCTGGTGATCCGTGCCAGCGGCATCGGCTACTGGCAGCACTACTGCGTGTCGCCGGGTACCGCGCTGCTGGTGCCGGCCTATTTCGCGATGTGGGCCGGTGGCGCGCTGCTGCGCCGGGGCTACCGCAGCGCGGACTGGACCGCACTGGCCAAGGCAGCGGCGCTGCTGGTGGCGGCAGTGGCGGTCTGCCACGTGTTCGCCCAGAGCGGCTTCTACTGGACCAGCGACGTGGTCGCCACGCCCACCCTGCAGGGCTGGGCGCGGAACTATGCGGACTGGTTCCTGCCTTACCTGCGTACCGCGGCGATCTACGTCGGCCTGGCGGCCGCGCTGCAGCTGGCCACCGAACAGGTCGTCAAGCTGCTGCAGGCCCGCCGCGACGCGCTGCACTGAGCCCGGCGCGCATGGGCAACCGGCTGTCGCGCATCTATACCCGCACCGGCGATGACGGCAGCACCGGGCTCGGTGACGGCAGCCGTGTGGCCAAGGATGCTGCCCGGGTCAACGCCTTCGGCACGGTGGATGAGGCCAATTCGGCGCTGGGCGTGCTGCTGGCGGTACCCTTGCCCGAGGACGTACGCGCGCTGCTGACGACCGTGCAGCACCAGTTGTTCGACCTGGGCGGCGAGCTGTGCATTCCCGGGCATGCGGCAATCCACGCGGCCGACGTCGAAGCCCTGGAGCGCCAGCTGGACCATTACAACGCCGATCTACCCGCGTTGAAGGAGTTCATCCTGCCCGGTGGCGGCGAAGCCGCCGCGCGCTGCCACCTGGCCCGCACCATCGTGCGCCGCGCCGAGCGCGAAACCGTCACCCTGTCCCGCCAGGAACCGGTACGCGCCGAGGCGCTGCACTACCTCAACCGGCTGTCGGACCTGCTGTTCGTGCTGGCCCGCGTACTCGCCCGCGCCGACGGCCACGGCGAGGTCCTCTGGCAGCACACCCGCCGCCACGGCTGAGCCGCCCACCGCCCCGGAACCCTGCCCGCATGCTGGTTTTCACCCATCCCGCCTGTCTGCAACACGATCCCGGCAGCGGCCACCCCGAATGCCCCCAACGCCTGCAGGTGGTGCTCGATGCCCTGCGCGCCGCCTACCCCGACCAGCTGGACTGGCGCCAGGCGCCGCCGGCCAAGTTCGGCGAACTGGCCCGCGTGCACGACAGTGAGCTGATCGATCGGGTGCTGGCGCCCCAGACCGAGCCGCTGCGCCTGATCGACATGGACACGATGACCTCGCCCGGCTCGGCCAGCGCCGCGCTGCATGCTGCCGGCGCCGGCGTGGCGGCAGTCGATGCCGTGATGCTGGGTGAGGACCCGGTGGCGTTCTGCGCGGTGCGCCCGCCCGGCCACCACGCCACCGCAAGCACGGCGATGGGGTTCTGCCTCTTCAACAACATCGCCATCGCGGCCGCTTACGCGCGTGACCGCTATGGACTGGAGCGGATCGCGGTGGTCGATTTCGACGTCCACCACGGCAACGGCACCCAGGACATCTTCGTGGCCGATCCGCGCGTGGCCTACTACAGCACCCACCAGGCCGGGCTGTTCCCCAATTCGGGCCTGCGCCGTGACCGGGGCGCCGGCAACCTGCTCAACATCCTGCTGCCACCGGGCAGCGGGGGCTTCCGCTTCCGCAACACGTGGGCCGATGAGATGCTGCCGGCCATCGATGATTTCCGCCCGCAGCTGCTGCTGATCTCGGCCGGCTTCGATGCCCACCTGCGCGATCCGCAGGCCGACCTGATGCTGGAAACCGATGACTTCGCCTGGATCACCGCCGAGCTGCGCGCCCTCGCCCGTCGCCATGGTGGCGGCCGCGTGGTGTCCATGCTGGAGGGCGGATATGACCTGCAGGCGCTTGCCGAATGCTCGGTCGCGCACGTGGGCGCGATGTTGTGATTGAGGGCCGGCCAACGGCCGGCGCTACCGGGTTTCAAATGAACCTGAACCCTTGCTCGCGGCAAGCCTTCATTGCCCCTATGCAAGGGATGGGGCAAGCTACGATCCGTTTTCGTCCGAATCCGAATCCCGCGTGCGCCGAGCCCTCCGCCTGCTGCCTCTCCCCCTGAGCATCGCCATCTGCCTGCCGGCCATGGCCGACGACAAACCGGTGAACTGGGGCCTGTGCCCGGTGACCGATGTCCTGCCCGTCTTCCAGGACGCCCCTGTAGCGGACAAGGCCGCGGCCGAAACCCGCGACCAGCAACCCACCGATATCGAAGGCGACGCGCTGTTTGGTACCAGCACCGTGCCGCAGTACCAGGGCAATGTGGCGCTCAAGCGCGGCGACCAGTTCCTGGGCACGGACCAACTGAGCTTCGACACCGAAAGCGGCAACTACATCGCCGAAGGCAATGTGCGCTACCAGGATTCGTCGATCCGGATGACCGCCAAGCGCGCCGAAGGCAACCAGGAGTCGGACACCCACAAGATCAGTGACATCCAGTACCAGCTGGTGGACCGGCGGGGCCACGGCGGCGCCGATTCGATCGACCTACAGGGCTCGGTGGGCCAGATGCACCGCTCCACCTACACCACCTGCGATCCCTCGCAGCCGGTGTGGAAACTGTCGGCACCGCAGATCGACGTGGACAACGAAGAAGGCTTCGGTACGGCACGCAATGCGGTGCTGCGCATCGGCAACGTGCCGGTGATGTGGGCGCCGTACTTCAAGTTCCCGATCGACGACCGCCGCCAGACCGGCCTGCTCTACCCGCAGCTGGGCATGTCCGGGCGCAACGGCTTCGACTACGCCCAGCCGATCTATTTCAACCTGGCGCCGAACTACGACGACACCCTGACCCCGCGCTACATGAGCAAGCGCGGCCTGATGCTCGACAACGAGTTCCGCTATCTCTACGACGGCGGCCGTGGCGAACTGCAGACCGCCTACCTGCCCAATGACAAGCTGCGCGACAGGGACCGTGGCCAGGTCGAGTACTCGGGTTACCACAGCGTCAACCGGACCTGGCAGGCCCGCGCCAATATCGCCTGGGTCAGCGACGAGCGCTACACCGAGGATTTCTCCAGCAAGCTGCTGGGGGTGACCACCTCCAGCCTGCAGAGCCAGGCCGGCATCTACGGCACCGGCGAGAACTGGCGGGGCGGGCTGATGGCCGATTACTGGCAGCTGACCGACTACACCCTGACCGAGTCCTCGCTGCCGTACGCGCGCCAACCCAGGCTGTTCGGTACCTGGGACAAGCCGCTGCTGCCATGGCTGGAAGTGGGGGTGTACGCCGAGGCCGTCCACTTCACCCATGACGACGTCAACCAGAAGGTCAGGCAGCCCGATGGCGACTACGTCCGCAACGGCGTGGTAACGCCCTATTACAACGGCTCGCGACTGGACGTGAAACCTTACGTATCGCTACCGTTTGCCGGCGCTTCCTGGTATGTCACCCCGACCCTGGCCTACCGCTACACGGCCTACGAGCTGGACCGCGGGCTTGCCGACCAGACCCGCCTCCGGGCGCTGCGCGATGCGGGCATCAATCCGGCCACGGCGACCCCTGAACAGTTGCGCGGAGATACCTCGCCGCACCGCAGCGTACCGATCGCCAGCCTGGACGCGGGCATGTTCTTCGATCGCGAGACCACCATCGGCGGCACCTCGTACCTGCACACGCTGGAGCCGCGCCTGTTCTACCTGCGCACGCCCTACCGCGACCAGAGCGACCTGCCGATCTTCGATACCCGCGACTTCACCTTCAGCTGGGGCCAGCTGTTCCGCGATTCGCGCTACACCGGCGCGGACCGCCAGAACGACGCCAACCAGCTGACCATGGCGCTGAGCACCCGCTTCATCAACCAGGAAACCGGCCGCGAGCGCTTCTCCGGCAGCATCGGCCAGATCCTGTACTTCGACGATTCGCGGGTGACATTGCCCGGGGCCACCTCACAGGTGGAACAGGGCAAGTCGGCCTGGATCGCCGACGCCAACTACGCCATCAACGACCGCTGGAACCTGGGTGCCACCTACCAGTGGGACCCCAAGTACAAGCGCGAGGACCTGGCCAGCGTGCGCGCGCGCTACCTGATGTCCAACGACGGCATCGTCAACCTGACCTACCGCCACCGCCTCAATACGGCCGCCCCCAGCACCGCGACCAAGGAAGAACGCACCCTGCTGGAACAGGTGGACCTGTCCTTCCTGTACCCGATCAACGAAACCTGGAGCCTGGTGGGCCGCTACTACTACTCCATCGAGGACAAGGCGCCGCTGGAAATCATCGGCGGCGTGCAGTGGGACAGCTGCTGCCTTGCGGTACGCGCCCTGGCCCGCCGCTACGTGCGCAACCGCGAGGGTGAACTGAACAATTCCTTCCAGATCGAGTTCGTGCTCAAGGGCCTGAGCTCCGTCGGCCAGAACACGGACCGCACTTTGCGCCGTGCTATTCTCGGTTACTACCGAGACGACCTCTATCTCGTGCCGCCCGCCAACACGGGCGCCCCCACGCGCGAAGACTACGATCCGAACCTGATCCCATGACCAAGACCTTCCCCGTCCTACTCGCTTCCCTGATCGCGGTCAGCACCGTCTCCGCACCGCTGCAGGTGCTGGCCCAGCAGACCCAGTCGCTGGACCGCATTGCCGCCATCGTCGACGAGGATGTCGTGCTGCAGAGCGAGCTGGACCGTGCCATCGTGAACATCAAGGCCCAGTACGCCGGGCGTGAAGGCCAGCTGCCGCCGGATGACGTGCTCAGCCGCCAGGTGCTCGAACGCCTGGTGCTGGTCAAGCTGCAGGTGACGCGGGCCGAAGGCAGCGGCATCAAGGTCAGCGACCAGGAGCTCAACCAGGCCCTGAACGCCATTGCCCAGCAGAACGGCTCCAACCTGGACGCCCTGCGCCAGCGCCTGGCCGCCGACGGCGTGGATTTCAACGACTTCCGCAACTCGGTCCGCGATGAGATCACCGTGCAGCGCCTGCGCCAGAGCTTCGCGCAGAGCCGCATCAGCGTCAGCGAAGGTGAAGTGGATGCCGCGCTCAAGCAGGAAGCCACCGCCGGTACCCAGTACCACCTGGCCCACATCCTGATCGCCCTACCCGAAGGCGCGACCGCCGAGCAGATCGCCACCGGCCAGAAGAAGGTCGAAGGCGTCAAGGGACTGCTGGACAAGGGCGAACTGGACTTCAATGCCGCGGCGGTGCGTTATTCCGACAGCCCCAACGCGCTGGAAGGCGGCGACCTGGGCTGGCGTTCGCTGGATGAAATTCCCGGCGCGTTCGCGCAGATGATGACCGGCATGAAAGCCGGCGACGTGGTTGGCCCACTGCGTGGCCCGAGCGGTTTCCAACTGCTGAAGCTGGTGGAAGTGCGCGATGCCAGCGCCGCCGCCGGCGGCCAGACCATCACCGAGTACCACGGCCGGCACATCCTGATCCGGGTCAACGACCAGCAGGACAATGCCACCGCCAAGGCCAAGATCGACTCGGCTCGTGCGCGGATCGCCGGTGGCGTGGACTTCGAGACCGAAGCCAAGGCGTCGTCTGAAGACAGCAACAGCAAGGGCCAGGGCGGCGACCTGGGCTGGTTCCCGGTCGATGCCTTCGGCCCGGACTTCGGCAAGCAGGTGTCCGGTCTGAGCGACGGTGGCGTCAGCCAGCCGTTCCGTACCGACGCCGGCTGGCACATCGTGCAGCGCGTGGCGACCCGCCAGACGGATTCGGGCACCGACAACAAGCGTGCCCAGATCCGCGAGACCATCGGTCGCCGCAAGCTGGAAGAAGAGTACAACCGGTACCTGCAGGAACTGCGTGGCGAAGCCTACGTGGACCTGCGCACTGCCGCAGCAGCGGCTCCGGCAGCCGACCCGGCACCGGCCAAGCCCTGAGGCACTGGCGATGATCCCGCAGCTCGCTCTGGTACCGGGCGA
The DNA here is from genome assembly GCF_037482345.1 of Stenotrophomonas sp. AB1(2024). Taxonomy (NCBI): domain Bacteria; kingdom Pseudomonadati; phylum Pseudomonadota; class Gammaproteobacteria; order Lysobacterales; family Lysobacteraceae; genus Stenotrophomonas; species Stenotrophomonas sp. AB1(2024). The sequence goes on from NZ_JBBHKO020000001.1 coordinate 1,215,125, forward strand.
GCCCGCCGGGATCGGCCCCGAACTCTGCCTTCGCCTGATCCAGCAGCCGCGCACCGATTGCCGGCTGCTGGCCTTCGCCGACCCGGATACCCTGCGGGCGGCCGCCGCAGCGCTGTCGCTGCCGCTGAACCTGTTGCCTGAAGACGCCATCGCCCGCCAGCCGGGCGATCTGCCGTTGCGTGAGGTGCGCAATGCGGCCCCCTCACGCTTCGGCCAGGCCGACCCGGCCAACGCCGGCGCGGTGATCGGCGCCCTGCTGCAGGCCGGCCAGGCCTGCCTGGACGGCCGCCTGCACGGGGTGGTGACCGGCCCGGTGCACAAGGCGGTGATCAACCAGGGCGGCATCGCCTACAGCGGCACCACCGAGCTGCTGGCCGACCAGGCCCGGGTGGAGGTGGTGATGATGCTGGCCAACGACATCGTCCGCGTGGCCCTGGCCACCACCCACCTGCCGTTGCGCGCGGTGGCCGATGCCATCACCACCAATGGCCTGGCGCGCACGCTGCGGATCGTGCATGACGCACTGCGGGGAGCCTTCGGCATCGCCGCGCCGCGGATCGCGGTGCTCGGCCTGAACCCGCACGCGGGCGAGGATGGGCACCTGGGCCGTGAAGAGCTGGACCTGATCATTCCCTTGCTGGCGCAGCTGCGCGCCGAGGGCATGGACCTGGTCGGGCCGCTGCCGGCCGATACCGCCTTCCTGCCGCAGAAGCTGGCCGGATTCGACACGGTGCTGGCGATGTACCACGACCAGGGCCTGCCGGTGCTCAAATACAGCGGTTTCGAGCAGGCAGTGAACATCACCCTGGGCCTGCCCTACCCCCGCGTGGCGGTCGACCACGGCACCGCGCTGGACCTGGCCGGGCGCGGCATTGCCGACCCCTCCAGCCTGCTCGCGGCCACGCAGTTGTGTGCCCGGCTGGCGTGCCAACGTACACTGGTGCCATGACTTCCCCGTATTCTCCCTCTGCCGCCGGATTTACCGCGCCGGCCAAAAAGCAGCTGGGCCAGCACTTCCTGGCCGATCGCACCTATATCGACAAGATCGTACTGGCGGTCAACCCGAAGGACGACGACCGCCTGGTCGAAATCGGCCCGGGCCAGGGCGCCATCACCCTGCCGCTGCTGCGCCGCCATCCGCGCCTGACCGTGATCGAATTCGACCGCGACCTGATCGCGCCGCTGACCGCCGCCGCCGCACCGCTGGGCGAACTGACCATCGTGCACCGCGACGTGCTGCAGGTGAATTTCACCGAGCTGGCCGGCGACGGCCAGATCCGGCTGGTGGGCAACCTGCCCTACAACATCTCCTCGCCGATCCTGTTCCACGCGATGGAGCACGCGGCGGTGATCCGCGACATGCACTTCATGCTGCAGAAAGAAGTGGTGGACCGCATGGCCGCCGAACCGGGCAGCAAGGTCTATGGCCGCCTCAGTGTGATGCTGCAGGCCTGGTGCAGGGTCACCTCGCTGTTCGTGGTACCTCCGGGCGCGTTCCGGCCGCCGCCGAAGGTCGATTCGGCCGTTGTCCGGCTGGTTCCGCGCGATCCGGCCAGCGTCGGCATCCTGGACCGGCGTCGCTTTGCCGATGTGGTCCGGGCCGCCTTCGGCCAGCGCCGCAAGACACTGCGCAACGCACTGAACGGGGTGGTCACGCCCGAGCAGTTCGAGGCCGCCGGGGTACGCAGCGATGCGCGCGCCGAACAGCTGGAAGTGGCGCAGTTCATCGCGTTGGCCAACGTGCCGCGCGCGGAAGATTGAAACTCCCTCTAAACTGCCCGCATGAACGACGCTGCAAACTATGCGATCTCCGTCGAGGTCGCCCCGCGCTTCCTGGATGACCAGTCCACACCCGAGGATGGGCGCTTTGCGTTCGCCTATACGATCCGCATCCATAACGGCGGCCGCGTCGCTGCACGGCTGGTGGCCCGCCATTGGCGAATCACCGACGGCAACGGCCGGGTGGAGCACGTGGACGGCGATGGCGTGATCGGTGAGCAGCCGCGCCTGCGCCCGGGTGAAGACTTCCGTTACACCTCCGGTGTCATGCTGGAAACCGAGCACGGCACGATGCAGGGGCATTACGACATGGTGGCCGACGATGGCACCGAGTTCGCCGCCCCCATCGCGCCGTTCGTGTTGACCATTCCGCGCACGCTGCACTGATGGAGGCGCACGCATGAGTGTCTGGGCCATCGGCGACCTGCAGGGCTGTTACGACGTGACCCAGCGTCTGCTGGAGAAGATCCGCTTCGACCCGGCGGTGGACAGACTGTGGTTCTGTGGCGATCTGGTCAACCGTGGCGGCCAATCGCTGGAAACGCTGCGGCTGGTGCATTCGCTGCGCGACCAGAGCGTGGTGGTGCTGGGCAACCACGATCTGTCGTTGCTGGCCGTCGGTGCCCGCACCGAGGAAGAGCAGCGCAAGGTCAACCCGGACCTGCTGCGGGTCGTGCAGGCCGAGGACCGCGATGTGCTGCTGGAATGGCTGCGCCTGCAGAAGCTGGTGCACGTAGACCGCGAACTGGGCTGGATGATGGTGCACGCGGGCCTGGCCCCGAAGTGGACCACCCAGCTGGCCGAAAAGCACGCGCGCGAAGTCGAGGCGCAGCTGCACGGCAGCGGCTACCGTAAATTGTTCCGCAACATGTACGGCGACAAGCCGGGCTGGTCGCCCGGGCTGGCCGGCTACGACCGTTCGCGGGCGATCATCAACCTGCTCACGCGGATGCGTTACTGCACGCCGCGCGGGCGGATCGGCATCGAGGACAAGGGCACGCCGGGCACGCAGGAACAGGGGCTCTATCCCTGGTACGAGGTGCCGGGCCGGGTCGAACGCGATCTGAAGATCGTGTGCGGGCACTGGTCGGCGCTGGGCCTGACGATCACCCAGGGCGTGCATGCGATCGACACCGGCGCGGTCTGGGGCGGCAAGCTCACGGCGCTGCAGCTGGATACCGAAGAACTGCGCGTGGTGCAGGTGCCGGGCCGCGATGTGCCCAAGCCGGTGACGCCGCCGCGCCCACCGGCACGGCGTCCGGCCGGCGAAGGCAATCCGGGAAACAACGGCAATGGTCGCCCGCCGCGTGGGCAGCGCCAGAATCAACAGCAACAGCAGCCACGTCGTGCGCGTGAGCCAGCGGGGAATGCGGGCGACGGTACCCCGACGACCGCGTGATCCGTAGCGCCAGGCCCTGCCTGGCTGCAGCCGTGAACCGCTAAGAGCCTTGGCCTGCGAACGTATCTGCACTGGGCTGGCGGCGGTGGGTTTGCGGGAGCGTAGAGCGCCATGGGCGCGGCGCATGTGCCGCGCGGGTTGGGCAGGACGCCCAACCCCGGTCTTGCCGTGTACGCAGGATTGCGTGCACGAGCAAGGCGCGAACGAGCCTTATCTGTTCGGAATCTGGCAGCGTAGGCGTCGAGAGCCGGCGTGGGCCAAGCCAGAGACCGTCGCAGGCGAAGGCTGTTGCTGTTACGCCTTTCGCGTGTAATCCACGAAATCGAACGCAAACGGATGCTTCGCATCTGCGGGATGGTGCTCGCGCGCAGTTTCAACCCACAGCTGCGGGTCGACCGGCGGGAAATGGGTATCGGCCTGGACACGGGTATCCACCCAGGTCAGGTGCAGGTCGGTGGCCTGCGCCATGGCGAGGCGGTAGATCTCGCCGCCGCCGATCACGCACAGTTCGCTTGCGCCGGCCGTGGCCGCGAACTGAAGTGCTTCGTCGATGGAGGCCACCGCCTGCATGCCATCGAACGGCACCTGTCCCGAGCGGGTCAGTACCAGGTTCGGGCGGCCCGGTAACACGCGGCCCAGCGACTGCGCGGTCTTGCGGCCCATCAGGATGGGCTTGCCGATCGTCAACGCCTTGAAACGCTTGAGGTCATCGGGCAGCTGCCAAGGCAGCTGGTTGGCATGGCCGATGCCATGGTCGTGGTCGAGGGCCGCGATCAGCGAGAGCTTCATTCGTCCGTTTCCATGCGCACGACGTCGCAGCGCTCCTGCGCGGCACGCACATCAGCCAATGCCTTCTGCAAACGTGGATCGGCCTCCATTGCCTGATCAGCCTGCTCGGTGAGGTGGGCCAGATGGGCATCCTGCGCAGCCTGCAGGCCAGGTGCGGACATCACCTCGGCGCTCAACGCATTGAGGTCGCCGGCCGCGCCACGGTCCAGGAACGCCTGCAATTGCACCGGCGAATACGCCTGGGCAAGTTGCTGCTCGAACGTGCGCTGGTAGACCGGATCATTGAAGGCGCCCTGCATGAAGCGCACCAGCTCGGCGGACATGCCCGCTACCGCACCGCGCATGACGGGCTCACAGGCAGCAGGAAGATCGCGCGGCATCAGGCCCGCGCCGGAGGCACCGGCCATGGCGGCCACGCCTTCATTGACCTGCCGCTGCACGATCTGCGCGTTGACCTGTGTGGCCAGCGGCACGGACGGCGCGGCGGCCTGTGCTGCTGCCGGCAACACCATCAGCAGTGCGGCCCGCAGCGCAGCGCCCGCCATCGGCCTCATACCGCCACCGGCGCCTTGATCGCCGGATGCGGGTGGTAGTCGTCAATGCGGATGTCGTCGAACTGGAAGCCGAACAGATCGGTCACCTCCGGGTTCAGCCACAGCGTGGGCAGCGCGCGCGGCTCGCGCGCCAACTGCTCGCGGGCTTGTTCGTAATGGTTCGAATACAGGTGCGCGTCGCCCAGTGTGTGCACGAAATCGCCCACACCCAACCCGGTGGCCTGCGCCACCATGTGGGTCAGCAGCGCGTAGCTGGCGATGTTGAACGGCACGCCCAGGAAGATGTCGCCGCTGCGCTGGTACAGCTGGCAGCTCAGCTTGCCGTCCACCACGTAGAACTGGAACAGGTTGTGGCAGGGCATCAGCGCCATCTGCGACAGCTCGCCCACGTTCCAGGCGCTGACCACCAGCCGGCGCGAATCCGGGTTGCGCTTGATCTCGTCCACCAGCCACTGCATCTGGTCGATGCTGCCGCCATCGGCCGTGGCCCAGCTGCGCCACTGCTTGCCGTAGACCGGGCCGAGGTCGCCGTTCTCATCGGCCCACTCGTCCCAGATCCGCACCTGGTTGTCCTGCAGGTAGCCGATGTTGGTGTCGCCCTTCAGGAACCACAGCAGCTCGTGGATGATCGAGCGCAGGTGCAGCTTCTTGGTGGTGACCAGCGGGAAACCATCGTTGAGGTTGAAGCGCATCTGCCAGCCGAACACGCTGCGCGTGCCGGTGCCGGTGCGGTCGGATTTTTCCGTGCCGTGTTCGAGCACGTGCTCGAGCAGGTCCAGGTAGGCTTTCATGCCTTGCCCCCGGCGGTGGCAGGGGTGACCGGCAGCACCGGTTGCAGCACCGGCGCGCGGCGCGACAGCACCAGCAGCACCAGGCCAAACGCGACCAGCGGCAGGCTCAGCAGCTGGCCGCGGGTGAACCAGTCGAAGGCCAGGTACACGCCGTTGTCAGGCATGCGCACGAATTCCACCGCGAAGCGGAACACGCCGTACATCAGCGCGAACAGGCCCGAGACCAGGTAACGGTGGCGCGGGGTGGCCGACACCGCCCACAGCACCGCGAACATCACCAGCCCTTCCAGCAGCGCTTCATACAGCTGCGAGGGGTGGCGGGCGAACTGATTCAGCGCACCGGTGGCGAACTGCTCGCGCAGCGCCGGCATGTCCAGCTGGTTCAACGGTGCCGGCAGGCCCGAGGGAAACACCACGCCCCAGGTGCCGTCGGTGTACTTGCCCCACAGCTCGGCGCCGATGAAGTTGCCGATGCGGCCGAAGCCCAGGCCCAACGGCACCAGCGGCGCCATGAAGTCGATGGTGTCGCCCAGGTGCAGGCGGTGCTTGCGCGACCAGTACCACGAGGCGAACAGCACGCCCAGCAGGCCGCCATGGAAGCTCATGCCGCCGTCCCACACCTTGAACAGCAACAGCGGGTTGTGCAGGAAATCGCCCAGCGCATAGAACAGCATGTAGCCCACGCGCCCGCCGACCACCACACCGAGCATGGCGTAGAACAGCAGGTCGGAGAATCCGTTGGCGTCCACGCCCGGCAGGCGTCCGGCCGCGATCCGCCGCCGCCCCAGCCACCAGGCCGCGGTGAAGCCAAGCAGGTACATGATGCCGTACCAGTGCACCTTGACCGGCCCAAGCGAGATGGCGATGGGGTCGATGTCGTGGAAATAGATCATGGGCGATGCCTTGCAGGTAAGCGGCTATTCTCGGGCCAGCGCCACCGTACCTCAACCAAGCAGTTGAGGCGTATTGGGCAAGGCGTCATCCTCGGACCCGCTGCCGGGCCGATAGTGCCCGGCCAGCAGGTCCGATACCTCGGCGATGGCCAGCAGCACCGCGTCCTGCAGCGCGCCGTTGCGCAGCTGCTGCTGCATGTGCGCGCAGACCGCCTGCCACTGCGCCTCGCCCACCCTGCCGCGCAGGCCACGGTCGGCCACCAGCTCGATGGCGTGGTCGGCCAGCAGCAGGTAGACCAGCACGCCGTTGTTCTGCTCGGTGTCCCAGGTGCGCAGCTGGGCGAAGGCATGCTCGGCGCGCTGGCGCGGGGTGACGCCCCGCCACAGCGCCAGCAGCGGAAGATCTGCTTCCACCGCGAACATCACCTGGCCGCCGTGGCGACGCTCACCCACCGCGATTGCTTCGGTGATCGCCTGCAGCGCAGCCGGCGGAAAGGTGCGCCGCAGCGACGGCGCGAACAGATGACGCCACCCGCGCATCACCAGCCTCCCGAGGCGCCACCGCCTCCGGATCGCCCACCGCCACCGCCCCAGCCGCCTCCGCCGCCGAAACCGCCACCCCCACCGCCCCAGCCACCGCCTCCGCCAAAGCCGCCGCCGCCCCAACCGCTGTTGCGGGCGAAGCGGCCCACGCGGCCGGAGGAGAAACCGACGAACAGGCCGATCAGCCCGGCCAGGCCGCTGGCCAGCCACAGCGAAGTGAACAGGAACGCGGCCACCGCCGCCCCGCCGCCGCCCAGCAGCGCGCGCACCGGGCGCGGCAGCCAACCCAGCAGGGCGCGGGCAAAGGTGCCGACGAAGAAGCCGATCACCAGCGCCATCGTGAAGCCATCGCCACCGCTGCCCCGGGCATCGCGGTGGGCGCTGACCGGCGCCGGCAGTTCCTCGCCATCGATCAGCTTGACCAGCGCGGCACTGCCGTCAACCAGCCCGCCGGCGTAATCGCCGCTGCGGAAGTGCGGCGCCAGGTATTCCTGGATCACCCGGTTGGCGATGGCATCGGGAATGGCGCCTTCCAGCCCGTAGCCCGGCTCGATCCGCACCCGCCGGTCGTCCTTGGCCACCACCAGCAACACGCCATCGTCCACGCCCTTGCGGCCGATGTTCCACTGCTCGAACACCCGCTGGGTGTACTGCTCGATCGTCTCGGGCTGGGTGCTGGGCACCATCAGGATCTGCAACTGGCTGCCCTTGCGCTGCTGCAGCGCCAGCGCCTGTGCTTCCAGGGCCTGCTTCTGCGTGGCATCCAGGGTGCCGGTGGTGTCCACCACCGGCGAGGTCAGCGGCGGAATTGCCGCGTCTGTCTGCGCCCACGCGGACCCCGCCAGGCACAGACCCAGCAGCAACAGCGCGCGCAGCAGCAGGCGGATGTTCACCGGGTTACTGGGCCGGCGCCGGAGCCTGCTGCTGCGGCGGCGGCGCGGGGGCCGCGGGCTGCGAACCGAACTTCACTGCCGGCGGCTGCGAGATCTGCGCTTCGTTCTCCACCGTGAAGTTCGGCTTTTCCTTGTAGCCGAAGATCTTGGCGGTGATCAGCTGCGGGAACGAGCGGATGTAGGTGTTGTAGTCCTGCACCTGCTGGATATAGCGGCCGCGCGCCACGGTGATGCGGTTTTCGGTGCCTTCCAGCTGCGCCTGCAGGTCGCGGAAACCCTGGTCGGACTTCAGGTTGGGGTAGTTCTCGGTCACCACCAGCAACCGCGACAGCGCCCCGCTCAGCTCGCCCTGTGCCTGCTGGAACTGCTTGAGCGAGTCGGCATCATCGGCGTTCACGTTGACCTGGCCCACCCGCGCGCGGGCGTTGGTCACATCGGTCAGCACCTGGCGTTCCTGGTTGGCATAGCCTTCCACGGTCTGCACCAGGTTGGGGATCAGGTCGGCACGGCGCTTGTACTGGTTGAGCACCTCGGCCCAGCCGGCCTTGACCTGTTCATCCTTCTGCTGGATGGAGTTGTAACCACAACCGGACAACAGGCTGGCCAGCAGGGCCAGCAGGATCAGTCGGGTGGATGTACGCATGGCCGGCTCCGGAATCGGGTGGTCGGGAGCCGGAGAATGCCATGAATAGGGGTGAATTCGCCGTTAGGGTCGCCTCGCGCGCCCCGCCCCCTGAGTCAGGGGGCGGCGGCGTCCCCTTACCAGTTGCCCGCACCCGGCACGTGGTGCGCCAGCGCGCGGCGGCGCATCAGCAGGTTCAGCCACTCCACCAGCACCGAGAAGCCCATGGCGGCGTAGATGTAGGGCTTGGGCACGTGCACGTCCAGGCCGTCCAGGATCAGCACCGCGCCGATCAGCAGGATGAAGGCCAGGGCCAGCATCTTCACGGTCGGGTTGGCGTCGATGAAACGGCCCAGCGGGTTGGCGGCCAGCAGCATGACCGCCACCGACAGCAGGATGGCCGCCACCATCACCGGCACGTGGTCGGCGATGCCGACCGCGGTGATGACCGAGTCCAGCGAGAACACGATGTCGATGATGGCGATCTGCGCGATCACCATGCCGAACACGGCCGAGGCCTTGGTGGTGGAGGGGTCTTCGTCTTCGCCGCCGGTGATCAGCTCGCGGATTTCCATACCGCCCTTGATGATCAGGAACAGGCCGCCGAGGATCAGCACCAGGTCGCGGATGGAGATGCCCATGCCGGCCACGGTGAACAGGTTGGCCTGCATGTGCGCCAGGTAGGCCAGCGAGACCAGCAGCAGGATGCGGGTAATGCAGGCCACGGCGATGCCGAGCTTGCGCGCGAACGGGCGGCGCGCTTCGGGCAGCTTGCTCACGGCGATGGAGATGAATACCAGGTTGTCGATGCCGAGCACGATTTCCAGTGCGCTCAGGGTCAACAGGGTCAACCAGACGTTCGGGTCGGACAGCAACTCAAGAAACATGGACCAGGATCCTTACTAAGGGGGGGAACGGTACGGAGGCGCGTCAGAACACGCGCGGCGCCAGGACCAGGCCCCAGCACAGCAGAACATTCACCATCAGCACGAACACCGCCGCCGAGCCCATGTCCTTGGCGCGGCCGGCCAGCTCATGGAATTCGGCGCCGTAGCGCTCGATCACCGCTTCAATGGCCGAATTTGCCAGCTCCATGGCCAGCACCAGCAACATCGAACCGATCATCAGCGCGCGCTCGACCGGGGTCTGGCCCAGCCACAGCGCCAGCGGTGCCAGCACGACCAGCAGGTAGACCTCCAGCCGGAACGAGGACTCGTGCAGCCAGGCCGCCCTCAGCCCCTGCCAGGACCACACCGCCGCCTTGAAGATGCGCTTGGGGCCGCGCGGCATGTGCCCGATTTCATCAGCCACGCAGGGACACCCCACGGCGGGAACGGAGGCAGGACAGCAGGTGCGGGGCACGACAACGGGTCATGGGCAGCGCGGCAGGCAATTGAAGAATCGGACATTTTGCCACAAGGAAGGGAGGTACCTCCCGGTTGAACCCGTACCTGACGGTCGGTAGCGCCGGCCGTTGGCCGGCCCAGGCGGAGCCGGATGCCATCGCGCGCCTAGAATGACCCCCACGCACCAAAGGAGTCGTTCATGTCCCAGCGCTTCACCCGCCCCCTGCTGCTCGCCCTGGCACTGACCGCCAGCCTGCCCGCCCTGGCCCTCAAGCCCGCCCCGGTGCCGGCCCCGCCGCAGGCCCCTGCGCAGGTCTCCAACGTGGCCTGGGCCGGCGACATGGCCGCCTTCGCCAAGGCTGACGCCGCCACCCCGCCGCCGCGCGGCGGCATCGAGTTCATCGGCAGCTCCTCGATCCGGATGTGGGACACGCTGGCTGCCGACTTCCCGGGCCAGAAGGTGTTCAACCGCGGCTTCGGCGGTTCGGAAGTGCGCGACAGCACCTGGTACGCCGACCAGATCCTGATTCCCTACGCCCCCTGCAAGGTGTTCTTCTACGCCGGCGACAACGACCTCAACAGCGGCCGCACGCCCACCCAGGTGCGCGACGACGTGGTGGTGTTCGTGCAGCGCGTGCACCGCGACCTGCCCAGGACCACCGTCGAGGTCATCTCGATCAAGCCCAGCCCGTCGCGGGCGCAGCTGCTGCCTGCGGTGCAGGAAGCCAATGGGCTGATCCAGCAGGCGTTGGCGAAGCTGCCCAACACGGGCTACACCGATATCTACACCCCGATGCTGGGCGAGGATGGGCAGCCGCGCGCGGCGCTGTTCCGGGAAGACATGCTGCACATGACGGCGGACGGGTATGCGATCTGGCGCAAGGCGTTGGCGCCCAAAGTGCAGTGCGCCCCTATCGGTAAATGATCGTCGCCTGCGTGCCGATGCCGGGTTCGCTGGTGAGGGCGATCTTCCAGCCGAAGCGGTCGCACAGGCGGCGCACGATCGACAGGCCCAGGCCCGTGCCCTGCGGCCGGCTGGGTTCGGCGCGGTAGAACGGCTCGAACGCGCGCGACAGCGCCTCGGCCGACATGCCGATGCCGGTGTCGCGCACCACTACCCGGTCGTCCAGCACGTCCACGTCGATGCGGCCTTCGTCGGTGTAACTGCAGGCGTTGCGCAACAGGTTGCTGACCACCACCTGCAACACCCGCGGCGGCGCGTGCAGGTGCACCGGCGCTTCGCTGTGCAGGTGGATCTCCACCGGCCGGCCCGCGATCAGCTCGCGCGCGTTGTCCACCTCGTAGCGCACGATCTCGTTCACGTCGAACAGCTCGATCTGCGGTTCCACGTCCGCCTCGCGCGCCAGGATCAGGAACGCATCGATCACCGCCTCCATGTCCCGCCCGGCCCGCTGGATGCGGTGCAGACCGCGACGCAGGCGCGGTGTCATGTCCTGATCGCCCAATGCCATGTCGCTGGCCACCCGGATCACCGTCAGCGGCGTGCGCAGCTCGTGGCTCGCATCGCGGGTGAAGTTACGCTCGCGCGCCACATGCGCGGTGACCCGCGTGGCCAACGAATGCAGTGCCGCCGCCAGCTGCCGTGTTTCGCCCTGCATGTCCGCCGGCAACTTGTCCGGCGCCAGGTCCGACGCTTCCGGATGGCCCGGGTTCCAGCGCGACACCCGTCGCGCCAGCCAGTTGACCGGCGAAACCAGCCGCTTCGACGCGCGGTAGGTGATCCACGACGCCCCGTACACCGCCAACAACGTGAGCAGCACCGGTACGATGCCGAACCAGAACGCCAGCATCTCCGCGCGCGAACGCAGGAACACCAGGTACAGCTGGCCTTCCGGGCGCGCGTCGACCAGCACCAGCTGGTCGTCGGCCTTCAATTCGTGGAAGCCCGGCGCCAGCGTGCGCAGGTTGGCCGGCAGGCTGAGTGCCGATTGCCCGGTTTCGAGCAGATAACCGCGGATGTTGCGCGTGTTCGGCGGCGGCTGCACCGGCGAGGCCGCGTGCAGGTCCCAGAAATAGGTCGCTTCCTCCTGCAGCGCGCTGCTGACCAGGCTGTGCTTGATCACCAGCGACACCAGCCAGGCACCCAGCAGGATGCCCAGGCTGGCCAGTACGGCCTGCAGGATGAAGGCGATGCGGATCTTGCGCGGCAGACCGTGCGGCATTACGAAGTCCAGAGCGGGTCGCCGCGATTATAGGAAGGCGCGCCGTTATTTCATCATGCAAGCTAAGACAATGCCCCGGCAAGTGCCGGGGCATCGTGTAGGCCGGGGCCGGCAAAGGCCCATGCCGCCGTACGCCCTGCGGTGGGACGCATCAGCTCATCGGCTGGGCGATATCGGCAATACGGTAGCCGGCGCTCTGCACGGTATGCAGCAGCGGACGGTCGAACGGCTTGTCGATGATCTTGCGCAGGTTGTACAGGTGGCTGCGCAGCGTATCCGAGTCCGGCAGGCCATTGCCCCATATCTCGCGTTCGATTTCCTGGCGGGTCACCACGCGCGGCGACTCGCGCATCAGGATCGTGAGCAGGCGCAGACCGATGGGCGACAACTGCAGCTCGGTGCCGGCACGCGTGGCGCGCATGCTGACCGGGTCCAGCACCAGGTCGGCAACCTTGAGCACTTCCGACCCCACCTGGCGACGTTCGCGCCGGATCAGCGCGCGCAGGCGGGCTTCCAGCTCCTGGATCGCGAACGGCTTGGTGAGGTAATCGTCGGCGCCAAAGCCCAGGCCGGTGAGCTTGTCATCAAGCGTGTCGCGCGCGGTGAGCATCAACACCGGCGTTGACTTGCGCGCGTCGTTGCGCAGCCGGCGGCAGACTTCGATGCCGTCCAGACGCGGCAACATCAGGTCCAACACCACCACGTCGTAACTGTTTTCAGCCGCCAGCCGATAGCCGTCCAGTCCGTCCTGGGCATAGTCCACTTCGAACCCACGGCCTTCCAGATATTCCCCGATCATCTCGGAGATATTGCGGTTGTCTTCGACCACCAGCACCAGGCCGGAGGTTTCCTTTGTCTGACGCATGGGAGTCCCTCTTTCTTCAGCTTTGTGAAACATGCCGGATTGGCAGTGGACGTGGTGTGAAGCCGTTCGCAACCTGCCAGCCGCGCAGGGCGTGGCGCTACTGGGTGTTCAGCAGGGGCTTGAGCAGCGGCCAGACGTTGTCCAGCACCTTCGGCTGGGCCTTGGCGGTGGGGTGCAGGCCGTCGCTCTGCATCAACCCCGGTTGCAGGGCCACCCCGTCGAGCAGGAACGGCAGCAGCGCCACCTTGTACTGGTTGGACAGACCCGTATAGACCTGCCGCAGCCGGTCGCGGTAGGCCGGCCCATAGTTGGGCGGCACATCGATGCCCAGCAGCAGCACCTTGGCCCCGGCCTTCTGACTGGCCACGATCATCTTCTCCAGGTTCCCGCGCAGCTGCGCCGGGCTCAGCCCGCGCAGGGCATCGTTGCCGCCCAGTTCGATGACCACCACCGTGGGCCGGTGCTTGTCCAGCAGCGCCGGCAACCGGGTCAGCGCGCCGGCGGTGGTTTCACCGCTGATGCTGGCGTTGATGATCGCAGGCGGCGGTTTGATCTGCTCGCCAACCCGCAGTTGAAGCAGGTTCACCCAGCCCGATGCGGCCGGGATATTGTGGGCAGCACTGAGGCTGTCGCCGACCACCAGCACCGCCTGCCTGGTGTCCGCACCTTTGGCACATGCCAGCGCAGGCAACAGCAGCAACCCTGCCAGCAGCCAGAACGTCTGGGCCGCGCGGCCCGCCCACCTTGCTCGGTACATTGGAGAATCCTCATCGACAGCCTGTCCCCCCGCAGCGCGCCCGTCGCCATCGCCGCCCACAACGTGGGCAAGTCCGCACGTGGCCCGGAGGGTGAAGTCCACATACTGGACAACATTGACATGACCGTCCATGAAGGCGAGAGCGTGGCCATCGTCGGTGCCTCCGGCTCGGGCAAGACCACCCTGCTCGGCCTGCTGGCCGGACTGGACCTGCCCAGCCGCGGCGACATCGCCCTGGCCGGGGCCACGCTGGGTGCGCTGGACGAGGAAGCCCGCGCGCAGCTGCGTGCGCGCGAGGTTGGCTTCGTGTTCCAGAGCTTCCATCTGCTGCCGGCGCTGACCGCTGAAGAGAACATCGCGCTGCCGCTGGAACTGGCCGGCCGCGAGGATGCCGCGCGGGTCCGCGAGGTGCTGGCGCAGGTGGGCCTGACCCATCGCGCGCGCCACTATCCGCGCCAGCTGTCCGGCGGTGAGCAGCAGCGCGTGGCGCTGGCCCGCGCGTTCGTGGCGCGGCCGCGCATCCTGTTTGCCGACGAGCCCACCGGCAGCCTGGACCAGGCCACCGGGCAACAGATCAGCGACCTGCTGTTCGCCCTCAACGCCACCAGCGATACCACGCTGGTGCTGGTCACCCATGACCTGCGCCTGGCCCAGCGCTGCGAACGCATCTACCGGCTTGATGGCGGCCGCCTGGTCGATGCCAGCGGAATCACCGCATGAACGTACTGCGCCATGCCGGGCGTGCACTGCGCCGGGAGTTTCTTGCCGGCGACCTGCTGACCGTGTTCGCCGCGCTGGTGCTGGGCGTGGCGGTGATGACCGCGGTAGGCACGCTGGTCAACCGGGTCACGCTGGCCCTGACCAGCAGCGCCGCGGAAATGCTCGGTGGCGATCTCGGCCTGGGCGGCCGCGAGGACGTGCCGCAGGCGATCGCCGACGAGGCGCACGCACGTGGCCTGGCGAGCACGCGCATGGTCAGCTTCCCCAGCGTGCTGTTCCACGGCGATGAAAGTCAGATGGCCAATATCAAGGCGGTCGGTGCCGGCTATCCGCTGCGCGGCGAGCTGCGCGTCAGCCGCGCCCCCGGCGGCGCCGGCGAAGTGGCCGGGACTCCCGCCGCAGGCGAGGCATATGCCGATCCGCGATTGATGCAGGCGTTGGGCCTGAACGTCGGCGATGCGCTCGAATTCGGCGCCGGCACGCTCACCGTGACCCGCGTGCTGCAGGCCGAGCCCGATACGTCCGGCGAGCTGATGCAGCTGTCCCCGCCCCTGCTGGTCAACCGCGTCGACGTGGATCGCGCGGGCCTGCTCGGGCCGGGCAGCCGCGCTTCGTACCGGATGATGTTCGCCGGCAACGCAGAGGCGATTGCCGATTTCCGCGGCTGGCTGCAACCGCGCGCCAAAGGCCTGCGGATTGTCGGCATTGCCGATGCACAACGTGGCGTACGCGGTGCGTTCGACCTGGCCGGCCGCTTCCTGTCGCTGGCCGCGCTGCTGGCGGTACTGCTGGCCGGGGTGGCCACGGCACTGGCGGCCAACCGCTTCGCGCTGCGCCGGATCGACCAGGTGGCGGTGCTGCGCTGCCTGGGCGCACGCCAGCGCGACATCCTCAGTGCGATGGCGCTGCAGCTGGTACTGCTGGCGATCCCGGCCTGCCTGGTCGGAATCGGGCTGGGCATGGCCGCGCAGGCTGGGCTGGTGCAGGCGCTGGGCGGGCTGATTCCGGGCCGTTTGCCATTGCCGCAGGCCACCCCGGCGCTGAGCGGGGCCGGGATCGGGCTGGTGCTGCTGCTCGGCTTTGGCCTGCCGCCGCTGCTGCGGCTGCGCAAGGTGCCGCCGATGCGGGTGCTCAACCGCAGCTTCGCCCCCCTGCCGCCCAGTTCGCTGCTGGTCTATGCCGCCGCACTGGCGGCCACCGTGGCGCTGACCGTGCAGGCCACCGGCGATGTGCGGCTGGCGGCCTGGGTACTGGGCGGGCTGGCGGCGCTGGCGCTGCTGGCCGGTGCGGCCGGTGCAACCCTGCTGTGGCTGCTGCGTGGGCTGCAGCCGCGCCTGCGCGGGCGCTGGAAGCTGGGCCTGGCCGCCCTGACCCGCCGCCGGGGGCTGGCGGTGATGCAACTGGTGGGACTGTCGCTGTCGCTGTGCGCGCTGTTGCTGCTGTCAGTGATCGGCCCGGGGCTGCTGGCGCAGTGGCGCGACCGCCTGCCCAGCGACACCCCCAACTATTTCCTGATGAACATCCAGCCCGAACAGCGCCAGGCCGTACTGGCCGCACTCGGCGAGCTGGGCGTGGAGTCGCCGGGGATCGAGCCGTTCAGCACTGGGCGGCTGCTGGCGGTCAACGACAAGCCGCCGCAGCGGCAGGCACGCGAAGACAACAGCAACGACGATGACGACGCCAACCGCCCGGTCAACTTCTCCTGGCGGCATGACTTCCCGCCGGCCAATACCCTGTTGAGCGGTACGTACTGGGCAGCGGGCAGCAGCGCCGCCGAAGCGTCCATCGAACAGGGCTGGGCCGAGCGCTACGGGATGAAGCTGGGCGACACGGTGACCCTGCAGATGGGCGAACAGGAACGGCGCTTCGCCGTGACCAGCATCCGCAAGGCCGACTGGGACTCGTTCCGGGTCAACTTCTTCCTGCTGCTCAACGAAGGCGCGGTCGGCGATGCACCCTACAACCTGATCACCGCCTTCCACCTGCCGCGCGAACAGGCGCCGGCACTGGCCGGATTGACCCGGCAGTACCCGAACATTTCCCTGCTGGATATCGACAGCATCCTGCAGCGGGTGCGCGAGGTGGTGGACCGGGTAACCCAGGCGGTGCAGCTGGTGATGGGCTTCAGCCTGCTGGCCGGGGTGCTGGTGCTGCTGGCCGCGCTGCAGGCCACCGCCGGTGAGCGTCGTTACGACAGCGCGGTGCTGCGCACCCTTGGTGCCACCCGCACCCAGCTGCGCGGGGCGGTGCTGGTCGAATTCGGCGCGCTGGGGCTGTTGTCCTCGCTGCTTGCAGTGGGCACCGCGGCGCTGCTGGGCAGCGTGGTGGCCCGGCAGGTATTCGAACTGCAGCTCAGTCCGCCGTGGGCGCAACTGCTGCTGGGCGGCGCGCTGGGCGTGGCGCTGAGCATGCTGGCCGGCTGGTGGGGCACCCGGCGCATCCTGCATACCCCCCCGGCATTGGCCCTGCGCGAAACCTGACCCGCACCACCTACCCCGGCCAACGGCCGGGGCTGCCATCCATGGATAATCACGCCCTCAACGTCCTCGAGAGCCCCCGCGATGCCCGGCCCGTCGTTCACTGCCTATCTCTACCCCGTGTTGCTGCTGCTGGGCAGCAACATCTTCATGACCTTCGCCTGGTACGGCCACCTCAAGTACAAGAGCGCGCCGTTGATGACGGTGATTCTGGTCAGCTGGGGCATCGCCTTCTTCGAGTACTGCCTGCAGGTGCCGGGCAACCGGCTGGGCAGCGCGGTGTACTCGGCCCCGCAGCTCAAGGGTATGCAGGAAGTGATCACGCTGGTGGTGTTCGCGGTGTTCTCCGCGTTCTACCTGGACCAGCCGTTGAAGTGGAACCACTACGCGGCGTTCGGGTTGATCGTGGTGGCGGCGCTTCTGATGTTCAAAGAGTGATTGACCAGCGCCACCAGCGCATCTTCGCGCATGCGTCGCTTCATCGCGGTGCGGCCGAAGCGCATCTGCACCAGCTCGGTACGCAGTGCATCGGCCTGCGCATGGCTGATCGATTCGGGCTTGCCAACTTCACGCATGGTGACCAGCGTGGTGCGTTCGGCGATCTCGGTGCGCACCCACTCCGGCAGGTGGCGCTTCCATGCCTTATTGCATGCCGGTGAGGCTGCCGCGCGGCGGGCATCGCGCAGGGACCCGCGCTGCGATGCAGGAATGTGGGCGCGCAGCACCGCTACCTGGCGTTCCAGCTGACTGTTGTACTGCGTGGAAGCACTGAACCGGTAGTCGTTGAAGTTGGTCTCGCGGAGCTGCTCCAGCGTGAGCCCTGCGGTACGGGGGCTGGGCATCGGATTGTCGGCACGGCTGCCGGCAAGCCGGTGAAGCCCTTCGCGCAGTACCGGAATCTCGCTGGGCCGCTCCTGCAACGTGCGGCTCAACCCTGTGTCGAACCCAGCCTGTGCAATGCACAGCGCCTGCGCGCCACCGGCGGTAAGTCCACCGAACAGGCGCGGGTTTTCTTCCATGCGGCGGTGGCACGCGGCGTAGTTGCGATTCAACGGCGTGAGCAATGTATCGGGCAGCGATGGGCTGCCGTTGCAGATGCCGGTGAGCGGGAACACCCCGCCCCGGGTCGGGGCGATGGGCGCAGCACGGGTGCCCTGGAACGCGGCGGCAGCGCCGAGAAGCGTGGTGAACAGCGTGGAGAATTGCATCGCAAGAAGGATCCCGGTATGCAGGTGCAGTAAGTAGCTACCTGCAACGCCGGGACAACCTTCAAGTTTCGATCATTACGTCACTCAGCGCGCGGCTTCGGCCGGGGCCTTTTCCACCCACTGCCTGAACACCGCATCGACCTGCGCATCCTTCACCTTCTTGCCGTCCTGGATGTCCTGGGCCTGGGTGAACAGTGGGATGATCATTGCCATGCCGTCCAGCTTGGTCTTCAGGTGCACGCCCGGCGCCTGCCCGAGAAAGCCGTTCCAGCGCGTGCGCACCTTGGCCCAGTAGTCGGCCGTCGCGTTCCAGTAGTCGTAGGCCGGCTTGAAATCGACCTCGGTGGTGCGGTTGTAATCGTTGAAGCCGAACTCGCGGGCGATCTGCTGCTGGCTGCCGTCGGCGCCGCGCAGGATCTTGGTGTTGAACTGTTCGTGGGTCCAGCCGTTGGGCGTGAGCGTATGCCGGTTGACCACCGCCAGTGCGTTGTAATCGCTGCGGCGGGTGTACTCGCGGCGCGGCAGCGGGCGCCAGCTGAGGTCACTGGTCCAGGTCGCCACACCGTTGCTGTAGTCCCACTTGCCGGTGCCGCAGTAGCGCGGCGCATCGCTGACTTCATACACGCACTGGGTCCAGGCGCCGGCGTTGACGGCCGGATCGATCGGGCGCACCTGCCAGGTCTGGTCGGCACTGAACTCGAAGCGGTTCTGGGCCTCGTACACCCAGTCCTGCCGCCAGTGCTTGGTTACATGGCCGCTCTTGCCATCCACCAGCAGGTGCTGGAGTACGATGCGCGCGGGGCTGTCCTCGACCACGATCACCACTTCATTGCCGCCGCTGCGCACGGCCGGCGCACGCTCGTAACCGGGCTTGAGCAGCACGGTTTCGTCGAAGGCGAAATCGACGATGTACTCGCCCTTCATGGCCAGGATGCTGGCGTGGTCGCGCTGCAGGTCGGAGGGCTGGGCGTGGGCGATGCCGCTGGCGGCAAGCAGCAGCCACGCGCTGGCTGTCTTGAGTTTCATCTACGAAGGTCCCTTCAGGAAGGTCGGGTGGAAGAAAAGTGGACAAGCGGTACCACGTTGGATTCGTCGACCCAGAGTTCGCCGTCGGCGCCCTCGACCCGCGCGATGCGCCGCGCGGCGGTGGCGCCCAGTGCCGACAGCGAGGCCACGCTGGCGGCCAGGCCCCGGCCATCGCGGGCATGCAGGCGCAGCGCGCACATGCGCCAGGGTTCACCGCCCAGCCGCGTGGCCAGGCGGCGCCACAGGCGCTCTGCCACGCCACCATCATTGGCCGGCTCCGGGCGTGCCGGGTACGCCGATACCAGGCGGTCCCAGGCCAGGAAATCGCTGTCGGGCAGCAGGTACAGGCGCCAGCAACAACGCCCGCGCGCATCGGCGAAGCACAGGCTTTCGCGGATTCCCTCGCTGTCCATGCCCTGGCAGGCATGGGCGGAAACGGCGTGCATCCAGCCGCCCAGCTCGCTGCTGTCGGGGCGGTACAGGCACAGCACCGTGCCCAGTGCCGCCAGCTGTTCCGGGGAAGGCAACTGGCCAGGGCGCAGGTACCGGTCGGTGGTTCGCAGTGCGGAAAGGGCTCGGCTCATGATGGCTACCAGCTCACGGCAAGGCTGGCCGACACGTTGCGGCCAGGGTTGGTGTAGCGGTCGATCACCGCGCTGCCGGACGCCAGCGTGGAGGTGATCGCGGAGTAATCGATGTACGTGCGGTCGCCGAGGTTGAACACGCCGACGTTGATCTTCGCGCCGGGCGCGAAGTCCCAGTGCGCCACCAGATCCAGCACGCCGTAACCGGCGGGGCGGAACGCGGTGGCGCTGGCCATGCGGTCCTTGCGCCTGGCGAACGTGCCGAGCAGCTCCACGCCCCAGGCATCGCGATCATAGGCAACGCCGAGCGTGCCGCGCAGCGGATCGATCGATTCCAGCGGCACGTCTTCGGTCTTGTCCTGGCCGCGCGACCAGGCCACTGCGCCGTTCAACGACCAGCCGGCCAGTGCCGCACTGAGTTCGCCGAAGTCGACACCGGCCTTGAGTTCGGCACCATGGATTTCCGCATCGGCGATGTTCTGCGACTGGAACACGATCAGCCCCTGCGGGTTGACGCCCACCTGGCGCTGGGACTCGATGAAGTCCTTGTAGTCGTTGTAGTAGCCGCTCAGGCTGACGTACGCGGCGGGCGTCAGGAAGCGCAGGCCCAGCTCCAGGCCATCACTGGTTTCCGGCTTGAGGTCCGGATTGGGAATGGCGGTGTACCCGAACATCACGTTGGTGAAGCCCAGGTTGACGTCGTTGTACGGCGGCGAGCGGAAGCCGTGCGAGTAGCCGGCGAACAGCGACCAGGCATCGGCGAAGCGCCACACCATGCCCAGCTTCGGTGAGACGCTGGTCTTGGTCAGGTCCGATACCGGCATGCCCGGATTGTCGGCCGCGAAGATCGGGTCCACCTCCGGGCGCAGTTCGTAGTGGTCCACGCGCACGCCCGGCACCAGCGAAAAACGGCCATCGGCGAAACGCATTTCGTCCTGCACGTACAGGCCCAGCTCGGTGGTTTTGCTGATCGGGAAATCGCGCACCGGGAACGCATCGGGCAGGATCGTGGTGCTGGTCTGGCCGTTGGCCAGCACCTGGTAGCCGTCGCGCTTCTGGCGTGTTTCGGTCCAGGTGCCATCGAAGCCCCAGGTCAGCGCGTGCTCGACAGAGCCAGTCTGCAGGCCCTTGTGGAACGCGGCCTGCAGGCCGTATACGCGCTGGTCGAAGTTGAATTCGCGGTGGCGCGTGGTGCGGTTGGCGCGCTGTTCGTCGGTGCGCTGGGTGGTTTCGCTGTCCTGGCGGTACAGCTGCCAGGACAAGCTGTCGGCGAAACCGGCGGCCAGGTTGTCCATCTCGTGGGCGAACGACACCCGCGCGCGGGTCTGGTGGTCGCGCGCCTGCATGCCCGTGGTGGTGGTGTGGTCGATGGCCGACAGCACATCGGTGTCCACGCTGTCCTCGTTGCCTTCCACGGTCAGGCGGAAGCGCTGGTCCTCGCTGGGCGCGTAAACCAGCTTGCTGAGCACGCTGCGGCCGTCGCGGTCCTGCGGGTTGGCGGCGGTGCGGGTGCGGTCGTTGCTGCGCACATCGCCCATGCTCTCGGTTTCCTGGCCCTGGCGATGGTTGACATTGACCATGCCGCTCCAGTGGTCGCCGCCGAACGCGGTGGTGGCGCTGCCGAACAGGCCCTTCCATTCACCGTCATAGCCGAACTTCAGGCCGACGTAGCTGTTCTTTCCATCCTTGAGGTAATCGGCCGGGTCCTTGGTGACGAAGGCGACCACGCCACCCAGTGCATCCGAGCCATACAGCGCGCTGGCCGGGCCGCGCACGATCTCGACCCGCTTGAGCGTTTCCAGGTCGGTGAAGTTGCGGTTGGCGTTGGCGAAGCTGCCGATGTCGAAGGCCTTCGGCATGGCGATGCCGTCGGTCTGGATCAGCACGCGGTTGCCGTCCAGCCCGCGGATGCGGAAGCCGCCCAGGCCGAACCGGGCCGGGCTGCTGGTCACCGAAATGCCAGGCTCGTAACGGACCAGGTCCTTGATGTTGCGCACCAGGTGATCGTCCAGCTGCTCGCGGTCGATCACATCGACCGTGGCGGCCACATCGCTCAGCGCACGCTCGGTGCGGGTAGCGGTGACCTGCACGCGGTCGAAGTCGCGCGCTTGGGTGGCATCGGGGGTGGCAGGGGCAGCGGCGTGGGCGGCCATTGGCAGCGCCAGCCATACAGACAAGCCGTAGCGCCGGCCTCTGGCCGGCAGAGCAGGAAGATGGATCATGGTGGTTGACAGGGTCGGTTTGACGCGGAAGGAGACCCCCGACAGGCGCCGGGACCAAGCGGTCGCGGCGTGCCGAGGGGGAGAGAGCGGGGCAAGAGATCGCGTGGAGCCGGCCCGGTGGCAGGGATCGCCTGGAGCCGGCCAGCGGCCGGCACTACTTGGTCAGAATGAGCTTGTCGTTGCTGGTGTGGCGCAGACGGTAGAAGCGGTCGCCATGCTGGATCAGGATTTCGCGACGCCCCTTGAGCAGGGCCTCGCTGTCGATCACTTCTTCGGCCGGAACGGCGCGGACCGGGCGGTCGCGGAGGGTCAACGTTTCGGGGCGCAGCAGTACAGCAGCTTGAGTGTTCATCGTCTGGACTCGTGCGAGGGACGAGTTAAATGATAATGATTCTCAGTTCACAATCAACAACCATTCTCATGTTCATTGATGGGATTTATGATTGATTTCCAATTTTTGATAGACCGCATCTATCGGTAGAGCCACGCCCTGCGTGGCTGCGGGGGGGTGTCTGGCACCGCGCAGCCACGCAGGGCGTGGCTCTACGTCTGGTGTCATGCGCCGCGCAGCCACGCAGGGCGTGGCTCTATGTCTGGTGTCATGCACCGCGCAGCCACGCAGGGCGTGGCTCTACGCAGTTACGTCATGCGGCGAAGATCGCCTCCACCCTGCGCCAGTCGGCGTCGGCTACCTGCTCGAGCACGTCCAGCGCGACCAGGTTCTGTTCCAGCTGGCTGACCCGGCTGGCGCCGAGGATCACGCTGGAGACGTTCGGGTTGCGCAGGCACCAGGCGATCGCCAACTGCGCCGGGGCGTGGCCCAGCTCGGCGGCCAGCGCGCTGTAGGCGCGCACCTTGTCCAGGCGGGCGTCGGCCGATTCGCCCAGTACCAGCTCCCGAAGCCATCCCATCTGGGCCTGGCCCAGCCGCGAGTCCGGGTCGAAACCGCTGTTGTACTTGCCACTCAGCAGGCCTGAGGCCAACGGCGAGAAGATCGTCGTGCCCAGGCCCGGATCGGCGTACAGCGGGGCGTATTCGCGCTCGAGCCGCTCACGGTGCAGCAGGTTGTACTGCGGCTGCTCCATCGTGGGCAGGTGCAGGTTCCGGCTGCGCGCGACCGCCACCGCTTCCTGGATCTGCGCGGCCGACCATTCCGAGGTGCCCCAGTACAGCACCTTGCCCTGCCGGATCAGCGTGTCCATGGCCAGCACGGTCTCGACGATGGGCGTTTCCGGGTCCGGCCGGTGGCAGTAGTACAGGTCCAGGTAGTCCACCCGAAGGCGCCTGAGCGCGGCGTGGCAGGCATCGGTCACGTGCTTGCGCGACAACCCGTGCTGGGTCGGCCGTGGATCGTCCACCGCACCGAAGAACACCTTGCTGGACACGCACACCCCGTCGCGCGGCAGGCGCAGGTCGGCGATCACATCGCCCATCACCTGCTCGGCACGGCCGCGCGCATAGCCCTCGGCGTTGTCGAAGAAGTTGATCCCGTGGTCCCAGGCGCAGGCGACCAGGTTGCGGGCCTCGTCACGGCTGATCTGGTCGCCGAAGGTGACCCAGGCCCCGAAGGACAAGGCCGACAACTTCAGCCCGGACGAGCCCAGGCGGCGGTAATGCATGCGTTTTCTCCTGCTGGATGGCCGCGCCGGGATACCGGGGCGAAGTCGGAATGAGTCGCATCAGTGTATCGCCCGGCAGGCCCGAACCCCTGTGGATACTTGCCCGATCGCGGCCGATCGCCCCCCGGACGCTGCTTTTCCTTGCCCCGCCCCTGCCGCTGCTCTAGGCTTCCCGTTTTTCGCGGCGCCCCAAGGGAAGTCTCATGGTCGAAGGTTTGGGCAGGATTGGCTTCGGCCTGTTCGGGTTGGCAGTGCTGATCGGCATTGCCTGGCTGTTCTCGAACAACAAGCGTGCCGTCGACTGGCGGCTGGTGGTGACCGGCATCGTCCTGCAGATCGCTTTCGCAGCGGTAGTGCTGCTGCTGCCGGGCGGCCGCGACGTCTTCGATGCGCTGGGCAAGGGCTTCGTGAAGATCCTGAGCTTCGTCAATGAAGGCTCCGGTTTCATCTTCGGCAGCCTGATGGACACCAAGCAGTTCGGCTTCATCTTCGCCTTCCAGGTGCTGCCGACCATCATCTTCTTCTCCGCGCTGATGGGGGTCATGTACCACCTCAACGTGATGCAGCAGATCGTGCGCGGCATGGCCTGGGCGATCACCAAGGTCATGCGCGTGTCCGGCGCGGAAACCACCAGCGTCTGCGCCAGCGTCTTCATCGGCCAGACCGAAGCGCCGCTGACCGTGCGCCCGTACATCGCCAAGATGACCCAGTCCGAGTTGATCACCATGATGATCGGCGGCATGGCGCACATCGCCGGCGGCGTGCTGGCTGCCTACGTGGGCATGCTGGGCGGCAGCGATCCGGTGCAGCAGGCCTTCTACGCCAAGCACCTGCTGGCGGCCAGCATCATGGCTGCGCCGGCCACCCTGGTGGTGGCCAAGCTGCTGGTGCCCGAAACCGGCACCCCGCTGACCCGTGGCACCGTGAAGATGGAAGTGGAGAAGACCTCCAGCAACATCATCGACGCCGCTGCGGCCGGCGCCGGCGACGGCCTGAAGCTGGCCCTGAACATCGGCGCCATGCTGCTGGCCTTCATCGCCCTGATCGCCCTGCTCAACGCCCCGCTGACCTGGCTGGGCGAAGTGACCGGCCTGCAGGCCATGCTGGGCCGCCCGACCGACCTGTCGACCATCTTCGGCTACGTGCTGGCCCCGATCGCCTGGGTGATCGGCACCCCGTGGGCCGATGCCACTACCGTGGGTTCGCTGATCGGCCAGAAAGTGGTCATCAATGAGTTCGTGGCGTATTCCAAGCTCTCGGAAATCGTCAACGGCCAGGTGCCCGGCGTGTCGCTGTCGGCTGAAGGCCGCCTGATCGCCACCTACGCCCTGTGCGGTTTTGCCAATTTCAGCTCGATCGCCATCCAGATCGGTGGTATTGGTGGGCTGGCACCGGAGCGCCGCCACGACCTGGCCAAGTTTGGCCTGCGCGCAGTGCTGGGCGGTACCATCGCCACCTTCATGACGGCGACCATCGCCGGCGTGCTGACGCATTTCAGCTGATATCCGTTCCCTGAGAAACAGTCTTTATGAGTAGCAGTGTCGTCGTTGTCGGTTCCTTCAACGTGGATCATGTGTGGCGTTGCGAATCGCTCCCCGCCCCGGGCGCGACCATCGCCGGCCGCTACAGCACCGGCCCCGGCGGCAAGGGCTTCAACCAGGCCGTGGCCGCGCGCCGTGCCGGCGCCCCGACCACCCTCCTGTGCGCCCTGGGCGATGACGTCGGCGGCGCCATGGCCCGTGGCCTGGCCGAGCAGGACGGATTCGCCCTGAGCGTCGAAGTCAGCACCGAGCCCACCGGCACCGGTGGCATCTACGTCGACAGCCGAGGCCGCAACACCATCGTGATCGGCCCCGGCGCCAATGCAGCGCTCAGCACCGCCTACATCGAACAGCAGCGCGCGCTGCTGACCGCTGCCAAGGTGGTACTGGCCCAGCTCGAATCGCCGGTCGAAACCATCGAAGCAGCCCTGGCCATCGCCCGCGAAGCCGGTGCCACCACCGTGCTCAACGCCGCACCGGCCGACGCCCCCTCCAGCATCGGCCTGCTCAAGCTCGCCGACGTGCTCACCCCTAACGAAACCGAGTTCGCCGCCCTGCTCGGCCGCCATGTCGGCGAACGCGTGGACGCCGACGACGTTGCCGCCCTCGACGGCGCCAGCCTGCACGCGCTGTGCCGCAAGCTGGTCGGCAACGGCACCGTCGTGGTCACCCTCGGCGCCGTCGGCGTGTTCGTCTCGCACGCCGAAGAGAACCTGCGCGGCGACACCCAGCCGTACTATCGCGTGGGCGCCGAACAGGTCCAGGTGGTCGACACCACCGGCGCCGGCGACGCCTTCAACGGCGCCCTGGTCGCCTCGCTGGCCCAGGACCCGGACGCCCCCTTCTCGCGCCACGTCCGCTTCGCCAACCAGTTCGCCGGCAAGTCGACGGAGAAGGAAGGCGCCGCCGTGGCGATGCCACATTTCACGCCCGCGGACGTATAAGGCCGCAGAGACGAGGCGCGCGGTAGCGCCGGCCGTTGGCCGGCTGCTCTTCGTTTCAGGGTCATGAGCGCCTGACGCGCGGCTTCGGATGTTGTAAACGCCGGATGGCTTGTCGCGATCGTTGCGTGACCGCCTTCGGACGCTTGGGCCGCGCTGCGCGCGGTGTCCGGCCAACGGCCGGGGCTACCCACCCAACCGTCCAACATCCCGCAGCCTTGGGGGCGTGGGAAGCAACCGTCAAGCATCTGTTGATGCCCGTATGGCATCAGAGCCTTCCGGATTGGCCTGAACCTGGCGCTGGATCGCAGGGGTTTGCGTGGTTGCCGGCCATGGGCCGGCACTACAATGCCGGCATGCAGATTGGTCCCTACAACATCCAGCCCAACGTGGTGCTCGCCCCCATGGCCGGCGTCACCGACAAGCCGTTCCGGCTGCTGTGCAAGCGCCTGGGCGCCGGCCTGGCCGCGTCTGAAATGACCATTTCCGACCCCCGCTTCTGGACCACCCGCAAATCCCTGCACCGCATGGACCATGCCGGCGAACCCGACCCCATCAGCGTCCAGATCGCCGGCACCGAGCCCCAGCAGCTCGCCGACGCCGCCCGCTACAACGTCGACCACGGCGCCCAGATCATCGACATCAACATGGGCTGCCCCGCCAAGAAGGTCTGCAACGCCTGGGCAGGCTCGGCCCTGATGCGCGACGAAGACCTCGTTGCCCGCATCCTCGGTGCCGTCGTCAACGCCGTCGAAGTGCCCGTTACCCTCAAGATCCGCACCGGCTGGGACTGCGACCACCGCAACGGCCCGCGCATCGCCCACATCGCCGAAGACAGCGGCATCGCCGCCCTCGCCGTCCACGGCCGCACCCGCGACCAGCATTACACCGGCAGCGCCGAATACGAGACCATCGCCGCCATCAAGGCCGCCCTGCGCATTCCCGTGATCGCCAACGGCGACATCGATTCGCCGCAGAAGGCCGCGCACGTCCTGGCGCACACCGGCGTCGACGCCGTCATGATCGGCCGCGCCGCTCAGGGCCGCCCATGGATCTTCCGCGAAGTCGCGCACTACCTGGCTACCGGCACCCTGCTGCCGCCGCCGTCGCTGGACGAAGTGCGCGACATCCTGCTCGGCCACCTGCACGCCCTGCATGACTTCTACGGCGAACCACAGGGCGTGCGCATCGCCCGCAAGCACCTTGGCTGGTATGCCAAGGATCGCCCCGAGAATGCCGCGTTCCGCGCCGTGGTCAACCGTGCCGAGAATGCCGATGCGCAGATTGCGCTGACCACCGAATATTTCTCTGCACTGGCTGCCGGCGAACCGCTGTCGTCCGCTGCCTGATCCACCCCCACTGCCGAGCCTGCCTCGACGCCACGTGACCGCCATGACCCCGATTGCCGCACCCACCTACCTGCACGGCTTCTCCGACACCGAACAGCACCGTCTGCTCACCCAGGCCCGGCTGCTGGAGTCGTCCATCTTCAACACCATCGACTACAGCGGCGCCCAGCGCCTGCTTGAAGTGGGTAGTGGCGTCGGCGCGCAGACCGGAATCCTGCTGCGCCGCTTCCCCGAGCTGCACGTCACCGGCGTGGACCTGAGCGAAGCGCAGCTGGCCACCGCGCGCCAGAACCTGGAAAAGACGCCCTGGTGCAGCGACCGTTACACCCTGCTGCAGGCCGACGCCGGCAACCTGCCGTTCGGCGCGCGCGAATTCGACTCGGCCTTCCTGTGCTGGGTGCTCGAACACGTGCCCTCGCCCGCGCGCGTGCTCAACGAAGTGCGCCGCGTACTGGTGCCCGGCTCGCCGGTGTATGTGACCGAAGTGATGAATGCCTCGTTCCTGCTCGATCCGTACTCGCCGCACATCTGGCGCTACTGGATGGCCTTCAACGATTTCCAGTACGACCACGGCGGCGACCCGTTCGTGGGCGCCAAGCTTGGCAACCTGCTGCTGGCCGGTGGCTTCCGCGACGTGCACACCGAGATCAAGACCATCCACCTGGACAACCGCGAACCTGCCCGGCGCAAGACCATGATCGCGTTCTGGGAACAGCTGCTGCTGTCGGCCGCCGCCCCGCTGCTGGAAGCCGGGCTGGTGGACCAGGAAACGGTGGACGGCATGCGCCGCGAGTTCAGCCTGGTGCAGAACGACCCGAACGCAGTGTTCTTCTTCTCGTTCGTGCAGGCGCGCGCCACGGTGTATTGAAGCGCGGCACCGTTACCGGCGGTCGATCGGGATGCGCCCCTACCGGTGGGGTGCATTCGTGGTCGGTGCGTTCACGTCCGCCGGCGCGTTCCAGATGCGCTCCCACATCGCTGCGAAGCGGCGCTTCACCCGCGCCCTGCCCTCCTCGCCTTCATAGGCCGGGCGCAGCTGCTCGGGCGGGATCGCCACCCAGCGCTCGCCGTCGGCGCGCGCCACCGCGAAGGTGAAGGTGTAGTCCGGTTCCAGCCCCATGCGCAGGTCGCTCAGCTGCAGCTGGCCATCGACCACCTGCGCGCGCATGAAACCGCGGTTGAACCAGTTCAGGCGCGCCACCGCTGGAACATGGGCAGCCTGGCGCAAGGCCTGCACGTTTGACGGATAGCCCCGGAACGTCATCGGACCGCTGTCGGCCACCAACGAACGCTCGCCGATCACGTAACCGCTGGGCGTCATCGCCACCACCTGCCACAACAGGGTGTTGAACGGGGTGGCGACCGAGAACCGCGGCGCATCGCCCAGCCCCATCGCCGCCAGCGCGCGGTCGGCCTGGCGCTCGACCTGCTGCTTGGCCAGCAGCGACCCGCCCAGGTACCCGGTGCTCAGTACCAGCCCGGCCAGCAACGCCTTCTGCGCCAGTGGCCGGCTGCGCGCGAACCAGGCCACCACGCAGCCCAGCAGCAGCCACACCGTATACAACGGGTCGATGATGAACACGCTGGACCACATCGTCGGCGGCGGGGTGAACGGCCACCACAGCTGGGTGCCGTAGACGGTGAACGCGTCGAGCAGTGGGTGGGTGATCAACGCCAGCAGGATCGCCCAGAACCAGCGCCCCGGTGCCTGCGCCACGCGGCCATGGCCGAAACGCTTGAATCCCCACCAGATCAGCAGCGCCACCCACGGCAGCACCAGCAGCGAGTGGCTGTAGCTGCGGTGCTCGGTCATCAGCGCCACCGGGTCGGTAACGGTGAAGGCCAGCAGCAGTGCATCCAGGTCCGGCAGGGTGCCCAGCGCGGCGCCGGCAAGCAGGGCGGCGCGGCGGTGGCCGGCGGGAGCGATGGCGGCGGCGACGGCGCCGCCCAGAACGATCTGGCTTAGGGAATCCATTCGTCGATGGTACGGGACGGCGGTGTCAGGCGGCGGCCCTGCGCAGCGCGACGAGCTGCACCACGGTGTGGCCGTGGTGGTCGATGAGGCGCAGGCTGCCGTCGGGGTCTTCGGCCAGGGCGGTCAGGCTCTCGACCCAATCGCCGTCGTTGGCGTAGACCAGGCCGTCGCGCTCGACCAGCGCGGCGCGGTGGATGTGACCGCACACGATGCCGTCCAAGCCGCGCTGGCGCACATCGGCCAGGCCAGCCTGCACGAACCGTTCGATGTAGCGCTCGGCCGCGCTGCTGCGCTTCTTCAGGAACTCCGACAGCGACCAATAGCGCAGGCCCAGCCGGCGCCGAACCGCGTTGAGCAGGCGGTTGCCGGTGAGGATGCGGTAGTACAGCCAGTCGCCGAAGCGCTCCTGCAGGTCGCCGAAGTGGGTGACCCCGTCGTAGTCATCGCCGTGCACCACCAGCAGCCGGCGGCCATCGGCGGTGGTGTGGATGGCGCGACGGCGCACCCGCATGGCCGGCAGCATCAGCCCGCACAACTGCCGCAGCGAAGCATCGTGGTTGCCGGGAATGTAGACGATCTCGGTGCCCGCCCGGCGCAACGCATGCAGCGCCTGGATCACCTCGCTGTGTGCCGCGTTCCAGCGGGCGCGACGGTGCGCCAGCCACCACAGGTCGATGATGTCGCCGACCAGGTACAGGCGCTGGCAGCGCAGGCGGCCGAGGAAGGCGGCCAGTTCGGCGGCGTGGCAATGCCGGGAGCCCAGGTGGACGTCGGACAGGAACACCGTCCGCCGCCACGGGCCCGGACCGCTCACGGCAGGTGGCCGGTGCGGCTCATCCAGGTCGCAGGCCAGGTGGCCATCCGGCCCCGGGGGTCGGCCGACATCGCCCCGGTCCACACCGTGATACCGCAGACGCTGCTCGATGGCGTGCATGGCGCGTGCTCCTGCCCGGCGGCTGAATGGCCGGGAGCCTGCGCCTGGCGTGCGGCAGGCGCGTGACCGTTTGGCGGCAGGCGGATGACGGGTGCGCGATGGAGGCGGTGTATGGGCGCAGGGGCATGGCTTTGACACGCATGGCGTGTCACCACGATCCCTGGTCGCCCGGGGTGGGGGTCGTCTGGGATGGGGCGGTGTCACGCTGGTGGAACGCTGGGGGCCTATGGTGGGGGGCAATCACGCTTCGGCGGCCTTTGGCGGTGGGCACGCCGGCTTAACCATGGGCAACCCCCACTGGGCCACAATGCAACAGCGTGACTTGCCGTGTATCATTCGCGCCCATCTTTCCATCCGAATCAAAGGATATTACGCCTGATGTCCAGCTACCTGTTCACCTCCGAATCGGTCTCCGAAGGCCATCCGGACAAGATTGCCGACCAGATCTCCGATGCGGTGCTGGACGCGATCCTTGCCCAGGACCAGCGTGCCCGCGTGGCCTGCGAGACCATGGTCAAGACCGGTGTGGCGATCGTGGCCGGTGAAATCACCACCTCCGCCTGGATCGACCTGGAAGCGGTGACCCGCAAGGTGATCCTGGACATCGGCTATGACAGCTCCGACGTCGGCTTCGACGGCGCCACCTGTGGCGTGCTGAACCTGATCGGCAAGCAGTCGCCGCACATCGCCCAGGGCGTGGACCGCAAGAAGCCCGAAGAAATGGGCGCTGGCGACCAGGGCCTGATGTTCGGCTATGCCACCAACGAAACCGACAGCTACATGCCGGCCGCGATCCACCTGTCGCACCGCCTGGTCGAGCAGCAGGCCAAGATCCGCAAGAAGAAGAACTCGCCGCTGTCGTGGCTGCGCCCGGACGCCAAGAGCCAGGTCACCCTGCGCTATGAAAACGGCGCCGTGGCGGCCATCGACGCAGTGGTGCTGTCGACCCAGCATGCCCCGGGGATCAAGCAGAAGGACCTGATCGAGGCCGTCCGCGAAGAGATCATCAAGCCGGTGCTGCCGGCCAAGTGGCTGCATAAGGGCACCAAGTTCCACATCAACCCGACCGGCAAGTTCGAGATCGGCGGCCCGGTGGGCGACTGCGGCCTGACCGGCCGCAAGATCATCGTCGACACCTACGGCGGCTGGGCCCGTCACGGTGGTGGCGCGTTCTCGGGCAAGGATCCGTCCAAGGTCGACCGTTCGGCGGCTTACGCGGCCCGTTACGTGGCCAAGAACGTCGTGGCCGCCGGCCTGGCTGATCGTTGCGAAGTGCAGGTTTCCTACGCCATCGGCGTGGCCGAGCCGACCTCGATTTCGGTCACCACCTTCGGCACCGGCAAGATCAGCGATGACAAGATCGAAAAGCTGATCCGCAAGCATTTCGACCTGCGCCCGTACGGCATCATCAAGATGCTGGACCTGATCCACCCGATGTACCAGCAGACGGCGGCCTACGGCCACTTCGGCCGCAAGCCGAAGGACTTCAGCTACCTCAACGCTGCCGGTGACACGGTCAACGCCACGGCCTTCTCCTGGGAGAAGACCGACCGCGCCGCCGCCCTGCGCGCCGATGCGAAACTGAAATAACACACGGCGTAGCGCCGGGCTCTGCCCGGCGGTTTGTTGAGAACGGCCCGCGCAAGCGGGCCGTTTTCGTTTGGAGCGCTACAATCCCCCCATGCCTACCGATATCAAATCCCACCAGCTGACCATGACCGTGCTGATGTCGCCGGAGATGGCCAACTTCTCCGGCAAGGTCCATGGCGGCGCGGTGCTTCGCCTGCTCGACCAGGTTGCCTATGCCTGCGCCAGCCGCTACGCCGGCCGTTACGTGGTCACCCTGTCGGTGGACCAGGTGACCTTCCGCGAGCCCATTGCGGTGGGTGAGCTGGTCACCTTCCTGGCCTCGGTGAACTACACCGGCACCTCGTCGATGGAGGTCGGGGTGAAAGTCGTGGCCGAGGACATCCTCAAGCGCAGCGTGCGGCACGCCAACAGCTGCTTCTTCACGATGGTGGCGGTGGATGACGACGGCCGCCCGACGCCGGTGCCGCCGCTGCAGCTGGAATCGAGCGACCAGCGCCGCCGCCAGGCGGCCGCGCTGCTGCGCAGGCAGTTGCGGGCGGAGATGGAACAGCGCCAGCGCGAGCTGCTGGCGTCCAATCCACCGTCTTCGGACGGATCCTGAAACCCCGGTAGCGCCGAAGAGAACGGCAGGAGCCGTTCTCAACGTCGCGCAGCAACGGCCCGAAGGGTGCCCGCCAGGACGGCGGGCATAACGTTGGCCGGCCTTGATGACCTGCGGATATACCGCTTGGGCCGGCCAACGGCCGGCGCTACCGGACCTGCGGATACACCGCTTGGGCCGGCCAACGGCCGGCGCTACCGGGGTGGCTTGCATCCAGGGAATGGATCAACCGGTATTCTGTACGCCTTGTGATACGCCGTTGACGCAGGCTACGAGTGCGCGCAGCACCTCGTCATCCTCGCCACCGCTTTCCCGCCAGCGGCGCAGCAGGTCCACCTGGAGCACGCTGATCGGGTCGATGTAGGGATTGCGCAGGCGGATCGACAGCGCCAGGCGCTGGTCGTGCTGCAGCAGTTCGTCCTGCCCGGTGATATCCAGGATCAGCTTCCCGGTCAGCGCCAGCTCGCGCTGG
Source organism: Stenotrophomonas sp. AB1(2024) (assembly GCF_037482345.1). NCBI lineage: Bacteria > Pseudomonadati > Pseudomonadota > Gammaproteobacteria > Lysobacterales > Lysobacteraceae > Stenotrophomonas > Stenotrophomonas sp. AB1(2024). Next base: position 1,247,798 of record NZ_JBBHKO020000001.1, read on the forward strand.
ATCTGCGGGAAGAACGTGGCGTGCAGCGCACCGGCCAATCGCGAGAACTGCTCGGCGATGGTGATGTCGCCCTTGGACAACACCATCGCGATGTCGTCCAGGAAGGTACTGAAGAACGGCCAGTCGCGCGCCATCTCCTGCAACGCGGCTTCGTGTCCGGCATCCATCGCCGCCTGCAGCCCGCTGCCCACGCCATACCAGCCCGGAATCACCGCACGCGCCTGGCTCCAGGCGAACACCCACGGAATCGCACGCAGGTTGGTCAACGCCGCATCCTCGCCCAGCCGGCGCGATGGCCGTGAGCCCAGGGTCATCCGTTCGATCACATCGATCGGCGTTGCCTGGCGGAAGTACTGCATGAAATCGCGCTGGCCGACGAACGCCCGATAGGCCTCGGCGCTTTTCTCCGCCACAAGGTCCATCACCGGGCGCCACTGCACCTCGCGCGGCTCGGGCGCACGCGGGCGCAGGCTGGAGCGCAGCACCGCGCCGGTGGACTGCTCCAGCGAGCGCAGCGCCAGCGCGCGGATCCCGTACTTGCGGTGGATCACCTCGCCCTGTTCGGTCACGCGCAGGCGGCCGTCGATGCTGCCGCGTGGCGAGGCATCCACCGCATCGGTGGTCTTGCCGCCACCGCGGCTGATCGAGCCGCCGCGACCATGGAAGAAGGTCAGCCGGATACCGCTCCCGGTCGCCACGTCCAGCAGTTCCACCTGGGCGCGCTGCAGGCCCCAGCGCGAAGCGGCGATGCCGCCATCCTTGCCGCTGTCGGAGTAGCCCAGCATCACCATCTGCACGTCATCGCGCGCGGCCAGGTGCGCGCGGTACACCGGGTCGGCCAGCAGGTCGCGCAGCGTGTCGGTGCCGCGCCGCAGGTCGTCCACGGTTTCAAACAGCGGGGCGATGTCCAACGGCACCGCACCGGCGTCATCGACCAGCCCGCCACGCCGTGCCAGCGCCAGCACCGCCAGCACGTCACTGCGGTCATGCGCCATGGAAATGATATAGGTGCCCAACGCATCGGCACCGTGGCGGCGGCGGGCATCGGCCAGCGCGGCGAACACCGCATCGAGGCGTTGCCCGCCCTCCTCCGTACTGGCCGGCAGCGCCTGCTCACCGCTGGCGAAGGGCGCCAACCGGCGCGCACGGGCAATCGCATCGGCCGCGTCCCAGGCCTGCTGGCCGTCCAGCACGCTGGCCAGCGCACGTCCATGCACGCTCGACTCCTGGCGCACGTCGAGGCGGGCCAGGTGGAAACCGAACGTGCGCACCCGCCACAGCAGGCGGCGCACCGCGAAGCCACCGGCGTGGTCGCCCTTGTTGGCATGCAGGCTGTCGAGGATCAACGTGATGTCGTCCTCGAGCTCCTGTGGCGAGGCGTAGGCGCCCTCGGCGTCCTCCACCGTTGCCTGCACCCGCGCGCGCATGCGGTCGTTGAGCAGGCGGTAGGGCATGTCGGCATGGCGCGGGCGCGAGACCACCCGTGGCAGCAGTTGCTGGTAGTGCGCCACCCGTGCCTGCAGCGCGTCGCTGACCGCGACCCGCTCGGTGGACTGGCTGAGCAGGCTGGCCAGCTGCAGCAGGTCCTTCTGGTAGCGGCTCAGCACCGCCTGGCGCTGCGCATCGAGGGTGTTGCGGATGGTGCCGGCGTCCACGTTGGGGTTGCCGTCCATGTCCCCACCCACCCAGGTGCCGAAGCGCAGCAGGCGCGGCAGCGGCACGCTGTCGCCGTAGGTATCGAGCAGCGCCTGCTGCAGCGATTCGTACAGCACCGGAATCACCCGGTACAGCACCTGCACCAGGTAGAAGCCGACGTGCTCGCGCTCGTCGTCCACGGTGGGGCGCACCGGCGAGGAATCGGTGGTCTGCCAGGACGCGGTGAGCGCCATGCGGAAACGCGCCGCATCGGCGGCGGCCTCGCCCGGGGTGCGCTGGCCGTCGAGGTTGTCGACCAGGCTGGCCACCATGAGCTGCTCTTTTTCCAGCAACGCGCGGCGTACTGCTTCGGTCGGGTGCGCGGTGAACACCGGTTCGATGTCGATACGCGGCAGCCAGCTGGCCAGCTCATCCAAGGTGACGCCCTGGGCCTTGAGCTGCTGCAGCGCGTCCTGCAGGCCATCCGGTTGCGGCGCGGCGGTGCCGGCACGCTGGTAATCGCGGCGGCGGCGGATGCGGTGCACCCGCTCGGCGATGTTCACCACCTGGAAGTAGGTACTGAACGCACGCACCATCGCTTCGGCACGGTCGGGCGGCAGCCCGGTCAGCGCATCGTTGAGGTCGGACAGCGGCGCATCGCTTTCACGGCGCGCGATGGCGCGCGTACGCACCTGTTCCACATCATCGAAGAACTGCGTGGACACCTGCTCGGCAAGCAGGTCGCCGACCAGCGCGCCCAATCGGCGCACATCGTCACGCAGGGGAATGTCGGGGGTGGCAAAGACGATGCTGCTGCGGTACTCGTTCATCTGCGACGCACTGGCCTCGGGAACGGAATCGCATCAAGCCTAACCCAGAATGCGCGGCAATCCCTGCCGCGCAAATGGTTTCAATTGCATGTGTTGTCCGGTTCTCCGCCAGCCGCGCAGGGCGTGGCTCTACGCACCGGGCGTCAACCCCGCGCACATCACTTCGTCTGTTTCCCCGGCCCGATCGTCTGTTCCAGCCAACGCTCGCTCTCGGCCAGCATGGTCATCAACGACTCGCGCGCACGGTAGTGGTGCGACTCGTTGGGCAGCATCACCAGCCGCGCCGTACCGCCCAGCCCCTTCACCGCAGCGAACATCCGCTCGCTCTGCATCGGGAAGGTGCCGGAGTTGTTGTCGTCCTCGCCGTGGATGAAAAGGATCGGATCCTTGATCCTGTCCGCGAAGTTGAACGGCGACATTTTCAGGTACACGTCCTGCGCCTGCCAGAAGTTGCGTTCTTCGGCCTGGAACCCGAACGGGGTGAGCGTGCGGTTGTAGGCGCCGCTGCGCGCGATGCCGGCCTTGAACAGGCGCGTATGCGCAAGCAGGTTGGCGGTCATGAACGCACCATACGAGTGCCCGCCGATGGCGATGTGCTCGCGGTCGGTGACGCCACGACGCACCACTTCATCCACTGCCGCTTCGGCGTTGGCCACCAGCTGCGGCAGGTAGGTATCGTTGGGCTCCTTGTCGCCTTCGCCGATGATCGGCATCGACGGACTCACCAGCACCGCATAGCCCTTGGCCAGGAACGCCTGTGGCCCCCAGTAGCTGATCGCGTTGAAACGGTACGGCGAATCGGTCACCTGGCTGGCTGCCGCAGCGGTCTTGAACTCACCCGGGTAGGCCCACATCAGCATCGGCAGCGGGCCATCCTTCTTCGCGTTGTAGCCGGGCGGCAGCATCAGCGTCGCGGTCAGGTCCACGCCGTCGTTGCGCTTGTAGCGGATCTGCTCCTTGCTCACCCCGCGCAGCTGCGGCAACGGGTGTTCGAAACGGGTCAAAGCGCGCGGTGCGGCCGTGGCGTCGTCCAGCGACTGCACGAAGTAGTTGGCCGGCGTATCGGGCGATTCGCGGGTCAGCAGCACCGAGGTGCCTTCCTGGTCGAGCAGCGCCTGCGGCAGCGAATAGGTCGGTGCCTGCGAATGGAACAGGCGGGTGGCGGTGCGGCTGTCCAGGTCGAAGCGGTCCACGAACGGGCGGTCGCCTTCCGGTGAGGCCCCCTGGCCGATCAGGAAGATGCTGCGCCCATCGGCGGTGATCTGCAGGCGCGGGCGACCGTTCACGTCGCGCACCAGCGCCGGCTTGCCCGGATCGTTGTAGCGGTCCTGCGAAGAGCGTTCGGAGAGCAGTTGCGGCGCCTGGTCGAGCTGGTCCGGCGCGATCCGCCACTGCTTGACCACGCGCGACTTCCACCACGCCTCGTTGAGCAGCGCCAGGTCGCCCCGTCCCCATTGGATGCCGGCATAGCGGCTGCCCAACTGCGCCAGCGTGACCGGCGGCGCCTCGAACGGCGCAGCCTGCATCAGCACCGCATCGCGCACCTTGGTCTCGCGGGCAGGGTCGCCGCCGTCCTGGGCTTCAGCCCAGACCAGCGTGGCCGGCGCATCCGCGCGCCAGCTCACCTCACGCACACCGGTCGGCACCGCGTCGTTGCCGGTCGGCAGGCCTTCCACCAGCGGCAGGGTGGCCACGGTGTGCTGCAGCCGGCCATCGGCGGCGGAGAGCACTTCGATGCGGCGCGGGAAATCGTCGGCCGGCACCAGGTAGGAGTACGGACGCTGTACGCGCTGGGCCAGCACATGCTGTCCATCCGGCGACAGGCTGACATCCAGGTAGACACCGGGGGTCGACAGCGGCGCGGCCACCCCGTTGAGCGCGACCCGCACCGGCTGCGCACTGGCGTAGTGATCGAACAGGCGCGCGTCGGCTTCGTTGCCCAGCAGGTCCTGGTAGGTGCGGATCGCACGCACGCCGGCATCGGCCTGGGTCTGCTGGATCGCCGGTCCGGTCGGAATGCCGCCGGGGGCGGGCGCTGGGCCCTGGCCCTTGACCTGCTGGGTAACCAGCAGACCACGGCTGTCGGGCAGCCAGCTGTAGCCACTGCCCAACACGGTGTTGAGATCGGCCAGCAGGCGGCGCGCACTACCGCTGGCCACGTCGATGATCCACAGCTCGTTGGCGCCGCTGGCGGCGTGCACCTGGTTGAAGGCCAGGTACTGCTGGTCCGGCGACCAGGCCAGCGAGGCGACCGACAACGGCTGCGGCAGGCCCGTGATCTGGCGCTCCCTGCCGTCAGCGATGTTCATCAGCCACAGCTTGTCGGCAAACGTGAACGTACTGGCCGAATACGTAGCCGGGTTGATCCGCACACCCGCCAGTTTCAGCTCGGGCTGGGCCACCTCGTTGATCGACGGAAGTGGCGGGGTCTGCAGCAGGGCGGCAAGGTCGCGGCGCGGCGACAGGCTCAAGGTGGGCGGGCGCGGCGCATTGGCTACCGCCTGCAACGCGGGCGACGGCAGCTGGTAACCCTGCCCGGCCGAGGCCGCAGCGGCCGGCGGTGCCTTCCTGCCGGCAGTGGGCGTTGCCGCCAGCGCCAGCGGTGCCACCGCCAACAAGGCCATGCCCACGATCAGCCGGCTGCTCCAGCGCGCGCGGCGCGTATGGTCATTGCCTGTCATCTTCCCACCCCATGCTGTGCAAACCTTGGACCTTAACAGCGGGGCGCGGTTTGCCCCCCTGCCGATGGTTGGGGGCCGGCACCGATTCATGCCCGGGTGGTGCGCCGGGATATAATGGGCATCCCCTCCACCGAGGGGCGCTGCGACCGCTGCCGGACCCGATCCGCACGGCCAGGCTCGGTGGCAGGGCTGGTTCCAACGGCGCCCGGCGAAGACGAGCCATTCGTCCATTACCGGAGCTTTTGCATGAACGCTGTTGCCAAGACCTTCTCCGCCGAAGGTGATTACAAGATTGCCGATATCTCGCTGGCCGACTGGGGCCGCAAGGAACTGGATATCGCCGAGCACGAAATGCCGGGCCTGATGTCGATCCGCCGCAAGCACGCCGCCACCCTGCCACTGAAGGGCGTGCGCGTGACCGGTTCGCTGCACATGACCATCCAGACCGCCGTGCTGATCGAAACGCTGAAGGACATCGGCGCCGACGTGCGCTGGGCCTCGTGCAACATCTTCTCGACCCAGGACCATGCCGCTGCCGCGATCGCCGCCTCGGGCACCCCGGTGTTCGCCTGGAAGGGCGAGTCGCTGGAGGAGTATTGGGACTGCACGCTGGACGCGCTGACCTTCACCCTGCCCGATGGCACCCTGACCGGCCCGGAACTGGTGGTCGATGACGGCGGCGATGTCACCCTGCTGATCCACAAAGGCTACGAGCTCGAGAACGGCAGCACCTGGGTCGACGAAAAGGCCGCCTCGCACGAAGAACAGGTCATCAAGAACCTGCTCAAGCGCGTGGCCAAGGAGCGCCCGGGTTACTGGGCCCGCGTGGTCAAGGACTGGAAGGGCGTTTCGGAAGAAACCACCACCGGCGTGCACCGCCTGTACCAGCTGGCCCAGGCCGGCACGCTGCTGATCCCGGCGATCAACGTCAACGACTCGGTCACCAAGAGCAAGTTCGACAACCTGTACGGCTGCCGCGAATCGCTGGCCGACGGCCTCAAGCGCGCGATGGACGTGATGCTGGCCGGCAAGGTCGCCGTGGTCTGCGGCTACGGTGACGTGGGCAAGGGCTGCGCCGCTTCGCTGCGTGCCTATGGCGCGCGCGTGGTGGTGACCGAAATCGATCCGATCTGCGCCCTGCAGGCGGCGATGGAAGGCTTCGAGGTCAACACCATCGAATCCACCCTGGGCCGTGCGGACCTGTACGTCACCACCACCGGCAACAAGGACATCATCCGCATCGAGCATCTGAGCGCGATGAAGGACCAGGCCATCGTCTGCAACATCGGCCACTTCGACAACGAAATCCAGGTCGATGCGCTGGTGGGCTTCCCGGGCGTGCAGCACATCAACATCAAGCCGCAGGTGGACAAGTACGTGTTCCCGAACGGCAATGCGATCTTCCTGCTGGCCGAAGGCCGCCTGGTCAACCTGGGCTGCGCCACCGGCCACCCGAGCTTTGTGATGTCCAACTCGTTCGCCAACCAGACCCTGGCCCAGATCGACCTGTGGGCGAACAAGGACAGCTACGAGAAGAAGGTGTACCTGCTGCCGAAGAAGCTGGACGAGGAAGTGGCGCGCCTGCACCTGGAGAAGATCGGCGTGAAGCTGACCACCCTCACCACCGAACAGGCCGACTACATCGGCGTGCCGGTGGACGGTCCGTTCAAGCCGGAACATTACCGCTACTGAGTCATCGGGACGCCGGCCAACGGCCGGTGCTACCGGGTCAGGGACGGGCGCCTTCGGGCGCCCGTTTCTGTTTGTGAAGACTCGACTTCACCCGGCAATTACCTGCCTTTGCTAGTGTGCCGCCCGTGCCTGGGGCACCGGGTCGGGGGACACCGAGACACTCTTCCAACCACTCTCCGGAGATAGCATTCATGAACGCAAAGATCATGGCAGCGGTATTGCTGTGCTGCATTGCCGGTATCGCCCAGGCGGAAACAACCGCGACGAACTCCTACCGCTGTGCCGTCCACGACGCGGACGGCAATGTACTGAAAGGTCCAGCTGAAGGTTATTACATTGTCCAGGCCAAGACCGAAGATGAAGCCGATGACATCGCCAAGAAGGAGGCCGCCAAGACGCATGGAGCCAAGGTCGATTCCGTTTCCTGCGGCCCTGTTCCGAAGTAGCACGGGTTTCCAGTTGCTGGCGGCAGCAACGCCGCCAGCAGCGGCCGTTGTCCATGCCAGGTGGCCAGCGCCGCGCAATCGTCCAGGTCAAGGCATGCCGCCAGCACCCACGCTAATGTAAGGCGACGCCCTCCCACCCGCACGTCCCATGACCCCTGCCATCAACCTGCTCAAGAAGCTTGGCATCGCCCACCAGATACTGGGTTACCACCATGATGCCAACGCGTGCTCGTATGGCGGAGAGGCCGCGCAGCAGCTGGGGCTGGATCCGGCGCTGGTGTTCAAGACCCTGCTGGCCAGCACCGAGAAACACGAGCTGCTGGTAGCGATCGTGCCGGTCAGCGGCACGTTGGACCTGAAGGCGCTGGCCGACGCGGCCGGCTGCCGCAAATGCGAGATGGCGGCGGTGGGCACGGCACAGCGCGCCACCGGTTATCTGGTGGGTGGAATCAGCCCGCTGGGGCAGAAGAAAAAGCACCGCACCTTCATCGATGCCAGCGCGCAGGTGTTGCCCGCGATGCACGTGAGTGCGGGAAGGCGCGGATTGGAGGTGGCGTTGGCGCCGGGGGATCTGATCGCGTTGACCGAAGGGCGCCTGGCCGATATCGCACGGGCGTAGAGCCACGCCCTGCGTGGCTTCGCGGTGCCGGAACGGAGAGCAGCCACGCAGGGCGTGGCTCTACGCATCCCGAAGTCCCGAAGTCCCAGAATCCCAGAATCCAGAACTCCCGGATTCCCCGTTCCCCTGGTTACGGCCGCCAATTGGCGTGGCTTTCCCAATACGCCACCGCGCGCTGGTACGCCTCGCGGTCCAGCGGCACGCCCGAGCCGCCCTCCTCCACCCCCAGCGCATTGCGCATCATCGTGATCGGCGCCATCGGCACCTCTTCCGGTTCGGCAGTGTAGATGCAGCCGACAATGCCCCAGTCCGCGTCGATCGGCGATCCTTCTTTCGCCAACTGTTCGGCACTGTACAGAATCACCATCAGGTAATTCGCGCGCGGCGACCGCACGCCCTCGAACCAGCGCACCAGCACCGGCAGCTCCTCGCGGTTGCGGGCCTCGTAGGCGCTGCGCAGCTGGTGGCGGTTGGCGTCGGTGATCGGCACCGTCAGGCAGCGCGTGGACGTCCAGTTTTCATACACGAACAGCTTGCAGAACGGCGCGTAGCCATCCAGCACCTTGAACGGTGCGTGCGCATTGAGATGCGCCTGGAACTGCTCGGCGCTGCAGTCCTGGAGGGTGTTGCCGCGCGGCACGCGCGGGAACAGGCGGGGACGGGCAAATTCGGTGAGGACAATGGACATGGCGGGCACGGCGGGAAACAGGTGCACAGGGTAACCGCTGCGCCACCGTCCACGCGCACACGCGCTCAGTCGACAATCGCGCGCAGCGCCGCGTCCAGCGTCGGGTACTGGAACCGGTAGCCTTCCTGCAGCGCGCGCGCAGGCACCACGTTCTGCCCGGTCAGCAGCAGGCCCGCCATCTCGCCGAACGCCAGCTTCAGCGCGAACGCCGGTGTTCTCACCCATGCCGGCCGGCCCAGCGCGTGCGCCAGGGTGCGGGCGAATTCCGCATTGGTGACCGCGGCCGGGCCGGTGCCGTTGCAGGCGCCGCGAATGTCGGGATCTGCCAGCAGCCACAGGATGATGCCCACCAGATCATCGCGGTGGATCCAGCTCATCCATTGCCGGCCATCGCCCATCGGCCCGCCCATGCCCATCCGGAACGGCGGCAGCATCCGCGCCAGTGCGCCGCCGTCGCGGTCGAGCACGATCCCGGTGCGCAGCAGGCAGGTACGCACGCCAAGGTCTTCGGCTTTCACCGCTTCGGCCTCCCAGTGGCGGCACAGCGTGGCAGCGAAGTCATGGCCAGGCGATGCCGATTCGTCCAGCGGGGTGCCATCGCGCGGGCCGTAATAGCCGATCGCCGAACCCGACACCAGCACCTGCGGGCGGGTCGGCAACCCGTGCATCCAGGCCAGCAACGCCCGGGTGGTGCCGATCCGCGAGTCGAGGAAGGCCTGCTTGCGCGCTGGGTTCCAGCGGCCTTCAGTCAACGGTTCCCCCGCCAGGTTCACCACGGCATGGACCGGGCCCACATCGCCCAGCGCAGCCACGTACTCCACGCCGGGAAGGCCTGCCCGGCCGGGCGCGCGGGTCAGTACCGCGACCCGGTGGCCGGCGACCAGCAGGCGCTGGCACAGCCGGTGGCCGATGAAGCCGGTGCCGCCGGTGATCAGGATGTCCATGCGCCATCTCCACGGGATTGGGCCCACTGTAGCCGGCCCGGCGTACAGGCGGCATGGTCGCGTCTTTTACATTCATCGCGATGAAGCGATATGATTGACCAACACCCGCTGCCGCTGCCACCCATGACCGCCCTCAGCTTCGAGTTCTACCCACCCAAGACCGACGACCAGCGCGCCCAGCTCGACCGTACCGCGGGCAAGCTCAAGGCCTTCGCGCCGCAATACGTGTCCTGCACGTTCGGCGCCGGCGGGTCGACCCTGAGCTACACCTCCGAAACGGTGCGCCACCTCAAGCAGCACCACGGCTTCGACGCAGCGCCGCACCTGTCCTGCGTGGGCGGCAGCCGCGAAGAGATCCGCGAGCTGCTCAAGCTGTACCGTGCGATCGGCTGCAGGCGCCTGGTCGCGCTGCGCGGCGACCTGCCCTCGGGCATGGGCCACCCCGGCGACCTGCGCTATGCCGCCGAGTTGATCGCCTTCATCCGCGCCGAACACGGCGACGCCTTCCACATCGAGGTGGGCGCCTACCCGGAAACGCATCCGCAATCCGACGATGCGCTGCGCGACCTGCAGTACTTCAAGGCCAAGATCGACGCCGGTGCCGACGCGGCCATCACCCAGTACTTCTTCAATGCCGACGCCTATTTCCACTTCGTCGACGCGGTGCGCAAGCTGGGCGTGCAGGTCCCGATCGTGCCGGGCATCATGCCGATCTCCAACTTCAGCCAGCTGCGCCGCTTTTCCGAACAATGCGGCGCCGAGATCCCGCGCTGGATCGGCAAGCGCATGCAGGCCTATGGCGACGACGCCGATTCAGTGCGCGCGTTCGGTGCCGAAGTGGTCGCGCAGCTGTGCGAGCGGCTGGTCGCCGGCGGCGCACCGGGGCTGCATTTCTACACCCTCAACCTGGCCAAGCCCACCACCCAGGTATTGAAGCTGCTGGGCCGCTGAACATCACCCACGCAATCGCTTGCAGATAATGCGCAGGCCGCTACCCTGCTGCGATGAGACCGGTCGTTCCGTTGCTGCTGTCGCTGTGCGTGCTGTGCTGGGCCCCGTGGGCGCACGCACAGGCGCAGCGCGTGAACCGTTGTACCAATGCGCAGGGCGAAACGGTGTTTACCGACCGCAGCTGCGATGCACTGGGCGCTACGGCGCGGATGCCACCCCGCGGTGATTCGGTGGGCAACACCGGCATCTATCGCGCCGGGTGCGCGCGCCGGTTGAGCGAGCTGACCGGGCAGATCCGCGATGCGGTCAACCTGCAGGACGTCAACCGGCTGTCGTCGATCTACCTGTGGGGCAATGTCTCCGATGCCGCCGCCAACCAGATCATCGGGCGGCTGGAATCGGTGGTGCAGCGGCCGCTGATCGATATCGCGCCGGTATACCCGGAAGCGCCAGTGGCGCCTGCACCGTTGCCGGTGGATCCGAATGCGACGCTGGCCGAGGCGGTGGAGTCAACGGCGCCGCCGGCCGGCAAACCGCGTCCGATCGGGTTGCGGCTGGAACAGACGCTGGGCAGCAGCGCTACGCCGGCGCGGACCCTGTTTGGGCTGCGGCGGCAGTATGGGTGTTTCTGGATCACGCTGTAACGCCTGCGTCGGGCAACGCAGCCACGCAGGGCGTGGCTCTACCGATGGCAACGCGAATCCCGCGTGCAGCGTGGCTCTACCGATGGCGACGCGCATCCCGCGTAGAGCCACGCCCTGCGTGGCTGCACACGGTCAGGAAGGCCACAGGGCGCGGATCGAAGCGATGCCCTGGGCGCCATGGCGGCGGGCCTGCACGATGTCATCGGCGCCCAGGCCGCCCAGCGCGTAGATCGGCAGCGAGACCTGCGCACGCAGGGCGTCGAAGGCCTCCCAGCCGAGCGGCGCGGCCCCGGGGTGGCTGGCGGTGGCCTGGACCGGGCCCAGCACCGCAAAGTCGCAGCCGAGCCGTTGCGCGGCCTGCAGCTGGGCCAGGTCATGGCAGGAGGCAGCCACCAGCTGGTCGGCCGGCAGCGGCCGCGTTTCCAGCTGCAGCAGCTGTTCACCGCCCAGATGAACGCCCACGCCGAGCCGGCGGGCCAGTTCAATATCGCGGTTGAGCAGCCACTGCACCCCGCTGCGGTGACGCGACACCACCTGCTCGGCCAGCTGGATCCGCGCTGCGCTGGTCGGGGTGCGCAGCTGCACGCGGCGGACGCCGGCATCCAGCGCGCGCGCCAGCCGCGCGTACCAGTCCTGGTGAGCGGCGTCGCTGTCCGGTTCGGGGGTGATCAGGTAACGGTCTGGCTGGCGCAGCGCGGCCACCACGGGCAGGTCGGCGGGCGGCATCGAATAGCGCGACAGCTTGTCCGGCGCCACCCAGGTGATGGCCTGTCCTTCACGGCCGCGGGGGGAGCCTTTCCAGCTGCGGATATGCCACACCTCCAGGCGCAGGTGCTTGTCCGGGTATTCCTGGGGCACGTCCATGATCCAGTCGCCGATTTCGGCCTCGATGCCCAACTCCTCGCGTAGTTCGCGTACCAGCGCCTGTTCGGAGGTTTCGCCGTCCTCGCGCTTGCCACCGGGGAATTCCCACAGGCCGGCCATGTCGCGGTTTTCGGTACGGCGGTTGAGCAGGATACGGCCGCGGGCGTCGGTGATGACGCCGGCCACGACGTGGATCGATCGTTTGGGGGATGGCATGGGGGCAGGATGCCGAATGAATGCGGGGGAGCGCAATCCCCTCGCCTGGGCGAGCCAATGACGCCATACGGCCATATGCGCCAAACAGGCAGAAACACAACCAAGAGGTCGCTTTGAACACCCATCTTGGTACTACATCAAATTAAAAAGGCGATAGCCATCGCAGATCACGATAAATACCCGGAAATCAACCAACTCTGAAAATGCGGCCAACCCATTGCGTGCACTGCTCACCGTCGATACCTTCCCCGCACCGACGCGCGCAGACAACACATCTTTGATGCCGTCATGCACTGAACAGGAGGCGGAAAGTGCTGTTGAACTGGTGGAGGAACGGACTGCAGGTGAAGTTGGGCATGCGCATTTATCCCCATGGGCTGTTGATTGCCGTTTTATATGCACTGGCCTGCTGGGGTGCGCGACAGATATCGGTTGATCAGTTCTATCTTGGTGCCGGCATCCGGGTAGCTGCACTCCTGGTTTTCCCGCCCAAGCTATGGCCGTATCTGCTGATCGGAGAGTACGCATACTTCGCGCATATGCGGTATCCGATGATCGGGACACACGGACTCTCCTGGGTCGTCCTTGGTTCGGCCTTGCTGATGCCGGTTGTCATGCTGACCGTAAGGCTGCATCGAAAGATGATGTCCAACACGAAAGATGCCTGGATACTTTCAGTGGCAGCTACAGCGGCCATGGCTGTTACGTTACTCAATGTGGGCATGTCGCAATGGCTGTGGCCAGCGCCGCCAAGCATCCCGCTGCCCTCCCGAGCTGCGCGCTACGCCCTCGGCGACTTCATCGCTATTCTGACCGTTGCCCCCCTGGCCCTGCTGTGGGTACGCCGAAGCGCCCACAAAGAATGGGGCACCCGATTTCTTGTTCCGGCCAGCGCATGTCTCGCCCTGATGCTCCTGCTCGGCTTATGCTCCACGCAGGCTACTTCCGATCACACGGCAGCCAGAACCAGCCTGCAACTATTGGTGGCGCTTCCGGCCATTGCACTTACCTGCGTATACGGCTGGCGAGGAGCGGCGCTCTCCGTCCCCCTGTTGAATCTGATTGTCGGCCTGACGATGCCCACCAGCGGCCTTCCTTGGTCGTTCGACTCTTCAACGTTCACCGTTCAGCAGATCCTTGCAGTTGCAAGTGCCGCCCTACTGGCACTGGGGTCAACCGTCAGCGACTATTACCACCGCTACAAAGCTCACGCTTTCAAAGGGGCACAAACAGCATCGCTGACGAAGACGTCGCAGCTTGTCGGGGAAATGGACCTTCGGCGACGGGCGCTGGAGATCAACCAGATCGGCGAAGGCATCGACAGCTACCTCAGCGAGACCGCAGACTGGCTGAGGCGACAAGGCCATGAGGAGATTGCCAGCAAGCTTATTCGCACTTCCAGCGTGTACTCACGCAAGTTCCGAGAGCAGGCCAGCATGGTGTACCCCACAACGCTGGAACACGTGGGTCTGTATCTGGCTCTGCAGGTAGGCGGAATCAGTGACGCATGGTCGAATACCGGCTGCATCGTTCAGCCTCGCCTGATAGGCGATCCGTGCCGCCTGACTATCGCATTGCAGCTCGCGGCGTACCGCACGCTGACCGAAGCGGTATCGCTTCTACTGGAGCATGAGTCAGGGCAATTGCGCGTGAGTGCTCGCTGTGGACGTGTCGGAAACCATGAAGGCATTCTGATCGTGGTGGCGGTGCTTGATTCGCGTCGTCCGTTGTCCGAGAGAACCCGCGCACTTGCAGTCGATCGGCTCTCAGGTCGCGCATTGACCTATGGCGGCACCGTGCAGTGCCGCCGTAATCGCATCCGCATGCTGTTCTTGGACACGCCAGATGCTCAACGCGCAGCGCCGGAAACCTCAACCGACCACACCGCGCTGTCGCCGATTAGATAGCGCACCACTGAGAACGCCGGTTGCCGGTAAACCTCGGAGCGCGGGGCCGTCTGAAGCACCGTAATCCGCTGCGGAGGCAGCACGAGTTGGCTCGACGCTTCACCGGCAGGCAGGGCCCAGAACAGGCCATCCAGACTGCCGACAATCAGTTGCACACGACCCGCAAGATCATTCACCTGGAAGTACTCAACGCCGTCCCGTTCGAACCCATAGACGCGCCACGCCGGATCCATACTCAAATCAGTGACCGACGGATACGATTGACCCAAGCCGGTTGATTGCGCCTCCTGCCCGTGGTCCCCGCCTGCGCAGCAAAATCCAGTAATTGGGTTGTTCGCCTGATCTTTGGCGAATCCCGCCATTGGCATCGTCGCCAGGGCCACCATAGACGCCACAACACCTTGCTTTAAGCGGCCCACAACCACCTCCAGATTCAAAAGATGTACCCGGAGATCACTGTAGCCAGCGGAAGACGTTACCGCGTTGAATAGCGTCCTAAAGATGGCAGGCCACGTGATGCAGCTTCACCGGGCACACCGTCACGATGCACGCCGTCTCGGCGCACGAGCGAGAGCAAAGAACCCCGCTTTCGCGGGGTTCTTTTTGTCAGCTCAACTGCCCGTGGCAGTGCTTGTACTTTTTGCCACTGCCGCAGGGGCACGGATCGTTGCGGCCAACCTTGGGCTCGTCGCGGGTGACCTGCCCCACGCCGTTACGCTGGGCTTCCACGTCCGCAGCCTCTTCGTCGGCGCCGTAGCCACCCATGTTCTGGTGCCGGAACTGCGACTGCAGCAGGCGCGCTTCGGCCTGCTGGCGTTCGGCCGCTTCCAGCGCCGCTACTTCTTCTTCGCTGCGGATGCGCACGCGCGCCAGCAGGGTCACCACTTCGCGCTTGACGTTCTCCAGCATTTCCGAGAACAGCTCGAAGGCTTCCTTCTTGTATTCCTGCTTGGGCTGCTTCTGCGCGTAACCGCGCAGGTAAATGCCCTGGCGCAGGTAATCCATGCGCGCCAGGTGCTCCTTCCAGCTCTGGTCGAGCACGGTGAGCATGACGTGCTTTTCCAGCGCGCGCATGGTTTCCTCGCCCACGCCGGTTTCCTTCTGCTCGAAGTGCTCGTCCACGCGGACCTGCACCTTGTTGGCGATGGCTTCGGCGTCGAGTTCTTCGTGGTCCTTGACCAGCCCCACGACGTCCATCTGCACGCCCAGCTCGGATTCCAGCGTGGCTTCCAGGCCCGGCAGGTCCCACTGTTCGTCGATCGAGTTCGGCGGCACGAAGCGGGCAACGATGTCATAGATCACATCGCCACGGATGCCATCGACGTTGTCCTTCACCGACTCGGCGTCCAGCAGCTCATCGCGCTGGGCATAGATGACCTTGCGCTGGTCGTTGTTGACGTCGTCGAAGTCCAGCAGGTTCTTGCGGATGTCGAAGTTGTGCGCTTCCACCTTGCGCTGCGCCTTTTCGATCTGGCGGCTGACCAGGCGGTCTTCGATGACGTCGTCTTCCTTCATGCCCATCATGCGCATCGCCTTCTGGACCCAGTCCGAGGCGAAGATGCGCATCAGGTTGTCTTCCAGCGACAGGTAGAAGCGGGACGAACCCGGGTCGCCCTGGCGGCCGGAACGGCCACGCAGCTGGTTGTCGATACGGCGCGATTCGTGGCGTTCGGTACCCACGATGTGCAGGCCGCCGGCTTCCTTTACCTGGTCGTGGCGGGCCTGCCAGTCGGCCTTGACCTGGGCGCGCTGTTCGGCCGTGGCGTCTTCGCCCAGCTCATGCAGCTGCGCTTCGAGCGAACCACCGAGCACGATGTCGGTACCACGGCCGGCCATGTTGGTGGCGATGGTCACCGCACCGGGCATGCCGGCGTTGGCGATGATGGTCGCTTCGCGGTCATGCTGCTTGGCGTTGAGCACTTCGTGGTGCACGCCGGCCTTGCGCAGGTGCTCGGACAGCATTTCCGAGGTTTCGATCGAGGTGGTGCCCACCAGCACGGGCTGGCCGCGCTTGTTGCATTCCTGGATGTCCAGCAGCACGGCATTGAATTTGCCGTTGCGGTTGAGGAACACCTGGTCCGGCGAATCCTTGCGGATGGTCGGGCGGTTGGTCGGGATGACCACCACTTCCAGGCCGTAGATGCTCTGGAATTCGTAGGCTTCGGTGTCGGCCGTACCGGTCATGCCGGACAGCTTCTTGTACATGCGGAACAGGTTCTGGAAGGTGATGCTGGCCAGCGTCTGGTTCTCGCGCTGGACCGGCACGCCTTCCTTCGCCTCCACCGCCTGGTGCAGGCCATCGGACCAGCGCCGGCCGGCCAGGGTACGGCCGGTGAATTCGTCCACGATCACCACTTCGCCATCGCGCACGATGTAATCCACATCGCGCTGGTAGATGGCATGCGCGCGCAACGCGGCATTGAGGTGGTGGACCACGGTGAGGTTCTGCGCGGCGTACAGGCCTTCGGTTTCGGCGTCGAGGATGCCGGCGTCGACCAGCAGCTGCTCGGCGTGCTCCATGCCTGCTTCGGACAGGTGCACCTGCTTGCCCTTCTCATCGACCCAGTAGTCGCCCTCGCCTTCTTCGGCTTCCTGGCGGATCAGGTTGGGCACCACGCGGTTGACGCGGATGTACAGCTCCGGGGAATCGTCGGCCGGGCCGGAGATGATCAGCGGGGTACGCGCTTCGTCGATCAGGATCGAGTCGACTTCGTCGACGATGGCGTAGTGCAGGCCACGCTGGTAACGGTCGGCCCGCGACAGCGCCATGTTGTCGCGCAGGTAGTCGAAGCCGAATTCATTGTTGGTGCCGTAGGTGATGTCGCTGGCGTATGCCTCGCGCTTGTCGCTGTGCGGCATGCCCGGGTAGACCACGCCGACGCTCATGCCCAGCCAGTTGTACAGCTTGCCCATCTGCGCCGAGTCGCGGCGGGCCAGGTAGTCGTTCACGGTGACCACGTGGACGCCCTTGCCTTCCAGCGCGTTCAGGTACACCGGCAGCGTGGCCACCAGGGTCTTGCCTTCACCGGTGCGCATTTCGGCGATCTTGCCCAGGTGCAGGACCATGCCGCCGATCAGCTGGACGTCGTAGTGACGCATGCCGAGCACGCGGCGGCTGGCTTCACGGCAGACCGCGAAGGCTTCCGGAAGCACCTTGTCCAGGGCTTCACCGTCAGCGATGCGCTGCTTGAACTCCGGGGTCTTGGCCTTGAGCTGCTCGTCGGAGAGCTTTTCGATGTCCGGCTCCAACGCATTGATCTTGGCGACGATGCGGTTGAGCTGGCGCAGCTGGCGTTCATTACGACTGCCGAAGACGCGGGTAAGCAGGCTGTTGATCATTGAAGGAACCGGTTGGAATGAGACGCCCCAACGGCGGCGCTCCCTCGGGAGCCGCCCGCCGCAAACGAAACAGGGCGCATCGCGCCCTGTCTATGGCAACACCCATTGTAGCTTGGGACGAGGGCACGTGGTTTCAAGCGCCCCCAATCCGCCAGATGGCGCCCTCAGCCGCGGGAAACCCGCCCGACCGGGGTGTTGCCGCCATCGCCCAGGAACTTGCGCGGGTTGACCACCTGGCCGCGTTCCCAGACCTCGAAGTGCACGTGGGCACCGGTGGAACGGCCCGTGGAACCGGCCTTGGCCACTTCCTGGCCGGCCCGCACCAGGTCGCCGGGCTTCACCACCAGGCGCGAATTGTGCGCATAGCGGGTCACATAGCCGTTACCGTGGTCCACGTCGACCACGTTGCCGTAGCCGCCCTTCACGCCGGCGAAGCTGACCACGCCGTCGGCCACGGACATCACCGGGTCACCGACCTTGGCGTGGAAGTCCATGCCCTTGTGGTTGCCGCGGCCGCGACCGAACGGGTCATTGCGGCCGCCGAAGCCGGAGGTAACGTAGCTGTTGCGGATCGGCATGCGACCCGGCACCGCGTTCTGCTGCAGCTGGTGGTCGAACAGCAGCGACTCCATCACCGACAGCTGGCGGCCTGAAGCAGCGAAACGCTGCTCCAGCACCTGTAAGTCGGTGTTGACCGCGCTGACCGGGATGTCCTGGGTCGGGCCAGGCTCGCCTTCACCGAGGCCGGGGGTCTCGTTGAAGTCGAATTCGCCATCTTCCAGCTTGCCCATCTGGGTCAGGCGTTCGCCCAGCGCGTTGAGACGGGTCGCCTGCGCCTGCAGCTCGCCCATGCGGGCGGCCAGGGCGTTGACCTGGGTCTGGGCGTCCTTGCGGGCCTGCACCAGATCGCGCTCCTGTTGGGCGACCTTGGCCTGGAGCCGGGAATCGTTGAACATGCTGCCACCCAGACCGGCACCGAAGCCGATCAGGCAGCCCAGCCCGAGTATGCTGCCCAGCAGGGCGCGGGGCCTGTCCTCGAAGTAGAAACGCAAACGCGTCAGCGGCGTCCTGGCCTGTCCTTCACGCGTTTTGATTACGATCTTTTTGAATGCCATCAGTGAGTTTTCATGTCTGAGCCGAAATCCAGTGCCCGTCCTGCGTCAACGCCGAAACCGGCGCTGGATGCAGTCATGGGTGACAAAACTGGCAATCCGCTGCGTCGTGCCCTGTGGCTCGATGCGCTGGACCGTCAGTTGCGCCCCCATTTGCCGCCCACCCTGGCCACCCGTTGCCGGTTGGCGAATGTGAACGGCGAACACCTCGTTTTTCTCGTCGAATCCCCTGTCTGGCACGCCAAAGTGCGGCTTGCCGAGGCTCAGTTGATCGACGCGGCCCGGTCCATCGGGCTGAAGGTCACCAAGGTGACCGTCAAAACTGCGGCTGCCGCTCCTCCACGCTCCCCAGCGATCGACAACAGGAATGGCCCCCACGCAGTTTCAGCCGCCACGCACAAAGGGCTACGCGACGCGTTGGCTTGTCTAAAGGACGTGGATTCCTCCACCTCCTGAAGGCATCGGGGCATCCCGCCCCTTCCCCGCCGTCGTCACGATCACGTGAATCTGGTGGGGAGCCGGCGGCCATCGTAGCCGTGCTTGGCCGTCCAGTCGTTAGGCTTTTATTAAAAAGAAGTTAAATTCAGCTCAGAGCCGGATCGGGTTCACAAAAACGTGACCCAGGTACGTACACGGTTCATTGACGTCAACGTCACACCACGCAAACCCCTGAAAACGCCGAACGGCGCTCAAGGCGCCGTTCTTTTTCATGCCATTTCAATGACTTAGGCGTATGTAGGGACGCCATAGACAACCGGCACCTCATTGCTGGGCGCGTCATAGCTCACCCATTCCCAGGCGCTGGCGTCGGCCAGCAGGGCCCGGACCAGCTTGTTGTTGAGCGCGTGGCCGGACTTGAAGCCCTCGTACGCGCCCAGCACCTGGCCGCCGGCCAGGTACAGATCGCCGATCGCATCGAGGATCTTGTGGCGCACGAACTCGTCGGCGTAACGCAGGCCGTCATCGTTGAGCACGCGGAATTCGTCGAGCACGATGGCGTTGTCCATCGATCCGCCCAGGCCCAGGTTGCGCTCGCGCATGTACTCCAGGTCACGCATGAAGCCGAACGTGCGCGCGCGGGAGATTTCCTTGGTGTAGGCGGCCGTGGAGAACTCGATCTCGGCGCGCGACTGCTTGGCCGGAATCATCGGATGGTCGAACTGGATGGTGAAACCGAGCTTGTAGCCTTCATAGGGCTCGAAGCGGGCGACCTTGTCGCCTTCGGTCACTTCCACGGTCTTGAGAATGCGGATGAAACGCTTGGGCGCGTCCTGTTCGGCGATGCCCGCCGACTGCAGCAGGAACACGAACGGGCCCGAGGAACCGTCCATGATCGGCAACTCGGCCGAGGACAGCTCCACGATGATGTTGTCCACACCCAGGCCAGCCAGGGCCGACATCAGGTGTTCGACGGTCTGGATCTTGGCGTCGTTGCAGGTCAGCCCGGTGCACAGGGTCACTTCGGTGACCAGGTCGGCGCGTGCCGGCACTTCCACCACCGGGTCCAGGTCCACGCGGCGGAACACGATGCCATGGTTGACCGGTGCCGGGCGCAGGGTCATGTAGACCTTGTCGCCGCTGTGCAGGCCAACGCCGGTGGCGCGGATCGTGTTCTTGAGGGTGCGTTGCGGGATCATGGGGGCCAGCCGGAAAAAGCGCGCAGTCAGCGCGACAATGACAAACAAGAATAACACGCACTACCACCGCTCCTTTCTGAACCGGGGGCGGCAGACTGCCGGGCCTATCCTGGCCCGGCAGCAAGGGACATGGAGGCGCAGACCGGGGAGGACAAGGCCCCGGCCGACAACCCTCAGTCCGCCTGGCGGCGCAGGAACGCCGGGATGTCCAGGTAATCGTTGGGCAGCTCGGCCGCGGCCGGACCCGAGGCCGACGGTGCGGACGCGGCCACGGTATCGGCGCTCGGACGACGCAGGCCCAGGCCCATGCCACCGACGGCCTTGGACACGGCATCGCCGCCGTTGTCGAAATCGCCGAACTCCGGCTGGCCGGTGGTGGCGTTGCGGACCAGCTTGATCGGCGCGCGCTCGCCCGGACGCTGGGACTTGGCGGCCACGGCACGGTTCAGGCCGGTGGCGACCACGGTCACGCGGACTTCGTCCTGCATGTCCGGATCCAGCACGGTGCCAACCACCACGGTGGCGTCTTCGGAAGCGAAGCCATCGATGGTGCGGCCGATCTCGTCGAACTCGGCCATGGTGAAGTCGGCGCCGGCGGTGATGTTGACCAGGATGCCGTTGGCACCGGCCAGGTTCACATCGTCCAGCAGCGGGTTCTGGATGGCGGCTTCGGCGGCGGCCTGGGCGCGGTCATCGCCACGGGCGGTACCGGTACCCATCATCGCCAGGCCCATTTCGGACATGACGGTGCGCACGTCGGCGAAGTCGACGTTGATCAGGCCCGGGCGCACGATCAGGTCGGCGATGCCCTGCACGGCGCCCTGGAGGACGTCGTTGGCGGCACGGAAGGCCTGGATCATGGTGGCGTTGCGGCCCAGCACGGTGATCAGCTTTTCGTTGGGGATGGTGATCAGCGAGTCGCAGTGCTGGCTCAGTTCCTCGATGCCCTTCAGCGCAACCTGCATGCGGCGGCGGCCTTCGAACGGGAACGGCTTGGTGACCACGGCAACGGTCAGGATGCCCATCTCCTTGGCCAGCTGCGCCACCACCGGTGCAGCGCCGGTACCGGTGCCACCGCCCATGCCGGCGGTGATGAACACCATGTCCGCGCCCTGCAGGGCATCCATGATGCGCTCGCGGTCTTCCAGCGCGGCCTGGCGGCCCACTTCCGGATTCGCGCCTGCGCCCAGGCCCTTGGTGACGTTGGTACCCAGCTGCAGCTGCAGCTTGGCACCGCAATTCTTGATGGCCTGCGAGTCGGTGTTGGCGGTGATGAATTCCACGCCGTCCACGCTGGTGTTGACCATGTGCGCCACGGCGTTGCCGCCGCCGCCGCCCACGCCGATCACCTTGATCACCGCATTGGGTGCCATCTTCTCAATCAGTTCGAAATGCGCCATGTCCGTGTCCTCGTTTGTATCCGCTTGGGGCGGCATGGGCGTCCTGGCGTCCTGCCATCGCGCTGCATGTTGCCGTTGCGGCTGTGTGGGTTGTGTGTTGCGTTTTGAAGCACCGGCCGGAACCGGTTTGAAGCACGCCACGGCATCAGAATTCGCCGCGGAACCAGGTTTTCAATTTGTTGAACATGCTGCCTGCGCGCCCGGTGGGCAGCGACGGGCGGCGCGGGTGTTCGATCTGGCTGCCCATCAGCAGCAGGCCCACGCCGGTGGCGTGCACCGGGTTGCCGACCACTTCGCCCAGCCCGGTGACGTGCTGCGGGATACCCACGCGTACCGGCATCTGCAGCATTTCCTCGGCCAGTTCGACTACGCCTTCCATCTTCGAGGCGCCGCCGGTAAGCACCATGCCGGCGCGCACCAGTTCCTCGAAGCCGGAACGGCGCAGTTCGGCCTGCACCATCTCGAAGATTTCCTCGTAACGGCCCTGCACCGCCTGCGCCAGCGCGTGGCGCGGCATGCGGCGCGGCGGACGGTCGCCGACGCTGGGCACCTGGATGCTTTCCTCGGCGGTGGCCAGCTGGGCCAGGGCGCAGGCGTAGCGCACCTTGATCTGCTCGGCTTCCGGGGTCGGCGTGCGCAGCATGTGCGCGATGTCGTTGGTGACGTGGTCGCCGGCGATCGGCAGCGAAGCGGTATGGCAGATCGCGCCCTGCACGAACACGGCCAGGTCGGTGGTGCCGGCGCCCATGTCGACCAGCACCACACCCAGTTCGCGTTCGTCGGCGGTCAGCACGGCCACGCTGGAGGCCAGCGAGGACAGCACCAGGTCGTCCACCTGCAGGCCGCAGCGCTGTACGCACTTGCTGATGTTGGCCGCAGCCGACTGCGCGCACACCACCAGGTGCGCATGCACCTCCAGGCGCACGCCGGTCATGCCGACCGGGTTGCGGATGCCTTCCTGCGAATCGTCCAGCACGTACTCGCGCGGGATGGCATGCAGGATCTTCTGGTCGGCCGGGATCGCCACCGCCTTGGCGGCGTCGAGCACGCGGTCCAGGTCGCCCCAGGTCACTTCGCCATCGCGGATCGGCACGATCCCGGGCGAGTTCTTGCACTGCACGTGATTGCCGGAGATGGAGGCATACACCGAGCGGATCTCGCAGCCGGCCATCAGCTCGGCCTCTTCGACCGCGCGCTGGATCGACTGCACGGTCGATTCGATGTCCACCACCACGCCGCGCTTGAGTCCGCGCGACTCATGCGAACCGATGCCGATCACCTCGATGGGGTTGCCCGGCGAGTATTCGCCCACCAGCGCCACCACCTTGGAGGTGCCGATATCCAGCCCGACGATCAGCGATTTGTCACCCTTGCGATTCATGTCCTGTCCTGCGTCCTGTGCGCCACATTGGCCGGCGCGGCCGCGGCCGGGTTACCCCAGCTCAGCGTGAAACCATTGGTATATCGGAGGTCGGCACGTTCAATCGGTGCCTGTTGGTTGGCCAGCTGCGGCAGCACGCGCACGAAACGCTGCAGGCGTGAGCGTGCGTCGTCGCGGCCGACCACCACTTCGGTGCCGTTGCTCAGCTGCAGCGACCAGCTGCCACGCGCATCCATCCTGACCCGGGTAACGTCCACCCCGGCCGGTGCGAACAGCGCGCGCGCATCGTTGTACAGCGCCACCACTTCTTCGGTCTGGGTGTCCGGGCCTTCCAGGTCCGGCAGCGCCAGGTCCTGCAGCTTCTGCGGAGTGGCGAACAGCTTGCCCTGCTCGGACAGCAGCCGGTCCTTGCCCCAGCGCGCGAACGGCCTGTGCTCGACCAGGGTGATTTCCAGCACGTCCGGCCACTGCTTGCGCACCTGCGCGCTTTCCACCCACGGCAGCGTTTCGATCGCGTCCTGCGCGTCCTGCAGCTTGACCGCGAAGAAGCCGGACTTCGCATACGGCAGCACCACCTGCTGCAGCTGCTCGGCCGGCACCCGCTTGAACTCACCGTGCACGCGCAGCTTGGCCAATGGCCAGCGTTCGGCACCCACCCAGCCGTTGAGCACCGCCACCACGGGCAGCGCTACCAGCGACAGGGCCAGCAACCAGACGAAGATGCGCAGCACGGCGTTCATGGGTGGGTGTGCTCCAGGGTCTGTTCCAGCACGCGCCAGACCAGCTCTTCAAAGCCGATCCCCGCCTGGCCGGCCGCCTTGGGCACCAGCGAATGGCTGGTCATGCCCGGCGCGGTGTTCACTTCGAGCAGGTAGAACGCGCCGCTGTTGCGGTCGCGCATCACGTCAACGCGACCCCAGCCACGGCAGCCGGCGGCGCGGAACGCTTCCAGCGCGATGCGGCGGATCTCCGCTTCGTCGTCGCCTTCCAGGCCCGGGCACAGGTACTGGGTGTCCTCGGCGATGTACTTGGCGTTGTAGTCGTACCACTGGCCCTTGGGCACGATGCGGATCGACGGCAACGCCTGGTCATCGAGAATGCCGACGGTCAGTTCGTCGCCGACCACCATCTGCTCCATCAACAGTTGGCCGTCGTAACGCGCCGCCAGTGCCACCGCCTCATCCAGGCCGGCCTCATCGGTGACCCGGCTGATGCCGACGCTGGAGCCTTCGTTGGCCGGCTTGACCACCACCGGCAGGCCGAGCTCGGCCGCCAGCGCATGGACGTTGTTGCTGTCCACCTTCCTGTACTGCGGGGTGGGCAGGCCGAGCGACAGCCACACCTGCTTGGTGCGGATCTTGTCCATGCCCAGCGCCGAGCCGAGCACGTTCGAACCGGTATACGGCACGCCGAAGGCTTCCATCAGCCCCTGCACGATGCCGTCCTCACCGCCACCATTATGGCCGTGCAGGATGTTGAAGACGCGGTCGAAACGCTTTTCCACCAAGGCCAGCGCCAACGCCGGAATGCCGTCCACGGCGGTGGCGTTGACGCCGCGCGCGCGCAGCGCCTCGATCACGTTGCGGCCCGAATCCAGCGACACCTCGCGTTCGCTGGAGGTACCGCCCAGCAGCACGGCGACACGGCCGAACATGGCCGGGTCGGTGGTGCGCAGCGGCGGGAAGGTCAGCGTGCTCATGCCGCCGGCACCTCGCTGAAGCCATCGGTAGCCACCTGCTGGGCGACGTGGCCGATATCGCCGGCCCCCATCATCAGCAGCAGGTCGCCATCCTGCAGTACATCGGGCAGCACGTGCTGCAGCTCGGACGCCTGGCCGACCACGACCGGTTCGCTGCGGCCACGCGCACGGATGGCGCGGGCCAGCGAGCGCGAATCGGCACCGGGAATCGGCGCTTCACCCGCCGGGTAGACCTCGCTCAGCACCAGCGCATCCACTTCGGACAACACGGCGGCAAACGCATCGAACTGGTCGCGGGTACGGCTGTAGCGGTGTGGCTGGAACGCCACCACCAGGCGCTGCGACGGCCAGCCCCCCCGGGCGGCGGCGAACACGGCAGCCAGTTCGCGCGGATGGTGGCCGTAGTCGTCGATCACGCGCACCTTGGCACCGGTGCGGGTGGTGACGATGCCCAGGTCGTTGAAGCGGCGGCCGATGCCGGCAAAGCTTTCCAGCGCGCGCGCGATCGCATCCGGGGCCACGCCCAGCTGCCAACCCACCGCAGCGGCGGCCAACGCATTGAGCACGTTGTGCGCGCCCGGCAGCGCCAGCGTCACCGGGTGGCTGCTGCCTTCGGGCAGGCGCAGGGTGAAGCGCATGCGCGGGCCGTCCTGGACCACGTCTTCGGCACGTACATCCGCATTGCTGCTCATGCCATAGCTCATGACGTGGCGCGGGGTCTGCGCGGCCAGCGCGGCCACTTCCGGGTCGTCGATGCACAGCACCGCCAGCCCGTAGAACGGCAGGCGCTGCAGGAATTCGGCGAAGGCGGCCTGCACGCGGGAGAAGTCGTTGCCGTAGTTCTCCAGGTGGTCCGCATCAATGTTGGTGATCACCGACACCAGCGGGTTCAGGCGCAGGAAGCTGCCGTCGCTTTCATCGGCTTCGGCCACCAGCCACTGGCCACTGCCCAGCTTGGCATTGGCCCCGGCCGCCAGCAGCTGGCCACCGATCACGAAGGTCGGGTCCAGCCCGCCTTCGCTCAGCACGGCAGCGGTGAGGCTGGTGGTGGTGGTCTTGCCGTGGGTGCCGGCCACGGCGATGCCGCGGCGGAAACGCATCAGCTCGGCCAGCATGGCCGCGCGCGGCATGATCGGAATGCGCTGGCTGCGCGCCTCCATCAGCTCCGGGTTGTCTTCACGGATCGCGCTGGAGACCACCACGCAGTCGGTGCCGAGCACGTTGGCGGCCGAATGGCCGCGCATCACGCGCGCACCCAGCCCGGCCAGGCGGCGGGTGGCGGCGTTGTCGGCGTTGTCCGAGCCGGACACTTCATAGCCCAGCGTCAGCATCACTTCGGCGATGCCGCTCATGCCGGTGCCACCGATGCCGACGAAGTGCACGCGCGGGAAGGCGCGCACCAGGTCATTGGTGTCGTGCAGGCGGCGGATCATGCGCGGCCTCGCGTAACGGTGTTCATTTGGATTCCTCGAGAATGATGTCGGCAATGCGCTCGGCGGCATCGACCTTGGCCAGGGCACGCGCGGCGGTTGCCATCTGCATGCGGCGGGCGGAATTTTCGGACAGATCGCGCAGCACGTCCTGCAGGCGGGCGGCCAGCGTTTCATCCTGCTTCAGCAACACGGCCGCGCCGCGCTCGACCAGGTATTCCGCATTGCGGGTCTGGTGATCGTCGACGGCCGCAGCGAACGGCACCAGCACGCTGCCCACGCCGACCGCGCACAGCTCGGCCAGGGTGGAGGCACCGGAGCGGCACACCACCAGATCGGCCCAGCCGAAGGCTTCTGCCATGTCGGCAATGAACGGCTCCACGCGCGCGCTGACACCGGCGTCCTGATAGGCCTGCAGTGCTTCGGCGTGCAGCTTTTCGCCGCTCTGGTGGCGCACCTCGACGACAACGCTGCCGGCAAGTGCGGCCAGCGCCTGCGGCACGGCGTTGTTGAGCGCGCGTGCGCCCTGGCTGCCGCCGAGCACCAGCACCCGCAGCGGGCCTGCGCGGCCGGCCAGGCGCTGTTCCGGTACGGCAATCGCGGCAATCTCGGCACGCACCGGGTTGCCCACCGCTTCTTCGCGCTGGGCGAAGCTGCCCGGGAAGCCGGTCAGCACGCGGCGCGCGAAGCGCGACAGCACGCGGTTGGTCAGGCCCGGTGCGCGGTTCTGTTCGTGCACCAGCAACGGCAGCCCATGCAGACGTGCGGCCAGCCCACCCGGACCGGAGGCGAAGCCGCCGAAGGCGATCACCGCACGCGGCTGGCGGTCGCGGATCAGGAAGCCGGCCGAACGCACCGCGCGCAGCAGGCGGCCGGGCGCGGTCAGCAGCGCCAGCGTGCCCTTGCCACGCAGGCCGCTGATGGCCAGCGTGTCGATGTGGATGTCGTGCTGGGGCACCAGGCGGGTTTCCATGCCGCCGACACTGCCCAGCCAGGTCACCGGAATGCCGCGCTCACGCAGTACCTTGGCCACGGCCAGGCCAGGGAAGATGTGGCCACCGGTACCGCCAGCCATGATCATTACCGGACGCGGAGCATTCTGGGCGCTCATCCCATCCTCCCCAACGTCGGCTCGATGCGTTGCTGCATGCGACTGGTACCCCGCGGCGCACTGTCGCGCTGCACGGACGGGCGCGGGGCGCTGTCCTGCATCGCGGCGGCCACGGCACTGGCACTGGCGGGGGCATCGACCGGCGCGGCATCGTCCAGCTCGGCGGCGCCCATGCGCACCGCCTGGCGGCGCTCGGCACGGTCCAGCTCATAGGACACGCGCAGCAGCAGGCCCATCGCCACGCAGGTCATCAGCACGCTCGAGCCGCCCGACGAGATCAGCGGCAGGGTCAAGCCCTTGGTCGGCAGGATGCCCAGGTTCACCCCGATCGAGACGAAGCTCTGCATGCTCACCCACAGGCCGATGCCGAAGGCGATGTAGCCGGAGAAGTGGCGCTTCATTTCCACGCAGCGCATGCCGATCCAGAACGCGCGGCCCGCCAGCAGCGCATACAGCGCCACGATCAGGCAGGTGCCGATGAAGCCCAGCTCTTCGGCGGTGACCGAGAAGATGAAATCGGTATGCGCTTCGGGCAGGTAGTACAGCTTCTGCACCGAGTTGCCCAGGCCCACGCCGGTCCACTCGCCACGGCCCACCGCCATCAACGCGTTGGACAGCTGGTAGCCATCGCCCTGCTGGTCGGCCCACGGATCCCAGAACGAGGTGATGCGGCGCATGCGGTACGGTTCGATGATCGCCAGCGCGCTCATCGCCACCAGCCCGAACACGATCGGCATCGACATGCGCGGCAGGTTCACCCCGCCCAGCACCAGCATGCCGGCGGTGATCGCCAGCAGCAGGGTCGAGGAACCGAAGTCGGGCTGCAGCAACAACAGCACCACCAGCGCACCGGCCACGCCCAGCGGCTTGAGCATGGCCGGCCAGGTCGCATTGACCTCATCACGGAAGCGCACCAGGTAGCTGGACAGCCACACGATGTAGAGCACCTTCACCGCTTCGACGGTCTGGAACTTGGAGAAGCCCAGGTTGATCCAGCGCCGGGCGCCGTTGACGCTGCTGCCCAGGCCGGGAATGAACACGACCACCAGCAGCGCGAAGCAGCCCAGCAGCAGCATCTGGTTGTACTGCTCGATGCTCTTGAGCTCGGTGCGCATGGCGATGGCTGCCAACGCGATACCCACCGCCAGGAACACCAGGTGGCGGTTGAGGTAGTAGAACGGGCTGCTCATCAGCGCGATCGAACTCGACGCGACCATCACCACGCCCAGCCCGGTGAGCGCGATGATCGCGCCCAGCAGCCACTTGTCGAAGTGGCCTCCGATGGCTTCAAGGCGGGTTGCCTGGCGCGACAGGTCGTTCATCAGCGGACCTTCAACGTGGCCAGGCCGATCAGCACCAGCACCACCGAAATGATCCAGAAGCGCACGATCACGCGCGGCTCCGGCCAGCCCTTCAGTTCGAAGTGGTGGTGGATCGGCGCCATGCGGAACACGCGCTTGCCGGTCAGCTTGAACGAGGCGACCTGGATCATCACCGACAGCGTTTCAATCACGAACACCCCGCCCATGATCACCAGCACCAGTTCCTGGCGGGTGATCACCGCAATCGTGCCCAGCACCGCGCCCAGCGCCA
Organism: Stenotrophomonas sp. AB1(2024); assembly: GCF_037482345.1. Classification (NCBI taxonomy): domain Bacteria; kingdom Pseudomonadati; phylum Pseudomonadota; class Gammaproteobacteria; order Lysobacterales; family Lysobacteraceae; genus Stenotrophomonas; species Stenotrophomonas sp. AB1(2024). The sequence goes on from NZ_JBBHKO020000001.1 coordinate 1,276,617, forward strand.
GCGCGCCGATATCGCCCATGAACACCATGGCCGGGTAGGTGTTGAACCACAGGAAGCCCAGGCCGGCGCCGGCGATGGCCGCACAGATGATCACCAGCTCGCCCGCACCCGGAATCTGCGGGATCTGCAGGTAGTTGGAGAACACCACGTTGCCCGAGGCGTAGGCGAATACGCCCAGCGCGCAAGCCACCAGCACGGTCGGCATGATCGCCAGCCCGTCCAGGCCGTCGGTCAGGTTGACCGCGTTGGAGAAGCCGACGATCCAGAAGTAGGCGATGGCCACGAAGCTGATCCCGGCCAGCGGCAGGGCCACGGACTTGAACATCGGGATGTAGAAGGTCAGCGCCGCCGGCACATCGGCGGTGTAGAACAGGAACAGACCCGCCGCCAGGCCGAAGATCGACTGCAGCAGGTACTTCCAGCGCGACTTCAGGCCGTTCGGGTCGCGGCGGACGATCTTGATCCAGTCGTCGTACCAGCCGATCGCACCGAAGCACAGCATCACCGCCAGCACCACCCACACGTAGCGGTTGCGCAGGTCGGCCCACAGCAGCACCGACAGGGTGATGGTGAGCAGGATCAGCGAGCCGCCCATGGTCGGCGTACCGGCCTTGGAGAAGTGGGTCTGCGGACCATCCTTGCGGATCGGCTGGCCGCCCTTGAACTGGGCCAGCTTGCGGATCATCGCCGGGCCCAGCCACAACGACAGGAACAGCGCGGTAAGCGCGGCCAGGATGCCGCGCAGAGTCAGATAGCCGAACAGCCCGAACAGGCTCTCCAACTGCTGCAACCATCGGGCCAGTTCAAGCAACATGGGGGGTTTCCTCTCCTCGCGCCAGCAGCGCTTTTACAATCTTGTCCATGGCGCTGCCGCGCGAGCCCTTGACCAGGCAGCGCACGCCAGCATGCAGTTCGTCGGCCAGCGCGGCAGCCAGCGCGTCGTGGCTCTGGAAGTGACGGCCGCCATCGCCGAACGCGTGCGATGCCGCCGCGCTCAACGTGCCCAGCGCGTACAGCCGCTTCAGCCCGGCCTCGCGTGCGCGGCGGCCGGCCTGCGCGTGCAGCGCCTCGCCGTCCGGGCCGAGCTCGCGCATGTCGCCCAGCACCAGCCAGGCCTCGTCCTTCGACGCGGCCAGCGCGTCGATGGCGGCCGCCAGCGAGCCGGGGTTGGCGTTGTAGCTGTCATCGATCAACACCGCGCCGTTGGGCAGCCGGTGGGCGATCTGGCGGCCGGGCACCGGTTCGGCGCGGGCCAGGCCGGCGGCGATCGATGCCAGGCCGATGTCCGCCGCCAGCGCCAGCGAGGCGGCGGCCAGGGCATTGCTGATGTTGTGCCGGCCCGGCAGGGCGAGTGCGATCTCCACGTTGCCGACCGGACTGACCAGCAGGAACTGGCTGCCGTCGGCGGTCGCGCGGATGCCCTGCGCGGTCACGTCGGCGCTGTGGTCCAGGGCGTAGCGCAGCAGGCGGCTGCGCGGCGGCTGGCCGACGATATGCTGTTCGAACCAGATGCCGAAGGCATCGTCGGCGTTGATCACCGCCACGCCATCGGCTGGCAGCGCCGCATAGATGGCGCCCTTGGTGCTGGCCACGCCCTGCAGGCTGCCCATCCGCTCCAGGTGTGCCGGGGCGATGTTGTTGACCAGCGCGTACCGCGGGCGCGCGATATCGGTGAGGTAGGCGATGTCGCCCGGCTTGCCGGCACCCATCTCGTAGATGGCGAAGTCGGCATCCTCCGGCGCATCGATCACCGCCAACGGCAGGCCGATCTCGTTGTTGCGGTTGCCCGGGTTGGCGTACACGACAGAATGCTGTTCGCGCGCGACCTGCTCCAGGATCGCCAGCAGCAGGCTCTTGACGCTGGTCTTGCCGTTGCTGCCGGTGATGGCGAAGACCTGCGCGGCGCGGTCGCGCTGCATGCCGGCGGCAATGCGGCCGAGTGCATGTTCGCTGTCGCCCACCACGATCTGCGGAACGGCCACCTCGAGCAGGCGTTCTACCAGCATCGCGCTGGCGCCACGGGCCACCGCGTCAGCGGCGAAGTCATGGCCGTCGAAGCGTTCACCGCGCAGCGCCACGTACAGGCTGCCGGGCGCCAGGGTGCGGGTGTCGTTGCTGATGGTGTCGATGGCGGTGTCTTCGCCATGGATTTCACCACCGGCCCAGTGGGCGATCAGGGAGAGCGGCGTGCGCTTCACAGGATGCCCTCCTTGGCGCTGAGCGCGGCCGCAGCCACCAGGGTGTCGTCGAAGTCGTGCTTGACCCCACGCACTTCCTGGTAGGGTTCGTGGCCCTTGCCGGCCAGCAGCACGATGTCGCCCGCGCCGGCCAGCTTCACGGCCAGCCCGATCGCGCGCGCCCGGTTGCGCTGCACGGTGACGGCATCAGGTGCGGTGAAACCGGCCAGGATGTCGGCCACGATCGCGTCGCCGTCTTCGCCACGCGGGTTGTCGTCGGTGACGATCACCTGGTCGGCCAGGCGCTCGGCGATGGCGGCCATCTGCGGGCGCTTGCCGGCATCACGCTCACCGCCGCAGCCGAACACACAGAACAACCTGCCCTGCAGGTGGCCCTGCAGGCTCTGCAGCGCCTGTTCCAGCGCATCGGGGGTGTGGGCGTAATCGACCACCACGGTCGGCAGGCCGCGCTCCCCGCCGAGGCGGTTCATGCGCCCGGCAATGGGCTGCAGCTGCGCGATCAGCGCGGCAATGGCGCCCGGGGCATGGCCCAGCGCATGCAGCACGCCGGCCACGGCCAGCAGATTGTCCACGTTGAAGCGGCCCAGCAGCGGCGACTGCACCGGGTGCCGCGCACCGCCGACCACCAGGTCGAAGGCGATGCCACGGCCATCGAGTTTGAGCGAATCGGCGCGCAGCGTGGCCTGCTGCGCACCGCGCGAGCTGACTCCGATCCGGGCGATGCCGGCATCGACGGTACGCAGCAGCTCGCTGCCGAAGCTGTCGTCCAGGTTGACCACGGCCGCCTTGAGGCCGGCGCGGTGGAACAGCCTGGCCTTGGCCGCGCCGTAGCGGGCCATGTCGCCGTGGTAATCCAGATGGTCGCGGGTGAGGTTGGTGAACACCGCCACGTCGTAGTGCACGGCATCCACGCGGCCCTGGTCGAGCGCATGCGAGCTGACTTCCATCGCGATCGCGTTGGCGCCCTGGTCGCGCAGCTGCGCCAGCACCTCATGCATCTGCAGCACCAGCGGGGTGGTGAAGCCGGTCGGCACGACATCGCCGTACAGGCCCACGCCCAGCGTGCCGATGCTTCCGCTGACGGTGCCCAGCAGGTGCCAGGCCTGGGCCAGCAGCTGCACGGTGGAGGTTTTGCCGTTGGTGCCGGTCACCCCGACCATGGTCATCGCGCGCGACGGATGCCCGTGGAACTGGTCGGCCATGTTGCCCATGCGCGTGCGCAGGCCCGGCACGGCAATGGCATCGGCCGGTGCCGGCAGTTCCACCGGTGCCGGCGGCTCGAACAGGATCGCGGCCGCGCCGGCGGCGCGGGCCTGGTCGACGAAACCAAGGCCATGCGCGCCGAAGCCGGCAATGGCCACGAAGGCATTGCCGGGGCGCACGGCGCGGCTGTCCAGCACCAGGCCGGTGATGGACGGGTCGTGGCTCAGCACCACATCGGGAAGCAACTGCGAAAGCAACATCATCTGGCTCATTGCGTGCCTCCCTGCGCGGGCGGCAACGTGGCGTGCGCGCTGGGCAGCGCGGCATCGAATTCAGCGGCGGCATCGGGCGCGGCAACCGTCTCCGCCGGCGGCGGGGTCGGCAGCGAGGAAGCGGCATGCCCCATCTTTCCGGACTGCTGGGCAGCCAGCCAGGAATCGATATCGTCCGGCGGCACATCCATCAGGCGCAGCGCGCCTTCCATGACGTTGTGGAATACCGGCGCCGATACCAGGCCGCCGTAGTACTTGCCGCCCTGCGGGTCGTTGATCACGATCACCGTGGCAAAGCGCGGGTTGCTGGCCGGCACCACGCCGGCGAACAGCGCGTTGTAATGGCCGCGCTCATAGCCGCCGGGACCGGCCTTGCGTGCGGTACCGGTCTTGCCGGCCACGTGGTAGCCCAGCACCGCCGCCTGCTTGGCGCCGCCCTGGGTAACCACCGTTTCCATCATCGCCACGACCTCTTTGGCGACCTTCTCGTCGATGATCTGCCTGCCTTCGTTGCGCTGGCCCTTGACGAAGGTCGGCGCGATCAGCTTGCCGCCGTTGCCCAGCGCCGAATAGGCCGTAGCGATCTGCAGCGGCGTGACATTCAAACCATAGCCGTAGGACAAGGTGGTTTTGGAAGAACCACTCCAGCGCGCCGGGCGCGGGAACACGCCTGCCGATTCGCCGGGGAAACCGCTGTGCGGGGCCACGCCGTAGCCGAAGCTGTGGACGTGGTCGTAGAAGACCTGGTCGGGCATCTTGGCGGCGATCTTGGCCGCACCGATGTTCGAACTGCGGGTGATCACGCCGGTGACGGTGAGCACGCCGTTGTTCCGCGGCACGTCCTTGATGGTGTAGCGGCCGATCGCCATGTAGCCCGGGTTGGTGTCGACCGTGGTGTCCTTGGTGACCACGCCGGACTGCAGCGCCGAGGCGATGGTCAGCGGCTTCATGGTCGAACCCGGCTCAACCAGGTCGGTCACGGCGCGGTTGCGGCGCGTATCCGGTGCAGCCCCGCCCACCGCATTGGGGTTGTAGGTCGGCAGGTTGACCATGGCCAGCACTTCGCCGGTAGCCACGTCCATGATCACCATCGAACCGCCGGCGGCCTTGTTCTCGATCAGCGCGTTGCGCAGCTCCTTGAAGGCGAGGAACTGGATGCGGCGGTCGATGCTCAGGGTCAGGTCCTTGCCCGGCTCGGCGGCGCGCAGCAGGTCGCTTTCAACCGTGTCGCCCTTGCGGTTGCGGATCACCCGCTTGGCGCCGGCCTTGCCACGCAGCCATTCGTCGAAGGCCAGTTCCAGCCCTTCCTGGCCGCGGTCGTCGATGTTGGTGAAGCCCAGCACGTGCGCCATCGCCTCACCCTGCGGGTAGAAGCGGCGGAACTCGCGCTGCGAGGCCACGCCGGGGATCTTCAGCGCCACTACCTTTTCGGCGTCGTCGGGATTGATCCGGCGGCGCAGGTACATGAATTCCTTGTCGGCCTTCTGGCTGAGCCTGGAGGTCAGCTCGTCCAGCGGCATGCCCAGCGCGGTGGCCAGTTCCGGGATGCGGTCGGGCGAGCGCATCAACTCCTGCGGGTTGACCCAGATCGAGGCAACCGGGGTGGACACCGCCACCGGCTCGCCGTTGCGGTCGGTGATCATGCCGCGCGAGGTGTTGATCGGCAGCTCGCGCAGGTAGCGGGCTTCGCCCTGGCGCTGGTAGAAGTCGCTGTTGATGATCTGCACGTACGCGGCGCGGCCGACCAGCGACACCGAGCACAGGCCCAGCGCCAGGCCCACCCACTTCAGGCGCTGGCGCAGGTTGAAGGCGTTGCGGGTGCGGTTGCGGCCGGTCTTGTTCATGGCCGTACCACCACGACATCGGCCGCTTCGGGGAACTTCATGCCCAGCCGCTCGCGCGCCACGCGGTCGACGCGGGTGGCTTCGGCCAGGGTCGCCTGCTCCAGCTGCAGGCGGCCGAATTCAATATTCAGTTCGTCGCGGGCGCGCTCCACGCGCGAGAGTTCGACGAAGGTCTGCCGGTGGCGGTGGCGCATGAACACCACACCGATCGCCGAGGCGATGGTGCAGGCCAGCAGCACGACCAGCAGCAGGCGGCTCATCACGCCACCCCGCGCTTTTCGGCCACGCGCAGCACGGCGCTGCGCGAACGCGGGTTGACCGCCAGCTCGTCGTCCTCGGCCTTGATGGCACCGCCGACCAGGTCCAGCGTCGGCACGAACGCGGCCAGCTCGGGCAGCCGGCGGTTGGTCGGCGGGGCCTTGGCGTGGCGGTTCATGAACTGCTTGACGATGCGGTCTTCCAGCGAATGGAAGCTGATCACCGCCAGCCGGCCGCCGGGCTTGAGCCGCGCCATTGCCGCGTCCAGGCCGGCTTCAAGGTCGGCCAGTTCGCGGTTGATGTGGATGCGGATGGCCTGGAAGCTGCGCGTGGCCGGGTGGATCTTGTCTTTGCCGCGCGGCATCACCGAGGCGATCAGCTCGGCCAGTTCGGCGGTACGGGTGAACGGCTGCTTGTCGCGGCGCGCGATGATCGCACGGGCGATGCGGCGCCCCTGGCGCTCCTCGCCGTAGGTCCACAGCACATCCATCAGCTCACGCTCTTCGACGTGGTTGAGCCACTGCGCCGCGCTTTCGCCGCTGTCCGGGTCCATGCGCATGTCCAGCGGGCCGTCCTTGCCGAAGCTGAAACCGCGCTCGGCCACGTCCAGCTGCGGCGAGGACACGCCCAGGTCGAACAGCACGCCATCCAGGCCGTCGGCGGTTTCGCTCCAGTGCAGCAGGTCGGCGAAGCTGCCACGGAAGATCGAGACGCGCGGATCCGGCGCGAAATCGCGCTCGGCTACCGCGATTGCCTCCGGATCCTTGTCCATGACCAGCAGCCGGCCTCCAGGACCGAGTTGCTCAAGCACGCCGCGCGCGTGACCGCCACGACCAAACGTGCCATCGAGATACGTTCCGTTTTCGATCACCCTCAGGCCGTCCAGGACCTGCGTGTACAGGACCGGCAGGTGGCCCGCCGGCGACTGCGACACCGGAAGGTGACCGGCCTGCGCGCCACCGCGCATCCGGGCACCCCGGCTCACAACTTCAGGTCGAGCAACCCATCGCCCAGATCCCCGTCAGACAACGTCTGCTGGATCAATGCGCGATGAGCCTGCTCGCTCCACAATTCGAATTTGTCGCCCATGCCGAGCAACACCGCCTTCTTTTCAATGCCAACAGCGCCACGGTGGCTTGCCGGAATACTGATGCGGCCGTTGCCATCCAGCTCCAGATGCGCGGCCGAACCGACCAGCTTCTGTTGCAGCAGGCGCACGACGCGCTGTGTGTTGGGTTTGGCCATGACGTCGTCGCGGACCCGCTCCCACTCCTGTTCGGCGTACAGCCACAGGCAGCCGGACTCGAAGGGGTTGTAGGTCAGGACCAGGCGGTTGTTGCTCACGCGCGCGACGAGGTCGCGATGCGCGGTGGGAACCGCCATGCGTCCTTTTTCGTCAACCGTGATGGCCGTCTCGCCTTGAAACACGACGCGTGCACCTTTTCCTTCGCCCGGTGAAACATTGAACCACGAAAAACCACAAAAAACCCGGTTTTCCCTCTGTTGCCCACCTTAGCAGTGCCGATTGGGTTGTCAACAGTTTTGCGAAGGGGAAATCGCCTTGGACATCAAGGGCTTGCAGCAATGTTTAGAGACTTGTTCAAGGCTTATCCACAAGTTGCTGTTTCGTCTCATCTTTTGAGATTGGGCCGAAGTTCAGGCCCGTGGAGGCCGCGTGAAACATCGCTGCGCATTCATCGGCCTGCACGTCGCCGGCAACCCGGTGTTGCGCAAACCCGGCACAATGCGCGGCATGTGTCTGCTCGCCCTGGCCTGGAAGGTCCACCCCCGCTGGCAATTGCTGATGGCCGGCAACCGTGATGAATTCCACGAGCGCCCGACCGCCGGGCTGGCCGCATGGCCTGCCCCGGACCTTGGCGTGCTGGCTGGCCGTGATCTGCGTTCGGGGGGCACCTGGGCTGGCGTCGGTCGCGATGGCCGGATGGCCGTGGTGACCAACGTGCGCGACCCGCTGGCGCGGCAGACCGGTCCGTCGCGCGGCGCACTGGTGGCCGACTACCTGCGCGGCACCACCCCGGCCGCCGACTTCGTCAACCTGCTGGCCGCCGACGCGCCCGCCTTCGCCCCGTTCAACCTGCTGCTCGCCGACCGCGACAGCTGCCAGTTCCTCGGCAACCACCCCCTGCTGCACCAGGCGCTGGCACCGGGCATCCACGGCATGTCCAACGGTCCGCTGGATGCGCCGTGGCCCAAGACACTGGCATTGAACGCGGCCCTGCAGGCCTGGGTGGATGCCGGCCACGAGGACCTCTCGCCACTGTGGGCGGCACTGGCCGACGAAACCCGCGCCGACGACGCCGACCTGCCAGATACCGGGATCGGCCTGGAACGCGAGCGCTGGCTGTCGCCCGCCTTCATCCGCAGCCCCGGGTACGGCACCCGGGCCAGTACCGTGATCGCATTGGACGCCCAGGGCCAGGGCTTCATCTGCGAGCGCCGGTTCGCCCCCTCGGGCGCCTGCAGCGGGGAAACCACGCTGACGGTCGGCACGCCCGGGCCGCTGCCCAACCCCGCTGCACTGTGAATGGAAGGGCGCGCTGCGGCGCGCCGCGCGGATCGATCCGCGTCACCGCACGCTCTTGTCTGGCACCGGCGCAGTCCGCGCCTTCCCGTTGAGAGTCCCGATGAATCGACGCATCACCCTGTTCCTCGCCACCCACGTGCTGACCCTGGCAGCGGGCTTCGGTAGCGGCGTATACCTGCTGCCGATCCTCACCGCACCGGATGGTCCAAGCGCTGCCAGCGTTGCCGAGGCGATGGCCAACAGCACCCATGAAGCCCGCTTCCGTCGCGACCTCAAGGGCAGCGACGCGGTGCACTGGGCCGACGGCAAGGTAAGCGTGAGCCACGACCGGATCGCCTTCGACGGCCGCATGGGCCCAGGCCCGGACTACAAGGTGTACCTGTCGCGCGAGTTCGTCGACAACCGCGGCGATTTCCTGCGCATCAAGCAGGACGCCACCCTGATCGGCGACGTAAAGACCTTCAACCGCTTCCTGTTGGACGTGCCCGACAACGTGGACATCGACGACTACACCACCGTCGTGGTCTGGTGCGAAGCCTTCAGTCAGTTCATCTCAGCGGCCCAATACCGCAACGGCCTGGAAGAGCCAGCCTGAAATCCCGCACCCCCAAGGAGCGGCACAACCGCAACCACGCTCCAGTGAGCCCCCAACAATGCACCTGGAGGCACAGCCCCCTTTAGTAAAGGGGGCGCGGCGACAGCCGCGGGGAATTGGATGTTGGTGGCGCCCGGGGCCCAAGGTTTGCGTCGCAAACCTTGGGGGCTTCTTCGCAGAATGCGAAGAAAGGGCGCTTTTTTCGCATTCTGCGAAAAAAGCGGCAGAGCCGGCCGATAAGCCGGGTTTTGTCGTGGACAGTCATTCTTCTAGGCGCCACGTCACCGTGACGCTCAAGCAACCTACCCGGTCCCGACGCGGGCCGCGCCATGAGGACCCTATTTGGTCTTGCTCCAGGTGGGGTTTGCCGTGCCGGTCTGTTGCCAGACTCGCGGTGCGCTCTTACCGCACCATTTCACCCTTACCGGCTCCCCGAAGGGAACGTAGGCGGTATCTTTCTGTTGCACTTTCCGTCGGCTCGCGCCGCCCAGGCGTTACCTGGCACCTTGCCCTGCGGAGCCCGGACTTTCCTCGGCATTCCCGAAGGAATGACGCGACTGCCTGGCCGACTCTGCCAGGGGCATCATCCCACAGCACGCCACAGGTGACCAGCGCGCTGCTGCCCGGCCACAGGGAGGAATTCTGGAAGTCGTTGCCAGCCAGAACGTACAGGCTTGCCGCACCGACCTTTGGAGCGCCCGCATGATCCGATCTGCACCGCCCACCGCCACCGCGTCGTTCCCTGCCCCCGTGACAGACGCCGTTCCCCGCACGGCCAGCACCGCCCTCCCTGCCCTCGACACCGTCAGCAATGCCCCGTCCCCCAGGCCAGGAACATCCCCGCTTTCATCGACGGCGCTCATGGAGTGTATCGCGGCAGGAGATGCCTACCTGTGCCAATGGATGGCGCAGCGCCCCACCCGCGACCCGATCCCGTCCGGGCGTCAACGCGTCATCGAGACCATCGAAGAACTGGGCGGGCTACGGGTCGCACTGGCCCAACGCACCAGCGCAACCCTGCACCACTGGCTGAGCGGCGTGGACCCGGGAGCAAGGCTGCAGCCGGACAGGCTGAAGCTTCGCATCCAGCACGCGGGGCTGACCGAGGTTCTGCGCCGGGTGCGCCTGGGCGAACTGTCCATGCCGCACCGCCTTCAGTTGGCCAAGGTCCTGCGCGATATCGGCTGCCACCCGGCCTCACTGCGTGCCTGGCTCGGGCTGACCGAGGACGATGCCGCTGCCGGCGCCTCCGACGTCCTGGATGTGGAAGGGACGGATGCCCCAGACGGCTCTGCCGGTACGCGCGATTTCGCGCCGACGCTGGATCTGCTGCTGCCATCCACCGGCGCCACCGCCCTGCAGCAGGCAACCGCTGCGCTCAGCGCGACCAGGGGACACGACGACAGCACGTCGGCACGTGCCGAGCGCAACGCTTGCCGCGAACAACTGCGCACGTTGAACGCAGAGGCGTACCAACATGCCGCCATGGTCAGCCGCCGTTTCGGCTACGCGAAGGACTATCCGGCCTGGAAATACATGGCGGGCGCCCGCCAACACGACCCGCGGGTGAAGCTGCTGATATCCCTGTCCCGCTCCAGAGAAGCAACGGGCCATGCGCCCGACCTTCAGCTGCCGTAGAGGGCTTTTCGGGGAGCGCCGGTGAGCTCTGCGGCCAGTTTGGCTGCGGTGGAAGGCGGCAGGTGCTCGCTGAGCTTGGCGTACAGGCGCCGGCCCTGGGCCAACTGGGCCTCTTCGTCGTTGGCCGCGCCCTGCACCATCACCACGAATTCGCCCTTGCGCTGGTTGTCGTCGGCTTCGACCTGGTGCAGCAGGCTGGCCAGGTCGCCGTCGAGCACGGTCTCGAACAGCTTGGTCAGTTCGCGCGCCAGCACCGCCGGCCGTGTTGCGCCGAATGCGGCAACCATGTCCGCAAGCGATTCCGCGATGCGGTGTGAGGATTCATAGAACACCAGCGTACGGGTTTCCCCTGCCAGCGCCTGCAGGCGCTCGCGACGGCCCGAGCCCTTGGCCGGCAGGAAGCCTTCAAAGGTGAAGCGGTCGCTGGGCAGGCCGGCCACGCTCAGTGCGGCGATGGCCGCGCAGGCGCCGGGCACCGGGCTGACCCGGATGCCGGCTTCGCGCGCGGCGCGGACCAGCCGGTAGCCGGGGTCGCTGACCAGCGGCGTGCCGGCATCGCTGACCAGCGCCAGCGATTCGCCGGCCTGCAGCCGCGCCACGATGCGCTGGGCCAGCGCCTCTTCGTTGTGGTCATGCAGCGCCACCAGCGGCTGCTGGATACCGAAGTGGGCCAGCAGCTGGCCGCTGCGGCGGGTGTCCTCGGCGCAGATCGCGGCCACCGAGCGCAGCACCTCCTGCGCCCGCGGCGTCAGGTCGGACAGGTTGCCGATCGGGGTGGCAACGACATACAGCGTGGGGACAGCACTCATCGCAACGGCACTCACAGGTCAAGGGTAGAATCCTAACGTGTACGAGCCACCCTCGAATGGACCTGATCATGAACAAGCCCGCCGCACGCATCTCCGCCCTGTCGTTGTCGCTGCTGCTGCTTGCCGGCTGCGCCACGACCAGCCTGACCAGCGCCCCGGAATCGCCGGCGCAGAGCCAGGCACTGGCGCTGATCGACCAGGGCAAGCCGCGTGATGCCGCCGTGCAGCTCGAAGCGCTGGCCAACACCCTGCGCGGCAACGCCCGCAGCGCGGCGCTGGCCGATGCAGCCTTCGCCTGGCACGAGGCCGGCGACAACGCCCGCGCACGCAGTCTGCTGGCCCAGGTCACTGCACGCCAGCTCAGCGGCGCCAGCCTGCAGCGCTTCCACCTGACCAGCGCCGAGCTGGCCCTGGCCGACAAGCAGCCAGCGCAGGCCCTGGCGTTCCTGAAGGAATCCTCCGATACGGTAGCCCCGCCGCTGCGCACGCGCTGGCAGCTGGCCCGCGCCAATGCACTGCAGGCCACCGGCGATGCGATCGGCGCGGCTACCGAGCGCGCACGCGCGCACGCGGCGCTGACCGGCCAGGCCCGCACCGAGAACCAGCAGGCCATCGCCAGCCTGCTCGGCACGCTCGACGACGCCACCCTGCGCGCACGCGCTGCTGCGCTGCCGGCCAACGAACCGCTGTACAACTTCGCCGGCCGCGCCCTGATCGCGCGTGGCCTGCCGCTGCCGCGCCCGTTCGATCGCGATGGCGTGGCCCAGTTCGATACCAGCAAGCGCCCGCCGGCGATGAGCGATGGCTACCGCCCACCGGTGAAGATGGCCGTGCTGCTGCCGCTCAGTGGCCGGCTGGCCACCGCCGCCCAGCCGGTACGCGATGGCCTGCTCAGCGGCTACTACGGCGAAAGCCGGCAGCGCCCGGATATCCAGTTCATCGATACCGCCGGCACCCCTGCCGGCGCCGTGGCCGCGTATGACAAGGCGGTCGTTGCCGGCGTGGACTTCATCGTCGGGCCGCTGGGCCGCGATGAAGTGGATGCGGTGTTCGGCCGCACCGAACTGCCGGTGCCGGTGCTGGCGCTGAACCGCGGCAAGAGCAGCCCGCCGGCTGGCAGCGCCGGTTTCTCGCTGGCGCCGGAAGACGACGGCATCATCGCCGCCGAATACCTGCGCAGCCGCGAACGCAGCAAGGTGCTGGTGATCCACAGCAATGACGACAACGGCCGCCGTACCGCTGCCGCCTTCCGCGAGCGCTTCACCCAGCGCGGCGGCCAGGTGCTGGCCACCGTGGGCGTGAGCGATGCGGTCGGCGACATCGGCGCGCAGGTGCGTGCCGCTGGTGCGGTGGACGGCGTGCTGCTGGCGGTGAAGGCACCGCAGGCACGCGCGCTGGCGCCGCAGCTGGCACTGGCCGGCGCCGGCGGTGCCACCCGCGTGGGCACCTCGCAGCTGACCCTGGGCACCGGCACGCCGGAAGAAGACATGGCGCTGGACGGCATCGTCTACCCGAATGAAGCCTGGAACGTGCGCGGCGTGGCCGGCCTGCCTTCGGCCGCCACCGCCGGGCAGATCCTGCCGACCGCACGCGGTGCGGCCGGCCGCCTGTTCGCCTTCGGTTTCGACGCCTGGAAGATCAGCGCCTACCTGGACAAGATCGCCACCGAGGGCGGCCTGGCCGGCGCCACCGGCACCCTGTTCCTGGACAGCAACGGCAACGTGCTGCGCGTGCCGGCCTGGTCGACCTTCAGCGGCGGCCGGCCGATGCCGGTGAGCAACAACTGAGGCCGTGCCCACCGAGCGGGCCCAGCGGGGTGCGGCGGTGGAAACCGCCGCGCTGGCGCACCTGCGCCGCGCCGGGCTGAGCCCGATCGCCCGCAATGTGCGTTACAAGGGCGGTGAACTGGATCTGGTGATGCGCGATGGCGACACCACCGTGTTCGTCGAGGTGCGCTACCGCGCCACGGCCGACTTTGGTGGTGGCGCGGCCTCGGTCGACCTGCGCAAGCGGCGCAAGCTGGTACTGGCCGCGCAGCTGTTCCTGCAGTCGCACCCGGCGCTGGCGCAGCAGCCCTGCCGCTTCGATGTGGTCGACGCCCGTGGCGATCCACCCCGATTGGACTGGTTGCGCGATGCCTTCCGGCTGGAAGAGTGTGGATTTGATCGATGACCTGCAGGCCGGCCAACGGCCGGCGTTACCGGAAGCGGATATGACGACGACACTGCCTGCTGAATTTGTCTCCACGGTGCATGCGCTGCTCGGTGACGATGGCTGGCGCACTGATGCCGCGACCCTGGCGGCGCATGCACAGGACAACTCCTGGCGGCATGCCCTGCCCGACGGCGTGGCATTGCCGCGCGATCGCGAGCAGGTGGTGCAGATCGTGCGCGCCTGCCGGACGCACGGCGTGCCGGTGGTGGCACGCGGCGCCGGTACCGGCACCACCGGAGCGGCGGTGCCGGTCAACGGCAGCATCGTGCTCTCGTTCGCCCGCATGAACCGCATTCTCGACATCCAGCCCGGCAACCGCTGCGCGGTGGTCGAACCGGGCGTACTCAATGGCGACCTGCAACACGCGCTGGTCGAACACGGCCTGTTCTGGGCACCGGATCCCTCCAGCGCCGACATCTGCAGCATCGGTGGCAACCTGGCCTGCAATGCCGGTGGGCCGCGCGCGGTGAAGTACGGCACCAGCCGCGACAACGTACTCGGGCTGGTGGCGGTGACCGGCGCCGGTGAGCTGATCCAGTGCGGTGGCGCGTATACCAAGGACGCCACCGGCTACGACCTGACCCACCTGCTGGTGGGCAGCGAGGGCACCCTGGCGCTGATCGTGGAAGCCACCTTGAAGCTGACCCCGTTGCCGGTGACGCAGGCCGGGCTGCGCGTGCTGTACCGCGACGCGGACGCGGCAGCGGCGGCAGTATCGCGGCTGATGGCGCAGCCGGTGGTACCCACCCGCCTGGAATTCATGGATGCACGCAGCCTGGAGCTGCTGCGTCGCAATGGCGCCGACGTACCCGCCGCCGGCGCGATGCTGCTGGTCGAAGCCGATGGCGATCACGACACCCTGCCCTACCTGCTGCAGGCCCTGGCCACGGCGGCCGAAGGCGACGGCATGCTGGCACTGGACGTGGCAATGGAGGGCAGCGCGCGCGAGAAACTGTGGGCCGCGCGCAAGGCACTGTCGCCGGCGCTGCGCAGCATCGCGCCGGGCAAGATCAACGAAGACGTGGTGGTGCCGGTGTCGCGCATCCCCGATCTGGTGGCCGGGGTGCAGGCGCTTGCGCAGGAACATGCGCTGACCATTGTCACGTTCGGGCATGCCGGCAACGGCAATCTACACGTCAATATCCTGTACCACCCGGACGATGCGGACGAGAACGCACGTGCGCAGGCGGCATTGCCGAAGATCTTCGATTTGACCCTGGCACTGGGCGGTACGCTGTCGGGCGAGCATGGCATCGGCCTGGCCAAACGCGACTTCATGGCACGGGCATTCACGCCGGCGACGTTAGCGGCGATGCGGGCGATCAAGCTGGCGCTGGATCCCGATGGGATTCTCAATCCAGGCAAGGTGCTGCCGCCAGCGGATTGACCGCCTGCCCCGCCCTGCAATTGTTTGCATAGACCGTATCTATGCATTCCGGGATCGTTGCCGTCGGCCCGGAACCCCCTGCCCGATGATGAGGTGACCCGTTGGCAGCGCATCCCGCGCTGCCGTGTCGTCCGCGCGCGTGTCCTGGGCCCCCTCCCCCAAGGACAAACATCACGATGACCATGAACGTCGGCGCGCGTCGCCGCACTCCAGCACTGTGCCCGCTCGTCTGCGGCGTGGTACTTGCCATGACCGGCCTGGCCGGCGCCACCGCATCCGCGCGCGACCTGGACGGCGAAGCACATGAAGTCGGATATGGCGACAAACAAGAGCTTTGGTTCCTCACCAATGCCGCATATCTGCTCGTCAACGGCGGCGACACCTACAGCATCCATGCAGATGGCGGCAGCCTGGTCAGTCTGGCCAATGCACGGGTGGAACGCGGAGCTTTCGACTATGACGCCATCCAACTGCGCGGTGGGTCCGAACTCCTGTCCGATAACTCGCGTATCAATAACGCCGGCGTGCGGCTGTGGGACAGCTCCCGGGTGTACCTGCAATACAGCACCATCAACGTTGGCGAAGACACGCCGGACTCGGTCGCCAACATGGGCATATTCATGGTCGGCAGCACCCGCGAAGCCAGTGTCGCGCTGGTGAAGAGCAGCATCCATGTGCTGGACAGGCCAGCTGATCCACACCACATGAGCGGCATCGGCATCCGCCAGGGCGCCGGACGCGTGCACCTTGAAAATCAGTCGGAGATCGACGCCGGCAACGTCGGCGTGATGCTGTACGACAACCGCGACGATGCGAGCCTGACGGTGGATCGCTCGGCGATCACCTCCCGGCGAGGCGCGGCGATCGAGGTATTCGACGCCAACCACCGCTACGACGTACGCGTCGTCAACGGTGCCACGTTGACCGGTGGCGATGGCCACCTGCTGCGGGTTCACAACTCGGCCAGCGGCGACAAGGCCGGCCAATCCCATGTGACCTTCGCGGTCAACGACGCGCGGCTGGAGGGCGACATCGCGCTGGACGCCAGCGCGGCCGGCGGACGCATCGACGTGACGCTGGAGAACCACGCCCGCATCACCGGACGCTTCTCCAACGTCAGTTCCGCCGCCGTCGGTACCGACAGCAACTGGATGCTGACCGGCGACAGCAGCGTGGGGCGCCTCCAGCTCGACGGCAACGGTACCGTGGCACTCGGCGACGGCAGCACGTTCAACGCGCTCAGCGTCGACGACTTCGTCGGCAACGGTGGCATGCTGGTGTTCAACACGGTCCTGGGCGACGACGCGTCGGCCACCGACACACTGGTGGTCCACGGCGATGCCAGCGGCCAGGCGGGGGTGCGCGTACTCAACGCCGGCGGCGCGGGGGCGAAAACCGACCGGGGCATCGAACTGATCAGCATCGCCGGCCAGTCCAATGCCCGGTTCGATCTGATCGGCCGTGCCGTGGGTGGTCAGTACGAGTATTTCCTGGTCCAGGGCGTGGACGGCAACTGGTATCTGCGGTCCGAGGGCGGACCCGCACCGGATCCGTGTGACGTGGATCCCAACCTGCCTCAATGCGGACCCACCGATCCGGTTGATCCGGTTGATCCGGTTGATCCCGTCGACCCTGTTGATCCTGTTGATCCGGTCGATCCCGTTGACCCGGAAGATCCGGATGCGCCGATCGATCCCATCGACCCGGTGGACCCGGGTGATCCCGTTCCTCCGACACCCGTGCTGCGGCCGGAGACCGGCGCCTACCTGGCCAACCAGTACGCCCTGCACCACGGCCTGCGCCACAGCTGGCGTGACCGCGACGGCGATGGCGCGACCGGTGAAGGCGTGCACGTGTGGGCCAACATCGGCTCGACCCACAGCCGGCTGGCGGCGGTGCAGGATCAGCTGGCGCTCCGGCTGGAACGGCGTCGGCTGCTGCTGGGCGCGGACGTGGGCGTGTTCGATGCGGAACGGGGCCGGGTGGGCGTGATGCTTGCCGCCGCG
Organism: Stenotrophomonas sp. AB1(2024); assembly: GCF_037482345.1. Classification (NCBI taxonomy): domain Bacteria; kingdom Pseudomonadati; phylum Pseudomonadota; class Gammaproteobacteria; order Lysobacterales; family Lysobacteraceae; genus Stenotrophomonas; species Stenotrophomonas sp. AB1(2024). The sequence continues at coordinate 1,293,586 of NZ_JBBHKO020000001.1, forward strand.
CGGTCGGAGGCGACCTCGCGCTCGCAACGCACGGGCTATGCCGCGCGCGGCACGGTCGAAGGCGGCGCGGCCGGGGTCTATGCCAACTGGAGCAACGACGCGCTGCACCTGGATGCTTCGCTGCAACGGGGCCGATTCAACAATCGCGTACAGGGCGACGGCCTGGCGCCTGAGCGCTATGACACCAGCCTGTGGCAGACCGCCCTGGAAGCAGGCTACCGCTTCGACATCGGGCAGCTGGGCGCGATGGCACTGCACCTGCAGCCGGAGCTGCAGCTGGTGCACACCGTTGCTGCTGCCGTAGAACACCGCGAGGCCAACGGAACCGTGGTGCGCAGCCTGGCCGAAGACGCTCTGTCGGTACGGATGGGCCTGCGCCTGCAGGGCGATCCGCGCAGCGGCAGCGGCTTGCGCCCCTACCTGGCGGCGAACTGGTACCGCGATGGCACACTCGGTGGCCTGGCGTTCGACGATGAAATGCTCGGGACCAGTACGCCGGTCAACCGCTATGGGCTCGATGCCGGCGCGCGGGTGGCGTGGCGTTCGGGGGTGTCGGCCTGGAGCGGGATCAGCCACGTTCGTGGCGACGCTGGCTTCCGGGAAAGCAGCGCGCGGCTGGGAATCGATTGGCGTTGGTAGGCACTGCGGGCCGACGGCCCGCTACAGTTCGGTGAAGTGCTCATAGCCGCGCGGGCCACCCAGGTCGGTGCCGGTGGTGACGCCCTGGCCTGCCACGATCCCACCGATGCAGGTGAGTGGCAACGCCAGGCGCTTGGCCAACGCCTCGATCGCCGTGCGCTGGGTGGGCGCGGCGATGAAACACAGTTCGTAATCGTCGCCGCCGCGCAGGGCGGCTTCGCGGGCGTGCGCCTGACCGATGCGTGCGCGTGCGGCGGCCGATACCGGCAGGCGCTCGGCGTTGAGCTGGGCGCCGACGCCGCTGCGTTCGCAGATGTGGCCGAGATCGGCCAGCAGGCCGTCGGAGATGTCGACCGCAGCGTGGGCCACACCCACCAGCGCGCAGCCGAGTGCAACGCGCGGCGTGGGCCGGGCCAGGCGCTGGCGCAGGAAGTCGACCTGGGCATCATCGGCCGGGCGGCGCACATCGAGCGTGCCGCCCTGCCAGGCGCGCAGCGCCACGGCCGCATCGCCAAGCGTGCCACTGACCCACACGTCGTCGCCGACGCGGGCACCATCGCGGCGCAATGCAGCCCCGGGCGCGACCTGCCCCAATGCCGTCACCGACAGCGACAGCGGGCCGCGCGTGGTGTCGCCCCCGATCAGCACGATGTCGTGGGCGTCGGCCAGGGCAAAGAAGCCATCGGCAAAGGCATCGATCCAGTCCGGATCGGCATCGGGCAGCGACAGCGCCAGCACGCACCAGGCCGGGCGTGCACCCATCGAGGCCAGGTCGGACAGGTTCACCGCCAGGGTTTTCCAGCCGATGTCGTAAGCCGGCGTTTCCGCCGGGAAATGCACGCCGCTGTTGAGCGTATCGGCAGTGACCACCAGCTGCTCGCCGGCACGCGGCTGCAGCAACGCGGCATCGTCGCCGATGCCGAGCACCACATCGGCGCGCGCGCGGGTGCGCGTGCGGATGCGTTCGATCAGGGAGAATTCGGCAAGGGACATGGGCGTTCCCCGGCCGGGGTCAGTTCCCGCTTTCGACCTTGCGCCACTCGACCGCCGCGCGGTCCAGCACACCGTTGACATAGGTGTGGCCGTGTTCGGAACCGAAGCGCTTGGTCGATTCGATGGCTTCGTTGATCACCACGCGGTACGGCACGTCCATGCGGTAGCGCAGCTCGTAGGCGGCCACGCGCAGCGCGGCGCGTTCGATCGCATCGACTTCCTCGATGCCGCGGTCCACGAACGGCAGCAGCGCCTCGTCCAGGTCCTTGCGATGGTCGAGCACGCCTTGCACCAGTGCCTCGAAATAGGCCAGGTCGGCAACTTCGCGGGCCTGTTCATGGGCGAACTGGGCGATCAACTGCTGTGCATTGCCTTCGGATATCTGCCAGGCGTAGATCGCCTGCAGGGCACGACGGCGGGCGCGCGAGCGCAGCACCGGGTCGATGCCATCGCGGCGGACCGGCTTGCCGGAGGGCTTGCCCGGGTTTGACTTGTTCACGGCAACTGCTCCAGAAGATTGACCATTTCCAACGCCGTCAGTGCGGCTTCCTCACCCTTGTTGCCGTGGCTGCCGCCGGCACGCGCCTCGGCATCCTCGGCGCGTTCGACCGCCAGCACGCCATTGAGCACCGGCACGCCGAAATCCAGCTGCACGCGCATCAGGCCCTCGGCGCAGCCATCGGCCACGTGTTCGTAGTGGCGGGTGTCGCCACGGATCACACAGCCCAGGGCGATGATCGCGGCATGTTCATGCGCCGCCGCCAGGCGCGCGGCGACCAGCGGCAGTTCCCACGCGCCGGGCACCCGGATCACGTCGATGGCCGCTTCCCCGATCCCGTTGCCGGCCAGGCTCTGGCGCGCGCCGGCCACCAGCACGTCGGTGATACGTGCGTTCCAGCGGCTGGCGAGAATGGCGAAACGGGCCTGTTCCGGTGTCCGGAGATCGCCTTCGTAATGGCTCATGATCGGCAGGTTATTCAATAAAGAGGGACATTCTACCGCACCGCCAAGACTTGCTTGGTTGCATGGGGCGATACGAGGTCCGTAGAGCCAGGCCCTGCCTGGCTGCGCGAACCATCCGGGACCACGCAGCCACGCAGGGCGTGGCTCTACGGGAGGTGCGGTCAGGTCAGGGCGTGACGGTCTCGACGACTTCCAGGCCGTAGCCGGCCAGGCCGATCTGGCGGCGCGGGGTGCCCAGCACGCGCAGCTGGCCCAGGCCCAGGTCGGACAGGATCTGGGCGCCGGCACCGTTGCGGCGCCACTGGCTCACGTCCTTGTCCTTGCCCGGGGTGACCGGCTGCGGCTGCTGGCGCAGGCGGGCCAGCAGGCTGTTGCTGTCGCGCGGGGCCGACAGCACCACCATCACGCCACGCTCGGCCGCCGCGATGGCGCGCAGGGCGTCGGTGGGGGCCACGCCGAAATCATCGCGGCGCCAGTGCAGCAGGTCGGCCAGCGGATTCTCCACCTGCACCCGGACCAGGGTCGGTTGGGTATCCGGAGTGCCGCGGACCAGGGCGAAATGCAGGTCGTGGGCGATCCGGTCGCGGTAGGTCACCAGCTTGAACGGGCCGAACTCAGTGTCGATCTCACGCTCATCGACGCGCTCGACGGTCTTCTCGGTGGCCAGGCGGTAGGCGATCAGGTCGGCGATCGAGCCGATCTTCAGGCCGTGCTCGCGCGCGAACACTTCCAGCTCCGGGCGGCGCGCCATGCTGCCGTCGGGGTTGAGGATCTCCACCAGCACGCCGGCCGGCTCCAGCCCGGCCAGCATGGCCAGGTCCACGCCCGCTTCGGTGTGGCCGGCGCGGGTCAGCACGCCGCCCGGCTGGGCGATCAGCGGGAAGATGTGGCCGGGCTGGTGCAGGTCGGCCGGCTTGGCATCGGGCTTGACCGCAGTGCGGATGGTATGGGCGCGGTCGTAGGCCGAAATGCCGGTGGTGACCCCTTCAGCGGCTTCGATGCTGACGGTGAAGTTGGTCTGGAACTGGGCGGTATTGGCCTGCACCATCGGCGCCAGGCCCAGGTCGGCGGCACGCTCGCGGGTCAGCGGCAGGCACACCAGGCCCCGGCCGTGGGTGACCATGAAGTTGATGTCCGACGGCTTGACCAGCTCGGCGGCCATGATCAGGTCGCCTTCGTTCTCGCGGTCTTCGTCGTCGACGATGACCACCATGCGGCCCAGGCAGATGTCCTCGAGGATCTCGGGGATGGGAGCGAAATTCATGCGCGGGTGTCCTGTACCTGGGGAGCGACCAACCGTTCGACGTAACGGGCGACCAGATCGATTTCGAGATTGACCGCACTGCCCACGCCGGTGGCGGCAAAGGCGGTGTTGGCCACGGTATGCGGAATCAGCGCGACCTCGAAGCCGGCATCGTCCACCTCGTTGACGGTCAGGCTGACCCCGTCCACGCAGATCGAGCCCTTCCTGGCGATGTAGCGCAGCAGGCTGGCCGGCGCGGCAAAGCGCCAGCGCTGGGCGCGCGCATCCTCGTGGATGGACAGCACCTGGCCCAGGCCGTCGACATGGCCGCTGACCAGGTGGCCGCCGAGGCGGTCGGTCGGGCGCATGGCACGTTCCAGGTTGATCACCGCACCCGGCGCCAGCTGGCCCAGCGTGGTCAGGCCCAGGGTCTCGGTCGAGGCATCGGCCTGGAACGAGGTGCCGTCAAAGGCAATGACGGTCAGGCACACGCCGTTGATGGCAATGCTCTCGCCCAGCTGCACGTGCTCGAACGGCAGGCTGCCAACGTGGAAGGTGAAGCGGACATCGCCGCCAAGGGGATCGCGTGCGGCCAGATGGCCGACGCCTTCGATGATTCCAGTAAACACTAACGTTCTCCGCGAAAAGTGAGCGAAAAACGCCGCAAGGCAAACAGGCGGGCGCAGGGCCACGCAGGCCCTGTAGCACCGTCTTCTTTCATCCGGACTATACCGTCGGCTCCGGCATCGGACCGGATCTGCTGACCTTCCGGCGGGGCCGGAAGCGCTCGCGGGCTCGTGCTTGCGCACCTACCGCCGGTGGGGAATCGCACCCCGCCCTGAAGACGTTTGTATACCGGCGAACCGGCGCTGCCATTGTAGCAGCGCTGGCTGAGCGCTCGCTTTCTGTAAACAATTTGTTAAGATGCGCCCGCGCGGCGCTGACCGCCGCCCTGCCGCCCATGATGGGCAGGCTGAAATGGACCTCACTTTTTCAAGGACTTTCCATGCGCAAGATGCTCGTCCTGGCCGCCACGCTGCTGGCCGCCGCTCCGATGGCCGCCTCTGCTGCCGGCCCCATGAGCTACACCTGGGTTGAAGGCGGCTGGATGCAGCAGCAGATCAACAACCCCGGCAGCAACCCGAAACTGGACGGCGGCTATATCCGCGGTTCGTTCGCAATTGCCGAGCAGGTGTTTGTGTTCGGCGGCTACAGCACCACCTCCAAGACCTACCACCTGGAAGACGAGATCGGCGAATTCCGCCTGAAGAACACCCTGGAGCAGCCGGAACTGGGCATTGGCTACCACATGCCGATGACCGACCGCCTGGACTTCACCGCCGACCTCGCCTGGACCCGCATCAACAACGAAGTGGAGTTCGACGACGGCGTTGAAAGCGACACCGTCAAGTTCCACACCAACGCCGGCCGTGGTTCGCTGGGCCTGCGCGGCAAGCCCTCGCGCGCCACCGAAGCCTGGCTGAAGGCCGGCTACATCGACGGCAGCGACATGGACGGCGTCTGGATCGGCACCCTGGGCGGCCAGGTCAGCTTCAATCGCACCTGGGGTGTGGTCGGCGAAGTGCAGTACTACGACGACGTGACCCAGTACACGGTCGGCGTGCGCGCCAGCTTCTGAGTTACTGATCGGGCAGCGCTAACCCGCGCCATGATCGACGGGCCCCGCAAGGGGCCCGTTTTTTATTGCCTATCGATTCGCGCGTGTCGATTGATTCTGCGTCCGGCAGCGCAACCTGGATGTGACCTGCAGCCGGGAACAGGGGCCGGGCCCTGCGTATCGTTCACATGTAACCATACGCAGATAACGTACACTCATGCAGGCCGTGTTTGTGGAACTGGCGGGATTTGCCCGTAACCGGGCAGCGCACCTGGATGACGCGGGCTTTCGTGAGCTGCAGCAGTGGCTGATGCGCGAACCGGAGCGCGGCGATCTGATCGTGGGCACGGGTGGGCTGCGGAAGGTTCGATTTGCTGATGAAGGTCGCCAGCGTGGCAAGCGCGGGGGCCTGCGGCTGATCTACTACTGGTGGCCCGATGGTGCGCAGTTCTGGTTGTTCACGGTGTACGGCAAAGGCATCCAGGACGACCTGGATCCGGCACAACGGCAGCTTCTTTCAAGGCTGCTGGATCAGGAGCGGAAGGCGAGGAGCCCAAGATGAAACGAGACATTTTCGCAGAGCTGGTCGAGGGGATGGAGGAACTCGCCCATGCGCGGGGGGGCAAGGTCACCCTGCGCACACATGCGATAAAACTGGCTGCGCTGCCCCCACTGGCTGCAAATGAGCTGATCGCCATTCGCGAGAAACTCAACATGTCGAGATCGATCTTCGCGATGTACCTGCGGACCAACGCACGCACCCTTGAGAACTGGGAGCAAGGGCGTGCGCGACCCAATGCACAGGCGGCGACGCTGATCCGGCTTGTCCAGGCTTATCCGCAGACCGTGCAGCATCTCGCAGCACTCGGTGCGGCGGCAGCGTAACGCTGCACCAAGACTTAGTGGGGCCGCAGCAGCAAGCGCAGGTCGTCGCCTACCTGACGCTGGTCCACCAGCCGCAGCCGACGCTGCTGTTCCATGGCGTGGATGCCCAGCCCGCCCAGCAGCGGCCGGCCGTGCTCGCCGAGCAGGGTCGGCGCCTGGTAGAGCAGCAGTTCATCCACCCAGTCGCCGGCCAGCAGCGCGCCGCATAGGGTGGCGCCTGCTTCCGTGTGCACTTCGTTGATGCCGCGCTCCGCCAGCAGGGTCAACACTGCTCCCAGATCGAGCCGGCCATTCTTGCTGGGCACGCTCGCGAACTCGGCATCGGCCGCATCGGGAGGGCTCACGGCGGCGGCGTGCAGGTAGAGCGTGGGTGCCCCACCCTCGCGGACCCGGGCGCATTCCAGTGAGCGCAGGCGCGAATCCAATACCACGCGCAGCGGCGCCATCACTTCGGTGTCAGGCAGACGTACGGTCAATTGCGGGTCATCGGCCAGCACGGTATCGGCGCCGGTCAGGATCGCGCCAGCCCGTGCGCGCCACCGCTGCACATCGTTTCGGGCCGCTTCACCGGTGATCCATTTGGAGCTGCCATCGGCCATTGCCGTGCGCCCGTCCAGGCTGGCGGCCAGCTTGACCCGCAGCCAAGGCCGGGCGCGTTCAACACGCGACAGGAAGCCATGATTGAGCTCGCGCGCCTGCGCCGCCATCAATCCTTCGGCCACCTCGATGCCCGCCTCGCGCAGCAGCACGAACCCGCCGCCATCGACCTTCGGGAACGGGTCGCGCACGGCGGCCACCACCCGTGCCACCCCGGCGTCGATCAGGGCCAGCGCGCATGGCGGGGTGCGCCCATGGTGGGCGCAGGGTTCCAGGGTCACGTAGGCGGTAGCACCGCGCGCCGCGTCCCCGGCCTGGCGCAGCGCGAACACTTCCGCATGCGGGCCGCCGGTGCGCTGGTGCCAGCCCTCGCCGACCACGCGGTCGCCGTGCGCGATCACGCAGCCCACCATCGGGTTGGGTCGGGCCGTATACAGGCCGCGTTCGGCCAGGCGCAACGCGCGCGCCATGTGCAGGTGGTCGAGCGTGGAGAAGTCGGTCATGTCGGCCATGGTAACGCCCGGCGGCGGGTGCGACGTAGAGCGGGCCTCTGGCCCGCTGCATTCCTGGGCAGCGGGGCAGAGCCAAGCAGCGGGGCAGAGCCCCCTTCAGCCAAGCAGCGGGGCAGAGCCAAGCAGCGGGGCAGAGCCCCGCTCTACCCCTTTTTCTTTTTGGTCAGGGCAATCACATCGCCCAGCAGCTGCAGCTGTTCGGTACTGGACGGCAGCTCGCGTTCGAGCTTCTCGATCTCCTCGCGGAAATCGGCCACGTCCTCGAAGCTGCGGTAGACCGACGCAAACCGTACGTAAGCCACGTGATCGAGCTTGCGCAGTTCGTTCATCACGAACTCGCCGACCTTGATCGACGGGATTTCGCGTTCGCCGCACATGCGCAGCTGCTGCATCACCGCGCGCACCGCCAGTTCGATCTTGTCTTCGGGCACGGCGCGCTTCTGCAGCGCACGGTCGAAGCCGACCCGCAGCTTGCGCGCGTCGAAGGCTTCGCGACTGCCGTCGCTTTTGACGATCGCCGGCAGCTTCAGTTCGATGGTTTCCAGGGTGCTGAAGCGCTCGCTGCAGGCCTCGCACTCACGCCGACGGCGGATCGTCGCACCGTCTTCGGAGACGCGCGAGTCGATCACCCGGGTATCGGCATGCTGGCAGAACGGACAGTACATGGAACGCCTTGCATCAGAAAAACGTCACGCCGTGGTCACGGCAGCGTCGCAACGGTACCTGAGAAGACCCCGGCGTACAAATCGGGACGTGATTCATCAGTCGCCGGCAGCGGCCGGGAGCGCCCCCAGCCACACCAGGTGTGGGCTGCAGACCCGCAGCGGCGGCCCCGCCATCAGGTAATCCAGCGCCCGCCAGGAGCTGCCGGAAAGGGGCTGTAAACGACAAAGCCAACCCCGGCAGCAGCGCCTGCGCGATACAGGCGCTGCTGCCGGGTTTCTTCCATTACCCGTAGACCGGGTACTTGCGGCACTGCGCGCTGACCGCATCGCGCACGCGGGCGATCACCGTCTCATCGGCCGGGGCGTCGAGCACGTCGGCGATCCAGGTGGCCAGTTCCACGCAGTCCGCTTCCAGGTAACCGCGGGTGGTCACGGCGGGGGTGCCCAGGCGCAGGCCCGAGGTCACGAACGGCGAGCGCGGGTCGTTGGGCACCGAGTTCTTGTTGACGGTGATGTGGGCCTTGCCCAGCGCGGCCTCTGCGTCCTTGCCGGACACATCCTTGCCGATCATGTCGACCAGCATCAGGTGGTTCTCGGTACCGCCGGAGACGATCTTGTAGCCGCGCGCGATCAGCGTGGTGGCCATCGCCTGGGCATTCTTGACCACCTGCTGCTGGTAGGCCTTGAAGCCCGGCTCCAGCGCTTCCTTGAAGGCCACCGCCTTGGCCGCGATGACATGCATCAGCGGGCCGCCCTGGATGCCCGGGAACACGATCGACTGCAGCTTCTTCTCGATCTCTTCGCCGGCGCCCTTGGCGATGATGATGCCGCCGCGCGGGCCGCGCAGGGTCTTGTGGGTGGTGGAGGTAACCACGTGCGCGTGCGGCAGCGGGCTGGGGTACACGCCAGCAGCGACCAGGCCGGCGACATGGGCCATGTCCACGAACAGATAGGCACCGACCTTGTCGGCGATGGCGCGGAAGCGCGCCCAGTCCACCACCTGCGAATAGGCCGAAAAACCGGCCACGACCATCTTCGGCTTGTGCTCCAGGGCCAGCCGTTCGACTTCGTCATAGTCGATCAGGCCCTGCTCATTCACCCCGTACTGCACGGCGTTGAACAGCTTGCCCGAGGCATTGACCTTGGCGCCGTGGGTCAGGTGGCCGCCATGGGCCAGGCTCATGCCCAGGAGGGTGTCGCCCGGCTTGAGCAGCGCGAAGTACACCGCCTGGTTGGCCTGCGAGCCGCTGTGCGGCTGCACATTGGCGTAGTCCGCATCGAACAGCTGCTTGAGGCGGTCGATCGCCAGCTGCTCGGCGATGTCCACGTATTCGCAGCCACCGTAGTAGCGCTTGCCCGGGTAGCCTTCGGCGTACTTGTTGGTCAGCTGGCTGCCCTGGGCTTCCATCACCGCCGGGCTGGTGTAGTTCTCGCTGGCGATCAGCTCGACATGGTCTTCCTGGCGCTGGGTTTCGGCGGCGATGGCCTTGGCCAGTTCGGGATCGTAGGTTTCGATGCGGACGTCACGCGGGAACATCGCTTACTCCAGAGCAGAAGGGGGGAACAGCGGGCCCCTGATTGTAAGGCCGAACCCACCCCGGAACGAAAAAGCGCGCCCGGGGGGCGCGCTGGTTGGTGTTGGGTTCGGTGGCAGCCACGCAGGGCGTGGCTCTACCCGATCCGGGAAGACTACCGGTTGTTGATCACGTAATCGGCGATGATCCCGGTGGCGATGGCCACCAGCAGCAGGTTGCCGCGGTCGTCGCGGATCCAGTGGTGGCCGTGCGGCGGGCGGCGCACCGAGTAGCGGCCGTAGTCGTTGACCACGTACACCGGGCCCCGGTAGTACTCGTTGTAGCGGTGCCCGCGCGCCCAGCCGTAGCCGCGGCCCGGGGCCGGGCGGTAGACCACGCGCGGCGGCGGCGCCGGACGGTAGTAGCCACGATTGTCGTAGTAACGGCGGTCGTGGCGGGCTTCACGGCGATGGTCGTCGCGCCAGTCGCGGCGGTCATCGTGGCGGTCGTGGCGATCGTCGTGGTGACGGTCATGCCCGCGGCCACGATGGTCATCAGCGAAGGCCGGGGCGATGCTGCCCAGCGCGAGCAGCGAGGCCACGGTCCCGACCACAATTCGATTCATGCGCATGATTGGCCTCGCCTGGTGGATTGATGGTTCCTATCATGCTGACGACATCTGAACGGTTTCCAGCTGGAAACGGTTTCCAATTCAGCGGCTTTGACGGGCCATTCAGGCAGCGGCAAGCCCCGCCCCACGGGCCGACCGGCGGTGGACATCGCTTCCGGCTATAATTGGCGACATCCCTTTTCATCTGTGCTTGTTCCTGACGGAACGGGCGCAGGGTTGCGCCTTCGGAGAGCTCATGTCCTCGCAATACATCTACACCATGAACAAAGTCAGCAAGGTGGTCCCGCCCAAGCGGCAGATCATCAAGGACATCTCGCTGTCGTTCTTCCCGGGTGCCAAGATCGGCCTGCTGGGCCTGAACGGCGCCGGCAAGTCCACGGTGCTGAAGATCATGGCCGGCGTGGACACCGACTTCGAGGGCGAAGCCCGCCCGCAGGCCGGCATCAAGGTCGGCTACCTGGCCCAGGAACCGGAGCTGGACCCGACCAAGACCGTGCGCGAAGCGGTCGAGGAAGGCGTGGGCGAAGTGCTGCAGGCCCAGGCCGCGCTGGACGCGGTGTACCTGGCCTATGCCGAGGAAGGTGCCGATTTCGACAAGCTGGCCAAGGAACAGGAGCGCCTGGAGGCGATCCTTGCCGCCGGCGACTCGCACACCCTGGAAAACCAGCTGGACGTGGCCGCCGACGCACTGCGCCTGCCGCCGTGGGACGCCATCGTAGGCAAGCTCTCCGGTGGTGAAAAGCGCCGCGTGGCACTGTGCCGCCTGCTGCTGCAGAAGCCGGACATGCTGCTGCTCGACGAACCGACCAACCACCTCGACGCCGAGTCGGTGGAATGGCTGGAACAGTTCCTGGCGCGCTACACCGGCACCGTGGTGGCCGTCACCCATGACCGCTACTTCCTGGACAACGCCGCCGAGTGGATCCTGGAACTGGACCGCGGCCGCGGCATTCCGTGGAAGGGCAACTACACCGACTGGCTGATGCAGAAGGACGAGCGCCTGAAGCAGGAAGACAACCAGGAAAAATCCCGCCAGAAGGCGATCCAGAAGGAACTGGAGTGGTCGCGCCAGAATGCCAAGGGCGGCCGTACCAAGGGCAAGGCCCGTCTGGCCCGCCTGGAAGAGCTGCAGTCGGTCGATTACCAGAAGCGCAACGAAACCAATGAAATCTTCATCCCGCCGGGCGAGCGCCTGGGCAATTCGGTGATGGAATTCAAGAACGTCTCCAAGAAGTTCGGCGACCGCCTGCTGTTCGACGAGCTGAGCTTCCTGGTCCCGGCCGGCGCGATCGTGGGCATCATCGGCCCCAACGGTGCGGGCAAGTCGACCCTGTTCAAGATGATCACCGGCCAGGAAAAGCCGGATTCCGGCGAAATCGTGGTCGGCCCGACCGTGAAGCTGTCCTACGTGGACCAGAGCCGCGACGCGCTGGAAGGCAACCACAACGTCTTCCAGGAAATCGCTGGCGGCCTGGACATCCTCAACATCAACGGCATCGAGATCCAGTCGCGCGCCTACATCGGCCGCTTCAACTTCAAGGGCCAGGACCAGCAGAAGCTGGTCGGTTCGCTGTCCGGTGGTGAGCGTGGCCGCCTGCACATGGCCAAGACCCTGCTGCAGGGTGGCAACGTGCTGCTGCTCGACGAACCGTCGAACGATCTGGACATCGAAACCCTGCGTGCGCTGGAAGACGCGCTGCTGGAGTTCCCGGGCAACACGTTCGTCATTTCGCATGACCGCTGGTTCCTGGATCGCATTGCGACCCACATCCTGGCGTTCGAAGGCGATTCGCACGTGGAGTTCTTCCAGGGCAACTACCGCGAATACGAAGAAGACAAGCGCCGCCGCATGGGCGACGACGCCGCCCCGAAGCGCCTGCGCTTCAAGGCGCTGAAGTAAGAATGCAAAACGGCCGCGCTCGCGCGGCCGTTTTGCATTCTGGTGTTTACGGCAGCGTCTCCGTTGCTGCGTGCAGGGAGGCCGTCGGGCAGCCCCTTACGGGACACGCCGTAAACCCATCCATGGGAGCTTGGCAAAAACATCCATGTTTTTGACAGTCCCTACAGGGGCTGCCCGCCGGCCTCCCTCGACAGATGGTCGCAGGCGGATACGAAGAGCAGCCACGCAGGGCGTGGCTCTACGCAGAATGTCGGTAGGGTCGGTTCCCGAACGACCGCCATTGCAGAATCCACACCCGATAACGCATGGAAATGATCGAAACGGCATTTGATCTTCCATGGCCACCGACCGTATCCGGGAGGGCCGGCGGGTGCGGGGGTACGGGGGCTTTGCGAAACATGGATGTTTCGCAAGAGCCCCCATGGAAGGGTTCACGGCGCACCCGGTACCCCCGCACCCGTCGGCCCTCATCACGTGATGCACCAGACGAAGGCTCTTGATTTGGACCCCCGCCATGAAGCTGCTTGAAAACCTGTTCCAGCTCAAACAGCACGGCACCACCGTGCGGACCGAACTGCTGGCCGGGCTGACTACGTTCCTGACGATGTCCTATATCGTCTTCGTCAATCCCGACATCCTGTCCACCACCGGCATGGACCCGGGCGCGGTGTTCGTGGCCACCTGCCTGGCCGCTGCGCTCGGCTCGCTGGTGATGGCGTTCGCCGCCAACTTTCCCGTGGGCATGGCCCCGGGCATGGGCCTGAATGCCTTCTTCGCCTTCACCGTGGTGGGTGCCGCCGGCCTGCCGTGGCAGCAGGCATTGGCCGCTGTCTTCATCTCGGGCCTGGTGTTCCTGGCACTGTCGCTTACCGGCGTGCGCGCCTGGCTGGTCGCCGGTATTCCTGCCTCTCTGCGCGCCTCCATCGTGGCCGGCATCGGCCTGTTCCTGGCCATCATCGCCTTGCAGAAGTCCGGCGTGATCATCGCCAACTCCGACACACTGGTCGCGCTGGGCCCGCTCAACACCGCCCCACCGCTGCTGGCACTGGCCGGCTTCCTGCTGATCGCCATCCTCGAAGCACGCCGCGTGCGTGGTGCCATCCTGATCGGCATCCTCGCCGTCACCGGCGCGGCCTGGCTGCTGGGCGCCGTGCAGTACCAGGGCGTGATCTCGCTGCCGCCCAGCCTGGCCCCGACCTTCCTGCAGCTGGACCTGCCCGGCCTGCTGCACCACGACGGCGGCGCGCCCATTGCCGTGCTGCTGCAGGTGGTGCTGGTGTTCGTGCTGGTGGAAGTGTTCGATGCCACCGGCACCCTGTATGGCGTGGTGGGACGTGCCGGCCTGCTCAAGCTGCCGGGCGCGCAGAAGCGCTTCGGGCGCGCGCTGCTGGCCGACAGCACCGCCATCGTCGCCGGCTCACTGCTGGGCACCAGCAGCACTACCGCGTTTGCCGAAAGCGCCTCCGGCGTGCAGGCCGGTGGCCGTACCGGGCTCACCGCGCTGGTGGTGGCGGCGTTGTTCCTGGCCGCGCTGCTGTTCTCGCCGCTGGCCGGCATGGTGCCTGGCTATGCCACCGCACCGGCGCTGCTGTTCGTGGCCGGGTTGATGTTGCGCGAACTGGTGGATGTGGAGTGGAACGACCTGACCGAATCGGTGCCTGCCGCGCTGTGTGCGCTGGCGATGCCGTTTACCTATTCGATTGCGAATGGGTTGGCGTTCGGGTTCATTGCCTATGCGGTGTTGAAGGCCGGTACCGGGCGCTGGCGCGAGGTGCACCCGGCGGTCTGGTTGGTAGCGGCATTGTTCGTGGCCCGATACGCGCTGGAGTAGGTAACGACCGTTGGTCGTTACGCCTTCGGTCAAGTTCATGCGTTACCGTGCCGATCAGCAAGGTCGGCAGTTGTTTGGGAGCCAACCCTACCGGTAGGTAGCGGCCGTTGGGCGTTACGCCTTCGACGCGATTATTCCGGCGGGAGCTCGAAGACCTGGCGCAGGTAGGCCAGGTAACCCGGGTCGTCGCACATGCTCTTGCCCGGCGAATCGCTGAGCTTGGCCACCGGCTGGCCGTTGCAGCGGACCATCTTGATCACGATGTTGAGCGGGGTCGGGCCGAGATCGTTGGTGAGGTGCGTGCCGACCCCGAACGCGACCTGGCAGCGCCCACGGAAGTAATCGAACAGCCGCATCACCTTCTCGATGTTGAGCCCGTCGCTGAACACCAGCACCTTGCTGCGCGGGTCCACGCGGCGTTCCTTGAAGTGCGCCAGCATGCGGTCGCCCCAGCTGAAGGGGTCGCCCGAATCATGTCGCACGCCATCGAACAGCTTGCAGAAATACATGTCGAAATCGCGCAGGAACGCGTCCAACCCGACCACGTCCGACAGCGCGATGCCAAGGTCGCCGCGATACTCGCGCGCCCACGATTCCAGCGCCGCCACCTGTGAATCGCGCAGGCGCGGGCCGAGCGCCTGGAACGCCTGCAGGTATTCGTGGGCCATCGTGCCGTGCGGGGTCATGCCGTACAGCCGCGCGAAATGCACGTTGCTGGTGCCCACGAACTGCTCGCCCAGCGCCTCGCGCATCATCGGCAGCATGCGCGCGTGCCAGTCGCGCGAATAGCGGCGGCGGCTGCCGTAGTCGGCAATGCGACACAGCTCGAAACCGGGTGTATCGCGCAACAGCGCGGTCTTGGCCTGCAGCCGGCGCTCGCCTTCGGCGAAGTCCGGCGTACTGGTGTTGCGGAACCAGACTTCGTTGATGATCGCCAGCAGCGGCACTTCAAACAGGATGGTGTGCAGCCACGGCCCGGTGATGTCCAGTTCGATCTCGCCCGGCACGGTCTGCGACGGCCGCAGGTCGATGTACTTGCGGTCCAGGTGGAACAGGCCGAGGAAATCGGCGAAGTCCGGCTTCACGAAACGCAGCCCGCGCATGTAGTCCAGTTCTTCGGTGCTGAAGCGCAGCTGGCACAGATGGTCGATTTCGGCGTTGATCTGGTCGATGCAGCTGGCCAGGTCGATGCCCGGCGTACGGCACTTGAACCGGTACTGGACCTGCGCGCCGGGGTGCTGGTGCAGCACCGCCTGCATCATGGTGAATTTGTACAGGTCGGTGTCGAGCAGGGACTGGATGATCATCCCCGGATTATGCGCCCCCCAGCATGTACCGACCAACGCGGCGCTTGTCCGATTGCAAGGCATGCATGAGGTGGAGAGCCCCCTTGGTGTTCAAGGGGGCGCGCCGACAGGCGCGGGGATGAGGAAACTGGTGAGGTGGGGCCCGCGGTTTGCGCAGCGAACCGTGGGGTGAATACGCGAATGCGGATTCACGACCGCAGCAACCGCGGGACCTGGGCCGCCGCATGCGCCCAGATCGCCCCCCACACCGCTGCCTGTACCAGCAGGTTGCGCCGCGGCGCCTCGAACCGGCGGAAGTAACGCCACAGGCCACGATGCTTGTGCCATTCCACGAAGAACGGCCGCGACCGGCTCGACACGCCGCGCACGTGCACCACCTGCAGGTCATTGGCGATGGCGACCACCGCACCGGCCTCGCGCGCGCGCCGGCACAGGTCCAGGTCCTCGGCATGCAGGCGGTAGCCGGCATCCCAGCCGCCGATGCGGTCGAACAGCGCGCGCGGCATCAGCAGCAGCGCGCCCGACAGCGCCGGCACCGGCTGTAGCGCCTGGGCTGGATCGGCGGGGATTGCCAGGCGTGCGCCCTGCCCCGGGTGGCGCAGCATGGCGCCGAAATCCGGATCACGGCGGCGCACCGCCGCATCGGGCTGGCCCTGCTCATCGACCTGCTCCACGCCCAGCACGCAATCGCCCAACGCCTGCCCGCGCGCGCGCAGCTGGGCCAGGGTATCGGCTTGGACCATCAGGTCTGGATTGATGAAGGCCAACCACGGGGCCTGGCTGTCGGCCACGCCCTGGTTGTTGGCGGCGGCAAAGCCGGGGTTGTCGGGGTTGGCGATGAAGCGCACGCGCAGGTCCGCACTGGCGTGGCGCTGCACGATCTCCAGCGTGCCGTCGTCGGAATCGTTGTCGACCACGCGTATCTCGGCGACCTCGTCGGCCGCACGCAGCCGCGTCAGGCAGGTGTCCAGCGTGCTGGCGCTCTGGTAGCTGACGATGATGACGGCAATGCAGGGGTTCAAACAGGCGACTCCGGTGCGGCGGCGGCAGGCGTTCCGAACAGATCGCCCTGGGACCGGGGCATTATCGCCTGCTGGTGCAGACGCTGCAGATCCTGGCGGACCTGCTGCAGGGGATCGCCCATCAGGAACCCGGCCAGGCGCGGCTGCCAGGCCGGCCAGCGCGTGCCCAGCGCCTCCAGGTCGCCGTCCTGCGCCTGCGCTTCGCCATCGCGCGCCACAAAGGCATTGGCGCACAGCGCATTGCGCCAGCCCAGCCCGGCCATGCGCAGGCTCAGGTCGATCAGGGCTGCATTCCATGAGGCGTAGCTGTGCATGTCCAGGCCACCGGCCTTGCGCCGCGCATTGGCACGCAGCAGCACAGCGTGGGTTACCGCCGATGGCAGTTCCGGGTCCAGCGTCGGCAGGGCAGCGCACGCCTGGGCCATGGCGGACAGATCTCCAGGGACCGGATTGATCTCGCCCAGCCGCGGCCAGGCGGCGGTTTCGCCGGCGTTGCACCACGGCGTGGCCGAGCCGATCGAGGCGTCCCGCGCGAAGCAGGCATCGAGCTGCTGCAGCCAGCCCGGTGCCGGTACCGCATCGGGTGCCAGCACCACCACGTCGCCGCCTTCGCAGGCGCGCAGCATTTCATCCAGGTGCGCTACCTCGCCAATGGCGCGGGCGCGGCGGGTGTACTCGGCCCGCAGTGGGGTGTGTGCCAGCCAGTGTTCGATCACCGCCTGCGCGCGCGGCCCGGCCTGGCCGTCGTCGGCCAGCCACACCTGGGTCTGCGCCGGGGTACCGGCGTCCAGCGCCCCCAGGCAGCGGTCCAGGGCGCTGTCATCGACCCCGATCGGCAGCAACACGATCGTTCCCATCCGTCCCTCTGTGTGCGGCGTCGTGACCGCAGCGTAGCAGGACTCAGCGCCTGGGGCGGGACGGGAACGGTTCCATGGCGCGGAAGCGGTTGCTGTATTCGTCGGTCAGGTTGCGCGACTCCTGCGCGTTGCGCACGATGGTCGGGGTCAGCAGCACGATCACTTCGGAGCGGTCGGTGTTCTGGGTCTTCCTGCCGAACAGCGCGCCGATCACCGGGATCCGGCTCAGGCCCGGCACGCCGTTGGCGCCGTTCTCGTCGGAATTGGTGATCAGGCCGGCCAGCATGATGGTATCGCCGCTCTGCACTGCCGCTTCGGTGGAGATCTTGCGGGTGTTGATCGGCGGGTTGCAGGTGGTGCGGGTGGGATCGCAGCCGGCCGGTATGGCACCGGCCGAGCTGACTTCCTGCACGATGTCCAGGAACACCACGCCATCACGGGTGATGCGCGGGCGGACTTTCAGGATCACGCCGGTGTCCAGGTACTGCACCTGGCTGTAGGTGTTGTCGCCGCCCACGCCGGTATTGACCGACACCGAGTTGATCGGGATCTGGGTGCCGACGTTGAGCGTGGCTTCGGCGTTGTTGCGCACGAAAATCGACGGGGTCTGCAGCAGGCGCAGGTTGCTGACCTTGTCCAGCGCGGTCACCACCGCAGCGGCGTTCTTGCCCAGGAAGGTCCAGCCCAGCCCGGTGTCGCCCACGCGGCCGGAAATGCTGCCCCAGATCGAACGACCCAGCGCACTGGGCAGGTCGATGCCGCTCTCGGTCTTGCCGGTGGCCACCGCCTGCTCGAAGAACCAGTTCACGCCGTAGGCGAGGTCGCCGGTCAGCGCCACTTCGGCCACCTGCGCTTCGATGTGCACCTGCATCGGCATCACATCAAGCTTTTCGATGACCTCGCGGATCGAGCGCCAAGCCTGCGGGGTGGAGCGCACCAGCAACGTGTTGGTTTCTTCCACCGCCGATACGCCGACCGAATCGCCCTGGATTTCCAGATTGAAACTGGCGTTGCCGGACTGGCGTTGCGGCAGGCTCATGGTGCCGTCGCCCATGCCACCGGTGCGGGTGGTGCCGCTGTTGCCGGTGCTGTTGAGGCTGTTGCCATTGGTGCCATCGCGGCTGCCCAGCTCCTGCACGTTCGCGCCGGGTGCCAGCGAACCGCCGCCGCCGCGGCCGCTGCGGCTGTTCTCGCTGGCGAAGGCTTCGGCCAGGCGCTCGGCCAGGTCCTTGGCTTTGACATAGCGCAGTTCGTAGGAGAACAGCCGGGCGCTGCCGCCGGCAGTGTCGATGCGTTCCAGCCACTGCTGGATCTGGTCCAGGTATCGCGCCTGCGGGGTGATCACCAGCACCGCGTTGGCATTCTCCAGCGGCAGGAAGCGGAACATGCCGGCGCTGGGCGTCTTGCTCTCTTCGCCGAAGACCTTTTCCAGATCCGCCGCCACCTGCTCGGCCTTGCCGGTCTGGATCGGGAACACGCCCACGGACATGCCCGACAACCAGTCCACGTCGAAAATTTCCACCGTGCGCAGGTAGTTTTCCAGTTCGCTGCGGGTACCGCCCAGGGTGATCACGTTGCGGCCGCTGTCGACGTTGACGATCGCATTCGGGCGCGCGTAGGGCTCCAGCACCTTCTTCATTTCGGTGGCGGAGATGTACTGCAGCGGCACCACCCGCACCTCGAAACCGCGCGCGTTGGCCGGCGGCGCGGTGCTCGGCGCGACGGTGCCGGCCAACGCCTGGTCGGCGGCGACGATGTTGTAGCGGCCACCGCTGTAGACCATGCGCGCGTTGTTCCAGCCCAGCACCATCTCCAGCAGGTTCAGCGCCTGTGCCGAGGACACCGGCTTGGGCGTGGCCAGGGTCACGGTGCCCTGCACGCCCGGCGCGATCACGTAGTTCTGGCCCAGCATGTCGCCCAGGATCGCCTTGACCACCGCGTGCACCGACTCGCCTTCGAAATTGAAGGTGGCCGTGCCCGTACTGGCCTGCGACAACGCCGGTGACGGCGCTGCGGCCGCGCTGCGGTTGATCATGGTGCCGCTGCCCCGGCGGATCACTGCCTGCGGCGCGCCGTCGGTGCCCTGCGGCTGCGCCTCCACGCCATCGTGCGAGCCGTCACCCGCCACCACGTGGTGCTTGCCATCGAGGACCGCGTCGCGGCGCACTTCGGGACCGGGCACGGAGGCGCAGCCTGCAAGCAGGGCCACGGCGAACGACAGGGAGAAAAGACGCAATGTCATGCTTTCACTCTATTTGGTTTGGCCGGAGCCGCCTGCGGGCGGCTGCTGCGACTGTTGCTGTTGCTGCAGTTGCTGGCGACGCGCCTGGATGCGGGCGCGGATGGCTTGCATCTGTTCTTCGCTCGGGCCCTGCGCGGCCGGCTTCTGCGCCGCCGCAGCGGCGGCTGCATTCGCGGCTGCTTCGGCGCCCGCCTGCGCGGCCGGAGGTACCGCGCCGGTGAAGTTCGTTGTCGGCCCCCGCCCAGCGTTCTGCCCGGGCGGTGGCGGGGGTGGGCGCACGCCATTTCCCTGTGCCGCGCCGGCCGCCGTGCCCAGCACGGTGGGCGGTTCCCCTCCCTGCCCGCTGAAGGTCACCAGTTCCAGCGTCTGCGTGCCGCTGGGGCCGGCCACGGTGGCACTGCGCGGTTCCAGCGCGACCAGCTGCCAGCCGTTCACTGCCTCGCCGTTGAGGCGCAGGCGCAGCGATTGCTTCTGGTCGGTGGTGAGGATGGCCATGCCGAATTCGGAGGTGAGCAGCACGCCGGTCAGTGTGACCGCGCTGGCGCTGGTGCCCGGTTCATTGCCGCCCAACAGGTACGGACGCGGTTTGCGGTCTTCGGCGAACAGCGGGCGGGCGCCGATGGCGGCGTATGCCTCGGCCGAGGCGATCCGTTCCGGCGCAGCTTGGGCCAGCGTGGGCAGCGGCGGCGGCGCGCGATCAGCGGCACCCACCGGGGCGATGCGGCCACCGGCGCCGAACAGCGTGGCGATCCAGATCGCGGCGGCCCAGGCGGCCACGCCGCCCAACCACCAGCTGCGCAGGGGCGCGAGTTCAATCTTCAATGGCGGCCCCCTCGTCCGGTTCGGTCGTTCCCGGGTCGCTCGGCGCGGCCATGGCCGAGGGCGCCGGTTCCAACCCCGCTGGCGGCGCGTCGGGCTCGGGCGCGGCAGGCGCTGCGGCGGCCGCGTCACCGCCTGCGCCCGGTTTGAGGTAGCCGACCAGTTCGAACGACACATCCAGTCCGGTGCCGGTCTCGTTGGGCGAGGCCTGGAAACGCTGCGCCAGCAGGTTGAGGTTGCCCACGAACAGGCGCGGGCTGCCGGTTTCCAAGGTGTGCAGCACCGCAGCCATTTCCGGCACGCCGCAACGCAGGCGCACCTGCAGCGCCACGCGCGGGAACTGCGCATCGCGGGCGGTGTCGGTCAGCGGCGAGCGGTTGCTGATGGTGCAGCTGCGGTTGCCGGGGCTGGCCGAGGCCACTGCATCCTGCAGCCGGCTCGACAATGCGGCGGCGGCCGATTCGGCAGTGGGCTCGCGCAGGAAACCGGGGCGCCCTTCCAGCGCGGCCTGCACCTGCTGCAGGCGCTGCTGCACCTGGGCGCGCTGCTGCAGCTGTGCCTGCACGCGCTGCTCGCGTTCCTGCAGTTCGGTAATGCCCTGGTTGATGTCAAGCAGCGGCCGGGTGAACCACGGATGCACCAGCACCAGATAGCCCAGTGCGATCACCGCCAGCAGCAGCGCCAGCGCCAGCCAGCGGTCACGGCGTGTTGGCGGCATTGCCATCGGCAACCTCCGTGGCGGGCGCGGCAGCAGCCGGGGCACCGGGCAACGGCTGCAGCTCGGCGGTGAGGGTGAAGCGGTCGCGACCAGCGGCACCGCCATCGGCCTGCAGTACGCCGGTCAGGTTGACCTTGCGCCACAGTGGCGAATCCTGCAGCAGCGAGACCAGCTGCGAGGCTTCCCGGCTGAGCCCGATCAGCTGCAGCGTATTGCCCTCCACGGAAAGCTTTTCCAGGTAGGTGCCGTCGGGCAGCAACCGGGTCAGTTCGTTCCACAGCTCCACGGTGCTGGCGTGCGCGGTGCGCTTGCCCTCCAGGAACGCGGCGCCGTCGACCAGCTCCTGCAGCTGCTGGCGCTGTGCGGCCACGCGGCGCGCATCCTGTGCGGCCGCATCGACCTGCTCGCGCAGGTGATCGGCCGCGGCCTGCCGGTTGTCCAGCAGTTGGGTGCCGGCCAACGCCAGCAGCACCACGGTGGCGATGGCGAGCAGCAGGTTCCAGCGCCGCATCGGGTCGTGGGCCACGCGGCGCTGGCGCGGCGGCAGCAGGTTCACGCCCAGCGGTTGGCTGCTGCCGTCATCGGCATCCACGCCGGCCAGCTGCTGTGCCCAGCTGCCGACCTGCTGCGACCACTGCTCCAGTGCCTGGCGCGGAATGACCACCAGCTCCACCTGCAGCTGGCCGTCGGGCAGCGTGTCCAGTTCGCGTACGTCGTAATGGACCTGGCTGGCCTCGAACGGGGTCTGGCGGTCGATCTCGAAGCCGACCACATCGCGCAGGCGCGGCGCGGCGGCGGCCGGCAGGCGCAACGGGCGGCGCAGCACGGCGGCGGCCGGCAGCACCCAGTGCCGTGGCAGCGCACGCAGGCGCGCATCCACTACCCGTTCCAGATCGGCCGGCGTGGTCGGCCACGGCAGTTCGGCCACGGCCTGTACCTGGGTAGCGGTATCGCGGCGCAGCACCAGCTGCTCGGCCTGCCGCGACAGCAGCAGGCGCGAACGTGACCAGCCCATGGCCCACTGCCAGCGTACCGGCAGCCAGGCCAGCAGCGAACGCCGCCACCAGCGCAGGCCATTGCCCACACCGGGTGCGAACCGTCCCCGTGCCTGCACCAGACTGTCCCGCCATGCCGTCATCGTGCTGCCATTCCCTGTTCCCAGCGAAGTACTGTGTAAGTCGTGCCCGGCGTGCCCGCCGCGCCCATGCGCACCACAGCGCGCAATACCGAGACCCGGCCGCGTTCATCCAGTGCGCGGCTCTCGATACTATAGGTGCCGCTGCCACTGGCAAGCGCACCGGTCACGTTTTCATCGCCGGCCGCTTCGGCCCGCTCGCGTTCGGCTAGCAGGCGTTCGGCATCCAGCCCGAGCGCGTTCAACACCGGCCCGGCCGCGAACCGGGGATCCGGACGCGACTGCCGACTGTACAGGGTCAGCATCGGCTCCATCCGTTCATACAGTTCGGCGTCCATGCCCAGCACCCGCTGCAGTTCGCCCAGCGTCTCAAAGCGCCCGTTGCGCGCGCCATACGGCAGGCCGGCCGCCTGGTAATCGGCGGTTTCCGCGCCACCGGCGGGCTGCTTGAGGTTGTCGGGATCGCGCCAGTCGGCGATCGCACCCGCCAGCTGCCGGGCGCGCCCGGGCTCCACGTCCAACGCGCGCAGGAAGGCGGTCAACAACGCCGTGTCGGCCAGATTGAGATTGAGCTTGCCGTTTTCGTCGACCACCCGCAGATCGATCTGGCGGCCGTCGAATGTCCAGCGATAGCGGCGGCCATCGGCCTGCCACGGCGGTTGCAGCGCAGAGGGGCGCAGCCTGTACAGGGCGTATTCCAGTCCCGCACGGGCGTATTCCTGGCCGATGGCATCGTCGCCAATGACCCGCTGCTGCAGGTGCTCGACGCGTGCACTGAGCGCAAACGCGCCCACTACCGCCGTGAGCAGCGCGATCAGCCATAGCACCAGCACCAGCGCCGCGCCACGGGCGCGCCTCATGAGCGAGCCCCGCGTGCCTGCGACAACGCGGCCACCATCGGCGGCCACGCCGGCCCCTGCTGCGGCACGATGCGGATCTCCACCAGCAGCGGCAAGCGCCGGGTGTCGTCCCAGCGGGTCTGCCAGTCGCCCAGCTGGCCGCTGCGTGGATCGATGCCGCGATAGCGGAACGCAACCTCGCGCAGCGCGTCGGCCAGCAGCTCCGGCGCACGCGGCGGGGTCTCGTCGATGCGCTCGCCGTTCTGCACCAGGGTCAGTGCAACCTCCAGCCGCAGCTCCGCGCCACTGCGGTTGACCTGCAGCTCATGCACGTAGGAACCGCCACGGCCCAGGTAACCGGGCAGTTCGGACACGAACAGCATGCGCTGTGGCTCGCCCTGGAAATACAGCGGCTCGCGGGTGGGATCGGGCGGCTCGGCGGCGGTGGGCAGCGCCATGCCCAGGCGCCTGCGCAGGAACCCCTCCACCGCACGCATGCGCTCATTCTGCGCGGCCACGCGTTCGCCGCGCTGGGCGATGTTCATCGCCGAACGCACGGTGGCGAAAGCCAGCGCCAGCCCACCGACCAGCAGCACGGTCGCCAGCAGGACTTCGATCAGGGTGAAACCGCGTGCAGCGCGCCGGCTCATCGCGCCGCCCCGGGCGTATTCGGCAGCAGCCGCAACGAGCGCCATTGCAGACGTTCGCCGTTACCCTCGCCCCAGCGCACCTGCAGGGTCAGCTGGGCCAGGGTCGGGCCGATGGCGGTGTTGGCGGCGGCCTGGGGCAGCGCGCTGGTGCGCGCATCCACGTACGGTTCCACCTGCAGGTCCCAGCGGTAGCGTCCATCCTCCCATTCGCCCTGCGAGCGCCCTTCCTGCAGCGGCGCCTCGATGCCGCTCGCGGCCAGCAGCGACTGCGCATGCAGCATCGCGCGCGTGCGCAGGTCGGCGTGGTGCACCTGGCGCGCGGCACCGGACAGGCTGCCGAGCAACAGGGTCAACGCCAGCGCCAGCAGCGCGAAGGCGACAATCACTTCCAGCAGCGAATAGCCGCGCTGGCGCTTCATCGCGCGCTCCGGACCGGACCCGAGCGCACTTCACCGGTGATCCAGCTCACGTCGATGCGCCACAGTGCGTCGCGCACGCCCAGTTCAATGGTGCCGCCACTGGAGCCGCCGTCGGGATGAAAGGCGATGCCGCCTTTGCCATTGACCACGCCGGCCACCTGGCCGGCACCACGGAAGTGGACCTCCAGCGCAGCAGGCAGGCTGCCATGGCGGCCGTTGGCCGCTTCCCAGGTGCGCGCCTGCGGGTCGATCAGGAAACGCTGGCGTTCACCGGTGGCGATGGCCTGGGTGCGGGTATAGCGCAACTGGCTGGCCACTTCCTTGCCGGCGTTGCGCAGGCGCACGCCGTCGATGCCACCGTTCATGGCGGTGGCCGTGATCACCCCGATGATCGCGATCAGGGCGACCACCAGCAGCATTTCCAGCAGCGAAACGCCGCGCACGGCATACCGTCGCGACATGGCGCGAGGGCTCCGGGTGCCGCACGGCGTGGTGGATGGACGCAAGCGCGCTTACTCGTACTTGATGTCCGCGTCGTAGCTGCTGCCGCCCACCTTGCCATCCTTGCCCAGGCTGATCAGATCAAACGGCTGGCCTTCGCCCGGCGCACGGTATTCCAGCGCGTTGCCCCACGGATCATTGAGTTCCGTTGCCTTGGCATACGGGCCCAGCCAGCCACTGGCACTGCCGGGCTGGGTGACCAGATCGTCCAGCTTGGCCGGCAGCTTTCCGGTATCGAGCTGGTAGTTCTCGATCTTGCCGGCCATGGTCTGCACCTGCGACTTGGCGATGTTGGCCTTGCCGCGATCGGCACCGCCCAGCACGCGGCTGCCAACCAGGGTGAGCACCGCGCCGATCAGCACGATGACGATGATGATTTCCAGCAGGCTCATGCCCGACTGGTTGCGCGGCGAAGACAGACGGACCAGTTTTCGGCGATGGATCATGGAAGCTCCTTGCAGCATGTCGGGACGAAGTGCGCCATGGCGGTCAGCCGATGGCATTGGTGAGGTCGTACAGGGGCACCAGCACGGCGACGATCACCAGGCCGACCACCGAGGCCAACACCAGGGTGATCACCGGGACCAGCGCCGACAGCAGGCGGTCGATGGCGCGCGCGGTTTCCTGTTCGAAGGTATCGGCGGTCTTGAGCAGCATGACATCCAGCGCGCCGGATTCCTCGCCGACCTGGATCATCTGCAGGGCAAGGCGTGGGAAGCGCTTGCCCTTGGCCAGCGAAGCGGACAGGCCGTTGCCGTTCTTGACCTCGTCGCTGGCCGCATCCACATCGGCGGCCAGCGCGCGGTTGCCCAGCACGTTGCGCGCGATGCCCAGGCCGGCCAGCAGCGGCACGCCGTTGCGCAGCAACGTGCCCAGGGTGCGTGCCAATCGTGCGGTTTCCAGCTTGGCGACGAGCCCGCCGATGCCTTTGCGCTGCAGCAGCCAGCCATCCAGCGCCAGTCGTGCGGCCGGCTGGCGCAGCTTGCGTTCGATCACCAGCAGCGCCAACGCCGGCACCACGATCATCGCCAGCCAGCCTTCGCGCACCAGCAGGCCGGCGCTGAGCACCCACTGGGTGAACCACGGCAGCGCCACATCCAGGCTTTCGTACATCTGCGCGAACTGCGGCACCACGTAGCCCAGCAGGAACATCAGTGCGCCGCCCACCACCGCCAGCAGGATCGCCGGATAGATCAACGCGTTGATCACCCGGCCCTTCAGCTCCTGGCTGCGCTCCAGGTAATCGGCCAGCCGCTGCAGGGTGTCGTGCAGGCTGCCGCCGGCCTCGCCGGCGCGCACCATGTTGATGTACAGGCGCGAGAACACCCCATGCTGGCGTTCCAGCGCGGTGGACAGCGCGGCACCGCCACGCACCACGTCGCGGATGTCGGTGATCACCCGGCGGCTGCGCTCGTCTTCAGGCAGTTCCAGCAGGATGGTCAGCGCGCGGTCCAACGGCTGCCCGGCGCCCAGCAGGGTCGCCAGCTGCTGGGTGAACTGCACCAGCGCGCCACCGTCGAAGGGCTTGCGCCGCAGCAGCGCCGCCCATGAGGTGCCGCCCGCACTGCCCTCGCCGGCCAGGCGCGCTTCCATCGGCAGATGGCCCTGGTCCTGCAGCTTCGCGGCGACATCGGCTTCGCTGGCAGCCTCCATCTGGCCGTCGAACAGCTCACCGTGCGCGTTGAGGGCCTTGTAGCGGTACTGCGGCATGCTCAGCTTTCCTCGGTCACGCGCAGCACTTCTTCGATGGTGGTGTGGCCCTGCAGCGCCTTGGCCAGGCCATCTTCATACATGGTGCGCATGCCGGCGGCGCGGGCGATCTGCTCCACTTCGCCCATGCCGGCGCGGCGCATCACCGCACGGCGCAGTTCGTCGTTCATCACCAGGAATTCCATGATGGTGGTCCGCCCCAGGTAGCCGGTCGGGGCGATCGCAGAGGGCTGTGCGCGGTACAGGAAGATCTCGCCCTCCGGCTGCAGCCGGCGCAGCCCGAACTTTTCGATCTCCTCCGGCGACGCCGGGTAGCGCAGCGCGTGCTGCGGCTCCAGCCGGCGCACCAGGCGCTGGGCCAGGATGCCGTTGATGGTGGAGGTGAGCAGGTAGTCTTCCACGCCCATGTCGAGCAGGCGGGTGATGCCACCGGCGGCGTTGTTGGTATGCAGCGTGGACAGCACCAGGTGGCCGGTCAGCGCGGACTGGATCGCGATGCGCGCGGTTTCCAGGTCGCGCATTTCGCCGATCATGATGATGTCCGGGTCCTGGCGCACGATGCTGCGCAGCGCGTTGGCGAAATCCAGCCCGATCTGCGGCTTGGCCTGGATCTGGTTGATGCCTTCGATCTGGTATTCGACCGGATCCTCGACGGTGATGATCTTGACGTCGGCGGTGTTGAGCTGGCTGAGCGCGGTATACAGCGTGGTGGTCTTGCCCGAACCGGTGGGGCCGGTGACCAGCAGGATCCCGTGCGGCTGCTCGAGCACCTTGCGGAACTGCGGCAGGAAAGCATCGGTAAAACCAAGGCGATGGAAATCGAACACCACCGTGTCGCGATCGAGCAGGCGCATCACCACGCTTTCGCCGTGCGCGGTGGGTACCGTGCTCACGCGCAGATCCAGTTCCTTGCCCTGCACCCGCAGCATGATGCGGCCATCCTGGGGCAGCCGGCGCTCGGCGATGTTCAGCCGCGACATGATCTTGATGCGGCTGATCACCGCGGCGGTGAGGTTGGCCGGCGGGCTTTCGCCCTCGATCAGCACGCCGTCGACGCGGTAGCGCACCTTGAGCCGGTTTTCGAACGGTTCGATATGGATGTCCGACGCGCGCAGTTCCACCGCACGCTGGATCACCAGGTTGACCAGGCGGATCACCGGCGCTTCGGACGCCAGGTCGCGCAGGTGCTCGATATCGTCGACGATGCTGCCTTCCCCGTCGGCGGTTTCGATGATGGCGCCCATGGCGCTGCGGCCCTGGCCAAACCAGCGTTCAATGACGTCATCGATCTCCGAGCGCAGGCCCACGTGCAGGCGCACGGGTACCGCCATCGCCAGCCGCACCGCGTCGGCCACGTAGGGCTCCTGGGGGTCGCTCAGCCACAGGTCTATCACGCCGTCGCGCAGCGCCAGCGGACAGGCATGGAATTGTTTGAGGAAGCGCAGCGACAACGGCAGCGCATCGATCAGGGATTCGGGGGGCGCTTCGGGCACGCCCTTGCCCTCCAGCAGCGGCAGCGCCAGCACCTCGGCACAGGCCTGGGCGTGGTCGCGTTCGGACACCAGGCCCAGCCGCACCAGCAGCGGCAACAGGCTGCCACCGGCCTCGCGCTGCAGCGGCCGTGCGCGGGCCAGGTCGGCCTCCTTCAGCCGCCCATTGCGCAGCAACAGCGCCACGATGCGGCGTTCCGCATCCATGGCTGACTCTTCAGCAAGATCGTGGGTTACCGCATTCACGAAAGCTCTCCTGGCGACCCGCAGACTTTAGCAGCTCGCCGTGATGCCACATGCGGTGGTGGCCAACAGAAAACGGGAGCCCGTCACATGACGGGCTCCCGTGGGACTTCCCTGACCGTTACTGGACGGCCTGGATGCTCACGTTGCTGTAAGCCGACTCACCCACCAGCTTGATGTAGTACGTGCCGGCCACCGGCGCGGTGAAGCGCACGGTTTCGCTGTTGCCCGGACGCGCGGACTTGGCATCGAAGTCCGTCGCGGTCGGCTCGGCGCCAGCGCTGACGTACACCGACACATTGCCGCTGCCGCCATAGGTGAGGACGCTCAGCGTCTTGCCCGCCGTCGCTTCGAAGCTGTACAGCGTTTCACTGCCACCAGCGCCGGTCAGCCCGCTGACCGCCACGCGGTTGGTGAGCGGCGTCGCATCCGGCGCGCAGTCTTCCGTGCACGGTTCTTCCAGGGCCTTGTCCAGCGCACCCTTGGCATCGACGATGCCGCTGCCGATCGGGGTAGCCGCCGGGATGGTCACCGGGAAGTTGCGTGCGCTCTGCTTGAGCAGGGTCTCCAACTGTGCCGGGGTCAGCGGGTCCTTGCCGGCCGAGGCCAGCGCGCCCTGCACCAGCGCGGCCACGGCGGCCACGTGCGGCGAGGCCATCGAGGTACCGCCCATGCCCATGTAGGTGTAGGCACCGGAGGTCGGCGTGGTCAGGCCGTCGTAGCCGGCCTGCCAGACGTAGCCGCCCGGGTTGCCATCCACGCCGCCGCCGCCGCCCGGACCGGACAGGTCCACGACCGCGCCGAAGTTGGAATACGACGCGATGCCGCCGGTAATGCGGGTGGCGCCCACGGCGATCACGTTGGCGCAGCTGGCCGGACGGTAGCCGGAGGCATTGGAGGCCTGGTTGCCGGCCGCCACCACCACCGTGGTGCCACGCGACACCGCGCCGTTGATCGCATCCTGGTAGGCCGGGTCGCACGCACCGCCGCCGCCCAGACTCATGTTGATCACTTCGGCCGGGTTCGGGTTGGCCGGGATGCCGGCAACGGTGCCGCCGGAGGCCCAGGTGATCGCGTCAGCGATATCGGACAGGTAGCCGCCGCACTTGCCGAGCACGCGTACCGGCAGCACCTTGGCCTTGTAGGCAAGGCCGGCCATGCCGATGGTGTTGTTGGTGGCCTCGGCGACCGTGCCCGACACATGGGTGCCGTGCCAGGAGCTGTCTTCGGCCAGCGAACCGGCGTAGCACTCGTTGTCGTTCTCGACCCAGTCGCCATAATCCAGCGCACCCGGCACCCGTTCATCGGTGGGACGGCGCGAGGTTTCGGCGTCGCTGATGAAGTCATAGCCTTCCAGCAGGGTGCCGGCGGCGAAATCCGGATGCTGCGGCAGGATGCCGGTGTCGAGCACCGCCACCACCACGCCCTCGCCCTGGGCCACGTCCCATGCAGCGGGCGCGTTCACGCCACCGGTGGGGCTGTGCAGGTGCCACTGGTACTGCGCGTAGTACTGGTCGTCCGGTACCAGCTGCGGGGTTTCCTTGGCGCGCACATCTGCGCGCTGCAGCTTGACGTCGACGGCGGCGTACTGGACCGACGGATCGGCCTGGATTTCCTTCAGCACTTTCTGCAGCTCGGCCTGGCTGAGCTTGCCCTGCAGGCGGATCACATCGGCACCGGTGCCGAGCCGGCGCAGGTGCTGCGGGCTGGCGGCGGCGGCACGCGAGGCGGTGGCGCCCAGGCTGGCGCGCGACACCGCCGAGGTCACCGCAGCCAGTTTGGCCGAACGGTCGGAGGCAGCCGCGCTGCCGGGGGCGTACTTGACGATGATGCGTTCGGACCCCTGTTGGGCGGTGCTGGCCTGCTTCGCCGGTTCCTTGACCGGCAACCCGGCGGCATAGGCGCTGGCGCCCACGGACAGCGACAGCACGGCGGCTGCCAGCACATTGATGCGAAGGTTCTGCTTTCTGGTCACGGTGTAATCCTCTTCAAGGTCATGGATCAAACGACTGTTCAGGCCAACACTCCATGCGGAAACCCCGGCCGGCCCTGGCCAGGGTTCCCGTGACCCGCCCCCTCAGGCCTTGCATTGCTTACCAACCGAAGCCGGCACCGACGCCGACCGAGCTGTCATCGCTGCTGAACGCACCGCCGACAGTGACGGTGGCGCGCTCGCTGAGGGCGCGCTGGTAGCCCAGCGACAACGCCGATTCGCCGCTCTGGAAGCCGACGCCGACACCGACGCGGTTCTGCGTGCGGATACCGGCGGCACTGGTGGCCATGTTGAGCATGGCCGCGTTCATCGCACCCTGGCGGTCGATGCGGCGATCCTGGTGACGCAGGCGTTCGTCGATTTCGCCCTTGTAGATGTCGAAGCTGTCGGCCATCGCGTTGTAACGCTGGTCGGTGTAGCTGTTGGCGGTGGCGATGCCACCGTCCAGCTGGCCCTTGTTGACCGCATCGGTAGCGGCGCTGCCGGCGGCGACATTGGTGACCTGGCGTTCTGCACCGACGGCTCCGACCGACACTGTGTCGGCGCGATCAGCAACCGAGCCCTGCCCGAGCGCGACCGAGTTGGCGGCCGTGGCGGTGGCCCCCTGCCCGATCGCGGTGGCCGAGGCACCGCTGGCCACGGCGCCCTCGCCCATCGCCACCGAGGTGACCGGTGCCACCGCAGCCACCGGCTGCGGGGTGCCGACACTGGCGGCAGTCGGGGTGCCCTGCACGATCGGAGCGACGGCATCGGCACTGGCCACGCGGGCCGTGTCGGTACCGGCGACCGCCGTCGCGGTGGTTTCCGCAGCCTCCGGTGCGGCGGCCACGCTGGCGGTGGACACCGATGCGCTGCGCGCGCGCGCCACGTTGCTGCTGCCGCCGGCCACGCGCTGGTCGAGGTCGCTGACCTTGGCATCCAGCGCGCCGAGCGCATCGCCCACGTTGTTGTACGTGCTGCCCTGGATCACGTAGTTGGGCGCAACGAACACACCCTGCATGCCGACGCTGGCCCCGCCGCCGAGGAAGCTGGCGGTGTCGGTCAGCGCCTGGAACAGCTGGCCGCCATTGATGGCCTGGCGGCTGCCACTGGCGATCGAACCGGTGGCGACGTTGTCCAGCGTGGTGCCGTCCACGCCCGACAAGGTGAGTTTGTCGCGGCTGCTGTCGTCGTAGGTCAGCGCGTTGGCGGTCACGTTCTCGACCGAACCGATCCGGTCGTCGATGTCACCGACCCGGGTTTCCACCGCGCCCACGCGCTGGTTGGTGGTATTGAGCTGGCCGCCGGTGACCGCATCGGTGCTGTTGGCGGCAATGCGACCTGCCGCGACATTGACGATGCGGCGGGTGGCCGGCGAATCGGTGCCGTTGCCGCCACCGACCGAGACCACGTTGGCTTCCACGGCACGCGAACCGGCGCCCAACGCCACTGAATTGGCACCGGAAGCGCCCGCGCTGGAACCGATGGCGATGCCATTGGCCCCGTTGCTGACGAAGGCACCGTTGCCGACCGCCACGCCATTGGTGGCGTTGGTCGAGGCGAGGCGGCCGACCACGGTGCTGTTGTCACCGCGTGCCGAGGCATCTGCACCGACGGCCGTCGCACCGGTGGCCGAGGCGGTTGCCGCAGTGCCCAGTGCGCTGCTGCGGGTGCCGCTGGCGGTGGCGCCCGAGCCGGCCGCCAGCGCATCGCTGCCACTGGCGTTGGCCACCCCGCTGCCACTGGCCTGGAAGTGCTGGCCCACCGCATCGGCGGTAGCGGCCACGCTGTCCAGCTGCGCCTTGTTGACCGCGTCGTTGGCATTCACCGCCGCACCCACATTGGTGACGCGGCGGGTGGCCGGACCGGTAGTGCCGTTGCCGCCCCCCACCGACACCACGTCGGCTTCAGTGGCGCGCGAGCCTGCGCCCAGCGCCACGCTGCCGGTGCCGCTGGCCCAGGCGCTCTTGCCCAGTGCGGTGGCATTGATGCCGCTGTAGGCGTAGCTGTCCTGGCCGATCGCGGTGGAGCCGGCCGAGGTGGCCCACGCCAGCTGGCCCACGGCAGTGGTCTGCGCCGCCGTGGCCCAGGCGCTGGCGCCACCGGCGAAGCTGTTGGCCCCGCTGGCCTGCGCGCTGTTGCCGATGGCGATGCCGTAGGCGCCCGAGGCGGTGCTGCCCCAGCCGAACGCAGAGGCGTAATCGCCGCTGGCTTCGGCACCGTAACCGAGTGCGGTGGTGCGCACGCCGCTGGCGGCACTGAACGCGCCCACGGCGGTGCTGTAGTCGCTGCCGGCTTCGGCGCTGTAGCCGAACGCCGACGACTGCAGCCCCGCCGAGGTTGCGCCGGCACCGCTGGCGGTGCTGAACACACCGCTTGCCTGCGCACCGGCACCCAGCGCGGTGGCACCGGTGCCGCTTGCGCTGGTGGCCTTGTCCAACAGCACGTTGCCGTTGGCATCCTCGTAGTACAGCGAACCACCGATGGCGGTAGCCGAATCGGCCGTGGCCGAGGCGTTGTAGCCCGACGCCGAGGCGTAGCGGCCCGACGCCAGCGAACCGCTGCCGTAGGCCGATGCACCGGTGCCGAAGGCGTTGGACGCTTCGCCCGCCGCAGTGGCGTAGCTGCCATCGACATAGCTGCCCACGTCGTCGCCATTGCCGCTGCCGGAGGCCTTGAAGTAACGGTTGGTTTCCTCGGCGGTATCGGCCACGGCATCGAGCTGGTCGAGATTGACCGCATCGGTGCCTTCGGTGCCGGCTGCAACGTTGGTGATCTGGCGCTGCGACGTGGCGGAGCCGACTGAGACGCTGTTGTCGCGGTCCGCGCTGGAGCCGGCACCCAAGGCCACGCTGTTCACGCCGGTCGCCGTGGCACTCTCACCCAGCGCAGTGGCGCTGGCCGCATCGGCCCACGAGTTCCAACCGATCGCCGTGGTGTAGTCATCGGTCGCCCAGGCACCGGCACCGAACGCCGATGCACCGGTGCCCGACGCGCGCGCCGGAATGAAACCGAAGAACGTGCTGCCGCCCACCGCCACGCTTTCATCGCCGGTGGCTTCGCTGAACTCACCCACTGCAACCGCACTGGCGCCAGAGGCCGTGGCCGCTGCGCCGACGGCGGTTGCGTAGGCATTGGATGCCACTGCACCGTAACCCAGCGCCGAAGACAACTCGCCGGTCGCTTCGCTATAGCTGCCGAATGACGACGCACCTGCTTCAGAGGCGGTGGAACGGAAGCCATTCGCGGTGGCCTGCTGGCCCGACGCGATGGCTTCGCTGCCGTTGGCGGTGCTGTATGCACCGGAGGCCTGCGCACCGGCACCAGTGGCGCTGGCGCCGATCTCGCTGGCCGACGCTCCCGTGCCGACCGCCACGCTGTTTTCGCCGGTGGCCTGGGCCTCACTGCCCAGCGCCGCCGCACCTGCGCCGGCAGCCAACGCGTTGAAGCCGATGGCGGTGGCGTTGTTGGCCAGTGCATTGGCACCACTGCCAAGCGCGCTGGCACCATCGCCAATCGCGTTGGATGCTTCACCGGCCGCCAGCGCGTTGTCGCCTTCCACATAGGCACCGGCATCGCTGTCGCCGCTGCCACTGGCCTGGAAGTACTTGCTGGTGGTTTCGGCCACTGCGGCCACTTCCTTCAGCTGCGCCACGTTCACCGCATCGGTGTCTTCGGTACCGGCACCCACGTTGGTGATCTGGCGGTCGATGGCGTCGTGCACCACGCCGGCCGCATCGGTCCAGGCTTCTGCGGCGCCGACCGACACCGTGTTGGCACGGTCGGCCAGCGTTCCGGCCCCGAGCGCGACGCTGTTTTCGGCATCCTTGGTGGTCCAGGTATTGCTGCCCACCACCGTGGAGTTCAGGGCCTGCGCGTAGCTGTTGTAGCCGACCACGGTGGCGCCGTCTTCGGTCGCCCACGCCTCGCTGCCGATGGCCGTGGTCTGGATGCCCTGGGTCGCACTGTTGGCATCGGCACCGGCCAGCGCGTTGAAACCAACCGCCACACCGTTCTGCGCGGTGGCCGCGTTGTTGCCCAGCGCGACGCCGTACTCGCCGGCATTGGCCTGCACGCCGAACGCGGCACCGGCTACGTTGGCGCGGGTGCCCTGGCCAACCGCAGTGGCTACTTCGTCCGCGTAGCTGTAGGTCCCCAGCGCGGTGCCGAAGGAACCTGCGGTGGCACCCGCACCGAAGGCACTGGCGGCCCAGCCATCGGCCGTGGCGAAGTTGCCGATGGCCGTGGTTTCGCGACCCAGCGCCCAGGCACCGTAACCTACGGCGGTGGAGGCAAGGCCACTGGCCTCGGATCCCGCACCCACCGCGACGGCACCAAGCCCCTGCGACAGCGCGCCGCCGCCGATGGCCACCGACGCGTTGCCACTGGCCGCGCTGAGGTCGCCCACCGCGATGGCGCCTGCGCCGGTGCTGGCCGCATTGCTGCCCACGGCCACCGCATTGTCGGCGGTGGCCGTGGCGTTGAAGCCAACCGCAGTCGCCTCGTTGGCGACCACCGTGCTGCCGGCACCCAGCGCCGTGGCGCCGTTGCCGATCGCATTGCTGGCTTCACCGGCTGCCAGCGCATCATCGCCATCCACGAACGCGCCGGCATCGCTGGCATCGCTGCCGCTGGCCTGGAAATACTTGCTGGTGGTGGCGGCCGTATCAGCCACCGCATTGAGCTGGTCCACGTTCACCGCATCGGTGCCTTCGGTACCGGCGGCAACGTTGGTGATCTGGCGCTCGCTGCCGGCACTGCCAACCGACACGCTGTCGTCGCGGTCGGCAATCGAGTCCGCTCCCAGCGCCACGCTGTTGACGCCTTCGGAAGTGGCCGCGTTGCCCAAGGCGGTGCTGTTCAGGCCCGGCGACCACGCCCCCCCGCCCACGGCGGTGGAGTAATTGCCGGACGCTTCGGTCGGCAGCAGACCGAACAGCGCGCCACCGATGGCAACACTGTTCGTGCCGCTGGCCAGGCTGCCCTGGCCGGTGGCGGTGCTGTACGCGCCGCTCGCTTCGGCATCACCGCCGAGCGCGACACTGTTGGAGCCGGTGGCCTGGGCGAAGCTGCCCAGCGCGGTGGCGTTGAACGCGGTGGCGGCGGCATAACCACCGATCGCGGTGGTGTAACCAGCGGTGGCTTCCGAGGCGAAGCCGTAGCCGGCCGACAGGGTGCCGCTGACCACGCTTTCGGCGCCGACGGCAGTCGCACCCGAGCCGCTGGCGGTGCTGTAGTAGCCCAGCGCTACCGATTCTTCACCGGCCGCTTCGGACAGCGCGCCACTGGCCAGGCTGCCCGCGCCCGAGGCGATGCTGGCCGCACCGTTGGCGGTGCTCTGCTCGCCCGACGCCAGGCTTTCCGCACCGCTGGCCGTGGCGTATTCGGCAGTGGCCTGTGCATCGGCACCCGCTGCGGTGGCATTGGCCGCACTGGCCAACGCGTTGAGGCCGACGGCGGTGGCACCGTCGGCCAGGGCGAATGCACCGCTGCCCACTGCCGAGGCACCCGTGCCGCTGGCGAAGCTGCTGGAACCCACAGCCGTGGCGTAGTCGCCATCGGTGGCGGCATTGGAACCCGCCGCCACGCTTTCTTCGCCACCCGCCACGGCCACGCCATCACCGGTTGCCTGGAACGTGTCGGTGGCAGCCGTGAGCTGATCGACGTTCACTGCATCGGTGCCTTCAGTACCGGCAGCGACCTGGGTGATCTGGCGCTGCTGGTCGTCATTGCCGACCGACACGGTGTAGGCCCTATCGGCACGCGCGCCGGCACCCAGTGCTACCGCGTTGGCGGCACTGGCATTGCTGCCCGCACCGATGCCGATCGCACTTTCACCACCGGCCACCACATTGGTGCCGATGGCAATGGTGTTGATGCCGTCGCCCAGCGCCTGGTAGCCCACGGCCACGCTGTTGTCGCCGTAGCCGAACGCACCACGGCCCAGCGCGGTGGAACTGTTGCCACGCGCCCAGCTGTTGTAGCCGATCGAAGTGGCGCCGCTGCCGTCGGCCCAGGCCGCAGTGCCCACGGCGGTGGCGTTGGCCTCGGTGGCCCAGGCGCTGGAGCCGAACGCGGTGGCGCCGTCGCTGGTGGCCCATGCGTAGGCGCCAGTGGCGATGCTTTCGCTGCCGCTGGCGAAGGCGTTGTCGCCCTGCGCGATGCTGTAATCACCGGTGGCGCGCGACTTGTAGCCCTGCGCCAGGCTGTTGTCGCCGGTGGCCTGTGCGCCGCTGCCATAAGCGTTGCTGAGCGCGCCGGTGGCCTGTGCGCCCGCACCCACTGCGACCGCATCCTGTGCAGCGGTGGTGCCCACCGTCACCGCGTTGCCGTCGGCGTCCACGATCGGCTGGTTGTACTGGTCGTAGGCCTGGCCGACACCACCGATGGCGACGCTGCCGTTGCCGTTCGCGGCGACATTGCGGCCGACCGCAACGGTGTCATCGCCGATGGCCGAAGCGCCGTTGCCCACGGCGGTGGCGCCGGTACCGAAGGCGTTGCTGGCCTCACCCGCCGCCAGCGCGCCGTCGCCGTCGGCGAAGGCGCCCACGTCGCTGTCCTGGGAGGCATTGGCCTTGAAGCGGTAAGCCGTGCTGTCGGCGGTCTCCGCGACGGCATCCAGCTGCGCCTTGTTGACCGCATCGGTGGCTTCGCTGCCGGCGGCGACATGGGTGATCTGGCGTTCGTTGCCGACATCGCCAACCGAGACGGTGTTGTCGCGCACGGCCGTGGAGTTGGCACCCAGGGCGACGCTGTTGGCGCCGCGCGCGGTGCTGTAGAAACCGACCGCCGTGCTCAGTTCACCACTGGCCCAGCTTTCCGCGCCGAGGGCGGAAGCGCCCTCGCCCGGTGCATACGCGAAGTAGCCTACGGCGGTGGCTTCGGTGCCGGAGGCTTCGCTGAGCGTGCCGTTGGCCACTGCGTAGTCGCCACTGGCAATCGCGCCGGCGCCTACTGCGGTGGCGGCCTCGCCGCTGGCCTGGGTATCGACGAAGAAGCCCAGCCCGGGAATCAGGTCGACCGGACCGCCGATGGCGGTGCTGCTGGTACCGCTGGCCGCGGTCTGCGTGCCGACCGCGGTGGCGTAATCTCCCGTTGCATTGGCCACCGCGCCGAACGCCGACGACTGCGCACCGGCTGCATACGCGCCGACGCCATAGGAGGACGCCGCGAAGCCCGCCGCTTCCGCACTGGCGCCGACTGCGGTACCGCCCACGCCGGCGCTGGTGGCACCGGTATCGACCGGTACCCCGCCATTGGTGATCAGCGGGTTGCCGTCTTCGTCCACGGCTGCACCGCCAACGGCGACGCTGCCCGGGCCGCTGGCCTGCGCGTTGGTGCCGAACGCTGCGCTGTTCTGGCCGCTGGCCAAGGCGTTGTAGCCGACCGCCGTAGCATTCTGCGCCACCGACGTTGCACCACTGCCGAGCGCGGTGGCGCCGTTGCCGAGCGCGTTGCTGGCTTCGCCAATCGCCGTGGCGTTGTCGCCATCGGCAAACGCACCGGCGTCGCTGTCAGCGCTGCCGGTGGCCTGGAAATACTTCGCCGTGGTCGAGGCCACGTCCCCCACTTCATCCAGCTGGGTCTTGTTCACCGCGTCGTTGGCTTCTGTGCCGGCGGCAACGTTGGTGATCTGCCGTTGCAGGCCGTTGTTGTTGCCGACCGAGACGGTGTCCACGCGATCAGCGTAGGAGCCGGCGCCCAGCGCCACGCTGCCGACCGCAACCGCTGCGGAGTTGGAACCGAGTGCCGCACTGAAATCGGCCACGGCAGTGCTGAAGGCACCCACCGCAATGGACGCTTCACCGCCGCTTCCGGCGCCGCGGCCGAGCGAAGTACTGCCCGCGCCGATGGCCAGCGCGCCGCCGCCAATGGCAGTGGCACCGTCGGCACTGGCCTCTGCCAGACCCCCAATCGCGGTCGCGGCGCCGTTCTCGCTGGCGGCGAATGCGGACGCGCCGAGTGCGACGTCGCCCAGGCCGAATGCCATTGCGTTCTGGCCGACCGCGACGGTGGCGTCACCGATGGCCAGGCTGCCCTGGCCAAATGCGCTGCCACCCAGGCCTGCCGCAACGGCATCGCTGCCGACCGCCGTGGTGGCATTGGCCAGCGCCTGGCTGTCGTGGCCGAGTGCAGTGGCGCCATCACCGTCGGCGGTGGCATCGGCACCGGCCGCAAGCGCGCCGTCACCGTCGATGCTGGCCGCATCGCTGTCGTTGCCTTCACCATCTGCCTTGAAATAGCGGGTCGCGCCTGCAGCAGTGGCAGCGACCGTATCCAGCTGGGCCTTGTTCACCGCGTCGGTAGCGGCAGTGCCAGCAGCAACGTTGGTGACCTGGCGCTCCTTGCCGGCATCGCCGACCGAGACCGTGTTGGCGCGCGTGGCCCGCGAGCCGGCGCCGAGCGCCACGCTGTTGGCCGCCGAGGCGGTGCTGTTGCTGCCGATGGCCACCGCGTTCGCGCCCGATGCGGTCGCGTTGCCGTCCACCACGCAGCTGTCGATCACGTTGCTGTTGAGTACCACACAGTTCGCGCTGCCGCCCACTTCCACCGATTGTGCATGCGCATGGGATATCGCTCCCGCCATGCCCAACCCCAGTGTCAATGCAATGGCGGCCGACAATGTCGATGCGCTGCGCGCGCCAGCGGATCGTCGCTGATCGATAACCACGCCCGGGGTCTGGCTGCTGGCCAATTCGGAGGCAACGACCATCTGCCCCAGTGCTTTGTTCCAGACCTTGCGATAAATCCGATTCATCGATGCGACTCCTGGTTGGCTGGTTTTGGGCAAAGCGACGCCAACGCCAGGCCGCGTGGCCCAACGTCCCCTGGGGGCGTTTTCCGCTTGATTTACTGCGTAGTGCCGGATGGCGCGCTATCGGCGCGATCAACGAACAGAGAACTCGCCATCCTTGCGGTTACTTCCGAACTGAACACTTCCCAACTGAGAACTCAGTGTTAACGCAGGGTTTTCATAACGTCAAGACTTTGACAGTAGAAATTGTTCTAACGCGAGAAGCGTCACACATTCGCCCATTCATGCGGTCAATTTGTTAGATGCATGTGAGCATCTTTCATCACGCGTGAAACCCGACGTAACTCATTGCCACGTATTGAATCGCGCGTTCTGTACACCTGTATATTTCACGTGACTTTCACCGATGGGGATGCGTGAGCAGCATTTCCATACGCCTGCGTCGCGAAAAGCGCGCGCGTGCGCGATGGCGCGCTGCGACATCGGCAACGTGTGATGTGAAGACGGAATTGCGCGAACGCGGCGGTGTCTGCGTGGGCCGGCCAACGGCCGGCGCTACCGCTTCGGGACGTGTGCGGAGGCGGCACGCGTGGCGTGCCGCCGTGGGGTGCGGTGCGTCAGTTGCACCACACCCGTGCGTTGCGGAACATGCGCAGCCACGGCGAATCGCCGTTCCAGTCCGCCGGGCGCCAGCTCAGGTTCACTGCGCGCGGGGTGCGCTCCGGGTGCGGCATCATGATGGTCACGCGGCCATCGGTGGTGGTCAGGCCGGTGATGCCGTCGGGCGAGCCGTTCGGGTTCAGCGGGTACTGGGTGGCCACGTTGCCGTCGCCATCGACATAACGCAACGACACCCGGGCCGCGGCCTGGTCCACTGCGCTGGCGAACACCGCCTGGCCTTCCCCGTGCGCCACGGCCACTGGCAGGCGCGAACCGGCCATGCCCCGCAGCAGGATGGAGGGCGACTCCACGATCTCCAGCAACGCGGTGCGGGCTTCGAACTGCTCGCTGCGATTGCGGCGGAACTGCGGCCAGTGTTCCGCTCCGGGGATGATGTCCTTGAGCTGGCTCATCATCTGGCAGCCGTTGCACACGCCCAGCGCGAAGCTGTCCTGGCGCGCGAAGAACGCGGCGAACGCATCGCGCAGTGCGCTGCGCTCCAGCACCGACGTCGCCCAGCCACGACCGGCACCGAGCACGTCGCCGTAACTGAAGCCACCGCAGGCAGCCAGGCCGGTGAAATCGGCCAGGTCCACGCGGCCGGCGATCAGGTCGCTCATGTGCACGTCCACCGAGGTGAAGCCGGCGCGTTCGAAGATGTTCGCCATCTCGATCTGGCCGTTGACGCCCTGCTCGCGCAGCACCGCCACGCGCGGGCGCGCGCCGGTGTTGATGTACGGCGCCGCCACGTCTTCGTTGAGGTCGAAGCTGAGCTTCGGCTTCAGGCCCGGCGCGATGAAGCTGCGCGCGATGGCGCGCTCCTGGTCGGCGTTGTCGGGGTTGTCGCGCAGCTTCTGCATGGCGTGGGTGACCGACCACCAGGCATCGAACAGCGCTTCCCAGCGCCACTCCACCAGGCTTTCGCCCTGCAGCGAGACGCGCACCACCGGTGCGGTGGTCGGGCGTGCGATGCGCTGGGCGCATTCGGTCAGCGCATGGCGCTCGACCAGGTCGGCGAACGCGGCGCGGTCTTCGCGGGCGATCTGCACCACCGCGCCCAGCTCTTCGTTGAACAGGCTGCGGAACGCATCATCGCCCCAGGCATCCAGGGTGATGTCCAGGCCCTGGCGCGAGGCGAAAGCCATTTCGCACAGCGCGGCGAACGCGCCGCCATCGCTGCGGTCGTGGTAGGCCAGCAGCAGGCCGGCCTGGCGCGCGTCGCGGATCAGGTCGAAGAACGCACGCAGGCGCTGCGGGTCGTCCAGGTCCGGCACGGCACCGGCGAATGCCGGCAGCGCGCTGTGGTCGGCATGCACCTGGGCCAGGATCGACCCACCCAGGCGCTGCTTGCCGGCGCCCAGGCCGATCAGCCACAGCTCGCTGTCGGTATCGCGGTCCAGCAACGGGGTCAGCTGGGTGCTGGCGTCGGCCACCGGCGCGAACGCGGTGATCACCAGCGACACCGGCGACACCGATTTGTGTCCCTGGCCATCGGCGTTCCACTGCGCCTGCATGGACAACGAGTCCTTGCCGACCGGGATGCTCAGGTCCAGCTGCGGGCACAATTCCATGCCCACCGCGCGTACGGCGTCATACAGCAGCGCGTCTTCGCCGTTGTGGCCGGCTGCGGCCATCCAGTTCGCCGAGAGCTTGACCGTCTCCAGCGCATCGACCGGGGCCGCGCACAGGTTGGTGATCGCTTCGCCCACCGCCATGCGCGCCGAAGCAGCGGCATCAAGCAGGGCCAGCGGGGTGCGCTCACCGATCGACATCGCCTCACCAGCAAGCGTATCGAAGCCGGCCAGGGTGATGGCGACGTCGGCCAGCGGCAGCTGCCACGGACCGATCATCTGCTCGCGTGCGGTCAGACCGCCCACGCTGCGGTCGCCGATGGTGACCAGGAAGTTCTTGGACGCCACCGACGGGTGCGCCAGTACGCGCAGGCCGGCGTCGTGCAGGTCCAGGCCACCGGTTTTCAGCGCCGGCCAGCGCGGGGCCGGCGGGTGTGCGGTGTCGCGGTGCATCTTCGGCGGCTTGCCGAACAGCACGTCCATCGGCAGGTCGATCGGGGCATCGGCCGGAATGTTGCCGACCGTTGCGCCGTAGGCGACCACCAGGCGTTCTTCGGCCGTGGCCACGCCGACGGCGGCGAACGGGCAGCGCTCGCGCGCGCACAGCGCGGCGAACTCGGCCAGGCGCTCCTGCGGCACGCCGAGCACGTAGCGTTCCTGCGATTCGTTGCACCACAGCTGCATCGGCGACAGCGACGGGTCGTCGGTGGGCACCTTGCCCAGGTCGATCACACCGCCCACGCCGGAGTCGTGCAGCAGCTCGGGAATGGCATTGGACAAGCCGCCGGCGCCGACGTCGTGGAACCAGCGGATCGGGTTGTCCAGGCCGAGCGCGACGCAGCGGTCGATCACTTCCTGGCAACGGCGTTCCATTTCCGGGTTGTCGCGCTGCACGCTGGCGAAATCCAGATCCTCGGCGCTTTCGCCCGACGCCACCGAACTGGCCGCACCGCCGCCCAGGCCGATCAGCATGGCCGGGCCGCCGAGCACGATCACCGCATCACCGGGCTGCAGCTTGAGCTTCTCTACCTGGACCTGGTCGATCGCACCCAGGCCACCGGCCAGCATGATCGGCTTGTCGTAGGCGCGGGTCAGACCCTCGCCTTCAGGCAGCTCGAAGCTGCGGAAGTAGCCCAGCAGGTTGGGCCGGCCGAATTCGTTGTTGAAGGCGGCGCCGCCGAGCGGGCCTTCCAGCATGATGTCCAGCGCCGGTGCCATGCGCGGGTTCAGCGCGCGCGGCGCTTCCCACGGCTGCGGCAGGGTCGGGATGCGCAGGTGCGAGACCGAGAAACCGGTCAGGCCGGCCTTGGGCTTGCCGCCGCGGCCGGTGGCGCCTTCATCGCGGATCTCGCCGCCGGCACCGGTGGAGGCGCCCGGGAACGGCGCGATCGCGGTCGGGTGGTTGTGGGTTTCCACCTTGATGCAGAACGCCGAATCGACCACCGCTTCGCTGCGGTATTCGCCCGTGGCTGGATCGGGGCGATAACGCGCCGCCGGGAACCCGGCCACCACCGCTGCATTGTCGCTGTACGCGCTGAGCGTGTGCTGCGGGGTCTGCTGGTGGGTGTTCTTGATCATGCGGAACAGCGAGTGGGCCTGGTCGGCGCCATCGATGGTCCAGCTGGCATTGAAGATCTTGTGCCGGCAGTGCTCGG
Organism: Stenotrophomonas sp. AB1(2024); assembly: GCF_037482345.1. Taxonomy (NCBI): domain Bacteria; kingdom Pseudomonadati; phylum Pseudomonadota; class Gammaproteobacteria; order Lysobacterales; family Lysobacteraceae; genus Stenotrophomonas; species Stenotrophomonas sp. AB1(2024). Next base: position 1,336,142 of record NZ_JBBHKO020000001.1, read on the forward strand.
AATTGGCCTGCGCGAACATCATCAGTTCCACGTCCGACGGCTTGCGGCCCAGTTCGCCGAAGCGCTGGCGCAGGTAGTCGATCTCGTCCTGGGCCATGGCCAGGCCGAGGCGGCGGTTGGCCGCTTCCAAATCCTCCAACGCCACCCGCTCCAGCTCGCCACGGGCCGGCGCGGCGAACAGCGCCTGGGCCTGGGCGGCATCGTCGAGCACCGACTGGGTCATCGGGTCGTGCAGCGCACGGATCACCGCTTCGCGGGCGACGGCATCGGCCGGCCACCCGGCCAGGTCGATGCGCAGGCCACGCTCGACGCGGCGGATCGGCTGCCCGGCGCCACGCACCAGTTCGGTGGCCTTGCTCGACCACGGCGACAGCGTGCCCAGGCGCGGCACCACGAAGCGGGAGGTTGCCCCTGTTTCCTGCGGCGCCAGCGCGGGCTGGGCCTCCAGTATCCGGCTCAGGATCGCCGGGTCCGGGGCTGCATCGCCCTCGGTCTGGATGAAGTACACGTGCCAGGCACCGGTGATGCGCAGGTCGGCGGCCAGGGACTGCAGGCGGGATTCAAGACGTTCGCGGCGGAACGGCGAAAGGGCGGATGCGCCCTCGAGGACCATCATGTCCGGGGAACCGTGGTTGGAGACGGGGCCCACTATTGTACCGGTCCGTGCCGGCCGGTGGTCGGTCCCGGGATCGGTTCCAGCCTGCCCGCCGCCGGTCCGGACGAAAGCACCGGCACCCCGAACCTTGCGCTGGCGCACGGATTGCCCCCGCAAACCATGACAACGTTGCCACCACCTGCCCGGCACACCGCCTGGCGGGCCACGTGTCCGCCCCCTCTGCTGTTGCCGGCCTCTCTCACCGGCCCCGGACCTGCTGCAACGCTGGCCGGCACCCTGCCGCCCAGCGCCCACCACCTGATCGGAGTACGACCATGGCTGACCCGATTGCGCGCAGTACGGTGACATCGTTATCTCCCCGCTCCCCGGCCCGGCACCGTCGCTGGCTGCTTGCCCTGGCACTGGGCTCGGCGGCGCTGAGCCCCGGCCTGGCCCTGGCGGCCAGCTGCAGCGGCGTGCCGGAGTGGAATGGCAACGTGATCTACCTGGCCGGCAGCACCCTGCAGAAGGGCGGCGTGCTGTACCGGGCCAACCAGGACATCTGGAATGCCCCACCCGACCACCCGGCGGGCGCGCCGTACTACACCAACCTGGGCGCCTGCGACAGCGGCGGCAGCAACCAGCCCCCCAGCGTCAGCCTGACCTCGCCGGCCAACGGCGCCAGCTTCAGCGCCGGCAGCACCATCACCGTCAGCGCCAACGCCAGCGATGCCGATGGCAGCGTCAGCAAGGTCGAATTCTTCCGCGGCGGCACGTCGCTCGGGATCGACACCAGCGCCCCCTACAGCGTCACCTGGGCCAACGCCGCGGCGGGTACCCACACCTTCAAGGCCGTGGCCACCGACAACAACAATGCGGTGACCTCCTCGGCCACTGTCAGCGTGACGGTCAACGCAGCCAGCAACGACACCACCCCGCCCAGCGTACCCGGCGGCCTGGCAGCGCCGTCCAGGACCGCCACCACGGTGAACCTGGCCTGGAACGCGGCCAGCGACAACAGCGGCGGCAGCGGCGTGGCCGGCTACGACGTGTACCGCAACGGCAGCCTGGTCGGTTCGCCCAGCGCCACCCAGTACACCGACGGCGGGCTCACCGCCAGCACCAGCTATACCTACACCGTGCGTGCGCGCGACAACGCCGGCAACGCGTCGGCACAGAGCGCGTCGATCAGCGTGACCACGGCCACAGGCAGCGGTGACGGAGGCAGCAAGCGGGTGATCGGCTACTTCACCCAGTGGGGCATCTACGGGCGCAACTACCGGGTCAGGAACATCGACACCAGCGGTTCGGCCAGCAAGCTGACCCACATCAACTACGCGTTCGGCAACGTGCGCAACAACCGCTGCGAAGTGGGCGTCACCCAGCCGTCCGACCCGAACAGCGGTGCCGGCGGCGACGCGTTCGCCGATTACACCAAGGCCTTCCAGGCCGGTGAAAGCGTCAGTGGCAGCGCCGACACCTGGGACCAGCCGCTGCGCGGCAACTGGAACCAGCTCAAGCAGCTCAAGGCCAAGCACCCGAACGTGAAGGTGCTGATCTCGCTGGGTGGCTGGACCTGGTCGCGCGGCTTCTCCAGTGCGGCGCAGCCGGCCAACCGCCAGGCGTTCGTGGCCTCGTGCATCGACGCCTACATCAAGGGCAACCTGCCGGTCACAGACGGCGCCGGTGGCGTGGGCGCGGCAGCGGGCGTGTTCGACGGCATCGACATCGACTGGGAATACCCGGTGGCATGCGGGCTGAGCTGCGGTACGGCGGCCGACAACGCCAACTTCACCGCGCTGCTGGCCGAGTTCCGCCGCCAGCTCGATGCAGTGCGCCCGGGCCTGTTGCTGACCGTGGCGGTAGGCGCGGGCATCGACAAGATCCGGGTGACCGATCCGGCGGCGTATCACGGCTACCTGGATTACATCAACGTGATGACGTACGACTTCCACGGTGCGTTCGATCCGATCACCGGCCACCATTCGGCGCTGTTCGATTCACCGGCCGACCCCTCCACCGGTGACACCAGGCTGTACAACAGCAACGATGCGATGGAAGCCTTCATCGCCCGTGGCGTGCCGGCCAGCAAGCTCAACCTGGGCATCGGCTTCTACGGTCGCGGCTGGACCAACGTGCCCAACGTCAACAACGGCCTGTACCAGAGCGGCAGCGCGGCGGCGGGCACCTATGAGGCCGGCATCGAAGACTGGAAGGTGCTCAAGAACCTCAACCACCCGGTCTTCACCGACGCCAACGCACGGGCCACCTGGAGCTACAACGGCACCACGTTCTGGAGCTTCGACACCCCGGCGCTGGTGACCGAGAAGATGGGCTACGTGAAAACCCAGGGACTGGGCGGCGCGTTCTTCTGGGAGTTCAGCGGCGATGACACCCAGGGCACGCTGGTCAACACGATCAGCAATGGCCTGAAATAAGCGCGACCGCGCCCGGGGCCGCGGTGCCCCGGGCGCACCTGCATGCCGCCATGCATGACGTAACTGCAATGAACTGACACGTTCCTGAAAGTGTCGCGCGAGTGCAGCCGACAGAATATGCGGCAGATGACTGACGGCCGCCTTGGGAGGCCCACATGCCCTTGCCCCTTGCCGGCCGACCGCCACCGATACCGCCGCGTCCCGTACGCGCGACCGCACCCGAACGTCGGACCGCGCCCCAGCGTGCCTTGACGCCGCATGGGATTTCAAACGCCGAACGTGCTCCGTCGACGACCTCGGCGCCGCTTCACGCAACGGCCGGCACCGCTGCCAGACAGCCAATGCCCCTGCGTGACGTGACCAACACGATCCCCACCCCGGCGGACGCATCCAGTGATGGGGAGGACTGGGGCAGCGATTTCGGCGATGACAACTACACCGTCGAGGAGCTGACGGCATTCCGTCTTCGCTTCGAACGCGAGGAAGAGGAGATCGCAAACGCGCAACGCCACTGGTTTGCGTCGCCCGCGCAAGGACGGGGCAATCACGACTGAAAGCGACCCAGACGTGCAGGCGCGTCCGGACCTGAGCATTTTCTGGAAGCCAACGGGGACTGCCTTTTGAATAGTGGCGTTCCTTCTTTTCATGGCGCCTTGTATCCCATGCGGACCCCCACCGCCCTGCTGTGCATCCGCGCCGCCCTCGGCAACCGGCACGCGCAAAAGACCCTCGAAGGCCGACGCGCCCTCAAGACACCGATCCTCACCGCCATCCGCAACGCCAACCGGGAGTGGAAGAAAGGCCGCGAAGGGCTCCGCAATTCATTCGACCCGCCACGGTCCGGGCCTGCGTCCCGCGCAGGCGCGCCATCCCTTCCCTTCAACGCCACGCGCCCGCCCGCGTGGGTCGGGAACTGGCGCAATCTGGATCAGGCACGCCCCGCCATGGCCTCCGTCCAGGCAGGGCAACCCGAGGCCGGCGCGGCGCGGACAAGCCTGCTGCCCGACAACCACAGTTGGCTGCACCACGGTTTCGGCGCCGGAAGCGCACTGCGAGACTTCCTGGATCCGCGCTGCGACAGGAGCACTGCCGATCTGTTCGGCGAATCCAGATCGGCTGCCGGAGGGGGCACTGCCAACGACGGCCTGTCCATTGCCACTGACGACCTGCCCATCACGATCGCGACGCTGGATACCGCCGCCTTGGACATGCCCGCCGAGGGCGCCTACCCCGACGACGACTCCGACAGCGATCAGCGTACGACTGCTGGGCGACGTAGTCGACGATTCGACCTGGCGTGAGGCGCCGCTTCGGACCCTGTGATCCAACGCGGCGCTGGCTCAGTTTGCCTGGCGCTCCAGCGCCTTGAGCAGCTGCGCCGGCGGCACATAGCCGCCCAGCTGGGTGCCATCGGCGGCGAACACCGCCGGGGTGCCGCTCACGCCGACCTGCTGCCCGAGGTTGTACTGCATCGCCACCGGGCTGGTGCAGTTCTTCGGGGCAACCGGCTGGCCCTGCTTGGCATGGGTGAGCGCCTGGCGCCGATCGGCCGCGCACCAGACCGAGATCATGTCGGTGAAATCCTTGCTGCCCGGGCCCATGCGCGGAAACGCCAGGTACTCGACCGTGATGCCCTGCCGGTTCAGCTCGGGAAGGTCCTGATGCAGCTTGCGGCAGTAGCCACATTCGATGTCGGTGAACACGGTGATGGTGTGCTTCGGCTTGGCGGCCGCGAACACGATCCGCTCGCCACGCGGCACCTTGTCCAGCAGCGCCTTGCGGTAGGCCAGCAGGCCGGCACTGCTGGCCGGCGCGCGGTTCTGGATGTCGTAGGGCTGCGACTGCATCAGGTAGCGGCCATCGTCGGAGACGTACAGCACCTGGCCACCGACCAGCACCTCGCGGAAACCGGGGAACGGCGCGGCGCCGATGTAGTCCGGCTTGAACTTCGGGTCCAGCCCGGCCAGCGCGCTGCGCACGGTCTGGTCGGCATCCGCATTGCCCTTGGCGGCAGGGGCGGCAGCGTTGCTGCCCGGCTTGCCGCCCGGCGTGGCACCGGGGGCGGCCGGCTGGGCGCAGGCGGTCAGGCTGAGCGCACCGAACAGGGCCACGGTAAGAACTCGACGCATCTGTACATCCACGGAAGAGAGTGGGCGGATTCTCGCACAGCCGCCCGGGTGAAGCCTGTGAGGCCGAGGGATTTCTGAAAGTCGCCGCCGCCCCGTACGGGGATGATTCCATCCCCCGAATCGATTCCCGGCCGCATGCGCATTCCTTCCCCACTGCTCTGGTTCAAGGCACAGCTTGGCAGCACGGCAGCCAAGGTGGAGCTGAGTGTCCGCTCCCCCAACAACGGCCGCTTCGACGCGGCCGTCATCGCGATCCAGAACCGGGAGGCGCGTTTGACCCAGGCCTGGCAGCGGGGCCAGGTGTCCGAAAAGCAGCTGGACAACCGCAGCCGCTACCTGACCGACCTGCACCAGAAGCTGTATCAGGATCGATCGGCCATGGCGCACAGCGTATCCATGCAGAACATGCTGACCCGCATCTGCAACCCGTCGCCGGTGTCCGGCCCGCGCAGTCTCTCCGGGTCGCTGGAGTCGCTGGCGTCACGCACGTCGGTCACCTCCCGGACTTCGGTGACGTCCATCGAACAGTTCCAGAAACGCGCCATGGAGAAGCTGGCCGGCGACGTGTGGAGCGGCCGGTTGAATGTGCTCAAGGAGCTGCGCGCGGAAGTGCGGGCCACTGCCGATCTCATGGCCGAGGCAGATCCCACCCTGCGGCAGTCCGAGGCGATTGCAGCGGTCTTCGACGGTCTGCAGGCGCGTGCGCCGGTGGGTTCAGGCCAGGCAGGTCCGGAGTGGGACGTGGTGCGCTACCTGCGGCGGGCAATGCTGACCAACCCCGACGGCCCCAGCTGGCGGGTCGCAACCGACGGGGCGGTCGCCCCGGACACCGCCGACCGCCATGCGTCGTGGCTGGCACAGCCATTGCCCACCGGCCCAGCCCCGCCGAAACCGCCGCGGCTGGGCGAGCCCCGCGCGATAAGCCTGGCGCGCGACTGGCGACCGGGTGAATCCAGCGCCTGAGGGGGCGATCCTACCCGCGCGGGTGGTGCTTGGCATGCAGCTTCTGCAGGTGCTCGCGCGCCACCAGGGTGTAGATCTGGGTGGTGGACAGCGAGCTGTGGCCGAGCAGCATCTGCAGCGCGCGCAGGTCGGCGCCGCGGTTGAGCAGGTGGGTGGCGAAACTGTGGCGCAGGCCATGCGGACTGATCCGCACCGGGTCGATGCCGGCCAGTACCGCGTATTTCTTCACCAGCGCCCAGAACTGCTGGCGGCTCAGCGGATGCAGTGACGGCGCCAGGAACAGCGGCACCTCGCCGTCGCGCGCCGGCACCGTGCGCGTACCGGCCAGCTGTGGCCGCGCTTCGCGCAGGTAACGTTCCAGCCAGTGCTGGGATTCCTCGCCCAGCGGCACCAGCCGTTCCTTGCTGCCCTTGCCGGTCACCCGCAGCACGCCCTGGCGCAGGTTCACCGCGTTGGCCGGCAGCTCCACCAGTTCGCTCACGCGCAACCCGGCGGCATACATCAGCTCCAGCATGGCGCGGTCGCGCAGGCCCAGTGGCTGGGCCACGTCCGGGGCGGCCAGCAGCGCATCGATCTGGCTTTCGGCCAGCGCCTTGGGCAACAGTCGTGGCAACCGCGGCGGATCCAGCAGCGCGCTGGGGTCTTCGCTGCGCTGACCACGCCGCACCGCATCGGCGAAGAAGGCGCGCAGCGCCGACAGCAGCCGTGCGTTGCTGCGCGGCGACCAGCCATGGCGCGCGCGCCACGCCAGGTAGTCGAACAGGCCCGCGCGGTCGATCCCGGCCAGGCCGTTGCCGGCGCCAGCGCGCCAGCGCGCCAGTCCTTCCAGGTCGCGCCGGTAGCTGTCCAGGCTGGCCCGGGCCAGGCCCTGCTCGGCCCAGACCCCATCCAAGAAACGCTGGATCAGCGCGTTGTCGGCATCACGCAGCTCGGGCAGGTGCTGCACCAGCTGGCGGCGGGCGGCGGGGGTGGAGGTGTCAGCCATGTACACAGGATACAGGCGGGCCGGCGGCGACCATCCAAACCGGAAGCGGGCGAAGGTATGCTCGGCGCATGAGCACACCCACCGCCGTGGCAACCGACACCGCCCGCCCTGCATCGCTGCTGTTGTGGCGGCTGCTGGCGCTGGTCTACGACTTCTTCCCGGCGCTGGCGCTGTGGATGCTGGTCGGCGCGTTGTTCACCACCGGCTACGCCACCGGCCACGCCGCGCGCGACAACATCGCCCCGTTCAGTGCGCTGCAGTGGGTGCTGTGGCTGTGCTGCTGGGTGGTAACCGGTGTGTACGCCGTCGAAAGCTGGCGGCGCGGTGGCCAGACGTTGGGCATGCGGCCGTGGCGGTTGCAGGTGGCAGGTGCCGATGGCACCTCGCCCACGAGACGCCAGCTATGGCTGCGCTATGCGGTGGGTACCCTGTCGGTGCTGCTGGGGGGTCTGGGTTTGTGGTGGGCGTTGGTTGATCGCCAGCGTCTGACGTGGCACGACCGCGCAAGCGGCACCCGAATGGTGAGGTTGTCGAAGCAATAAGGACGCAACGGGAACCGCCTGGGCCGGCCAACGGCCGGCGCTACCGTCGGGTTGACCCGGTTTCCGGGTCAACCCGACTTGCGCCGGAACAACATCCCCGACACCACCAGCATCACGATCGGTGGCAGCGCATAGGCGATGCGGTAATCGAACTTCAGCGCACCGGCCATGCGCCCGAAGAACAGCTGCAGCAGCCAGAAGCCCAGCGCGAACAGGATGCCCAGGAACAGGCGCTTGCCCATGCCGCCGCTGCGCAGCGAACCGAACGCGAACGGCACGGCCGCCAGGCACAGCGCCAGCACGTTGAGCGGGTAGAACCAGCGGCTCCAGTAGATGTCTTCGTAATCGCGCGCGTCCAGCCCGTTGCGCTTGCGGTACTCGATGCTGGTGCGCAGATCGCGCGCGGCCAGGTTGCGCGGCTTGGAGAACCCGGTGGCCAGCGCGCCCGCATCCAGCTGCGAGTCCCACTTCTCGGTTTCAGCGGTGGTGCGTGTGGCCGAACGCTCGCCGAAGGTATCGCGGCGCACCTTGTTCAGCGTCCAACCGTCAGCGCTGTGCTCGACCGTGCCGGCATGGGTCAGGGACGCAACCTTTCCGTCAGGCGCGATCTGGTACAGGCGCACGTCGCTGAGCACCAGCCGCGTGCCGCCGCCGGGCAACAACTGCTCCTCGCCGCTGGTCGCGTTGAGGAAGATGTCGCCTTCACGCACCCAGACGCCCGAATAACGCGAGGCGGACAGGCTCTGCCCCGACTTCGCGCTGATCTTGATGTTGTCGGCACGGTCCTGCGCCCAGGGTGCCAGCGTTTCGCCGCTCAGCACCATGACCGCCGTCATCAGTGACAACGCAATCGCCACGGAGACGCTGAGCCGCTTGCGCGACAGCCCCAGCGCGCGCAGCGCGGTGAGCTCGGACGTGGCGGCCAGCTGGCCCAGCCCCATCAGCGAACCGATCACCGCCGCAGTGGGGAAGAACGTGTAGGCCCGGCGTGGCACCGTGTACAGCACCCAGGCCGCCGCATGGCCGAGCGTATAGCCGCCCTTGCCCACGTCCTTGAACTCACCGGAGAACGCCATCACCACGTCCAGGCCGGTCAGCACCGCCCAGGTCAGCAGCACGGTGCCGAACACCGCCCGGCCCAGATAGAGGTCAAACCGCATCGGGTGAAGCTTCATGCGGTCCTCCGCGGGCGCGAGAGCTTGCCGTCGCGCAGATACATCCAGATGGCCAGGGCCAGCAGGGGCAGGCTCAACCACCACAGCCCCACGCTCCCCGGCAGCTTGCCATCGGCGATCCAGCGGGTACCGATGAACATGAAGTTCATGCCGACCATGTAGGCCAGGAAGGCCAACATCATCCGGCCATAGCGCTGCTGGCGCGGCGAACTGCGCGCCAGCGGCACGGTCATCAGCGCAAACGCCAGCGCGATCAGCGGCGGGGTGATGCGCGAGTGCAGCTGCGCCTGCGCCTCCGGCCGGGTGTCACCGAACAGCTGGCCGGTCGACAGCAATTCCGGATCGTCCTGCTCGCGGGTATCGGCGCCATCGGGAAGGGCCACGTCATTGCGGGCGAAGGTCATCAGCCGGTAATCCAGGGCCCCGTTCATCGGCCCCTGGATCTGGTGGCCCGCTTCCAGCTGCAGGTAACGCTGGCGGTCGCCCTCGAAGAACATCCTGCCGCGCTCGGCGGAGACCACCTCAATCCGGTCCTCGCGGACACGCTGCAGGAAAACGCGGCCCAGGCCGGTGCCATCGGCGCTCACCGAGGACAGATAGACCACCCCGCCATTGGGCAGCAGGGTGAACTTGCCCGATTCCAGCCCGGCCATGACCAGGCTCTTGTTGGCGCTCGCGATCATCTGCTCACTGGTCCGGTCGGCCCAGGGGCCCAGCCAGAGCGAGCACAGCCCGACCAGCCCCACCACCGGCAGCACCAGCATCAGCACCGGTCGCAGCAGCCGCTTGGGGCCGACGCCAATGGCCGTCAGGACCGCCATTTCCGAGTCCCGATAGAGCCGGGCCGTGGCCAGCAGCAGGCCCAGCATCAGCGCCAGCGGCAGGATCAGCGGCATGTAGACGATGAACTGCAGGCCCAGTTGGGAGAACAGCAGGCGGGCAGGCAGGCGGCCATCGGCGATGTTGCCGAGGATGTCCACCAGTACCCCGCCCACGCTCACCACCAGCAATACGATCAGGGTGGCCAGAAAACTCTGGACGAAATCACGCAGGAGATAGCGATCGAGCTTCGACATGGGGCGGTGGTTTAAACTCTCGGATTCGTTCGCGTGGTTGCCCAGTCTACTGACGGGACGTAAACAGCTCGCGATTGTACGTATTTGCCAATGGAATCTGATCAATGGCCCTGGAATTCACCCTGAACCACGCAACCGCGGCCTCGGCCGAGGTCGATTGCGTCATCGTCGGCGCCTACGCCGACCAGACCCTGAGCCCGGCGGCACAGGCCTTGGACGCCGCTTCGGGCGGCCGTCTGACCGCCCTGGTCGCCCGCGGCGACGTCAGCGGCAAGACCGGCGCCACCACCCTGCTGCACGACCTGCCCGGCGTATCCGCCCCGCGCGTGCTGGTGGTCGGGCTGGGCGAGCCGGCCAAGTTCGGCGTGCCGCAGTACCTCAAGGCGGTGGGCGATGCCAGCCGCGCGCTGAAGAGCGGGGTCATCCGCCACGCGCTGTTCACCCTGGCCGAAATCGGGATCAAGGGCCGCGATGCCGCCTGGAACATCCGCCAGGCCGTGATCAGTGCCGATCACGCCGCCTATCGCTACACCGCCACCCTGGGCACGAAGAAGGCAGAGGCCCCGGGCCTGGCCACGCTGGCCATCGCCGGCACCGACGCCCAGGCGCTGACCCAGGGCCAGGCCATCGCAGCCGGCGTGCAGCACGCCCGCGAGCTGGGCAACCTGCCGCCGAACCTGTGCACCCCGGCCTACCTGGCCGAATCCTCGGTCGCCTTCGCCCAGGCCCATCCCGGCGCCGAAGCGGAGATTCTGGACGAGGCGCAGATGGAAGCGCTCGGCATGGGCTCGCTGCTGGCCGTGGCCCGTGGCTCGGCCAACCGCCCCCGTCTGGTGGTGCTGAAGTGGAACAACGGCGGCAGCGCCAAGCCCTATGTGCTGGTCGGCAAGGGCATCACCTTCGATACCGGCGGCGTCAACCTGAAGACCCAGGGCGGCATCGAAGAGATGAAGTACGACATGTGCGGTGGCGCCAACGTCATCGGCACCTTCGTCGCGGCGGTCACCGCCAGGCTGCCGCTGAACCTGGTGGTGGTGGTCCCGGCGGTGGAAAACGCCATCGACGGCAATGCCTACCGCCCGTCCGACGTGATCACCTCGATGTCGGGCAAGACCATCGAAGTGGGCAACACCGACGCCGAAGGCCGCCTGATCCTGTGCGACGCACTCACCTATGCACAGCGCTTCGAGCCGGCCGCACTGGTGGACGTGGCCACCCTGACCGGGGCCTGCATGGTGGCCCTGGGCCACCAGACCGCCGGCCTGATGACCAAGCACGACGACCTGGCCAACGAACTGCTGGCCGCCGGCGAACACGTGTTCGACCGCGCCTGGCGCCTGCCGCTGTGGGACGAGTACCAGCCGATGCTGGATTCCAGCTTCGCCGACGTCTACAACATCGGCGGCCGCTGGGCCGGCGCCATCACCGCCGGCTGCTTCCTGTCGCGCTTCACCGAAGGCCAGCGCTGGGCGCACCTGGACATCGCCGGCGTGGCCAGCGACGAAGGCAAGCGCGGCATGGCCACCGGCCGCCCGGTCGGCCTGCTGACCCAGTGGCTGCTCGACCAGGTTGCCCGCGCCTGATGCACCGCTCGACCGCGGCCCGCCGGCCGCGGTCCTGCCCGGCACCGCCCGGGCTCCTTTCCGTTTCAGGCCTGCCCATGTCCCGTGCTGATTTCTACCTGATCGCCAAGCCCCGCTTCCTGACCGAGCCGCTGCGCCTGGTCTGCGAGCTGGCCCGCAAGGCCAACGACGCCGGATTGTTCACCCTGGTGCTGGCGCGCGACCAGGCCCAGGCCGAGGAGCTGGACGAGCTGCTGTGGTCGTTCGACGACGATGCCTACATTCCGCACCAGATCGCCGGTGAAGACGTGGACGAGGAAGAGGCGCTGGTGCTGATCGCCGTACCCGGTACCGATGCCCCCTCGCGCCCGCTGGTGATCAACCTGCGCGACGACCCCTACCTGGGCGCCTGCGACCGGGTACTGGAAGTGGTGCCGGCCGACCCGGAAGCCCGCGAGCCGCTGCGCGAGCGCTGGCGCCAGTACAAGGCGCTGGATTTCGACCTGAACAAGTACGACATGTAAGCCCGTGCCGGCGCCCTTGATCGGGCTTGCCGGCGCCCCGATCCTTTACTGATTGCCTCCTGGTTGCCCCCGCATGACCCAACTTGCCTCCAGCTACGACCCCAAGACCTTCGAAACGGAGCTCTACGACTCCTGGGAGAAGGCCGGGCACTTCAAGCCGTCCGGCAAGGGCGAGCCGTACACCATCCTGCTGCCGCCGCCGAACGTGACCGGCACGCTGCACATGGGCCATGCCTTCCAGCAGACCCTGATGGACGCGCTGGTGCGCTACCACCGCATGCGCGGCTACGACACGTTGTGGCAGGTGGGTACCGACCACGCCGGCATCGCCACGGAAATGGTGGTGTCGCGCAACCTGGCGCTGGCCGGCAACGGCGAAAGCCGCGATTCGCTGGGCCGCGATGGCTTCATCGAAAAGGTGTGGGAATGGAAGGCGCAGTCGGGCGACATCATCGAGCGCCAGATGCGCCGCATGGGCACCTCCGCCGACTGGTCGCGCAGCACCTTCACCATGGACCCGCAGCCGTCCGAGGCGGTGGTCGAGGCGTTCCTGCGCTGGCATGAGCAGGGTCTGATCTACCGTGGCCAGCGCCTGGTCAACTGGGACCCGGTGCTGAAGACCGCCATTTCCGACCTGGAAGTGGAAAGCGTGGAGGAAGACGGTTTCATGTGGTCGATCAGCTACCCGCTGGCCGATGGCAGCGGCAGCCTGACCGTGGCCACCACCCGCCCGGAAACCATGCTGGGCGACACTGCGGTGATGGTGCACCCCGAAGACGAGCGCTATGCGCACCTGATCGGCAAGATGGTGAAACTGCCGCTGACCGATCGCGAGATCCCGGTGATCGCCGACGATTACGTCGACCGCGAGTTCGGCACCGGCGTGGTCAAGGTCACCCCGGCGCACGACTTCAACGATTACCAGGTCGGTCTGCGCCACAACCTGCCGATGATCAACCTGTTCACCCCGGTGGCGGCGATCAACGACAACGCACCGGAAAAGTACCGTGGGCTGGATCGCTACGAAGCGCGCAAGGTGGTGCTGGCCGAGCTGGAAGCGCTGGGCATCCTGGTCGAGACCAAGGCGCACAAGCTGCAGGTGCCGCGCGGCGACCGTACCGGCCAGGTGATCGAGCCTTACCTGACCGACCAGTGGTTCGTGAAGATGGACGTGCTGGCCAAGCGCGGCCTGGAGCTGGTCGAAGGTACTGATGGAAAGCCGGGCTCGATCCAGTTCGTGCCGGCCAATTGGATCAACACCTACCGCCACTGGATGGAAAACATCCAGGACTGGTGCATCAGCCGCCAGCTGTGGTGGGGCCACCGCATTCCGGCGTGGTTCGACCAAGCCGGCACCTGCTACGTCGGCCGCGACGAAGCCGATGCGCGCGCGCGCGCCAACCTCGGCGACGATGTCGTGCTGCGCCAGGACAGCGACGTGCTGGAAACCTGGTTCTCCTCGCAGCTGTGGCCGTTCTCCACCCTGGGCTGGCCGAACGAGCAGGCCATGGCCGAGCGTGGTTTCGAGCGCTACCTGCCGTCGTCGGTGCTGATCACCGGCTTTGACATCATCTTCTTCTGGGTGGCCCGCATGATCATGGCCACCGACAGCTTCACCGGGAAGATCCCGTTCAAGGACGTCTACATCACCGGCCTGATCCGCGATGCGCAGGGCCAGAAGATGTCCAAGTCCAAGGGCAACGTGCTGGACCCGCTGGACATCATCGACGGTATTTCCATCGACGACCTGGTCGCCAAGCGCACCACCGGGCTGATGAAACCCAAGGACGCGCCGAAGATCGAAAAGGCCACCCGCAGGGATTTCCCGGAGGGCATCATCGCCCACGGTGCCGACGCGCTGCGCTTCACCATCGCCGCGCTGGCCACCCACGGCCGCGACATCAAGTTCGACATGAGCCGTGCCGAAGGCTACAAGAACTTCTGCAACAAGCTGTGGAACGCCAGCCGTTTCACCCTGATGAACACCGAGGGTGCGCAGTTCAACGGCGTGCCGCAGCCGCGCACCGATGCCGAACGCTGGATTCTGGCGCGACTGGCGGCGGTGTCGGCCGAGGCGCAGACCCACTACGCCAACTACCGCTTCGACCTGCTGGCGCAGGCGCTGTACGAGTTCGCCTGGAACGAATTCTGCGACTGGTTCCTGGAGTTGACCAAGCCGGCGCTCAACGGCGACAACGCCGAGGACGCGGCCAGCACCCGCCACACCCTGCTCTACGTGTTGGAAGCACTGCTGCGCCTGCTGCACCCGCTCACCCCGTTCGTGACCGAGCAGCTGTGGCGCCAGGTCGCCCCGCGCCTGGGCATCGACGGTGACACCATCTCACTGCGCGCCTATCCGACCGCCGACGAATTCGCAGGTGATTACCGGCGTGCCGAAGCCGACGTGGAATGGCTGAAATCGATGGTCAGCGCGCTGCGCCGCGTGCGCAGCGAACTGAACGTGCCGCCGGCCAAGCAGGTGGGCCTGCTGCTGCAGGGTGGCAGCGAGGAAGACCGCAACCGCGTGGCCCGCTTCACCTCGTCGCTGTCGTTCCTGCTCAAGCTGGAGCGCATCGAGTGGCTGGCGGTCGACGCCGAAACGCCGCCGGCCGCCACCGCGATCGTGGGCGAGCTGAAGTTGCTGGTGCCGCTGGAAGGCCTGGTCGACCTGGGTGCCGAACGTGCGCGGTTGGACAAGGAAATCGCGCGGGTGGAGGCGGAGAAGGAAAAGAGCGCCACCAAGTTGTCGAAGTTCACCGACAAGGTGCCGGCGGCGGTGATCGACCAGGAGCGCGTGCGCCTGGTCGACTGGACCGCGCAGCTGGAAGGGCTGGTCGCGCAGCGCGCGAAGCTGTAACGGGATGGAACGTGGCGACCAACGGTCGCCACCTACCGGGGTTCGCAGCCACGCAGGGCGTGGCTCTACCGGGGCATGCGGATGGGGCGGGCGTAGAGCCACGCCTTTGAACTGACCCCCAGAAGTTGGACACCCATCCAGCCTCTGGGATTTGTTCATGATCCGATACGACAGACGTTTCAAGCTCAAGGTCGCCCGGGAGGGCGCCGCAAGCACCCTCCCGGCAAGTGCACTTGCTGGCCGATATGGCCTGGACCGAACCATGGTCCATCGCTGGATTGAGACCTATCGCCAGCACGGCCAAGAAAGCTTCGTGGGGCTTCGAGGACGACGCTACTCCCCCAAATTCAAGGTTTCTGTTCTCAAGCGGATGGAACGGGATGGCCTGTCGGTCAGGCAGGCGATGGTCAAGTTCGGGATAGGCAGTGCAACTGCGATCAAGAGGTGGCGAGCTCAGTATGATTTGGGGGGTATGAGCGCCTTGGCCCCTGTTCGAGATCAACCCCGAATGAAAAAGAAGCCTGCCGTTCCCAAGCGACCTGAAGACATGACCCCAAAGGAATTGCTCAAGGAGCTGGAGTACCTGCGCGCGGAGAACGCGTTCCTAAAAAAATACGATGCCTTGATCCGGGAAGAGCAGGCGACCGAGCGCGCACAACAGCGCAAGCCGTCCAAGGATTGAGGCATGAGCATCAGCTGTCGCTTCTGCTCAAGGCGGCAACTCTTTCGCGCAGTACGTTCTACTACCAGGTGCAAGTCGCCGAGCGCCCTGATGGGAATGCGAAGCTCAAGCGCGAGATAAAAACCATCTATCACCGCCATGAAGGTCGGTATGGATATCGGCGTATTGCTGAGGCGCTCCGGACAACAGGCAAACAGATAAACCGCAAGGTAGTGCAGCGCTTGATGAGGCTGATGGGCCTGAAATCCATCGTGCGCGTAAAGAAATATCGGTCCTATCGCGGATCGGTGGGCACGGTCGCGCCTAACCATCTGGATCGCAACTTCCAAGCATCGCAGCCCAACCAGAAATGGGTCACTGACGTCACTGAATTCAACGTAGGCGGCAAAAGGCTCTATCTATCGCCGATCATGGATCTATTCAATGCGGAAATTGTGGCCTATCAGATCAGCACAAGTCCCAAGCTGGAAATGATCAAGAACATGCTGGGAAAAGCCTTCCGAAAGCTGGAACCTGGGGAAGCACCCCTGCTGCACTCCGATCAGGGCTGGCAATACCAACACCCTACCTATCAGCGTCTGCTGGCAGACCGGAACATCTCGCAAAGCATGTCCCGCAAGGGCAACTGCTTCGATAACGCTGCGATGGAGAGCTTTTTCGGCACGCTGAAGGAGGAATGCTTTCGCCTCAAAAGCTTCGCCAGCGTGGACGAGCTGAAGCGCGGACTAGATGGCTATATCCGGTACTACAATCACACACGCATCAAGCTGGGCCTGAATGGCATGAGTCCGGTTCAGTACCGGACCCAAGCTTCCGTGCCCTAGCCCCACCTGTCCAGCATCTGGGGGTCAGTTCACTTGCGTGGCTGCCCCGGGGCGATGCGGATAGGGCGCGTAGAGCCACGCCCTGCGTGGCTGCCCCTACAACGGCGGCATCGTCTGGATGTCGTCGTCGACCAGTTCGATCGCCATCACCAGCGCGTCCTCGCGGCCCTCGCGGGCCGGGTAATAGCGCGGGCGGCGGCCGATCTCGTTGAAACCTTCGCTGTGGTACAGCGCCACCGCAGGCGTGTTGGACGGCCGCACTTCCAGGAACACCCGCTGCGCCCCATGCTCGCGCGCCAGCTTCACCAGCGCGCGGAACAGCATGCGGCCCAGGCCCCGGGTCTGGCACGCCGGATCCACGCAGACATTGAGCACATGCGCCTCATCGGCGGCGATGCTCAATACGCCATAGCCAACCAGCACGCCATCGTCTTCCAGTGCCAGCGCCGGATACCCGGCGCGCAGGCAATCGACGAAGATGCCGCGCGTCCACGGAAACGGATACCCGCGCAGTTCGATCTCCATCACTGCATCCAAGTCGCTTTCGCGCAACGCGCGCAGCGACATCGGGCGCGGCGAGCTGACCGCGCTCACCCGCGGCCCCGCTTGCGCAGTGCCCTCAGCTGCGGCCACAGCGCGCGCTTGGCGGCGGCATTGCCACGCAGTTCGTCCAGTTTCCAGGCGGCCATCAGCGCTTGGGTTTCAGGATCGTTCGGGTTGCAGCCGGATGCACGCAGCAGGGCGATCTGCAGCGGCGGCGGCATGCGGACCGCCGGGCGGCGGGTGCCGGCACGGGTGGGCGCAGGCGCGGCAGTATCTTCGGCCGTGGGGGCGTTGCGGCGCGACGGCGCGGACGGCCGTAGAGCCGGGCTCTGCCCGGCTTCCCGTAGCGCCGGGGCCAAGCCCCCATCCAGCCGGTCAGCGTCGGCACCCGGCCGGGCAGAGCCCGGCGCTACGGGTATCGCGCCCAGTTCGACCACCGCCTTCGGCGCCGCTTCCACGCTGCCGTCCACGAACACCGTGTAGCCCATCGCCTGCAGCCAGGACTGCTGCGCCGGGGTCCACAGTGGCGGGGCAGCCGGGGTGCTCACGCGCCCGGCTCGGCCGTCTTGCGGGTGCGCTGCCACAGCCAGCTGACCGGCCCGGACAGCGCGTAGACCACGCCTATCGCCAACAGCACGCGCGGCAGGTCGATGACCATGATCGCAATGGCGATGGGCACCAGCGCCAGCGCCAGGAACGGCACGCGGTCGGCACGCGGGCCTTTCTCGCCGCTGCCCTTGAAGCTCCAGAAACGGATCCGGCTGACCATCAGCAGCGCCGCCACCAGGGTCACGCCCAGCGCCAGGTAACGCAGTTCATTGCCATCCCAGCCCAGCGTGCCGTCGGCGAAGGCCCATACGAAGGACATCATCAACCCGGCCGCGGCCGGGCTGGCCAGGCCGATGAACCAGCGCTTGTCGACCACGCTGACCTGGGTGTTGAAGCGGGCCAGGCGCAGCGCGGCGCAGGCGGCATACAGGAACGCCACCGCCCAACCGACCCGGCCGAGGATGGGATCGTCGAACTTCAGCCACGACAGCGACCAGTGGTACATCACCAGCGCCGGCGCCATGCCGAAGCTGACCAGGTCGGCCAGCGAGTCGTACTGCACGCCGAATTCGCTGCTGGTGCCGGTCAGGCGCGCCACGCGGCCATCCAGCCCGTCCATCACCGCAGCCACGAATACGGCAATGGCGGCGTTGACGAAATCGCCGTTGGCCGCGGCGATGATCGCGTAGAACCCGGCAAACAGGCCGGCGGTGGTGAACAGGTTGGGCAGCAGGTAAATGCTGCGCGAGCGCGGCGGGGGTTTCATCTGATCCATGCCGGCCAGTTTAGTGGCTGCGGCCCGGTTTGGGGGGAGGCTTGCCAGCGCCGGGCGGGAATGCTGCAATCGCGCCTCTGTCCCCCGTGCCTGGAGTTGCCATGCGTGCCCTGCCCCTCATGTGCTGCCTGCTGCTGCTCGCCAGCGCTTCGGCCAGTGCTGGAACCGTCTACAAGTGGAAGGACGCCAACGGCGTGACCCAGTACTCGGAAAAGCCCCCCACCGGCCAGCAGGCCGAACAGCGCCAGATCCAGAACCGCGATCCTGCCGGCGGCGGCGCGGTTGCCAAGGCCGCTCCGGCCGAATCGGCCGACTGCACCACCGCCCGCAACAACCTGGCCCTGCTCAACGGCAAGGGCGCAGTGCTGCAGGACACCGATGGCGATGGCAAGCCCGACTCCCCGCTGGACGACGCCCAGCGCCAGAGCCAGAAGGGGTTGGCTGAAGCCGGCATCACGGCCTATTGCAAGCCGGCGGCCTGACCACCCGAAGGGGTCCGGACGCCGGGGGAACGGCTCGAATGTCACACGACTGACGTCGTGTGCTACCGCCCGGCCCCAATCGACCGTTGGTCGATTGGGGCCGGGCTGGCAGAATATTGCCTCCCAGCCGTTCAGCGAAGCCGACGATGCGCCTCTCCCAGTTCCATCTGCGTACCACCAAGGAAACCCCCAGCGACGCCGAGCTCACCAGCCACCGGCTGATGCTGCGTGCGGGCATGATCCGCAAGCTTGCCTCGGGGCTTTACATCTGGTCGCCGCTGGGCCTGCGCGTGCTGCGCAAGGTCGAGCGCATCGTGCGCGAGGAAATGGAGCGCGCCGGCGCGGTGGAGTTCCAGGTGCCGACCATCCAGCCCAAGGAACTGTGGGAAGCCACCGGGCGCTGGGAAAAGTTCGGCCCGCAGTTGCTGAAGATCAAGGACCGCAAGGAGCAGGTGTTCTGCTACAGCCCCACCGCTGAAGAGGCCGCGGCCGATTTCGCACGCCAGGAGCTGTCCAGCTACAAGCAGCTGCCGGTCAACTTCTTCCAGATCCAGACCAAATTCCGCGATGAGATCCGCCCGCGCTTCGGCGTGATGCGCGCGCGCGAGTTCCTGATGAAGGATGCGTATTCGTTCCACCTGGACGACGATTGTCTGGTACGCGAGTACGAGAACATGAAGGCCGCCTACGCCCGCGTCTTCACCCGCCTGGGCCTGGATTTCCGTATGGTGCAGGCCGATTCCGGCGCCATCGGCGGCGATGCCTCGCAGGAATTCCACGTCATCGCCGACTCGGGCGAAGACGCGCTGGTGTTCTCCACCGGGTCGGATTACGCAGCCAACATGGAAGCGGCAGTCGCCGCTGCACCGGGCCCGCGTCCGGCCGCCGGCGAAGCGCTGCGCAAGGTGGAAACGCCGACCCAGAAGACCTGCGAGGCGGTGGCCGCCCTGCTCGGCCTGGGCCTGGAGCGCACGGTCAAGTCGATCGCGATCATGAGCGAAGGCGGCTTCGTGCTGGCGCTGGTGCGTGGCGACCATGACGTCAACGAGATCAAGCTGGGCAAGGTCGACGGCCTGCAGGGCTACCGCATGGCCGGTGAGGCAGAAATCGCCACGCACCTGGGCAGCGAACCGGGCTTCCTGGGCCCGCTCAACCCGGCCAAGCCGATCCGCATCGTGGCCGATCGCGACGTTGCTGCGCTGGCCGACTTTGTCATCGGCGCCAACGAAGCCGGTTTCCATATTGCCGGCGTCAACTGGGGCCGTGACCTGCCCGAGCCGGAAGTGGCCGATATCCGCAATGCGAAGGAAGGCGACCGTGCGGCCGACGGTGGCGAGCTGCGCGTGGCGCGCGGTATCGAAGTGGGGCACGTGTTCCAGCTCGGCCGCCAGTATGCGCAGGCATTGAATGCCACGGTATTGGACGAAAACGGCAAGGCCGCAGTAATGGCGATGGGCTGCTACGGCATCGGTATCTCGCGCATCGTGGCTGCAGCCATTGAGCAGAACCATGATGACGCCGGCATTATCTGGCCCGATGCGATGGCGCCATGGCAGGTGGTGGTGTGCGTGATCAACCCGAAACAGGACGAAGGCGTGGCTACCGCCGCCGCCGAACTGCTGGCCCAGCTGCAGGCCGCTGGCCTGGATGCCGCGCTGGATGACCGCGGCCTGCGCCCGGGCTCGATGTTCGCCGACATGGAACTGATCGGCGTACCGCACCGGGTGGTGGTGTCCGAACGTGGCCTGGCCGCCGGTACGTACGAGTACCGCGCGCGCACGGCCAGCGAGGCGGAGAGCCTGGACCGCGACGCACTGCTGGCCAGGCTGAGCAGATGATGACAGTGCCGGATGAAATACCCCGGCAATTTATTGTACCGATTCCATTGATTATTTCTTCGCGCTGTGCATTCTCCAAATGAGAATGTATGCTGTTGGCGATGCCACGGACTGGCTCAACCCCGTCCTTCTATTTTTAGATTCCGGAGCAGTTGATGAGTATTGACCTGAGTGGTTTGTCCGCCAAAGAGCTGGGCGCCCTGATCAAGAACGCCAAGAAGCAGCAGACCATCGTTGCCAAGCGCCCGGCCATCACCAAGGTCCGCGCACAGCTGACCAAGCTGGCCAAGGCAAACGGATACACCCTGGAAGAAGTGGCGGGCGTTGCCGCTTCCACCCGCGGCCGCACCAGCAAGGCCAGCAAGGCCGCCCCGGCCAAGGCCGTGCGCAAGCTCGGCAAGGTGGCCCCCAAGTACCGCAACCCGGCCAACCCGAAGGAAACCTGGACCGGCCGCGGCAAGCAGCCGCGCTGGCTGGCCGCCCACACCACCAAGGGCAAGAAGCTGGAAGATTTCCTGATCAAGAAGTAAGCGATGCGCAACAGACGCAGGAAAATGAAACGCCGGCCAAGATGGCCGGCGTTTTTTTTGGTACGGTAGCGCCGACCGTTGGTCGGCCCAGGCGGTGTTGGATGCGCAGGTCATGCACGGCGCATCGATATCGATTGTTTCAATGCGTTACCGTGTGTTGATAGGTTATCGGTTGTTTGGAAACCACCCCTACCGCCCGGGTTTGCCGAACGTCGCGTCAGCTCACAGATTCTTCCGCGCCGGCACCAGCAGGTTGCCGAACAGCAATCCCGCCACCAGCGCCATGACCACGTTGAGCACGGTCATCAACACGGTCTGGCCCGCGCTCATGTCCTGCTGCTGCACCAGGGTAAGCACGCCGCGCAGGCTGGTGCTGCCCGGCACCAGCATGATGATGCCGGGCAGGCGGATGATCGCGCCGGGGCGCTGCACGATGCGGCCAAACAGATTGCCCGCTGCAGTCATCACCATGGCCGACATGAAGATGCCCGCGGGCAATCCCCACGCCTGTCCCGCGAACTTCGAAATCGCATAGCCGGCCACCGAGGCCGCCATTACCCACGGGTAGTCGCGGCGGTTGGCCTTGAACAGCATCGCGAAGGCCAACGCGGCCACCAGCAGCGCGCTCCATTCCACCCAGTCCGCCTGCGGGCGCGATGCACGCACCAGCGGATCCAGGCCGAGGATGCCCGACAGCGTCACCGCGATCACCGCGCCTACCGTCAGTTTGAGGATGGTGGTGATCGCCCCGGCGAAACGCGCCGTGCCCGATACCCAGTGCTGGCTGGCCAGTTCGTTGACCGCGTTGGTCAGCGACATGCCCGGCAGCATCACCACCAGAGAAGCGATGATCACCGTGTTGAGGTTGAGCGCCCCCACGAACGAGGCCACCAGCGCCGCCACGGTGCCGGCCAGCAGGGCGGCCAGCGCTTCGCTGGCCTCGCGGCTTGCCGGACGCCGGTCCGTGATCAGCGTCATCAGCCCGATCAACAACCCGATCACCCCGGCCGTGGCGATATCCAGCCACGGCAGCTTCCACAGCCCGGCCACGCCGGCCGCGCCCAGGCTGTAAGACAGGATCATGCGGATCTTGCCGCGCCGGCCCGGGTCCTTGTCCAGTTGCCGCAGTGCGGTATGCCCCTGGGCGATACTCATCGTGCCATTGGAGACTGCCTCGGTGATCTGGTCGGCGATGCTGAGTTTATGCAGGTCGTTTTCGCCCGGCGCCAGCCGGATCACGCGCGTGATGTCCGACGAACCAATGGCCTTGGTCGGGTCGCTGAAGCTCAGGATCAGCCCGGTCGGGTTCGACCACGGCTCGCAGTCCAGGTCCAGCCGCTGCGACAGTGCGACCACCGCCGCCTCCAGCCGCTGGGCCGTGGTGCCGTAACTGTGCAGCCGTCCGGCGATCTCGGACACGAAAGCCACCCGCTGTGCGTAGGTGGCCGGAGGGGTGGCGATGGCGGGTGCGTCGGCAGACATGCGTCGTAGTATTACCCGAAGCCCGCCCCGGCTGAACAACCATGTCGTGGCGCGCTCACACTTGGCCCCCACGCAGACAGGTTATGCTGCGCGGAGGACGCCCCATGACGCCAGACCAAGCCCCCAAACTCGAACAGGATCCACAGGACCCCGGCCTCATCCGGTTGTCCGGCCAATGGACCTTGCGCACCGCGCTGGACGCGGCCGAAGTGCTGCGCGCGGCACCGGATAACGTCACCGGCATCGACGCCAGCGGTATCACCCAGCTCGATTCGGCCGGCGTGCTGCAGGTGCTTCGTGTGGCCCACCGCGCCGATCTGGGCGAGGATGCGCTGACCTTCCGCGACGACCACCGCGCGCTGGTGTGCACCATCGAAGAGGTGGCTGACGACCGTCCCAAGGCCAAGCGCGACTTCGGCGTGCTGGCCGCACTGGAGCGGCTCGGCCGCAGCGTGCACGCCACCGGCCACAACATCGTGGCGCTGGCCAGCTTCCTGGGCGAGAACCTGGTCAAGGCTGGGCGCCTGGTGCGCGAGCCGCGCCGTTTCCGTCTCACCGCGACCGTGCACCACATGGAGCAGGTCGGGCTGGACGCGGTGCCGCTGGTGGCGCTGCTGTCCTACCTGGTCGGCGCGGTGATCGCCTTCCTAGGTTCAACGATCCTGCGTGACTTCGGCGCGGAGATCTACGTGGTGGAACTGGTCAGCATCGCCTTCCTGCGCGAGTTCGCGGTGCTGCTCACCGCGATCGTGCTCGCCGGCCGCACCGCCAGCGCATTTACCGCGCAGATCGGGTCGATGAAGGCACGCGAGGAAATCGACGCCATCCAGACCCTGGGCCTGGACCCGGTCGACCTGCTGGTGCTGCCGCGCCTGATCGCGCTGCTGATCACGCTGCCATTGTTGACCTTCGTGGCGATGATCGCCGGCCTGGCCGGCGGCGTCACCGTGGGCGCGTTCGACCTGGATATTCCACCGCAGATGTACCTGGCGCGCCTGCACGACACCATCGAAGTGCGGCACATGCTGGTCGGCCTGTCCAAGGCGCCGATCTTTGCCGCCGTGATCGGCCTGATCGGCTGCCTGGAAGGGCTGAAGGTGGAAGGCACCGCGCAGTCGGTCGGCGAGCGCACCACCTCCAGCGTGGTGCAGACCATCTCGCTGGTGATCATCATCGACGCGTTCGCCGCGTTGTGGTTCATGCACATGGATTGGTGATGACGACCGTAGCCACCCTTGACGAGGACACCCGCACCGACCTGGCCGACGCCGCCGGGCTGGCCATCCGCGTGCGCGGACTGACCAACCGCTTTGGCAGCCAGACCGTGCATGAGGGCCTGGACCTGGACGTGCGCCGCGGCGAAATTCTCGGCGTGGTCGGCGGTTCGGGCACCGGCAAGTCGGTGCTGATGCGCAGCATCCTTGGCCTGCGCACCCCCGATGCCGGCCAGATCGAGGTGTTGGGCGTGGATGCACGCTCGGACAACCGTGCCGACCGCCTGCACATCGAGCGCAACACCGGCGTGCTGTTCCAGGATGGCGCGCTGTTCTCCTCGATGACCGTGGGCGAGAACGTGCAGGTGCCGCTGAAGGAACACCACGGCGAACTGCCGGAACGCTGGCATTACGAACTGGCCCTGCTCAAGGTGAAGCTGGCCGGCCTGCCGGCCGATGCGATCAACAAGCTGCCCTCGCAGCTGTCCGGCGGCATGCGCAAGCGCGCCGGCCTGGCCCGCGCGCTGGCACTGGACCCGCCGCTGCTGTTCCTGGACGAGCCCACCGCCGGACTGGACCCGATCGGCGCGGCCGCGTTCGACCGCCTGATCAAGACCCTGCAGGAAGCGCTGGGCCTGACCGTGCTGTTGATCACGCACGACCTGGATACGCTGTATGCGATCTGCGACCGGGTAGCGGTGCTGGCCGACCACAAGGTGATCGCCAACGCACCGCTGCACGAGATTGAACAACTGGAGCACCCGTGGATCCAGGAGTATTTCCACGGACCGCGTGCGCGTGCCGCACGCGCCGCAAAGCAGAAGAGCGAGTAAGCCATGGAAACCAAAGCCAATTACGTACTGATCGGCGCATTCACCCTGATTGTGGGGCTGGCCTTGCTGGCCTTCGGGTTGTGGGCGGCCAAGTACTCCTCCGATCGCACCTGGACCGAATACCGGGTGGTGTTCCGCGAAGCCGTCACCGGCCTGTCGGTGGGCAGCCCGGTGCAGTACAACGGCATCGCGGTCGGTTCGATCACCGAACTGAACCTGGTGCCGGATGACCCGCGCCAGGTGGTGGCGCGGATCCGCCTGAATTCCAACACGCCGGTCAAGACCGATACCCGCGCCAAGCTGGCCATCACCAGCCTGACCGGGCCGTCGATCATCCAGCTCAGCGGTGGCACCCCGCAGGCGCAGGCACTGAGCGCAGTGAACAAGGACCCCGCCCCGATCATCCCGACCACGCCTTCGGCGCTGCAGAACATCACCGACGTGGCCAACCGCATCGTTGAGCGCATGGACCAGGTGCTCAGCGACCGCAACGTGGCCAGCATCAACGCCACCCTGGCCAACCTGGAAACCATCAGCGGCGGCCTGGCCGACCGCGACCAGGGCACCCAGGCGCTGCTGCTCAGTGCGCGCGATGCCGCGCGCAGCCTGGATGTGACGCTCAAGACCACCAACGGCACCATCGAACGGCTGGACAAGAACCTGGTGCAGCAGCTGCCGCCGATCCTGGACAAACTGGAAACCACCCTGACCAAGCTCGATTCGGCTGCCGGCAGTGCCGATTCGATCCTGGGCGAGAACCGCGCAGCCATCAACAGCTTTGCCAACGATGGGCTGGCCCAGCTTGGCCCGACGCTGACCGAACTGCGCGGGCTGATCCGCGACCTGCGCCGGGTCAGCGACCGCTTGGACAACAACCCGGCCCGCTATCTGCTCGGCCGCGACGCGCCGAAGGAGTTCGAACCCAAATGAGCCGCTTCCCTCTCCTGCCTGCCTCCCTGCCCCGCCTGCTGCTGCCGGCCGGCCTGATGATCGCCCTGGGTGCGTGTTCGCTGCTGGGCAGCAACGAACGCAGTGCGGTCACCATTTACTCGCCGGTGGTGCGCATCCAGCCTGATGCGGCGTGGCCGAAGGTCGACTGGCAGCTGGTGCTGGTCAAGTCCACCGCCGCGCGCGTGGTCGACAGCCCGCGCATCAACGTGCGCCCCCACCCCGGCGAGCTGGAGGTTTACAAGGGCGTGAGCTGGGCGCAGCCGGCCACCGACATGGTGGACGATGCGCTGGTGCGTGCGTTCGAGGATTCCGGCCGCATTGCCGGCGTTGCCCGCGCCACCACCGGCATCCGCGCCGACTACAAGCTGGCGCTGGATGTGCGCCGCTTTGAATCCGACTACCGCGGCCAGGCCACGCCGACCGCGCTGATCGAGATCAACGCCAAGCTGATCCATGTGGTCGACCAGCGCGTGGTGGCCGACCGTACGTTCCGCCAGGAACAGCCGGTGCCGAGTACCAGCACCGCCGATGTGGCGCAGGCGTTCGAGCAGGGCCTGCAGGCAGTGACCACCGAGCTGGTGGGCTGGACGTTGACCACCGGGCAGGCCGACAGCCAGACGCCGTCCCGGCGGTAGAGCCACGCCCTGCGTGGCTGAACGGATCCGACACCGCGAAGCCACGCAGCGCGTGGCTCTACGCCCGGTCTCCTATCCAGCGGAAGGTCAGGTTGATGCGCTCGGCCAGCGGCCGGGCACTTTTCGGCAATGCGTGCTGGTAGAAGGTCTGGGTGCGCCCGCCCATCAGCAGCAGATCGCCGTGGCCGAGGGTGACTTCGGCCTTGCGTGCATGGTCGTCGCGCCGGCGCAGCAGGAAGCGGCGTGCAGCGCCCAGGCTCAGTGATGCGATCAACGGCGTCGGCCCCAGTTCTGATTCGTTGTCGCTGTGCCAGCCCATGCCGTCGTCGTTGTCGCGGTAGCAGTTGAGCAGCACGCTGTTGAAATCCTGCCCGCAGAATTCAGCCAGCGCAGCGCGAAGCGGCCGTAATGCCGGGTGCCAGGCGTGCGGCACGAAATCGGTGCCCGAGTAGCGGTAACGTGCTGCAGGATCGCCCATCCAGCAGCTCAGGCGAGGCGAATCCACCTGCCTGCCGAACATCTGGATCTTATGCACTTCCCACGGTACCTCGCCGCGCAGCTGGCGCTGCAGCGCGTCGGCCGCGTCAGTGGCCAGCCAGTGGCGATGCCAGTGCACCGACGCATCGGGGAGGTGGAGATCCATGGTGGAACGCTAGCATGGCGGTGAATTGCCCGCATGCGCCCGTCGGGCGCCTTCCCACGCCGTGTGGCCAGATCAACGCTGGCGCGGCAGCCCATCCCTATGCCGGGCGCACCTGACCCGCCTAC
Source organism: Stenotrophomonas sp. AB1(2024) (assembly GCF_037482345.1). Classification (NCBI taxonomy): domain Bacteria; kingdom Pseudomonadati; phylum Pseudomonadota; class Gammaproteobacteria; order Lysobacterales; family Lysobacteraceae; genus Stenotrophomonas; species Stenotrophomonas sp. AB1(2024). The sequence goes on from NZ_JBBHKO020000001.1 coordinate 1,363,094, forward strand.
AATCGCCCTTTCCCCCCAGCATGATCAGCGGCATGCCCGGTTCCTGCGCTCGCCGACCGGACCACGCCGCCTACAGGCAGAGAACCCGCAATGAGAAGTCATGACAGCAGCAAGCGCATCCTGGTCACCGGTGGTGCCGGGTTCCTCGGCTCGCACCTGATCGAGCGCCTGCTCGAGCAGGGCCACGAAGTGGTCTGCGCGGACAACCTGTTCACCGGCAGCAAGCGCAACATCGCGCACCTGCTGTCCAACCCGAACTTCGAGTTCCTGCGCCATGACGTGACCTTCCCGCTGTACATCGAGGTCGACCAGATCTGGAACCTGGCCTGCCCGGCCTCGCCGATCCACTACAGCCATGACCCGGTGCAGACCACCAAGACCTCGGTGCATGGGGCGATCAATCTGCTGGGGTTGGCCAAGCGGCTGGACTGCCGGATCTTCCAGGCCTCCACCAGCGAAGTCTACGGCGACCCGAGCGTGCACCCGCAGCGCGAGGAGTACTGGGGCAACGTCAACCCGATCGGGCCGCGTTCGTGCTACGACGAGGGCAAGCGCTGCGCCGAGACGCTGTTCTTCGACTACCACCGCCAGCATGGGCTGGACATCAAGGTGGCGCGCATCTTCAACACGTATGGCCCGCGCATGCACCCCAATGATGGGCGTGTGGTGTCCAACTTCATCGTGCAGGCGTTGCGCGGCGAGAACATCACCATTTACGGCGAGGGCCAGCAGACGCGTTCGTTCTGCTATGTGGACGATCTGATTGAAGGCTTCATCCGCATGATGGCCACCGACAAGGATTTCACCGGGCCGTGCAACCTGGGCAACCCGGCCGAGCTGACCATTCGCGAACTGGCCGAAACAGTGATTGCGTTGACCAATTCGGGGTCGAAGCTGGTGTTCAAGCCGCTGCCGCAGGATGACCCGATGCAGCGCCAGCCGGATATCACGTTGGCGAAGAGCCGCTTGGGCGGGTGGGAACCGCAGGTGAAGCTGGAGGATGGGTTGCGGCGGACTATTGCGTATTTCAATGGGTTGTTGAGCGCCTGAGAGCGCGCTTCGTTCTGGGGTCATGCGTTCCCGGGTGATGCGGCCCGCCTTGCTTCACCGGCACTGGTAGGTGACGTCCTGGCGGCTGTGGCGGAACGGGTCGGTGAGGTCGTCTGAGTACTTGCCCAGCAGCAGGCGCTGTTTGGGCAGGAAGTGCTGGCGGTAGAAGCGGCTCATGGCCGCGACCCGGCGGCCCTTGTCGGTGAGCAGCACGCAGCCATGCTCGATGCGGACGGTGCCCGAGCTTTCCTGCTCGGTCAGCCGTACGTCAACCAGCCGGTGTTCCACCATGTATTCCTGCGTGAACACGTCCTGGAAGGCGTCCTGGCGGATGCCGCCACCACGCTGGTCCAGCTTTTCCAGGATGTAGAACGACAGCGAACGGTCGATCACGGTCGGCACTGAAATCGCGAAGGCGTAGCCCCCCAGCAGCCACACCGCTACCAGCAGTACTTTTTCCGCCAGGGTGAAGCGGCGCAGCGCGGGCACCAGCAGCAACAGGCTGGTGACTACGGCGGCCAGCAGCGCATCGCCGATCGCCGCGTAGAACACCACGTCCACGCTGAAGAAACGCACATGCAGGAAATGGATGCCCAGCAACAGCACCACGTAGACGGCGGTAAGCAGCAGTGCGTTGCGCAGGGTTTTCATGGTTTGAATACCAACAGGCGGTTACCCAGGAACGAAAGGATGAACTGGATGATGCTGATCAGCACGAAGCCCACGCGGTAATCGAACTTCAGCAGGTCCGACCATAACGCCATCAACCCGCCGTTAACCAGCGCAATGACGGCATACAGCAATACGAACCGCCACAGCTGGCCACTGGCGCGCGCCTGGGTAGCGGCGAACACGAAGAAGCGATTGCCCAGGAAGGACGCCACGATGGCCACCGCCGCCGCCAGCAGGTTGGCCACGCCTTTGGAGGGCACATGCACCACCTCCACCAGCAGGGTCAACACCGCGAAGTGCACGCCGGTCGCCACCAGTCCATTGATGACATAACGCAGCAGCTGGCGGATATCAGCGCTGCGCGACATCGGCGGATACCGCGGTGACACCGGCGAGGTATTCGCGGTAGGCACCCGGCTTCTGGATGGTGCCGCGGACGATGCCACTGAGCATCAGCGTCATCAGGGTAAGCGTGCCGGTCTGCAGGAACACCAGGAACAGGACCCCGAGCGCCATCGAGAACCAGCCCGGCGTGGCGTAGCCAGCCAGCTTGAGCAGGGTGGCCACCACGGCCAGCACGATCGATGCCGAGGAGACCAGTACGCACATCAGGCCCACCCGTACCAGGACATCCTCGGCAAACACCATCAGCGCGCGGAACCCATGCAGGGTCAGCCCCACGAAATTCATCTTGCTCTGCCCGGCGTAGCGCGGCCCACGGTCGATCGAGCACACCGCCAGGCGCAGCTTGCTGGCGATGAGGCCTGCGGCCACATGGGTCCAGACCTCGTGCATCGCGTTGAGCCGGTGCAGCGCACTGACCTTGATCGCCATGAAGTTGCCGAAGCTGATGGTGCGCCCGGTGAGCAGCTGGAAGATGAATTTGTAGACGACATAGAAGGTGCGGAAGCGCAGGGTTTCCACCCGGCTCCTGCGCCGCGCCACCGCCACGTCGACGTTCTCGTCGCGGGCTGCGTCCAGCAGTTCGGCAATGGTTTCCGGCAGGTCCTCGCCGTCGGAGTCCATCACGATGACCCGCTGCGCGTCGGGCAGGTTCTCTTCGACATAGCCGAGGCCGACCGCGATTGCCTTCTGATGGCCGACATTGCGGCGCAGTTTCAGCACCACGCCGCTGACCCCCGAGCCGGACAGCTGGAACGGCTGCACCGGTTCGCGGATCGAACCGTCGTCCACCGCCACCACGAAGACGCGGTCGCCATACAGGCGCGCCAGCTCGGCGAACAACCGGGTCGAGGCCACGTGGTCCTCGTAGACCGGCGTCACCACCACGAACGACTCACTGGACTCAAGCATGCTGTTCTCCTGCCGTATTGCGCGATCCAGCCGATCTCCACTGGTCCAGCAGCACCAGCACTGCGTACATCAACAGCAACTGCACCGGCAGCGCAACGCGGCGGGCACTGGTGGCCAGGTGCCATTCCAGGTCATGCGGGGTGCTCAGGTACACCGCGAACAGCACGCCCAGGTAGGCCACGGCGACCAGCAGCGCGGCGCGTGCGGCGGGCGTGCGCCAAGTCCGCGTCCACAGGCCCAACAGCAGCACCAGGGGTATCCATGCGTCGCTGCGCAGCAGGGCCTTCAGGATCAGCGCGCTCTGCGAGAGGTCGGGCAGGCGCGCCAACAACTGGCCCTTCAGATCGCTCTGCGCCAGGTCGTTGCCCAGGTGCGCGCCGGCCACGGACAGCTTCCATGCCAGCAGCGGCAGCATCGAAAGCGCGAACGCGGCCACCAGGCCCCACGGCATGCGGCGGTCGCGCAGCACGCCGGTCGCCACCGCGAAGACGGCCACCAGGATCGCCAGCACGGCGCCTTCGTTCTTGATCAGGGTCAGCACGGCGGAAAGCGCCGCATAGGCCGCCAGGTTGAACCACGCAGTGCGGTTGTCCTGCCGGCGCGGCTGGGTCGCCATGGCAAGCGCGGCGACCGCGTAGACGGCCAGAAAGCCGTCCATGTACCCGTCAACCAGATACCGTCCGCCCACCTTCACCACCACCACCGCCACCAGACCGGCCGCCCACCACGTACGCAGGCTGCGCGCGATCAGCAGCAGGGGCGGCAACAGCAGCAGTGTGGCGGCCGCCTTGGGAAAGATCTCGTTCCAGTGGCCGACCAGCTTGGCCGCCGTGGCCGACCACAGCGGCATCAGCGAGGGATAGTCGTTGTGGCTGAAGACGGCGTAGTCGTCCAGCTGGGTGTAGAGCGACCCCTCGAGGTAGATCCGCTTGGCATGGAACAGCCAGATCGAGCGCGGATCCCATTCGTCGGTGGGGCTGCCCAGCGCGAAGACCAGCAGCACGGCGACGATGCCGATCATCCACGCCGTACGGCCGTCGCGCAGCGCCAGCAGCGACCACGCCGCGCAGCCGAGCACGGCGATGAAGGCAAGCTGCGTGGGCAGCCCTATCCAGCCAAACGCGGCGAAGGCGTAGCAGAGGAGTACGCCGACCAGCATGCCCAGCGCGGCACGCGCGCCGGCATCAGGGGCAGTCAACGAGAACAATGCGCTCACTCCTTGCGATGTCGGTGCAGTGATCCGGCACAGCTGCGGTGGTCCTGAAAAGCATGAGGCCGTTTTCGGCCCACACGACACGGCGGGGGTACAGCCCATCCCACAGCCGCTCACGCACCAGCGGGTCCTCCCACAGGCTCCGGTCCAGCGCGATAGGCCGGCGGCCCGGGTCATGGCGGGCGAGCAATTCGCGGGCTTCGACCACTTCGACAGGTACCGATTGCGTCCAGCCGGCGTCTGCAACGAACGCCTGGCCGAGCAGCGATCGGTCGAACTCGATGTCCTTGGCGATGCCACGCAGACCCGCCAACAGCGCCGCCCCGATCACCAGACCGGCCAGCCAGCGTTGCAGAACGGGGTGGTTACCCTTCCCGGGTTTGATCACGGCAGCCTTCCAGATTCACCAACACCAAACCGAAAAGTCTAGCATTCCGCCGGCGCCCGGACCCGGGCGCCAACCGCACCAGGCTCAGCTACGGAAGCGGACGCCGGTCTTTTCCGCCAGCTCGTCCATGCCCACACCCGGTGCCGCTTCCACCAGCACCAGCCCGTCTTCGGCCACGTCGAACACCGCCAGATCGGTAATGATGCGATCGACCACGCCCACGCCGGTCAGCGGCAGGCTGCACTCGGGCAGAATCTTGTGCTCGCCGTTCTTGGCGGTGTGCTCCATCAGCACCACCACACGCTGCACCCCAGCCACCAGATCCATCGCACCGCCCATGCCCTTGACCATCTTGCCCGGCACCATCCAGTTGGCCAGATCGCCCTTGTCGGTGACCTGCATCGCGCCGAGGATGGCCAGGTTGACGTGACCGCCGCGGATCATCGCGAAGCTGTCGTGACTGCCAAAATAGCTGGCACCCTTGCGCGCGGTGACCGTCTGCTTGCCGGCGTTGATCAGATCAGCGTCCACTTCGGCTTCGGTCGGGAACGGGCCGATGCCGAGCAGGCCGTTTTCCGACTGCAGCCAGACATCCACGCCCTCAGGAATATGGTTGGCCACCAGGGTAGGCAGGCCGATACCCAGGTTCACGTACGCGCCGTCGGTCAGCTCGCGGGCGGCGCGTTGCGCCATTTCGTCGCGGGTCCATGCCATGTCAGTTGCCCTCCGCACGTACGGTGCGCTGTTCAATGCGTTTTTCAGGGGTGGGGTTGTGCACGATGCGGTGCACGTAGATGCCCGGCAGGTGGACCTGATCCGGGTCGATGCTGCCGACCGGCACCACTTCCTCGACCTCGACCACGCACAACTTGCCCGCCATCGCGCAGGCCGGGTTGAAGTTGCGTGCGGTCTTGCGGAACACCAGGTTGCCGGCCTCGTCGGCCTTCCATGCCTTGACCAGCGCCACGTCGGCGCGCAGCGCGGTTTCCATCACGTAGTGCTTGCCATCGAATTCGCGGGTTTCCTTGCCCTCGGCCACCACCGTGCCGTAGCCGGTAGCGGTGAAGAAGGCCGGAATGCCGGCACCGCCGGCACGCAGGCGCTCGGCCAGGGTGCCCTGCGGGTTGAACTCCAGCTGCAGCTCGCCGGCCAGGTACTGGCGTTCAAATTCCTTGTTCTCGCCCACATAGGACGAAATCATCTTGCTGATCTGCCGCGTTTCCAGCAGCTGACCAAGACCGAACCCGTCCACGCCCGCATTGTTGGAGATCACCGTCAGGCCCTTGACCCCGATATCGCGCAACGCGGCGATCAACGCCTCGGGAATGCCGCACAGGCCGAAGCCGCCGACCGCGAGGGTCTGGCCGTCGGCCACCGCACCCTGCAGCGCCTCGGCGGCGCTGGCGTAGCGCTTGCCGCGCTTGCCGCCGTTGTCTGGGGACTTGCTCATCTACGCCCTCACCTCGTTGATGTAAGGGCCCATTGTAGCCATTGTCGGGAATCCCCCCGGCTGAAAACGATTCCCATACAAGACAGCAGCTAAACTTAACTACTGACTTTGGAAAGGACCAGCGATGACCCTCCCCGCATTCAAGGCATACGACATCCGCGGCCGCGTGCCGGACGAGCTGAACGAAGAGCTGGCGCGCCGGATCGGCGTGGCCCTGGCTGCCCAGCTGGAGCCGGGCACGGTGGTGGTGGGTCATGACGTGCGCCTGACCAGCCCCGCCCTGCAGGATGCGCTGGCCGCCGGCCTGCGCGGAGCCGGTCGCGAGGTGCTGGACATCGGCCTGTGCGGCACCGAAGAGGTCTACTTCCAGGTTGACCATCTGAAGGCGGCTGGCGGGGTGATGGTCACGGCCAGCCACAATCCGATGGATTACAACGGCATGAAGCTGGTCAAGCAGCAGGCCCGGCCGATCAGCTCGGACACCGGCCTGTTCGCGATTTCCGACGCGGTCGAGGCCGACACTGCACCTGCCGTGGCGCCCAAGGCGGGCATCGAATCGCATACCGACAAGGGCGCCTATATCGAGCACCTGCTCAGCTACGTGGACCGCGCCGCGCTCAAGCCGCTGAAGCTGGTGGTCAACGCGGGCAACGGCGGCGCCGGCACCATCGTCGACCTGCTGGCCCCGCACCTGCCGTTCCAGTTCATCCGCATCGCGCACGAACCCGATGGCAGCTTCCCCAACGGCATTCCCAACCCGCTGCTGCCGGAAAACCGGGCGCTGACCGCACAGGCCGTGCGCGAACATGGCGCGGACTTCGGCATTGCCTGGGACGGCGACTTCGACCGCTGCTTCTTCTTCGACCATTCCGGCCGCTTCATCGAAGGCTATTACCTGGTCGGCCTGCTCGCCCAGGCGATCCTGGCCCGCCAGCCGGGCGGCAAGATCGTGCACGACCCGCGCCTGCTCTGGAACACCATCGAGATGGTGGAAGAAGCCGGCGGCGAAGCGGTGCTGTGCAAGAGCGGGCACGCCTTCATCAAGGAAAAGATGCGCAGCGAGAACGCCGTGTATGGCGGCGAAATGAGCGCGCACCATTATTTCCGCGAGTTCGCCTATGCCGACTCGGGCATGATTCCGTGGTTGCTCATCGCCGCACTGGTATCCGAATCCGGGCGTTCGCTGGCCGACCTGGTGGAAGCGCGCATGCAGAAGTTCCCGTGCAGCGGCGAGATCAACTTCAAGGTCACCGATGCCAAAGCCGCCGTTGCCCGCGTGATGGAGCACTACGCCGCGCAATCGCCGGTGCTGGACCATACCGACGGGATCAGCGCCGATTTTGGCCAGTGGCGCTTCAACCTGCGCAGCTCCAACACCGAGCCGCTGCTGCGGCTGAACGTGGAAGCGCGTGGCGATGCCGCGCTGCTGCAGCAGCGTACCGATGAAATTTCCCAGTTGCTCAAGGCATCCTGAGGCATGGCCCGATGAACGACATCCTTCCGGTAATCCTGTCTGGCGGCTCCGGCACACGGCTGTGGCCGCTGTCGCGCGAAGCCTATCCCAAGCAGTTCCTGGCGCTGGCCGGCGAGCAGACCATGCTGCAGGCCACCTGGCAGCGCGTGGCACCCATCGCAGGACGCGCACCGCTAGTGGTAGCCAACGAGGAGCACCGCTTCGTCGCCGCCGAGCAGCTGCAGCAGTTGGATGTGCAGCCGCAGGCCATCCTGCTGGAACCGGTCGGGCGCAATACCGCGCCGGCGATCGCGGTGGCCGCGCTCGAAGCCACGCTGGAAGATGGCGACCCGGTGCTGCTGGTGTTGCCGTCGGACCACGTGATTGCCGATGAAGCCGCCTTCCGTGCGGCCGTGATGCGTGCATTGCCTGCCGCACAGGACGGAAAGCTGGTCACCTTCGGCATCGTGCCCACGGGCCCGGAAACCGGCTACGGCTACATCAAGGCGTCTTCCGGCGATGCAGTGCGCGCGGTGGATCGCTTTGTCGAGAAACCGGATGCCGACACTGCCCTGCAGTACGTGCAATCCGGCGAGTACTTCTGGAACAGCGGCATGTTCCTGTTCAAAGCCTCCCGCTACCTGGCCGAGCTGGAACGCTTCCAGCCGGCCATGCTGGCCGCCAGCCGCAACGCCTGGCAGCTGGCACGCCGCGACACCGACTTCACCCGTCTGGACAAGGAGGCCTTCGCGGCCGTGCCGGCCGATTCCATCGACTACGCGGTGATGGAAAAGACCGCCGATGCCGTGGTGGTGCCGCTGGATGCGGGCTGGAACGACGTCGGTTCGTGGACCGCGCTGCGCGATGTGTCGGAACAGGATGCCGATGGCAACGCCCATCATGGCGATGTCATCGCCATCGACTGCCGCAATACGTATGCCTACGGCGAGCGCCTGATCGCGCTGGTCGGCCTGGATGACGTGATCGTGGTGGAGACCGATGATGCGGTGATGGTGGGCCGCAGCGACCGCATGCAGGAGATCAAGCAGGTGGTGGCACGGCTCAAGGCCGACGAACGGCCCGAAGCGACCTGGCACCGCAAGGTGTACCGCCCGTGGGGCGCCTACGACTCGATCGACAGCGGCGATCGTTTCCAGGTCAAGCGGATCACGGTCAAGCCCGGCGGCACGCTGAGCCTGCAGATGCACCACCACCGCGCCGAACACTGGGTGGTGGTCAGCGGCACCGCCGAGGTCACCCGCGGTGATGAGGTGATCCTGCTGGGCGAGAACCAGAGCACCTACATTCCCCTGGGCGTGACCCACCGGCTGCGCAACCCGGGCAAGCTGCCGTTGGAACTGATCGAAGTGCAGTCGGGCAGCTACCTCGGCGAGGATGACATCGTGCGCTTCGAAGACACCTACGGGCGCAGCTGAGCCGCTGATGCATGCCTCAAAAAAAACCCGGCGATGCCGGGTTTTTTCCTGTGCGTAGAGCCACGCCCTGCGTGGCTGCTCAAATCTCGGCAATCACACGCTTCAACCCGTCCTGCCAGCGGGGCAGCGCGATACCGAAGTCCGACTGGATCCTGGCCACGTCCAGGTGCGAGTAGGCTGGCCGTTTGGCCGGGGTCGGGTATTCGGCGGTGGTGATCGCCTCCACCGTCGGCGCACGCGCCAGTTTTCCTGCGGCGACCGCCTCGGCAAAAATGGCTTCGGCAAAGCCATGCCAACTGGTTTCGCCCTCCGCAGTGAGGTGCCACGTGCCGGACAGTTCCCCCCGGTGCTGCAGCACCTGCGCGGTCACATCGGCAATGAGCGCAGCGGGCGTGGGCGTTCCCACCTGGTCGGCCACCACGCGCAGCACATCGCGCTCGGCGCCGACGCGCAGCATGGTGCGCAGAAAGTTGGCGCTGTGCGGGGCGTACACCCACGCGGTGCGGAAGATCAGGTGGCGGCCGCCGGCCGCCCGCACGGCGTCCTCTCCGGCCAGCTTGCTTTCACCGTAAACGCCCAGCGGTGCGGTGGCATCGTCTTCGCGATACGGGCGGCGGCCCTGCCCATCGAACACGTAGTCGGTGGAGTAATGGACCAACGGCACGCCTGCCGCCGCACACCAGCGCGCAATCACGCCCGGAGCCTCGGCATTGGCGCGCCAGGCGGCATCACGCTCGCCCTCTGCGCGGTCCACTGCCGTGTAGGCGGCGGCATTCACCACCACCGTCGGCTGGATGCGTTCGAGCACCGCAGCCAGTGCGTCGGGCGCGTTGAAATCGGCAACCTCGCACGGGCTTCCATCAGGCAGCTGGCCATTGCGGGTAGTCGCCACCACGGGTCCCAGCGGTGCCAGCGCGCGCAACAGCTCCTGGCCCAGCTGGCCGTTGCCGCCAAACACCAGCACCGTCATGCGGTGAAGACCGGCAGACGATCGTCGGCAATGTCTTTCAGGAACGGCGCGGCTTCGTCCTTGGCCGACAGGGTCGGGCCGCTGATCGGCCAGTCCACCGCGATATCGGCGTCGTTCCAGCGCACACCGGCATCGAAGTCCTTCAGATAGACCTCGGTACACAGGTAGCTGAACACCGCCCGCTCGGACAGCACGGCAAACCCGTGCGCGAACCCTTCCGGGATCCAGAACTGTTTCTTGTTCTCGGCGCTGAGCACCACCGCTTCCCACTGGCCGAACGTCGGCGAGTCGCGGCGGATATCCACGGCCACGTCATAGACCTCGCCTTCCAGCACGCTGACCAGCTTGCCCTGCGGGCGCGGCCACTGGTAATGCAGGCCACGCAGCACGCCCCTGGCGGAGGTGGAGACGTTGCTCTGCACGAACGTCGTCGGCAGGCCGTGCTGGCCGAACCGCTCGGCATTCCAGGTTTCAAAGAAGAAGCCCCGCTCGTCGCCGAATACCGCCGGCTCGATCACCACGCAACCGGGCAACTTGGTTTCAATGATCTTCACGGCACGGCCCCACGCATTGCCAGTTTGTGGAGGTACTGGCCGTATTCATTCTTGATCAACGGCGCGGCCAGCGCCTCCAGCTGTTCGGCGGTGATCCAACCCAGGCCGAAGGCGATTTCCTCCGGGCAGCAAACCTGCAAGCCCTGGCGGGTCTGGATGGTTTCGATGAAGTTGGAGGCATCCAGCAATGACTGATGCGTACCGGTATCGAGCCATGCATAGCCGCGGCCAAGCGGCTCCAGGTTCAATGCACCTTCATTGAGGTAACGCTGGTTCAAATCGGTGATTTCCAGTTCACCGCGCGGTGACGGCTTCAGTTCAGCGGCGTAATCGCTCGCCTTCCCGTCATAGAAGTACAGTCCAGTCACCGCATAGTTGGAACGCGGCTGGACCGGTTTCTCCACCAGCCCGATGACCTTTCCGTCCTTGTCGAATTCCGCCACGCCGTAGCGCTCCGGATCGTTGACCCAGTAGCCGAACACCGTTGCACCGGTTTCGCGCGCGTCCGCGCGCTTGAGCACGTCGGTCAGGCCATGGCCATGGAAGACGTTGTCACCCAGGACCAGGCAACTGGGCATGCCGGCCAGGAAATCCCGGCCGATCAGGTACGCCTGCGCCAGCCCGTCCGGGCTCGGCTGCACGGCGTATTCGATGTTCATTCCCCACTGAGAGCCGTCGCCCAGCAGCGCCTGGAACAACACCTGTTCGTGCGGCGTATTGATGATCAGCACTTCGCGGATGCCGGCCAACATCAACACGCTGAGCGGGTAGTAGATCATCGGCTTGTCGTACACCGGCAGCAGCTGCTTGCTGACGCCCTTGGTGATCGGGTAGAGGCGCGTGCCGGAGCCGCCCGCCAGGATGATGCCTTTGCGTTGAGTCATGAAAGTAATCCCTTCAGGCGCTGGTGCCGATGCGCTGCAGACGGTAGCTGCCGTCCAGAACGCCGTTGACCCACTCCTGGTTGTCCAGGTACCAATCGACCGTGAACGCGATGCCCTGCTCGAAGGTGTACTTGGGCTCCCAGCCGAGCTGGTCCTTGAGCTTGGACGCATCGATCGCGTAGCGACGATCATGCCCCGGGCGGTCGGTGACGTAGGTGATCTGGCTGCTGCGCGGCTGGCCATCGGCGCGCGGGCGACGCGCATCGAGCAGCGTGCAGATCGCGTTGACGACTTCGATGTTTTCCTTCTCGGAATTGCCGCCCACGTTGTAGGTCTCGCCGACCTGGCCCTTGGCCAGCACGGTACGGATGGCCTCGCAGTGGTCTGAAACGAACAGCCAGTCGCGCACCTGCCTGCCGTCGCCGTACACCGGCAGCGGTTCGCCGGCCAGCGCCTTTGCGATCACCAGCGGGATGAGCTTTTCAGGGAAGTGGTACGGGCCGTAATTGTTGGAGCAGTTGGTGGTCAGCACCGGCAACCCGTAGGTGTGGTGGAACGCACGCACCAGGTGGTCCGAGGCAGCCTTGGACGCCGAGTACGGCGAGTTGGGCGCGTATGGGGTGGTTTCGCTGAACTTGCCGGTTTCACCCAGGGTGCCGTACACCTCATCGGTGGACACATGCAGGAAGCGGAACGCCGGGCCCTTGTCGGCCGGCAGTGCCTTCCAGTAGTCGCGCACCGCCTCGAGCAGCCCCAGGGTGCCCACCACGTTGGTCTGGATGAACGCGCCGGGACCATCAATGGAGCGGTCCACATGGCTTTCGGCTGCGAAATTCAACACCGCGTCGGGCCGGTGCTCGGCCAACAGACGGGCCACGAGGTCACGGTCGCCGATATCACCCTGGACGAACACATGGTTTGGGTTGCCCTCCAGCGACGCGAGGGTATTCAGATTGCCCGCATAGGTAAGCACGTCCAAATTGATGACCCGTGCGCCTTTGGCGACAGCTTCGAGGACAAAATTACCGCCAATGAATCCGGCTCCGCCGGTGACAAGCCATGTGGGCACTACCCGTTCTCCTGTTCGGTATTGATCCTGGGAACGCCGCCCCGCAGGGGTGGCTGTACAGCCACACAGCATACATCGGGCCCCTGTATACGACCTCTTGCCCAATGTGAACGGGAAAATTTACGCCAAGTACTGCCGCAAAGCAGCACGACCATACGCATTAGCATGGTTGGTCCGAGCCAGTTAGAATCGCAGTCCCACCCCCGAACCGGTTGCTTTCCCAGGAACCGGACGTTTTCCAGTAAATGTGATCCGGCCAGCGGCCGGCACTACAAGGATCCCGCACCAGATGAAAATCCTCGTCGCGTACAAGCGCGTGGTGGACTACAACGTCCGCATTCAGGTCAAGCCGGACGGTTCCGGCGTGGTCACCGACGGCGTCAAGCTGTCCCCCAATCCCTTCGATGAAATCGCCCTGGAAGAAGCCCTGCGCCTGCGCGACAAGGGCATCGCCACGGAGGTGATCGTCGCCACCATCGCCCCCGCCGACGCCCAGGCGCACCTGCGCAATGGCCTGGCCATGGGCGCCAACCGCGCCATCCACGTGGTCACCGACCAGGCGATCCAGCCGCTGACCGCTGCGCGCACCCTGCTCAAGCTGGTCGAGAAGGAACAACCGGACGTGGTGATCCTGGGCAAGCAGGCCATCGACGACGACGCCAACCAGACCGGCCAGATGCTGGCCACGTTGTGGGGCCGCCCGCAGGCGACCTTCGCCAGCAAGCTGGACATCGCCGACGGCAAGGCCACGGTCACCCGGGAGGTCGACGCCGGCCTGGAAACGCTGGAAGTGGACCTGCCGGCCGTGGTCACCACCGACCTGCGCCTGAACGAACCGCGCTTCATCAAGCTGCCCGACATCATGAAGGCCAAGGCCAAGCCGCTGGAGACCCTGCAGCTGGCCGACCTGGGCGTTGAAGCCGCGGATACGTTCAAGACCACCCAGTACGCCGCGCCGTCCAAGCGCAGCAAGGGCGTAATGGTCAAGGACGCGGCCGAACTGGTCGCCGCACTCAAGCAGAAGGGGTTGCTGTAATGACCAAGATCCTCGTTGTCGCCGAACACCATGACGGCAAACTCAACGCCGCTACCGCCAAGACCGTGAGCGCGGCCGCCGCCATCAGCGGCGCCAGCATCGACGTGCTGGTGCTGGCCGCCGACCCGGCTGCCGTTGCCGCCCAGGCCGCCAGCCTGGCAGGCGTGGCCAAGGTCCTGACCGTGGCCAACCCGGCCAACGCGCAGGCGCTGGCTCAGGTGTTGGCCCCGCAGATTGCACAGCTAGCCAAGGGCTACACCCACGTGTTCGGTCCTTCAACCACCTTCGGCAAGGACCTGATGCCGTGCGTGGCCGCCCTGCTGGGCGTGAACCAGGTGTCGGACCTGATGACCGTTGAAGGCAGCCACAGCTTCAAGCGCCCGATCTACGCGGGCAACGCCATCATCACCGTGGACGTACCGGCCGACCAGATCGTGGTTGCCACTGTGCGTGCGGCGTCCTGGCCGGAAGCGGCCACCGGCGGCAGCGCCGCAGTGGAAGCAGCCAGCGTGGACGCGGCCCTGCCGACCCACACCCGCTTCATCGGCCTGGCGGCCGGTGCCACCGACCGCCCGGACCTGCAGAGCGCCAAGCGCGTGGTCTCCGGTGGTCGTGGCGTGGGCTCGGAAGAGAACTTCAAGGTGATCTTCCAGCTGGCCGACAAGCTCGGCGCGGCCGTGGGCGCCTCGCGTGCTGCGGTGGATGCCGGCTACGTGCCGAGCGACCTGCAGGTGGGCCAGACCGGCAAGATCATCTCGCCGGAGCTGTACGTGGCGGTGGGCATCAGCGGCGCCATCCAGCACCTGACCGGGATCAAGGACGCCGGCACCATCGTGGCGATCAACAAGGACCCGGACTCGCCGATCTTCGAGATCGCCGATATCGGGCTGGTGGGGGATCTGTTCACGCTGCTGCCGGAGCTGGAAGCCGCATTGGGTTGAGCCCTCGCAGCCAGGCCACGCGCCTGCTCTGATCGTCTGGAACGCATGCCCCAAGCTGACTGGGGCATGTCTTTAGTCACCTCCCGTGCCACGCAACTGTCACATAGGATGCCGGACTACCCATCACCTGGAACCAACCAGCGCAGGCTGCCTGTAGAGGTATCGGCCTGCTTGGAGAAAAAATGGCACTACAGAATTTGCAATCACCGATCCCGCCCCGCTACCGCCCCATTGATCTGCTGCAGATCGCCGTCACCGCTGCCAGCTGCATCTCCGCAAGCCTGATCGCGCAGCACGCGTTCTTCCTCGACTACCGCGCGGGGGCCATCTTCGTTACGGCATTGCTGGTAGCCCCCATTTTCGTCCTGCTGGCTCCTTCGTTCCGTAACGTCGTATGGGCGTGCGTGACCAACGCGGCCCTGTGCCACCTGCTGCTGATCGGCCACGCCGTGAAGGTCGCAGCGATGAAGGCGCCGATCCAGGCCACCGATTTCGAAGCCGTCCCACTCCTCATCAGCACGCTGTCCGGCCGTTACCTGGTCGTGGGCGGAGTACTGCTGGTGGCGCTCAGCGTGCTACTGCTGTTTTGCTTCAAACCGCGCAGGCGCTCGGTCCTGCCGCTAGGACTGGGCCTGGGCTACTCGGTACTTCTCGTGCTCAGCTCTGGCGCGTGGGTCGAGCCGATCGGACGGCTGGTCGACAACGCCGACGCAGACAAGCGGACCACGAAAAACTATGATGAAACCACGCGAAACGGTGCACAGCTGGAACGGCTCAAGGCAGAGGGAGGCCTGCTATACCTGCTGAAAGACTGGCAGGACATGCGCCGGGACATCGGCTACATTCCCGACTTCGACGAAGTTGCTTCGACCTCGCCGGAACGGTGGAGCGCAGACACTGGCCCCAAGCCAAGCCGTAACGTACACATCGTCCTGCTCGAATCAATCTGGGACACCAGCGTACTCGACGGACTGGAAGGCACGGAAGACGCCCTCGACCCGCGCTTCCGCGCGTTGTGGGAACGTGCGGGCAAGCCTCATGGCCTCTCGCCGGTGATCGGCGGTGCAACCGCCAATGCGGAGTTCGAGGTTCTTTGTGCGCTGCCGGCCCCCTCGAATTCGATTGCGTTCCTGGAAACCCTGAAGAACACCACACCCTGTCTGCCTGGCCTGTTCCAGAAGTTGGGTTATCGCACCATGGCCAGCCATCCGCACCGCGCCTCCAACTGGGGACGGAACGAAGCGTATGCTCGCGTGGGTTTCGAGGAGTTCAATGCAGTGGATGCATTCAATCTCGACGACCTGGATGGCCCGTTCCTGGCCGATGGATCGATGTTCAACCAGAACCTGCCGATGCTCGCGGCCCAGTCCGCTCGCCCGACCTTCAACTACATCGTCTCGCTTTCGTCGCACTGGGGATATACCCGCGACACCAAGCGCCGCCCCGATAAAGTCGCCTTCACCGGAGACGGGCTTAAGCTCCTCCCCAACTACCTCAATGCCAGTGCTTACACCACGGCCGCCGTCATGGACTGGACCGAGCACGTTCTGGCTGCGGATCCGGATGCGCTGATCGTGATCTTCGGCGATCACGCCCCCGTACTGGACAGCCAGCCGGATGTTTACAAGCGACTCAATGGCAAGGTGTCGGGGCAGTTCGATGGACCGATGACGCGGCACCAGATCGGAATGGCCCGGGTGCCGCTACTTATCATCGATGGCGAGGAAGGGCCGGTTCACCTGCCCAATGACGTCCCGCTGTTCCAGCTTGCCGGTGTCATCGGCAAGCAACTGCATCGCCCCCGCCTGTTGCCGCAGGTACGCGGTACCTCCCGCATCGTGGTCCGCCCGGTCCTGGGCCAGCTGCTGGCCAACATCGACGATAAATGGTTCAACTGTGGGACACAGGGCGCGCCTCGAGCGCACCCTGGCTGCGATGAGGCGTGGGCCGAGCACACAAAGAACCGGCTTATCCGCCAGGATCTGGTGGCCGGCTCCGGGTACTACCTGCGGTTGGCGGGTTCGGAATCGCTGACCCGCGACATGGCGCCGTTGAACATCGTGAGCAACTACAAGAGTTGCGAATTCTCGGTCAAGTCATGGGGGCCGAGCACAGCCCAGGTAGGCCAGGCCTTTAATGCCACACCCGAGGGCCGCAGCAGCATCTGGATCACATTCAACAGCCTGCGCGGAAGCCCGGAAGTCCAGATCGGCTCGACCTGGGCCCCGACGGTGGTTGGGGACAACTTGATGACCGCCGACCTGCCGACCGAGCTTCTGACCGCCGTCGCCGGGGAGCTGCCGGTTCATTTGAGGTGCCCTGCGGAAAAAAGTGTGAAAATCGGCGCGCTCAAAATACACTAGCGCCCGGTGAACGGCCCGCCCCTGGCCGGATCGCCCCAGGTTCGGGCTAGCCCACTTCAGCCAGGTGGGCGGCCCGTTCACGCCTTTGTCCAATTCTGTTCACGCTGTTGCCGTAACTTGATTGCGCGTTCCCCCATGCAGCACTTCCGAGTCAGAATATTGAACACGACGTCGACAACGGCGGAACACGCTCTTGAAACGACCCAGCCGAACCTGGATGTCTCGGTCGTCGTTCCCGTGTATGGCTGCAGAAACTGCCTCGAGGAACTCGTAGACCGCGTGACCTGCGCGCTGCAGCTCTCCAATCGCACGCATGAAATCCTGCTGGTGGACGACAACAGTCCCGATCAGGCGTGGCAGCGGATAGTGGAGCTGTCGCAGCTCAACCCCCGGGTGCGCGGACTGCGCCTTGCACGTAACTTCGGGCAACATGCGGCGATCAGCGCGGGACTCGCGCACGCCAAGGGCCAGCACATGATCGTCATGGACTGCGACCTCCAGGATGTCCCGGAAGAGATTCCGAAGCTGCTCGCCGCGCTTGAAGGCGACGTCGAGGTCGTTCTTGGTCAGCGCGTGGATCGCCAGGACAGCTGGAGCAAAAGAACCGGCTCCCAGCTGTTCTACCGGACGCTTGGCTGGTTGACCGACACCCAGTATGACCACAGTACCGCGAACTTTGGCGCCTACAGCCGCAAAGTCGTCGACACATTGAACGACATGCCCGAGTCGGATCGGTTCCTGCCCTTACTGGTGCGCTGGACTGGTTTCCAGACCCGCAAGGTGGAGGTCTCGCATGGGCGCAGAACCGAAGGCAAGAGCAGCTACAGCCTCGGAAAGCTGCTGCAGATGGCGACCCGCATCGCCCTCTCCTTTTCCGATAAGCCACTGAGGCTGGTGATGACCGCAGCACTTGCGATTGCCGCCATTGCAGCTGCGTTTGCGGTCTACAGCGTGTATCGATACAGCTCGGGCGACATCCGCGTCGCCGGCTTCACCAGCATCATCGCGTCCATCTGGCTCGTCGGAAGCATCGTCATGGCCTGCATCGGCGTGCTGGGGCTGTATCTGGGTCGCGTTCACGGGGAGGCCAAGAAGCGGCCGCAATACCTGATCTGGCAGGACACACGGAAGCAGGTGCGATGAACGCACAGAAGCACTTCCACCACGCGGCCCTGGATTCGCGCCGGTTCGACATCCAGGTGTCACGCGGTACGCTGGAATCGATCGACGACGCACGGCTTCTGGTCGAAGAGATTGAGGCGGATCAGGCGGACCTGGTGATCTTCCGCGTTCCGGCAGGCGAAACCTCGCTGGCCACCGCCTTGCAGCGGCGCGGCCATCAAGTCATTCACGCAGATACCCTGGTCTACTACTCCGCAGCGCTTGATTCGACGAACACCAGCCCCGAGCTCCAGGTGCGTCCCGCGACCGCGGAACATCGCCAGGCAATCGCTGAAATTGCGGCGATGGGGTTTGCCAACTACCGTGCGCATTATTCGGCGAACCCATTGCTGCCCCGCGACCTGATACTGGCCGGGTACGTAGAATGGGCTCTGAGTCGGCTGGAAGGCGAGCGGGAAGACAGCCAGACCTGGGTGGTATCCGAGGAAGGCACGGTCGCCGGATTCGCGACCTGTGATATTGGCCCGTCAACGGTCGAGATCGTCCTCAATGCCGTACATCCGGACTACGAACGCAGGGGCCTGTATGGAAAGCTGTTGCGTCACATCCAGCATCACTACACCCGGATGTCGATGCAGGAGCTGATCATCTCCACCCAGATCTGGAACTATACGGTCCAGCGCCAGTGGTCACGGGCGGGATTGAGGCTCTTCAAGGCCTACGACACCTACCATCTGGACCGTCGCCTTGGGTTGAAGGAGGACCTGGGATGAGCAAGGTGTTTCCCTGGCTGATGGTCGGAATGACCGTCCTGCTAACCAGCTATGGCCAGCTGGTCATCAAATGGCAGGCATCGATCTTCAAGCCCGCCGATGAAGGCTATTTCGTAAAACTTCCCGTCGTCATCCAGCTGCTGCTGCAGCCGTGGGTGATATCCGCCTTCGTGGCCGCGTTTGCCGCCTCGCTGTGCTGGATGCTCGCCGTGTCGCGGCTTGAGCTCAGCAAGGCCTATCCATTCATGGCCCTGAATTTCCTGCTGGTCTGCATCATCGCCGTGCCCTTGTTCGGCGAAACCTTCACGATGGCCAAGGCCATTGGCCTTGGCACCGTCATTGTCGGCCTGATTATCCTCAGCCAGGGTTGAACAGCCATCTCCCCCGAATCGTCCAAATAGGCGCACACATGATCCGCTTCAACCGCCCGTTCATGACCGGCAAGGAACTTAGCTACATTGAACAGGCACACGGCAATGGCCATCTGTCTGGCGACGGTCCGTTCACCAGGACCTGCCATGAGTGGTTCCGCGAACAGACCGGCGCCCGCACGGCACTGCTGACCCACTCATGCACCGCCGCCCTGGAGATGGCTGCGCTTCTGCTGCGCCTGGAGCCGGGCGACGAAGTAATCCTGCCGTCGTTTACCTTCGTCTCCACCGCCAGCGCTTTCGCGCTGCGGGGCGCTGTGCCGGTCTTCGTCGATGTACGCACGGACACCCTGAACATCGACGAGAACCTGATCGAGGGCGCCATCACCCCTCGCACCAAGGCGATCTGCGTCGTGCATTACGCCGGCGTCGCGTGTGAGATGGATGCCATCATGGCGATCGCCGCGCGCCATGGCCTGCGCGTGGTCGAAGATGCGGCGCAGGGGATCATGTCGACGTATCGCGGGCGTCCGTTGGGCACGATCGGCGACCTGGGTGCTTTCAGCTTCCACGAAACCAAGAACATCATTTCCGGCGAGGGCGGCGCGTTGCTCTGCCGGGACGACGAGTTCGGAGAGCAGGCCGAGATCATCCGGGAGAAAGGTACCAATCGCAGCCGATTCTTCCGCGGGCAGGTCGACAAGTACACCTGGGTGGACGTTGGCTCGTCCTATCTCCCGGGCGAGATCACCGCTGCTTTCCTCGCCGCGCAGATCGAGGAAGCTGCCGATATCACGCGTAGGCGGCTTGCGATCTGGGACGAGTACCATGCCTGGGCACTGCAGCATGAGCTGGCAGGCCACCTGCGACGCCCGATCGTGCCTGCCCATTGCACGCACAACGCGCACATGTACTACTTGCTGTTGCCGTCGCTGGAGGCGCGCACCCGGTTCATCGAGGCACTCAAGGAGGACGGTGTCCAGGCGGTGTTCCACTATATTCCACTGCACTCCTCGCCTGCTGGCCGCACCTTCGGCCGGACCGGTTCGGACATGACGGTCACGGACGACATCGCCGAACGCCTGGTTCGGATGCCGCTGTGGATCGGCGTGGAAGAGCATTTGCCGACCATCTTCGCAGCTGCGGATAAAGCACTGGCAGGCTGAACAATGGATATGCCCCCCCCCTCCGGTCGACTACGGTCCAGCCTGCCCACCCTCGTCATCCTGGCCCTGGCGTCGCTGGCGTTCGCCAATGCAGCTGTTTACATTTCCTACGCCAGCAATCCGTTCGTGATATCGGACGGATGGTATTTCGTCGATGCGTTCCTGCAGAAGTACTACAACGGTGGTGTGACGCTGACCGACCTGTACATGAAGCGGAGCGCGGACGACCACGCCCAGCCCATCCACAAGCTCCTGCTGATCTGGAACGCGGATACCTTCTCGCTCGATTTCGTCATCGAGTCGTACATGGGGCTTGCCATCGCCGCGGTCGCATGGCTGCTGATGCTGTTCGTGGTCAGGCAGGATAACAGGGAGCACGGCACTGGTGCGTGGTGGATGCTGTTACCCATGGTCGCCGCAGCAGCAAGCCTTGTGTCGCTCAGTGGCGGCATGGCGTTCAACTGGTCGCTGGTGACGCTCAGCTATCTCGGCCCGTTGTCGATGGTCATGCTGGCAATGGCGGCCTGGCAGGCGGCGGAGCGGAACCGGTGGCTGCCGATCCTTGTGATCGCGCCGCTTGTCCTGTTCACGATGGACGGCACCGCACTGATTTGCGCAATCAGCGCCACCTGCGCGCTGGCGCTGCGTGAGCTCAAACTACGGGGAAAAAGCTGGCGCAGCACGTCAGCCGCGCTGGTAGTGATTGTCGTCGCTGCGATCGGGTACCGCCTCGCCAGCCACTACTATCTGCATACGTACATCGCTTCCACGCACGCCGGCCCATCGACGGTACATACATTGCTGGCCTTTGGCCCGGAACAACTCCTGAAGATGGTTCTTTCCATCGCGGCCCTTTCGGTGTCGGATCGCCCATTGCTCCAGCATGTTTTCCCGCGCAAGGCAGAGCTGCTGCATCTGCTTCTAGGCGCTGCGGTGGTGGTGGCGCATGGATGGTTCTGGTGGCGTGCTGTACGTGACCGCTGGAACCAGAGCCAGTTTATTGCGGTTACCCTCATGCTCTTCTGCTATGGCGCGGCCGCAGGAATCGTGTTGACCCGCGTCCCGGTATTTGGGCCTGGATATGTCTCGCAACAGCGCTATCTGTTGATGTACCAGCTCGGCACGGTCGCACTTGCGCTCATGGCTGCAGGCGCCGATTGGCGCACGTGGCAATTGCCTCAACGCGGCATTGTTGCTCTGGTGTTGGCCGGGGTTGTGATGCTGCAGTTTCCATTGACCTACGCTACCTGGCGCGAGGCGCCCTATGTGCAGGCCTGGGGGAACACCATCGGTCGACAGATAATCCTGCTCGGGCATGACCCGGCTGCACAGCTTGCGCGATGCGAGCCGATGCTCACCGTATGCAAGGCCAGCCGCGCCGAACGAGTCCGTTCCATCGAGCTGCTGCGCACGCATCACCTCAATGCCTTCTCCAACCGGGTGCTCAACCGCCATTCCATGCAGTCCCTCAAGGCCGATCCGGGACCAGCAGAGCTTGTCCCCGCGCCTTGATCAGCGCGACGGAACGCCAGGCGACCGCAGGTCGCATCCAATCGACTCGGTTATCCTGATGAACACCAGCTCTCGTAACGCATCTGCGTCCACGAGGACGATCCGATCATCCGGTTGCAGGGTCAAGGACAGCATTGCACGGCCGGTCGGGCCTGCTATAGGCATCTCAAAAATGTCATCGCCCATGCGCACTGCTTTTATGCGCAGATGCTTTCCTTCCGTCGCCGCCGGCAAATGCCAGCGAGCCTCGGCGGCATGCCCCCCACCCTGCTCGCAGCGGGCATCAGGAACAGGCGCGACACAAAACCTGCATTGCCCACGCTGGCGAGCTTCGTCGACCACCCGGTAATGCACAGCGGATATGTCCGCGGATTCTCGCTGGCAACCCGCCAGGAGAACCATGAGTAATACCATTGCCGTCGTGCCTGCATTCACGTCTGAGCTCCCCCTGGAAAGCAGCGCCATTATGCAGTGCGTGCCGGATCGTGGCCACGTGGGTGTCTGCTGGCCCCGGAAAAGGCTCAAAGCCTGCCCCGGAGGCCATTTCTGCCCGGACCGTGTATTGCGAGCAGTAAACGGCTAGCATATCCCGGCGCCTGCCATACATTATCGCAGGTCCAGGCGAAGCGGGCTCCGCATTGATAGTCGGGGCTCTTGTCGGATTTTTGACGAAAATACGCGCAGAAGAATATGATGAGCATCACTCGCACCAAACAATGGATGTATGGCGCCGCTGTTACTGGCGCCCTTGCGCTGGCCGCGTGCTCTCCGCCTTCACAGCCCGCGACCGAGAAGGATGACGCCCTGGAGGCGGTGCCAGTCGCAGCAGAGCCCGACGTCAAGTCCATTGAAGCCCTGACCGGTTTGTCGATTGTCCGGTACGGCCCGACGACCACCAAGGCGCTTACCGCGTCCGAGGCCCAGGATGACAGGCGGGTGGACGTATGGGTCAAGGCCGACCGCGATCTGGAAGGCTACGACGCTGCGCTGTGGCTGGGCGGCAAGCGCCTGGACAATCGCGCCATCTCCGGTTCAACGGTGACCGGCTCGATTTCGGCCTCGATGCTGACCGCTGCGGGCACGCTGAGCCTGGAAATTCGCATCGGTGAAGACGGCAGCACGCTCAGCAGCAGCAAGGTCGACTTCACCATCGAGTGACTGCCCTGGCCAGATGTAAATGCGAAAGTAGGTGAGGCAGTTTCTGTCTCTCCTTTTCTTGCAGTCGATGGCCTGACCGCGATCGAACCCAGCCCCGGGAAGCACGTTCCTCATTTGGATTGCGGACTGGCTAGAATAGGTCCAGCCCCTTCTAGCCGACCAGCTGAGCAGAAATGACTGAACGACGAAAGAAAGTAGTGATCGCCTTTGGAACACGACCCGAGGCCATCAAGATGGCACCGGTGGTGGAAGCGTTCAAGCGTGACGGCTCGATGGACGTCATTGTCGCCGTGACCGCACAGCATCGACAGATGCTGGACCAGGTCCTTGAATTGTTCTCCATCGTTCCGGACGAAGACCTGGATGTGATGCAGCCCGGGCAGAGCCTTCCAGGCCTCTTCTCACGCATTCTCACGGGCATGAGCGAGGTGATTGAACGGCATGCCCCAGATCTTGTGCTGGTGCACGGCGATACCTCTACCACGCTGGCATCAGCCATGGCGGCCTTCTACAACAAGGTGCCTGTTGGGCATGTCGAAGCCGGGCTGCGGACCGGGGACATCTACGCACCCTGGCCCGAGGAGGGCAATCGGCGCCTGACGGCTCCGCTGACGCGGCTGCACTTCGCTCCGACCGAACGTTCCCGGGACAATCTGCTTCGGGAAGGTGTGGCCCCCGAGGCGATCGAAGTCACCGGAAACACGGTGATCGATGCGTTGCTTGAGGTCACGGCCAAGATCGACGACGATCCTGAGCTTACCCGGACACTGGAGGCACGATTCCCGTTCCTGGACACCACCCGCAAAATGGTACTTGTTACTGGCCACCGTCGCGAGAACTTCGGCGATGGCTTCGAACAGATCTGTCTTGCGCTCAAGGATCTTGCCCAGCGTGGTGATGTCCAGGTGGTCTATCCGGTACACCTCAATCCCAACGTACAGGAGCCGGTGAACCGGATCCTGCGCGACCAGGAGAACGTGTTCCTGATCCCGCCGCAGGATTACCTGCCGTTCGTCTACCTGATGATGCGCTCGACAGTAATCATCACCGACTCCGGCGGTGTGCAGGAAGAGGCGCCTTCCCTCGGGAAGCCCGTATTGGTCATGCGGGATACGACGGAACGTCCTGAGGCTATCGATGCCGGGACGGTAAAGCTCGTGGGAACCCATGCTGTGACCATAACGGCTGAAGCAAACCGGCTCCTCGATGATTCCCAGTCGTACGCTGCAATGGCCCGTGCCCATAATCCCTATGGCGACGGTGCAGCATCCCGCAGGATCGTGGAGCGGGTCGTCCGCAGTTGATTGGCAGCCACATTGTCGTTACGAAGAACGCCCCTCGCGGGGCGTTCATTTTTAGTCAGCTTTCCAGCCAGCCGTAACATCACGCCCGCGACTGGCGGTCGCGATACACGTGTGGGGTCCAAGGTCCCCACTTGGCTTCGTACACAGCCTTGTTCTGCTCGAACAGCGCCTGCTTGGCCTCGGCTTTGAGCTTGTTGAAGCTTGCGGACAGGTGATGGTGAACAAAGACATCGTCGGCGCAGATCACGTCGAGATTGTGCTGGTTGAGCCGGCGGCAGTAATCATCATCTTCAAAAAATCCGACCCCGAACGCTTCATCCATTGCGCCAACCGTCTCATACGCAGCGCGGGTCATCATGACGCAGAAGAACGCCGCAGTGTTCAAGGGATACGACAGGCCGGCATGCTTCCTTGTATGCCTTGCCGCGTTCTCGATCATCTCTTCCATGTCCGCATACTCGATCTCGATGCGAGCTTCGTTGCCGATGTTGTTGGTCACCGGCCCCACCAGACCAACGGTGGGGTTGCGACGAAGATGGGAACACATCGTCCGCACCCAGCCAGGGGTGACATGGGTGTCATTGTTGAGCAGCACCAGGTAATCGCCCGTTGCAGCCGCTAGACCAACGTTGTTTCCTGCCGAGAAACCCAGGTTGGTGGCGTTGGCGATGTATCGG
Source organism: Stenotrophomonas sp. AB1(2024) (assembly GCF_037482345.1). Classification (NCBI taxonomy): domain Bacteria; kingdom Pseudomonadati; phylum Pseudomonadota; class Gammaproteobacteria; order Lysobacterales; family Lysobacteraceae; genus Stenotrophomonas; species Stenotrophomonas sp. AB1(2024). The sequence goes on from NZ_JBBHKO020000001.1 coordinate 1,387,970, forward strand.
CGGTTGCGCCCTTCGCGCTCCCAGCGGGCGAGGTACTCAGGGGTGGCGTCGCTGGAGGCATTGTCCACCGCGATCACCTCCAGGTTCGGATAATCGCTGTATTTTTCCAGGCTCTCCAGGCACGCTTGGGTGTACTCAAGATTGTTGTAGCAGAGCACGACGACGCTGACGACAGGCTCCGTGATCGCCTCAAGCGCGTAGTCAAGATCCGCGGCACGATGGGCCCATGTCTGGCACGCAGCGAATGCCTGGCGGGCAGCCACGGCTTCGGCCGACGCCTCGTCATCAGCAAGAGCTTCTCCCACCGCCGCAGAGAACGCAGAGGGCGAGGCCGCCAACTTGACCAGCCCCTGGAACTGGGACATCTCAGGGAGATCGACCGAAACTACCGGCTTGCCGGCGCTCAGGTACTCGTAGACCTTTACCGGATTTGTTGCCAGGGTCAGTGGAATCACCTGGAACGGGAGCAGGCAGGCGTCGAAGCCGTGCACCCAGTAAGGCAGGTCCTTGTATGCCACCTCACCGACGAAACGGACGTTCGGAACATCCGACAGCTGCTGTTCGGCCTCCGCAGTATCGCGACCCACCATGATCACCAGCGCGTCCGGATGGTCGATCGCGACTTTCCGCACCAGTTCTACATCGAACCATTCCGCGATGGCGCCGTAGTAACCAATCACCTTGCGGCCCTGCGGATCGCTGAAGACGTTGTCCGGCCTGTTACAGAAATGCTCGTACTCGGTCGCGTTTCGGATGAGCGCCATGTTGCGCGATCTGCCTTCCATCTCATCGCGCAGCCACTGCGAGGTGACAATCAGCAGATCGGACCTCTCAACCAGCCTGCGCTCGCCTTCCAGGACGGTAGACGCGTTGTTCTCGAATCCACCATGGTGGTCCATGCAGTCGTAGACGAGCCGCATGTTGGGCAGGCACTGCGCTGGCTCAATCCAGTATGGATGCTGTACCAGCGATATCGACTTGCGCGTTTCCGTCCAACCCAGCAGTTCGGCCAGGCTGTCACGAATGGCCGCTACCTGCGCCTCCGAAGCAAGATCGCTGTATATCTGCGGGGCGCCTTTGACGTGCAGATTCACCTGGAACAGGCGACCATGCTTGTCGAGTGCCTCGAGGGCGAACCCGGCTTTGGCGGAATCCACGAAGTTGTTGGAAATGTAGAAAACCCGGTGTCCTTTGCCCGCCATCGCGGCCGCCAGGTGCTGTGGACGTTGCATCCGGAAATGCCAGTCGATGACCGACCACACGAACACGTCCTCCAGCTCGCCACGAGGCGCCAACGGCAGCAGCGGCACCGGCACCCCCAGGTTCTGGGCAACCGCAGAATAGTTGGTCCGCACCATGTTGATCAAACGAGCTTTGTCGGAAGGATCCAGCTTTCCGGTTCTCGCCGTGCGGCGGATGAAGTTCATCGCACGCTGCAAGAAGCCGGGGGGCGAGCTTTGGCTGCCAGGTTTGCCACTGTCACCCCTCAACTTGTCGACGACTAGGCGCGTGGTTTCCCTCGGCTTGAGTACCATGCGCTTCAGGACCCGCAGCGGACGGGTGAGTGCCCAGGACGAACTCCTGTATACGTCGTTGAGTTCGCCCTCGACTGCGATGAGGTGTTCGCGCAGCTCCACCAGGCTGCGGTCCGCAGCGGCGCTATGATCCAGTTCGCCAGCTATCCTTGCGATGTCCGTTCTGATCTCGGATTCCATTCTTTCCATTGAACGTTCCAACTTCAATTCCGTCCCCCTGACTACGTCTGTAAACGCCAGCCGGCTGTCCAGCCTGGTCTGTTCGATGCCGGCAAATATCTGCTGCATTACAGCGTCGCGCATTCCGATTATTTCGCGCCGCAACAATTCGACATTGTCTGTAACTTCAATCCTCGACTGCTGGCGGAGGAGCTCGATTTCCTGCTCCATTACACCTCGGTTGTAGGCGGTGGCGAAGTACGAGAACGGCACCAGCAACCCCGTTGCTTCGCCTTGGCGTGATCCCACCACCCTGCCCATCACGTCCATCACCTCCCGCGACCAGTAAGCAGATGCTTCCGAGTGCGGATGGGTTGCACGCAGTTGATTGATGAAACTCGTCGCCACGTCATGTTCGACAGACTCGCTGGCGATGAGTTGCTCTGCGAAATGCGACCAGATGGCGCGCGGATCGTGCGCGGCGCGAACGTGTTCGCAGATGGCCTGGATGCCCGGCGCCATCGAGGGCAGCGCACCAAGCTGCCGACTGAGTTCCAGCGCGCTGATCGATTCGATGCCACGGCCTGAAAGATTGGACTCGATGGCCTGGTGGTACAGGTCTTCAGTAACGACTCCCTTGATGCCGTCATATCCCACCAACACCACCGGCCTGCCCGCCACCAGACCCTCCAGGGCAACGCGCCCCATGCCAGCGACGCCCGCATAATGGAGCACCAGTTCATTCACATGGTCGCTGCTTCCGATCAGACGAAGCTGTCCGGACGCGATCTCCTCTGCCAGGCTCTCTTCCAGCACGCCTTTGGCAGGACCCGTTCCACAAATATCGATGCCAGCAATTCCAGCGGCCAGAGCCGCGGTCACGAAACTTAGCAGCCCATTGATCTTCGCTGGATCCAGGCGGCTCACGGCCAGCCAACGGTCACCTGCCACCACGTCGCTGGGCGCGGGTACGGCAACTGCATTGTGCTGGACCACCAGGCGATCCGCGCCGACGTAAGCCGTCGCCAGTGAGCGGATCTCTTCCGAGACAGCGATCACTTTGTTGGCCGCTGGGAGCACCAACGATGCCAGCATGAAGTCGTAGGCGGCACCGTAGCTGCCCGCAATGGAGCTGGGGCCGTGCAATGTGACAAAGAAGGGCACTCGTAGCAGGGCCGCGCACATCATCGCCGGGATCGTCGATGTGAACGGATGCGCGTGGATTGCGCTCACCTGATGGCGTCTGGCCAGCGCGACTATGCCATCCACCGCGTCCAGAAACTCGTGGATGCTCGCTTCCGGTCCGATCGCCATGTCGGTAGTCAGCGATGCCAGCCCATCAGGGAGCAGGGTCCGCGCGAAACGACGGCCGCAGACCAGATGGACGTCCCAGCCCTGCCTCGTCAGTTCGATGGCTTCGTTCTGGATGTAGGTTTCAACCCCGCCCAGTTCGAACGCCTCGGTGATGATCATCAGGGATTTCTTCATCGGATCTCCAGTACGTAGATCACACGTAGTCACGCGGCCGGGTACCTGTCAAAGGCAACGCTGACGGGAAGCGCTGCGATGCCGGTGCCCAACGCGCGCGGCGCATTTACTTTCAGGATGATGACGTCGGTCTTACGATCAAGATAGGCCATGTCCGCGTGACTGATGGCTTCCGCCAAGGCCAAGGTGACGAAATAGCTGCCTTCGCACAGGTTCAAACCGATCTTGAACTCGACCTCGCAGATATCGCCAGGCTTTACGTCCAGACAGTTTGCGCGCTGGTACATCGTGCTGGTGCCAAAGGCGGATACGCCTTCAACGGTACGCAGCAGCAACCCGAACTGCATCTCGTCGATGGCATCGAGCGCATGCACCCTGGCCCTGATCGTTACTTCCTGCCCGGCCATGAAGACTTCACATCGCTCGCCCCCAGCATCGAGCGCGACCCATTCCTTGATGTAGGCGCGCAGCATGCCGTACTCGGCTGCATCCGGCACCTCATCGGCAACCTCGTTCGCCGTGGCCGCTTCAGGAGCATCCGGTGAGGCCGAGGCCGGGGTGACCTCGATGGCCTGCGCCAGCGCCGGCACAGGCTCCATCGTCGCCAGGCCCGATGCAACCGCACCGACTGCCTGCGAGTTCACGTAACGCAGATAGGCTTTTTCATCCGAATACAACAAAGCGTGGTACTGGTCGATGATGACCTTTGCCTCGCCGATCCCGTGAATGCGCCCCTTGTGCAGCAGCACTGCCCGCTGGCAGAACTTCTCAACCGTGGACGTTGCATGGGTCACGATCAGGATGGCGCAGCCACGGGCACGTAGTCCCTCGATGTACTCGAAGCACTTCCGTTGGAACTTCTCATCACCGACCGACAGCGCTTCATCAACGATCAATACCTGCGGGTCCACACAGGCCTGGACGGCGAACGCCAGACGCACATACATGCCACTGGAGTAGGTGCGGACCGGCTGGTCCATGTGCTCGCCGATATCGGCGAAGGACTCGATGCTTGCGAAGCGCTGTTGCATCTGTGCGCGTGTGAAACCAAGCACCGCGCCATTGAGGAAAACGTTTTCCCGGCCGGTGAAGTCGGGATTGAACCCCGACCCCAGCTCAAGCAGTGCCGCCAGCAGTCCATTGACACGCACCTCGCCGCCGGTGGGAGCGAGGGTACCGGCAATGATCTGCAACAATGTGCTTTTGCCGCTGCCGTTGCGCCCCAGTATTCCAATCGTCTCGCCAGGGGCGACATCGAATGAAATATCGTTGAGGGCCCAGAATTCGCGGTAGAACTTTCTGCCGCGGGGTGCGAAGAATTGCTTCAGGCGATCACGCGGCGTGTCATACATCTCGAAGCACTTCGACACGCCCGAGATGGTGATGGCGAAATCAGAGGACATCTGCGAACCCCCGGCGGGTCTTCTGGAACCACGCGAATCCCAACCACGCAACGAACAGACCCACCGCCATACTGATACCCCATGCCTGCCAATTCAGGACCTTGCCCCACATCAACACGTCACGCACCTGTTCCACCGTGGTGGTAAGTGGGCTGAGCCTCATGAAAGGGCGGTACTGCTCCGGCATGATCGACACCGGGTAGAAGATCGGCGAAAGGTACATCAGCACCAGCGTCACCACGCCGATCACTTGAGCGACGTCACGCAGGTACACGCCCAACGCGGCCAGTATCCACGAAAAACCCAGGGTCATCAGCACCAGCGGCAGCACGGCCAGTGGCATCAGCATCAGCGTAGCCGAAGGCATGCCGACGAATATCGTGTAGAAGACGGCCCACACCACGAAACTGACCAGCAAGTGGAACAAGCTTGATCCCAGGGAAACGATGGGCAGGATCTCCAGCGGGAATACGACTTTCTTCACATACCCGATATTGCCGGTCACCAGCGTCGGCGCGCGGTTACAGACCTCGGCAAACATGTTGAACACCATCAGGCCGGCGAACAGCACCAGCGCAAATTCCGTCTTGGAACCATCGCCACCGGTCCAGCGCGCCTTGAACACGTAGCTGAAGACGAATGTATACACGGCGAGCAGCAGGATCGGATTGAAGAACGACCACAGCAGCCCCATGACCGACCCGCGATAGCGCCCCACCACTTCCCGGACGACCAGTCCCTTGACCAGATCGCGGTGTGTCCGGAGGGTCCGGAACAACGCCAATGGGGAGGACGACTTCATGTCTTTTCTAGAATTCAATGTGATTCCCGGACGCTGTCATGACGAGTGGGCGACTGAGGGAGAGGGACGGCCGCCTTGCAGCGCCCCTTCCAGGTCCACCTGCAGGTCGCCAAGGTCTTCCACCCCCACGCTCAACCGCACCAGCGCATCACTGATGCCCAGCTGGTTGCGGCGCTCGACCGGAATGGACGCATGGGTCATCACCGCCGGGTGGTTGACCAGGCTCTCCACGCCGCCGAGCGATTCAGCCAGGGTGAACAGCTCGGTCTTCTCGCAGAACCGCTTCGCCGCCTCGAACCCGCCCTTGAGCACGATCGAGACGATGCCGCCATAGCCGCTCATCTGGCGCGTGGCCAGTTCATGCTGCGGATGCGAGACCAGGCCCGGGTAGATCACCTTTTCCACGGCCGGGTGCTTTTCCAGCCACTGGGCCAGGGCCAGCGCGTTGGCGCAGTGCGCCTTCATGCGCAACGGCAGGGTCTTCAGGCCGCGCAGGGCCAGGAAGCTGTCGAACGGACCCTGCACGCCCCCGATGGAGTTCTGCAGGAAAGCCATCTGCTCGGCCAGCTCGGGGTTGTCGCCGACCACCACCATGCCGCCGACCATGTCCGAGTGACCGTTGAGGTACTTGGTGGCCGAGTGCAGGACCAGGTCCGCCCCCAGCTCCAGCGGGCGCTGCAGCATCGGCGAGGCGAAGGTGTTGTCCACCACCACGATCAGGCCATGGCGCTTGGCGATGGCGGCAACCGCGGCGATGTCAACAATCTTCAGCATCGGGTTGGTCGGGGTTTCGATCCAGACCATCTTCGTCTGCGGCGTGATCGCCGCTTCGAAGGCAGCCAGGTCGGTCAGGTCGACGAAGCCGAACTGCAGGCCGGCGGTGCGCTTGCGCACACGCTCGAACAGCCGGAAGGTACCACCATAGATATCGTCCATCGCCACCACGTGACTGCCAGCGTCCAGCAGTTCCATCACCGTGGAGGTGGCGGCCATGCCCGAGGCGAAGGCGTAGCCGCGGCTGCCACCCTCGAGCGAGGCCACGCAGCGCTCATAGGCGAAGCGGGTCGGGTTGTGGGTACGCGAGTACTCGAAACCCTGGTGCTCACCGGGGCTGGACTGGGCGTAGGTGGAGGTCGCATAGATCGGCGGCATCACCGCGCCGGTGCTCGGGTCGGGCGACTGCCCACCGTGGATGGCCAGCGTAGCCAGGGCGAGCGGGCGGTTGGTGTGCCCGGAAGAAGCGGAATCGGACATGGGGTTCCCAGCGATTGAGAGCCCCAATTGGGGCCCGCATTAAATGGAGCGGAAGTCTATCAGCGCAGGCTTAATCAGCCGTTGACTCGGATAAACAGAGGTTCAGTGCCGATCGTCGGCCATCGCGGTCTTATTGGACGCGACGGCGCAGGTAGTTCAGCAGATCGATCCGGGTGATCAGGCCCAGGAAGCTGCCGCCATCCATGATGATGGCGACCTGGCCACGGTCGAACACGGGCAGCAGGGCCTCGATCGGCGATTTCACGTCCAGCCGGTCCAACTTGCTGACCATGGCGGTGGCCACCTTGTCGCGGAACCGCGATTCGTCGCCATACACGTGCAGCAGCACGTCGCTTTCATCGACGATGCCGACCAGCTGGTCGCCATCCATCACCGGCAGCTGGGAGACGTCGTACAGCTTCATGCGCTGGTAGGCGGTGGTCAGCAGGTCGTTCGGGCCGATCACCACGGTGTCGCGCTGGCCGTACGGGCGCAGGATCAGGTCGCGCAGGTCGCCGGTCTGCGGGCGCTCCAGGAAGCCGTTGTCCAGCATCCAGTAGTCGTTGTACATCTTGGACAGGTACTTGTTACCGGTGTCGCAGACCAGCACCAGCACCTTCTTGGGGGTGGTCTGTTCCTTGCAGTACTTCAGCGCGGCGGCCAGCAGGGTGCCGGTGGAGGAGCCGCCCAGCACGCCTTCCTTGCCCAGCAGCTCGCGCGCGGTGTGGAAGCTTTCTGCATCGGTGATCGCGTAGGCCTTGGTGACCCGGCTGAAATCGGCAATCGAGGGCAGGAAGTCCTCGCCGATGCCTTCCACCAGCCAACTGCCCGACTTGTCGTTGAGCACGCCATCATTGATGTACTCGGCCAGGATCGAACCGACCGGATCGGCCAGGACCAGCTCGGTCTTCGGCGACAGGGTGGCGAAGGCGCGCGACAGGCCGGTCATGGTGCCGGAGCTGCCGCAGCCGAACACGATGGCGTCCAGGTCGCCGTCCATCTGCTCCAGGATCTCCGGGCCGGTGCCGAATTCGTGGGCGGCCGGATTGTCCGGGTTGCCGAACTGGTTGATGAAGTACGCGCCCGGGGTTTCCTCGGCCACGCGCTGGGCCATGTCCTGGTAGTACTCGGGGTGGCCCTTGGCCACGTCCGAGCGGGTCAGGCGCACTTCGGCGCCCATCGCCTTGAGGTTGAAGATCTTCTCGCGGCTCATCTTGTCCGGCACGACCAGGATGAGCTTGTAGCCCTTCTGCTGGGCGACCAGCGCCAAGCCCAGGCCGGTGTTGCCGGCGGTGCCTTCCACCAGTGTCGCACCCGGCTTGAGATCGCCGCGCTTTTCAGCGGCCTCGATCATCGACAGGCCGATGCGGTCCTTGATGGATCCTCCGGGATTGGCGCTTTCGAGCTTCAGGTACAGCTCGCAGACACCGGTGTCCAGCCGCTGGGCCTTGACGATCGGGGTCTTGCCAATGAGGTCGAGTACGGAGGAGTGGATTGCCATCGGGTCACATCGATTCGCGCCGCTGGGCGGCCTGACCCCCGATTATCCGACAGATGGTAGAGACACGCCATGCGTGTCTGGAGACCCCGGAAAGAGCGACGCGGACAGCGCCCGTCGACGAGGAGACGGACGCCGCCCGCGGCGTTTGGCGGCGGGTGCCGGCCTTGGGCCGGCACGTTCAGCGGTAGGTGCCGACCGTTGGTCGGCACGATGAGACCTTAATGTACGGGGGAGGAAGACTCGAACATGCGCAGCAACCGTTGCTTGGCTAGCAGCTTCTCACGCTTCATCTTGCCCAGAGTTCCACTGTCGATCGGAAGTACGCGCAATTCGGCATCCATACACTTCTTGCTCAACTTCTGGTGCCGATCATAAAGCGCCTTGAATTCCGGGTCACGCTGGCGGCGTGCGTCGATCTCACTCTGGGGCTGACCTTCAAACATGATGAACCTCCTATCGCGTCTACAGCACAAACAAGAACGCCCCGGCTGGTAAGGCACGGGGCGTTGCTTCGGGAGGAGCGCCGGCATCCACCGCCATCGCAGCCGAACCCAGGCACACAGCCGGGACCGCCCGGCCTGCAGACTGCTCTGGTTCGTGCCCTTGATGCATCGGCCCGGCCCTCCAATCGTCCGGGTCGCGGAAGGCTACCCGGACAACCGACCCTACGCCTGCCCAAGGGCCGGTTCAAGGGTTTCGTTTGAATTCGGCGACACGCTCCAGTCGATGTTCAGGCTGAACGCGCAGTACAACGAAAATTAAACAAAAACAGAGGGTTAGGGCGCGATGATGACCTCGGCCGAACGGGCCTTGGTCGCCGCCGCCTTCTTGCCGCTGACCTGCAGGCGGCTGGCGCTGACGCCAGCGCCGACCAGGGCATCGCGCAGGGCTTGGGCACGCTGCTGCCCTACCCCGGCGGCGGCGTCATAGGCCTCGATCCGGACCCGGCCCTTCTTGCCGATGTTCAGGTACTCGGCCAGCGCCTTGGCCTGGCCCTGGGCGCCGCCCGAGAGCGCGCCCTTGCCGCTGGCAAAGGCATCGCCGGCAAAGGTGAACACCTCGCCGCGGCTGTCGAACTTCGAGCCCGGCAGCTTGTTGCCCGAGACCAGCTCGGCCTCTTCGCGGGCCAGCTTGGCAGCGCTCTGCTGGGCCGCGCTGAGCCGGGCAGTCTGCTTGCCGGCCACGGTGGTGAGCGCGGTTTCGGCATCCTGGCGGGCCAGCGCTTCAGTCTCGGCCGCCAGGCGCAGGCGCTCGGACTCTTCGGCCTGGATCTGCGCCTGCACGCGCAGGCGTTCGCTTTCCTGGCGGGCACGCTGGGCATCACGGCGGCTGGCTTCGATCAGCAGGTCGCTGCGGGTGCGCTCGAGCTGGGCCACTTCGCGCTTGGCCAGGGCCGCGCGCACGCTGGTTTCGGCGATTTCCACCCGACGGTCGGCCAGGTAGCGGGCCTGGTCGAGGTCGCGGCGCTTGGCATTGGCCAGCGCGGCGATGGCCTGCTGGGCCTGCAGGCGCTCATAGGCGGCCAGTTCGGAGGCGTCCGGATTGGCCTGGATCGCCATCAGGCGCTGGGTGAGCTGGGCCACGGCCGGGTCTTCGGCGGCACCGGCCAGTGGCGACAGGGCCAGGCCAACGGCGAGCAGCAGGGGCGACATGCGCAGGGCGGCGGCCTTCATCGGCGGTCCTCCCCGGCGGCAAGCTGGCGTTCAAGCTGGGTCACCTCGTTGCGGCGCAGCTGCAGCTGGGCGGTGGCGGTGGCCTCCTCGCTGCGGGCACGGGCCAGGTCGGCGTCGGCGGTGGCGCGCACGGCCAGGGCCGGGGCGTTCTTGCGCTCGCGGCGGTCGCCGGCGGCGCGCTGGGCCTGCTCCAGGCCCTGGCGGGCCACGGCGATCAGGTCCGGGGCGTACTGGTCGGCGTCGGCCTGGGTGGCCTTGTCCACGGCCTGCCGGGCCTGCATCAGTTCCAGGGCGCCATCCTGCGCCTGGGCGGCCCCAGAGAGCGCGAATGCGCACGCCATCACATACAGAGTACGTCGTAATTGTGCGAAGCTAGGATTCATTGGGGGTGCCGTTCGCCAGAAGAAGGTGCGCGGCCATTGTCGGAAGCCTGCGGCGTGCTTGCAATGGCACGCGGCTGATTGTTGGGGAAACATTTCGCATGGATATCGGCTATTTCCTGAAGCTGATGACCGAAAAGAACGCTTCGGACATGTTCTTGACCACCGGAGCCCCGGTGTACATCAAGATCGAGGGCAAGCTGTACCCGTTGGGCAATACCGGGCTGCCGCCCGGGATGGTCAAGAAAATCGCCTACTCGCTGATGGACGAGGGCCAGGTGCCCCAGTTCGAGCGCGACCTTGAGCTCAACATGGCCATCGCCCTGCCTGACGCGGGGCGGTTCCGCGTCAACGTGTTCAAGCAGCGCGGTGAGGTCGGCATGGTGATCCGCGCCATCCGCAGCAAGATTCCCACCATTGAAGAGCTCAACCTGCCCCAGGTCCTGAAGGACGTCATCATGACCCCGCGCGGGCTGGTGCTGGTGGTGGGCTCGACCGGTTCGGGCAAATCGACCTCGCTGGCGTCGATGATCGACCACCGCAACAGCACCACCACCGGGCACATCCTCACCATCGAGGACCCGATCGAGTACCTGCACAAGCACAAGATGTCCATCGTCAACCAGCGCGAGGTCGGGCTGGATACCCACGCCTTCCACAACGCGCTGAAGAACGCGATGCGTGAAGCGCCGGACGTGATCCTGATCGGCGAAATCCTGGATTCGGAAACCATGGAAGCGGCCATCGCCTTCGCCGAAACCGGTCACCTGTGCCTGGCCACGCTGCACTCCAACAACGCCGACCAGACCATCGAGCGCATCCTCAACTTCTTCCCCGAGAGTGCGCACCGCAACGTGCTGATGAACCTCTCGCTGAACCTGCGCGCGGTGATTTCCCAGCGCCTGGTCAAGGGCCAGGACGGGCGCCGCCTGCCGGCCACCGAGGTGTTGATCAACACGCCGATGATCCGCGACCTGCTGCGCCGCGGCCAGGTGCACGAGATCAAACCGGCGATGGAAGCCTCGCTGGAAGAAGGCATGGAAAGTTTCGACCAGTGCCTGTTCCGCATGGCCAAGGGCGGCATCATCGAGCAGGAGGAAGCGCTGCGCGCGGCCGATTCCCGCGATGGCCTGGCCCTGAAGTTCCGCCTGTCCGAAGGCGGCAGCGGCGAGCATGATCCGTACGCGGATTATTCGGCGGCGACCCCGGCAGCGATCACGCACGGGTTCTGACGGCAGCTTCGATGGGGTTGGCCGGTGTCCGGCCAGTCCCTGCCGACAGGGACCGCCTGGGCCGGCCAACGGCCGGCGCTACCGGTTCACGGCCTTCGGTTGATTGATCCGGATCCCAATGGGCCCGTAACAATTCGTAGCCCCGGCCGTTGGCCGGAAACCGCGCGCAGCGCGGCACAAGTGTCCGAACGCGGTACGGTTACCCGTCGCGGCCAACCACCCGACGTTTAACGGCGCCGAAGCCGCCCATCACCCCGCGCAATCCACCTGGTTTTCCGGCCGCGCCGCGTCGAACGCCGGCAATGCCAGGCAGGCCTCGTCGATCCGCACCAGGGTCGGGTACGGGCTCAGATCCACATTGAAACGGCGGGCGTTGAACAACTGCGGCACCAGGCAGCAGTCGGCCAGGGTCGGGGTGTCGCCGTGGCAGAAGCGCCCGGTGTCCACCGACTCGACCAGCAGCCGTTCCATCGCATCGAAGCCGACCCGCATCCAGTGCCGGGTCCAGTCGTCGCGCTCGGGTTGCGGCACGTGCCAGGTATCGCTGAAGAACTGCATCACCCGCAGGTTGTTGAGCGGGTGCAGGTCGCACGCCACCAGCTGCGCCAGTGCGCGCACGCGGGCACGGCCCGCGGCATCGTCGGGCAGCATCGGCGGCTCCGGGAACACCTCATCGAGGTATTCCAGGATCGCCATCGACTGGTGCAGCACCCGTTCGCCGTGGCACAACGTGGGCACCAGCTCCTGCGGATTGAGCGCGGCATAGCCCTCGCTGTGCTGCTGGCCGCCGTCGCGGACCAGGTGCACCGGGGTGATCTGGTGCTCCAGGCCCTTGAGGTTCAGGCCGATGCGCACGCGGTAGGCCGCGCTGGAGCGCCAGTAGCTGAACAGCTCGATGCGATCAGCCGAGGTGTTCAGGGCCGTGCCGCCGGTTCGATGCGCTGTTCGATGGCACCGAAGATGCTGTCGCCGGCGGCGTCGAACATTTCAATGCGGACCACGTCGCCGAAGGACATGAACGGCGTGCTCGGCTTGCCGTCGCGCAGGGTTTCCACGGTGCGCTGTTCGGCAAAGCAGGACGCACCCTTGCTGGTGTCCTCGTTGGCGATGGTGCCCGAGCCGACGATGGCACCGGCGCCCAGCGGGCGGGTCCTGGCCGCATGCGCGACCAGCTGGGCGAAGTTGAACTGCATGTCCACGCCGGCTTCCGGCGCGCCGAACCAGGCGCCGTTGACGTGGGTGACCAGCGGCAGGTGCACCTTGCTGTCCTGCCAGGCCTCGCCCAGCTCGTCGGGGGTGACGAACACCGGCGACAGCGCCGAGCGCGGCTTGGACTGCAGGAAACCGAAGCCCTTGGCCAGCTCGCCCGGGATCAGGTTGCGCAGCGAGACGTCATTGACCAGACCGACCAGCTGGATGTGCCCCGCTGCCTGTTCCGGGGTGACCGCCATCGGCACGTCATCGGTGATCACCACCAGCTCGGCTTCCAGGTCGATGCCGTACTCTTCGCTGATCACCTTCACCGCATCGCGCGGGCCATGGAAGCCGGCGCTGGTGGCCTGGTACATCAACGGATCGGTGTAGAAGCTTTCGGGCACTTCGGCGCCACGGGCGCGGCGCACGCGCTCGACGTGCGGCAGGTAGGCGCTGCCATCGACGAATTCATAGGCGCGCGGCAGCGGTGCGGCCAGCGCCTGCAGGTCGATATCGAACACGCCATCGGCGCTGCCGTCATTGAGCGATTCGGACAGGGCGTTCAGGCGCGGCGCCAGGTGGCTCCAGTCTTCCAGCGCCTGCTGCAGCGTGGCGGCGATCCCGGTGGCGCGCACGCCATGGCGCAGGTCGCGCGAAACCACGATCAGGGTGCCGTCGCGGCCGCCTTCCTTCAAAGAACCAAGCTTCATGGGTGGGTATCCGGGAATCGCAGAAAATAGGTTTCGAGTGTAACCAAATACGCGGTACCGCCAAAGCTGCGATGCGGCACGAAACCACGATAAACGATCCAGAAGGCCGCCGTACTCTGTCACCGTCCGGTTGATGCTGCGCCGGATTATCCCCGCGCTCGTGCCAAGGCCGCGTAGATCCACGCCCTGCGTGGAGACCGCGCGCAGCGCGGCCCAATCGTCCGGAGCCGCCAAACCAGAAGATGCCGCCTTCCCTTCCGACGTTCAGCAACGACCGAAGCCACGCATCAGACGTTCATGACCCCGAATTGGCGCGCAGCCACGCCGGGCGTGGCTCTACGAAGCTGAACGGGGGATTTGGTATGGGCGCCGCAGTTCCGCTACAATCCCATTGTCTGCAGCGGCCGTCCGTTTCCCTTCGGGATCGCCGGCGACCGGGATTACCGTCCCTCGCCCGCCCCCACTCCGACGCCATTCGTCATGCATTCCAGTCTGCGCACCGCGTGGGCTGCACCCAATTCTCGCAGCGCGGTTCACGGGAACGCTCCGAGTCAGCCGATCACAACGATCTGCCTCGCGTCCGGCCATTCGGCCTGGCGTTACTTTGTCTTTGGAGCTTCCACCCGATGTCTTTTGAAAACCTGGGCCTGGCCCCGTTCCTGCTGCGCGCGTTGTCCGAGCAGGGCTATGAAAACCCGACCCCGATCCAGGAGCAGGCGATCCCGCTGGCCCTGGAAGGCCGCGACCTGCTGGCCGGCGCGCAGACCGGTACCGGCAAGACCGCCGCGTTCGGCCTGCCGCTGCTGCAGCACCTGGGCACCAACCCGCAGGCCGTGAATGGCCCGCGCAAGCCGCGTGCGCTGGTGCTGGCGCCGACCCGCGAGCTGGCCACGCAGGTGCATGACAGCCTGCGCGGCTACAGCAAGTACCTGCGCATTCCCAGCGCCTGCATCTACGGCGGCGTGGGCATGGGCAACCAGTTCGACGTGCTGCGCCGTGGCGTGGACCTGCTGGTGGCCTGCCCGGGCCGCCTGATCGACCACCTGGAGCGTCGCAGCGTCGACCTGTCGGGTATCGAGATCCTGGTGCTGGACGAAGCCGACCGCATGCTCGACATGGGCTTCCTGCCGTCGATCAAGAAGATCCTGGCCAAGCTGCCGCGCCAGAACCGCCAGACCCTGCTGTTCTCGGCGACCTTCGAAGAGAGCATCAAACAGCTGGCCCTGGAATTCATGCGCGATCCGGCGCAGATCCAGGTGACCCCGAAGAACACCGTCGCTGAATCCATCAAACACTGCGTGCACCCGGTTGACGGCCCGCGCAAGCGTGACCTGCTGCTGCACCTGCTGGCCCAGGACAGCCGCGAGCAGACCCTGGTGTTCGGCCGTACCAAGCACGGCTGCGACAAGCTGGCCACGTTCCTGGAGAAGTCCGGCATCAAGACCGCGGCGATCCACGGCAACAAGAGCCAGGGCCAGCGCCTGCGTGCGCTGGGCGACTTCAAGGCCGGCCGCGTGACCGTGCTGGTGGCCACCGACATCGCCGCGCGCGGTATCGACATCAACGAACTGCCGAAGGTCATCAACTACGACCTGCCGATGGTGCCGGAAGATTACGTGCACCGCATCGGCCGCACCGGCCGCAACGGCTCCACCGGCCAGGCGATCTCGCTGGTGGCCCAGGACGAAGCCAAGCTGCTGCGCCAGATCGTGCGCCTGCTGGACAAGGACATGGACATCCGCGACGTGCCGGGCTTCGAGCCGCAGACCCCGATCCGCTGGGGCAACAGCGCGCCGGGCAAGGCTGAAGTACCGGGCGGCGATCGTGCGCCGCGCAGGAACTCGCACGCGCGTCGTCCGCACGGCGATGCGCCGCGCCACGCCCACGCCGGTGCCAAGACCGGTGGCGGCCAGCGTGACGGCGCCGCCCGCGGTGCAGGTCGTGGCGCCGGCAACGGTGCCCCGCGCGGCGGTGCGCCGCAGGGCCAGCGCCGTGGTGGTGGTGGCCGTGGCCAGGGTGGCGGCGGCGGTCGTCCCAGCTGATCCGTTCGCACGGATTACGGGTGGCGCTACCGGGAATGCAGAAAGGGCGACGCATTGCGTCGCCCTTTTTTGTTGCCTGTTTGCCTTGGCACGTAGAGCCACGCCCTGCGTGGCTGCTCTTCGCCGGGCACCGCGAAGCCACGCAGGGCGTGGCTCTACGATACGTCACCCTCTGGGCTTGGTCGGGTTCAACAGGTTGCCGAAGAACACTGCGTTCAACAGCAACCGCTCGGTGCCGTGCCAATACTTGCGGTGCGCCGGGTCGTCGGCGAACAGCACCACGTTGCCCTGCCCCTGCGGCGATACCAGCAGCCAGGCGGCGCCGGCCACGCGGCTGCGGTTGGTCTCGGACAGGTAGCCGTTCACCTGCGGCGTTTCATCGATGCGCACCACGGTGGAGAACGGATTGCGGCTGGGCTTGAAGCTGATCCCGTTTTCCTTGTTGATGGCCAGCTGGGTGCGCGGCAGGCCGAAGCCCAGCGGGTGGCTGGTATCCACATCGGCACTGAGGATGTTGCCGCTGACCCGCTCGATGGCGGCGATGTCGCGCTGGTCGCCGAACGCACGGCGGGCGCTGTCGGGTTCCTTCTCTTCCGCGCCCAACACCTCGTCACTGAGCTTCTGCTCGATCGCCCATCTGGCCGCGCTGCCGTAGGTCACCAGCGAACCGCCGGCGTTGATCCAGCGCTTGAGCGCGGCCACCGCCGCAGCATCCACGCCGGTGTAGGTGCCACCGGACAGCACGATGGTGGTGTAGCGGTCCAGATTGACCTTGCCCAGCTGCGCTGGGTCCAGCTTGCTGGCCGGCAGCTGCACCTGCTGGTCGAGCAGGAACCACGCCGAACCGATCTCGGTGGCGCTCACGCCCTCGCCCATCACCAGCGCCACCGCCGGCCTGCGCAGCGATCTGACGCTGTCGCTGCCCAGGTCGATGCCGCTGCGGCTCTGCCCGCTGGCCAACGCATGCACCTGCACGCCACTGCTGCGCGCGGCTTCATCGACGGCAGCGAGCAGCGCCTCGCCGGCAAGCGTCTGCCCGGCGACCGGAATCACCACGCTGCCGCGCGCGAACGCCTGTTCGCCCGACGCAGTGGCCGCAGTGAACGGCTGGAACGCGGCGCGGGTCAGCACGCCCTTGGCCTGCAATGCATACAGCGCGCGGCTGGCGTTGTAATCGCGCCAGTCGAACACGTAGGCGTAGCCGGCCTGGCCACCGCTCACCCCGCCGCGCGTGGCCGGCAGGGTGGCGATGCGCGCGCCGCCGTCCACACGGCTGCGGCTGCCGGCGAAGGCCACGCCGTAGGCCGGTGCGATCGCATAGGAGGTGCTGCCGTAGAACACATCACCCTTGATCGGCGGGGTCTCGGCGAAGATTGAATGGACCAGGCGGAACTGCGCCTGCGCGGTGGGCACCACGTAGGCACTGCCCGGCTCGAAACGCTGGCCGTCCACGGTTACTGCCGCATTCAATGCCTGCACGGTGATCTGGTGCTGCAGCAGCAGGTCGAGCAGGCGTCGGGTCAGGCCCGGGTCCTTGGCATCGCCGAACACGAACGCCTTCACCGGCTGCTGGTTGGCCTGCTTCAGCGCGGACTGGAAGAATTCCTTCTGCAGTTTCAGCAGCCCATCGCGCTCGGTGACCGCGCCGCGCACGGTGCCCAGGCCGGTGGCGACCTGGTTGCGGATGGTGAAGGGGAAGGTGAGCAGGCCGTTGACCGATTCCTGCACGCGCCCGCGCGAGCTGGCCTGCTCCACCGTGACGCCGACCGCGCCGTGGAAGTCCGGGTAGGTCGAGCCGTACACCGGCGAGAAGTTGTCGAAGTTTTCACCGGTGTAGTACAGCGAGCCCAGCGCATCCAGCGCCTGCGCGTGGTACCTGGCCAGGGTCTTGTTGAACTCGTACGACGAGGCCGGCAGCAGCGGGCTGTGCATGCTCGCCGGTGAGGGCTCGAAATAGTAGGTGCTGTCCTTGCCCATCTCGTGGAAATCGATCTGGACGTTGGGGTACCACTGGTGGAAGTACGCGATCTTCGGCCGTGTGTCCTGCTGGGTGAGCGCCAGCCAGTCGCGGTTGAGGTCGGTGAAGTAGTGGTTGGTGCGCCCCTGCGGGAACGGCTCCACATGCTCTTTGTCGGCCGGGTCGGCCGATGCAGGCGACGATGCATACGCGTTGTGCCAGCTGGCGGCACGGTCGCGCCCGTCCGGGTTCTGCGCCGGGTCGAACAGCACCACGGCCTGCTGCAGCCACCTGGCCGTGTCGGCATTGCGGTTGGCCACCAGGTAATAGGCGGTGAGCAGCGCGGCTTCGCCACTGGAGGTTTCATTGCCGTGCACGCTGTAGCCCAGCCACACCACCACCGGGCTGTTGCCGGCCGCCGACAGCGGCTGCGCCGGGTCGGCCAGGGTCACGTGCTGGCGGCGCAGCGTTTCCAGCTGCTGCTGGTTCTGCGCCGAGGTGACCGTGGCGATCAGCAGCGGGCGGCCTTCGTAGCTGGTGCCGATCTGCTCGACCTTGATCTTGTCCGAGTGTTTGGCCAGCTCGTTGAAGTAGGCCACCAGCTGGTCATGCCGGGTGTAACGGCTGCCGATCTCGTAGCCCAGGAACTGCTGCGGGGTAGGAATGGCCGGATCAAAATCACCGCCCTGCGGGAAGAAGTAAGCGCTCTGCGCGAACGCCGGCGCGGCCAACAGCCACAGCGAACCCACCAGCCAGGTGATGGGACGCGACAAACCATGGAACAAGGACACAGCAACTCCCCTCTTAGAAGCGATAATCGAAGCCTACGGTGAAGTAGCGGCCGCGCAGGTCGTACTGGCTGAAGTCGTACGGCGCGCGGATGCCGGGGAACGAGGCGTCGTAGGGCGGTTCCTCATCGGCCAGGTTCTGGATCTTCGCGTACAGGGTCAGCTTCTCCAGCCCGGTGTAGGCCAGGTACAGATCGAACTGGCTGTAGGCATCCACCCGATCCTGCACCGCCGCCGCTGCGGCACTGGCCTTCTGGTCGTAGCCGCTGGTGTAGTACCAGGTCAGCGCGGTGCGGAAATCGGCGTAGGTCCAGTCCAGCGTGGTGGTGGCCTTGTTCCTGGGCAGGGTGGCGCTCAGGTTGCTGCCGGCGTAATCCACCAGCGGGCCACCCACCACGGTGGGGCGGCGGTAATCGCGCACGTGGGTGAACGCGGTGGACAGCGAGAAGTCGCCCGCCGCTTCGGTCGGGAAGCGCTGGCGCAGTTCCACGTCGAAGCCGGAGGTCTTGAGCTCGCTCAGATTCTGGTAGCGGTTGAACACCGCCAGCAGCTTGCCGCGCTCATCACGGGTGACCGCACCGGGCACATCGTCGGTGACCAGGGTCTGGGTGTTGTTGGTGCCGACCAGGTTCTCCAGTTCGATGCGGTAGTAATCCACGCTCAGGCTGGTGTTGGACCACGGCGACAGCACCAGGCCCAGGTTGTAGCTCCTGGTGCGCTCGGGCTTCAGGTCGCTGTTGCCGACGGTGAAGAAGGTCGGGTTCTGGCGCGAACCGGGCACGTCCGGATCGCGCGGGTCGATCACGCTGCCGTAGGCGATGCTGGTGCTGTTGGAGTTCTCCGACAGCGACGGCGCACGGAAACCCTTCGATGCCGCGGCACGCACCAGCAGGATGTCGAACGGCTGCCAGCGCAGGCTCAACTTGGGCGAGAAGGCATCGCCGAAATCGCTGTAGTGGTCGGCACGCGCGGCGGCCTGCAGTTCCAGGCGCTCGGCCAGCGGCACGTTCACTTCGGCGTAGGCGGCAGTGACCTTGCGCTCGCCATGCACTTCGGCGATGGCCGGGCGGATCTGCAGGCCCGCGTCGATCTGCCACGGGTTTTCCGAATCCAGCTTTTCGCGGCGCCATTCCAGGCCGGCGGCGAAGCCGATCGGGCCGGCCCAGGTGCTGCCCAGCCCGCCGGAGATCTTGGCGTCCACGCCCTGCAGTACGGACTCGGCCGGGCGCAGGGTGCTCAGGTTGATGCCATCGATCACCGACTGCGGGGTGGCCGACGGATCGAGAAGGTTGTAGCTGCCGGTGGCCAGTGCATCGGCCAGGGTCCAGCGGTTGGCAAAGCCGCCGGAGACGGTTTCGCGCTCGCTGCTGCGTGCGCCGAACGCGCCCACTTCCCAATCCCAGTCCTGCAGGCTGCCGCGCAGGCCGAACACGCCGCGGTAGGCGGTGGAGCGGTTGGTCTTGAAGGTCGGGCCGAGGTTGAAGAAGGTGTACTCGATCGGGATGGCGCGGCCGTACGGGTTGAACGGGCTGCTCGCCGGCAGGTTGGACGACACCGGCTCGGCCAGGCCGGTATCGGCGTTGAGCGCGAAGCGGCCGCTTTCCAGGGTGAAGAACGGGCTGCTGCCGAACCACGACACGCCCTTGATCTCGCTGTAGATCACTTCGCCGAACGCTTCCACGTTGTCGTTCACCTTGAAGGTGCCGTTGACGTAGGCCTGGTAGCGCTTGGTCGAGGGAATCAGCGTGGTGTACGGCGCCAGGTTGTAGCCGCAGGTGTCGCCGGCCAGGCCGTCGATCGGCGCGCTGGGCACCAGTGTGGTGTTTTCCGGGCACTGCCCGTTGGCGTCGAGCATGGGCACCGAGGTGCCGTCGACCAGGAAGCGCGCGCCCTTGGCCGACCAGCCGTTCCAGCGGCCGCCGGGCTTGTCGGTGTAGATGCCGGATTGGGTGAGGTCGCGCTGGTCCTGGTCCAGGCGCTCGCGGTTGTAGCCTTCCAGGCTGACCAGGATGTTGTAGCCGTCGGCCTCCAGGTCGCCGATGCCGCCGATGAACTTCAGGTTCTGCTCGTCCAGGCCGCCCTGGTCGGCGGTGCCGACGCTGCCGCCCAGTTCGGCCCCCTGGAAGTTCTGCCGGGTGATGATGTTGACCACGCCGGCCACCGCATCCGAGCCGTACACGGCCGAGGCGCCGTCCTTGAGCACTTCGATGCGCTCCACGGCGACCATCGGCAGCGCGTTGAGGTTGACGAAGGTGTCGGACAACCCGCCGGCCGGGAAACCGTAGTTGGCCAGGCGACGGCCGTTGAGCAGCACCAGGGTGTTCTTCTGCGACAGGCCACGCAGGCCGATGCCGGCCGAACCCGAGGCCCAGCCGTTGTTGGTGGTTTCGTTGTTGGCGTTGCCGGTGTTGGCCGAGATCGAGCGCAGCAGGTCGGCGACGGTGGCCTTGCCGGTCGCTTCGATCTCCTGGCGGCCGATCACCTGCACCGGGTTGGCCGTCTCGGTGTCGGTGCGCTTGATGTTGGAGCCGGTGACGCGCACTGCGGCAAGGGTGGTGCTCTCGCCACTGGCGGAGGGGTCGGGGCTGGCATCGGTACCAACGGCGGAGTCGAGGGCAAACGCGGACAAAGGCGTAGCCAGAGCGGCGGAAAGGGCCGCCACAAGAAGGGTGTGCTTGGGCATGAACTCAATGGGGGTGGTGGACGACGAGTTCCGCAGTAGTCCATGCCAAGGGCTTAACGAGCCAATAACATCGCTTCATGCGGATATAACGAAAAGTAACATCTCTTCATCCGGATGGATATGTTTTTGGTTGCAACCATTCCAGCCGGTGGTCCAATGCGTTGCGGTACAGGCCTTACAATGCGCGCATGGAAATCTTCAAAGTCTTTACCCTCGAAGCGGCCCACCGCCTGCCCAACGTGCCGCCGGGCCACAAGTGCGCGCGCCTGCACGGCCACTCGTTCCGGGTGGAACTGAAGGTCGAGGGCGAGCCGGGCGAACACACCGGCTGGATCATGGATTTCGGCGACGTCAAAGCGGCCTTCCGGCCGATCCATGACCGCCTGGACCATCATTACCTCAACGACATCCCGGGGCTGGAGAACCCGACCAGCGAACGCCTGGCGATCTGGATCTGGAACGAGCTCAAGCCCACCCTGCCGGCGCTGAGCGAGGTCACGGTGCACGAGACCTGCACCTCCGGGTGCCGCTACCGGGGCTGAGTTTTAGACCCAACCGGTTGTTCCTGAACGGTTTTCATTGAATCCGGACCGTTTCGGCAATTTATTGTTGCAATGCATCACGATCGGCGTATGCTGCATTGCATCAAGCAGAATTTGCGTGGGTCCCTCCCCCCACGCAATCCCAAGACCCGACAGAACCCTCCCTCTGTCGGGTCTTTTTTTTGGGGGTTTGATTGATCCGGATCAATCAACCATGGGCCCATTGGGATCTGGATCAATCAACCAGCGCATTTGGATGCATGGTCGCGATGGTTACCGCGCCAGCGGGCGCACGATCTGGACCAGGCTCAACAGCGTTTTTCCGGGCTCTTCCCACGGCACCATGTGCGCCGAGTGTTCGAACCATACGCCCTGCTTGAACGGTGCCTGCACGTGGTTCAACCAGCGCTCGGTCGGTGCGGTGGGCGTGGTGTAGTCATGGCGGCCCATGAACATCACCACCGGGATCGGGAAGCGGGTGACCGGGTTGAAATCCACCTTCAGCATCTGCGGCAGCAACGGCCCAAGCGACAGCACACTGCCCTTGTCGATGTTGCAGCGGTCCGCATCCGTGTAGTCCGGCGACAGCTTGGCCGCGCCGAAGTAGTACTTCGAGTCATCGCGGTACGCCGTCAGCCCGCCGTAGTACTGCGGCCACGTGCGCGCGGTGATGATCCGCTCGCGCGTGATCGGCGTGTTGCCCGGGTACGGTGCGATGGCCTCCAGCTCGGCCACGGCCTTGGCATTGCCGTGTGCCTTTGCCTGCGCCAAGCCGTAATCGAAGCTGATCTTCTCGTTCTCCACCTGGTTGATGATCTGCCCGATCCCCACGTACGCGTGGAACAGGTCCGGCCGCTTCAGCGCCGCCTGCATCGCCACGATCGTGCCCCAGCTGTGCGCCATCAGGATCACCTTGCGCTGGCCCAGGTGCGTGCGCAGGTGCTCGGCCACTTCGATGGCATCATCCACGTAGCGTTCGATGGTCAGCGTCGGCGCGATGGCCTCCGGCGACGCTTCGGCGTAGGTCTTGCCCGCGCCGCGCTGGTCCCAGTCCACCACCGTGAAGTATTCCTCCAGCGGCCGCTGGAACTGCCACAGGCTGGGCGTCACCGGGCTGGCCGGGCCGCCGTGCACGAACAGGATCACCGGGTTGGTCCGGTCCTCTCCGCGGATGGTCAGCCACTGTTCCACCCCGCCAATCGGGGTGGCGTACTGTTCCTGGATGCCGTTCGGTGTGGTGATCCGTTGCAGGTCGCGTACCACCGCGCGTGCCGGTTCCAGCGCTGAAGTGTCCGGGCAGGATTGGGCGAATGCAGACGGGGTGACGGACAGCAGCAGGGTCAAGCAGACGAGTGCGCGCATGAAACCTCCGGATGTGCGGGGCCTGTGGTGGGTTGATCCCAATCTACGGACATTACGTAACAATTCGTAGCCCCGGCCGTTGGCCGGACACCGCGCGCAGCGCGGCCCAAGCATCCGGAGCACGGTATGCCGTCGCCGCGGCACTGCATCCAGGCGTCAACCCAGAACGAAACCGTGTATCAGGCGCCATGAACGCCTGACGGCTTCTTCGGAACGTGTAAACGTCGGGATGATGGCCGCGAGCAATACGCAACCGGCTTCGGACGCTTGGGCCGCGCTGCGCGCGGTGTCCGGCCAACGGCCGGGGCTACGAATTGTTGCGTGCCCATTGGGATCGGGATTAACCAACCATGGGCCCGGAACCGTTACGGGCCCATTGGGATCTGGATCAATCAACCTTGGGCTCCGGATACATTCCCGGCAGACCCCCATGCACTCGGCAGCGAGAACACGAACAACGCGCCCTCGCGGCTGTCCAGCAGTTGGATCTGGCGTTGGTGCAGCTGCAGGATGCGATGCACGATCAACAGCCCCAGCCCGCCACTGTCCGGCCGCTGGCTGCCGAACGCCGGTGCCGTGTGGAACAGGTCCTCGCGCCGCGCCGCCGGAATGCCCGGGCCGGTGTCGGCCACGCTGACCTGTACCTCACCCTGCGCGGCCTGCAGCGTCACCGTGATGCGGCCGCCTTCGGGGGTGTGCCGGATCGCGTTGTCCAGCAGGTTGGTCAGCACCCGCTCGATCAGCGCCAGGTCCGCGTCCACCCCCGGCAGGCCGGGCGGAATGTCCGCCGCCAGCGTCTGTCGCCGCGCCTGCGCGGCCAGCTCGAATTTCTGGAATACGTCCTGCACCAGGTCCGGCAGCGAGAACGCCTGGCGGTCCAGCACCACCCCGCCGTGCTCCAGCCGCGCCAACTCGAACAGCGCCTGGGCAAGCCTGCCCACCTTGTGGCTCTGCGACAGCGCGATGCCCAGGTAGCGCTGGCGTTCTTCGGCGCTGAGCGTGGCGTCCTTCAACGCCAGTGTTTCCAGGTAGCCATGCAGCGACGACAGCGGTGTGCGCAGGTCGTGGGAAATGTTGGCCACCAGCTCGCGCCGCTGCAGGTCCTGCTGGCGCAGCTGCTGCCATTGCTCGCCCAGGCGCTGGCCCATGTGCCCGAAGCTGTGCTGCAGGATCGCCAGCTCGTCGCGCTCGCCGCTGCGCAGCGGCGTGGGCGGCAACGCCTGCGCCGGCGCTGCGGCATCCACGTCGAACGCCTGCACGCGCCGGGTCAGCTGGCGCAGCGGCCGGGTCACCCAGCGGAACGCCACCGCACCGGCCAGCAGGCCGATGCCGGCCACGATCGCCAGCGACCACAGCGTGGTGCGCAGCGTGGCATTGGCCGCGATGTTGGCCGCCAGCGCCTCGCGCTGCTCGCCCACCAGCACCACGTAGATGTAGCCGGCCTGGCGCCCCTGCACGAACAGCGGAGCCGCGTTGAACACCTTGCGCCCAGTGCTGCTGCGCGGGTCATCGCCGAGGATCGGCAGCGGGTCATCGCGCAGCAGTGCCTGCACCGGCGCCAGGTCCACGCGGTCGCGCTTCAAATGGCCGGTGGGCGCGTCGTGGCCAAGGATGCGGCCCTGGTCGTCGAGCAGGTACACCTCCACGCTGGGGTTGACCGCCATCAGCTTGCCGAACAGCGCGCGCACCTCACCGGTGCGCATGCCGCTGCCATCCATCAGTTCGCCGCTGCGCGCGATGTGCTCGGCCAGCCCGCGCGACAGCCGCTGCACGGTTTCCTGCTCGTGCAGGGTGGTGCTGCGCATCTGGATCGCCATCAGCGCGCCGCAACACACCAGCAACAACGCGAAGAACGCCACCGACAACCGCTGCGACAACGACAACCGGATCATGCCGCTGCGCCTTCGCTGCCATCGACAAGCTTGTAGCCGCGGCCCCATACGGTCTGGATGCGCTGTGGCGAGGCCGGGTCGCGCTCGATCTTGTTGCGCAGCCGGTTGATGTGGGTATTCACCGTGTGCTCGTAGCCATCGTGCTGGTAGCCCCAGACCTGGTTGAGCAGGTCCATGCGCGAATACACCTGGCCGGGGTGGCGGGCGAAGAAGTACAGCAGGTCGAATTCGCGCGGGGTCAGTTCCAGCGCGCGCCCTTCGACCTGTGCGGTGCGCGCCACCGGGTCGATGCGCAACCCGGCCACGGCCAGTTCACCAGCATCGATGCGCGCGTTCTGCGCCATCGCCTCCACCCGGCGCAGCAGCGCCTTGACCCGCGCCACCAGCTCCAGCATCGAGAACGGTTTGGCCAGGTAATCGTCCGCGCCCAGTTCCAGGCCCAGGATGCGGTGCACTTCGCTGGCGCGTGCGCTGGTGATGATGATCGGGGTGTAGCGCGCCATGCCGCGCGCGCGGCGGCAGATTTCCAGACCGTCCACGCCGGGCAGCATCAGGTCCAGCACCAGCGCGCTCCACGGCTGCGCCTCCAGCAGGGCCAGGCCCTCGTCGCCGGTGGCGGCGTGGGTGACCTCATAGCCCTCGTCGCGCAGGTGCATGCGCAGCAGGTTGGCGATGTGGACGTCGTCTTCGACGATCAGGACGCGCTTGGCACTGCTCATTGGCACGGTGACGGGCAGCAGGAAGGTGAACGCATTGTGGCCAGATCCGGACCTGAATGTGTCACGGAAAATTTAACCCTGCGTGAGGATTCGTTGATCGGCCCGGGCGCAGCATGGCCCCATCGTTTCCAGACCGGGAGATCGCCATGCGTTGTACCCGCCGCAGACTGCTCGGCATGGGCGCCATCGGCGCCGCGGCCGGCCTGTTCGGGCTGACCGCCTGCAGTGGTTCGGCGCCGGCCGCGCCGGCACCGACGCGCCGCTTCGAGGTCATGCGCACCGATGCGCAGTGGCGCGAGCAGCTCAGCCCGGCGCAGTACGCCGTGCTGCGCCGGCAGGGCACCGAGCGCCCCTTCAGCAGCCCGCTCAACAAGGAACACCGGCGCGGCACGTTCACCTGTGCCGGGTGCGCGCTGCCGTTGTTCTCCTCGTCCACCAAGTTCGACAGCGGCACTGGCTGGCCCAGCTTCTGGGCACCGTTGCATGACGCCGTGGGCGAGGACCGCGACACCACGCTGGGCATGCTGCGCGTGGAAGCGCACTGCCGGCGCTGTGGCGGGCACCTGGGCCATGTGTTCGATGACGGACCGCGGCCTACCGGGCTGCGTTACTGCATGAACGGCGTGGCGATGCAATTCGTCGCGGCTTGATTTTTACGTTGCCGGCCAACGGCCGGCGCTACCAAGGATGCTCCATGTTCCTGCTTGTACTTGCCTACCTGGGCGGCGTTTTGACCATCCTCAGCCCGTGCATCCTGCCGGTGCTGCCGTTCGTGTTCGCGCGCTCGGACCGTCCATTCCTGCGCAGTGGCCTGCCGCTGCTGGTCGGCATGGCGCTGATGTTCGCGGTGGTGGCCAGCCTGGCCGCGGTGGGCAGCCAGTGGGTGGCGCAGGCCAACCAGATCGGGCGCTGGATCGCGCTGGTGGTGATGGCGCTGTTCGCGCTGGCGCTGCTGTGGCCGGCGCTGGCCGATCGGTTGTTGTCGCCGTTCCATCGCCTGGGGGCCCGGCTGAGCGCATCGGCCGACGCGGCCTCCGATGCCGGTCGCGGCGGCGTGGGCACCGCGCTGTTGATCGGCGTGGCCACCGGCCTGTTGTGGGCGCCGTGCGCCGGGCCGATCCTTGGCCTGATCCTGACCGGCGCGGCGCTGCAGGGTGCCAGCGTGGGCACCAGCGGGCTGCTGCTGGCCTATGCGCTGGGCGCGGCGACCTCGCTGGCGCTGGCGATCTGGATCGGCGGACGCGTGTTCACTGCGCTCAAGCGCCGCCTCGGTGCGGGCGAATGGATCCGCCGCGCACTCGGCGTGGCCGCACTGCTGGCGGTGGTGGCCATTGCGATGGGTTGGGACACTGGCGTGCTCACCCGGCTGTCGTCGGTCAGCACCGCGCGGCTGGAACAGGGCCTGCTCGATGCCCTGCCCGGCCAGGCGCCCGACGCGGGCCCGGCGATGATGATGCGCGCTGCCGACGCCCCGGCCGGTGCGGAGCTGCCGGTTGAAGGCACGTTGCCGTCGCTCGAAGGTGCCACCGGCTGGCTCAACAGCCCGCCGCTGACCGCCGAGGGCCTGCGCGGCAAGGTGGTGCTGGTCGATTTCTGGACCTACTCCTGCATCAATTGCCTGCGCGCCCTGCCCTACGTGCGCGAGTGGGAACAGCGTTACCGCGACCAGGGTCTGGTGGTGATCGGCGTGCATGCGCCGGAGTTCGCCTTCGAGCGCAACCAGGGCAACGTGCAGCGCGCGGTGAAGGAACTGAAGATCGACTACCCGGTGGCGATCGACAATGAGTTCGCGATCTGGCGTGGCTTCAACAACCGCTATTGGCCCGCGCATTACTTCATCGACGCACAGGGGCGCATCCGCGCCCATCACTTCGGCGAAGGCAACTACGCGCAGTCCGAACAGATCATCCGCCAGCTGCTGCGCGAAGCCGGTGCGACATTGCCTGACGAACCGGCACAGGCCATGGCGATGGCGGGCACCGCGCCACGCGCTGGGGTGGAACTGCAGGCCGACATGTCCAACCTCAAGTCGCCGGAAACCTACCTCGGCCATTCACGCGCGGAGAACTTCGCCTCGCCGGGCGGTCAGCGCCGCGATGCCTCCGCCGATTACACGCTGCCGGCTGCGTTCGCGTTGAACCAGTGGGCGCTGGCCGGGCGCTGGACGGTGGGCGACGAAGACGCGCAGCTGCAACGCGCCGGCGGCCGGATCGCCTTCCGTTTCCATGCCCGCGACCTGCACCTGGTGCTGGCACCGGGCGCAGATGGGAAGCCGGTGCGGTTCCGTGTGCGGATCGATGGCCAGGCGCCCGGTGCATCTGCCGGTGGCGATGTCGGCGCCGATGGCAGCGGCACGGTCAGCGAGCACCGCCTGTACCAGCTGATCCGCCAGTCCGGCGATGTGGGCGAGCGCACCTTCGAGATCGAGTTCCTCGACCCGGGCGTGCACGCCTACGCCTTCACCTTTGGTTGAACCAGGAGGCACCCATGCGAGTTTCCCTCGACAAACTGGTGGCCGGCGGCATTGCCGCCGCCATCGCCGCGCTGACGATCAGCGCCGTGGTAAGCCTGGACCGCCCGGCACATGCGGCGCCGGCCGAAGCGGTGGTCGCGGTGCCCGCACCGGCCGGCCCAGCCGATCCCACGCTGCCCGGCAAGCGTGCACAGGTGGTGTTCGCCGGTGGCTGCTTCTGGGGCGTGCAGGGCGTGTTCCAGCACGTCAAGGGTGTGGAAAACGCGGTGTCCGGCTACATCGGCGGGCAACCGGCCGATGCCACGTATTCGCGCGTGAGCGGTGGCGGTACCAGGCATGCCGAAGCGGTGCAGGTCACCTACGACCCCAGCCAGGTGAGCTACGGCCAACTGATGCAGGTGTTCTTCTCGGTGGCGCACGATCCCACCCAGCTCAACCGCCAGGGCCCGGACAGGGGCACGCAGTACCGTTCGGCGGTGTTTGCCGACGACGCCACGCAGCGTGATGCCACCCGCGCCTACATCGCGCAGCTGCAGAAAGCGCGCGCGTATGCCGCGCCGGTGGTGACCACGGTCGATGGCGGCAAGCCGTTCGTTGCCGCCGAGGGCTACCACCAGAATTACCTGACGCTGCATCCAGAGTCGCTGTACATCCGCATCAACGACCAGCCCAAAGTGGCAGCGCTGCAGCGGATGTACCCGCAGCTGTACCGCGAGAAGCCGCGACTGGTCTCGACGTTGTCGGCGCGGTGAGCGGTATGGCCGTTCCGATCCGTCTTGCAGGACATCCGGGTACAGGGCACGATACCGGCGACCCTCATGGTTACAGATCCCATGGCCGCCAACCTCTACCAGTTCCTGGCCGACGAAATGGCCGACGCCATCCACACCGGCCGCCTGCCGGCCGGTGCGCGCCTGCCTTCCCTGCGCGGGCTGGCGGCGCAGCGCCAGCTCAGCCTGAACACGGTGATTGCCGCCTACCGGCAGCTGGAAGACGCCGGGCTGGTCATGCCCCGGCCCAAGGCCGGCTTCATCGTCAGCGCGCGCCTGCCCGAACCCACCCGTTCACTGCGCCAGGTGCCGTCGCTGGCCACCACCCAGACCCAGCAGCTGATGATGGCCCGGGTGCTGGATGCCCAGCGGCAGCCGGGTATCGTCGACCTGGCCTTCGCCGGGCCGCGTGGTGAGCGCTTCTACCCCGCCGCGCGGCTGGCCCGCGCCACCGCCCAGGTGCTGCGCCGCACCCCGGCCATGGTGCGCACCTATGCGCGCCCCAACAGCGCGCGACGGCTGCTGGAACAGATCGTGCGGCGCGGCCCGCGGCTCGGCCTGCACACCACGTTGGAGCGGCTGGTGCTCACCCATGGCGCGATGGAAGCGCTGCAGCTGGCGCTGCGTGCCGTTACGCAGCCGGGTGATGCGGTCGGCATCGAAGCGCCGTCGTACTTCAACCTCTACCCACTGCTGGGCAACCTCGGCCTGAAAGCGATCGAACTGCCCACCGACCCGCGCGAGGGGCTCGACGTGGATGCCGTGGAAGCGCAGCTGCAGCAGGGCACGCTGGCCGCGATCGTGGCCATGCCCAGCGTGCACAACCCGCTGGGCTGCACCATGCCGGTGGCGGCCAAGCAGCGCCTGGCCGCGCTGGTGAACCAGTACCAGGTGCCGTTGATCGAAGATGCGGTGTACGCCGAGCTGCAGTACCAGGAACCGCTGGCACCGCTGCTGAAGGCGTTCGATGAGGACGGCTGGGTGATCGTGGTCAACGGCTTTTCCAAGACCCTGGCGCCCGATTACCGGATCGGCTGGCTCGATGGCGGGCGCTTCACCGCCGACATCCAGCTGCTGAAATTCCAGTCCACCGGCGCCGAATCGCAGCTGCTCGGCGAAGCGGTCGGCGCGTTCCTCGAAGCCGGCAGCTACGAACATCACCTGCGTGGCCTGCGCCGGCTGTACCGCGAACAGGTCGGCCGCGTCCGTGCACTGGTGGCCCAGCACTTCCCGCCGGGCACGCGCGCCACCCAGCCCAGCGGCGGCTTCCTGCTGTGGATCGAACTGCCGGCGGGCGTGGATACCGGTGTGCTGTTCGAACAGGCGCTCGCAGAAGGCGTGGTGTTCATGCCCGGCCAGGTGTATTCGCGCGGCGCACGCTACCGGCACTGCCTGCGGCTGTCGTGCTGCCAGGACCTGGACGCGCGCTACGTGGCGGCCATTTCCAGCGTCGGCCGGCTGGCCACCGCGCTGCTGGTGCAGGCGCGCGGCTGACGCTCAGCCCAGCAGGTGCCTGGCCAGCTGCGCGGGATCGGCGCCCGGTGCATACGGCAGTCGCCCCCAGAACGGCAGCGGCAGGCGCGCGCGCAGCAGCGCGAGGTTGTCGTCGATGCGTTCCATCTGCGGGTCCACCTCGTTGGCGATCCAGCCGATGCAGGTCGCGCCACTGGCGGCGATCGCCTGCGCGGTCAGCCGTGCATGGTTGAGGCAGCCCAGCCGCAGGCCCACCACCATCACCACCGGCAGCTGCAACGCGTGCACCAGGTGGGCCTGGTCCAGCGTGGTCGACAACGGCGCCAGCCAGCCACCCACGCCTTCCACCACCACCGTGTCGGCCTGCGCGCGCAGGCGTGCGAAGGCCGCTTCGATCGGGGCCAGCGAAAGCGTCACCCCCGCAGCGGCGGCCGCCAGTTCCGGGGCCAGCGGCAGCGGCAACGCATAGGGGTTGAGGTCGGCATAGGCCGGGCTGGGGTCGCTGGCCGCCAGCAGCGCGGTGGCGTCTTCATTGCGCAGGCCGTCGGCGGTCAGCGCGCAGCCGCTGGCCACCGGCTTCATGCCCACCGCGCGATGGCCGCGCTGGCGCAGCGCGTGCAGCAGGGCGCAGCTGCTGAAGGTCTTGCCGATACCGGTATCGGTACCGGTGACGTAGAAGGCAGCAGGGGAGGCAGGGGACGACATGGCCAGACCGATGAACAGGGGCGGTCATTATCAGCGTTCCGCCGCCGGGCAGTCCGGCTGCCGGCCGCCCTTGCTAGACTGCGGCCATGTTCGATACTTCCACGCTCACCGGCAGCAAGCCGGAACAGTACGGCCAGCTGCTGGCCCAGGCCCGCGCCCTGGTGCACGGTGAACGCGACCGCATCGCCAATGCGGCCAACCTGTCGGCGCTGGTCTACCACGCCCTGCCGCAGCTGAACTGGGTGGGCTTCTACTTCTTCGACGGCACCGAACTGGTGGTGGGGCCGTTCCAGGGCCTGCCAGCCTGCGTGCGCATTCCGCTGGACAAGGGTGTGTGCGGTGCGGCCGCCTCGCAGCGCGCCACCCAGCGCATCGAGGACGTGGACGCCTTCCCCGGCCACATCGCCTGCGATTCGGCCTCGCGTTCGGAACTGGTGGTGCCGCTGGTCAAGGGCGACACGCTGATCGGCGTGTTCGACCTGGACAGCCCGGTGCCGGCCCGCTTCGATGCCGACGACCAGGCCGGCCTGGAAGCGATCGCGGCGGTGTTCGTCGAGGCACTGGGATGAGCACCAAGCTGCGCAACATCGGCCCCAAGAGCGCCGCCTGGCTGCGCCAGGTCGGCCTGCGCACCGCCGAAGACCTGACCGCCGCCGGTGCGGTGGGCGCGTTCGTGAAGGTACGCCGTGCCGGCTTCAAGCCCAGCCTCAACCTGCTGTACTCGCTGGAAGGTGCGCTGCAGGACTGCCACTGGCAGGAACTGCCTGAAGCACGCCGCACCGAACTGGTCGCCGAGTATGAAGCGATCATCGCCGACAAACCGCTGAAGAAAGCGCCGCCAGCGTCGGGGCCGGTGTATGACCGCACGGTGGTCAGCGAAGACGACGGCGACGAAGCCCCGTTCGAATCGGACAACGAAGACCGGACGTAGAGCCACGCCCTGCGTGGCTGCATGAACCCGGCACCGCGCGCAGCCACGCAGGGCGTGGCTCTACACCGCCTGCTGCAGCTCGAGGAGCTCTCCCCACAGTTCACCGTCTTCGCGCTCCACGCGCAGTCGCACGCGCGTCCCATGGTCGATCCGCAGCGCCCAGCACATCGCCATCGGCAGGCCGCACACCTGCGACAGCACCATGCGCAGCGGCCCGCCATGGCTGACCACCAGGGTCGGCACCGGCTCGGGCTCGTCCAGCAGCCGGTGCAGCGCACGCGCAATGCGGCGCTCGAAATGCCCCCAGCTTTCGCCGTGCGGCGGCGGGTTGGCATGCGGGTCCAGGTGGAACGCCTGCAACGCCTGCATCGGCAGCGCGTCCAGCGGCTGACCGTCCCAATCGCCGAAATCCAGTTCCTCCCATTCCTCGTCGGCGATCACCTCCAGCCCGCGCGGCAGCGCCAGCGCATCGGCCGTGACCCGTGCCCGCGCGCGGGGCGAGCTCAGCACGCGTTCCCATTGCAGGTGCGCGTAGCGCGCGCAGATCAGGTCGCTGCCGTCTCCGTCCAGCGGTGGATCGGTACGCCCATCCAGGTGGTCGTCGCGGCCGGTGGCGGCATGCCGGATCAGATCCAGGATCATAGGTACTGCAACCACGTCTGTTTCATGGGAACCACGTCATAAAGCGAGGCGCATTCTAACCGCTCACGCCACATCGCCCCCGCCCGGCACTGCGCCGGCGGCCAGGCTTTGCTCTACACTGCGCGCACTTTCA
Organism: Stenotrophomonas sp. AB1(2024); assembly: GCF_037482345.1. Classification (NCBI taxonomy): domain Bacteria; kingdom Pseudomonadati; phylum Pseudomonadota; class Gammaproteobacteria; order Lysobacterales; family Lysobacteraceae; genus Stenotrophomonas; species Stenotrophomonas sp. AB1(2024). The sequence goes on from NZ_JBBHKO020000001.1 coordinate 1,420,413, forward strand.
GGTGACCTGCGGCGCAAGCCGGCAGGTTGAAACGGGAAGCCGGTGACGCAACAGGTCCTTCCTGCTGCCAGCCCGGCGCTGCCCCCGCAACGGTAAGCGTGGAAGCCAGGCAATACGCCACTGTGCGCAGGCATGGGAAGGCGCCTGGTGCGATGGTCCGCCATCGGCCCGCGAGCCCGGAGACCGGCCTGGAACACGACTGGTTGCGATGCGGCGGGCATGGCGGCGGCAAGCGGCGCCGTGCGCCCGCCCACCGTCCCGTGCTCCCGTTGACCGCCGCCCCTTCCCCAGCCGCGCGGGCGTGCGCGGTGCTTGGAGTCAACGATGAAGCTGCAGATCCGTGTCCTTTCCCTCGCCGTGCTGTCGGCGCTGCCCCTGCTGGCCGCCGCACAGGACGAGGCGACCGCGCTGGACCAGGTGCTGGTCACCGCCACGCGTACCTCCATCGCCCTGCAGGACAGCATTTCGCCGGCGCAGGTGATCGACCGTGCCGAGATCGAGCGCAGCCAGGCGCCATCGCTGCAGGACCTGCTGCGCGGCCGCGCCGGCATCAACCTCAACAACAGCGGCGGGCTGGGCAAGCAGAGCTCGCTGTTCCTGCGCGGCACCAATTCGGCCCACACCCTGGTGCTGGTCGATGGCGTGCGCATCAACACCGGCGACCTGGGCCTGGCCATGCTGCAGGACCTGCCGCTGGCGCAGATCGAGCGCGTGGAAATCGTGCGCGGTCCGCAATCCAGCCTGTACGGTGCCGACGCGATCGGCGGCGTGATCCAGATCTTCACCCGCCGCAACGCCGGCGACTTCGCCCCACACCTGCAGCTGGGCGGCGGCAGCAACGGCCTGCGTGAGGCCAGCGGTGGCTTCGGCGGTACCGGCGCGCGTGGCTGGTTCGGCACCGATATCGCGTACCAGCACACCGACGGCATCAATTCCTGCCGTGGCGATGCGGCCACCTTTGCCGGGTGCGGTGCCGATGAGCCCGACCGCGATGGCTACCGCAACCTGTCGATGAGCCTGCGCGGCGGCTACACGCTGACCAACACGCTGAGCGTGGAAGGTACCGCGCTGCGCGCCGAAGGCGAGAACCACTACGACGGCTACTACAACCATTCGGAAACGCTGCAGCAGGTGCTGGGCGGCAAGGTCCGCTACACGCCGAGCGAACGCTTCACCCTGACCGCCAACGTCGGCCGCGCCGACAACGAGTCCGACAACTACAACGACAGCACCTGGCTGGGCGCGGCGCAGACCCATCGCGACAGCGCCTCGATGCAGGCCGACGTGGGCCTTGCCGAGGGCCAGCTGCTCAGTGCCGGCGTGGACTGGAGCCAGGACAACCTGGACGGCAGCAGTGCCGGCTATCTGGTTGACAGCCGCGACAACACCGGCGTGTTCGTGCAGTACCAGGGCCGCTTCGGCGCGCACCACCTGCAGGCCAGCGTGCGCAACGACGACAACGAACAGTTCGGCAACCACACCACCGGCAGCCTCGGCTGGGGCATGGAGCTGGGTGGCGGCTTCCGCCTCAACGCCAGCTACGGCACCGCGTTCAAGGCACCGACCTTCAGCGATCTGTACGACCCGTGGAGTGGCGTGCCGGGGCTGGATCCGGAGAAATCCAGGAGCGCCAACGTCGGCATCGCCCAGCAGGGCGACGGCTGGCGCTGGGGCCTGGATGTGTATGAAACGCGCATCGATGACCTGATCACCTACGACGCCACCACGTTCATGATGACGCAGGTGGAAAAGGCGCGTATCCGCGGGGCCGAGCTGACCGGCTCGCTGGCCGTGGCCGGGTTTGATTTCAGTGCGCAGCTGAGCCACGCCGACCCGCGCAACCGTACCGACGGCAGCGCCCAGTTCGACAACTGGCTGGCACGCCGCGCGCAGGACACCGCGCGCCTGGACATCGACCGCCGCTTCGGCGGCTTCCGCGCAGGTATCACCGCGTTCGCTGCCGGCAAGCGCTACGACAATGCCGACAACAGCGTGCGCCTGGCCGGCTATGGCACCGTGGACCTGCGCCTGGAGTACGCGATCAACCGCGACTGGTCGGTGCTGGGCCGGGTCAGCAACGTGTTCGACCGCCAGTACGAAACGGTGGCCTGGTACAACCAGCCGGGCCGTGAGTACCGCTTGAGCGTGCGTTACCAGCCGAAGTAACCCGGCGTTGGCCGGCATCGCGAGGTGCCGGCCAACGGCCGGCGCTACCGGGTCCGGGCTCGGCCGCTCTACAACCCGGGCAACGCCCGCAGGTCGTCCACCACCGTCACCGCGTCCACCGTCTCCAGGTCCAGTCCCCGCGGATACCCATAGCGCACCAGCGCCACCGGCATGCCCGCGTCCACCGCGGCGCGGTAGTCGGTGATGGAATCGCCGACCATCAACGCAGCGCCCGGCGCCACGTTGAATGCGTCCGCGATATGCCGGAGCGGCACCCCACTGGGCTTGCGCTCGGGCAGCGAATCGCCGCCCAGCACCGTCTTGAAGTAGTCCTGCACCCCCAGGTGCGCCAGCAGCGGCGCGACCATGGCCGCAGGCTTGTTGGTGCAGATCGCCAGGGCCACGTTGCGCGCGCGCAATGCTTCCAGCGCCGGCACCACGCCGTCGTACAGCCGCGGGCTGCGCAGCAGGCAGGCTTCGTAATGGCGCATGAAACCGGGCATGACCCGGGCCAGGTCGATGTCGCTGCCTGCAGCGTTGAAGGCCTGCTCAACAAGGCGTCGAACGCCATCACCGATCCAGGTCAGCACCGTAGCCTCAGGCACGCGCGGCAGCTGCCAGTCTTCAAGCGTACGGTTGAGCGCCTCGGCGATATCCGGTGCGCTGTCGACCAGCGTGCCGTCCAGATCGAAGATCACCAACGGGTAGGGATAGGACAAGGCAAGGGTCGCTTCTAAACATGGGGAACACCGATTGTAGAGCCACGCCCTGCGTGGCTGCGTGCAGCCGGGCACCGCGCAGAGATGCGATACCAGGATCGCGACGCGTCAGATCCGCGCCAGGAACTCCTCCCCCGAAAACCGTTCCACCAGAAAATCCAGGAAGCTCCGCATCAACGCCGGCAGCTGCCGCCGCGAGGCATACACGGCGTGGATGCCCATCTCCTCCACCTGGTATTCGGGCAACACCTCCACCAACTCACCCGAACGCAGCAACGGCGCGATCTGATACGTCGGCAACATCGCAATACCCGCACCCGCACGCACCGCCTCCAACAGCAACGACGCCTCGTTGGCACTGATGTTGCCGCCCACCGCCACCGAAACCGCGCGCCCGTTCCGCTGCAGCTGCCACACGCTCTTCCCCACGTAGTGGTGCGTGAGACAGTTGTGCCCGGCCAACCCGTCGACACTGGCCGGCCTACCCCGCTCCGCCAGGTACGAAGGTGCCGCACACAGCACCGACCGGCACGGCGCCAGCCAGCGCGCGATCAGGCTCGGATCGATCGCACGCGAAATCCGCACCGCCACATCCATCCGCTCCTCCACCAGATTCACCACCCGGTCCACCAGCAGCAGTTCCACCCGCGTCAACGGATGCCGCCGCACGAACTCGGCCACCGCCGCCGCCAGGTGCAGCTGCCCGAACGACACGCTGGCGGTGACCCGCAGCAGGCCATGCGGCTCGGGATTGTCGCTGGCCACCTCGCCCTGCAGCTCATCACCAATGGCCAGCATCTGCCGGAAGCGCAGCAGCGCCGCCTCCCCAGGCCCGGTCAGGCTGATCCGCCGCGTGGTCCGGTGCAGCAACCGCGCCCCCAACCAGGTTTCCACCTCGGCCAGATAGCGGCTCACCATCGCCCGCGACATGTCCAAGGCCTCCGCCGCGGCGGTGAGGCTGCCGCGCTCGGCCACTTCCACGAACACATGCATCGCCGTAAGCCGGTCCATTTGATCGATCCGCGCAACAAATTAGGCCGTTATACGCGGTTTTTCGTCCGCTTTCAGGCGCATATGCTGGCCTTCCTCCCTCAACGGAACTTGCCCCATGAAGATCGCCCTCGTCGGTGCCACCGGCAACATCGGCCGTGAAATCACCCGCCAGGCCCTGGCCCGCGGCCACCAGGTCACCGCCATCGTCCGCCGCGACAGCGGCCTGCCCACCGAGCTTGACGGCGCCCAACTGGCCGTCGCCGCGCTCGACGACACCGACGCCCTCGCCGCCGTGACCGCCGGCCACGATGTACTGGCCAGCGCGTTCGGCCCGCGCCCGGGCGATGACCCGGCCACCATCACCACCGTCACCGCCGAGCTGGTCAAGGCCGCGCGCCAGGCCGGCGTGCCGCGTTTCCTGATGGTGGGCGGTGCCGGCACGCTGGAAGTCGCCCCGGGCGTGCAGCTGGTGGATACCGACGGGTTTCCGGATGCGTACAAGCCGGTGGCCCTGGCCGCGCGCCAGGCGTTCAACCTGCTGCAGAAGGTGGATGACCTGGACTGGACGTTCTATTCGCCGGCCGCCGAGATTGGTCCGGGGCCGCAGAAGGGTGGTTTCCGTACCCAGGCCAAGCAGTTCCTGACGGGCGCCGATGGCCACAGCCGGATCAGTTACGCCGATTACGCCGATGCGTTCGTGAGTGAGATCGAGAAGCCGCAGTACGCAAAGCAGATCGCCACCGTCGCGTACTGAGCACACCCTGTACAGCCACGCAGGGCGTGGCTCTACAGGTCGTCGAACAATCCGGGTTGGCTTATCGGCTCACGCTCTCGGAATCCCCCCAGGCCCACGCCCACCAACCGATAACGCGTCTCCGCCGGCAGAGCCACGCGGGCGCGCAGCGCCAGCGCGATATCGCGCAGCTCCTCCAGCGTTTCCGGCGGCGATTCCGGCGTGAAACTGCGCGTGATGATCCGGAACTGCGACGTCTTCAACTTCAGCACCACCGTGTGCCCCACGCGGTCGGTTTTGCGCGTGGCATTCCACGTCTTGCCCGCCAGCTCCACGATCGCCGGTTCCAGCGCCTCCAGCGGCAAATCCTCCGCGAACGTGTCTTCCGACGAAATCGACTGCACCGGCTGGTCTGGTTCCACCGGGCGCTCATCGATGCCCCGCGCGCGACGGTACAGGCTGGCACCAAAACTGCCGAAGCGCCCTTCCAGCTCTTCCAGCGGCACCGCACGCAGATCGCCCACCGTGACGATGCCCAGCTCCGACAGCTTGCCTTCCATCACCTTGCCCACGCCCGGTACCCGCTTCACCGGCAGCGGCGTGAGGAACTGCTCGATCCGGTGCGGCGGCACCACGAACTGTCCGTCCGGCTTGCGCCAGTCCGAGGCGATCTTGGCCAGGAACTTGTTCGGCGCGATCCCCGCCGACGCCGTCAACTGCGTTTCCTCCCGGATCTGCGTGCGGATCAGCGCCGCGATCTCCGTCGCCACCGTCATGCCCCCCTTGTGCGCGGTGACATCCAGGTACGCCTCATCCAGCGACAACGGCTCCACCAGGTCGGTATGCCGCAGGAAGATCTCGCGCACCTGCCGCGATACCGCCTTGTAGCGAACGAAATCCGGCGGCACGAACACCGCATCCGGGCACAACCGTTCCGCACGCATTGCCGGCATCGCCGAGCGGACCCCGAATACCCGCGCCTCGTAGGATGCCGCGCACACCACCGAGCGCGCCCCCTTCCACGCCACCACCACCGGCAGGCCGCGCAGCAACGGATTGTCGCGCTGCTCGACCGACGCGTAGAACGCGTCCATGTCGACGTGGATGATCTTGCGTTGTGCGGACACGGCGGCGGCTCAAGGGCTGAAGCGGCAGGAACAGATGAACAAGATTACAGCCACACGCCTGGGTATGGTCTTTTCATAACAAGGACATGCGATTTTGAAGCTGAAAACACTACGCCAGCGTACGGTTAAAACGTTTGATTGAATGGAAATTACTCTGCACTCTTGGGTGCTTTCAACGGCAACAAACCGCCGCCTCCGGGCCGGCGACACCCGATGTCACCTTCTTCAGGATTGCGTTTTCCATGACACGTCTCAACGCGTTCTCGCGCGAACAGCTGCTGGCCAGTGCCCGTGGCGAACTGTTCGGGCCGGGCAGCGGTCGCCTGCCCAACGATCCGATGCTGATGTTCGATCGCATCACCGACATCCGCGATGACGGCGGTCCACATGGCAAAGGCTACGTGCGCGCGGAACTGGATATCCGCCCCGACCTCTGGTTCTTCGGCTGCCACTTCATCGGCGACCCGGTGATGCCCGGTTGCCTGGGACTGGACGCGATGTGGCAGCTCACCGGCTTCTACCTGACCTGGCTGGGCGCACCCGGCCGTGGCCGTGCACTGGGCTGCGGTGAAGTGAAGTTCACCGGGCAGGTACTGCCCGACGCCAAGCTCGTCACCTACGAAATCGACATCACCCGCGTCATCAACCGCAAGCTGGTCATGGCGCAGTCCGATGCCCGCATGCTGGTCGATGGCCGCGAAATCTATACCGCCAAGGACCTCCGCGTAGGTCTGTTCACTTCCACCGAGAACTTCTGATGCGTCGCGTCGTCATTACCGGAATGGGCATTACCTCGTGCCTGGGCAACGATCTGGACACGGTGTCCTCCGCGCTGCGTGAAGGCCGCGCCGGCATCCGCAATCTTCCCGACCACGCAGAAGCGGGCTTGCGCAGCCATGTCGGCGGCAACGTCGAGCTGGACCTGGATGCGCAGATCGACCGCAAGCTCAAGCGCTTCATGAGCGATGCCTCGGCGTACGCCTACATCGCCATGCGCGATGCCATTGCCGACGCCGGCCTGGACCAGGCGCAGGTGGTCAACCCGCGTACCGGCCTGATCGCAGGTTCCGGCGGCGGCTCCAGCCAGTGGCAGGTGGAATCGGCCGATATCCTGCGCGCGCGTGGCGTGCGCAAGGTGGGCCCGTACATGGTGCCGCGCACGATGTGCTCCACCGTGTCGGCCTGCCTGGCCACCGCGTTCCAGATCAAAGGCCTGAGCTATTCGCTGTCGGCCGCCTGCGCCACCTCCGCGCATTGCATCGGCGCTGCCGCGGACCTGATCCGCCACGGCGCGCAGGACGTGATGTTCGCCGGTGGCGGTGAAGATCTGCACTGGTCGATGAGCGTGATGTTCGATGCGATGGGCGCGCTGTCCACCCGCTTCAACGAGACCCCGGCCACCGCATCGCGCCCGTACGACAAGGACCGCGACGGCTTCGTCATCGCCGGTGGCGGCGGCATGCTGGTACTGGAAGATTACGACCACGCGGTGGCGCGCGGCGCACGCATCCATGCCGAGCTGGTGGGCTACGGCGTCACCTCCGACGGTGCCGACATGGTCGCCCCGTCCGGTGAAGGCGCGGTGCGCTGCATGAACATGGCCATGCAGAACATCAGTGGCCCGATCGACTACCTCAACACGCACGGCACCTCGACCCCGTTGGGCGATGTCACCGAGCTGAAGGCAGTGCGCGAAGTGTTCGGCGAATCGATTCCGCCGCTGTCTTCGACCAAGGCGCTGTCGGGTCACTCGCTCGGTGCGGCAAGCGTGCACGAAGCGATCTACTGCCTGCTGATGATGCGCGATGGCTTCATTGCCGGCTCGGCCAATATTGGCGAACTGGACCCGGCGGTGGAAGGTTTCCCGATCGTGCGCGAAAGCCAGGACATGCAGTTGAACACGGTGATGTCCAACAGCTTCGGCTTTGGCGGCACCAATGCGGCGCTGGTGTTCGCGCGGGTGTGATTCCGCGTGGCGTCGACATGAGAAACCCGGCCATGCGCCGGGTTTTTCATTGTTGGAACGGTTGCGAGACACGCCGATACCCCATGCCGCGGCCGGGGACGCATGACCTCTGCCGGAGACGCGCTTTCGTTTCAGGTCCATGCCCCAATGAACCCGGCACCGTCACCGGCAGTCGATCGGGATGCGACCCTACCGCCCCCGGGCACCAGTATTTCCGCAAAGCAGCACCGCCGGCGGCATCGCCCCGTTCACTGCGGCAGCAGCGGCACCAGCAGCGCGTGCGCGTCGCGCAGCGAATCGACGATGCGGTGGCCCAGCGCGCGCAGCGCCTCGTCCGGGTGCACCAGGTCCGGGACCTGGATCGCCGTCATGCCCGCGCTCACCGCCGCACGGATGCCGGCCGGGGAGTCTTCCAGCGCCAGGCAGCGCGCCGGGTCCTTGCCCAGCTTTTGTGCGGCCAGCAGGTAGATGTCCGGTGCTGGCTTGGGATGGGCCACATCGCTGCTGGTGACCACATGGTCGAAGTACCCCAGCAGCCCGGTCGCGGCCAGCTTGCGCGAGGCGCGCGGCTGCCGCGTCGAGGTCGCCACCGCGCGCGGAATGCCATGCGCCTGCAGCAGCTGCAGGATCTCCACGATGCCCGGCCGCAGCGGCAGGCCCTGCTGCGTGCGCTCCTCGTACAGATCGTGGCAGCGCGCGAACAGCGCCACCACCGCATCAGCATCGATGTGCTGCAGCAGGCGCTGCTCGCAGTCGCGGTCACCCAACCCGACCATGCCCAGCCAGAACGCGTCGGCGAACGGAAGCGCCTGTTCCTGCGCCGCCTGCGACCAGCACGCCAGCGAAACGCGCTCGCTGTCGATCATCAGGCCATCCATGTCGAAGATGACCGCCTCGGGCAGGAACGGCAATGCGGCAATGGCGGTCATGACGCGTCGGTCAGGTGCCCGGTGAACAAGGTATCCAGGTCGGCGGCATCGAGCATGCGCCACTCGCCTTCGGGAAGATCGCCCAGCGACAGCCCGCCGATGCGGCTGCGGTGCAGTGCCTGCACGTGGTTGCCCACGGCGGCGAACATGCGCCGGGCCTGGTGGTAGCGGCCTTCATGCAGCACCAGTTCGGCCTCGCGCGCCGAGCGCACGTGCAGCTCCGCCGGCAGCAGCGGCTTGTCGTCCGCTTCCAGCATCAACGCGCCACTGGCAAAGCGCGCGACCTCATCGCCGCGCAGGTCTTCGGCCAGGGTTACCTGGTAGGCCTTGTCCAGTCGCGATTTCGGCGACACGATCCGGTGCAGCAGCGCGCCATCATCGGTCATCAGCAGCAGCCCGCTGGTGTCGCGGTCCAGCCGACCCACCGACGACAGCACCGGCGAACGCTCGCGGAAGCGCGGCGGCAACAGGTCGTAGATCAGCCGGCCCTTGTCCTTGGTCGAACAGGTGTAGTCGCGCGGCTTGTGCAGCATCAGGGTCAGCCCCTGCGGCGGATCCAGCGGCTCGCCTTCGACCCGGATCGCCGCGTGCGCCACCTGGTCGTCGGCGTACAGCACGTCGCCTTCCGCATCGGTCACCCGCCCTTCGCGGAACATCCCCTGCACCTGCTTGCGGCTGCCATAGCCCAGGTTGGCCAGCAGCTTCACCAACTTCATGCGCGGGCTCCGCTGCGGCCCCGTGCCGGCTCGCGGGTGGCGTTGGCCCGGGTCGCTTCGATCAGCTTGAAGCCATCGCGTTCGGCGGCCACGCGGACCTGGCCGAAGCTTTCATTGAGGATCTGCTCGTACGGCAAGTGGCGGTTGGCCACCAGCCACATGCGCCCGCCCGGGCGCAGCGCCTGCGCGGCCACGGCGATGAAGCGCTGGCCGATGTCGGGGCGGTCGGCGCGCGAGGGGGTGTGGAACGGCGGGTTGGTCACGATGAAGTCGTAGCGGCCTTCGATGCCGGCGGTGACATCCTGCCAGTGGAAGCCCAGCTTGGCCGGCTTGTCCAGCGCCTCCAGATTCACCCGGGCCAGTGCCAGCGCACGGCCTTCGGCTTCGAACAGATCCAGCCCGGTCACCTGCGGGCAGCGCAGCAGCACTTCACTGGACAGGTAGCCGAAGCCGGCACCCAGGTCCGCGCCACGCCCGGCCAGGTCGGCCGGCAGCTGTTCCACCAGCAGCGCCGAGGCCGGGTCGATGCGGTCCCAGGCGAAGATGCCCGGGCGGCTCTGGAAGCGCCCGCCCAGGATCGCGCGCGGTGCGTCCAGCGCGGCCCAGCGCTGGGCCAGCGCAGCGTCGTGCTGGCCGTCCAGCGGCGCGGTCCAGTACACCCGGCAGTGGTTCTTGGTCATCTTGCCACCCAGCCCGGCCAGCTGCTGCAGGTCGCCTTCGCCGGAGCGCGCACCTTCGTTGTTGTGCTGGCAGGCCACCACGATGCCGCCCGGGGCGGCCAACGCCAGCGCGCGGGCAAACAGCGCGCGGGCTTCTTCACGCTGGCGCGGCGGCAGCACCAGCACCACCGCGTAGCGGGTGCTGTCGTCGGCCAGCTGCTGCTCGTCACGTACGCTCCAGCCGCTGGCTTCCAGCGCGTCGGCGAACGGGCGGAAGCTCTGCTCGCAGACCAGCTGGCCCGGCTGGGCGCGCTCACGCAGCGGCCAGCCATCGCGGGCGCGCAGGAACAGCACCGGCCCGGTCGGCCAGGTCAGCGCGCCGGCGAACGGCAGGAACAGGGTTTCCAGGGGGGCGTCGTGCTGGGCAGCCATGGGGGCACATCTTGAAGAGAGACCGCCATTCTACCGTTTCGGCCGATTCGCCCCGTCCGATGGCCGATTTGCGTTTATTCAACGCTGCCTTGATGCCATTGCAACATGCACTCGGTCAGGGTGAAGGCTCATTCGCAACGGAGGTGGCTCATGCGCGTATTGTTCGTCGGTGGCGTGGTCGACAACAGCGAAATGGACCTGGACGTGAAACAGGCGCCTGTTCACTATCCCGAAGATACCGGCGGTGGGCATTCCCGCTATCGGCTGCACCAGATCGGCAAGCAGGCCGATGGTGCCGTGGCCTACGCAGTGTATGGCGCACCGGACATGGCCGATGACGAAGTGGCTCGGATTGCAAATGAGCGTGCCTATGCGCGCCGGTTCGAGGCGGAGCCGGAACTGTTCGTGCATTGAAAGGGGCGGTGCCGGGCATGGGCCCGGCACTGGCCTGGGTCATTCCACTGGAGGCAGTTCGCGGATTGCGCTGATCTGGTCCAGCCACACCACGTGTTGCTGGACCGGGGTGTCCAGGTCATCCAGCCGCAGCTGGCCGTTGCTGCCTTCGTTTTCTTCCGCGTCGCGGTATTGCTGCACGGTGGGCTGCACCGCCACCGTCCCGAGCAGGCGGCGGCCGTCCTTCAGCGTGACCTCGACCTGGGTCTGCCCTTTCAGCTGCGGCAGCAGGGCCTCAAGCGCGGCGATGTCGGCGGGGTGGGTATGGATGGTGGGGGCGATGCGGGACATGGGGTTCCTTTGGATCACCGACGGGCGGCGAGCACGGTGCGTACCGCCGAGACCAGTTGGGCGACCGAATACGGCTTGGCCACGTGCTCCTGGAAGCCCGAGGCCAACGCGCGCTTGCGGTCGTCGGCACGCGCCAACGCGGTGACCGCCACCACGGGCAAGGCATGTTCGTCCAGCCCGAACTCGTCGCGCAGGGTACTTACCAGGCCATAGCCATCCATGCCGGGCATGCCGATATCGGTGAGCAGCACATCCACCGCCTCATGCCCACCGGCATCCAGCAGCGCCAGCGCTTCACCGGCCGAGGCGGCGGCAGTGACCTGCGCACCCTGCTCTTCCAGCAACCGGCGCAGGTACTCCAGCACTTCGGGCTGGTCTTCCACCGCCAGCAGGCGCAGGCCCTTCAACGGGTAGGGTTCGATCAGCTGTTCGCGGATCGGGCCACTGAAGACTTCACGCAGCGGCCGGCCGTCGGCCTGCGGCTGGTAACACGGCAACTGCACGGTGAACTCCGCGCCCTGCCCATGGCCTTCGCTGTTGGCGGTGACCGTGCCGCCGTGCAGTTCCACCAGCTGCTGCACGATCGCCAGACCCAGGCCCAAGCCGCCATGGCGGCGCGTGGTGGTGCCGTCGGCCTGGCGGAAGCGGCCAAACAGATGGCGCAGGAATTCCGGCGCGATGCCGTCGCCCGAATCGGCCACGGTGACCGACCAGTGCGCACCGTCGGTGGCCAGGGTGACCGTGACCGAGCCGGCAGCGGGGGTGAATTTAATGGCATTGCTGAGCAGGTTCCACAGCACCTGCTGCAGGCGCGTGGCATCGCCCAGTACCAGCGCCGGTTCCTCGGGCATGACCAGCCGTGTTTCCAGCGCCTTGCCTTCGGCCACCAGCTCCTGGGCGCGCATGGCTTCGGTCAGCTGGGCGCGCAGGTCCAGCACTTCCACTTCCAGCTGCACCTTGCCCAGCAGCATGCTGCTCAGGTCCAGCATGTCCGAGATCAGGCGCTTCTGCGCCATGGCGCTGTTGGCGATCACGCCCAGGCCCTTGAACATCGGGCTGGTCTCATCCACGCGCTGCAGCAGCAGCTCGCTCCAGCCCAGGATGGTGGTCAGCGGCGTGCGCAGCTCGTGCGACAGCGTGGCCAGGAATTCATCCTTCAACCGCGCCATGCTTTCGGCGGCGTTGCGGGCGGCGCGTTCGGACTGCAGCAGCTCCTCGCGCGCCATCTCGATTTCGCGGCGGTCGGTGACGTCGCCGCTACTGCCGGCCAAGCCGATGAAGCGGCCCATGCGCGAGAAGCGCGGCTGGGCATTCATCTCCAGCCACCGCCACTGGCCATCGGCGCGCAGCCCGCGCACCAGCACCTGCATCGAACGCTGCGCCTTCAGTGCGGCCTGCAGTTCGTAATCGAACACCGACACATCGTCGGGATGGACCACGCCGCGCCAGACGTCTTCAGGCACACGCTGTTCGTCGCCACCAAAGAATTCGGTGAACGCGCTGTTGACGAAACGCGCATGGCCGCGCTCGTCCAGCACCCACACCGGCATGGGCAGGCCATCGGCCAGTGCGCTGAAGCGCGCCTCGCTTTCGGCCAGTTCCACTTCGATCTGCTTGCGGTTGGTGATGTCGAAGAACAGCACCGCCACCCGGTGTTCGTGCGGTTCGCCCACGCGCATCGCTTCCACCGCGTACCAGCGGCCAAGCGCACGCGCTTCCAGCTCGAACTGCTGCGAACGCCCGGTCAGCGCGATCTGGCCGTAAACCCGGTACCACTCGGGCTCGTGGGCCGGCTGCAGCTCGCTCATCAGCCGGCCGGAGGCCTGGCCAAGGCCGGTGTTGCGCTCGAAGGCATCGTTGACCTCCAGGAACCGGTAGTCCACCCCGACGCCATCTTCGATGACCACCTCGATGATGCAGAACCCGGCGCTGAGCCCTTCCAGCACCGAACGGTGCAGGGAAGGATCCGAGGCCGGGGCCGCAAACGGGGCGCGTTCCAGGGTGGAGGCAGGCAGGCTGGGCAAGGGCGTCAAGAGGGGCAACTGGCAGAGCAGAGGATTACAGCATCTTCCAGACCGCGTATTCGCAGCGTCAAGCAGAGACTGCCGATTTGACGTAAGTGAATTCGTCCCCACTCCGGATCATGCGGATCGCGTTTGGCAATTGTTCCAGCCCGTGATCAGGATCACACTCCAGATCGTCTTCTTTCCGCAACCCCGACGGAGGCAACGCCATGAACCGCAAACCCTTGCTGGCTGGTGCTCTCAGCTGCCTGATGCTGCTTGTTGCCGGCGGCGCGTCCGCCGGCCCGCGTACCGTTACCGCCCCGGATGCGCCCCGCGCGCTTACCGGCGACAGCCCGGTGCAGGTGAGCTGGACCGATCCGGCCCAATTCACTGAAATCCGCAGCAGCTCCAATCGTTTCGAGGCCCAAAGCGGCAACTGGGTGTACCAGCTGGCCGACGCGCTGCGTAAAAGCGCCGTCAAACGCCTGCCGCCGGGCCAGACGCTGGAGGTGCAGATCACCGACATCAAGCGCGCCGGCGATTTCGAGCCGCAGCACGGCCCGCGTACCAGCGACATCCGGATCATGCGCGATGTCTACCCGCCGCGGATCACCCTCGACTTCACCCTGCGTGATGCCAATGGCGGCGTGGTCCAGCAGGGCAAGGATGTGAAGCTGGTCGGCATGAACTACCTGCACAACGGCGTCGGCCTGCGCAGCGACAGCGATCCACTCCGTTACGAAGAGCAACTGCTGGACGAGTGGCTGCGCAAGCTGCTGCCTACCGACCGCCGCTGATCACCCGCGCCACGCGCTTGACCGCGCAGGGCAACTGGTACGCGCTGACATTGCACAGTGGTGCCAGCACGTCCAGGCGCGGCGCATCGCCCCACAGCGTCACCGTGCTGCCCACCCCCGCCTGCGGCAGATCGGTCAGGTCCACAGTGAGCATGTCCATCGAGACCCGGCCGATCAGGTGGCCGGGTTGGCCATCGATCTGCACCGGGGTGCCGTTGGGCGCGAACTGCGGGTAGCCGTCGGCATAACCCAGCGCCACCACGCCCACGCGGGTGGGACGTTCGGCAACGAAGCGCGCGCCATAACCCACCGGTTCACCCGCGGCGATCTCACGGACCGCGAAGATCTTCGACTGCATGGTCATCACCGGGCGCAGGCGCTCGGTGAAAGCGTTGTGCTTCTGCAGCGGGTTGGCCCCATACAGCATCAGGCCCGGGCGCACCCAGTCGCTGCGCACCTCCGGCCAGCCCAGCAGGGCCGGTGAATTGCACAGGCTGGTTTCCCCGGCCAGGCCATCGATGGTGGCGGCGAACAGGGCCGCCTGCTCGCGCGTGCGCGGGCTGTCCAGTTCGTCGGCGCGGGCCATGTGGCTCATCAGCACCATCGACGCCACCTGCGGCAGTGCCGACAGGCGCGCATGCGCGGCGCGGAAGTCGGCCGGGGCCAGGCCCAGGCGATGCATGCCGCTGTCCAGCTTCAACCAGATCTGCAGCGTGGCATTGGTCTGGAACGCCTCCACCGCATCCACCTGCCACGGCGCGGCCACCGCGAACCACAGGTTGTGCTGCACGATCAGCGGCAGTTCGTCGGCGTCGAAGAAGCCTTCCAGCAGCAGGATCGGCGCGGTGATGCCGGCCGCGCGCAGTTCCAGCGCTTCTTCAATGCAGGCCACGCCGAACGCGTCGGCCTCGCCATCCAACGCGCGCGCGCAGGCCACGGCGCCGTGGCCATAGGCGTCGGCCTTTACCGCAGCCAGGGTCTTGCGACCGCCGCCCAGTTCACGGGCCAGGCGGAAGTTGGAGCGCAACGCGTCCAGGTCGATCAACGCGCGGGCTGGGCGCATGCTTTGGGTTCACTGTGTTGGGCGGAAGCGGCGTGGTGGCCGCCATAACGGAAGATATCCAGGCCTTCGGTGCTGATCTGCGGCTGGCGCGCGCTCATCAGGTCGGCCAGGTAGCGGCCCGAGCCGCAGGCCATGGTCCAGCCCAGCGTGCCGTGGCCGGTATTGAGGAACAGGTTGCGGTACGGGGTGGCGCCGATCACCGGCGTGCCATCCGGGGTGGCCGGGCGCAGCCCGGTCCAGAACTCGGCACGCGACAGATCCCCGCCGTCCGGGTACAGGTCGCCCACCACTTTTTCCAGGGTGGCGCGGCGACGCGGCGACAGCGACAGGTCGAACCCGCCCACTTCGGCCATGCCACCCACGCGGATGCGGTCGTCGAAACGGGTCACCGCCACCTTGTAGCTCTCGTCCAGGATGGTCGAGGTCGGTGCCATTGCCGCATGGGTGATCGGCAGGGTCAGCGAGTAGCCCTTCAGCGGGTACACCGGCAGACGCATGCCCAGCGGCGCGACCAGCGACGGCGAGTAACTGCCGAGCGCGACCACGTAACGGTCGGCGGTTTCCAGCTTGCCGTCGATGCGCACGCCGGTGATGCGGTCGCCGTCGGTTTCCAGGCCGGCGATGTCCTGGTCGAAGCGGAATTCCACCCCGGCATCCATCGCCATCTGCGCCAGGCGGCGGGTGAACAGTTGGCAGTCGCCGGTCTGGTCGCGCGGCAACCACAGCGCGCCCACCAGCTTGTCGGCCACGCTGGCCAACGCCGGTTCGTGGGCAATGATGCCGTCGCGGTCCAGCACTTCATACGGCACGCCGTACTGCGCCAGCACTTCGATGTCCTGCGCCGACGCATCCAGTTGCTGCTGGGTGCGGAACAGCTGGGTGGTGCCCAGGTCGCGGCCTTCGAATTCGATGCCGGTCTGCGCGCGCAGCTCGTTGAGGCAGTCGCGACTGTATTCGGACATGCGCACCATGCGCGCCTTGTTGATGGCGTAGCGCTCGTGCGTGCAGTTGCGCAGCATCTGCGCCAGCCAGCGGTACTGGTTCAAGTCCAGGCCCGGGCGGATCGCCAGCGGCGCGTGCTCGGAGAACAGCCACTTCACCGCTTTCAACGGCACGCCCGGGGCGGCCCACGGCGAGGTATACCCGAACGACAGCTGGCCGGCGTTGGCGAAGCTGGTTTCCAGCGCCGGGCCGGGCTGGCGGTCCACCACCGTGACTTCAAACCCGGCCTGCCGCAGGTACCAGGCACTGGTCGTGCCGATTACCCCACTGCCAAGGACTAGAACGCGCATGAGACCTCTCCAACCCGATCATTCCCTGCACTGGAGCGTGCCGGGACCATAATTGAGGAAGTATATTCCGGCCAAACCAAGCAATTTTGCTGTTTTTTGCGCCTGAAGCAGGATATTGTCCCGCCAACATCCCCGAGAGGCTGACGCCATGGCCGCACGTGCCCGCGAGCTGGACAAGATCGACCGCAAGATCCTGCGCATCCTGCAGGACGAGGGGCGTATTTCCTTCACCGAACTGGGCGAGCGCGTGGGCCTGTCCACCACCCCGTGCACCGAGCGGGTGCGCCGGCTGGAACGCGATGGCGCCATCACCGGCTACTACGCCCGGCTCGACCCGCAGTACCTCAAGGCCAGCCTGCTGGTGTTCGTGGAAATCAGCCTGGCCTACAAATCCGGCGACATCTTCGAGGAGTTCCGCCGCGCGGCACTGAAGCTGCCCAACGTGCTGGAGTGCCACCTGGTCTCGGGCGATTTCGATTACCTGCTCAAGGCACGCATCAGTGAAATGGCGTCCTACCGCAAGCTGCTGGGCAGCACGCTGCTGACCCTGCCGCACGTGCGCGAATCCAAGAGCTACATCGTGATGGAAGAAGTCAAGGAAACGTTGACCCTGCCGATTCCGGATTGAACGGCCCAAACGCAAAAGGCGGCGCGCTTGCGCGCACCGCCCATGCAGCTGCCGACCAGCGCATCAACGCTGCTGTTTCTGGTCCTGGTGGCGCTGGTCCTGCTGTTTGCCACCTTTCTGGTTCTGCTGATCCCATTGCTGCTGGTTCTGCTGGCCCGGCTTCTGGTTCTGCTGGCCCTGCTGTTCCTGCGGCATCTTGCCGGGATTGCCCTTCTGCTGATTAGACATGAGTGCACCTTTCACAACCATTTGGGGATGCGCGGTCTTGCGGCGCAGGTACAGGGTCGGGCGAAGGCGGTTAATCGCAGGCGAAATTGCAGTGAGCTGCGGCGTTGACACTGATGACTGCGGGCTTTGGTTGTGAAACGTTCATGCGTCAGGGCTTGATGCGTTGCCCGTCGCCGCTGGGCACGGCGTCGTAGTAGCGGCCGGTGCGCGTATCGAGCACACGGTTCGGGCCCACCTGCTTCATGCCCGGCACGATCCGGCCGTGGCGGTCGTAGACCTTGACTGGCGCCGTGGTAGCCGGCGGCGTGGGCGGTACCACCTGCGCCGGGCCCTGGCTCTGGATTGGATGAGTGCGCAGCTGCTGCGCGGTCTGCGCCGGCGATTTCACCGGCGCCATGCGCCCGGACAGGCTGTCTGCGGGCGCCGGACGCACCGGTGTGGGCAGCGGCGTCTGGGTCGGCGCGGGGTGGGTTACCGGACGGGTGTCGGTGGGTCTGCTCGGCGCGGCGATCTGCGCTGCTGCGCCCAGCGGCACCAGCACGACCAGCGACAGGGCAAGCCAGTAGAGGCGGTTCATGATGGCAGGCTCACGGCGGGACAGGTGTTCACCCTGCGCCCGTGCGCGTGTCAGCACCATGAATGCCCGAAGCGCTTGCCCGCAACCACCGCCGCCCCCACTTCAGCGTTACCCCTTGCAAGGATCGTCCATGACCACTTTCGATCTCTCCCCACCCAACGACGCGCAGCGCCAGGCGCTGACGGCCGGACTCAGCGACGATGAGCGCCGCGTGCTGCTCCAGCACGGTACGGAAGCCCCGTTCTGCGGCGTGTTCCTGGACAACACGCTGGATGGCGTCTACGGCTGCCGCCTGTGTGGCCTTCCGCTGTTCCGTTCCAGCACCAAGTTCGACTCTGGTACCGGCTGGCCGAGCTTCTTCGCTCCGTTCGACCCGGCCCATGTCCGCTTAATCCGCGATGTCAGTCACGGCATGGTGCGAACTGAAATCGTTTGCGCCCGGTGTGACAGCCATCTCGGCCACGTGTTTCCGGACGGTCCGCCGCCGACCTTCGAGCGGCACTGCCTGAACTCGGTCTCGCTGTCGTTCACCCCCAACGGCCAGCCCTATCCGGACCCGCTGCAGCGTGGTGGGGCCGAGGCCGAACCGGCAGCCTGAGCCCCCGGCACCGCGTGCCCACCAACGATAGGTACCCACCGTTGGTGGGTACGACGCGCGGGCCAAAACTGTGACGTCCAACGAACCCCACCCTTCAGAACTCCCGCGCCAGGCCGACATGGAGATGTCCCCCCCGCCGCGTCTGCCCCATGCTCATCCTTGTTGGCTTCGTCATCGTCATTCTCAGTGTGTTCGGCGGTTATGTCGGCGCGCACGGCAAACTCGGCGCGCTGTGGCAGCCCTATGAGCTGGTCATCATCGGTGGCGCGGCGCTGGGCGCGTTCCTGGTCGGCACCCCGGTCAAGACCGTCAAGCAGACCCTGCAGGCCACCGTGGGCGTGTTCAAGGGCCCGCGTTACGGGCAGCAGGATTACCTCGATGTCCTGAGCCTGCTCTATGAACTGCTCAACAAGGCCCGCCGCGAAGGCTTCATGGCGCTGGAAGACCATGTCGAGCGCCCGGCCGAAAGCGCCATCTTCGCCAGCTACCCCAAGGTGCAGGCCGACCACCATCTGGTGGACTTCATTACCGACTGCCTGCGCCTGATGATCGGCAGCAACATCGAACCGCACGAACTGGAACCGCTGTTGGAGATGGAGCTGGAAAAACACCACGCCGAAGCGATGCAGCCGGCAGCGGTGCTCAACAAGGTCTCCGACGGCCTGCCCGGTTTCGGCATCGTGGCCGCCGTGTTGGGCATCGTGATCACCATGGGCTCGATCGGCGGCGACATCACCGAAGTAGGCGCGCACGTGGCCGGCGCGCTGGTAGGCACCTTCCTTGGCATCCTGCTGGCCTACGGCTTCGTCGGCCCGCTGGCCGCCGCAGTGGAAGCGCGCGCCGAGCAGGACAGCCGCATCTACGAATCGGTCAAGACCGCCCTGCTGGCCTGCCTGCGCGGCTACAACCCGAAGATCGCGCTGGAGTTCGCCCGCAAGACCCTGCCGTCGCACGTGCGCCCCGGGTTCAGCGCATTCGAACAGCACCTCAAGACGGTCAAGTAAAGCACCGCCATGGCCGAGAGCAAACCCACCGTCATCGTCCGCCGGGTCAGGAAGGCCCGCCATGGCACGCACCATGGCGGTGCCTGGAAGGTGGCCTACGCCGACTTCGTGACCGCCATGATGGCGTTCTTCCTGGTGCTGTGGTTGATGGCGGCCACCTCCAAGCCCGAGCGCGCCTCCATTTCCGAGTACTTCCGCAACCCCAGCCCGCTCACCGGACAGAGCCCCAGGCCCGCCCCGGGCATGGCCGGCCCGGGTGGCGCCAGCACCTCGATGATCAAGCTGGGCGGCGCCACGGATATCTCGCGCGGCACCAGCAACGATCCCTTCCAGAACCAGCAGGCCGAGCGCCCGGTGCCCCAGCAGGACGAACGCGAGCGTGAGAAGAAGCGGCTGGAAGTGCTCAAGCGCGAGCTGGAAGAAGCGATCAGCAGGAGCCAGGCGCTGGAGCCGTTCAAGGACCAGCTGCTGCTGGACCTGACCCCCGAAGGCCTGCGCATCCAGATCGTGGACAAGCAGAACCGCCCGATGTTCGACATGGGCAGTGCCGTACTGAAGACCTATACGCGCGACATCCTTGGCGAGCTCTCGCAGTTCATCAACCACGTGCCGAACCGGATCAGCATCACCGGCCACACCGACATCACCGCGTACAACGCCACCCACGGCTACAGCAACTGGGAGCTCAGCGCCGACCGCGCCAATGCCGCCCGGCGGGCGCTGCTCGATGGCGGCATGGCCGATGACAAGGTCACCCGCGTGGTCGGCCTGTCCTCGTCGGTGCTGTTCGACAGGACCCAGCCGGACAACCCGATCAACCGCCGCATCAGCATCGTGGTGATGACCAGGGCCGCCGAAGCCGCGGCCCTGGCCGGGTCGGGCCAGGAAGTGGCGCTGTCGCCAGCCGTCACCGATCCGGACGTGCAGGCCCAGATCGCGCCTGCGGTCGGCCCGCCGGTGCCCGTGCTGGCCCCGGCGGCCCCGGTGGAGGCATCCGCAGGTCCCTGACGCCGACAGGGTGCGCATGGGCAAGCACCGCCTGGTCCGGCCAACGGCCGGGGCTACCCAGGCCCAAGCGGCGCATCGGGTGGAGAGCCCCCGGTGTACGGGGGCGGCCGCGAAGCGGCGGGGGTGGGGAGGCACGATAAGAGGGGCCCGCGATCCGCGCAGCGGATCGTGGGGCGGCAGCGCGCATGCGATGACGCGTACCCGCCGGCCGTTGGCCGGCCCAGTCGGTGCGTCCGACGCCAGGGCTTACAATGTGCCTTTCCGTTCAACGAAAGATCCCCCGAATGTCCAAGCAGTCCAAAGCCAAGCGCGACAAGCGCAGGAAGCTCCAGCCCAAGCGCCCGATCAACCGCCTCAACGCCCAGCAGCCGGTCCAGAACCACGCCGTGTTGACCAACGAAGAAGGCCAGGTGGTCGCCGCGATCGGCCTGCAGGGCACCGAATGGCTGCTGGCCATCGGCGGCCAGACCATGGGCAACGCCGACAACCCGGTGCCGATGCTGGCCATGCTCAAGCACCTGTCCAACGTCCAGGAAAAGGAAGGCCGCAAGGTCACCCTGGAATACTCGACCCAGCTGCAGCAGATGATCGACGACCTGGCCGCTGACGAAGGCAAGACCGCCGACGAATACCTGGGCCAGCTGGTCTCCGAATTCGAAGGCGTGGAAGGCGAAGAAGGCGATGACGCCGAAACGGTCGCCGAGGACGCCGATCAGGCCGACGCCGAAGCCACCCCGGCCGCCAGCGACGACAAGCCGCAGGCCTGAGCCACGGCCACCCGGTGACGGTCTATATCGACGATGCGGTTCACCCCTGGCGCGGCGAGCGCTGGGCGCATCTGATGGCCGACACCCTGCCCGAGCTGCACGCCATGGCGGCGCAGCTCGGCATTCCGCGGCGGGCGTTCCAGAACCGCCGCAGTGGTGCCCACTACGACGTACCCGCCCCATTGCGCCTCCAGGCGATCACGCTGGGTGCGAAGGCCATTTCCCGGCATACCGACCGGGACCTGGTCAAAGCAGTCATCGCGAACGCAAGATCGCAATTCGACGGGTAGCGCCGGCCGTTGGCCGGCCCACGGGGCCCATCAGAACGGGTCCGACCCCGGCCGCACTTCCACGCCCAGCAGCGAACACAGCGCCAGCATGGCGTCATCGTCGCGCTGCAGCGCCATCCAGCCGGCCAGCCCGCCGTTGCCGGTATCCACGCTCCACAGCGAGTAGTTGTGCTCGCGCAGGCGGTCGTAGGCGGTGCCCATCAACCGCGGCGCGTCCACCTTCGCGGCGAAATCCTCATCGTCCAGGTCGCCGCCCCAGTCCAGCTGCAGGTTCCAGCGCGCGGACAGTTCGTTCACCGCCGACATCAACGCATCGGCGTCTTCACGTTCCACCTCGAAGCCGGACTGCCAGGCAATGGCGGTCATCAACGGCGGCAGCCAGTCCGCCTCCTCGTCGATCTCCTCGCCGTTCTCGATCAACGCCTCGCGCCAGCGGTTGAACTGCTGCAGGCCCAGATCTTCATCGCCGGGATTGATCAGCACGAACAGGTTCCAGATCCGGGCCTCGAAGTCGTCTTCGTCGAAGTCGCGTTCGTCTTCTTCGAAGTCGAAATAATCGCTGTTGTCGGGCATGGCCGGTATTCCTGGAGACAGGCAGGCATTCTGCCGTGCGAGGGCGTTGGCAGGAAGCGAAATTCGGCCGCAGCGGCCACACGGTTTATCCTGTGCGCCTGAAGACGGCCATGGTGGCCGTCAGCACCCCGTGACCATGAGCGATACCCCTCCCGACCACCTGGCGATCAACCCGGCCAGCCCCTTCCATGATGCCGCGGCGTTGGAGCGTGGCGTCGGTATCCGATTCAACGATGTCGAACGCGACAACGTCGAGGAGTATTCGGTCAGCGAAGGCTGGATCCGCGTGCAGGCGGGCAAGGCCCGCGATCGCCGCGGCAACCCGATGACCATCAAGGTCAAGGGCAACGTGGTGGCGTATTACCTGGATCAGAAGCCGGAAGCCTGACCCCGGTTGCGTAGAGCCACGCCCTGCGTGGCTGCTTTTCGCCGGTGACCGTGCAGCCACGCAGGGCGTGGCTCTACGTCAATCGCGCTGCCGGGTTTCCAGCAAATCCAGGTTGCGGATCAGCTTGCGCGAGATCTCATCGGAAATCCGCCCGCGCCGGGTCAACCGGAACAGCTCCTCGCGTTCGGCAGTCAGCCCCGCACTACGCAGCTGGCGGTAGCCCTGCTCCATGCGCTGCACCTTTTCCGGGTCCGCATCCGGGCCGTGCTCCTTTTCCAGATTGCGCTGGTACAGCAGGCTCACCCGTGAGGCCGCATCGTTGTACAGCTGCACGTTATCGGTGGTCTGGTTCTGCACCAGCTGCTGGCGCATGCGCTCCACCCCGGCCAGCGCGGCCTTGGACGCCAGCCGCCGCGCCAGGTCTTCCTCCTTGCGTTCGCCCGAATCGGCCGGCAGCTCCAACCCCTTGAGCAGACGCGGCAGCGCCACGCTGGCGCCCACCAGCGACACCAGGATCACCGCCGCTGCCAGGAAGATCACCAGATCGCGCGCCGGGAACGCACTGCCATCTGGCAGGAACAGCGGCAGGGTCAACACACCGGCCAGCGTGATCGCACCGCGCACGCCCGCCAGGGAGGTGGCCACCACCACCCGCCACGACGTGCCCTGCCGCGCTTCGCCGCGGTGCCTGGCCCGCAGCAGGCTCCAGCGCAGTGACAGCCACACCCAGGCCAGGCGCAGCAGCACCAGCGCCAGGTTGATCACCACCACATACACCAGCAACCACCACGCGCTGTGGTGCCCGCTTTCGCTCACCGTGGTGATCGCCCGGTCCACGATGCCCGGCAGCTGCTCGCCCAGCAGCACGAACATGATCCCGTTGAAGGAGAACTGCAGCATGTTCCACACCGCCATGCGTTGCACGCGCATGCTGCCCGACACCCGGCCGGTGAGCTCCACGTAGCTCATGGTGATGCCGGCGGCCACCGCCGAGAGAATGCCCGAGGCATTGGCCTCTTCGGCCAGCAGGTAGGCCGCGAAGGGAATCAGCAGGTTGACCAGCAGGGCAGCACCGGGCTCTTCGCCGAAGCGACGCCACAGCCAGCGCTGGAAGGTGGACACGCCCAGCGTGACCGCCACGCCGATCGCCAGCCCCGCCACTGCCACCCACAGGAAGGTCAGTGACGCCGTGGCCAGCGAGAAGGTGCCGGTCATCACTGCCGCCACCGCGAAGCGGAAACAGACCAGGCCGGAGGCATCGTTCAACAGCGACTCGCCTTCCAGGATGTGCATCAGCCGCTTGGGAATCGGCGCGCGCGAGGCGATCGAGCCCACCGCCACCGGATCGGTTGGCGAAATGATCGCCGCCAGCGCGAACGCCACCGCCAGCGGCATCACCGGAATCATCCAGTGGATGAGCAGCCCGGCGCCTATCACGGTGAACACCACCAGCCCGAACGCCAGCTCCAGGATCACGCCCTTGTCGCGGAACAGGCCCTGCTTGGGAATGCGCCAGCCATCCAGGAACAGCAGCGGCGGCAGGAACAGCAGGAAGAACATCTCCGGTTCCAGCGCGTGGCCGCGGTTGAATACCCCGGCGATCACTGCGCCCAGGGCGATCTGCACCAGCGGCAGCGGCAGCGACAACGGCAATACGCGGACCAGGTAGCCGCTGGCGACCACCGCCACCAGCATCGCCAGGACGACTTCAATCGTATGCATGCATTTTCCAGGGAGCCTGGAAAAAAATTACCACACCCAACCCGAACCGCGAACGACCGTGCTCATGCCGGGTTGCCGTCGAAGCGGTAGATATCCATCGCCAGCATGCCCGCCTCGATACCGGCATCGATGCGCTGCGCGCCGAGCACCTCGCCGCCGGCCGCGCCGAGTGCGAAATGCAGCGGTTGGAAGTGCTCGTCGGTGGGGTGTGCGCGTTCGGCATACGGTGCCTGGCGGCGGTAATCGAGCAGCGCGGCGCTGTCGTTGGCCTGCAGACGCTGCTCCACCCATTCGATGAAGGGGCGCACGTACGGCGCTTCGCCGCCGCTCTGGTACTCGCGCCAGTCGTGCAGGTTGTGTGTGATGCTGCCCGAACCGACCAGCAGCACGCCCTGCTCGCGCAGCGGCGCCAGCGCCCGGCCCAGTGCGAACTGGTGGGCCGGGCCCTGCAACGGCTGCAGCGCCAGCGGTACTACCGGAATGTCGGCCTGCGGGTAGAGCAGGCGCAATGGCACCCATGCGCCGTGGTCGAGGCCACGCACCGGGTCCAGCGCAGCGGGCAGCCCGGCGGCAGCCAGCCGCTGTGCGACTTCCCGGGACAGCGCCGGATCGCCGGGTGCCGGGTACTGCAGGTCGAACAGCGCCTGCGGGAAGCCGCCGAAATCGTGGATGGTCGGCGGCTGCGCGTGCGCGCCCACCGCCGGCTGGCGGGTCAGCCAGTGCGCCGAGGCCATCACGATCGCGCGCGGGCGCGGCAGCTGCGCGGCCAGCTCGGCCAGGCGCACGCCCACCTGCCCCGGGTGCAGGGCGGTCATCGGCGAGCCGTGGGAGATGTACAGCGAAGGCAGGTGGGTCATGGCAATGCTCCAAGGGGGACGCGGCGGCGGCGGACCACGGTCCGGTACCAGGCCATCAGCGTATTGCGCCCACCAGAACGGATAAATACGATGATCCGACGCTGTTCATTACAGGATCCGCAACAATGGACACTCTCGAGGCAATGCGCGTGTTCGTGGCCGTAGTCGAGCGCAACGGCTTCAGTGCCGCCGCGCACGCGCTGGACATGTCCACTGCCGGGGTGACCCGGCAGATCGCCGCGCTGGAAAAGCGCCTGTCCACCCGGCTGCTCAACCGCACCACCCGCCGGGTGAGCCCAACCAGTACCGGCGCGGCGTACTACGAACAGTGCGTGCAGCTGCTGGCCCAGTTCGATGCGCTGGAAGCGGGCATCGGGGCACAGGCGCTGGAACCGTCCGGCATGCTGCGCATCAACGCACCGGTGAGCTACGGCATCGCCCGGCTTGGGCCGCTGCTGGCCGGCTATCGCCAGCGTTACCCGCAGGTGCAGCTGGATCTCTCGCTGTCTGACCGCCTCGTGGACATGGTCGAAGAAGGCTATGACCTGGCCATCCGCATCACCCGCCAGCCCGGGCCATCGCTGATCGCGCGCAAGCTGGCCCAAACCCGGATCAGCCTGTGCGCGGCACCCGCCTACCTGGCCACGTATGGACACCCGCAGCAGCCCGAAGACCTGGCCGCACACGAATGCCTGGGCTACAGCTACTGGGGCGGCGGCGATGCATGGCAACTGCGCGGCCCGCGCGGCGAAGTCTCGGTGGTGGTGCGTGGCGGGGTGCGCGCCAACAACGGCGATGTGCTGCGTGAGGCCGCGATAGCCGGTCTGGGCATCATCGTGCAGCCGGATTTCCTGGTGGCCGACGCGCTGGCCGATGGCCGCCTGCGGCGGGTGCTGCCGGAATGGGAGGTGCCGGCGATCGGCATCTACGCGGTGTACACCAGCCGCAGCCACCTGGCACCGAAGGTGCGCAGTTTCATTGACTACCTGGTGGAGACGTTGGCGGGGGCATGAAAAAACCCCGCCGAGGCGGGGTTTTTCATTTACGCGACAGCCTGGAGATCAATCGATGTCCAGGAAGCTGCGCAGCTGCTCGGAGCGGCTCGGGTGGCGCAGCTTGCGCAGCGCCTTGGCTTCGATCTGGCGGATGCGCTCGCGGGTGACGTCGAACTGCTTGCCCACTTCCTCAAGGGTGTGGTCGGTGTTCATGTCGATGCCGAAGCGCATGCGCAGCACCTTGGCTTCCCTCGGGGTGAGGCCGGCCAGCACGTCACGCACGGTTTCAGACAGGTTGATGTTGGTGGTGTTCTCGATCGGGGACTCCACGTTGGTGTCCTCGATGAAGTCGCCCAGATGGGAATCCTCGTCGTCGCCGATCGGGGTTTCCATCGAGATCGGCTCCTTGGCGATCTTCATCACCTTGCGGATCTTGTCTTCCGGCATGTCCATTTCCTTGGCCAGCTCCTCCGGCGTGGCCTCGCGGCCGTACTGCTGGAGCATCTGGCGGGAAATGCGGTTCAACTTGTTGATCGTTTCGATCATGTGCACCGGAATACGGATGGTGCGCGCCTGGTCGGCGATCGAACGGGTGATGGCCTGGCGGATCCACCAGGTCGCATACGTGGAGAACTTGTAGCCGCGGCGGTATTCGAACTTGTCCACGGCCTTCATCAGGCCGATGTTGCCTTCCTGGATCAGGTCGAGGAACTGCAGGCCACGGTTGGTGTACTTCTTGGCAATGGAGATCACCAGGCGCAGGTTGGCTTCGACCATTTCCTTCTTGGCCTTGCGTGCCTTGGCTTCGCCGTAGGCCATGGCCCGGCTGATTTCCTTCAGCTCTTCCAGCTCCAGCGAGGTGGCCTTCTCGATGTCGATGGTGGACTGCTGTTCGGCAATGATCTGGTCCTTGACGTCACGCAGCGCCGAAGACCACTTCTGCTTGCGCTTCAGTGCGTCTTCCACCCATTCCAGGTTGGTCTGGTTGCCTTCCCACGAACGGATGAAATCCTTGCGCGGCATGCGGGCAGTGACGGTGGCCAGGTTCAGCACGCGGCGCTCGTGGCCCTTGATGTCGGCCATCACATCGCGCAGCTGCCTGACCAGCACGTCGGTCAGCGGCAACGGCAGCTTCAGGGTAACGAACACGGCGGCCATGTCGTCGCGCAGCTTGGTCAGCGGCTTGCGGTCGGCCTTGGTGGCGGCCTTCTTGAAGGCAGCGTAGGCAGCAGCCAGCTCGCCCATGCGGCGCGCGACTTCTTCCGGGTCCGGACCGGTCGGGCCGGCTTCTTCTTCAACGTCGTCGCCGTCGTCTTCGTCGTCGTCTTCGTCGGCGTCCGCGTCGTCGCTGGTGTCTTCAGCCACGGCCGGGGCCGGCACTTCTTCCACCAGGTCGTTGAAGCCGACGATCACTTCGGCCAGGCGCTTCCTGCCTTCCTTGTGCGCTTCATAATCGGCCAGCAGCGATTCCACCGACACCGGGAAGGTGCCGAGTGCAGCCTGGACCTGGCCCAGGCCTTCTTCGATGCGCTTGGCGATGGCGATTTCGCCTTCGCGGGTAAGCAGCTCGACGGTACCCATTTCGCGCATGTACATGCGCACCGGGTCGGTGGTGCGGCCACCTTCGGTGTCCAGTGCGCTCAGTGCGGCGGCAGCTTCTTCGGCCGCGGTGTCATCGACTTCGCGGTTACCGGTGTTGCCGTCGTTGAGCAGCAGGGTTTCGGCATCGGGCGCCACTTCATGGACATCAATGCCCATGCCGTTGATCATGCCGATGATGTCTTCAATCTGCTCCGGGTCGACAATGTCGTCGGGCAGGTGGTCATTGACTTCGGCGTAGGTCAGGTAGCCCTGTTCCAGGCCCTTGCTGATCAGAAGCTTGATGTCGTTTTGCTGGGCAGGACGTTCGTTGGCCATGTAGTGCTCGCGCCACCGGCAGGGATGAGGAATAGAACCTAGCATTATACCAGCCCAGCGCCCCTCGGGCCCGGGCGGTGGTCCCGGGGTCAGGGTCTGAGCAGGAAGGTCACTGGACCATCGTTGACCAGGCTGACAACCATATGGGCGCCAAACCGCCCGGTTTCCACCCCCGAAACGTGCTTTTGCCGACAGATCTCCACCAATCTGTTGAATCCACGTTCAGCCTCGTCAGGCGGCGCGGCGGTACTGAAACCCGGGCGCATCCCGCTGGCCGTGTCCGCCGCCAGGGTGAACTGGCTCACCAGCAGCAGCCCGCCCCCTGTCTCCCCCAGGGATCGGTTCATTTTCCCGCTCTCATCTGCAAACACACGGTAACCCAGCAGGCGATCGGCCATCCGCCGGATCTGGGCCTCGGTATCGCCCGGCTCCATGCCCACCAGGGCCAGCAGGCCCGGGCCGATCTGGCCGACCACGGCCTGGTCCACGCTGACGCTGGCCTGGGTGACGCGCTGGATGAGGACGAGCATGGCGGGGGCTTTCCGGGATGAACAAGCGGCCTACCTTAGGGGTTAAGCGCCTGCACCGGCTAGACTTTGCCCCGATGAAACCACAAACCACCGCCCGCCTGGCCTACCGCGCCGCTGCGTTGTTCACCCGCCTGCCCTGGTCCTGGCTGCGCGGCTTCGCCCATGCGCTGGCCGGGCTTTGGATTGCCCTGAACGCCCGCGAGAGCCGGGTCACCCGGCGCAACCTGGAGCTGGCCTACCCCGAGCTGTCGGCCAACGACCGCGCCGCCCTCCATAAGGCGGTACTGCGCTCGACCGCGCTGCAGGCGGTGGAAACCCTGCGCCTGTGGACCCGCCCGCGCGAGCGGAACCTGGCCCTGCTGACCGAACGCCACGGCGAGGCCCTGTATGAGGCGGCCCTGGCCAGCGGCAAGGGCGTGATCGTGGCCGCCCCGCATTACGGCAACTGGGAGCTGCTCAACCAGTGGCTGGCCTCGCGCGGGCCGATCGCCATCGTCTACAAGGCGCCGGACCAGGCCGTGGGCGACCAGTTCCTGCAGCTGGTCCGTGGCGGCAGCAACGTGCAGCAGGTCCGGGCCGAAGGTCCGGCGGTGCGCCAGCTGTTCAAGGTACTCAAGGACGGCGGTGCGACCGGGATCCTGCCGGACCAGCAGCCCAAGGCAGGCGATGGCGTTTTCGCCCCGTTCTTCGGGGTGGCAGCGCTGACCATGACCCTGGTCAACCGGCTGGCCGAGCGCACCGGGGCCACGGTGCTGTACGGTTGGTGCGAACGCACCGGGCCGGGCATGCAGTTCGCCCTGCACATCACGCCGGCCGACGCCGCCGTGGCCGATCCTGACCCGCGCACGGCCGCCAGTGCGCTCAACGCCGGGATCGAGGCGATTGCCCGCCGCGATCCGGCCCAGTACCAGTGGACCTACAAGCGCTACACGCTGCGCCCGCCGCACAGCGACGAAGTGGACCCGTACGCCACCGAGGAACATCCCCACTAGTAGCCGCCCCACCAGCGGCCGCCGCACGGAGTGCGACGCTGCGTCGCACCGGCCACGATTGAATCGGCGCCTTCCGACCCCACTGTGAAACCACGATGTCCCCCACGGCCCCTGCCATGTCCCCAGTTGCTTCTTCCCCGTTCGGCGATCCGGCCGCGATCCGCTGCGAGCGCGCGGTGGCCGAACTGCGTGCCGGCCGCCCGGTGGTGATCGATGACGGCCACGGCCAGCGCCTGGCCTTCATCGCTCTGGACAGCAGCACGCGCAGCAGCTACACCGCTTTTGCCGAAGTGGCCGCCGGGCAGCACTACCTGTTCCTGACCGCCACCCGCGCGCGGGTGCTGGGCGTGGCCGCCGAAGACGGCGCGCGCGTGCCGCTGGCCGGTGTCGATTTCGATGCCCTGCCCTCGCTGAGCTACCTGCGCGATGCCGAGCCGATGCCGGCCGGCTGGACCGGCGGGCAGGCGCTGGATGAGGGCGCGGTGGAAATCGCCCGGCTGGGCCTGCTGCTGCCGGCCATGGTCGGGGTGCTGCTGGCGCCCGGCGATGCCCGCTTCGACAGCTGCGCGCAGGTATCGCTGTGCGACCTGGCCCAGGGCGCCGAGCAGGCCGCCCACGCCTACGAACTGGTGGCACGCTCGCCCGTGCCGCTTCGCGAGGTGGGCATGACCGAATTTGCGGTGTTCCGCGGTGGCGTGGCCCAGCGCGACCAGGTGGCGATCATCGTCGGCACCCCGGACCTTGCCGGCGTGGTACCGGTGCGGGTGCATTCCTCATGCCTCACCGGCGACCTGTTCGGCTCGCTCAAGTGTGACTGCGGTGACCAGCTGCGGCGCGGCCTGCGCAAGCTCAAGGAACTGGGCGGCGGCGTGCTGCTGTACCTGGACCAGGAAGGGCGCGGCACCGGCATCGCGGCGAAGATGCGCGCCTATGGCTACCAGCACGATGGGCTGGACACGATCGATGCCGATGCGCAGCTGGGCTTCGGTGCCGACGAGCGCCGCTATGGCAGCGCCGTGGCGATGCTGCAGGGCTTGGGCGTGCGGCGCGTGCAGCTGCTGAGCAACAACCCGACCAAAGCCCAGCGCCTGCGCCATGCGGGGATCGAGGTGGTGGACTGCGTGCCGGTTACCGGCGACATCACCGCCGAGAACGAGCACTACCTGCGCACCAAGGCCGAACGCGCTGGCCATCTGCTGGACGTGGATGCCTTGATCCAGGCCGCGCAATAGCGCGCGCCAACCTGCTACCGTCTGCCCGACGGGCGCAGCCGACCTGATGCGGGCGCCCGGCATGTTTCCTCCTGCCGAGCGCCCGCCTTGTCCGACCCTTCTCCTGCCCCCTTGCCTACCCCGCCACCGCTGCCCGACCAGGGCCAGTGGCTGCCGCTGCCGCTGCGCGCGGCCACCATCGCCGGCGTGGCCGGTGCCCTCACCGGGGCGATCGTGATCGGTGGCGTGCTGGGCACGCTGTGGGTGGTGTTGGACATGCCCATGCGCTGGATCGGCGCGGTGGCGATGCTGCTGCCCGGCGCCCTGATCGGCGGCTTTTTCGGTTTCCGCCGGCAGCGCCGCACCTGGTGGCGGCTGGACGCGCAGGGGCTGGGGGTGCGCCGCAACCTGATGTGGCAGCTGGAAACCCGGGTGCCGCTGTCGCGCGTGCAGCACCTGGACCTGCGCCGTGGCCCGATCGAGCGCAGCGCGCAGCTGGCCACGCTGGTGGTGCATACCGCCGGCAGCCGCTTCAGCGCGGTGTCGCTGGGCGGCCTGGACCAGGCCGACGCCGAGCGCCTGCGCGATGCGCTGGGCCACCAGCTGGACCAGGACGACGACGCGCTGTGAGCACGCCCGTGGCTGACGACGACGCGCCCGACCAGCGCCTGCATCCGTGGTCGTGGCTGTTCGTGCTGCTGGTGCAGCTGCGTCAGTTCCTGTTGCCACTGGTGGCGCTAGTGGTGTTTGGTGGCCGTGGCGACCGCGATGAGATGTGGTCGAACCTGGCTGCGTTGGCGGTGCTCGTGGTGCTGGTGGCGGTCTCTATTCTTCAGTACCTCACCTTCCATTACCGCATCGGTCGCGACGCCATCAGCGTGCGCAGCGGGGTGATTTCGCGCAACCGCCGCGAAGTTCCGTTCGCACGCATCCATAACGTGGTGGTCCACCAGAACCCGCTGCACCGGCTGTTCGGTGTGGCCGAGCTGCGCCTGGAATCGGCTGGCGGCAACCGCCCGGAAGCGGAAATGCGCGTGCTCAAGCTGGACCAGGCGCTGGCGCTGGAACATCTGGTACGCCAGCGCGGGCAGCAGGTCGCGGTCAGTGGCGATGGCCTGGCCGAAGAGGCTCCGGCCATACCCGCCGAAGATGTGCTGCTGCAGCTGGGCACCGCTGATGTGGTGCGGATCGGGCTGCTCTCCAACCGGGGCTGGGTGGTGGTATTGGCCGCCATCGGTGCGTCGTACCAGTTCTTCCCGCGCGGTGCGGTCGACGAGGCCATCGAGTACGGCGGCCGCCAGGCCTTCGGCTACGCCAGCAACCTGCACCCGGCCACCTGGGTCTGGGTGGTGGCCGCGCTGGTGGTGGTGGTGGGGTTCTGGGTCATGCTGCGGGGATTGTCGGTGGTGATGGCGCTGCTGCGTTACCACGGCTTCCGGCTGACCGAACACGAGCGCCGGCTTACCGTGGCCAGCGGGCTGCTCACCAGGATGCGTACCAGCGTGGCGCGGCGGCGGATCCAGGCCTGGGCGCTGCGCGAAACCGCGCTGCAACGCTTCTTCAAGCGCCGTCATCTACGCATTGACATTGCCGTCGGCGTTGCAGCCGATGGCGAGCGCCGCGACCTGCGCGAGCTGGCGCCGCTGGCCACCCCCGAAGCCTGCGACGCACTGGTGCAGCACCTGCTGCCGCAGCTGCAGTGGCCGCCGGCGCAGTGGCGGCCGGTCCCGCAGCGCGGCTGGTGGCGGCTGTGCCTGCCGGCGCTGGTGATCATGCCGTTGCTGGCCACCGGTGCGGTGTGGAAGGTGGGACCGTGGGGCGCGCTGGTGCTGGCGTGGCTGCCGTGGTCGGCGCTGCGCGCGTACCGCACGATGGCGCGCATGGGCTATCACCTGGACGCGCGTTACGTGGCGGTACGTGGGGGCTGGTGGCAGCGCTGGTGGCGCTTTGCCGAGCTGGACAAGCTGCAGTCGCTGCGGTTGAGCCGCTCGCCGCTGGACCGTTGGCTGGGTACGTCCAGTGTGTGGCTGGATACGGCAGGGGCCAACGGCAGCATTGCGTTGTGCCTGCGCTATCTGCCGAAGGAGGAAGCGCGGGCGGTGTTTGAGCAGCTCAACGCTGCGTTCGTGAAGCGTCGCCCGTACCGGTGACCATGCGCAGCCACGCAGGGCGTGGCTCTACGTGACCGAGCGACCAAGGGTCGTAGTGACACGCCATGCGTGTCAAAACCATGATCCTGCGCACGTAAACCGCCCTGCGTGGCAGCCAAGCAATGCGTTCACCGCCGCGACGGGCCCCAATAGCCCAGATCCCTGCGGATCTGCAGCGCCCGCGTCCACGCCCCGAACGGCTTGCGCTTCAACGCGCCCATCTCCCCGGCCAGGAAATCCTCGGTGGCGGCGATCACCCGCTCGCTGGAACGCCCATCGCGCCACGGATGGATGTCATCGGCATAGCGGCGGATCTCGGCGATCAATGCCGGTTCGGGGTGCAGCGCGCGCGCCAGCATCGCCGGCAGCAGGGCGGGATCGTCGAAGTCGATCATGTGCGGCTGCGGCACGCGGTTGCGGAAAGTCACCACCGGTTTGTGCTGCACCACGAACTCGGACACGATCGAAGAAGTATCCGATACCAGCACATCGGCCGCGCGCTGTGCCGCCATCACCTGCTCCGGTTCGATGAAGGCGGCATTCGCACCCGCCAGCGCACGGTACCGCGCGAACACCTCCGGCGGGCACTTGGGGTGCAGGGTCAGCAGCCAGTAGTGCTCGCCCCGCGCGATGTCGGCGGCAATCTGGTCAACCAGGTGCGGGGCCGCGCTCAAGCGCTCGGTGAAGGTCGAACCAAACAGGATCACCGGCCGCCCCCGCGCCGGCACGCGCAGCAGCGCGCTGGCGCCGCCATCGTCCAGGAACAGCGGATCCAGCTTGGGCCAGCCCGTCTCGGCTACGGCGAAGTGGCCCTCGCGCGCGGCCAGCTCGCGGAATGGGGTGGTGGTAGCCGGGCCCTGCGTGCAGTACAGGTCGAACAGCCCGCGCACGCGGAAGTGGCCGCGAGCGCTGTCGCGCTTCTGCACGTTGAAGCCATGGAACACCTGCACCTTGGCCCCGGCGATGAACGGCGGCACCCAGTTGGCCGCGCTGAACACCGCGCGCGGGCGCAGCGCCAGCGCCTGCTGCAGGCCGACATCGGGCACGCCGGGCAGGCTGGCACCCGCCGCCCCGTCGGCGAACCACGCCGACACCGATTGACCGGACGCGTGCAACGCCTGGGCCAACGGGGCGAGAATAGGCAACGCATAGCGCTCCGTCGCAAACAGCAGGTACTCGGCCATCATGTCCTCCACGACCGCTCCCGTTGAACGGCCTCGCATCTCGGCCTGCATTATCGCGTTCAATGAAGCCGACCGCATCGGCGATTGCCTGGCCTCGCTGGCCTTCTGCGACGAGGTGATCGTCGTGGACTCGTATTCCACCGATGCCACGGTAGCGATCGCCATGGCTGCCGGGGCCCGGGTGCTGCAACGGCCGTTCGATGGCTTCCGCAGCCAGAAGGCGTTCTGCGTGGAGCAGGCCGCACACGACTGGGTGTTGTGCCTGGATGCCGATGAGCGCATCAGCGAT
Source organism: Stenotrophomonas sp. AB1(2024) (assembly GCF_037482345.1). Classification (NCBI taxonomy): domain Bacteria; kingdom Pseudomonadati; phylum Pseudomonadota; class Gammaproteobacteria; order Lysobacterales; family Lysobacteraceae; genus Stenotrophomonas; species Stenotrophomonas sp. AB1(2024). The sequence goes on from NZ_JBBHKO020000001.1 coordinate 1,454,663, forward strand.
GACCTGCGCGTGGCGATCCTGGCCGCCCAGGCCGGCGGCTTCGCCGGTCACCATGGCTACCGCTTTGCCAGGCTGTCCGAATACTTCGGCAGGTTCCTGCGCCATGGCAACGCCTACCCGGACCGGGTACTGCGGCTGTTCGACCGCCGCCACGGCGGCTGGCGCGGCCAACGCGAGATCCATGAGGCGGCCAGCGTGGATGGCAGCGTGGGGACGCTGCGCGGCGACCTGATCCACTACCCCTACCGCTCGCTGGAGCAGCAGCTCACCAAGACCCAGCGCTATGCGCGAATGATGGCCGAGCACGAGTTCGCGCGCGGCAAGCGCGCCACGCTGGCCAAGCTGGTGCTCGCCCCGGCGTGGCGTTTCTGGCGGGGGCTGCTGCTGCGCGGCGGTTTCCGCGATGGCTGGCATGGCTTGGTGTATGCCTACGTGCGCGCCAACTACGTGCGGCAGAAGACCATCATGCTGTGGATGCTGCAGCACGGGCAGCCGGTCAGCGATCCGCCACGGGACGTTGGCGACACTCCCTGAACACGGGTATGTCAGACTTTGGGGGCGTATTACCGAAGGCCCCCATGAAGATCCTCTACACCAACTTCCACGCCGGTGACGGCGGTGGGCACACCACCTACCTGGCCTCGCTGGCCCGTGCGCTGTCGCCGCGCCACCAGCTGTTCATGGCCGCACCGGCCGGCAGCCGGGTGCTGCGGGTGGTGCGCCAGGAGCGCATCGCCGAACCGGTGGAAATCGCCTTCAGCAGCGGCCTGGCCACGCTTGGCCGGCAATGGGCGGACCTGCGCACCCTGCGCGACCTGATCGGCGAGCACGGCATCGACATCGTGCATGCCAACGGCGCGCGCGATCACCGCGTGGCGATGGAGGCGGTAGCGGGGCTGCCCAAGCGCCCCAAGCTGGTGTTCACCAAGCACAACAGCAAGCCCAGCAACACCTTCGGCAATGCGGTGCGCGCGCGTTGGGGCACCGACCGGGTGATTGCCGTGTCCGAACACACCCGGCAGATGCTGCTGGACAGCCCGTACCGGCGTTGCCCGATCGATGTGGTGCGCAATGGCGTGGACCTGCAGCGGTTCGCCCCGGTCGCCGCTGCCGACGGCGCGGCGCTGCGCGCGCGCTGGACGCTCGATCCGGATGCGCTGGTGCTGGTGAGCAACGCCGGTACCGATGGCCACAAGGGCTGGATCGACCTGGCCCGTGCCATCGCCACGCTGCCCGAGCCGCTGCGCGGCAAGGTGCACATGGCCGTGGCCGGGCGCGAGGCGGACCCCCGTCTGGTGGCGGAAGTAGAACAGCTGGGGGTGGCCGGGCAGGTGCATTTTGCCGGGCTGCTGGACGACATCCGCCCGTTCGTGGCCAGTGGCGATGCGGGTTTCGTGCTGTCCTACGATGTGGAAACCATTTCGTTTGCCTGCCGCGAAATGATGGCAATGGGCAAGCCAGTGATGGTGAGTGATTACGCCGGTTTGCCTGAGAACATCACGCACGGGCGCAATGGGTGGATCGTGCCGGTGCGGGATGTGGCGGCCATTGCGGCGCAGGTGGTGGCGCTGTATGAACAACGTGGCGATCTGGCGCGGATCGGGCTGGCTGCGCGTGAGCACGCCGTTGAGGCGTTTGGGTTGGAGACCTTCAGTGGGTTGACTGAGGCTTCCTATGAAGCGGTTCTTCGGGCGGGGTAGGTTTACGTCAGCGGACCAACCGTCCGCTCCACCGCCTGCGCTACCGTTCTTCGGTGCGCAGGCGCAGGGGGTCGGAGAGGGCCAGGAAGAAGGCGATCCAGGTGGCGTAGAACGAGGCGGTGCGCATGTCGCGGAACATCATCTCGGTAAGGCCGAACACGGCAAAGCCCACGCAGATCATCAGTCCCGCGCCGGCGAACAGACGCGTGGGCCGGTCGGTCATGCCCAGCCGCAGGCGCTTTGCGAAGACCCAGCCCGGCGCGACGTACAGCAGCACCAGACCCAGCCCGCCCAGCACCCCGTAGGTGGCCATGAAGTACAACAGGTCGTTGTGGGTTTCACCGAAATCGCGCGCCACGGTCGGGGTGACCTGCTTGGCCTCGGCAAGCTGCGCCAGTTCCTCGCGGAAGCGGTCGCCCCCTCCCACGCCGAACATCGGCTCGCTGCGGATCATGTGACCGGCCGCGCTCCACAGCTGCAGGCGGATGCACACCGAAGTATCGGAAAGGTGCGCCACCTGGCACTGGTCGAATTCGCTCACGCCCAGATGGATGCGGTCGCGCATCGAGGCATCGCTGGCCACGATGATACCGACCGTGCCGAGCAACAGGGCGGCAGCCAGGACCTTGAAACGGTTCATGCGCCGCCCCTGCACCAGCAGGGCGATGAACAGGAAAAAGGGAATGGCCAGCAACCCACCCCGGGTCTGGGTGGCCAGGAATGCCCCCATGCCGGCGATACCGGTGACCAGCTTCAGCGCAAACTCGGTGCGGCGGAAACGGGTGATCCGCAGGCCCAGCAGCAGGAACGCAATGACCGAAAACAGCAGGGTCAGATCGCCGTAGGTGACGGCATTGAACTGCCGGGTCTGTGGGCGCGTGCCGGTACTCAACACCAGCCAGGCGACGTTGATCACCGCATACCAGATCCCGCCCAACAGGCCGAACGCGGCATGGGCCAGGACAGGGCGCGGCATGCGCAGCGCTGCGGCCAGGATCAGGCCCACAGTGAGCAGGCGCACCGCCTTCTCGACCTCGGACCCTTTCCAGATGCCGTGCACCAGCAGACTGACCAGCACGCCTGCCAGCATCACCGCCATCCCCAGCACCATCCACAGGTACTCGCGGCGGTTGTCGCACCACGTGGTACCCACTGCTGGGCGGCGCACCCAGGCCAGCGTGATGAAACTGAGCAGCACCAGGCCGTAATAGCCCGCGCTGCCGCCATCCATCGTCGACATCAACAGCACCGGTGAAAGACCGAGCACCACCGTGAACACCCATGCCAGGACAGGGTTGACGCCGGCAGGACGGGAAAGCGCGTTGTTCACGTTCAATGCGGTTCGGGCGGAGCGGCGGGCATTGTCGCTGATCGGTGGGGAATGATCCATTAGCGTGCGGCTAGTCCTCGCCGTCTTCCTTGCCCTGTTCCAGGCGGATACGGGCAACGTCCACGGCGCTGGGCTGACAGGGGCCGACGAACGCATGGGCCGGCACCAGCCACCAGCCACGCCGGTTGGCCACGCCCACCCGCTCGGCCCGCGCCTGGTCCACGCAGGCCAACAGCGCGGCCTGCTGCACCAGCAGCCAGCGCCGCTCCGGTGCCTGGGCCTGCCATGCCGCGCCATCCTGCAATTGCAGGTACCAGCGCCGCTTGAAGCCAAAGGTGCGCACCGGGCGGTCGGACATGAGCAGGTTCTGCTCTTTCCACCCCACCAGGCCCAGCTCGGCATCCGGGCCGATGCGCTGGCCCACCTGATACATGAGCCCGCGCGCCGAACTGGAATCGTTGAACAGCGGATAGCCCACCAGGCCATAGGCCACCCAGGCCATGGCCAGGATCGACACCACGGCCAGGTGGAAGCGGCGCGGCCCACTGAACATCACGCTGACCAGGCCCCAACCACCCAGCGCGATGCCGATCCAGCCCAGCGCGGCGGTTACCGAGGAATCGATCCCGCGTTCGAGGATCAGCTTGCGCTCGAATCCAGGCTCGCCGCCCAGCATGGCCACACCCACCCCCACCAGCGCCACGGTCAGCACCACGGCGAAGCCGCCCAGCACCCATTGCACGTCACGCCGGCGCAGCAGGCCCGGCAGCAACGGCGCCAGCGCCAGGCAGAATATCGGCAGTGCCGGCAGGATGTAGACATCGCGCTTGCCATGCGGGATGGAGAAAAACAGCACGATCAGCAGCCACCAACCCAGCAGCAGCAGGTAGCGCGGGTCGCGTCGGCGCAGGCGTCGCCACCAGGCCGGAATCGCCCACGGCACCAGCAGGAACGCCGGGATCCACATCGACGGCATGGTGGCCAGGAAATACCACCACGGCTGGTGGTGGTCCCAGGATTGCGCGTAGCGCTTGGCCGTTTGCCGGAACAGGATGTCGTTCATGTAGCCGCGATACTCGGCCGCGCCGCTGCCGGTGGCCGCCAGCACCATCGGCACCAGCCACAACGCCACCGCCAGCACGAACGCCAACGGGCCGACCCAGAACCGCCAGTCGCGCAGGTCCAGCCGCACACGTGGCCAGCCCATGGCCACTGCAGCCAGCGCCGGCACCAGCATCAGCAACGCCAGTACGCCCACGCCCTTGGTGATCACCCCCAGCCCGGCGGCGAACCAGCCAACCCACCACCAGCGCCACGCCGGCCCACACAGCAGGTGGCGCAGCAGGCCGTAGTTGGCCAACGTGATGAAAAACACCACCAACGGGTCGATCTGCGCCTTCTTGGCCTGGAAGGTGAAGTGCACGGCGAACAACAGCGCCCAGGCGGCATACAGGCCCACCCTGCGGGTCCACAGCCGGCGGCCCAGGTCGTATACGCAGGCCAGCGTACCCAGCGCCGCCAGCAGCGTGGGCAACAGGAACGCCACCCGCCAGTCGCGCAGCAGCGTGTACAGCGCGGCCTGCAGCCACATCAGCATCGGCGGCTTGTCCGAGTACAACTCGGTACCGCGGTGCGGGAACAGCCAGTCCCCGCTGAGCACCATCTGCTTGGCCACCAGCGCAAAGCGCGGTTCGTCCGACGGCCACGGGTCGCGCATGCCCAGCCCTGCCCCCAGTACCAGCAGGGCCATCAGGGCAAGCAACCAGAACTCCCGGGATTCGCGTGTTTTCAGCATGGGCGCGATTCTAACGGTGCAGGGTCATCCCTTCTTTAGCAGACGCGCATAGAAGAAGCCGTCAGCACCGTGTTCGCCGGGCAGACGCTGGCGCCCGGCCCAGGAATCATGGCCAAACGCGTCACCCAATGGCAGGAACCCCGCACTCCGGGTGCGTTGCAGGAACGCTTCGACCTGGAACTGGTTCTCCTCGCGCAGGATCGAGCATGTCGCGTACAGCAGGGTTCCACCCGGGGCGAGCATGCCGAAGCACGCGTCCAGCAGGCGCGCCTGCAGCGCGACCAGGGCCGGAATGTCGGTGGCGCGGCGGTGCAGCAACACATCTGGCTGGCGGCGGATGATGCCGGTGGCCGAACACGGGGCGTCCAGCAGGATCACATCGAACGGCTGCCCGTCCCACCAGCTGGCGGGGTCGGTGGCATCGGCCGCACGCACCTGGGCGTGTTCGCCCACGCCGGTGCGGGCGAAGGTCTCGCTGATGCGCTTGAGCCGGCGCGCATCGATATCCAGGGCCAGCAGGCGCAGGCTCGGGTCGCGTTCGAGCAGGTGCGCGGACTTGCCGCCCGGGGCCGCGCAGGCATCGAGCACGCGCGCGCCCTTGGGCACGGCCATCGCATCGGCCACCTGCTGGGCCGACAGGTCCTGCACCGACAGCGCACCGTCGGCGAAGCCGGGCAACGCCGAGACCGCCACCGGAACCGGCAGGCGGATCGCGTCCGCCCCCAGCGCGCTGGCCTCGGCGGCAATGCCCGCTGCCTCCAGCCGCTCCAGCATCGTCTCGCGGCTGCCGTGCTGGCGGTTGACCCGCAGCCACAACGGCGCCGGCTGCAGGCTGGCGCTGAAGATATCGGCGGCCTGGTCGGGCCAGTCCTGTTCGATCTGTTCGGCCATCCACTGCGGGAACGCCTCGCGCGCCGGCAGCGGCGGAATGCCATCGCGCTGGGCGCGGCGCAGCAGCGCGTTGACCATCCCCGCCTGGCGCTCCCGGCCCAGTGCGCGGGCGGCCTCGACCGTGGCCGAGAGCGCGGCATGCGCCGGAAGATCCAGCGCATCGAGCTGGGCAAAGCCGACCAGCAGCAGCGCGCGCAGTTCATCCTCGCGAACGCTCAGCGGACGTTGCATCCATTTCGCCAGGGCGGCGTCATAGGCGGTGCGTCGGCGCAGCACGGCAAAGCAAAGGGCTTCGAGCAGCGCGCGGTCGCGGCTGTCGTCCAGGCTGGGCAGCGCGGTGGCCAGTTCGGCCTTGAGCGAGCGGCCACGGCCGATCACCTGGGCCAGCACGCGCGCAGCGAGCACGCGGGTGGGCACGCCCGGGGCCAGGGCGGACAACGAGGTGGACGGCTTGTTCTGGCGGGACGGGGCCATCTCAGTTGCCCACGGCCAGGTCGCGGCGCGCATTGAGGTAGTCGGCGGCGGTGATCGCCTTGCCGCCCTCGCGCTGCAGCACACGCAGGCGCAGGGCGCCCTGGCCACACGCGATGTCGATGCCGTCGCGGCCAGCGGCCAGCAGGGTGCCCGGGGCCTTGCCCTGGTTGTCGGCCAAGGCCACCGCGCCATGGATGCGCACGCGCTCCCCGGCCAGCTGCGCTTCGGCGATCGGCCATGGGTTGAAGGCGCGCACGGTGCGCTCCAGCACCTGCGCATCCTGCGACCAGTCCAGCCGCGCTTCGGCCTTGTCCAGCTTGTGCGCGTAGGTCACGCCCTGCTCGGGCTGCGGCTGGGCGATCGGCTTGAGGCCGGCGCGCAGCAGGCCCAGGCCATCGGACAGCACCTGCGCGCCCAGCTCGGCCAGGCGGTCGTGCAGCGAACCGCCCAGTTCACCGGCCTGGATCGGGGTGTGCTGGCGCAGCAGCACCGGGCCGGTATCCAGCCCGGCTTCCATCTGCATCAGGCACACGCCGGTTTCGGCGTCGCCCGCCTGGATGGCGCGCTGGATCGGCGCGGCCCCCCGCCAACGCGGCAGCAGCGAGGCATGCACGTTCCAGCAGCCATGGGTCGGGATGGCCAGCACCGCCCTGGGCAGGATCAGCCCGTAGGCCACCACCACCATCAGGTCCGGCTGCAGGTCGCGCAGCTGCTGCTGGGCTTGGGGGGTCTTGAGCGATTCGGGCTGGAACACCGGAATGCCGCGGGCGATCGCCTCCAGCTTCACCGGCGAGGGCATCAGCCCGCGGCCGCGGCCCGCCGGGCGGTCCGGCTGGGTGTACACGCCCACCACCTCATGGTGGCGCGCGGCAGCGCGCAGCGAGGAGACGGCGAACTCAGGCGTACCGGCAAAGACAATCTTCATGGCGTTCCCACTTGCAGAAAGAAAAACGGCGCCGGGGGACGGCGCCGAACAACCGGTCGGGCGGCGCAGGCTGGCCGCGCCGCCACGCCCGTGGCCAGGTCAGGCAACGTGCCTGCGCGACTTGGCCAGCTTCTTGCGGACCATCTCGCGCTTGAGCGGGGAGAGATAGTCGATGAACAGCTTGCCGTCCAGGTGGTCCATCTCATGCTGCACGCAGACCGCCAACAGGCCGTCGGTGGACAGCTCCTGGGCCACGCCCTGGCGGTCCAGGAAGCGTACGGTGATGGTGTCGGCGCGGGTCACGTCGGCAAAGATGCCCGGCACCGACAGGCAGCCTTCCTGGTAGACCTGGCCGCCTTCGCTGGCCACGATCTCCGGGTTGATGAACACCCGCGGGGTGTCCTTCTCTTCGCTGACGTCGATGACCATGAAGCGCTTGTGGACGTCGACCTGGGACGCGGCCAAGCCGATGCCGGGGGCCTCGTACATGGTCTGGAACATGTTGTCGATCAGTTCCTGGAAGGCCGGGGTGGTCACTTCGGCGGCGTCGATCAGCGCAGCCTTGGTGCGCAGGCGCGGGTCCGGGAACTCGAGAATGGGCAGGATAGCCATGGCAAATACCGTTGGGGGGCGCCGTTATAGCGGCGTACGTCGCAATTCTATCGCCAACGCTTGCCTTGCGCCCCGGTTTCTGGACTATAGTGCTCGAACCTGTTGGGGAATCAGGCACCACACCTATGTTTGAAAGAACTCGTACGGTCATCGCCGTCGCGATGCTGACCGTCGCTACCTATGCTACCGCCGTTGAAGTGAATGGGGGGCACCCGGAAACCTACGTCGTCCAGAAGGGCGATACCTTGTGGGATATTTCCGCGCGCTTCCTTAAAAAGCCGTGGTTGTGGCCGGAAATCTGGCAGGCCAACCCGCAGGTCAAGAACCCGCACCTGATCTATCCGGGTGACGTGTTGAGCCTTGCTTACCTGGACCGCGTCGTGGCCCAGCCCGGCCCGCGCCAGGAAGCGCCGATCAACGCGATCCCGCTCAGCCAGGTCGAACCGTTCCTGAAGCAGCTCAGCGTGGTGGACGAGATCGACTCGCTGCCTTACGTGGTTGCCCTGGAAGACAACCGCCTGCGCGCCACCACCGGCCAGACCGCTTACGTGCGTGGACTGGAAGGGGCTGCCGTAGGCCAGCGCTGGGCCGTGGTCCGCCCGACCGTGCGCTATTCGCTGCCCAAGCCGACCGAGGACCTGACCGCCAATGGGGATGTCACCCCGGGCAGCGGCAACCTGTGGAAGAACTTCGTGGCCGCGCCGAGCAAGCGCAACGAGATGCTGGGCTATGAGCTGGCCCAGCTGAACGTGGGCACGGTGGTGAAGCTGCCGGATGGCCAGTCGGAAGTGACTGCGCTGGCCCTGCAGGGCCGGGTCGACGGGCGCGAAGTGCGCGCCGGCGACCGCCTGGTACCGGTGGAAGCCACGCCGTACGACCTGCAGTTCATCCCGCACGTACCCGCCGCCCAGACCGAAGGCCTGGACATGCGCGTGCTGGCGGTGACGGACATGTACCTGGCAGGCGGCCCGCGCGATGTCATCGCGATCTCGGCCGGCAGCGTCAACGGCATCGACAACGGTACCGTGGTCTCGCTCTGGCGCCAGGGTCGGCACGTCGCCCATCGCATGAAGTACCCGGGCTCTTCGCGCATGGACGACTCGCTCACTCCCGGTGCAGGCCGCGTCTCCCTGCCCGATGAGTATGCTGCCCACGCGATGGTGTTCCGCACCTTCGACAAGGTCAGCTACGCGCTGGTGATGCAGGGCGTGAAGCCGGTGCTGGTCGGCTATTCGGCCAAGCACCCCGACGCGCAATAACTGCGGAAAAAACTGACGCAAGAAAGCGACGGCGCCCCAGGGCGCCGTCGTCGCATGCGGGCTAGCCTGAGCCGATGCCCGATGACCTGCCTGATTCCACCGAGGCGCTGCTGCGCCTGGTCCTGGCCGGCGGCGCGCCGGGTCCACGCCGCGCCCTGCTGGCCCGCTTCGATGACCCCGCCCAGGCGCTGCGCGCGGGCCCCGCCGCGTGGCGCGCGGCAGGCTGCACCCCCGAACAGCGGGCCCTGCTGGCCCTGCCCGACCGCGAAGCGCTCGCCCGCGGCCTACAGTGGTTGGCGTTGCCGGGTCGGCATCTGGTGTCGGTGGGGACCGACGATGTCCCCCTGCTGCAGCCGGTGGACCCGGCCCCCCTGGCGCTGTTCGTGCACGGCGACCCGGCCGCGCTCTGGCACCCCGGGGTGGCCGTGGTCGGCAGCCGAACCCCCTCTCCGACCGGTGCCGAGCTGGCCACCGAGTTCGCCGGCGCGCTGGCCCGCAGCGGTCTATGCGTGGTCAGCGGGCTGGCAGCCGGGGTGGATGCGCGGGCCCACCAGGCCGCGCTTGAGGTGGCCGACGGACGCACCGTGGCAGTAGTGGCCACCGGCCTGGACCTCACCTACCCGCCCGGGCACGTGGCACTGCAGGCGCGTATCGCCGCACGGGGCGCGGTGGTCAGCGAGTATCCGCCGGGCACCGCCGCGCGGCCGGGCCAGTTCCCGGCCCGCAACCGGATCGTCGCCGGGCTGACTTTGGGCACGCTGGTGATCGAGGCCGCCGCCCGCTCCGGGGCCTTGATCACCGCACGGCTGGCGGCCGAGATCGGGCGCGAGGTGTTCGCGCTGCCCGGTTCGGTGCGCAACCCGCGCTCCCGCGGCTGCCACCGGCTGATCCGCGACGGCGCCCAGCTGGTGGAAACGCCGGCCGAGGTTGTCGCCGGGCTGACCGGGGCGGCGGCCAACCTGGGCCAGGCCTTGCGTTGGCGCCTGGACGCCCCCACTGAACAGGCACGGTCAGCGCCTGGTGGCGCCCCGCCCTTCCCCCTCCCCCACTACCAGCGCTTGTGGAACGTGCTGGATGAAAACCCAACGGGTATGGATTCATTGATCCAGCGCAGCGGATTGACGGCGGACCAGCTGTCGGCCATGCTGCTGATCATGGAACTGGATGGAAAGGTGGTCGCCAACCATGGCCGCTACTGTCGAAAACCCTAGTTTCTTCACCTCTACAGCGTCGTTGACGCAGGCCGAGGGGCAATGAAAGAGAGCATTCTGGATGTCCTGCTGTACCTGTTCGAACACTATTTCAGCGAAGACGCGGATCTCATCCGCGACCGCGATTCCCTCCAGAACGGCCTGATACAGGCTGGCTTCAGCCCCACCGAAATCAACAAGGCCTTCGACTGGCTTGACGCCCTGGCCGAGCAGCGCCCGGCCGTAACCCTGGCCCGCGTCGATGGCCCGGTCCGCATTTTCCACGGCCCGGAGCTGGACAAGCTCGATGTGGAAGGGCGTGGCTTCCTGATGTTCCTGGAACAGCACGGCATCCTGGATGCCAACCAGCGCGAGCTGGTGCTGGACCGTGCCATGGCCCTGGACCAGGACGAACTGGACCTGGACGACCTCAAGTGGGTGGTGCTGATGGTGCTGTTCAACCAGCCCGGCGCCGAGGCTGCCTATGCCTGGATGGAAACCCAGATGTTCGTGGACGAACCGGAACCCCTTCACTGACCGTACACTGGGTGCTTGGCGCATTCAGGGGGGCGTGTCGTGAGTCAATGGTTCTATGCAGAGGGAAACCGTCAGCAGCGTGGGCCGCTGACGTCTGAAGAGTTGATCGCGCTGTACCAGTCCAGCCGGATCGCGCTGGACACGCTGGTCTGGCGCGACGGTCTGGCGCAGTGGCAGCCGCTGCGCAGCGTGGCCGATGAAGTCGGGTTGGTGGTCGCACCGCCGCCGACAGTCGATGCAACACTGGATGGACCACCGCCCGCCGAGCCGGTTGCCCCTACGCCGCCGCGCCTTCCGGGGTTCGATACCCCCGCACCGCGCCCGGCGGCAGCCACGCCGCCGCCAAAGCGAACGTCCGGCTGCCTGATCATCGGCCTGGTCGTGGGGTTGGTCATGGTCGTCATCGTGGCCATCCTTGCCGCGATCGCCCTTCCCGCCTACCAGGACTACGTCAACCGCGCCAGACTCGCCAGCGCGGTGGGCACCCTGTCGCCGCTGAAGAACCAGGTGGCCGAGTTCGTCCATGTCCACGACCGTTGCCCGGTCAACAGTGACGACGGCTTCCATGCCCCCGGCGCCTATGCCACCGAAGGCGTGGGTGCGGTGCGCATCGGCCGCTTCGGCGAGGGCAGGTGCGGCGTGGAAATCGAATTCTCGATGCCCGGCAAGCGTGCCTTGGATGGCAGGATGCTGTGGTACGAGTACGACACTGCGAGCCAGGAATGGAGCTGCAGCAGCGACGCCGACAGCAAGTACGTGCCGGCACAGTGCCGCCGTTGAGCAGCACTTCAATTTACGGATGAAAAGAGGAAGCAAGCAATGACCGAGTGGTATTACGCCGACGGCCAGGACCGCCAGGGTCCGTTGATGGCCGAAGACCTGCGCCAGCGCTTCCAGCGCGGTGAAATCAGCCTTGCCACCCTGGTCTGGCGCGAAGGCTACCCGCAGTGGAAGCCGGTCTCCGAAGCCGTCGAGGAACTGCAGCTGCAGAACCTGACCAGCACCACCAGCAACCTGGGCAACGGCTTCGACCTGCGCGGGGATTACACCGCCATCGACAACGGCACCGCACCGCTGCCCGGCACCGGCGGCGGCACCTATTCGCCGTACACCGCGCCCTCGGCCACCGGCAGCTACGGCTCGGCCGTGGTCGGCGGTGGCGAGGTCGTCTACGCCGGGTTCTGGAAGCGCTATGCGGCGTACTTCCTCGACTCGATCGCGGTGGCCATCATCAACGTCCCGGTCAGCCTGGTGTTCAACCTGATCGGCGCGGCCAGCGGTAACGAAAGCCTGGCCGTGGCGTTGAGCCTGGTGGCGATGCTGGGCAGCCTCATCATCGGCATCGGCTACTACGCCGGCTTCCATGCCTCGCGCGGCGGCGCCACGCTGGGCAAGATGGCCGTGGGCATCAAGGTGGTGCGCAGCGATGGCGAGCGGATCACCTTCCTGCGTGGCGTTGGCCGCTACTTCGGCTTCATCCTGAGCAGCCTGACCCTGCTGATCGGCTTCATCATGGCCGCCTTCACCGAGCGCAAGCAGGCGTTGCACGACATGCTGTGCGACACCCTGGTGGTGGACAAGTGGGCCTTCACCGAGAATGCGCAGTTCCAGGAGCATGGTCTGGGCACGGTCACCATCGTCATCCTGGTCATCAGCGGCGTCCTGACCGTGGCCATGATCGGCCTGGCAATCGCCATGTTCGGGGTCATCGCCGCGTCCATGTCCTGACCGGCCTCACACCGGGCCGCTTGACACGAACGGCCCGGCGTGATTCCTCTAATAGGCGCAGAACCTGAACGCCCGGCGCATACCCGGGCGTTCAGCGTATGGAAATCGACGGTCGCCCTTCACTAATGCGGCCTTTTGCTCCACCCTAGCGCCCTCCCCCGGGCTGCTGCCCACAGAAATCAACGACATGCCCAAGCACCTGCTCATCGTCGAATCGCCCGCCAAGGCCAAGACGATCAACAAATACCTCGGCAAGGACTACACCGTCCTGGCCTCGTATGGGCATGTGCGCGATCTGGTCCCCAAGGAAGGTGCGGTCGACCCCGACAACAACTTCGCGATGCGCTACGACCTGATCGAGAAGAACGAAAAGCACGTCGATGCCATCGCCAAGGCCGCCAAGAGCGCCGACGACATCTTCCTGGCTACCGACCCGGATCGCGAGGGTGAAGCGATCAGCTGGCACATCGCCGAGATCCTGAAGGAGCGCGGGCTGGTCAAGGACAAGCCGATGCAGCGGGTGGTGTTCACCGAGATCACCCCGCGCGCGATCAAGGAGGCCATGAGCCAGCCGCGCGCCATCGCCAGCGACCTGGTCGATGCCCAGCAGGCACGCCGTGCGCTGGATTACCTGGTCGGCTTCAACCTGTCCCCGGTGCTGTGGCGCAAGGTCCAGCGCGGCCTGTCCGCCGGCCGCGTGCAGAGCCCGGCGCTGCGCATGATCGTCGAGCGCGAGGAGGAGATCGAAGCCTTCATCGCCCGCGAGTACTGGAGCATCGATGCCGCCTGCGCACATCCCTCGCAGCCGTTCAATGCCCGCCTGATCAAGCTGGACGGCCAGAAATTCGAGCAGTTCACGGTGACCGACGGCGACACCGCAGAAGCCGCCCGCCTGCGCATCCAGCAGGCCGCGCAGGGCAACCTGCACGTCACCGACGTGGCCAGCAAGGAGCGCAAGCGTCGCCCGGCAGCTCCGTTCACCACCTCCACGCTGCAGCAGGAAGCCTCGCGCAAGCTCGGTTTCACCACGCGCAAGACCATGCAGGTCGCGCAGAAGCTGTATGAAGGCGTGGCGATCGGCGATGAAGGCACGGTCGGCCTGATCTCATACATGCGTACCGACTCGGTGAACCTGTCCCAGGACGCGCTGGCCGAGATCCGCGACGTGATCGCCCGCGATTACGGCATTGCCGCCCTGCCCGACAAGCCCAACGCCTACCAGACCAAGTCCAAGAACGCCCAGGAAGCGCACGAAGCGGTGCGCCCCACGGCCGCCCTGCGCACCCCGGCGTCGGTCGCGCGCTACCTCACCGACGACGAGCGCAAGCTGTACGAGCTGATCTGGAAACGCGCGGTGGCCAGCCAGATGATTCCGGCCACGCTCAACACCGTCAGCGTCGACCTCTCGGCCGGCAGCGAACACGTGTTCCGCGCCAGCGGCACCACCGTGGTGGTGCCTGGCTTCCTGGCGGTGTACGAGGAAGGCAAGGACAACAAGAGCGCCGAGGACGACGACGAAGGCCGCAAGCTGCCGGCGATGAAGCCCGGCGACCGCGTGCCGCTGGAGCGCATCCTGGCCGAACAGCACTTCACCCAGCCGCCGCCGCGCTTCACCGAAGCGGCGCTGGTCAAGGCGCTGGAAGAGTATGGCATCGGCCGTCCGTCGACCTATTCGTCGATCATCCAGACCCTGCTGTTCCGCAAGTACGTGGAAATGGAAGGCCGCAGCTTCCGCCCGTCCGACGTGGGCCGTGCGGTCTCCAAGTTCCTCTCCAGCCACTTCACCCAGTACGTGGACTACGACTTCACCGCCAAGCTCGAAGACGAGCTCGATGCGGTGTCGCGCGGCGAAGAAGACTGGATTCCGTTGATGGCCCGCTTCTGGGAGCCGTTCAACCAGCTGGTGGAAGAGAAGAAGGAATCGGTCGACCGCGCCGAGGCCAGTGGCGCGCGCGAGCTCGGCACCGACCCCAAGACCGGCAAGCCGGTCAGCGTGCGGCTGGGCCGCTTCGGGCCCTATGCCGCCATCGGCAGCACCGCCGAGGACGCCGAGGACAAGCCGAAGTTCGCCTCGCTGCGCCCGGGCCAGTCGATGCACACCATCAATCTGGAAGACGCGCTGGAGCTGTTCCTGATGCCGCGCGCGCTGGGTGAGGACAAGGGCGAAGACGTCAGCGTGGGCATCGGCCGCTTCGGCCCGTTCGCCAAGCGCGGCAGCACCTATGCCTCGCTGAAGAAGGAAGACGATCCCTACACCATCGACCTGGCCCGCGCGGTGTTCCTGATCGAGGAAAAGGAAGAGATTGCCCGCAACCGCATCATCAAGGAATTCGACGGCAGCGAGATCCAGGTACTGAACGGCCGCTTCGGCCCGTACCTGAGCGACGGCAAGATGAACGGCAAGATCCCCAAGGATCGCGAGCCGGCCTCGCTGACCCTGGCCGAAGTGCAGCAGCTGATGGAAGAAACCGGCAAGCCGGTGCGCAAGGGCTTCGGCAAGAAGGCGGCCAAGAAGGTCGTGGCCAAAAAGGCGGCAAAAAAGGCAGCGGTGAAGAAGGAGCCGGCGGCCAAGAAGGCCGCAGTGAAAAAGGCAGCTGCAAAAAAAGCACCGGCGAAAAAGGCGGCGGCGAAGAAGGCCGCCGTCAAGAAGGCGGTTAAAAAAACCTGATTCATCGGTTTGACGCCGCCCGGCCATGCCCGGGGGCGTACGGCAGCGTGTTTGAGTGGCGATTTCTTTGTAGTGTGGTTGTTGCCAGTTCATAGACTTCGATCTTTTAGCTCGAGTCCGAACTGATGGCCATGCCCAAGAACCTTCTCACCCCGGCGCCCAACACGGCTGCGGCCAGGTTGCCCGATGCCACCCTACTAATGACCGTGCCGGTAATGACCGTGCCGGGGCCGTCGGCGGCGATACCCTTGGAGTCGGTTGCCAATCAGCCACCCTCCCGCCTTGCGCACGCTCCGCAGAAGGCCCCGAATGAATCGCCTGACTGCCCGTTTGTGAAGAATGGCGTTATCTCATTATCGCAATGGGACAGCCTTTCCAAGGCAGAACAGGCGCACCTCGGCACTGCGGCGGCCTGGGCAGACTGGAATCACTTCGGTCCTGCCCTGAAAACCGCGATTTCGCAGGGTTTCAGGACGCATGCACAGAAGGGAGCACTTGAAGTCCTCACCCGCGAGCCCCATGCACAACGGGTCGACTACCTGAAGACCTGCAGGCTCGGCGGTTGCGAGCTGGACAATCCTGCGGTTACTCGATTTCTTACGCAGTCCGCCACCGCCTGCGCGACCATTCCAGCATTGATCGAGGCGGGCGTTACGCTCACCGATGACGCGATCAGCGACTCCATCCGCGCGATAGCCGTCTTGTCCACACACGGCAAACCCTACGCGTACGAACACAAACAACACGCACTGACCGCGTTGACCGACCTTGCAGTGGCCCGCGCCCTTGCGATCCAGGATGTGAAGTGCCTGGAGATTGCGGGTGGCCATGCCAAGACGCATGGCGGACTGGCCTGGAACGACCTCAACAGTCGTTATGTTGAACCTGCAACGCCCTATCACGAATACGGCGTACTGACTTCTCTGGTGGGCGCCGGATGCCGCGTGACCACATTTCAAGCCGACATGCTCAATCGTGGGTTGAGTTACCAGAACGGGAATCCGATTCCATTCCTCGCGGAACTGGGCACCTACCGCAAATGCGATCCTGCGGCACTGGGTCATGGCGCTTCCAAGGCCGTTCCGATCGATTTCAGCAGGGAGGCGGAGGAGGCCATCAGACTGGCCGTGCTGCTGCAGCACGACGTCAATGCACGCAGTACGGAATACGATATCGCCGCCATCCACCTGGCCGCCTGCGCGCATTCGCCCGATGGCCAGGTGATCCGGCGACTGGCCACGGCCGGAGCTGACCTTGAGGCGCTCGCCAAGTTTGGCGACTACCTGGGTGAGATGCGGCCACTGGGTTGGGCGCTCTGCGGCGCGCTGGATCATGCGAACACGGGCACGCTGGATGCGCTGCTGGAGCGTGGGGCAAACCCCAATGCGCTGGACGGCGACAACAAGACGGTACTGGAGCGACTGGTCTCCCTGCCGTATATGTGGAAGGTGCCGGCGGCAGGACTCGCTGCCGCACGATCGCTTCTAGGCTACGGCGCGCACTTCTCCAGCCAGGTCAGCAAGGATGCAGCTACAACTGCCTTGCACGAGGCCAGGCAGCGCGCCCCAGGCGAGGCAACGATCTGGGACGAATGGGCACAGATGTTGCGGCAATTGCCTGTCGCACCGTAGCTTCCACCGGCTGCGGCTGCGGCACCCGGCGCAAGTTGACATCACGGACCGCAAGGCGGGGAGATAATGGCGTTCCCCGCCCTTCCACCTCCCTGTCATGAAAGAACTCACCCTGGACACCGCCGTGCCGGCACTACGCGCCGGCGGCGTCATCGCCTATCCCACCGAAGCGGTCTGGGGCCTGGGCTGCGATCCGGCCAACGAAGCTGCCGTGATGAAGCTGCTGCAGCTCAAGCAGCGCCCGGTCGAGAAAGGGATGATCCTGGTCGCTGCCGATCTGGCGCAGCTTGAGGGCTGGGTGCGGGTGGACGCGCTGCCGGCCGAGCGCCAGGCCGAGGTGCTGGCCAGCTGGCCCGGCGCGCACACCTGGATCCTGCCGGCCGGCCCACGCGCGCCGCGCTGGATCACCGGCGCGCACACCGGCATTGCGGTGCGGATCAGCGCCCACCCGCTGGTGGCGGCACTGGGCCGCGCCTGGGGCGGGCCGCTGGTGTCCACCAGCGCCAACCTGGCCGGCCAGCCACCGGCGCGCACCCGCGCCGCGCTGGATCCGAACCTGCTGCGCGACCTGGACGGCCTGATCGAGGGCGCCACCGGTGGCCTGGACCAACCCACCCCGATCCGCGATGCCCTCACCGGCCAGGTCCTGCGAATCTGAGTCATCTGCGGGTTTTTGCGCAGGCGCCGGCAAAGCCGCACACTGCGTCCATGCGCCGACACCCTGCCAAGTGGCTGTTCCTGTTGCTGCTGTGTGGCAGCGCCCCGCTCGCCGCCCAGGACACCGGCAGCGTGCGTGTCTATCGCTGCGTGGGCAGCAACAGCGCGGTTTCCCTGCAGGATGCCCCCTGCCGCGACGGTCGCCAGGAAGTGCGCGAGATGCAGCGCCCGCGTGATCCCGCACCGCGCGTGGTACGCAGCGACCGTGACCCCGCCACGCCGTCGCCTGCCGTACCCGAACGCGAGGTGCGGTACGTGCAGGTGCAGCCACCACAGCCGATGTACGAATGCATCCGCGACGACGGCAGCCGCTATACCAGCGAAACCAGCGAGGGCAACCCACGCTGGGTGCCGGTGTGGACCAGCGCCTGGTTCCCCGGCCGCCGGCCCGGTGGCGTCCATCCCGGCCCGGGCCCGGGACCGCGCCCACTGCCCCCCATCGCGCCGATGGGGAGCGGCTCGGTGACGTCCAGTGGCGGCGCGTTGACGGTGTCCGGCGGCGGCTCGCGGGTGGGCGGCAGCCTCACCGTCGGCAGCGGCAGCACCCAGTGGCAGAGCGAAGGTTCGGCGTATCCAGGCACTTATCAGGACGTGGTGGTTCCGGCCGGCAACGTGCTGGTGCGCGACCAGTGCCACCCGCTGCCGGCCAGCGAAGTGTGTTCGATCCTGCGCGACCGCCGCTGGGAACTGGTGCGGCGCTACAACAACGCGCTGCAGAGCGAGCGCGATGCGATCAGCCGCGAGCAGCGCGGGGTGGACGCGCGCCTTGACCGGGATTGCCGGTAGGGCGCGGCAACCGGCGCGTTGTATCCTGCGCCGATGAAACCGTATTGGCTCCTGTTGCTGTGCGTGGCGTCGTCGGCGATGGCCGATGAGCCGATCGTGTTCCGCTGCACCGACGCGGACGACAACGTGACCGTGCAGGGCAAGCCCTGCCCGGCCGGCAGCCACCAGGTGATCCAGCGCATGAATGCCGCGCCGTCACGCGCGGAGGTGTCCGTGTCCGTGTCCACGCCTGCACCGCCGACCGCGCCGGTGGTGCCCGCCCAGCCGGTGTCACCCGCTTCGATGCCGCCGCAGGTACCTGGCAAGGCACAGCCGATGGAGCGCATGATTGCCGAGGCGTACGAGGTGCCAAGGGGTACGGCGATCCTCGACAGCACCAACCTGCCCAAACCAGGCGACGAGGTACCCGGCGAGGGTCCGGCAAAACCGCCGCTGCCGCCGATCTACCAATGCCAGGGCCAGGACGGTGGTCGCTACCTGCATGAGCTTGAACCGGCGCCACCAACGTGCGTGCTGCTGTCGGTCACCGCGCTGGGCGGCCAGACACCGCTTAACGCCGCCAGCTGCGAAGTGATCCGCGATACGTGCGAGCCGCTGCCTGAAGACCAGCGTTGCAATGCCTGGCAGCAACGCTTCCGCAATGCGCGGGGGCGGGAACGTTTCGCTTCACCCGGCACCGCCGCTGCCGCCACCGCCGAGCGCCAGCGGCTGGAAAGCGTGCTGTCCGAAAGCAACTGCGCCGTACCCCGGTAGGTACCCACCGTTGGTGGGTACGCTTCAGAACCCGTAGCGCAGGAACCCCCCGTCCACGGCAATGCATTCGCCGGTGACGTAACTGGCGGCAGGCAGGCACAGGAAGCCCACCGCGGCGGCCACTTCTTCGGGCTCGCCGATGCGGCGCATCGGGGTGCGGTCGATCACCTGTTCGTAGTAGTCCGGGTCTGCCAGCGGACCCGACGTGCGGCGGGTACGGATGTACCAGGGCGCCACCGCGTTGACGCGGATGCCATCTTCGGCCCACTCCACCGCCAGGTTGCGGGTCATCTGGTGCATGGCCGCCTTGGTCATGCCGTATACCGCACCGCTGCGCACGTGGGTGAGCCCCGAAACACTGCCGACATTGACGATGGCCGATGCCGCATGGCGCGCCAGCAACGGGTGCGCGTAGCGCGAAAGTTCGAACGCCGAAAACAGGTTCGTTTCGAAGATGCCGCGCCATTCGTCTTCGGTGTACTCGGTGGCCGGTTTGGTGATGTTGCCGCCGGCATTGTTGATCAGCAGATGCAGGCCATCGCTGTGGTCTTCCACCCAGTCCAGGATCTCGCGGCGGTCCTCGTCATCGGAAACATCGGCGGACAGACCATGGATCTCGCGGTCGGGATAGGCATCGGCGAGTTCATCGCGGGCCATCTCCAACGCATCGGCATCGCGGCCGACGATCAGAAGATCGGCGCCGAATCCCAGCAGCTCGCGCGCGATCGCCAGGCCAATACCGGCACTGGCACCGGTGATCAATGCGGTCTGTCCATCCAGTCGCCAACGATGCGCACTCACCTGCTTCTCCTGCCCTGGGGCGCTGCCCCGCATGTTTTGCGGGCAGGATAGCCCGCATGCCGATGCGGCGCACCCCATCACACACAGGCTGGCAAAGCGGTGCGACACTGCGCTTCCCTGGGTTTGCGCGCGAGGTTGCCATGTTGATCCGTATCGCCCTGCCGCTGGCCGGCCTGCTCGTCCTGGGCGGCTGCAACCGCCCGGTGCCACCGGATCCGGAAAAGCGGCCGGAACCGCAGGCCACCGCGCTGCGCGACGCCATGCAACAGCCGCTGGACAAGGCCAAGGCCGCACGTGACACGCTGGAGAAGGCACCGGACACCAGCGCTGCGGACGAGGCCGAATCCAGCCGGTAGATCACTCCCGTTGGTCGTGATTCCAACAACAAAAAACCCGGCCAAGGCCGGTTTTTTTGCTGAAGCGCGTCACCACCCACGGGGGTGACCTACCACGCGGGCCGTATCAGAAGCCGCAGAAGCAGTAGGCCAGCGCCTTCACCGGGGCGCTGCCGCGCGGGTCGCGGGCGGCGTCTTCGACGAAGCGCAGCTGCGTGTCCACTTCCGGCATCGAACGGGCCAGCATCATCCGCGCCACGCCCGATTCGCCCAGCATCCAGGCACCGGCATGGCTGCCGGCGAAGCCGCTGAGGAACTGCGCGAACGGGGTGGCGGGCTTTTCGATGTAACGCACGCGCACCTTGTCCGGGCCGCCCAGCTTGGCGCGATTGGACGCATCGGCGATGGCGGCCTTCAGGCCACCGAAAGCGTCGACCAGACCGCGTTCCTTGGCCTGTGCACCGCTCCACACACGGCCGCGGGCGACTTCGTCCACCGCCTCCACCGGCTTGTTGCGTGCATCGGCCACCTTGCCGGTGAAATCGGCGTAGCCCTTGTTGATCACCGACTGGATCACCTGGCCCACGGCCGGGTCCATCGGACGGGTGATGTCGAACGCACCGGCAAAGCGGGTGGTACCCACGCCGTCGGTGTGCACGCCGATCTTGCCCAGCGCACGCGACAGGTTCGGAATCATGCCGAAGATGCCGATCGAACCGGTGATCGTGGACGGGTCGGCGTAGATGCGATCGGCGTTCATGCTGATCCAATAGCCGCCCGATGCCGCCAGGTCACCCATCGACACCACCACCGGTTTGCCGGCGGCCTTCAGTGCCACCACTTCGCGGCGGATCTGCTCGGAGGCGAACACTTCACCGCCGGGCGAATCCACGCGCAGCACCACGGCCTTCACGTTGTCGTCGTCGAGCGCTTCGCGCAGCAGGGCCGAGGTCGATTCACCGCCGACGCGGCCGGCCGGCAGGTCGCCACCGGCAATTTCGCCCGACGCAACCACCACCGCCACCTGCGGACGCGAATCCACCGGCGAACGACGGGCATCGAGCTGGGCCAGGTAAGCGTCCAGGTTGATGCTGCGGAAGCCACCGTCGGCATCTTCATCGGCCACGCCACGGTCGGCCAGCAGGTCCTCGACTTCCCCGCGGGTCTTCAGGCCATCCACCAGCTTCTGCTGCAGGGCGAACTTGGCCAGGTCGCCACCGGCGGCGGCGATGCCTTCGGGCATGGTGTCGATGCCGGCGGCCAGCTGCGCGGCGTCCAGCTTGCGTGCCGTGGCGATATCGCCCAGGTAGCGCTGCCACACATCGTTCATCCAGAACAGGTCCGCCTCCTTGGCCTGCGGCGAAGCAGCGTCGAGCACGTAAGGTTCGGCGGCGGACTTGTACTCGCCCACCTTGAACAGGTGCACGTCCACGCCCAGCTTGTCCTGCAGGCCGGTGCGGAAGTACTGGCGGTAACGGCCGAGGCCTTCCAGCACCACCCCGCCCATCGGGTCGAGGTAGATCTCCTTGGCCTGCGCGGCCAGCAGGTACTGCCACTGGCTCATGTTGTCGCTGTAGGCCACAAGGTCCTTGCCCGACGCGCGCAGCTCCTGCAGCGAGGCCGCCACTTCACGCATCGAAGCGAAGCCGCTCGGTTGCAGCTTGTCCAGCTGCAGCACCACCCGCTCGATCTTCTTGTCTTCGCGCGCCGCATCCAGGGCACGCACCAGATCGCGCAGCTGCACTTCCTCGGCGCTGTTGTCGCCAATGGCCTTGGCGAGCGCGCGGCTGACCGGATCGGCACTGAACTGTTCGACCAGACGGCCTTCCGGCGCGATCACCAGCGTGGTGCGGTCCTGCAGGGCCCGGCCGCTGCTGGCGCCCTTGCCCATGGCGAAAACGAACAGCACCAGGATCAGCAGCAACAGCCCGAAGAACAGCAGGTTGAGGATCAGCCGGCGGGTAAAGTTCATCACATCCCACAGCCCGATGAAGAAGCTGGCGACGGGATTGCGACGCGCGGGTTGGTTCATGGGGAAAACTCCAGTTGGCTTCTTGCCGTAGTGCCAGCATAGCCGCTGCCGGACAGCCCGGCATCGGACACAAGTAAGGGGGCCGTCAGGCCGGCAGGTTCATGCCAATTCCGACACGAAGGCTGCTCACGCGCAGCCGCCAGGCCATCAGGATCGCCGCGGCGGTCAGGCCCAGGATGAGGCCCAGCCACATGCCCTGCGGGCCCATGCCCAGGCCCAGGCCAAGCCCGGCGCCCAGCGGCATGCCCAAGCCCCAGTACGAAAACATGGCGATGAACATCGGCACACGGGTGTCCTTCAGGCCGCGCAGCGCACCGGCCGACAGCACCTGGATGCCGTCGGGGAACTGGAAGGCGGCCGCATACAGCAGCAGGGTCGAGGCCAGCGCGGCCACGCCCATGTCGGCGGTATAGACCCCCACGATGGCGTCGTGCCCGAACAGCAGCACCAGCGCCGACAGCGTCTGGGTGCCCAGGATGATCAACAGCCCGGCAATGGCCGCCCGACGCACCCCCAGGCCGTTGCCGCTGCCCACCGCATGGCCCACGCGCACGGTGGTGGCTTCGGCCACGCCCATCGGGATCATGAAGCACAGCTGGGCCACGTTGATGGCGATCTGGTGCGAGGCCGCCTCCGTCGCGCCCAAGCGGCCGATCAACAGGGCGGTAACGATGAACAGGCCGCCTTCCATCAACACCGTGATGCCGATCGGCAGGCCGGTGCGCAGCAGGTCCCAGATCGCCGCCCAGCGCGGCAGCTCCAGGTGCGAGAACAGTTCCAGGTGGGCGAACCGCCTGGTTTTCCAGAGGTAGCCGGCAAAGCACAGCGCCTGGATCCACATCATGGTGGCCGAGGCGATGCCCAGGCCTTCAGCGCCCATTTCCGGGAAACCCAGCTTGCCATAGCACAGCACATAGCCCAGCGGCGCCAGCACCAGCAGGCCGCCGAAACCAAGCAGCATGGTCGGCAGCGTCCAGTGCATGCCCTCGCTCAGGTAGCGCATGCAGAAGTACAGCGTCAGCGCGGGACCACCCCAGCGCACTGCGTGGAGGAACGCAGTCGCACCCGGCACGATGTCCGGGGCGATGCCGAACGCCGGCAGCAGCGGCGGCACCACCGTGAGGAAGGTGAACATGATCAGGCCCAGGCCGAGTGCCAGCCACAACGCCTGGCGGAACAACGGACCGATCTCGCGCTCGCGGCCGGCGCCGTGCAGCTGCGACACCGAGGCGGTAAGCGAGATCAACGTGCCGATCGGAATCAGCATCGGCAGCCACAGCAATGCCGTGCCGATGGTGACGGCCGCCAGGGTCTGGGTACCGTGGTGCCCGGCAATGACGTTGTCGACGAAGGAAATCAGGCCAGTGGAGATATGGCCAAGGACCAGCGGCAGTGCAAGCAGGCCGGTGGCGCGCACTTCCCGGGAGAGGCGCGGCGTGGAGGTTGCGATAGACATGGGATCACAGGCGACAACTACGGCAGCGCGCGGAGGGCACAGGCACCGGGTTGCGGCCGGTCATCTTACGCTCAACGCACCAGGTTTTCCTTCAACCAGGCATCGCGCGCGGCTGGGGCCAACCCAAGGAACTCGTCGCGCACGCGGTCGCGCTCCTGCGGCGGGGTGCGCTGGGCGATCAGCGTGAGCTGGGCCAGCTGGTCGTCGTTGAGCTGGCGCAGCGCGGCCAGGGCCGGCGTCCGCTGGTCGGCCGGCAGGTAGCCGAACAGGCCCTGCAGTTTGGGGAACTGCTGGCCCAGCTGCGGGCCCAGCAGCCACCCATCGCGGAAGCGCTGGTCCTGCTCGTCGAAGCGCGCGCGCAGTGCCTGCTGCTGGGCGGCCGGCAACGCCGCCACGCGGCGGGCGGCGTCGCGGATGCGGGCGCGTTCGGATTCGGGCAGGGCCTGCCACTGCGCGTAACGGCTGCGCAGTTCGCGCAGCTGCGCCGGGTCCAGCGCGGCCGGCGTGGCGGGAATGGCGGGCGTGGTGGTCGGTACCGGGGTGGCCGCCGGCAGGGACAGTGGCTGCGGCGCGGCGTGGGCGCCGGCCGCCAGGCCCAGGACGAGCAGCAGGATCGACTTATTCATCGGCGGCAGCCGTCTCCAGGCCGGCGGTGGCAGGTTCGGGGCGGCTGGGCTGCGGCTGCGATTCGTCCACCGGCACCGGCCCGCCCGCTGCGAACCAGGCGTACAGGTCGGCATCGCGGGCCAGCATCAGCTCGGGGTCGGCCAGCATCGCCGTGTCGCTTGACGCCTGGGCCGGGTCGGCCGGTGCCGTTACCGGCAGGTCGTCGGCCGGCAGTTGCTCGACCTGGACCGGGTCGGCCGTGGACACCGCACCGTCGGGCACGCTGGCCTCCGGGGCAAGCCCCTGGCGCTGGTGCTTCCACCATGCCGCGCCACCGAGCAACACGCCAACGGTGACCAGCACGATCAACAGACCGCGCCACAGCGACCGGCGGTTGTTGCCGCGGGCGGCCGCGCGCCGGGGCGCCGCTTCGGCCGGGGCCGGTGCCCGCCATGAGGCCGGGCCGGTGCCCGCCACCGGTGCCGGCGCGGGCTGGTGCAACTGCTGCAGCCGGCTGGCGGGCAGGTCGCGCAGGCGCTGTTGCACCTGTTCGGCTACGTCGCGCCAGCCTGCCGCATCGGGATGGCCCTGCGCGTCACGCGGGCAGGCCTTGGCCAGCGCCTGCTGGTAATCGGCCACCGGCATGTCGAGTATCTGTGCGGCAGCGGCTTCGTCCAGCCCGCCGCCGACCCGCAGCAGCAATGCCAGCCGTGCGGGGGGAGCCAGGCTGGGCAGGTGCGCCAGACCGGGGGGCCACTGGCCACCGGCGGCCGGCATGCGGATCGGGGTGCGGTGGGCCAGCAGAATCCAGAACCGGTCCGGCCACTGGGCCATGGGCACGTCGCTGGCGATGCCGGCGAAGGCGCGCATTACGGCCACCAGGGCCTGTTCTGCCACGGTCGGGTCGCCGCATTGAAGCTCGGCAACCACCAGGGCACGGCGTTCAACGCCACGCAGGAATGCGGACAGCGCACCCGCTGCAGTAGAGGAAACAGGGGCGTTCACAGCCGTCATAGCAACTCCATCAAGTGTCGAAATGATAGCGAGTGCGCCAGTGCAGGGGGATGCCGATGCAGGCCATCTGTGAAGACGCCAGCAGTACATCCCGCTTGACAGTGGCGCAGGTTGTGCACAGCACCAACAAATTCGGCAGGAAATGGGCAGGTGAAGCCGGCGACCCCCGTGTGTCAGCTGTGTTTCACAGCTATCCAATTGATTTACATGCGTTTTAAGATGTGGCTATTTTTTGACCAACCCGGGCTTCGGTGCGGTACTCCCTGACAAACAGCTCAGAGTTCGACACTGGCACACAGACTTATCCACAGAAGATGTGGATAAGACCGAATCTCCAACCACCACGGATATTTAGCTCATATTTAGGTTCCACGGAACCGGGCGGCGATGGATTCCATGCGCTGAACAGGGCCGGCCCGGGCCGCTTACACTGACGCGATGTCGCCCCCCGATCCGGCCCCCCTGCTGACCCTGGAATGTGCCCCGGCGCCCCTGACCGACGCCCTCTCCCTGCAGGTCGTCCTGCCGCTGCCGTTGCCGCAGTGGTTCGACTACGCGCCGCCGCCGGGCGAGCCCCCCCATCCCCGCATGGTCGGGCGCCGGCTGCGGGTACCGTTTGGCGCGCGGGAGCTGGTCGGTGTCGTGGCCGGAATCGGCACGGTGGCCGATGGCAACGCGTTGCGCGCGGCGCTGGAATGGCTGGACCCGGCGCCGCTGCTGGGCGGCGAGCTGTGGACCTCGCTGCAGTGGCTGGCGCGCTATGCCCATGCGCCGCTGGGCGAGGTGGTCAGTACCGCCCTGCCCGCGCCGCTGCGTCGCGGCGAGCCGGTACCCGACACCCATCGCTGGGGCTGGCAGCTCACTGCGGCCGGATACGAACA
The DNA here is from genome assembly GCF_037482345.1 of Stenotrophomonas sp. AB1(2024). NCBI lineage: Bacteria > Pseudomonadati > Pseudomonadota > Gammaproteobacteria > Lysobacterales > Lysobacteraceae > Stenotrophomonas > Stenotrophomonas sp. AB1(2024). The sequence goes on from NZ_JBBHKO020000001.1 coordinate 1,480,784, forward strand.
ACGGGAGCGGCTGCGGACCGGTACCCGCCCGCAGCGCCTGGCCGGGCAGTTGGCCGGCGGCAGCGTGGACGAGGACCGGCTGGACGACGCGATGCAGGACTGGCGCAGCGCGGCGCGGTCGCTGGCCAAGCGCGGGCTGGTCGAGCGCATCGCGCTGGAACACAGCCCTGTGGTGCCCGCCATCCGTCCGGGCCCCGCCCCGAATGCGGAACAGTCCAACGCCATTGCCGCGATTACCGCCCACGAGCGGTTCGGCGCGTTCCTGCTCGATGGCGTGACCGGCAGCGGCAAGACCGAGGTGTACCTGCAGGCGATCGTGGCCTGCCTGGCCCGCGGCCGCCAGGCGCTGGTGCTGGTGCCGGAAATCGGCCTGACCCCGCAGACGCTGGCGCGCTTCCGCAACCGCCTGGGGATCGCGGTGCACGCGCTGCATTCGGGCCTGAACGACAACGAACGCGCGCGGGTGTGGGCGGCCGCAGCCCGGGGCGAAGCGCAGGTGATCGTCGGCACGCGCTCGGCGGTGTTCACCCCGCTGCCCAACGCCGGGCTGATCGTGATTGATGAAGAGCACGACGGCAGCTACAAACAGCAGGACGGCATCCGCTATCACGCGCGTGATTTCGCACTGGTACGGGCCAAGGCGCTGGACGTGCCGGTGGTCCTGGGCAGCGCCACGCCATCACTGGAATCGCTGCACAACGCACATGCCGGCCGTTACACCCACCTGCGCTTGAAGCAGCGTGCCGGCGAGGCGCGCCCACCACGGGTCCGCGTGCTCGACGTACGCAAGCGGCCGCTGAAGGACGGCTTGTCGGCCGAAGTCATGGAAGGCATCGGCCAGCACCTGGCCGCCGGCCACCAGGTGCTGGTGTTCAAGAACCGCCGCGGCTACGCACCGGTGCTGCTCTGCCACGACTGCGGCTGGACCGCGCCGTGCAAGCGCTGCGACGCGCCCATGACCGTGCACGCCGGCGGGCGCCGCCTGCAATGCCACCACTGTGGCGCGCGCCAGCCCGCGCCGTTGGCCTGTCCGGACTGCGCCAGCCTGGCGCTGCAGCCGCAGGGGATCGGCACCGAACGCCTGGAAGAACACCTGGTGGAAGCGTTCGCCGATTTCCCGGTGATCCGCATCGACCGTGGCACCACCCACCGCCGCGACGCCCTGGAAACCCAATTGGCCACGCTGGGCGACCGCGCCGGCATCCTGGTCGGCACGCAGATCCTGGCCAAGGGCCACGACCTGCCAAAGCTGACCCTGGTGGTGGTGGTGGGCATCGATGAGGGCCTGTTCTCCGCCGATTTCCGCGCCAGCGAAAAGCTGGCCCAGCAGTTGATCCAGGTGGCTGGCCGGGCCGGGCGCGCGACCGATGCCGGCGAGGTCTGGCTGCAGACCCATCATCCCGGCCATCCGTTGCTGGAAACACTGGTCAATGGCGGCTACCACGCCTTCGCCGACGCCGAGCTGCAGCAACGCGAAGCGGCCGGATTCCCGCCGTTCGCGCACCTGGCGCTGATGCGCGCCGAGGCGCAGCAGGTGGACCATGCCAATGCGATGCTGATGGCGGTGCGCGAGCTGATCGCGCACGAAAGCCCGGTGGAGCGCTTTGGCCCGATGCCGGCACCGATGCCGCGCCGCGCGGGTTACCAACGCACCCAGCTGCTGTTGTCCGCGCCGGCACGACGGCCGCTGCACGCACTGCTGGACCAGATCATGCCGCAGGTATACGGATTGCCGCAGGCGCGCAGGGTGCGCTGGTCATTGGACGTGGATCCGACGGATCTGTATTGAGAGATATGGAGGGCCGGCCAACGGCCGGCGCTACCGATGGCGATCGCGCAGGCCGGGTGCGCGTCGCCGATGACGATCGCGCAGGCCGGGTGTGCGTCGCCATGACGATCGCGCAGGCCGGGGGCGCGTCGCCGATCACGATCACGCACACCCGGTAGCGCCGGCCGTTGGCCGGCCCACCGGATCGCACATCAACCGGTCAGGTCAACGGGGTCATGACGGCTTCAACGTAGGCTGGGCGCTGCTGCAGGCGCTGGTACCACGCTTCCAGGTGCGGCAGCGACGGCCGCTGGATCGGCAACTCGAACCACGCATAGACCAGCGCGCCGAGCGGGATGTCGCCCATCGCGAACTGCCCGCCGGACAACCAGGGCTGGTGCGCCAAGGTACGGTCGGCCATGCCGAGCAACTCGCCGGCACGCGTGATCGCGGCATTGATGCGGGCCTCGTCGCGGTCGGCCGGGGCGGTGCGCATGATGCCCCAGATGAGGTCGGTGTACAGCGGCGCCATGCGCGAGGTGCTCCAGTCCATCCACTTCTCGGCCTGGGCACGCACCATCGCGTCTTCGGGATACAGCGTGCCCAGCGCGTAGCGCGCGCTCAGGTAACGCACGATGGTGTTGGATTCCCACAGCGGCAGGCCGTGGTCTTCGATCACCGGGACCAGGCCGTTGGGGTTCATGCCGACGTATTCCGGCGACTGGGTGCCACCGAAGGGGCCGCCCACTTCGATGGACTCGTATGGCAAGCCGATTTCCTCCGCGCACCACAGCACCTTGCGCACGTTGCTGGAATTTATCCGGCCCCAGATCTTCAGCATGTTGGTCTTCCCGGTGATTGATTTGCGCCGATACGATACGCCGATCGCTCCACCGGTGTTACCGCGCCTTCCTGGGAAGTGCGCGGACGTAGGTGGATTTGCCCTCTTTCTTCATGTCGAACAGGCCAGTGGCGGCGAGCAGTTCGCTGAGCTTGTTGTAGCCATAGTTGCGCGAGTCGAACGAGGCCTGGTTGCCGATCTGGCTGCCGACCGGACCCAGGTGCGACCAGCCGTCTTCGGCTTCGGCCGAGGTCACCGCGCGGCGCAGCATCTGCACCAGGCGGGTATCGCTGCGCAGTTCGGGGCCGGTCTTGCGTGGGCGGGTTTCCTCTGCATTCTGTTCCACTTCCGCATCCACCGCGTGGCTCTGCCCCAGCGCTTCAAGATAGGTGAACTTGGAGCAGGCGTTGACGAACGGCTCCGGCGTTTTCTTCTCACCAAACCCATACACCTTCACCCCGTCGGTCAGCAGGCGCATCACCAGCGGGGTGAAGTCGGCATCGCTGGACACGATCGCAAACCCATCCAGGTTGCGCGCGTACAGCATGTCCATCGCATCGATCACCATCGCCATGTCCGAGGCGTTCTTGCCGCGGCTGTAGGCGAACTGCTGGATGGGCCGGATCGCGTACTCATGCAGCACGCCCTCCCAGCCCTTCAACCGTGGACTCTTCCAGTTGCCATAGGCGCGGCGCACGTTGGCCACGCCGTAGCGCGCCACCTCGGCCAGCACCACGTCGATTTTCGAAGACGGTGCGTTGTCGGCATCGATCAGCAGGGCGATGCGCTTTTCCGGTTCGGTCATCTCAACCTCCAGGCAAGGAACGGATCGGCCGCCGGCAGGCGCGACGGCTGCTGAACCCAGTATCTGTCATCCACGTGAATATCGCGCGTCACATGCGACCATGTGTCGCTTCGCTTCGACCATGTTCCCATGGGGTCGGAAGGCCGGCCCCCGCCAAGGAGTCATTGCATGACCCGCGATTCCCTGCCCCACCTGGTCATCATCGGTGGCGGCTTCGCCGGCCTCTGGGCCACCCGCGCGCTGGCCAGCGCGCGCCTCCGCATCACCCTGGTGGACCGTCGCAACCACCATCTGTTCCAGCCCCTGCTGTACCAGGTCGCCACTGCCGGCCTGTCCGCGCCCGACATCGCCGCGCCGCTGCGCCACATCCTCGGCGACCAGCACAACGTGGAAGTGCGGCTGGGTGAGGTGACCTCCATCGACAAGGACAGCCGCCAGATCACCCTGGCCGATGGCAGCCAGCTGGGCTACGACACCCTCATGCTGTGCACCGGCGCCACCCACGCCTACTTTGGGCATGACCAGTGGGCCGCCGATGCCCCGGGCCTGAAGACCCTGGACGATGCCATCGCGCTGCGCCGCAAGCTGCTGCTGGCGTTCGAACGCGCCGAGGCCGAGCCCGATCCGGCGCGCAAGGCGGCGTGGCTCAGCTTCGCGGTGGTCGGCGGCGGCCCCACCGGGGTGGAACTGGCCGGCACGTTGGCCGAGATTGCGCGGCATACCCTGCGCAACGAGTTCCGCCACATCGATCCTGCCAGCGCCAAGGTGCGGCTGGTCGAAGCCGGCCCGCGCGTGCTGTCCAGTTTCCCCGAGGTGCTGTCGCTGAAGGCGCGGCGCCAGTTGGAGAAGCTGGGCGTGGAAGTGCTGACTGGCACAGCGGTGAGCAACATCAACGGCGAGGGCTTCCAGCTGGGCGGGCAGTTCGTTCCCGCGCGCACGGTGGTGTGGGCCGCCGGCGTGGCCGCCTCGCCGCTGGCGCGTACGCTGGAGGTGCCACTGGACCGCGCCGGGCGCGTGCCGGTGCAGCCCGATCTCACCCTGGCCGGGCACCCGGAGATCTTCGTCGCTGGCGACCTGGCCGCGCTGCAGCGGGCCGATGGCCGCCCGGTACCGGGCGTTGCGCCCGCCGCCAAGCAGATGGGCAAGCATGTGGCCACGATCATCCGCGCGCGGCTGGACGGCAAGCCGGCACCGGGGCCGTTCAAGTACCAGGACTTCGGCAACCTGGCCACGATCGGGCGCATGGCGGCCATCGTCCACCTGGGCCGGTTGCAGCTGTCGGGCGTGCTGGCCTGGTGGTTCTGGCTGGCCGCGCACGTGTTCTTCCTGATCGGGTTCCGCAACCGCATCGTGGTACTGCTCAACTGGGCCGTGGCGTACTGGAGCGGCCAGCGCAGCGCGCGGATCATCTTTGGTGATGACCAGGACGACCGGCGACCCGGGGCTCCAGGGCACTGACGGGGGCAGCGACGCAGGGCGTCGTTCCACCGGTCATCCGGTCATCCGGTCACGGGTCGTTGCCGGGAGCCAGACGCACATCCCAGGTGCACAGGTAGTCCGGGTCGGTGATGGTCAGCGCCATTGAGCGCAGCGTGTAGTCGCCCGGCGCCGCTGGCGTGTAGTGGTCCAGCGTGGGCGGCAGGAACACTTCCTGGCCGTCCAGCGCGCTGGCCAGCACCACGCCCTCCTCGTCATTGATACGCAGTACCTCGCCTGCCAGCTGCCGGTGTTCCAGCGCGTTGCCGTCGGCGTCCAGGTAGGTGATGCCGGCAAGAACGGTCTTGCCGATCATGCTGTGCGCCTTGCGTGGGTCGATATCGGTCATTGCAGGGGCCGGGCGGTGGAAATCACACCATACAGTGCCGGGCAGGGTCCGGCGCTACGGTTGCTGCAGCCATGCCAGCTTGCGTGCACGTGGCTGACGCTTGAGCTCGCATTCGGCCTTCGATGCCGCCGACCGGTCGGGGTAGGCGCGCATGGCCAGCACCCTCACCGGCGGGTTGGCGCGGGTGTAGCGCGCCCCTTTGCCGCACAGGTGGGCCTGGAAGCGGGCGTCCACGTCGTTGCTGATGCCGGCGTAATACGTGCCGTTGCGGCATTCCAGCAGGTATACAAACCAGGGGGCAGGTTCAGCGGGCATACCAGGATTATCCACCGGCGCGGGGGCGCTGGCTGTTAGAATCCACTCCGGATGCAGGAGAGAGGCGCCGCGCTGGCGCCCGCCGAAGGCGCAGGCTCCCATAATCGCTCAGGCCGGTGGCTCGATAGGCCACCAACCATGCATCCAACACGCCGATCTGGAGAGAGGTCTTCAATGACCCGCCGAAGGGGCACGTGGCCTGGCCACTGAACTCTCAGGCAAAAGGACAGCGGGAGCGGCAACGGAACCCCACCCCACGACAGTGCTGCGGCGCTGGCGTGGTGCGTGCGCGCTTCCGCCCTGCCCGCCCCACCCGGAGCCGTCGCATGTTGCTGTCCCTGATCTACCTCATCGCCATTTCCGCCGAAGCCATGACCGGCGCGCTGTCTGCCGGGCGGCGGCGGATGGACCTGTTCGGCGTGGTCATCATCGCCTGCGTCACCGCCCTCGGCGGTGGCTCGCTGCGCGACATCGTGCTGGGCCACTACCCGCTGGGCTGGGTGAAGCATCCGGAATACCTGGGCTTCACCATCTGCGCGGCGCTGATCGCCACCTGGGTGGCGCGCTGGATGCACCACTTCCGCCGTACCTTCCTGGTGCTCGATGGCCTGGGGCTGATCTGCTTCACGCTGATCGGCTGTGCGGTGGCGCGCGACGGCGGCCACGCGGTGCCGATCGTGCTGATCGCCGGCATGCTCACCGGCGCCTTCGGCGGCGTGCTGCGCGATGTGCTGTGCAATGAAGTGCCACTGATCTTCCAGAAGGAACTGTACGCGGTGATCACCCTGCTCACCGGCGCCGCGTGGCTGGGCCTGCTCGAACTGGGCATATCGCTCAATGCCGCCACCCTGTGGTGCCTGGGCGGCGGCTTCGCGTTCCGCCTGCTGGCCATCCACTTCAAGTGGGAGATGCCGAAGTTCGTGTACCGCGACGAGGTGCATTAGCGCGTACCGACCAACGGTCGGTACCTACCTTCGGTGAGTGAGGGGCAGCATCAGCGTGAGAGGCTGAATCGGTGAAGCGATGAAACCGTGCTTGAGATAGAACGCCTTGGCGGGCTCATCGAGGGCATGGCAGAGCAACGCACGGGCTCCGACCTGGCCGCACGCCTGCAGCGCACGTAGCACGGCATCCTTCAACAAGCCCTGGCCAATGCCTTGCCCAGCCCTGTCCGCATGTACCGCCAGCCGCCCCAACACGATGACCGGGATGGGATCGGGCATGTTGCGGCGGATTCGTCCGGGAACGGCTTCATGCACCATCGAACCGACTGAGAGCGCGCAGTAGCCGACAACGCGATGCTGCTCATCGCAGGCGACGAAGCATCGTGATGCGCCGGATGCCTGGTTCTGGCGTGCGCGTTCAAGCAGCCATTTCGCCAGGGCTGGGGTGCTGCAGCGGAAGTCATCCAGCAGATGGCCGGCATGCAGCGGCGTTGGAGCGGAGAGCCACAAGGGCTCACCGTTCCCAAGGCGCTGGCGTGCTCAGCAACCGGCGCAGCGCCGGGTTGTCTTCCAGCGGCGCGTCCAGCAGCGCGTCCAGCAGCGCGTTGAAGCGCTGCAGCTGTTCAGCGTTCAACGTGAACTGCATCTGGTCGGCCAGCACCTCGCGTGCCCTGTCGCATGCGGCGTCCAGGATGAACTCGGTGCGATTCACACCACCTCCCGGTAGAGCTGATCTTTCGTGGAGCCGGCCGGCGGCCGGCTCCCTACGGGGTCAAGCCGCCTCGGACAGACGCCGCGCGCGCCGCGCACGCACGGCTTCGGCCAGCGATTCGAGCACAGCCAGCGAACTGTCCCAGCCGATGCACCCGTCGGTGATGCTCTGGCCGTAGATCAGCGGCTGGCCCTCCACCAGATCCTGGCGACCAGCCACCAGGTGGCTCTCCACCATCACCCCGACGATGCGCTCTTCGCCTGCGGCCAGCTGCGCATTGATGTCGGCAATCACCTTCGGCTGGTTCTCTGGATTCTTGCTGCTGTTGGCATGGCTGGCATCGATCATCAGCCGTGCCGGCAGCTGCGCCTTGACCAGGGTCTGGCTGGCCGCGTCCACGCTGGCCGCATCGAAGTTGGGCACCTTGCCGCCACGCAGGATCACGTGGCAATCCGGGTTGCCGGCCGTGGCAACAATGGCCGTGTCGCCCTGCTTGGTCACCGACAGGAAATGATGTGGGTTGGACGCCGCGCCCACCGCATCGGCGGCGATCTTGATGTTGCCGTCGGTACCGTTCTTGAAGCCGACCGGGCACGACAGCCCCGACGCCAGCTCGCGATGCACCTGGCTTTCAGTGGTACGCGCACCGATCGCGCCCCAGGCCACCAGGTCGGCGATGTACTGCGGCGAGATCACATCGAGGAATTCAACGCCGGCAGGCAGGCCCAGCTTGTTGATGTCGCGCAGCAGGCCGCGGGCAACGCGCAGGCCCTTGTTGATCTGGAAGCTGCCATCCAGGTCCGGGTCGTTGATCAGGCCTTTCCAGCCCACGGTGGTACGCGGCTTTTCGAAGTACACGCGCATGACGATTTCCAGCTCACCAGCGTAGGCATCGCGCAGCGGCTTGAGGCGCTGGGCGTATTCGATCGCGGCCACCGGATCGTGGATCGAGCACGGGCCGATCACCACCGCCAGGCGGTCGTCGCGGCCGTGCAGGATCTCGTGCAGTGCTGCACGCGAGGAACTGACCGTGGATGAGGCTTCGTCGTCGCAGGGCAGCATCGACAGCAGCTGTGCCGGCGGGGTCAACGGTTCGATCTTGCGGATGCGCAGGTCGTCGGTATGGGGGGGCATGGGGGTGTCTCCTGGAAGGTAGGGGTCCCCAGCGCGGCGGCAACAAAAAAGCCGCCAGGTGCGCTGGCGGCTTTCGGGAATGCGTCTGAAGCTTTCTTCAGGGTGAGCGCATGCCTTCCTCCGCCGGTGGCTTCGGAAAGTAATACCAAAAGTAGGAATTGGCGTGGCGTGCGTTCATTGGGGAGTATTGATATCACAGGGGTTTGGGGCTGCCAACTGTTTCATTCGCAACTGCGGATGCAGGTTCAGCTCCTGCCATGCAATACAAAAAAAAGAACCCCGCCTTTCGGCGGGGTTCCTGTGGTGCACCTACCGGACCGATGTCTGCCGGCCGGTGGCCGGCGCCGACATCAGAAATCCATGCCGCCCATGCCACCCATGCCGCCCATACCGCCGCCTGCTGCGCCGGCGCCGTCGTCCTTCTTCGGCGCTTCGGCAACCATGGCTTCGGTGGTGATCATCAGGCCGGCGATCGAGGCGGCGTTCTGCAGGGCAGAACGGGTCACCTTGGTCGGGTCCAGGATGCCAAAGGCCAGCATGTCGCCGAATTCGCCGTTGGCAGCGTTGTAGCCGTAGCTGCCGGTGCCTTCCTTGACCTTGTTGACGATCACGGACGGCTCTTCGCCGGCGTTGGCGACGATTTCACGCAGCGGGGCTTCCATCGCGCGCAGGGCGATCTGGATGCCGTGGTTCTGGTCTTCGTTGGCACCCTTCAGGCCAGCCAGCGCGGTGACCGCACGCACCAGGGCAACACCGCCGCCCGGCACCACGCCTTCTTCGACCGCTGCACGGGTAGCGTGCAGGGCGTCGTCGACGCGGTCCTTCTTTTCCTTCATTTCGATTTCGGTCGACGCACCCACCTTGATCACCGCAACACCGCCGGCCAGCTTGGCCACGCGTTCCTGCAGCTTCTCACGATCGTAATCCGACGAGGTGTCTTCGATCTGGGTCTTGATGCGGGCCACGCGCGATTCCACGGCAGCCTTGTCGCCCTGGCCGTCGATGATCGTGGTGTTTTCCTTGGAAACCTGCACCTTCTTGGCGCGGCCCAGGTCGGCGATGGTCGCCTTCTCCAGCGACAGGCCGATCTCTTCGGAGATCACGGTGCCGCCGGTCAGCACGGCCATGTCTTCCAGCATCGCCTTGCGGCGGTCGCCGAAGCCCGGTGCCTTGACGGCCACGACCTTGACGATGCCACGGATGGTGTTGACCACCAGGGTCGCCAGCGCTTCGCCTTCGACTTCTTCAGCAACGATCAGCAGCGGCTTGCCGGCCTTGGCGACGCCTTCCAGCACCGGCAGCAGGTCGCGCACGTTGGAGATCTTCTTGTCGTGCAGCAGGATGAACGGGTCGTCCAGGTCGGCGGTCTGCGCCTGCTGGTTGTTGATGAAGTACGGGGACAGGTAGCCGCGGTCGAACTGCATGCCCTTGACCACGTCCAGCTCGTTTTCGAGACCCGAGCCTTCTTCAACGGTGATCACGCCTTCCTTGCCGACTTCACGCATCGCTTCGGCGATGATGTTGCCGATCGACTCGTCCGAGTTGGCCGAGATCGTGCCGACCTGGGCAATCGCCTTGTCGTCAGCGGTGGGCTTGGAGATGTTCTTCAGCTCGGCGACGGCGGCCACCACGGCCTTGTCGATGCCGCGCTTGAGGTCCATCGGGTTCATGCCGGCGGCCACGGCCTTGGCGCCTTCGCGGATCAGGGCCTGGGCGAGCACGGTGGCGGTGGTGGTGCCATCGCCGGCGTCGTCGTTGGTACGCGAGGCGACTTCCTTCACCATCTGCGCGCCCATGTTCTCGAACTTGTCAGCCAGTTCGATTTCCTTGGCAACGGACACGCCGTCCTTGGTGATGGTCGGGGCGCCGAAGCTCTTTTCGAGCACGACGTTGCGGCCCTTCGGGCCCAGGGTGGCCTTGACGGCATTGGCAAGAACGTTGACGCCGCGCACCATGCGCGAACGGGCGTCTTCACCGAAACGAATTTCCTTGGCAGCCATTGCGATTACCTTTTTGTGTGATGGCCGGGGCTTGCCCGGCGACATTGATCTGGGCAGCGGGGCAGAGCCCCGCTCTACGGGTCAGCAGCGGGGCAACGCCCCGCGAGGCGGAATCAGCCGATGACGGCGAGGATGTCGTCTTCGCGCAGGACCTTGTATTCCACGCCTTCGCTCTTGTAGGTGCTGCCGGCGTACTGGCCGTAGATCACCTTGTCACCGACCTTGACCGACGGCGCGCGCACGCTGCCGTTGTCCAGCGGCTTGCCCGGGCCCACGGCCACGACTTCACCCTTGGTCGACTTTTCCTTGGCCGAGTCCGGGATCACGATACCGCCGGCGGAGACTTCGTCGGCTTCGATCGGCTTGACCACAACGCGGTCGTGAAGCGGCTTGATGTTCATGCGTGCCTCTTAAGTTGTTGATTGATTTGAAAAAGTCCGACGATCTTAGCACTCACCCCAGGTGACTGCCAGCACCGCTCGTGAAAAAACCCGCCAGTGCGGGACAGGGCAGAGATGGTGCTGGTCCGGGGGCTTTCAAGGGGCCGGCAGGAAAATTTCCCCCACGATCCGGCGCGTCCCTGTCCCCGCGTACCCACCCACGGTGGGTACCTACCCGTCGGGGAAATCGGGGCACCAATTATTGATGCACGTCTCAATGCGGAGTGCCGAATGCGACATATCGATAGATATGTCATATGGATTAGCTAGATTCGGTCGGCAAAACCCAATCACAAGGAGACGTAGATGAGGTTGCTCACACCGCTGTCCCTGGGGTGCCTGTTGGCGCTGGCCGCTGGAACCGCCCAGGCGGACGTATTCATCAATGAACTGCACTATGACGACAGCACCCCGGCCGGGGATGTCGGCGAAGCCATCGAAGTGGTCGCCACCGGCGGCGAGGACCTCAGCAGCTACCGGTTGTACCTGTACAACGGCAGTACCCCGTCGGCGGCCACGGTCTATGCCAACAACCCGGTGCCAGCCGGCACGGCCGCCAGCTGCGGCAAGGCCAGCGTCGCCACGGTCACCTACCCCACCAACGGCCTGCAGAACGGTGCCAACGACGGCATCGCGCTGGTGGACGCCACCGGCAAGGTGGTCCAGTTCATCAGTTACGAAGGCACCATGACCGCTTCGGGCGGTCCGGCCGCCGGGCTGACCAGCCAGAACATCCCGGTCAGCGAGAGCAACAGCACCGCGCCGGGCACCTCGCTGCAGCTCACCGGCAGCGGCAGCCAGTACGCCCACTTCACCTGGGCAGAGTCGGCCGCGCAGACCTTCGGCGCCTGCAACAACGGCCAGACCTTCAGCGGCGGTGGCAGCACCGGTCCCAACACCCCGCCTTCGGTCAGCACCACCACCCCTGAGCAGGGCGCGACCAGCTTCCCGGCCGCCGCCGACCTCACCGTGACCTTCAGTGAAAGCGTCACCGTCACCGCCGGTGCGTTCACTCTCAGCTGCGGCCAGTCCGGCACGGTGCCGCTGACCCATGCCAGCAGCGGCACCCGCTTCACCCTGTCCACCAACACCGCGCTGGTGGCCGGCGAAGCCTGCCGCTTCGACATCCGCGCCACGCGCATCAAGGACGCGCAGGGCGCACGCCCGGCCGCCGATACCCGCATCGCCTTCACCGTGGCCAGCGGCGGCACCGATCCGGGCCCCGATCCGGATCCGGGCAGCTACTACTCGAAGGTCAATACCTCCAGCCCCAGCCAGCTGCGCTGCTCGCTGCACGCCACCATCAAGGGCCACACCTCCTACCCGTACAGCGGCTCGGGCACCAGCACCTGGACCATCCTGGAAATCGCCGATGAGGACCCCAGCAACAGCGGTCGGATCCTGGACGCCTACCGCAACCGCAGCTACACCAAGGTCAGCGACCGGGCGGGCACCGGCAGCGGCCTGACCTACAACCGCGAGCACACCTGGCCCAACTCGCTGGGCTTTGCCAGCACCACCGGCGACAAGGGCCTGCCGTATGCGCCCTATACCGATACCCACATGCTGTACCTGACCGATGCGCAGTGGAACGCGGACCGCGGCAACAAGCCATTCGCCAAGTGCGACAGCAACTGCGGCGAGCGCGCCACCGAGGCCAACAACGGCACCGGCGGCGGCACCGGCGGCTACCCGGGCAACTCCAACTGGGTGCGTAGCCCGGACGGCAACGCCGGCACCTTCGAGGTGTGGGGCCACCGCAAGGGCGATATGGCCCGCGCGGTGATGTACATGGCCATCCGTTATGAGGGCGGCAAGGACGCGGCCACCGGCCAGTCCGAGCCGGACCTGGAGCTGACCGACGACCGCAGCAGAATCGTCAAGACCTCGGCCTCGCCAGCGTACATGGGCCTGCTCTCGACCCTGATCGACTGGCACCTGTCCGACCCGCCGGATGCGGCCGAACGGGCCCGCAATGAAGTGATCTACAGCTTCCAGGGCAACCGCAACCCGTTCATCGACCACCCGGAGTGGGGCACCCCTGCCCTGTTCACGTCGGCGCAGCCGGCTACCTGCGAATTGGCTGAGTGAGGCATCCCGGGGTTGCCGGCCAGCGCCGGCGCCCCGGAAGGGTCTGGAGGAGAGCCCCCTGAGTCAGGGGGCGGCAGCGCGTATGCGATGGCGCGTACCCATTACAATCGGGGGTCATGTCGACCCCCGATCCCGTATTCATTCTTCTGACCACCTGCCCCGATGCGGCCACCGCCGCGCGGCTGGCGCAGGCGCTGGTGGAAGAACGCCTGGCCGCCTGCGTCACCCGGCTGGACGGGGCGCACTCGACCTACCGCTGGCACGGCGAGGTCACCGAGGACCATGAGATCCAACTGCTGATCAAGACCACCAGCAGCCGCCTGGAGGCGGCCATCGCGCGCGTGCAGGTACTGCACCCGTATGAACTTCCCGAGTGCATCGCGGTCGAAACCCGCGCCGGCCTGCCGGCGTATCTGGATTGGATTCGGGCACAGACCCGAGAGGAAACTGATTGATGACGCTGTTTCGTCGTATTGCCGCGCTGTGTGCGCTGTTCGTGGTGTCCCTGCCGGCGCTGGCCGTCAGCGAAAAGGACCTGCTGCCGGTGGATGAAGCCTTCGGGCTGAGCGCACAGGCGCGCGACCGCGACCACATCGAGGTGAGCTGGAAGATCGCGCCCGGCTATTACCTCTACCGGCACCGCACCACGGTCAAGAGCGACGCCGGCTTCACTGCCGAAGCGCTGCAGATGCCCGCCGGAAAGAAGCACCACGACGACTTCTTCGGCGAGGTGGAAACCTACCGCGAGCGGCTGACCGCAGTACTGCCCGGCAAGGCGGCCGACGGTACCGATACGGTCACGCTCGAAGTGCGTTACCAGGGCTGCGCCGATGCCGGCGTGTGCTACCCGCCACAGAAGCGCAGCGTGCAGGTCAAGCTGCCGGGCGGCAGCGCGCGCACCGACAGCGCCGTGGCCCCGGCCTTCGGCGGCGCCGCGGCGTCGCCCTTCAACAACCCGCTGGCCGGGAGTGACGCCGGCGGCGGTCTGCGCCTGCCCGGCGCGGCCAACATCCCGTCGCTGCCGCTGCCGTCCGAACGCGCATTCGGCTTCGAAGCCATCGTCGGCGATGGCAATACCGTGCTGCTGCGCTTCAGCCCCGCACCGGGCTACTACCTGTACCGCGACCGCACGTCGCTGAAGCTGGAGGGCGCCCCCGGCATCCGCGCGGACAAGCCGCTGTGGCCGGCCGCCAAGTCGCACCGCGACGAACACTTCGGCGATGTGTCGGTGTACTTCGACCAGGTGGATGTAAAGCTGCCGCTGCGCCGCAGCGTTGCCGATGCGGCCGAAGCCACCCTGGTGATCACCTTCCAGGGCTGCCAGACCGATGGCATCTGCTACCCGCCGATGACCCGGCGGGTGCAGCTGGCGCTGCCGGCCGGCAAGATCAACGCCAGCGCCGATGAACAGGCGCCCCGCAGCGAAGTGATTGTGCCGCTGGCAACCCGCGACAAGCGCGCGCAGGCGCGCGAGGCCACCGGCATTGCCACCCAGCCGATGCTGATCCGCCCGAACGAACCGGCCTTGGACACAGCTGCTGCGGGCACGCCCGACGCCAGCGCCGACAACGCGCAGCGTACCCGTCCGCCGGGCAACACCGGCAGTGCAACGCCCATCACCCTCATCACCGCATTGCTGTTGGCCCTGGCCGGTGGCCTGATCCTCAACCTGATGCCATGCGTGCTGCCGATCCTGTCGCTGAAGGTGCTGGGCGTGGCACAGAGCGGCGAAAGCCGCCAGCGCGCGCGCAGCCATGCGCTCTGGTACACGGCCGGCGTGCTGGTGGCGTTCGCCACGATCGGCGCGCTGGTGCTGGCGCTGCGTGCCGCCGGCCAGGCAGCAGGCTGGGGCTTCCAGCTGCAGCACCCGTGGTTCATTGCCGCGCTGGTCTACCTGATGTTCACCGTGGGCCTGAGTCTGTCCGGGGTGTTCACCCTGGGTGGCAGCCTGGGCGGCGTGGGCCAGTCGCTGGCCTCGCGCAGCGGTCCCATGGGCGATTTCTTCACCGGCGTGCTGGCCTGCGTGGTGGCCAGCCCGTGCGTGGCACCGTTCATGGGCGCGCCGCTGGCCTATGCGTTCACCGCACCGGCCGTACCGGCGATGCTGGTATTCCTGGTGCTGGGCCTGGGCCTGGCGCTGCCGTTCCTGCTGATCGGCTTCGTGCCCTCGCTGGCCAAGCGCCTGCCGCGCCCGGGCGCATGGATGGAAACCCTGAAGCAGGTGCTGGCCTTCCCGATGTATGCCACCGCGCTGTGGCTGCTGTGGGTGCTGGGCAAGCAGCGCGGCGTGGATGCGATGGCGCTGGTGCTGGCCGGGCTGGTGGTGCTGGGCCTGGCGCTGTGGTGGTTCGAACGCAGCCGCTGGCGCAGCCACCGGGTCGGCGCCGCGCTGGCGCTGGTGCTGCTGCTGGGCGCCCTGGTGCCGGTGTGGGGCGTGACCCGCATCGACGCACCGGCCAAGGCCGCGCTGGCCGCCGCCGACAACGTGGTGGCCTATTCGCCGCAGATGCTCGACCGGCTGCGCCAGGACAACCGCGTGGTGTTCGTCAACATGACCGCCGACTGGTGCGTGACCTGCAAGGCCAATGAACGCACGGTACTGGGCACCCACGGCTTCGAAGAAACCCTGCGCCGCACCAACGCGGTATACATGCGCGGCGATTACACCAACGTGGATCCGGAAATCACCGCGTTCCTGGATGAGCACAAGGCGGTCGGCGTGCCGCTGTACGTGGTGTATGGCCCCGGCGCCCCGCCGACCGTGCTGCCCACCGTACTGACCCAGGCGTTGGTCGAAGAAGCGCTGCTGCGCACCGCGCGATGAGCACGCCGCCGCCCCGCACATCGTTGATGGCGGTGGCGGCGGTTGCCGCAGTGCTGGGATTGGGGACGGGCGTGTACTACGTCGCGCGTACGCCACAGGAAACACGGTTCCCCGCCGTCGATCGTTCTGCGGCCCTACCCGCCAAACCGGGCGATGCGATGCCGGCGATCGTCCTGCCGGACGTGGATGGCACCCCGGTGGACTTCGCCGCCTTCCGTGGCCGCCCGCTGCTGATCAACGTGTGGGCCAGCTGGTGCGGCCCGTGCGTGGAAGAGATGCCGATGCTGGCTGCGTTCGCCGCTGCGCAGCCGCCTGATGGCGTGCGGGTGGTGGGGCTGGCCATCGATACGCCGGACGGCGTACGCGACTTCCTTGATCGCGTGCCGGTGAAGTATCCGATCGTGATCGAACAGCCTGCGCCAGATGACGCCAGCGTGCGGTTGGGTAACGCGCAGGGGTTGTTGCCGTACACGGTGCTCGTGGATGCGGACGGGAAGATCATCAAACAGAAGCTGGGGCCGTTCGCTGACGGAGAAATCGAACGGTGGTTGGGTAGTCAGGCGAAGAACCGTCGCAGGTAACCCGGGGCCGGCGCTCTGCCGGGCCCGTGGACGCCGCAATCACGACCTCCTCACGCAACGACGGGACGGCGTACCGGGCCTAACATGTTGGACGGCGCCAGCACGAAGGCCGCAACCGCCTCGGACAACAGTGCAGCCTGGCGCTGCATTGCCTGCGCGGACGCCGAGGCCTGCTCCATCATCGCCGCGCTCTGCTGCGTGCTGCCGTCCATCTGCAGCAGGGTCGCACCCACCTGCTCGATGCCCACGCTCTGCTGCTGCGAAGCTGCGGAAATGCTGGCGGTGATTGCGGTGACCTGTTCGACGCTGCCGACGATGCAGCGCATGGTGGCACCGGCCTCGTCCACCTGGCGGGTGCCGGCACTGACCTTCTCCACCGACGCCTCGATCAGCTGCTTGATCTCGCGCGCGGCGTCTGCACTGCGCTGGGCCAGCAGGCGTACTTCGCCCGCCACCACCGCGAAACTGCGCCCCTTCTCGCCGGCCCGCGCCGCTTCCACCGCCGCGTTGAGCGCAAGGATGTTGGTCTGGAACGCGATGCCATCGATTACCCCGGTGATGTCGCCGATGTGTCGCGACGAAGCGGCGATGTCGTGCATCGTGGCCACCACTTGCGCCACCGCGTCAACGCCCTGCCCCGCAATGGCGGCGGCGTCGACGGCCAGCTGGTTGGCCTGCCGCGCAGACTCCGCATTTTCGCGCACGGTGGCGGTGAGCTCTTCCATGGAGGACGCGGTTTCCTCCAAGTGTGCCGCCTGGCGTTCAGTGCGTTCGGCCAGGTCGCGGTTGCCCGTCACGATCTCGCCCGCCGCGCCATTGATGGTCGCAGTGGCCTGTTGGATCCGTGCCACGATGTTGGTCAGCTGCCCTACGCTGGCATTGGCGTCGTCACGCATCTGCGCGAACACGCCCTGGTACTCGCCCTGCATGCGCATGCTCAGGTCGCCGTGAGCCAAGCCGGACAGCAACGACTGCAGCCCGGCAAGATTGCCCTGGAAGGTATCCAGCAGGCGGTTGATGCTGACCGCCAGGGTCAGCACGAACCCCTGTTTGTCATTCACGGCAACGCGGGCATCCAACTGTCCCTGCGCAGCGGCGTCCACCAACGCGGCCACTTCGGTTTCCACCGTAGTTTCCAGCGCGCGGCTGCGCCATTCCACCGCCGCGCCCAGGAGCTGGTCGTGGTCGAGGATCGGGCTGAGTGCCAGCTGGTAACGGATCCCGCCCTGCTCGATCTCGTGGGTACTGCCGTGGCCGCGCTGCAGCTGCGCCACCGCGCTGTCAAACACCGGGTGCAGCATCTGCACCGGCTGGCCACGCCAATGCTCCGGCGTGCAGGCCAGTGCCTGGCACAGAGCATGGTTGAGGAAGCCGATGCGGCCGTCCGGGTCCAGCACCATCAACCCGGTCTGCGCACTGTCCAGCGCTTGGCGGGCGCGCGTGTTGTCGCGCGCGGCAGCCCGTTCAGCTTCGATCCGACTGCGCAGGCGGCCCTGCATGTGCTGCAGCCGTTGTGCAAGTCGACCGAACTCGTCATGTGGGTTGTGCACCGTGAGGGTCGTGTCCAGCCGGTCGTCGGCAATGTCCTCGGCGAAGCGCAGGGTGTCGGCGATCGGGCGCTGCACGGCCTGCAGGGTAAGCAGCAGGGTCGCGATGAGCAGCGCGGCCACCAGCAACAGCGTGAGTGCGAACAGCGCGGTCATTGCCCGCGCCCGGTGTTGCTGCCGCTCGCGCGCCGCCTCCAGCGATGCCGCTTGGGCACGTTGGACCTGGACCAGGCTGGGTTCGATCTGCGTGGCGGTGTCGGCCAGCGACTGCGCCTCGACATCCAGGCCGACCCGTGCCGCGGTGTAGCCCAGCAGCGCCGCCTGATAAGCATCCATCGCCGCGCGCAGCGCGTCCTGGGAGGTGGCTGCCAAGCCAGGCGCGGCCACGGCCAGCTCGAACGACAGTTTGGCCTCGCTGGCACGGTCGGCATGGCTGGAATCGCCGGTAAGCAACAACAGCGCCTCCTGCCGGCGGATCGCCTGCCACTGCGCGTCCAGCACGGGGCGCTGGATGCCGGCAAGCTCGGCTTCCATGGCGTTGGCCGCGGCCTCCAGTTGCGCGCGCAGTCCGGCATCGCCGTGCCCCATTTCATCCACGCGTGCATTGAGCGCGGTGATGCCGTCGGCGAACTCGCCGATGCGCGTGGCCAGATCCTGCAGCTCCCTGGCGTTGCCGTTCTTCGTGGCCGCAGCGTGCTGCAGCGCCACCAGCGACGCCTGCAAGCGCTGCCGAGCCTGCTGAAGGGAGGAGCGGTCGGCATCGTCGAAACTGGTGGCGTAGCGGGTCTGCAGGCGGCGGGCATCGGCCACCTGTGCGTTCAGCGCCGCCATCAAACTGGTTGCCTGCTCGTGCGCGGCGAAGGTATCAGCGGCGCGCTCGCTGTTGTACCGTGTCCATGCGTACACGATGGCCACCACCAGCAGTCCCGTGGCGCAGGCCAGCAGACTGATTTTCAGCTTGCGCGCCACGCTGAGCTGGCGCAGGGGTTGAGCCCGGCGGGCGAGGGACAGCAGCACACGGCGGGGGACGGCCGACATGACGTACTCCAGGCGGAAGGACGCATCGGTATCGGCCGCGACTCCCTGGACTTTAGGGCTGGATCAACCTGCCTCCAGCCCGGCCCGCGCAGTGCCTACGTTGTAACTGGCGTTGAAGACCGCACGATGACGGCCGGCGCTGCCGGCAACGGATTGGGGAGGTGAACGTGCGGCAGGGTGCCGGGTACGTGGCTGGCCAGCCAATCGATGAAGCGTGTGGTGCCCAGCGCCGCGCCCGGTTCGGCGGTGAGCGTGGCGTCCTTCAGCAGCGCACCGTAGTAGCGTGCCTGTGGATCGGCCACCACCGGACGTTGGTCCTGGTTGAAGTACATCACCCACTCCACCAGCTCGAAGAGTCGATGGCGTTCTGGCCCGGCGATCTGCACCATGTGGCCCGCTGGCGGCGCCGTTGCCACCTGCGCGACCAGCAGGGCGAGATCGTCAGCGGCCACCGGCTGCACCTTCGCGGGCGACAGGTGCAGCACATCGCGCCCCGCAACGGGCGGCACCAGCTGGGCCATGAATTCGAAGCACTGGGTGGCACGCACCAGCGTGGCCGGGATGCGCGCCTGCCGCGCCAGCGCTTCCTGCACGGCCTTGGCCCGGAAGTAGGCGCTGTCCTGCAGGTAGGGGGTGCCCACCACCGACAGGCCTACATAGTGCGCCACGCCGGCGCGTTCGCAGGCCGCAAGCAGCTGGGTGGTGGCGCGCTGGAAATACGCGGTGACATCCGGGTCTTCGAAGGTCGGTGCATTGCCTGAATCCACCACGACCTCCGCCCCGTCCAGCACTTCATCCAGCCCATGCCCACTGACCACATCCACGCCGCTGCGCCGTGATGCGGGCAGTACGTTGTGGCCCTGCGCCAGCAGGCGTTCCACCACCCGGCTGCCGATCAGCCCGTGACCACCGATGACGACCATCTTCATGTGCGTGCTCCGCTGCGGGTTACATCACGATGGGGCTGGCCGGCGCCTGCGGCGCCGGTACGTCGCGCTCATCCAGCAGCTGGCGCAGGTCCAGCTCGATGGACGTGCACAGCTGCGAGATCGGAATGTCGTTGGCGCCGCCCTCGAACGGATTGGCGCTGCTCTCGCCGACCTGGTCCAGCGCCGCGTACATCCACGACACCAGCACGCTGAGTGGAATGGCCAGCCACACCATCTGCCCGGCCATCACCCCGGTCACGCTGTCGTTCATCGGCGCCAGCAGGTCGATCATGCCCAGCGGAAGCAGCAGGCACAGGATGCGTACGAAGATCACGTTGATCACCGCGTACTGGCGCGGGTATGGGTAGTTCTTGATCCGTTCGCTGCGTGCCTGCTGGTCGTGCAGGTCGCGCAGCACACGCTGCAGTTCGGCGAAACCGGCCTGCGGAATCTGCCCGGCATCGAGCAGCCCGCGCAGCGATGCGCCCTGCAGCGACAGTACCTCGGTGGCCTTGCCGCCCGCACCCAGGATGCGCGAACGTTCTTCGGGGGTGACGTACTTGATCAACTCGGCATCCAGCGTCCGCACCTTTTCCGGCACGTCGTAGCGTTTGCGGTATTCGACGTTGGGCGCCAGCTGCACCGTCTCCCAGGGCTTGGGTTCGCGCATCTGGTAACGCAGCGCGGTCAGCCACGCCAGGTGCCGGTAGACCAGCCTGCGGGTGTGTTCTGGATGGTCCACGTAATCGCGGCTCATCGTGCCCCACAGGCGGCTGGCGGCGGTGATGGAGGCCCACACCTGCTGCGCCTCCCACAGCCGGTTGTAGGTCTGGGTGTTCTTGAAGCCGGCGATCAGCGCCACGCTGGTGCCAAGCATGAAGATCACGTTCCACGGCACCGCCAACCAGTGCAGGCCACCGAGCTGGTACAGCGCCACCAGCACGACATCCAGCAGGATCAGCAGGTACAGCGGGCGACGCGTCCACAGCAGGAACTCGGTGAAGGTGTATGAGCGGCCGGCGTGCATGATCGTTGTCTCCAGCGTTGGGAAAGCGCCCCTCAGGGCGCTGCGGTGGGCACCACGCTGACCACGTGGGTGATGCCGTTGCGGAACATCTTTGCGTAGGGGCAGACGCGCTCGGTGTTGCGCACCAGTTCTGCGGCCACGCCCGCCTCCAGCCCCGGCAGGTACGCTTCCACTTCCGCCGACAGCAGGTACAAGCCATCGATGGGATCGCGCGAGAACGTCACCGCCACCTCGATGCAGGCATCCACCAGTACCAGCCCGGCGCGGCTGGCCAGCAGATTCATCGCGCCGTGGAAGCAGGCCGCGTAGCCGGCAGCCAGCAGCTGTTCGGGGTTGCTGCCACCGCCAGGCCCGCCCAGCGCGGGTGGCAGGCGCAGATCGAGCGCCAGCGCTCCATCGTCGGAGACCACCACGCCCGAGGCGCGCCCGTGACCGGTCGCGCCGCCACTCACCCGCACCCGCCCGGTGTAGAGCGGGCGCACCTCATCGCCATGGTATTTGTCGAGAACGGCCGGCGATGGCGGCTTCAGGTCGGACATGGCAGATCCACACAGCGGGGCGGAAGGAACATCAGTTGGCGTGCACAAGCCCGGACTGCTGCAGCCAGCTGTCGAAGCCCTGCCGGCCCAGCCACGCCTGGCCGACCGGCACCAGCGTGTCGTCCTGCAGCTGCGCACCGAAGTACGGCGCCTGCGCGTCGCCCACTACCCGGCGCGGGTCCTGGGTGCGGTCCAGGAAGCGTTGGGCCAGTTGATCCATCGGTGCGCGCTCGGGGCCGGCGATTTCCACCACGCCGTTGACGGCAGGCTGCAGCGCCACGCGCACCACGGCGTCGGCCACATCGTCGGCCGAGATCGGCTGCACCAGTGCGGTGGGCAGGCGCAGCGATTCGCCGGCGGACTGGATGATGCCCGGCAGGAATTCGAAGAACTGGGTGGAATGGACGATGGTGTAGGCGGTGCCCGCTTCGCGGATCAGCTTTTCCTGCGCGATCTTGCCGCGGAAGTAGCCGCTGGCCGCCAGTTTGTCGGTACCTACTACGGAGAGGGCGACGTGATGGCCCACGCCCGCCTTGGCTTCGGCGGCCAGGATGTTGCGCCCGGCGGCCTGGAAGAAGGCCAGCACGGCCGCGTCTTCGAACGAGGGCGAGTTGGCCAGGTCGATGACCACGTCGGTCCCGACCATGGCCGCGTCCAGGCCCTCGCCACTGATGATGTCGATGCCGGTGGATGGCGCGGCGATGACGATGTCATGGCCGGCCGCGCGCAGGCGGTCGACGACCTTGCTGCCAATGCGGCCGGTGCCGCCGATGACCAGGATCTTCATGTTCAGGCTCCAAAGGTGGAAGGGGGAACCCCGATGGCCGGGGCATGTGACGATGCTAGGCAGGGCGCCTCGGCGGCAGTAGGTCCGCACGCGGACGCGCACTGTTGCCCGTCAGGCATCAATCGGGATCAACGCCATGCGCCGGCATCGATGTCGCGTGCCGACGCGCTGGCCTGCTGCACGCTTTCCCAATGGGTGACCACATCCAGGTCGAGCGCGCGCACTTCACTGGTGATGAAATCGATGAACGCGCGGATGCGCTTGGGCAGCTGGCGGCGGCTGAGGTAACACAGATAGTGCCCGCGGTCGTCGGCGGCGTACTGGTCCAGGCAGCTCACCGCCAGCCCGGCATCGAGCGCGGCGCGCACCTGGTAGTTCGGCAGCTGGGCCAGGCCCTGCCCCTGCAGTACCGCCTGCAGTGCCAGGTCGGCATCGTTGAAGACCAGCGCCGAGGCCGGCTCCACGCTCAACGGTCGCCCTTCCACGCGGAACTCCCACGGCTGCAGCCGTCCATTGGCCTGGCGCTGGCTGATGCAGGCATGCCCGGCCAGTTCACCCACCGTGGCCGGCAGGCCGTGCCGCGCCATGTAGTCCGGTGATGTGCAGACCAGCAGCTGCATGGGAATCAGGTGCTTGGCGATGACCTCGCTGTCTTCCAGCACGCCATCGCGGAAAGCCACATCGATACGGTCGGCGGCCAGGTCCAGCGGGCGCTCTTCCAGTTGCAGCTCGAGCGTGACCTCGGGAAAGTGGACGCGGAACGCCGACAGCAGCGGCGCGATCACCTTGCGCCCGAAGCCATGCGTGGCGCTCACCCGCAGATGTCCGCGTGGTGGCCCGTCGCGCAGGTCGCGCATCTCCTCCAGCGCCTGCAGGATGCGGTCCACACCCGGACGACAACCGTCATGAAACAGCTCGCCTTCGCGGGTGAGCGAGGTCGAGCGCGTGGTGCGCAGGAACAACCGCACGCCCAGTTGTCCTTCCAGCTTCTGCACGCTGCGGCTGACCGCCGAGCGGCCGATGCCGAGCCGGTCGGCCGCGCGCGAGAAGCTGCCTTCGTGGGCCACGGCAATGAACGCCATCACCCCGGCGTAGCTGGCCGAGAAGCCGGTGGTGAGCGGGTCGACACCGTCGTCTGCGGTGGCCGGATCAGTCAGGGACATGCGGGCGGCGCTCCAAGATGGCGCGCATGCGCGCGCAGGCAGGCATGGGCCGCTTCCAGCCGTTGCCTGCATTCAGCAGCAGGCAACCCCAGCAACGGCATGAGTTCCTCGATCGACGCACCGGCCACGTCATGCAGCAACAGCAGCAGGCGGGCGTCGGCGGGCAGGGCCTCCAGCGCAGACAGGAACGTGGTCCATACCTGGTCGGCGGGACGCGGCAGGCCTGCAGCATCAGGAGTGGATGAGGTGCTCATGCAAGGCAGACGGCCCAACGCGATGCGCTGTGACAGCCCCCGCCCACGGGATTGGTGCGTGGCGCTCAACACCGTGCGTCCGCGCTGCCGGCTACCGCCACGGCGGGCCGCCTCCTAGCCTGCAGCCTCGAATCCGCCCACGCCCAGGTGGGCTGCAGGACATTCCCAATGCGACAGCTTCTTTACGTAGCCCCGCTTACGGCACTGTCCACGCGGCCCGCGCTCATGTTGAATTGCCGCCATGGATACCTCCCTCGACCGTTTCACCCAACTGCGCCCCCGCGTACTTGGCGTGGCGTACCGCATGCTGGGCTCGATGGCCGAGGCGGAAGACGTTGCGCAGGACGTGTGGCTGCGCTGGAATGGCACCGACCGCGACGCCATCGAGAATGCCGAAGCGTGGCTGGTAGCCACCACCACCCGCATCGCGATCGACGAGCTGCGCATGGCCCGCCGCAGCCGCGAGCACTATGTGGGCATCTGGCTGCCGGAGCCGGTGCTGACCGACGACGCCAGCACGCCTGAACGCCTGCATGAGGCCGCCAGCGATCTCTCCGTCGCCTTCCTTGCGGTACTGGAACGGTTGGCACCCGAGGCGCGTGCCGCGTTCCTGCTGCACGATGTGTTCGACCGCGACTATCCCGAGATCGCCCGCATCCTCGACAAGAGCGAAGCGGCCTGCCGGCAGATCGTGCACCGCGCACGCACGCGCCTGCGCGAGGAACGTCCCCTGCACGCGGTACCGCACCGCACCCACCAGCAACTGCTGCAGGCGTTCACCAACGCGCTGGACAAGGGCGACCTGAAGGCGATGATGGCGCTGATGGACAACTCGGCCCAGCTGATCGGCGACGGCGGTGGCATCGTGAGCAGCTTCCCCAGGCCCATGCTCGGTGGCGCACGTATTGCCCAGCTGCTGTTCGCGCCCACCCTGCGGCGGCGCGCCGAGCTGCGCATGGTGCCAGCGCTCATCAATGGTCGAATGGGACTGCTGCGCTTCTTCGGCGACCACCTCGATTCGGCGATGTCGTTCGATACCGATGGCGAGCACATCACCCAGATCCTGGTGCAGCGCAACCCCAACAAGCTGGCGCGGATCCTGTCCGCACAACCGCTGGCACTGCGCTGATGCTCCTACCTCCTTCGCGCTGGCGTACGTTGCCGCGCAGCTTCTACCGTCGCCACCCCACCGAGGTCGCGCCGCAGCTGCTCAACAAGCTGCTGGTCCGCGACGATGGCCGGGCTGGCCGGATCGTTGAAGTGGAAGCCTATGCCGGCGACCAGGACCCGGCCGCGCATTCGTTCCGTGGCATGACCGCGCGCACTGCCAGCATGTTCGGCGAGTGCGGCCACCTCTACGTGTACTTCACCTACGGCATGCACTGGGGCAGCAACGTGGTCTGCGGCGAGGTCGGCCAGGGCTGGGGCGTGCTCCTGCGGGCGTTGGAACCGGTGCAGGGCCTGGCGCTGATCCGCCAAGCGCGACCGGCAATCCGCCGCGACCGCGAGCTGGCCAGCGGCCCTGGGCGCCTGTCGCAGGCAATGGGCATCACCAAGGCGCTCGACGGTGCGGACCTGGTCACGAACGATCAAGGCATCCGCATCGTGTCAGACGGCATGCCCCCACCGGACGATCCGGTGGCGGGACCCCGCATCGGCATCACCCGCGCCGTGGAGTTTCCGTGGCGCTGGCACGTGCGCGGGCATGCGCATGTATCCGACCGGCGGTAAATCTCACCGCGCCGATAGCGCGCGACCGTTGGTCGTGCGGTGCGCCCGCAGCAGCGGCAGCGGATCGTCAGCGCGCACACTGCATGTTGCGCCATCCACCACGCAACCGGATGCGCAGGTCGTCGATGCAGGTAAACAGCACCGGCACCACCACCAAGCTGAGTACGGTGGAAGTGGCCAGGCCCCCGATGACCGTGATCGCCAACGGTTGGCGGAAGCTGGCATCGGCGCCCAGCCCGGCAGCGATCGGCAGCATGCCGGCCACCATCGCCAGCGACGTCATGAGGATGGGTCGGGCACGATGGCTGCATGCGTCCAACAACGCAGCACCACGACGCATGCCGTGCTGGCGCGTGGCCTGCACCGCATGGTCCACCAGCAGGATGGAATTTTTGGTCACGATCCCCATCAGCATGACCAGGCCGATCATCGCCGGCACGTCCAACGCACTGCCGGTCACCAGCAGCGCCAGCAACGCGCCGCCCAGCGAGAGCGGCACGGCGGAAAGAATCGTCAACGGCTGGAACGCGTCCTTGAACAGCAGCACCAGCACACAGAACATGCACAGCAGGCCTGCACCGATGGCCACCAGGAAACCACCGGCCAGCTCGCCGGCCAGCTCCGAATCCCCGGCTTCGATCGGACGGACCCCGGCTGGCATGGCCTGGCTGATCGGCAGCGCCGCAACCGCTGCTTCGGCATCGCCCAAGGGAATGCCAGCCAGGCCGGCGCTCAGGGTAACGACGCGCTGTCGGTCGAAGCGATCGATCTGGCTTGGACCGCTTTCCATGGCCAACGTGGCGATACTGTGCAGCGGCACCGCGCCATCACGTCCCGGTACGCGCAGACGTCCGATCGCCTCAAGGTCCGTGCGCAGGGCCGGCGCGACCAGGACGCGGATCAGTACCTGGCGGGTATCGAGGTTGAGCCGTGGCAGATTGGCGTCAATGTCACCGCCCAGTGCAATGCGCGCCGTTTCGGCGATGGCGGCGGTGGTCACGCCCAGCTCCGCGGCGCGGCGCGGATCGGGGCGCACGGTCAGTTCTGGTTGCTCAAGGCTCGCGGTGGAGCTGACGTTGGCCAAGCCGGGAATACCGCGCATCTGCTGTTCAAGCGTCTGCGCGGTGCTGCGCAGCAGGCGCCCATCATCGCTGGCCAGGATCAGGGTCATGGCTGTACCCAGGTTGCCGCCACCCACGCTGAAGCGCGCTCCGGGCAGTGCCGCCAGCCGTTCCCGCACCAGCGCCTCGATCACCTGCTGCGACGCACGCCGTTCGCGCGGGGCCAGGGTGAGCGTCAGCAACGCACGACGAACTTCCGGGCCGGACGCACCGTCCCCGTCGCCCGGCTCACCCACCCGGGCGAATATCTTTGCTACGCCGGGCACGTCCTCGAGCGCCTTGCGCACGCGCTCGGCCGCCTGTACCGAATCGGCCAGCGCCACCCCGGGTGGCAATTCAACCCCGACTTCCACATAGCCCTGGTCGGCCGCCGGCATGAAACCGGTGGGAAGCAGAGGAAGCAACACGAACGAGCCTGCCAGAAACGCCACTGCCGCAGTCAACGTCATGCGTCGGTGGGCGAGCGCCCACTGCACGATGGCCAGATAGCGCCGCATCAGCCGTCCCTGCAGGTGCGGCTGCGCGGGCAACGGGCGCAGCCAATGCACGGCCAGCAGCGGCGTCAGCAGCCGTGCCACCAGCAGGGAGGCCAGTACGGCGACGACCGTGGTCCAGCCAAACTGCGCGAACAGCAACCCGGCAATGCCCGGCATCATCGCGGTGGGCAGGAACACCACCACCAGCGTGAGTGTGGTGGCCATCACCGCCAATGCGATTTCGCTGACGGCGTCGGCCGTCGCCTGGGAAACCGACTTGCCGCGCCGACGATGGGTTTCGATGTTCTCGATTTCCACAATGGCATCGTCCACCAGGATGCCGGCGACCACCGCCAAGGCGAGCAGCGTCAACGTATTGAGCGAGAAGCCCAGCCACGGCATCAACGCGAACGTAGGCAGGATCGACAGTGGCAAGGCCATTGCCGCCACGGCCGTGGCACGCCAATCGCGCAGGAACCACCACACCACCAGAACCGCCAATAGCGCGCCTTCCAGAAGCATCTGCATCGATCCCCGATATTGTTCGAGCGTGTAATCCACGCGGCTGGCGACCG
Organism: Stenotrophomonas sp. AB1(2024); assembly: GCF_037482345.1. Lineage (NCBI taxonomy): Bacteria > Pseudomonadati > Pseudomonadota > Gammaproteobacteria > Lysobacterales > Lysobacteraceae > Stenotrophomonas > Stenotrophomonas sp. AB1(2024). Next base: position 1,508,251 of record NZ_JBBHKO020000001.1, read on the forward strand.
CTGTCACCACCAGGCTGGGGTACCGCTGCTGCACTGTTTCCAGTGCGCGGCCCACCGCCACTGCGGTGGCCGCCTCGTCACTGCCGCGCGTGCGGTAGACATGGATGCCCACCACCTGCGTGCCATCGAGCAGCGCGGCCTGATCACGGTCACGATGACCATCGACCACAGTGGCTACCTGGTCCAGGCGCACCCAGCGACCATCGCCCAGCGGCAGTGCTGCAGCCCCCAGCGCATCGGCCGTTGCCACCGTGGCCAACGTGCGCAGGGCCTGTTCGCCGCCCCCGAGACGCACGCCGCCTGCAGAAGATTCCATCTGCACCGCCGCCAGTGCGCGCGAAACCTCCGTGGCGGTAACGTCGAGTGCGACCAACCGCACCGGATCGAGCTCCACCTTCACCTCGCGCTGCACACCGCCCAGGCGCTCCACCTGGCCCACCCCGGATACTTCGCGCAATGCCTTGCCCAGTACGTCGTCGACAAACCAGGACAGCTGCGCCTCGTCCAGCGTGGCCGATTCCACGGCATAGGTAAGGATGGGACTGCTGCCCACCACGTCCGCGCTGACCGCCGGCGGGAGCACGTCGCCGGGCAACATGGCGCGGGTACGGTCCAGCGCCGCCTTGACCTCATCCAGGGCTTCGGACAACGGCGTGCCGATCTCGAACTCGGCCGAGATGTGCACGGCGCCATTACCGACCTGACTGCGCAGGTGGCGCAGGCCAGCCACACTGGCCAGTGCATCCTCCACCGGGCGCGCCACTGACGTTTCCAGCTGTGCGGGCGCTACCCCGGGCTGGGCAAGGGCCACATTGACCGTTGGCAGTTCAATATCAGGCAGGTTCTGGATCGGCAGGCGCACGAACCCCACCGCGCCGGCCACCGCCAGCAACACGAACAGCAGCATCACCGGCGTGGGGTTGCGGATCGACCAGGTCGCGAAGTTCATGGCGCGCCCGCCGGGGTGCCATGGCCCTGCGCCGTGCCCGGCACGATCTGAACCCGGTCGCCATCGGCAAGGAAGCCGGCCCCCTCCTCGACGATCCATTCCCCCTGCTCCAGACCCGAGGTGATCTCAACCTGGCGGTTTTGCCGCCGGCCCACCGCCACCTCGCGCGCGCTCACATGGCCCTGTGCGCCCTGGGCATTGAGGGTGAACACCCGGCTGCGGCCGTCGCGGACCACCACCGACGCCGCTGGCACCACCAGTGCGTGTGTATGCATCTGGCCGATGCTGCCGTCGACGTACATCCCGGCCCGCGCCGCGCTGCCGGCGTCGAGGTCCGCGTAGACCAGCCCTTGCCGGGTATCTGCTCCCAAGCCAGGAGCGAGCTGGCGTACCCGCGCGTGCGCGGCGCTGCCATCGGGCAGCTGCAGCTCAACCTGCTGGCCGATGGCCACCTGGACCAGCTGCGCGGCGCCCAGCTCGCCACGCCACTCCAGTCGCTGTTGGCGGATCAACTTGAACAGGGCGTCGCCACGTTCGGGCACGGCGCCAAGAGTGGCCGTGCGTTCACTGATCACCCCGTCATCGGCAGCACGCAGCACGGTGTAGTCGATCTCCACCTGCTTGGCGTGGAGCGCTGCCCGCGCCGCTCGTGCCGCGGCTGCAGCGGAGGCGGCGTCGGCCAGCGCCTGCAGGATCGACTGCTCGCTCAACGCACCACTGGTACGCAGCTGCTCCGCGCGCCGCGCATCGCGACTGGCCTGTGCGGACGCGATCTCGGCCTGCGCAAGGGCCGCCTGCAGGCGGTTGGCGTCGGCCCGCAACAGCGCGTCATCAAAACGCGCCAGCACCTGGCCCTTGTGCACCACATCGCCAATGTTGGCATCCACGCTGGCCAGGCGCAGCCCGGCCAGCGGCGCCCCCACCACCGACTCCTGCCAGGGCGCAATCGCACCGGAAGCGGTAACCCCACGCTGCCAGGACTGCCGGGCCACGCGCACACGGGTGACCGTCATGGCGGCGGGTGCTTCGGCGGTGCCACGCTGTGCGGTGGTTGCGGGATTGCCCGGTCGGACCAGCACCAGGGTTGCCAGCACCGTCAAGGTGATCGCCAACGCGGTCACCAGCAGTTTGAAACGGCGGGTGCTGCGGCCGCTCATGCGCGACGGAATCGGCGGCAGCGAGGCGGCCCAGTGGCGGTGGCGGGAAGAGCGCGGGCGGAGGTCGGCCATGCGGGGCTCGTGGTGGAAAGGAGGCGGCGGCGATTCTGGAACCGGCCGGGTTACCCGGTTCTTACTGACCGGCGGGCAACGCCGGCGTCGGCGGTAAGTCGCGTGTAAGTCCGGGGCCGCAAGACTCGCTCCGCCCTCCCTCGGAAGTACCGCCTCATGTTCAAGTACCTGGTTTCTGTTCCGCTCCTGCTTCCCACCCTTGCACTGGCGCAAAGCACCACCAGCAGTGGCGACCTGCTTGCCAAGGCCAATGACGATCGCTGGTCGATCGGCGTGGCCGCCTCCGTGCGCCAGAGCCCCTACGCCGGCGAAGGCACCCGCGTGCGGCCGGTGCCACTGCTGACCTATGAGGGCGAACGCCTCTTCTGGCGAGGCCTGACCGGTGGCGTGCACCTGGTCCAGGGCGACACCTTCAGCCTGGACGCGGTACTGAGCGGCCGTTTCGACGGTTTCGACATCAAGGACCTGGGCCGCCGCGAGTTGCTGGCCAACGGGGTGGACCCTGCGCGGCTGGACGACCGCGACGACGGCCTGGATGCCGGCATCACCGCCAGCTGGAGCAGCCGCGCCGGCGAATTCAAGCTGAGCGCGTTGGCCGATGTCACCGATGCCAGCGGCGGCTATGAGATCGCGGCCGACTACGCCTATGCACTGACGTGGGGCCGTACTACCGTCGTTCCTGGCGTCGGGGTACGCTGGATGTCCGATGACCTGGTCAACTATTACCACGGCACGCTGGATGAAGAAGTCGCGCGGGGCGTGCCCCGCTATCAACCCGGCTCGGCCGTGGTGCCGCAGGTGAGCATCGCCTTCACCCGCCCGCTGGGAGAGAAGTGGCGCCTGATGGGCGGGGTGGACTATAAGTTCCTGCCCAATGAAATCACCGACAGCCCGCTCAGCGAGCCGGACACCGACGGCTCTGCCGGCCTGCGCATCGGCATCACCCGCAGCTTCTGATCGTTCTTCCTTTCCTTACGGCCCCGCATGTCCCAGCCCACGCCCACTGCCCTGCCCAACCGGATCGCCCTGGTCGAAGACCACGTGCGCCTGTCGGGCCTGGTCGAGCGCGGGCTGGGTGCGGCAGGCATCGCCGTCGATACCTTTCCAAGCATGGAAGCGGCCTGGCACGCCATCGGCCAGCATGCCTATGCGCTGGCCGTGATCGACCGCGGCCTGCCCGACGGCGATGGCCTGGACCTGGTACGGCGCATGCGCGCGGCCGGCAACCGCATGCCCTGCCTGATGCTGACCGCGCGCGATGCCCTGCACGACCGCGTGGATGGGCTTGATGCCGGTGCAGATGACTACCTGCCCAAACCCTTCGCCATCGAGGAGCTGGCGGCGCGGGTGCGCGCGTTGATGCGCCGCCCCGCCGAACTGCGCGACCTGCAGCTGGTGCACCACGACCTGCAGGTCATCGCCGAAAAAAGCTGCATGCGCTGTGGCGACGAACAGGTCAGCCTGGCGCCGGCCGAACTGCAGATCATCATTTCACTGGTGCGCGCCGCCGGCCAGGTGGTCCGCCGGGCCGCACTGGAATCGGCGGCATGGGGCGTGAGCGAAGCAGTCACCCCGAACGCGCTGGATGTCGCCCTGCATCGCTTGCGGCGCAAGCTGGGCGCAATCGATTCAGCGCTGTCGGTGGTGAACGTGCGCAACCTGGGCTTTGCCCTGCGGCCTGCCGATGCTGCCGCGTAGCCTCAGCGCACGCCTGATGCTGGCCACGCTGCTGGCGCTGCTCGCCGCAGCGGTCGCTGCCGCGGCAGTGATGCTGATGCTTCGCACCAGCTCCATGGACGACATGGTGCGCGAGGAACTCGCCGAGGAGGTGGTCGAGCTCCAGGAAGGCATGCGCGTCGGTGCGGACGGCACCGTGACCCTTGAGCTGTCGCCCGAGGTGGGCAATGTCTACGCCGCCATGCGCAACGACGCCGCATACCGTCTGACCGACGAATCCGGACATGACGTTGCCACCAGCCAAGAGGGCCCGGCCCTGGAGACGCTGCTGGCGTTGCCGCCGGGCTCGACCGGAATGACGGTCGCAGCACCTGATGGCGATGTTCTGCTGCGGGTGGCAGACGCCACATTCGAGCATGCCGGCCGTACCTACCACGCGCGCATTGCGCGCAGCGACCGCTTTGTGGCCACCCTCAAAGATCATGGATCCAAGCTGTACCTGCGTGCCGGCTCGGTCATGGCGGTGCTGGCGCTGATCACCTTTACCGGCGTCATCTACATCACCGTCAACCGCATGGTCCGGCCGCTGCGGCAGGCGTCACGCGTGGCAGCGCGGGTGGGACCGCGCAACCTGGGCGCACGCCTGCGCAGCGATGGCCTGCCATCGGAAGTCGTGCCGCTGATCGATGCATTCAACGCCGCGCTGGAGCGACTGGAACAAGGGTTCCGGGTGCAGCAGGAGTTTCTTGCCTCCGCCGCACACGAGTTGAAGACGCCCCTGGCACTGCTGCAGGCGGAGATCGAGCTCAGCGGCGCCCCCAACACCGCGCTGCTGTTGCGCGACACCACGCAGATGGCGCGGCAGGTGCATCAGCTTCTGCACTTGGCCGAGGTCAGCGAAGGGCACAACTACAGCTACGCGCCGGTGCAGGTCGCCAGCGTGATCGACGACGCCGTCGACTACCTGTCACGGCTGGCCGCTCAACGCGGGGTGGATGTCCTGGTCACCACCGAAGACGCGTCATTCCCGCCGGTGGAGGCCGATGCAGGCGCGCTGTTCGTACTGGTCAAAAACCTGTTGGAGAACGCACTTCATCACGCCCCGCAGGGCAGCGTGGTGAACATCGTGGTGGCGCCGGATCGCTTCCACGTACGCGATGCCGGCCCTGGGGTTGGCGAGGCCGATCGTTCGCTGCTGTTCAAGCGTTTCTGGCGGGGCAACCCCAAAGACAGCGACGGCGCTGGCCTGGGGCTGGCGATCTGCATGGAAATCTGCCTCTCCCATGGGTGGTCCATCGCACTCGTACCTGACGACGACGCACCAGGTGCGTGCTTTGTCGTGGTCACCGGCACCACCGCCTAGGGACGCGCCGCCCGCAACGGAATGCGCAGCACGCTGTCAGGGTGCCACTCGATCCGCAACGGCTCCCCGGCGTCGGCCACCGATTCATCGCTGACATGGTGGTCGCCATCGCGCTCACTGGACAGTTGGAAGTCGCGGTACCCGCCCGCAGCGGCGTCCAGCGAATCGGCATGCTCCCAGCGGTTGGCCCCCATCAGCTCGTAGTTGACCCGGCCGGCCAGCAGCGGCGGCAGCGGCCCGCCGTGCAGCACGTGGTCGAACCACTGGAAGGTGATGACTTCGGTATCGAACTGCGCGGCCGGGTCCACGGTGTACCCGCGCAGCTCCATCGCCTTGACCAGCGCCTGCGTGCCGAAGTGGTCGTACGGCCCCGCGGCAGGTGGGGCGCAGCATACCCTTCCCGCCCGCCATGACATGCTCGGCAGGCAACCGGCGCGCCGTCGCCACTTCCCGCCAATCCGCCTGCTACCCACCCTTTGCCAAGCACGATGCCGTGCCGCCTTGCTGACCCGCCGCGTTACTGCACCGGCACGGCTTCCGGGAAGGTCCAGCGTCCGTCCAGTATCTCGGCCCGTGGCCGGTACAACCGCACCATGTAGTTCCAGCCCGGTGTGGTGGGCAGGCAGTTGGGCACCTGGTCATCGCAGCCACCGAACTGGATGTCCACCGAGCCGTCTGCGTTCTTCTTTGCGGTCAGGTTATTGAGGGAATAGGCGTTCTGCGGGTTTTTGTCGTAGTAGCCCTTGGCGTTGTAAAGACTCACCGACCAGAATCCATCCACCGGGACATCCGCCACATGAAGGCGATACACGGTCTTGCCGTCGTTGCTGGCGGGCGTCACGTTCAAATAGATCGCTTCGCTGTCCGGGTTGCCACCCCAGGCTGTCGCTGCGCCAATCACGCGGCGTACCGGGTCGACCGTTTCGCGGGTACCGAACATATGGCGCGCATCCGGCAACGTTGACCCCAGGGTCACCAGTGCATCGCGCACCTTGTCCTGGCTCACCGTATCCCACCTGGGAATTTCGAAACTGCCCGGCGCGGCCTGCTGGATCTTGATGGCATCCTGCAGCGCGTGCACCTTGCCCACATCCTCCGGGTTGGCCGGATCCACCAGCGTGCGTATGCCAACGACTACATAGCGGGTGCCGTCCTTGCCACGGCTCAGCGTGTAGGCGCCCGGCCTGTAGTTCACCTGCGTGGTGTACTGATCCTCGTCGATGACCTGCATGGACATGAAGCGGTCGCCGGCATCGGGAAGGGTGATGGTGACCGGACCGGCGTCAAGGTCGAGCACCGCGCTGGAATACAGGGTGTCCCGGTTCAAACGCACCACGGTCTGGTTATCGATCGATGCCGGTTCGCGGTGGTGGAAAATCCGGCCCAAGCCTCCCTCCTTCACGAGGGAGGCGAAGTACCGATCCGATTCGGCACGCACGAAGTTGTCGGCGGTGACGGGCACACTGCCCGGCTCTGGAACACGGGCGTCCGCGGCCGGCGCGGGGGTTGGCGTGGCCGCTGCCGGTGCGGATGCAGGTTCTTCCGCAGCGCTGGGGGAGGCCGCTTCGGGTTCACGTCGGCAAGCGGACAAGGTCACGGCTACGGCCAGGACAGCCAACGTCAGGGCAAGGCGGTTGTTGCGCAGGATGGCAGTGCTCACGGCGGAATCTCTGGCCACGGGTGTTGGAGCGTAGCAACGGCCGCGGGTGCTAAAAACAGTACTTCTACTGCGTTTTCACGCTTCACCCGCGCGATCAACGCGAATGAAGGCCACCTGCTGCGCTGACGACTTCGCCATCTTCCTTGGTGAACGGCGTTGCGATCGCAGGAAGGATTTCCAGCACGACCTCGGAGGGCCGGCACATGCGGGTGCCGAGGTCGGTCTGTACCAACGGCCGCTGGATCAGGATCGAATTGGCCAGCATGGCGTCGAGCAACGCATCATCGCTGAGCGAATCATCCTCCAGGCCCAGCTCGAGATACCGCTTTTCCTTCTCGCGGATGGCGCCACGCACGCTCAAACCCGCAGCGGCGATCAGTTCAACCAGGCGCGCACGGCTGGGTGGATTGAGCAGGTACTCGATCACCTCCGGCTCGATCCCGGCATGCCGGATCAACGCCAGCGTATTGCGCGAGGTGCCGCATTCGGGGTTGTGATAGATGACAGCGTTCATGCATTTTCCTCATTCAAAACGGTTTCAACGACACCGGCAGCGGCGGCCAGCGCCGCAGCCTCCAGCGTGCCCTTGCGTTCACTGTAACGATCCACCAGGTAGTCACTGCGGCCGCGCACCAGCAGGGTGAACTTGACCAGTTCTTCCATCACATCCACAACGCGGTCGTAATACGCCGACGCTTTCATCCGCCCGTCTTCATCGAACTCCTGCCACGCCTTGGCCACTGAAGACTGGTTTGGAATCGTCACCATGCGCATCCAGCGGCCCAGCACGCGCAGCGCGTTGACCACATTGAAGGACTGCGAGCCGCCGCAGACCTGCATCACCGCCAGCGTGCGCCCCTGGGTTGGCCGCACGCTGCCTTCCTCCAGCGGCAGCCAGTCGATCTGGTTCTTGAACACCGCCGTCAGCGTGCCATGCCGTTCCGGGCTGACCCAGACATGCCCCTCCGACCACAGCGAGGCCTGCCGCAGCTCCTGCACTTTGGGGTGCGTGGCCGGCACCGAGTCGAGCATCGGCAACTCGTGCGGATTGAACAGCCGGGTCTCGGCGCCAAGGTGTTCCAGCAGCCGCTGCGCCTCCAGCGCCAACTTGCGGCTGAACGATTGCGGCCGCAGCGAACCATAGAGGATCAGGATGCGCGGGCGATGCGTCAGGACAGTCCCCGGTTGCAACGTGGCGACCGAGGGGACACCCAAGGCATCCGGAACTATGTTTGGAAGGTCTGTCACGGCTTGTCCTGTGGAATTATTTCCATTATTCTAGAATTATGGAACATAAGCATGCAACCCGCGCGCTCGGAGCGCTGAGCCACGCCACCCGGCTGTCCATCTACCGCCTGCTGGTCCAGGCGGGGACTGGCGGCAAACTGGCTGGCGATATCGCCCAGGCACTCAACCTGCCGGGCGCAACGCTGTCGTTCCACCTGAAGGCATTGTCAGCCGCCAAGCTGATCACCGCCGAACAACGGGGCCGGGCCATCTGCTATCGGGCGAACTTCCAGGCAATGAACGCCCTGGTGGGGTACCTCACCGAGAACTGCTGCGCGGACGACCAGCCTTCTGATCGGCTTGGCTGCTGCTGAGGACCCTGATGAACGTAGACGCCTCCCGCCTGTCCTTCCTGGATCGCTATCTGACGCTGTGGATATTCGCGGCAATGGCACTGGGCGTAGGCCTGGGTGCACTGTTCGATGGCATCCCGGCCGCGCTCAACCGTCTGTCGATTGGCACGACCAACGTTCCAATCGCCATCGGCCTGATCCTGATGATGTACCCGCCACTGGCCAAGGTGAAGTACGAGGCGCTGCCAGAGGTGTTCGCCGACAAACGCGTGCTGGCACTCTCGCTGGTGCAGAACTGGCTCGTTGGCCCGTTCCTGATGTTCGGCCTGGCCGTGCTGTTCCTGCGGGATTACCCCGAATACATGACCGGCCTGATCCTGATCGGGTTGGCGCGCTGCATTGCCATGGTGCTGGTGTGGAACCAGCTGGCGCGTGGCGACAGCCAGTACGTGGCAGGGTTGGTGGCCTTCAACTCGATCTTCCAGATCGCATTGTTCAGCGTATACGCCTGGTTCTTCCTGTCCTGGCTGCCGCCGGTATTTGGCCTGCAGGGCAGCGTCATCGACGTCAGCGTGTGGACCATTGCCGAAGCGGTGCTGATCTACCTGGGCATTCCGTTCCTGGCCGGCTACCTCACCGGCCGCTGGTTGAAAGCTGCCAAAGGCACGCGCTGGTATGAAGAACGGTTCCTGCCGGCGATCAGCCCGATCACCTTGGTCGCCCTGCTGCTCACCATCGTGGCGATGTTCAGCCTGAAGGGCGGGGACATACTGCGCCTTCCGCTGGATGCGGTACGCATCGCCATCCCGCTCACGCTCTACTTCATCATCCAGTTCGTCATCAGCTTCTTCATGGGCAGGCTGATCGCCAAGGACTACCCGCGTACCACGGCGATCGCCTTCACCGCCGCCGGCAACAACTTCGAGTTGGCCATCGCGGTGGCCATCGCTGCGTTCGGGCTGGCCTCGCCGGTGGCATTTGCGGCGGTGATCGGGCCGCTGGTGGAAGTGCCGGTGCTGGTGCTGTTGGTGCATGTCGCACTGCGCCTTGGCAGCCGCTGTTTTGCGGTGCCTGGCCGCAGTGGTGTTGTCGCTTCTACCGAATGACAGGCGATGCCGCCGGCACGTGATCAAAACAGGCGATAAGCAGCTCAGTCAGCGCCCGCACCTTCAGTGACGGGTGCTGGCCCGGCGGCCGGATGACATGGATGCCGGCCGGCGGCGGCGGAAAGCGCTGCATCACGTGGACCAGGGCGCCCGAGTCCAGATGTGGCTGGGTAATCCCATCGGGCAGCCAGGCGATACCCAGACCCGATATCGCCGCCGCCAGCAGCGCGGTACCGTTGTCGGCCTTGAAGCGCCCACGCGGGTGCACCGTGACAACCCGTTCGCCATCGAGAAACTGCCACGGTTCGGTTCCCTGCATCAGCGCTTCATGCGCGGCCAGGTCGTCGGGGGTCTCGGGGGCTCCATTGGCGGCGACATAAGCCGGGCTTGCAACAAGCCTTCCATGAAGCGGACCCACGCAACGGGCCACCAGGTTGGAGTCCTGCAGGTAACCCACGCGTACCGCGCAGTCGAAGCCTTCGGCCACCAGATCCACGAAGCGGTCGCTGTAGGCCGCATGGACATGAAGCTGCGGATGGCGCCGTGCCATTTCCGCGAACACCGCCGCGAAATGCGTGGGACCAAACGTCAGCGGCGCGGCAATGCGAAGCCGGCCACGCAGATCGCCATTGGGCAGGATCGCTTCCCGGGCGGCATCCATTTCCGCGCACGCCCGCGCGGCGTGCTCACGGAACGTGGCTCCCGCTTCGGTGAGTGACGCCCCGCGCGTGGTGCGCGCCAGCAGCTGCACGCCCAGTTCCGCTTCCAGCCGGGCAAGCCGCCGGCTGACGATGGACTTGGCCACGCCCAACCGGCGCGCTGCGGGCGAGACGCCTCCGGCATCAGCCACTTCCACGAACGTGCGCAGATCTTCGATATCCACCCTGCCCTCCCCGATTCTCCCCATAGCCTGACACAGCCACCTCCAATTCAGCGTTCCTGTTTCTGCGACACAGCTTGGCACCAGGCGCCGCTACCGCCCCGCCAGCGGCAATGACAAGGTTTGTTCTCGCTTCACTCCCCCTCACTACAGGATGAATCCATGACATTCCGCAACGGTCTTGACTCGCTGCTCCGCCCCGAAGATTCCGTACTCGTGCTCATCGACCACCAGCCCTACCAGCTGGCCAACCTCAACAGCCACGACCCGCATGCGGTGGTGAACAGCGCCACCGCTTTGGCCAAGACCGCCAAGGCCTACGGCGTTCCCACCATCCTCACCAGCGTCATCGCCGAACGCGGCGGCCTGATCTTCCCGCACATCACCGATGTATTCCCGGGCCAGGAGGTCATCGACCGCACCCTGATCAATACCTGGCAGGACAAGGCGGTGGTGGACGCGGTCAAGGCCACCGGCCGCAGGCAGCTGATCATTGCCGGGCTGTGGACCGAGATCTGCGTGGCCATGCCGGTCATCCAGGCGCTGGGCGAAGGCTGGGATGTCACCGTCATTACCGACGCGTGCGGCGCGGTGTCGGTGGAGGCGCATCAGGTCGCCATCCAGCGCATGATCGCCGCCGGCGCCAACGTGATGACCTGGATGGCGCTGGCCGGCGAATGGCAGCGCGACTGGGCACGGCTGGAGCACGTGGCCGAAGTGACCGAGGTGTTCAAGCAGCACGCCGCCGGCAGCGGCATCGCCTACCTGTGGGAACAGCAGCTGCTCAACACGCCAGCGCCGCCCAACGCAGGCTGAGCCAGCCGGCGTTGGCCGGTTCCGCAGGTGGTGCGCACCCGCAGCACCTGCGCGGCGGCCTCGGTCGCCGCTATCGGCTCCGCTTGATGGTCGACACGATCAGCCTCACCAACTCAGCCTCCGCCACCGCGTGTTCCACCAGCCCGGCGGCGACCGCTTCCGAGAGCGACTCCGCCGCACCCAGAATCGCCCAGTAGCCGGCGTCAGGCATTTCGGCACCGGTGGCAAAGCCACCCAGCCATTCCGCGCACTTCTCGATGAAGTCCTGCTGATACCGCCGCTTTACCTCCATCAACTCTGGTGAACCCGCTAGGGCAGCGAGAATCCCCTGGATTTCGCTGCCCTGCGACAGCACGCAGTCGATATAGCCACCGGCAATGGCATGGGCGCGATCCTTCAACTGCGCCTTGGCCTTGCCGATGCGCGCTTCGAACACCGCCGTCTGGCGCTGGTCATAGTCCTGGTAGAGCGCGGCCAGCAGGCCCTTGCGTGTGACAAAGTGGTCGTATGCCACCGGCTTGGTGACCCCGGCTGCTTCTGCCAGGCGCCCCAGAGACAGGGCATCGGTTCCCTCTTCGCCCACCAGCGCCCACGCGACATCCAGCAACTGGCGCGCGCGTTGTTCGCGCGGCAAGCGACGGCGGGGCGATTCGGGGCGTGCGGGCATCGGAGTGGTGAGGTCAGGCGGCAGCAGACGCTCCAATGGTACGGCCGATCTCCGCGGCGGTGCGCAGGTGCGCCTCTGCGGAACCGCTGTCCGATTCCAGCAGCAGCGTGGACGACTGCACGCGCGCGCCACAGTAATCGAAAATGCCCATGTCGATCTGCGTTTTCATCGCGCTGCCATAGCCGCGCCGCTCGATCATGGCCGCATCCGCGCCGCCCAATCCCACCAGGTGCACCTGCAGGCGCTGCAGCTTCTTGAGCACCTTGCCATCGGGGCTGTCGGCATAGGCCCAGCCCTGGGTGAAAACGCGGTCGATCCAGCCTTTCAGCAGCGCCGGGAATGACCACCAGTACAGCGGATAGACCAGCACCAGCGCGTCAGCACGATCAATGCGGGCGTGTTCGGCGGCCACATCCGGCGGCGGCGCTGCCGCCTGGCGGAACAGGGCGTTGTCGGCCTGGTTGAAGCGGGGATCGAAGCCCTCCGCCGCCAGGTCGGCGATATCAACCGTGTTGCTGGTGCTGGCGGCAAGGATGGCATCGCCGATCCGGTTCGCCACCGCATGGGTGAGCGAACCGGGTTCGGGGTGGGCGACTACGATCAAGCTGTGCATGGGATGACCCTCGAGTGACGTTACCTACTAAAGGTAATATCGCCCTACGGGATGACCAGTGCCATGAACGGAACGCTGGGATCCCATGGGGAGGGTGATCGGACTGCCCGGCTCAGTGCCTGGGGGTTTTGCTATTCGAACAGCCGGGGATCCAGCGCCAGCGCGTCATTGGAGACCAGGGCGATCTCCGCAAAGCGCGCGTGCGCAGGATTGATGAGCAGGTTGAACTCCCCGCGGGCTACCCGCACTGGGCACGCGCAGCGCGAGATGGCGTGCCTCACGGAGGAATGCATCGCCCACGTCCCGGACCGTTTCCGAATAGGGCAGTTCGCCCCATCCTGCCGGCCACTCGGCCATGGACAAGGTATGAATGGCGCCGTCTGGAAGCTCGAAACAACGAAGTGACCGGAGCCATCTGCGACAGGGCTTGGGCCCAGTTGACCTGCGTTTTTCAAACAATCGCTTGAAACACGCGTAACTTCGCCGAACTGGACACGATCCACAGCTTCCGCCAGACTCCGCCCTTTCCTGTTTCTTGGCACCCATGGCGAAACTGCTGGTCCTGCATGGCCCCAACCTCAACCTGCTCGGTACGCGCGAGCCGGGCGTGTATGGGCATGCCACGCTGGCGCAGATCGACCAGGCCCTGCTGGCCCAGGCGCAGGTCGCCGGGCATGCGGTGGAAAGCCTGCAGTCCAACGCCGAGCACGTGCTGGTGGACCGGGTGCAGGCTGCCCGTTCCGACGGTACCACGTTCATCCTGATCAACCCGGCCGCGTTCACCCACACCTCGGTGGCCCTGCGCGATGCGCTGGCGGCGGTGGATGTGCCGTTCATCGAGATCCACCTGTCCAACCCGCACGCCCGCGAACCGTTCCGCCAGCACAGCTACTTCAGCGACAAGGCGGTCGGCGTGATCTGCGGCTTTGGCGCCGACAGCTACCGCTACGCGATGGATGCGGCGCTGGTGCGGCTGGCCGCCGCCTGAAACCCCATTGACCCGAGCGCCATGCGCTTCCCACCACACTGACATCAAACACCAGAGGCCCCCATGGATCTCCGCAAAATCAAGAAGCTGATCGACCTGTTGGAAGAGTCGAACCTTGCCGAAATCGAAATCAAGGAAGGCGAAGAATCCGTGCGCCTGTCGCGCGCTCCGGTGTCGGGCTACGGCATGATGCAGGCCCAGCCGCAGATGATGATGGCTCCGGCGCCGGTCCAGGCCGCTGCGCAGGCGATGCCGATGCAGTCGCCGACCGAAGCTTCCACCGGTGGCACCGCCAAGCCGGCGCAGACCCTGCCGGAAGGCCACGTGCTGCGCTCGCCGATGGTGGGCACCTTCTACACCTCGTCCGCACCGGACAAGCCGGCCTTCGTCAGCATCGGCCAGCAGGTCAAGGCCGGCGAAACGCTGGCGATCATCGAAGCGATGAAGATGTTCAACCCGATCGAAGCCGATGCTTCCGGCACCATCGTGGCCATCCTGGGTGAAAACGGCCAGCCGGTCGAATTCGACCAGCCGCTGTTCGTGATCGGCTAAGGGTCCGTCCATGCTCGACAAAGTCGTTATTGCCAACCGGGGGGAGATCGCGCTGCGCATTCTGCGCGCGTGCCACACCCTGGGCATCCGCACGGTGGCCGTGCATTCCACGGTCGACCGCAACCTCAAGCACGTGGCCATGGCCGACGAGTCGGTCTGCATCGGTCCGGCGCCGTCGCCGGAAAGCTACCTCAACATTCCGGCGCTGATCGCCGCGGCGGAAGTCACCGATGCCCAGGCCATCCACCCGGGTTACGGCTTCCTGTCGGAGAACGCCGACTTCGCCGAGCGCGTGGAAGAGTCCGGTTTCATCTTCATCGGCCCCAAGGCCGACACCATCCGCATGATGGGCGACAAGGTCGAAGCGATCCGCGCGATGAAGGCCGCCGGCGTACCGTGCGTGCCCGGCTCGGGCGGCCCGCTGGGCGAAGACATCGTGGCCAACACCAAGATCGCCCGTGAGATCGGCTACCCGGTCATCATCAAGGCGGCCGGTGGCGGCGGCGGGCGCGGCATGCGCGTGGTGCATGCCGAAGCGTCGTTGAAGACCTCCATCGAAACCACCAAGAGCGAGGCCAAGGCCGCGTTCGGCAATGGCGAGGTGTACATGGAGAAGTTCCTGGAAAATCCGCGCCACGTGGAAATCCAGGTACTGGCCGATGGCCAGGGCAACGCCATCCACCTGGGTGAGCGCGACTGCTCCATGCAGCGCCGCCACCAGAAGGTGGTGGAAGAAGCGCCGGCACCGGGCATCAGCGCCGAACAGCGCGAGCAGATCGGCAAGGTGTGCACCGAAGCGTGCGTGCGTATCGGCTACCGTGGTGCGGGTACCTTCGAGTTCCTCTACGAAGACGGCCATTTCTACTTCATCGAAATGAACACCCGTATCCAGGTGGAGCACCCGGTAACCGAAATGGTGACCGGTATCGACCTGGTGGTGGAGCAGCTGCGCATCGCCGCCGGCCACAAATTGAGCATCAAGCAGAGCGACGTGGTGCTGACCGGCCATGCGATCGAATGCCGCATCAACGCCGAAGATGCCGAAACGTTCGTGCCGAGCCCGGGCCAGATCACCGCGTTCCATCCGCCGGGTGGTCCGGGTGTGCGCGTGGATACGCACATCTACGCCGGCTACCGCGTGCCGTCGAACTACGACTCGATGATCGGCAAGCTGATCGTGCACGGGCCGGACCGCGAAACGGCCATTGCGCGCATGCGCGTGGCGTTGAGCGAGATGGTGGTGGACGGGATCAAGACCAACGTGGCGCTGCAGCAGCGCATCATGCGCGACAAGGGCTTCCAGGCTGGTGGGCAGAACATCCACTATCTGGAAAAGCGTTTGGCCGAGCGCAAGAACAAGTCGATTGCGTTGACTTGATCTGGTGGATGGCTGGTTGAACAGGGAGGCGGGCATTGCCCGCCTTTCTGCTTTCTGGGCGCTTCCACGCGTAGAGCCACGCCCTGCGTGGCTGCAGGATGCCCGCCGGAAGCGCAGCCACGCAGGGCGTGGCTCTACGACCGCAATGGCGTGGCCAGAAGGGGTTGGGCGCCGAGGGGGCCCATTGCCTGTCTTGCTGCGCTCAGTTCTTCCAGGTGCAGTTCGCCCTGGGCCTGGGCGGTGACCTTGAACAGCACGTTGTTGCCGATCATCACCTGCGCTTCGTCCTGCAGTGAGAGCAGGCCGGTGGGATGGGCATGGTGGTAGGCCTGCAGGGTTACCACGGTGGGCACGTCCCGCGGGCTGTCGACCGCTGCGGCCACCGACGCCACCGCGCGGCCACGGTCACCGCTGGCAACCAGGAAACTGCGGCTGTAGATCGTCTGGCCCACCTTCAGCTCGGCCAGCTGAGCGGCATCCACGGCCAGCGCGGTGTGCACGCGGCCGGCATGCGGGGGAATGCGCGCCAGCCCTCGGTTGATGCGCGCCACGGCCTGGTCCGAATCGCGGAACACCGGCTGCAGGCTGCCGTACTGCAGGAAATCGTCCACCGAGCGGCGCCGCCAGGTGAGATAACTGCGGATGGCAGCGCGTTGCAGCTGGCTCAGCCGCAGGTCATCGTTCTGTGCCACCGCGCTTTCATACACCTGCGCTGCCTCCAGGCTGGGCATGCCTCGATATTCGACGTTGAATTCGGCCTGGGTCATGAAGCGGTGCTCCTGCGCGGGAATCGCCTGGCGGATGTCGGCAATGCGCTGCGCGGACTGGCCACGGGGGTGCAGGCGACCGGCCCCGGTGCCGCGCGGCAGGTACACCGAGATGCGTTGGGTATGTTCGTCCACCTGGCGCAGGCGCACGCGGAAGTAACGGTCGTTGAAGCGCAGGTAGTGCCGCAGCCGGTTGCCCTTGCGGCTCATGTACCAACCTGGCCTGCTGACGTCGGGCACGACGCCGCGGCGGCGCGCCTGGTATCGGGTGAGGGCCTGCCCGTGATGGGTCTGCAGCGTGCTGGACAGGTCCGCCGAAAACTCGGGCGCCAACATGGTGCAAGCCTCGCCGGGTGCCCGCCGACAACGCAGGGTTCGCACCGGTGTCGGCGCGGCTTCGCGCACCTGGTAGATGCCGTCGCGCTTGACCAGTTCCAGCGCGCCGATACGCAGGCCCAAGCCATCGGTCAAGGTAGCGGCGTAATACCGGCCATCCACGCAGACGGCGTTGCCTGCAAGGTCGGCCTCCGGATGGTTGTAGTACAGGATGCCGTCGGGGCCAAGCAGGTCCAGGCGCAGCCGGGCATGGTCCAGCGGCACCTGACGATGCACCTGCTCGGCCACATGGTCGAAGAGTGGAATGGAGCTGCCCGGGCGGGTCACGCCGGCAGTCACCGGTCGTGTGGCCGGTGCGCGCTTCCATTGCCAATCGCCGGTGTCGAAGATCACATCGATCGTGCCGTCGTCGGTCAGCACCTGCAGCCGGCCTTCGCTGATGGTGAGATCACGCTCGGCACCTTCATACCGCACCTGGATGCGACCATCGCGCAATTCGGCGGTAGTCTGGCGGATGACCATGCCGGGACGTCGCGGCGCGCCACGTGGGTTGGCGGGTGCACCGGGTTCGAGTCCATGCATGCCCCCCAGCGCCATCACGGCGTTGGTCAGTTCGTTCCGACCCAGTGGACGATCCTCCAGGACATCGGCGCCTGCATCGAGGACAACGGCCGCCTCCTGCATGCCAAGCACGCTGCGTCCGCCGAGCACGGCACCTTCGACAAGGGTGGTGAGCGCATCCCCTACCTGCAGCAGCGCGCGCATGCCCGTGCCCAGCGGCGGCGCGCAGCGCACCCCTTCATACCGTAGCCACGCATTGCGGGCGTCGCTGAACAGCTCGGTCACTGGGCTGCGCAGCAACCCCGCTACGCCATGCAGCACCCCGGGCATGCTCGGCGAGACGGCCACAGGAATGCAGTTTGTCGTCATTGGCCCGACGACGCGCACCGTGGCTGGCGGCGGCGTCGCTATCGGCACTGTGGCCGCGTTGGTCACGGTCAACACCGCTGCCAACGCCTGCATCGGCGTCTCCACCCGACGGATGACGGAGGTGTCCAACGGACGGGGAGAAGCGGGTCTTACTGGGCTGCGGGCGTGGAAGCGACCGGTGGCGTGCCGGTGGTCGGCTGCGGTAGTGGGCATGGGCAACTCACGGGGAAGGCGTGCCCGATGAAATCGAAGCACTGCCCCTCTGTCCAAGAGAAGCTAACTAAATGAATCACAAAGCCGATAGGCGCCGCATATATCCATGACCCAAGCGTCAGCGGCGGCGCAGCGCAGCGGGCCCGGCAATGGGTTGCCGGGCGCGCGCATCAACGGCTGGCGTCGGCCGCCGTGGTCTGGGTGTCCTTGACCGGGGCCACACCGAGTGACGACGTCGGGTCGACGATCACCATGGTTTCGGTGGAGCCATCCGGCCAGACCACCTGGAAGGTGCTGCCAGCCGGCAGCGAGGTGAACGGCATGCCGCTCTGCGCGCGGTATACCGCAGCCACCTGGCTGGCACCGGCGCGGCGCACGTCTTCCTGCGCCTTCACCGAGGTCAGGGTTACTTTTGACAATTGCCGGTAGCGGTCATCGTAGGTATCGATCATGACCAGGCCGACGGCACCGGCCGAATAGGCAACAAACAGCGCCACCCAGAACCAGAATTTGGCGCCATGCAGGAATCGACGGTAATTCATGACCGGTTACTCCGCTTGATCAACTGCTCAACCAACGTTTTCATTTTCCCCGCACCTTGCCGCGAAACCGCAGCGTCATACACGAAAGTGGCGAAGTCCTGCCCACCGTCCTGCGAACAGATCCCTCCGTTCGCGCAGAAATTGTTCATCAACACACTGTCCGGCCCGCACGCCATGCCCAGTTCGCACGCGGCCAGGCGCCAGGCCAGTTCGCTGAACGGGTCGCCAGCCACCAGGCCCTGCAGCGCGCCGTCACCGCTGGCGCGTTGGCCCATGGCGGTGGAAATGGCCATGTAAGCTTCGGGATCGCGCGAATCCATCACCCGCTCCACCAGACTGCGGCGGTACTCGGGGCTGTCCTTCAACGGCTGGCCGTCGGCAAACAGCGCCGCTTCGGCGGCCAGGTTGCCGGCACGGGCGGCCAGCACGCGCTGGGTAACAATCAACGAACGGCCAAGACCGTCGCTGGAGACGAACCCCGCGCAACGGCGCGCCACGCGCTCGCGCGCTTGCACCATCGGCGAAGATGCGCTCATGCCCAGCCCGGTGAGCACGTTGTTGTCGAGCTGGTAGCCACCCGGGTCCATCGCGTAGATGGCGCAGTAGTCGTACACCCGGCTCACCATCCAGCCTGCTTCGGCGTTGCCATTGGCGGCCTGCAGGCGAAGGTGCTGGGCGTAGGCGAACAGGTCGGTATCGCCTTCGATATCGGCACGGATGTCCAGCGGCAATCCCGACGGCACCGCCGTGCTGCGCTCACTGGCCAGCAACTGGCGCGCCAGCTGCTGCGCCTGGGTCGGCGCCGCAGACCCGGCGCCCACCTGCAGTTCACTGACGGCCGCCGGTGTGTGTTCGGCCTGCAGCGCACGACCACCCGCGCGGTAGCCCACCACCCCCAGCAATGCCAGGGCGGGTACTACCAGCAGCCAGGTTTTGAGCGTGGGCGCGAAGGCCATTCAGCGGGACCGGTTCGATAGAGACACACAGCAGAATGCAGAGTTTAGCAATGGCGTAACCTGATGTCTGAACCTGTGGCCGCGTCGCTTCTCACCGACTTCTGAGACCGACTTCGCCGCGAGCGCCCACAATCGTCTAGCATTCACCGTTTTCCGCAGGTCCTTACCGCCCATGCCGTTCCTGGAACTCACTCTCCACTGCACCGAAGCCACCCAGCCCCGCTATGAGAATGCGCTGGACGACGTGGGCGCGCTGGCGGTGACCCTGCTCGATGCCGATGCCGACACCAGCAACGAGCGCGCCATCCTGGAACCGGGCGTGGGTGAAACCCCGCTGTGGAACGACCTGGTGCTGAGCGCCCTGTTCCCCGCCGATACCAATGCGCTGGCGTTGCTGGCCGCGCTGGAGGCATTCGATCCGGGCCTGGAATGGAGCAACGCCAGCTTCCGCGCGGTGCAGGATGAGGATTGGGAACGCGCCTGGCTGGACCAGTTCCAGCCGATGGCCTTCGGTAACCGCACCTGGATCGTGCCGTGGAACCATGAACTGCCCGAAGCCGCACAGGCCGCCGATGCCGCCGTGGTCCGGCTGGATCCGGGCCTGGCGTTCGGTTCAGGCACCCACCCGACCACCGCGCTGTGCCTGCGCTGGCTGGACGGGCTGGCCGCCGAAGGCGCGCTGGCCGGGCAGACGGTACTGGACTTCGGCTGTGGTTCGGGAATCCTGGCGCTGGCCGCACTCAGGCTTGGCGCGGCCAAGGCAGTGGGGGTGGACAACGACCCGCAGGCAGTGCTCGCCACCGGCGACAACGCCGAACGCAACGCATTGCAGGACCGCATGCAGGTCTACCTGCCGGCCGACGAACCGCAGGCCACCTATCCGGTGGTGGTGGCCAACATCCTGGCCTCTGCGCTGGACGCGCTGGCCGACGTGCTGGCCGCACGCGTGGCGCCGGGTGGCCGCATCGCGCTGTCGGGCATCCTGCACGGGCAGGAAGACGAACTGCTGGTGCGTTATGCGCCGTGGTTCGAACAACTTGAAGTCGCACGCGACGACGACTGGATGCGCATCACCGGCGTCCGCCGTGCTTGAATGACCCGATGACCGAGCCCACCCCGCCGCCGCGCCGCCCACTGGCCACGTTCCTGCGTGCGTCGACCGACGCCACGCCTGTGGTTGAACCACCGCAGGCCGCACCGCTGGATGACGGTGCGGTGCCGAGCGAGGACGCCGGCAACACATCACCGGACATCGAAGTGGACAATGAACCGGCATACGTAGCGGCGGCCGAAGACGATGCAGCCTTCAGGCGCCTTGCCAGTGAGACCGGACCGTACATTGCTCCCACCCCAGCCCCCCGCTTCATGCGCGCACCGGAGGCAACGGTGCCCACCCCGCGCTGGCAGTGGGGGTTGGTAGCGGGGCTGGTGACGTTGCTTGCGCTGCAGATCGCCGTGGCCGACCGCGCGCGCCTGGCCGCCGATGCCGGCAGCCGACCGTGGATTGCCGGGCTGTGCGGCGTGCTGCGCTGCAGCCTGCCGGCATGGCAGGAACCGGCCGCCTTCAGCATGATCAGCCGCGACGTGCGCCCCGTGCCCGGGCAGCCCGGCGCGCTGCAGGTACAGGCCAGCTTCCGCAACGATGCACGCTGGGAGCAGGCCTGGCCGTCGCTGCGGCTGTCGCTGTCCGATCCCGATGGCCGCGTGATCGGCACGAGCGTGTTCGCGCCGCGCGACTACCTGGACCCTACGGTCGATGCCGCATCGGTACTGGAACCGGGCCAGAGCGCGCAGATCGCGTTCCGGGTCCGCGAGCCTGCCGCGTCCACCGTCGCATTCACCTTCGAGTTCCTGTAACCCGGCGTCCTGCCAGCGAGCGTGGCGGGCCAGCCACGCACGCGCTAGACTGGCCGCTCCAAATTTTTCACCAGGGTTGTAGTTCGCCCTGGCTTCGCACCGGGATACTTCTTGAACGCTGTCCTTTCTCGTCCTGACAATAGTCGTGGCGCGCCCAAGCCACCGCTGCGCGAACACGTAGCCCAGTCGGTCCGGCGTTACCTGCGGGACCTGGACGGCTGCGATGCGGATGACGTGTACGAGATCGTCCTGCGCGAAATGGAAATTCCGCTGTTCGTGGAAGTGCTCAACCACTGCGAAGGCAACCAGAGCCGCGCGGCGTCGATGCTGGGCATCCACCGCGCCACCCTGCGCAAGAAGCTGAAAGAGTACGGCATCACTACGTGATGCCGAGCTGAGGAGTGCCCGCCTTCGGGGGGCACCTACCGTCTCGGACGTTGATCCTGCGGCGGGGTGTTGACCCGGCAGGTACAATATGGGCCCGCTCCGCTTCGATCTCCTGCCCCCATGAGTTCCGATCTGCTGCCCGTGCGCCGGGCCCTGCTTTCCGTTTCCGACAAGACCGGCCTGATCGACCTGGCCCGTGCCCTGGCGGCACGCAACGTCGAGCTGCTCTCCACCGGCGGCACCGCCAAGGCACTCCGCGACGCGGGCCTGCCGGTCAAGGACGTGGCCGATGTCACCGGCTTCCCGGAAATGATGGATGGGCGGGTCAAGACCCTGCACCCGCTGGTGCACGGCGGCCTGCTGGGCCGCGCCGGCCAGGATGAGGCGGTGATGGCCGAACACGGCATCGCGCCGATCGACCTGCTGGTGCTGAACCTGTACCCGTTCGAGCGCGTCACCGCCAACACGGCCTGCACGCTGGCCGATGCGGTGGAGAACATCGATATCGGCGGCCCGGCCATGCTGCGTTCGGCGGCAAAGAACTTCGCCCGTGTTGCCGTGGCGACCGATCCGTCGCAGTACGCTGAGCTGCTGGCCGAGCTGGACGCCAACGATGGCAAACTGTCGGCCGCCAAGCGTTTCGCACTGTCGGTGGCGGCGTTCAACCGCGTCGCGCAGTACGACGCGGCGATCAGCAACTATCTATCGGCGGTGACCGCCACCGATGCGGCCGTGCCGCAGCGCACCGAATTCCCGGCGCAGATGAACTCCAGCTTCGTGAAGGTCATGGACCTGCGCTACGGCGAAAACCCGCACCAGGCCGGCGCGTTCTACCGCGACCTGTCCCCGGTGGCGGGCACGCTGGCCACGTTCCAGCAGCTGCAGGGCAAGGAACTGAGCTACAACAACCTGGCCGATGCCGATGCCGCGTGGGAATGCGTGCGCCAGTTCGATGCGCCGGCCTGTGTGATCGTCAAGCATTCCAACCCCTGCGGTGTGGCGGTGGGCGCCGGCAACGGCGATGCCTATGAGCTGGCCTATGCGACGGACCCGACCAGCGCGTTCGGCGGCATCATCGCGTTCAACAAGCCACTGGATGCCGCCACCGCCAAGGTGATCCTGGACCGCCAGTTCGTGGAAGTGCTGATCGCCCCGGATTACGAGCCGGCCGCGCTGGAATACGCCACGAAGAAGGCGAACATGCGCGTGCTGCGCATTCCGCACGGCGAAGGCCGCAACAATTACGACACCAAGCGCATTGGCTCGGGCCTGTTGGTGCAGAGCGCGGACAACCGTGGCATGAGCCGCGATGAGCTCACCGTGGTGACCAGGCTGGCCCCGACCGAAAAGCAGTTCACCGACCTGCTGTTCGCCTGGAACGTGGCCAAGTTCGTGAAGTCCAACGCGATCATCTATGCCAAGGACAACCGCACGATTGGTGTCGGTGCCGGGCAGATGAGCCGCGTGTACTCGGCCCGTATCGCCGGCATCAAGGCGGCCGATGCGAACCTGGTGGTCGAAGGTTCGGTGATGGCGTCCGACGCGTTCTTCCCGTTCCGCGACGGCATCGACGCCGCTGCGGCGGCCGGGATCAAGGCGGTGATCCAGCCGGGTGGTTCGATGCGCGACGCCGAAGTGATTGCCGCGGCTGACGAACACGGCCTGGCGATGGTGTTTACCGGCGTGCGTCACTTCCGCCATTGATTGTCACAGGGATCCGGTTGCTGCCGGATCCCTTTTTTCTTCCCCCCCCTTGTTGCGAGAACAGCCTTGAAGATCCTCGTCATCGGCTCCGGCGGCCGTGAACATGCCCTGGCCTGGAAGCTGGCCCAGTCGTCCCGTGTCACCGAGGTGCTGGTTGCACCGGGCAATGCGGGCACCGCCACCGAGGCCGGCTGCCGCAATGTGCCGGTGAAAGTTACTGACCTGGACGGGCTGCTGGCGCTAGTGCAGGCGGAAGGCATCGAGCTGACCGTGGTCGGCCCGGAAGTGCCGCTGGTGGCCGGCGTGGTCGACCGCTTCCGCGCTGCTGGCCACCGCATCTTCGGGCCCACCGCCGCAGCAGCGCAGTTGGAAGGCAGCAAGGCCTACGCCAAGGACTTCCTGGCCCGCCACGACATCCCCACCGCGTTCTATGCCGTGCATATCGAGGTGGACGCAGCGCTGGCCTATATCCGCGAGAAGGGCGCGCCGATCGTGGTCAAGGCCGATGGGCTGGCCGCCGGCAAGGGCGTGATTGTCGCGATGACCCTGCAGGAAGCCGAAGACGCGGTGCGCGACATGCTGTCGGGCAACGCCTTTGGCGATGCTGGCGCGCGCGTGGTGATCGAGGAGTTCCTGGACGGCGAGGAAGCCAGCTTCATTTCGATGGTCGATGGCACCACCGCGCTGCCGATGGCGACCTCGCAGGACCACAAGCGGGTGGGCGATGGCGATACCGGCCCGAACACCGGCGGCATGGGCGCCTACTCGCCCGCGCCGGTGGTCACCGATGAAGTGCATGCGCGGGTAATGCGTGAAGTAGTGAACCCCACCGTGCAGGGCATGATCGCCGATGGCATCCCGTTCACCGGCTTCCTCTATGCCGGGCTGATGATCGATGCCAATGGCGCGCCGAAGGTGATCGAGTTCAACGTGCGCTTCGGCGACCCGGAAACCCAACCGGTGATGCTGCGCCTGCAGTCGGACCTGGTGGACCTGGTGGAAGCGGCGATCGATGCACGCCTGCATGAGGTACAGGCGCAATGGGACCCGCGCCCGTCGCTGGGCGTGGTGATGGCGGCTTCGCCGTACCCGGAGACGCCGATCACCGGCGATGCGATCCATGGTCTGGACCAGGTGCCGGCGACGGCGAAGGTATTCCATGCCGGCACCACGCTGGATGCGCAGGGCCAGGTGCTCAGTGCCGGCGGCCGCGTGCTGTGCGTGGCTGCGCTGGGCGACAGCGTGGGCGACGCGCAGGCCAATGCGTATGCGGGCGTGGCAAAGGTGTCGTGGGAACACGAATTCCACCGCAACGACATCGGCTGGCGCGCGATTGCGCGCGAGCGGGCGTAACGCGCGGTTGAGATAACAAAAAACCCGGCGTTGCCGGGTTTTTTGTTTGATGCGCGTATTGGCGGTGCGTTCGCCCTCAACGGGCGGATGCGTTCGGCGCAAACTATTGCTTGAAGAGTGCTGCCACGTTGATCAATCCCTTGTTCAATCCCTTGAAGTTCGCCAGTGCACCCACCGTGTAACCCGCGTCATTCACCACGTTGGGCATTGCGCCAGCATCAAGCAATGCACGTATCTTGCCGAGGTCCTGCGGGAACTGTCCGTACTGAACAACCTGGTGCAGGGCTGAACTGCCGTTCCATGTGTGATTCACGTCCAGGCTGGGGTGCCGTTCAAGAAACGCATGTATCTCGCGCGGTTCCCAGTGATTGACGCGAGCGAACAGCATTTTACTGAGCAGCAGTTGCTCAACGCCATTGTCGCTAACGCCAGCTTGGACAAGGCTGTCGATGTCCCGCTCGGCATAGCCATAGGTTTCGAGCAAACATTCTACCGCCGGCGCGCACTTGCCTTGGGCGGCGGCGTTCAGCACCTGCACGCGCTCGCTGTAGGGAATGCTGGTGTTGTCGCAGAAGTGCTGCACAGCGACCGCGTCGCCGCGCCCGGCAACTTCAACAAAGCGGTCGAGCAGCCTGCCTTTCCAGGCATCAATGGCGGCAACCACGTCCGACCGCTGATTCTGGTCTGCCAACCAGCGGGGAGTCGCGCCGTTCTCGTCCCTCATGAAGACGTCCGCTCCACCCTGCAACAGCGCCATGACGCGGGTGATGTCCCCCGCCTCAGCCGCTTCATGCAGTTGGCTCCTGCCCTCGTAGCCACGCGCATTGATATCCATCGAGCGGTAGCTCGCCTGTCCGCACAATGCGATGGCATCGGGTGGCGCTTGATCAACCGGGACGGTATTGGGATTGCTTCCGTGCGTCATCGGCGAAGCGAAGCCAGCTGCGCTGGGTGCGGTGGGTCCAATCATTCTCTTGTCGCATTTCGTGGGGACAGACAGCCTATTGCAAAGCGTCGATACGGCGCTTTCCATAATCTCTCATCATCGCGGCAGGCCAAACTTCGACAGTGCCCAACAAAAAACCCGGCGAGGCCGTACTGCTGTTCACTTAAGAAAACGGCGCTTACCCTTTTGGGGTCAGCGCCGTTTTTCCCAAGTAGTAGCATTACGGCGGGGCCGGGCTTTTACTTGACCGTTACACCATCGAATCAGGCGGTAAACAACGCCTTCATCTTCTTCAGCGCGTTCGCTTCGACCTGGCGGATGCGTTCGGCCGAAACGCCGTACTCATCAGCCAGTTCCTGCAGCGTGACCTTGCTGTCGGCGTCCAGCCAGCGGCGACGGATGATGTCGCGCGAGCGGGCGTCGAGCTCGGCCAGGCCTTCGCGCAGCAACTGCAGCTGGTTGCCTTCGCTGTCGGCACGCTCGTAGGCCATCGACGGATCTTCGTCATTGGCCACCAGGAAGGCAGCCGGCGACGGCGGCGCATGTTCGTTGTCGTCATCGCTGGGCGCATCGAAACCGATATCGCGGCCGGACAGGCGCGACTCCATTTCAAGCACTTCGCGTTCGGACACGTTGAGGTCCTTGGCAACGGCCGTGACTTCAGCCGCGTTCAACCAGCCCAGGCGGGTCTTGGACTTGCGCAGGTTGAAGAACAGCTTGCGCTGCGCCTTGGTCGTGGCGACCTTGACGATGCGCCAGTTCTTGAGGATGAACTCGTGCATCTCGGCACGGATCCAGTGCACGGCGAACGACACCAGGCGAACGCCCATGTCCGGGTCGAAGCGCTTCACGGCCTTCATCAGGCCGATGTTGCCTTCCTGGATCAGGTCGCCCAGCTGCAGGCCGTAGCCGTTGTAGCCACGGGCCACGTGCACCACGAAGCGCAGGTGGGAATGGACCAGCTCGCGCGCGGCGTCCAGGTCCTGCTCGTCGCGGAAGCGGCGGGCCAGGTCCTGCTCGTCATCGACCGTCAACACCGGGATCTGGTGCACGGCGCCAATGTAGGCGTCCAGCGAACCGAGCGCACTGGGAATCGGGAGATTGTTTGCCACAAGGGCAGTAGACATGTTCTGGCTCATGGAGGTCATCTTATCAGTCCCGGTTTTGGACTGCTGACGGTTCAAAAAGTTCCAGCGTTCTGTGAGTGCAACGCTGACGGAGATCAGGCCACTAACGTACCGCGAAATGGTGACAGTGGCGAGCGGGTCAGCGTTGAAGAAAATTTCTTTTTAAATCAATATGATATGCGCAAAAAAGGCTGGGGCGCGTCGTTTTGGGCTGGATAATCCCACCGAAGACCGCCCATTCAGGATGAAGGCGTTGCCAGGCATTCAGCCGTTGGGGGCGGTGGCAACAAGGGAGGCGCGCGGCGGCAGCGACCAATCGATGCCGCCCAGCCCGCGCCGCTCCAGATACTGGTTGGCCGACGAGAAGTGCCGGCAGCCCAGGAAACCGCGGTGCGCCGACAGCGGCGACGGGTGCGGCGCCTTCAGCACGCGGTGGCGGCCGGTGTCGATCACCTTGCCCTTCTGCTGGGCGTAGCTTCCCCACAGCAGGAACACCAGGCCGTCGCGTTCGCGGTTGAGGGTGTCCACCACGTGGTCGGTGAATCCTTCCCAGCCCCGCTTCTGGTGCGAACCGGCCTGCCCTTCTTCCACGGTCAGCACCGCGTTGAGCAGCAGCACGCCACGGTGCGCCCACGGCAGCAGGCAGCCATGGTCCGGGCGCGGCAGCCCAAGGTCGGCTTCCAGTTCCTTGTACATGTTCAACAGCGACGGCGGCACCGGCACGCCGGGCATGACCGAAAAGCTCAGGCCATGGGCCTGGCCAGCACCGTGATACGGATCCTGGCCAAGGATGACCACCTTGACCTCGTCGAACGGGGTGGCATCGAAGGCGGCGAAGATCTGCGGCCCCGGTGGGAACACGTGGGCACCGGCCGCCTTGCGCTGGCGCAGGAACGCGGCCAGTTCGCGCATTTCGGGGCGCAGCAGGTAATCGCCAATGCGCGCCTTCCAGCTCGGTTCAAGCTGGATGGTCGGTTGTACGTCGTCGTTCATCGCACCAGAGGTTTGTCGTTGAGTCGTGACAGGCGCAGCTGGAACAGCACCTTGGTGACCAGCAGCCGTTCTTCGATCGGCTTCTGCACCAGGTCGTTGGCACCGGCCTGCAGCAGCCCGGACTGGTTGAGCGGATTGCCATCGCCGGTCATCACCAGCACCGGCAGGCGCCGCTTGCTGTAGCCGAAGTCCACGCGCACGCGCTCGACCACATCGAGCCCGCTGAGCTCACCCTTCAGGGTGACATCGGTCAGCACCAGATCGATGCGATGGCTGCTGCGCCCCAGCGACTCGGCGGTGAGCAGCGCGAACGCTTCTTCGGCGGTCATCACGTGCAGTACGTTCAGGCTCTGCCGCTCGAGCATGCGCTTGGTCGCTTCGGCGACCACGCGGCTGTCTTCCACGTACAGGATGGTGGCGCCGGGAATGGTTTCCGGCTGCACATAGCCCCGGATGAAGGTTGCCAGGGCTTCATGGCCCAATGCCTTGTCGAAGTAGTCGGTGACGTAATCGGTGAAGCGGCGCTGCTCCAGGTGCTGCTGGGCATCGCCGGAGACCACGATCACCGGCACGTAGGCCTGCCCGGCGGTTTCGCGCACAAGACGAGCCAGTGCCAGGCCGTCGCCATCGCTGAGCGTCAGCGAGGTGGTGACCAGGTTGACCGGGCCGGCGGCCAACGCCATGCGCGCGTCTTCGATGCTGGCGCAGCCCACCACCTCGACCGCCGGCAGCTCGCGCTGCAGCACATCGGCAATGAGCTTGCGGACCAGCTTGGAACCATCGACCACCATGACGCGCGGCGCGTCGTCGACCAGGTGCTTCAGTACTTGCGGACGCATGCAGGGCAGGCCTCAGGTTTCGGTCGGACGGGTCTGGCGCAGGAAATGCCCCGTCACCAGCCACGCGCCCAGCCAGCCCAGCACGACAGTGCCGACCAGCACGAGCGATGAATGCAACAGGTCCAACCCATGCAGCACGAACGGGCTGGCATAGCTTTGCGACAGCGCGGCCAGCGGCGGGCGCAGCGCGAGCCCGGCCCCACCGACCAGCGCCAGGGCCAGCGCACCGGCGCCCAGCCCGTACCACGCGCCCAGGTACAGGAACGGGCGCCGGATGAAGCCGTCACTGGCGCCCAGCAGCTGCAGCACGCCGATCTCATCGCGGCGCGCCTGGATGTCCAGCCGCACCGTATTGCCGACCACCAGCGCCGCGCCCAACCCCAGCAGCACTGAAAGCACCTGTACCAGCCGCGTGCCGAAGCCCAGCCAGGCGTCCAGGCGCTTGCGCCACAGCGCATCGTGCTGGACCAGATCGGCCTGCGGCAGGCCCTCCAGCGATTGCGCCAGGCGCGCGTCGTCGGTGCCGTTGGCCGGAGTGATGATCAACAGCGACGGCAACGGGTTGTCGTGCAGTGCATCGATGGCTTCGCCCAGCCCGGCGCTGTCGCGCAGCTCGGCCAGGCCCTCATCGGGCGAACGCAGGGTCACCCCGGCCACGTCGGCACGACCGCGCAGCGTGTCGGCCACCTGTTTGGCCGCTGCCGCATCGACATCGGTCTTCAGGAACAGGTTGATGTCACGCGACTGCTGCACGCTGCCGGCGAAATGCTTGAGGTTGTCCAGCGCGATCGACAGGCCCAGCGGCAGGGCCAGCGCCAGCGCCATGACCATCACGGTGAGCAGGGTAGCCCACGGCTTGCGCCAGGCGCGGCCCAGGCTGAACACCACGCTGTGGCCGTGGTGGTGCAGCCACACGCCCAGGCGCGAGGGTGCGGCGGCTTCCTTGTTGGTGGCAGTGCTCATTCGGCCAGGTCCTGCGGCGAGATGTCGTCGATCAGCTTGCCGTGGTCGAGGATCAGCACGCGCTTGCGCATGGCGCGCAGCAGCGCCAGATCGTGGCTGACCACCAGCACGCTGGTGCCACGCCCGGGCAGTTCGGCGAACAGCGCCATGATTTCAGCGGCCAGGGTCGGGTCGAGGTTGCCGGTGGGTTCGTCGGCCACCAGCAGCTTGGGTTCGCTGACGATCGCCCGGGCGATGCCCACGCGCTGCTGCTCACCGGCCGACAGCTGCGAGGGCAGCGCCTTTTCGCGGTGGCCCAGGCCCATGCGTTCGAGCACCGAGCGCACGCGCTTGCCGATATCGCCGCGCCGGATACCGCGCAGGATCAGCGGCAGGGCGACGTTTTCGGCAATGCTGCGGTCCATCAGCAGGCGGTGGTCCTGATAGACCGCACCCACTGCCCGGCGGTGGTGCGGGATATCGCCACCGCGCACCTTGAGCAGGTTGCGCTCGTCAAACACCACCGCGCCACGGCTGGGCCGTTCGTCGAGGTGGATCAACTTGAGCAGGGTGCTCTTGCCGGCGCCGGAATGCCCGGTGACGAACAGCATTTCGCCGGGCGCGACCTCGAAGCTGACGTCCACCAGAGCCTGGTGGCCGCCCGCATAGTGTTTGCTGACATTGTCAAAACGCAGGACGCTCATTCCTCCGATTATGCAGGAGGAGGATGGCGGCGTGGGGATGGCGTGTCGCCCGGCCACCGATTGGACGCGACCGTTGATCGGAACACCCAATGGTAGCGCCGGCCGTTGGCCGGCATACGAAGTGCCCGGGATCTCGAGGGCCGGCCAACGGCCGGCGCTACCCATCAGGGGGAGATCAACTGCCGGACAGCATCCGGCGGATCTTGCGGCCGATGCGGGTCAGGAAGCCTGCGCCCGGGTCGGCGGCCGGTGCGGAGTTGCGCATCGGCTTGGCGGTGACCTGCACCGGGGTGACCGACTGCGTGGCACCTTCGGCACCCTCCACCGGACGACCGTGGCGACGGCGACGGCGCTTGCGCGGTGCGCGCTCGCCCTCGGCCGCACCTTCCGGTGCGCCTTCGGCACGCGGCGGGCGCGCCGCCGGGGCAGCCTGCGCGGCCGCGACCGGTGCAGCACCGTCCACCGCAACAGCGGGCTGTTCGCCTTCCACGCGCGGCTTGCGCGGGCCACGCGGACGGCGTTCGCCGCTGCGCTCACCACTGCGCTCGCCTCGGGCACCGCCGGAACGGCTGCCACTGGACGAACGACCGCCACCGCGGCGCTCTTCTTCGGCGGCACGCGCTTCGCGCGCTTCGCGGAAGATCTGGCCGACGCTTTCGTTTTCATCGCCTTCTTCGCCGGGCGCCGCCGGGGCGCGTTCCGGACGCGGCAACGCGGTCAGGATTTCGCTGGTGACCGCTTCCACCGGGATCTTCTGCTCGATATAGGCCTCGATATCCGGCAGGCCCATCGCATAGCGCTCGCAGGCGAAGCTGATCGCATCGCCTTCCTCGCCCAGGCGGGCGGTACGGCCGATGCGGTGCACGTAGTCTTCGGCGTCGAACGGCAGGTCGTAGTTGTAGACGTACTTGATGCCGTCGATGTGCAGGCCGCGCGCGGCCACGTCGGTGGCCACCAGGATTTCCAGCTGGCCCTTCTGGAAGCGGTTGAGCAGGCTCTCGCGCTTCTTCTGCGGCACATCGCCGGACAACACGCCCACACGGTAGCCGGCCTTTTCCAGCGAGCGTGCCACGCGCTCGACGAACACCTTGGTGTTGACAAACACCATGGTGCGCGCGCCTTCGCTGCGCGACAGCAGGCCCAGCAGCAGCGGGATCTTCTCTTCGTCGGCCGGGAAGTAGATGCGCTGGCGCACGCGGGCGGCAGTGATCGATTCACTTTCCACCACCAGCTTCTGCGGCTCGTTCATGTGCTCATAGGCCAGCTCCAGCACGCGGTGGCTGAGCGTGGCACTGAACAGCAGGGTCTGGCGCGTGGTGCGCTCGGGCATGCGGCGCAGCAGGAAGCGGATGTCCTTGATGAAGCCCAGGTCGAACATGCGGTCGGCTTCGTCGAGCACGCAGATTTCGCAGGCATGCAGCGAAACGACCTTGTGCTGCTTGACGTAATCGATCAGGCGGCCGGGGGTGGCGATGATCACGTCCACGCCCTGCTGCAGGATTTCGCGCTGCTTGTCGTAATCCACGCCGCCGTAGACCAGCGCAAAGCGAAGGCCCAGATCCGAGCCGAACTTCACCGCATCCTTGTGGATCTGGATGGCCAGCTCGCGGGTGGGCGCCAGGATCAGCGCGCGCGGATCTTCCGGCTTGCGGTCGGCCAGCGCCGGGCGGGTCAGCAGGCGGTTCACCACTGCCACCAGGAAGGCCAGCGTCTTGCCGGTACCGGTCTGGGCCTGGCCGGCAACATCGCCGCCGGGCAGTGCCACCGGCAGCGTCAGCGCCTGGATCGGGGTACAGCGGGTGAAACCAGCGCCTTCAAGGCCGGCCTGCAGGGCCGGATGCAGCTCGAAGGAGGAGAAGGTCAAATCGGTCAGCGGTTTGTCGCTCATGAGTCCGTCTTGGTAAGGCCAGCCGACAGAGATGCGGGTGGCTTGCAATCTTGGGGGGCACCGTCGCCATTGCGGGCCCTGCGCCTGGGAAGGCGGAGGCCGGACCGAACCGGTCCCGGGGCGCCGCACAGTGGGCCAGTTTAACGCAAAGCGGCCCGCAAACCGGGGGAGACCGTCGCATCACCCCTTGCGACGGGCCATCCAAGCGTAGAGCCACGCCCTGCGTGGCTGCTCTTCACCCACCCAACCCCCACTTGAACGCCTCGCCCACAGGGGCTGGAACCGCCACACACCCAGCCGCATATCGTTCCAGCCAGCCCCGGCAAAGCGCGATGACGGTCACAGGACGAATCTTTCCAGCCGGTGCCTGCCACCCCGCAGTGATAGGGGTACACTGCCGGCCGTGAGCGTCCAGGCATCCATCGGACGCACCGCCGGCCGCCCACGCGGCCACGAGGCAGCAGACGCGGACCAGGCCCCCGGCCCTGTCCAGGTTCAACCCCTCCGGCCCGGCCGGGTGCACTCCAAAACGAGAGACCAAGATGAGCGACAAGGTTGTACATGTCAGCACCGCTGACTTCGAAAGCACCGTACTGAACTCCAAGGAACCGGTCCTGGTCGATTTCTGGGCCGAATGGTGTGGCCCCTGCAAGATGATTGCCCCAGCCCTGGATGAACTGGCCGACGCCTATGACGGGCGCGCCAAGATCGCCAAGGTCAACGTGGACGAGCAGCGCGAGCTTGCAGCGAAGTACCACGTGCGTTCGATCCCGATGCTGCTGGTCTTCAAGAACGGCGAAGTCCAGAACCAGCAGATCGGCGCGGTCGGCAAGGCCCAGCTGGCCGGCATGCTCGACAAGGCTTTGGCCTGATACCCCCGGCAGCCGGCCCCCCGGCTGCCCCGCGGGCCCCACGCCCGCATGAATGACCCCGCCCCACCCGGCTTGCGCGCTGCCGCGAGCCGGTGTTAGTGTCGATACATCCGGCCGCATTCGCGCGCCGCATCTTCTGGACGACGTTTCTTTCCAGAATCCCTTTCCAACAACGTTCGCCGCCCCTGCCGGGCGCTCGCACCTTCCAGCGAGGAATTCAGCACTTGTCCGATATCACTACTTCCGAACCCGGGAGCGCCGACGCGCCCGCCGAGAAGCGCGTGCGCAAGCCGCGCGTTGCCAAGGCCGCTGCCAGCAGCGCCGACACCGGTTCTTCACCCGAACAGAACGCCCTGCCCCTGGCTGCCGCGCCTGCCGCGCCGGCGCCGTCTGCACCCGCAGCGCCGCAGCAGGCACCCCAGGCACCGGCCGCCTCCAGCGGCGATGCCCCGGCCCCGCAGGGCGGTGGCCAGGACGCCGGCGACGGCGGCCAGCGCAACCCGCAGGGCGGCCAGAACCCGTACCAACAGGGTCAGAACCAGGGCCAGGGCCAGAACCAGGGCCAGGGCAACCGCCGCGACCGTTTCCGCAATCGCCGCGACCGCGACCGCAATCGTGGTGGTGGCGGCAGCTTCCGCGACGACGGCATGCCGCAGGACAATGGCGAGCAGCAGCCGTTCGTGCGCAGCCAGCAGGCCAACGTCCCCGAGGGCTTCCCGGTCTATTCGCTGAGCGACCTCAAGCGCATGCCGGCCCAGAAGCTGCTGGAAATTGCCGAGCAGCTGCAGATCTCCGAAGGCGTGGCCCGTGCCCGCAAGCAGGACGTGATCTTCGCCCTGCTCAAGGTGCTTACCCGCCATGGCGACGGCGTGGCCGCCGATGGCGTGCTGGAAATCCTGCCCGACGGCTTCGGTTTCCTGCGCGCGGCTGAAGCCAGCTACCTGGCCGGCCCGGACGACACCTACATTTCGCCCAGCCAGATCCGCCGCTTCAACCTGCGCACCGGCGACCACCTGTCCGGCCGTATCCGCTTCCCGAAGGACGGCGAGCGCTACTTCGCGCTGTCGATCGTGGACACCATCAACGGTGAGCCGCTGGAAGCGTCCAAGAACAAGGTGCTGTTCGAGAACCTCACCCCGCTGTTCCCGCGCAAGCGCTTCACCCTGGAACGCGGCAACGGTTCGTCCGAAGACATCACCGGCCGCATCATGGATCTGATGGCACCGCAGGGCAAAGGTCAGCGCGCGCTGATCGTCTCCCCGCCCAAGGCCGGCAAGACGATGCTGATGCAGCAGGTGGCGACGGCGATCACCACCAACCATCCGGACGTGCACATGATCGTGCTGCTCATCGATGAGCGTCCGGAAGAAGTGACCGAAATGCAGCGCACCGTGCGCGGCGAAGTCATCAGCTCCACCTTCGACGAACCGGCCGCGCGCCACGTGCAGGTTGCCGAAATGGTGATCGAGCGCGCCAAGCGCCTGGTGGAACACAAGAAGGACGTGGTGATCCTGCTCGACTCGATCACCCGCCTGGCGCGTGCCTACAACAACGTGGTGCCCAGCTCCGGCAAGGTGCTCACCGGTGGTGTGGACGCCAACGCCCTGCACCGCCCGAAACGCTTCTTCGGTGCCGCGCGTAATGTTGAAGAAGGCGGCAGCCTGACCATCATTGCCACCGCGCTGGTCGACACCGGCAGCAAGATGGACGAAGTGATCTACGAAGAGTTCAAGGGCACCGGCAACAGCGAAGTGCACCTGAACCGCCGTATCGCCGAAAAGCGCGTCTACCCGGCCATCGACATCAACCGTTCGGGCACCCGCCGCGAAGACCTGTTGATCGAACCGGAGCTGCTGCAGAAGATCTGGATCCTGCGCAAGCTGCTGCACCCGATGGACGAAATCGCCGCGATGGAGTTCCTGCTCGACAAGATGAAGAACACCAAGTCCAACGACGAGTTCTTCGGTTCGATGAAGCGCTGACCGGCGCCAGCATCGAAATAGAAAAAGGCCCCGCACTGCGGGGCCTTTTTCGTTGGTGCACTTCACGGCCGCGCTTACCCCTCTCCCCCCGGTTCTTGACCCTTCAGCTCAAGCGCTTATTTTGTATGCCATGGCCAATTCCGCCCCCCCTCCGAGCGTCCTCAAGCAATTGTCGCCCCAGACGGCGCCAGTCGCGTGGCTGCTCGATTGGCCGCGCTGAAAATTGCCAAAGCCCGCTACGCTGCCCTTCGCAAGATCCATCGCACGATTGCAGCTGACTTCGCCCAGCTCGACGAAGAAAAGGCGGCGCGGCTGGTAAAGCGAGCACTTAGAAATGTGACCGTCTGGGAACACGGCGGGGTGGCCAGTCCCTACTATGTGCGCGCGTGGCGCCGAATCCTCCAGGACCCGGCAAACAGCATCCCAAAGATGCTGAAAGGTCATAACGCCAACGCCCTTGTTCAGAATTCGCCTTTCGGCTTCATCTATCGACAGCCGAAGTACCGCAAGGATGGGAATCCCGCCTGCGTCGGGTGGAGCATCCGGAAGGCGTGATTGGCCTTTACCTTGAACCGAATGACTGCGCCGTGGCCAAGCTGGCGAGAAATGAGCGCCGCGATCAGCAATGGGTTTTGCAGGGAATTCGCGCTGGCCTGATCGACCCTTCGATCGTTGAGAGTCGCATGGGAACTGCGCCATTCCTTGACATGCGGGAACGCAGAAAGGCAGAACAAAGCCTGAAAATTCAAGCAGAACTGGCCGGCCGATAGCGATTGGAAATTGAGGCTGCGCACTGCGGAACCTACCCATTGGCGCGTTTCACGGGCTCATGCGATCCAGCAACGGCCCGAACGGCGGTGTAGCCAACACCGCCACCGGCTCCTCCGCAGCTTCCACCGCTTCAGCAGCGGCTTCTTCCACAACCTCCGAAGCCACCACTTCCGCATCGCCCCAGTCCAACCCGATCCCAGCCCTGACCATCGTGGACACCGCCACCAGAATCAGCAGCGATGCCCCACCCAGGACGTGAACAAGTGTCATCGCCAACTCCCCGCGTGCGTATGACCCGCACACTACCCATCACGCGGCGGCCTTCCATTGAACTTGTTCCTAAAACGTCGCCCTCACCCGTAGAGCCGGGCCCTGCCCGGCTGCACTTAACCCGCGACGGCCTGACAGAGCCCGACCACTCCGATCCCGGTAGCGCCGGCCGTTGGCCGGCCACAGAATTTCCCGGATCCACGCATCAGCCAGAGTCACCGCACCAGCCTGCGATGTAGCCTTTCCATGAAGGACTCAGGGAAGCTCCACAGACCACATCGCCTCATTTCCAACGCCATAACGCAGGATCGAGAAATCCTGATGCCTGTACACCACAGCGCTGTCAGCGCCCTCAGGTACAGGCTCACGTCGCGATGGGACAGACGCGCGGACCGGC
The DNA here is from genome assembly GCF_037482345.1 of Stenotrophomonas sp. AB1(2024). Classification (NCBI taxonomy): domain Bacteria; kingdom Pseudomonadati; phylum Pseudomonadota; class Gammaproteobacteria; order Lysobacterales; family Lysobacteraceae; genus Stenotrophomonas; species Stenotrophomonas sp. AB1(2024). The sequence goes on from NZ_JBBHKO020000001.1 coordinate 1,544,485, forward strand.
ATGTCGCCAGCAGGCAACGCCCAGTACGAATCGCCCGCCCGACCAACGATGAGGTGAACTCGACCGGAGAGGTCATTCACCTGGTAGTACGAGATTCCATCGCGTTCAAATCCGTATACCTGCCAGTTTGGATCCTGGCTCACGTCGCTTGCCATCGGGTAAGACTGTCCCAGTCCGTGGGATGCCAGCTCCTTTCCATGGTGGTCGCTCATTTGAGCCTTGGCCGACATCGGCGCCATGGCGAGAAGCAGCACGGGTGCCGCGCTGCAGACGGACAAGAACCTCACTTCGACCTCCAATTGGTGGGTGGCAACAGTGCCGCATGAATCGTAGTGGGGGCAGCCGACAGTTCCGCTGCAAATTCTCTGATTCGGATGCGCGGCAGCTCCTCGCCCCAATCCAAAAACTCCATGAACGCGATTGAATTCAAGATGGAACGGGCATCACTAGTAACGCGTGACATCCCGCAAGAACGCGCGAATTCTGCAAGTCTCGTATCTTTCCTATAATTCAAAACAGCCATTGCATCGCGGCAGTTTCACCGATACCGTCCGGCCCCGACGCATACCTGCATCGTCAGGGTGTCGTCTTCGGCAAAACGGAGAAACGCATGCAAACGGAATGGCTGAAGAGCGGACTGCACCTGAACTTCCGCATTCGCCCCATCGGATTGGTCGTTGCCCTTCTTTATGCGTTCGCGTACTGGGCAGCACGCGAGGTGTCGATGGATCAGTTCTATCTGCCAGCCGGTGTCCGGGTGGCAGCGCTCCTGCTCACCCCGCTGCGGCTATGGCCTTATCTGCTCCTCGGCGAATACTGCTACTTCGCATTTGCGCGATATCCCATGATCGCCCGCTATGGATGGACATGGTTCGTAGTCAGCTCAGCCGTTCTGATGCCAGCCGTCATGTTCATCGCGCATCTCCATCGCCGATTCATGAGTTCCAGAGCAGGTGCCTGGCTCATCTGTGTTGCCGCAGCGTCGACCATCACGGTGACGACGCTGAACCTTATGATCCCGTACCTGCTGTGGACGACTCCTCCCGCCGCAGGAATAGGGACAGACGCGGTTCGCTTTCTGGTCGGAGACTTCATCGGAATCCTCACGATCGCGCCGCTGGCGCTGCTTTGGACCAGGAGGAAGGAGGGATTCATCTCCCGAACCGGGCTGATGGTGCCGACAGTGATCTGTCTCGTCTTGATGGCCTTCGTCGGCTTCGCGGCGCTCTGGATCCCCGCTGCACCTGGCCCGGCCAAGACCAACATCCTGTTACTGCTCGCCCTGCCCGCCGTCGCCTTGACCTGCATGCATGGCTGGAAGGGCGCCGCCATCAGCGTGCCCATCTGGAGCTTGATCGTGCGCCTGACCATGCCAGCGTCGGGTATGGCGGATTCCTTTGATCCAGCTGCCTTCTCGGCCCAGCAGAGTCTCGCGCTGGTTGGAATAGCGCTGCTGGCTGTCGGCGCATGCGTCTCGCACTATTACCAAGAGCTCAGAACCCACAAGCTTGAGAGGGAGCGAGCCCTTTCCCACTCCAGAGCGGCCCAGACCGCCACTGAGAAGGAGCTCCGTTCGCGAGCATTGGACATACGACAGCTCAGCGATGGCTTCGATGCCTCACTCAGTGACGTCGCGGAATGGCTCAAGACCAAAGGGCACCATGAGCTCGCAGGAGGCCTCCTCAAGGTCACCGTTCTGCACTCCCGCAAGTTCCGCGAGCAGATCACGATGGTCTACCCAACCTCGCTGGAACACGTAGGGCTCTACCTCGCCCTCCAGATCGGTGGAATCGATGAGGCATGGAAGGCAACAGCTCGATTGGCACCGCATCGACTGATCGGCGATCCATGCATATTGAGTGTCGGCCTGCAGCTGGCGGCCTACCGGACCATCATCGATGCAGTTTCCCTGCTCCTTGAGCGTGAACCGGGTCAGATACAGATTCGCGCGCGATGCGGGCGTTCCTGGGGACGCAGGGGGATCGTCGTGTCGCTCGCAACACTGGACTCTCGCCACCGCCTCTCCAGCGGCACCATGGTGGCGGCCATCGAGCGGCTGTCCGGAAGAACAATGGCCTACGGGGGAACGACCCAATGTCGTCGCAACCGCATTCGAATCCTGTTGTTGGAGCAGGTGGCCCCCGAAGCAGGCAGTAAAGCACTCCAATCTGCGAGGCAGTAGGCCGGCGGCGCAGCTCGGCCATCGCGATCCCGATAACGCCAGCCATTGGCCGGCCCACGCATCACTTGTATCCCCCCCCTCAGTCGTGCCCACCTTCGTCGCCACCCGCCCCTGGGTGACGGCAGCTGCGAAGTTGGGCAACGCTCACGGGCGCATGCGATCCAATAACGGCCCGAAACGATACAGACCAGACGCGGGCCGCCCCTTGAACAAACGCCTATATACGAAGAATGCGCGATTTCTGAAAGCCCCGAATCGCGAAAGTACTCAAGGATGTGCTTCGCCGCCGTGCACGCTGTCGCCGTCGGCAGACCGCAAAATTCCAGGGAGCAAAGCACATGGGAAGTCCCAGTCGGTACGGCATCTGCTGCCTCAAGGCCGCGTTGTCGGCAGTCCTGTTGCAGATGGCAATGGCCATGCCTGCGGCTGAAGCCAGAGGGGTGCACAAGGAAACTTTCGCCGTCCGGTACCTGGCCAACCACCGAAGCGGCGCGCCGTTCGGCGGCAACTCGGGCAGCGGTGACATCACGGACTTCGAAACCATCCACGTACGCCCGCCGTACATCCCTGTTCCCATATCCCGCCCGATGGTGTCGCTCAGCCCTGTGATGGCCACCGGGTCCGAGCGCGTGTTCCGACGCACGCAGACCAGCCGGGAACAGGAGAGCGATGACCGCAGCGGTTGCCCGGACGACGAGAGCGCGGGCAATCCTGTGGTGCTGTACACCGGCAACAAGGTGGAAAGCGAACTGGACTTTGGCAGTCATGGCGAGATGGGCCTGTTCCTGCAGCGCACCTACAACCATCACTGGAGCGCTACCGGGCTGTTCGGTGGACACTGGCTCAGCAACTTCGACTACTCGCTGGCGTTCTCCGCTGCCGGCGCGGTCGCCTGGGTGCAGTATCCCGACGGCCGCCGCATCAAGTTCCTGCGCGTGGGCAACGCCGAGCGCTGGAACGAGGACAAGCCCGGCCCGGTGGCCTACCTGCTGCGCAATGGCGACAACACCTACACCGTGCACAACGAGGGCGGCGGCAGCGAGACCTTCAACGCCGATGGTTATGTCACCCGCCTGCAGAACGAGCAGGGCGTGGCCTGGAATTTCACCTACAGCAACAAGTACCTGCAGCAGGTCACTCATTCTTCCGGTCGCAGCATCCGCTTCACCTGGACCAACGGCCAGCTGACCCAGGTGACCGACCCTGCCGGCAGCGTATACCGGTACAGCTACACCGCCAACGTGTTTGGCACCGGTCAGCCGCGGCTGGCCAGCACCACCCTGCCGGGCCCGCCCGACACCGTGCTGACCTACCACTACGAAGACGCACGCCACCCCGGCGGCCTCACCGGCAAGTCCATCAACGGCGCCCGCTATTCCACATTCGCCTACGACGCACATCGCCGCACGGTCCGTACCGAGCATCATGGCGGCGTCGAGCGCCACGAGTTCCGCTACAGCGTTGAATCCAGCCAGCCAGTGCGCCGCCCGCCCGCCCCCATTCGCCCGGGTGGCGTCATGCAAGGGGAAGCACCGGGCTGGTGCGAGCATGGTCCGGACGGCCGCATCTGCTACGTACCCTGGTCGCTGCCTGGCGGTGGCGTTGCCTTGCGCAACACCACCGCCCAGCGGCCGGTCAAGATGAGTGTCACTGTTACCAACCCGTTGGGCCGCAGCACGATCCACCGCTTTGAGGATGGCCGCAAACTCAGCGTACAGGGGGCCGCCTCGCCACTCTGCGCCGGCAGCTACAAAGAGCAGACCTACGACGCCAACGGCTACCCGGACCTTGTCCACGATTTTGCCAACGCCCTCACCGATTTCGACTACAACGCACAGGGCCAACTGATCCGCATGACTGAAGCGGCTGGAACGCCGCAGCAGCGCGTCACCACCTATGCCTGGGACAGCGCACGCAACCGTTTGTTGAGTGAGCGGGTCGAGGGCAAGCAGGAGATCGTCTACAGCTACGATCCGCGCGGCAACGTCAGTTCGGAGACCATGCACGATCTCACCGGCACGGCCACCGCCGATGCGCGCGAGCGCCGCACCCGGGTTACTTACGGTTACCACGCCAACAACATCACCGCCACCGCGAAGGTGGATGGTCCCTTGCCACAGGATGACCTGACCCAGACCTTCAACGCCCAGGGCGACCTGGTCGGCGTCACCGACGGACTGGGCCACACCACGGTCTACACCGGCCACAACGCGCGTGGGCAACCCGCCACCATCACCGGCCCCAATGGCGACACCCTGGAGCTGACCTATGACGCGCGAGGGCGCGTGGTGACTCGCCGCCAGCGCAGCGGCAGCATGTCGGCCACCACCCACATCGCCTACAACGGAGCTGGCATGGTGGCCAGCGTCACCGGCCCGGACGGCAACACCTTGCACTACGGCTATGATGCCGCCCTGCGTCGGGTCAGCGAGACTCTGCCGCTGCGGGACGGCACCCACCGCTGGACGCGGCATAGCCACGACGCCGCCTCCAACGTGACCCGCAGCCAGGTTACCCACACCGACTATCCCTTCGGCAGCAGGGTGATCGGCCACATGGAAGGTGTGCGCCGCGATACCGCGTGGCAGTGGTCCATGGTCGGCTGGGCCTGCACTACCGGCAGCAGCAGATCCATCGGGGTGCAGGCCAGTACCGAGGCAGGGCATGTCCTCGTCACCGGTACCGCCAACCTGGGCAGTGAACCCGACGTGGGCCAGGCCTGCCATTCCGGTGGCAAGGCGCATCGCTTCTCGATGCCCATCTCGCTCGCACAGCGCCAGCAGCTGGGCGGCCAGCGGATCGTGGTCCATGGGCTCTCCCCGCAGGGCGCCTCCCACAACGCACGGCTCCCCGGCTCCAGCGCGCACGCCATTCCTGCTGCACCGGTAACAGGAAACATTCTCGGCGTCACCCGGGACAAGGAATGGAACTACTTCGTCGAGGGCTGGGCGTGCTCGATCGGTGTCAACGCGCCGATTGACGTTCATGTCTACGTCGGCGGCCCGGCCGGCGGCGGTACGGGCGTGGCTACGGCCCGAGCCAATCACGCAAGCGGGCCGGACATCGCCAACGCCTGCCAGGCGCAAGGGAATGCCTACCGCTTCCGGATCCATCTCAACGACACCATCCGCACTGCGCGCGCCCACCAGAGCATCCACGTGCACGCCATTTCACCCGCCGGCGGAACCAATCTCGTCATTGGCAACTCCGGAACCTACCGCGTTCCCGCCATCGTAAGAACCGCAGACTTCATCGGTTTCGCGCCTTCGCCTGCGCGCATCTACAACGGCGAACAGTCCGTGCTCACCGCACACCTGCGTAACACCGGCAACGTCGTCTGGCGCGGAGACACTTACCTGGCATGGGGCACCGGGGCATTCACCGGAAGCCGCCCGCTTCCCCACGCCGTGTATCCGGGGCAGGACGTGGCCATCCGCTGGCCGGTTTCTCCAGTCAATCCCGGCAGTGGCGTCACCCGAGTGATGTACCAGTCCACCCTCGCCAGAGGAGGTGCCGCCTGGGGACCACGCGGGGACACCGGCGTGGAAGTAGAGAACAGGCGCCCGATCTGCATCCCCGGCAACCCGGTATGCACCGTGCCGTGGGGCCTGAAGGGCGAAGAGGCACCTGCTGCAGAGAAAGGAGCACTCTGATGTCGACTCTGATGATCACCCTCATGGGACTGAGCAACGTCGTCGCCACTGTTGACTACCAGTACGACGAGATGAACCGGCTGATCGCCCAGCGCGTCTCCAACGGCCAGCACGTCCGCTACGCATACGACATGGAGAACAGGGTTACCCAAGTAACCGACGCGCAGAACCGCGTCACCCGCATGCGGTACGACGCCCTCGGCCGACTGACTACCCAGACCGACGCCCTCGGCGGAACCACCCGCTTCGCCTACGACCTGGGCGACCGCATCACCCAGGTCATTGACCCGCGCGGCCTGACCACGACCTACCGGTACGACGGCTTCGGGCTGCTGTGGTCGCAGCAGAGCCCGGACACCGGTACCACCGACCATGCCTATGATGCCGCCGGCCTGCGCATTGCCACCGTCCGCAACGATGGCAGCGAAGTGCGCTATGCCTACGACGGCGCAGGCCGGCTTACCCAGGCCAGCGCCGAGGGGCAGGTGCAGGCCCTCCAGTACGACACCTGCCCCAGCGGCAAGGGCCGCCTGTGCGGAATGTCTTCGCCCGGCGCCTCCAGCGGCCTTGCCTACACGCCCGATGGAAGGCTTATCGAGCGGCGCGACGCCATCCAGGCCGCCGACGGCAGGCTGGAGGGCATCACGCGCTACGGCTATGACGGCATCGGCCGCCTTGCGCAGATCGGCTACCCCAGTGGGGCCAAGACGGACTACACCTACTCCGCCTTGGGCTACCCCAACGCCATGACCCTGACCAGCGGTGGCACCGTACACAGCGTGGTGAAGAACACAACGCGAACCGCGCTGGGAAGCCGACGGATGGTGACCTATGGCAACGCCCTGTGGCGAGGCTACGACTACGACCAGAGCGGACGGATCACTGCCATGTCGGTGCGCCGGCCCGACGGCAGCTCGCTGAGCTACTGGAACTACCACTACAGCCCCGACAACGAAATCACTGCGATCACCGATACCGTCGCGCCCGCCCTTACCCAGTCCATGGGATACGACGGACTGGGCCGGCTCAACCGCCTGCTGCGTAACGGCGTGGACAATCAGCTGTCCTACGATGCTGGTGGCAACTACACCAGCCACCAAGCCGGCCCGCAACTGAGCCGCTACTCCATCGACTCGCTTTCCAACCGGGCACAGGAGCACCTGCACCCGGACCGCACCACGCGTTATCAGTACGACGGACTCGGCAACCGCATCAGCGACGTGAGCGAGGGGCACGCCCAGACCTACAGCTACAATGGCTTCAACCGCATGCACCAGAGCAGTGTCAATGGCAGAACTACCGACTATCTGGTAAACGCCCAAGGCCAACGCGTCGCCAAAGCAAACGAGGCCGTCACCCGCTATTTCTACACCGGGCAGAACCAACTGCTGGCCGAGCACAGCAACGCCCAGTGGAGCAGCTATCTGTGGTTTGACGGCGAGCTGGTTGGTCTGTTCCGCGACGGGCAGCTGAGCTACATCCACAACGACCATCTGGGACGTCCGGACTTTGCCACCAACGCGAACCAGCAAACAGTGTGGAAGGCTTACAACTATGCTTATGGGCGCAGCGTGACCCAGGATGACATAGATGGCCTCAATCTCGGCTTCCCGGGGCAGTACCACGATGAAGAGACCGGACTTTGGTACAACGGGTTCCGGGATTACGACGCAAGCATTGGGCGGTACATCCAGAGTGATCCGATTGGGTTGGCGGGGGGGATCAATACCTATGCCTATGTCGGGGGGAATCCGATCATGGCGGTGGATTCCCTCGGCCTAAAGACTTGCTTGCTGACAACAGTTGGTCCAGGCGGAATTAGAGACCATTCGGCGATTTACACCTCACAGGGAGATGGTTCGGGTGGGGCGGCGCTCTATGATCCTGCGGGATCGTACGGCGCTGCGAATGGCGGCGGTAGCGGCGCCATCGTGACAGGCGATGCTGCAGATATTGGGAAGTTCACGGACTTCCATAAGAGCCAAACGGTGGAGTCCACCTGCAAGGACACTTCTCGGAAGGAAGAAGAAAGTATCATCAATAACGCCATGAATCTCCCGTCGGCGGCGCCATTCCAGTGCGCAACGATGTCTTCGTCGGCGCTAAGCGGGCTGCCGTCATTCCCACATGTGCAGGCGGGGACGTTCTGGCCAGGCAACCTGTTGCGCCACTTCAAGAAAGGTCCATGAGCATGCCGCTTCCCAGCGCGTTGATTTATCTGCTTGGCTTTATCGGCCTTGCTTCTGTCGGCTTGCTTCCGCTTCGGTCCTGGCAGGTGTTGAGGCACTTCTTGAGAAGTGGCGCGCCACCTTCGCTAAGGAAGGTGTTGCTCACCTTCGCAGTGTTGGTAGCCGCTGCAGCCCTCTGGAGCGATGTGCAAATCACGGCACGCATTTTTAAGTGCCTTACCGAAACGTACTGCGGTCCCGGCATTGCAAGCGGATGGACCTACTTGGCAATGCTGGGCGTTGTGTACTTGGTGTTTGAGGTCCTTATTGTTGTTCTACGGAGGGTTGGTCAGGTCAAGGCGATCAAACCCGCCGTGTAATCGAACTCGCAGTGAACCGCCCCGGGTTTGAATGCCAAGACCAGCGTGCAAGTATCCGTAGAGGGAGGCGAATTCATTGCGGGAGGTGCCGCTGTAGATATTACTGATGACGGCGGCTCGATTGGAATAGGCAACCTCCGCGGCGGAAGGTTGAAAGGCGGCGCTGGCGTAGGCGCATACGTAGCGATAATGGGTTGTACTACAAAATCTTGGAACATGCTCACATGGTAAGAAAACGCTTGCGAGATCAGCTCCCGTTCCACCCACGATTCATGCTGGCATTAGTTATCCTGTTCTGCGGTGGCCTGGTTGGATCAATACTCCAGCTGGAAACTGCCGCGTATGTATGCATTGTGATATCAGTACCTATCGCGGTTGCAGAGGTGCACTCATTCCTGACCATGAAGAATCAAAAACACGATAAGAACGAAAAATCGAAATGACGACTACGTAGTGCCCTGATGTCGACCGTACTGCCAAAAGCCCTGGCACTCACACCTTCACCGGCAACAACTGCGTCAACTTCGTGAGAAGCGTACTGAAAAGCGTCAATATTCCAACCTCTTCATCAATCAAACCTAAACAGTTCCTGACGGATACTAATGGCACCCACGAATGAAGGGTTTCGCTCGCGCAGCATCAATGGGATTCCTGTCAGGAATAATAGTGTCAGCCTCCGCACTGACACTGCAGTACGCATCGCCAAGATCAATGAGTCGCATCATGGATCTGCCCTTGATGCAGGACGTCATGGCTCTTGCCTGGCCAACCTCACTGTTCTTGATCGGGTCTGGAGACGGAGATCCAATCACCCTCCCACTTCTCACAGTCTTTGCGAATGGCATCGTTCATGGAGCAACTTTCCTGGTCATCTACGTCGCTGTGCGAGCTATCGGAAGGCACCTGGTTCGCGTCAGGCGTAGGAAATGACGTCCGCAGCGCCACATTCAAAGGCGCCAACGAAGCTACCAAGTCCTCCCATGCAGCATCTGGACGCCACTCCGACCCATGCAATTGCACTAGGTAAAGTATGAAAATTGTCTTCTGGGGAGCGGTCCTTTCGTTCTCCCTTATGCCCCTGAACGTTTTTTTCCTTATGCTCGCGAAGGCGGTGCATCGCGAGCCATTGGTACCTGAAGATGCGATCCTGATCGCACTCGGTTTGTTCGGTGCGGTGATATCAGTAATGATCTATCGACAGTGGATCTGGATAAACAAATCAAGTGCTCCCCGTCGTTAGATTGCTACTGCGACGCCGCCAGCAGTTGGCGGATTTGTGCGAGTAGACAGCCCGGAAGGACCCGACGCTACGAGTGGCGGAACGCACACGTGGCACAGCGGCATCGTTCCTTTCGGGAGGAACGGTGACCAGCGCTCGCAACGGCACCGGAGCATGGTGGCTTACCGACAAACTTACACAAAGCCGACGATGTATGGTGGCTATGTGAAGAAAAAACGCTAACAACAGGAAGCCTGGGCGGATTCTCGGTTGAGATCACCATGCAGGATCGCGTCGGCAACGTGATCAAGAGAAACTTCATTGAGAAGTGTGACTATAAATGTCAGTTATTCGAAGCTCACGTTTTCTACAAATCGTTCGGATACTACTTCTTGGAGCAGTGTTCTACACATTGTACAAATCAAAATCTACGTACGAGCTGTTAAGACTATGTGCCAATCTCGCAAACAACGGCGGCGACGTATCGCGCTGTGCCAACTTTCCTGACTCGATTGGCACATATCTCTACATTTTGGTGACATCAAGCCTGGCAACCGGAGTCGTTTCACACTTCCTCGATAGCGCCAAGCGCAAAAGCTAGGCATCAACATTAGTGATTCGATTGGGTTGGCGGGGGGATCAATACCTTCGCTTATGCGGATGGCAACCCCGTCTCGATGATAGACCCGTTGGGGCTATCACCAGATCCGCTCAAGGGATACAACCCTGCTATCGGCCCGATTGTTACCAAGACTCCAACGACCCCAATACACTGGATGGAAAAAATGACCGCAGTACTGTTCGCTGGCAAAGCCTCACTCGGGCTTCTTGACGTCAATAAGACTGGACAGATAATTCCCAAGGTCTCGACGGTTATAGGCAGACTTTCAGTTTGGTACACGCTATTGGAGCCCGTAGAGATGGGCTGCGCTGAACTGGACTGCGACAAGAACGGCATCATCAACCTCCTAGAGAAAGCACCCGCAACATGCTACCCGCCGAGTACTACACAATGACCAATTGCTACGGCAAGGACTCTAAGGCGAGGTCGATAGCAAGATCATTTATCGTGAAAGCAACATATCTAGTCACGTGCGTTGGCGGTGTAACGTTGATATGGAACCTCCCAAAGCCAATTTCAGAACTATCGATCCTCCTCGGACTAGGCTGGATCATCTTGATATCCAGAGTACTTAGATGGCTCTTCATCCGAATCGGATGGACAACAAAAGAGCGGGAAGGAAGCCCCATCTAGCCGACCTCAAATTCGCAAAATCAGCAGTTCGTCTATTTTAGGAAGACATGATGGCGGCGATACCTCAGATAGACGCGAAGCGAATGTCGTGAGGCTTTCAGTAACCTCGAGGGGGGCCATCTGCCGCCGTTCCTGCGCAGACATAACCTATGTCGAGATTACGAAAAGGGCGGAGACTGACCTTACCCGCGCGTTCTGCGCAGGCTCCCTCATGCCCCTCAACGCCCCGCTCCTGATGAGCGCCAAGGCCGTGCATCGCAAGCCATTGGTGCCTGAAGATGCGATTCTGATCGCCGTCGGCCTGTTCGGCGTGGTGATGGCAACAGTGACCTATCGACAGTGGATCCGGAAAGACAAATTCAAGGATTCCCGCCGTTAGGTTGCCGTTGGAACGCCGCCAGCAATTGGCGGACTTGCGCGAGTAGGCAGCCGGGCAGAGCCCGGCGCTACGATTGGCGGAATGCACAAGTGTCCACAGGGCACGGCGTTACCGGCAGGTCACGTTGCCCTTGGCCTTCGCGGCCACCTGCACTTGGGTGAACGCGGCAACCAGCGGCTTGTCGGCGCTGATGACGAAGGGAGCTTCCACCGCGCCGAGGTCGACACCCTGCTTGGCGAAGCAGGCCAGCGGAATGCTTACGGTGTGCTTCTGCCCTGGCGAAAGCCCACTCAGGACTGAGGTGATGTCCACCCCACCCTCGCAACCGGTGCCGCACTGCATGGTCACCTTTACCGGCGAGGCCGGCTGGTGCTGCACCATCACGTCGAACTGCAGCGCGCCGTTGCTGCGGGCCAGTGCGCCCAGGTTGCGCCGCGAGGTGCTGCGCGCGATCAGCTGCGCTGGCGCCAGCCAGGTCACTTCGCGCGCGTCCTGCTGGGTGTTGATCTGCACGGTGCGTACTTCTGCCACCGGCTTGGCCATGGGCCAACGCAGGCGCGCGTTGAGATCATTGCCAAGCGGCTGGGTGGCGCCGTCGGCGGCGATGTGCAGTGAGAACGGGGCAGTGTCCACGCGGTTGAAGATCGGCAGCGTGGTCACTTCACCGCAATGGTCCGGGTTGGCTTCGGGCAGGCGCGCGACCTGCGCCGGCGCCGCGTAGCTCAGCCCATAGCCGAACTTGAACAGGTCCGGGCGCTTCGGGTCCGGGCGGTCGATCGGCGCCGGGCACGGCACACCGGGCCACGGGAAGCTGAGGCGACCGCGGAAGTCATGCGCGGGCCTGCCGTCTTTGCCTGCCACCAGAACGTCGGTGATGCCCTTTCCTTCGGTACCCGGCAGCCACGCGGCAACGAACGCCTGCGACAGGTTGAGCAGGTCGTTGGTGTACATCGGCCGGCCGGAGAAATACACCGTGACCACCGGCTTGCCGGTAGCGGCGGCGGCCTTGAGCACGGCCAGGTCCTGCGGCTGCGCGCGGCTGTGGCTGACGGTGTCAGAAGCGAGGATGTCGCCATTGGTCTCGGCGTAGGGCGTTTCGCCGATCACCGCGACCACCACGTCGAAGGTCGACGCGTCGATGCCCTTGGCGTCCGCGCTGAAGGTTACCTGCTGCACGCCCAGTTCTGCACGCAACGCACCCAGCACCGAATCGGCATTGGGGAAATCGGCATTGGTGTTCTCGGTGCCCTGCCAGGTGAGCGACCAGCCACCGGCCTGGTCGGACAGGCTGTCCGCGCTCTTGCCCACCACCAGCACGCGTGCATCGCGCTTGAGCGGCAGTACCTTGTCCTGGTTCTTCAGCAGCACCAGCGATTCGCGCACGGCTTCGCGTGCCAGTTCACGGTGCTGCACGGCGTTGATGTCCCCGGCGTAACGGCTGTCGGACGGCTTGTGTTCGAACAGGCCTGCACGCAGCTTGACGCGCAGGATGCGGGTCACCGCATCGTCGATGCGTGCCATCGGGATCTCGCCGCTCTCCACCTGGGCGATGGTGTTGGCAATGAAGGCCTTCCAGTCATCGGGCACCATCACCATGTCGATGCCGGCGTTGATCGCCTGGGCGCAGCTGTCATTGCGGCAGCCGGGTACCTGGGCGATGCCGTTCCAGTCGGAGACGACGAAACCGTCAAAGCCCATCTTCTCCTTCAGCGCACCAGTGAGCAGCGGCTGGCTGCCGTGCATCTTGCCGTAGTCCACGCCACCGGCGCGGTCGTTCCAGCTGTTGAACGAGGCCATCACGGTCTGTACGCCTTCGCCCAGCGCGCCAAAGTAACCCTGGCCATGTACGTTGATCATGGTGGCCTTGTCCACCGTGGCCTCGCCCTGGTCGCGGCCGTTGTCGGTGGCCCCATCGCCGATGTAGTGCTTGGCGGTGGCCACCACGTTGCCGTCGCTGGTGAAGCGGCCCTGCGCGCCCTTGACGTAGGCCTGCGCGTAGTCGCGCACGATCGCCGGATCGGACGAGAAACTCTCGTAGGTGCGGCCCCAGCGCGGGTCGTGCGCAACGGCCAGCGTAGGCGCGAACACCCAGCCGATGCCGGTGGCGCGGGTGGCGCTGCCGGTGGCCGCGCCGATGCGCTCGATCAGTTCCGCATCGCGGGTCGCGCCCAGGCCGATGTTGTGCGGGAACAGCGTGGCGCCGTACACATTGCTGTGCCCGTGCACGGCATCGGTGCCCCAGATCACCGGCACCGGGGTGCGCGCATCGGTGGCCAGCGAAGCGGCATGATACGCATCGGCCAGCTTGACCCAGTCCGCCACACTGGCGTGCTTGTCCATGCCCGGCCACGAGCCACCACCGTTGAGCACCGAGCCGATGTAGTAGGTGCGCACCTGCTCCGGGGTGATCTGCTTGATCTCCGGCTGGGTCATCTGCCCGACCTTCTGCGCCAGGGTCATCTGCGCAAGGATGCTGCGCACGCGGCTTTCGATGGCCGGGTCGGTGGCGATGGCGCTGGTCACGTGCGGCCAGTCCTGCAGGCGCTCGGCGGCGGACGCGGCCTGCCCCTGGGTGGTCAATGCCGTCAGCACACAGACGGTGAGAAGAGTTTTCCGGGCGCTGCTCACGAACCTCTACCTCCAATGGAATTTACGGATGATGGACCGGACGCAGGCCGTTTCGGCGCCTCCGGTGACAGCGCTGTCATATAAGTCGGACGTGGCGCTGTCAACCATTTGCCGAGGTCCATGTCCTGCCAGCACCGTGGTTGCTGGGCTCGCGGTTTGCCGACGCGACACCCATCGCTGTCTGCTGTTGCAACGCCGCATGGAATTCGAACGTCGTGCACGAAGGCCCTGCGTCGTGGCACCATCCGCCTGCATTGGCAACCCCCGAAGCGACACAAGCGCATTACCATCGGCAGCCGCCGACCGGCTCTTCCAGAGGATCCATCGCACCATGCGTAGTCGTATCGAGGATGTCGCCGCCGTTGCGGGCGTTTCGATCAAGACCGTGTCGCGCGTGCTCAACCATGAGCCGAACGTGCGTGAGGAAACGCGCGAACGTGTACTGGCGGCGGTGGCGCGGCTGGGCTACAAACCGAACCTGTCCGCGCGCAGCCTGGCCGGGCAACGCTCGTATGCATTGGCGCTGGTCTACAACAATCCCTCACGCAATTACCTGATGGAAATCCAGAACGGCATGCTGGAAGCCTGCCATGCGCACCACTACAACCTCATCCTGGGTCCGGTGGGCATCGGTCGGCGCACCCTGCCCGACCTGGCCGCGCTGTTCGAGAATTCGCGCCCCGATGGCGTAGTGCTGATCCCGCCGCTGACCGACGATGCGGTGGTGCTCGCCTACCTGGAAGAGAACGAGATTCCGTTTTCCAGCATCGCCCCGCGCCACCCCGAAGGCCGCATCGGCGTGCGCATGGATGAGACCACGGCGGTGGTGGAACTGATTGGCCACCTGGTCGCGCAGGGTCACCGCCGCATTGCACACATCAAGGGACCGCGCGCGCACGGTGCGTGCCAGTGGCGCCTGGCCGGTTATCGCCAGGCGTTGCGCGAGGCAGGTATCGATTACGACCCGGCGCTGGTGGTCAATGGCCAATTCTCGTTTGAGTCGGGCATCGAGGCAGCCAACGCCCTGCTGGATCTGCCCGAGCCGCCGACCGCGATCTTCGCGGCCAACGACGACATGGCCGCCGCGGTGTTCCGCGTGGCCGGCCAGCGTGGCCTGCGCGTGCCGCGGGATCTTTCGGTGTGCGGCTTCGACGACACCCCCATCGCCGGGCACATCTATCCGGCGCTGACCACCGTGCGCCAGCCCACCGACAGCATGGGCCGGCTGGCCACCGAGCAGCTGATCGAACGCATCCGCTCGCCCGAGGCCGGCCGCATGGTCACGGTGGACCACGCTGTGCTGGTGCGTGAATCCACCCACGCACCGCGACGACGCTGAGGCTTCAGGCGTAACGGCGCGAACCGCGCCACGCGTAGAACACAATGAACAGGTAGCACAGCATCGGCAGCAGGAAGGACGCCTGCAGCCCGTAATGGTCGGCCAGCCAACCCACCGCCAGCGGAATCACCGCACCGCCCACGATCGCCATCACCAGCAGGCTTGAGCCCTGCCCGGTGAGCGGCCCCAGGCCGCCGATGGCCAGCGCGAAGATGGTCGGGAACATGATCGAGTTGAACAGGCCCACGCTGACCACGCTCCACTTGGCGATCTCGCCGGTGCCCAGCATGGTCGCCGCCAGCAGGCCCATCACCACCAGCGCGAACAGGCCCAGCAGGCGACGCGGATCGAAGCGCGCCAGCAGGAACGTACCGGCCAGGCGGCCCACCAGCGCACCGCCCCAGTACAGCGATACATAGCGGGTGGCTTCCTGCTCGGTAAGCCCTTCGCCGATACCCGGCATGGACAGGAAGTTGACCAGCACGCTGCCGATCGATACTTCAGCGCCCACATAGAAGAAGATTGCCAGCACGCCGAAGGCCAGGTGCTTGTGGCGCAATGCCGCCCCCAGAGTTCCGCGTTCGCTGCTGTCTTCCACGCCGACGATGCTGGGCAGGCGGAAGGTCCAGATGGCGGCGGCCAGCAGAAACAACACAATGGCCAGGCCGAAATACGGAACCTGTACCGACTGTGCCTCGGCCGCACGGTAGGCAAGTGCCTCGGCCTGCGGCAGCAGCGCCAGCTGCTCGGCGCTGCGCGGTTCGGCGGCCAGGATCAACAGACCACCAAACAGCGGCGCGATGGTGGTGCCCAGCGCATTCATCGACTGGGCCAGGGTGAGCCGGCTGGAGCTGGTCTGCTCCGGACCCAGCAAGGCGACATACGGATTGGCCGCCACCTGCAGCACGGTGATGCCGGTGGCGAGCACGAACAGCGCGCCCAGGAACAGCCCGTACACGTGCAGCCCCGCCGCTGGCCAGAACAGCAATGCGCCGACCCCGGCAATGGCCAACCCGGCCACGATCCCGCGCTTGTAACCCACCGCTGCGACCAGCCGCCCCGCCGGCAGCGACATCAGGAAATACGCGCCGAAGAAGGTGAACTGGATGAGCATGGCCTGCACCCAGGTCAACGAGAACGCCGCCTTGAGGTGCGGAATCAGGATGTCGTTGAGGCAGGTGATGAAGCCCCACATGAAGAAGATGGCCGTCATCACGGCCAGCGCCGTGCGAGTGCTCTGTACGTGTTGCCCGCGAACCACGGTGGATGTGTCCATTGCCTGTCCTTCTGATGGGAATTGCCAGCCATGCGGCGGCCAGACATGGAACCCGCTCGGCGTGCCGTTGTCCAGCGCTGTCAGACAACTGGTCAGCCGGCGCGACATCAGCCAACGGCGACCCGAAATCCCATCCTGCGCAGTTTCGTTCTGCACTGCACAACGGCGCGCCCTGACTGAATCGGGCGCGCCACGTCACGGTAAAACCGGGTGAAAAGGCCTGCGTTGCAGCGTTTAGCGGCTGTACAGCACCCTGCTTCAGGACATGAAGAGACACCTGTGGGTACACAACGAAACAGGCGCCACATGGCAGTTTGTTGACAACGCTGTCAGGCGTGGGCCCAATCCGGCCACATCGTTGTTGAATCGCGCCAGACACCGTAGAACTGCCATTACCGATTTCCCTGGGGAGGGAGCTTCCATGAAGACGTACAAGGCCGTACCCCGCAAGGCAATGCTCACTTCCGCCCTGCTCGCCGTGTTGGCCGGGCCGGCATGGGCGCAGGACACCACCCGCGATGGCGCTGCGTCGTCGTCCGAAGGTCTCGACCCGACTACGCTCGATACGGTGCAGGTCACCGGTATCCGTGGCAGCCTCACCTCGTCGATGAACCTCAAGCGCGACAGTCAGGGCGTGGTCGATGGCATCGTGGCCGAGGACATCGGCAAGTTCCCCGATACCAACCTTGCCGAATCGCTGCAGCGCATCAGCGGCGTGTCGATCGACCGCACCGCCAGCGGTGAAGGCTCCAAGGTGACCGTGCGCGGCATCGGCCCGGACTTCAACCTGGTGCTGCTCAACGGCCGCCAGATGCCCGCGTCCAACCTGGGCAACGGCGGCGCCGGTCTGTCCAGCTCACGCTCGTTCGATTTCGCCAACATCGCATCGGAATCGATCTCGGCTGTCGAAGTGTTCAAGACCACCCGCGCCGACAACCCGACCGGTGGCATCGGTGCCACGATCAACGTCAAGACCCTGCGCCCGCTGGAATCGGAGCCCGTGGTCAGCGTCGGCCTGAAGGCGGTCAGCGACACCTCCAACGACAACCTGCCGCGCACCCTCCAGGGCTCGAAGTACACCGGTGAAATCTCGGGCATCTTCAGCGACAAGACCGACGATGGGCGCTTCGGTTACATGCTCAGCGGCAGCTACCAGGAGCGTGATTCCGGCTTCAACCAGGCCACGGTTGCCGAGGGCTGGGCCACGCTCGAGGGCGACGACACCACCGACTGGCGCGCGCTGCCGCAGCCAGGCCAGGGCTATGCCGACCGCATCCAGAATCGTCCGGGGGCCAACGATGTGTACGGGCGCCCGCAGAACACCGCCTACAACGTCAACGGCGTGCAGCGCCAGCGCACCAACGCCCAGGCCACCCTGCAGTGGAAGCCGGTCGACAACGTGACCACCACGCTGGACTACACCTATGTCGAGAACAAGGTGCAGCAGCAGCGCAGCGAGCTTTCGGTATGGTTCAACTACGGCCCCGGCGACAGCATCTGGACCAACGGCCCGGTCGCTGCGCCGATCATCTACAGCGAGGACATGACCAACTCGGACGTGTCGATGGGCGGCGCACGGCTGGCCACCAAGAACGAGATGGACTCGCTGGGCTTCAACGTGGAATGGGAAGTCAACGATGCATTGACCCTGTCCTTCGACGCGCATAATTCCAGCGCCGAATCCCAGCCGGACAGCAAGTACGGTTCGGCCGGCGTGCTTGGCGTGGCCGCCTTCGTGCGTGGCAAGACCACCGTGGACTACAGCGGCGACCTGCCGATCATCAACATCGCCCTGCCGCCGGGTGGCGTGCAGGCCGCCGATGCCCTGGTTACCGGCTCGGTGTTCCAGAACAGCTACAACAAGTCCGAGGTGGACCAGTACCAGGGCCGCGGCACATTCAAGTTCGCCGACTATTCCGCGCTGGACTTCGGCGTGGGCTATACCGACGTGAAGAACCGTTCGGCCTCGGCGATCATGCAGCGCGACAGCTGGGGCGGCGTGGGCACGCCCGCCGATTACGATGACAGCATCTGGTACGCCGACGACATGGCCAAGTACTTCGATGCCTTCTCCGGGCACAACGATCCGCGCATGACCGGCCAGTTCCTGGTGTTCGACTACGACCGCCTGATCGCGCGCGCGGCCCAGGTCGGCAGTGCCGGCAGCCCGGCCTGCCCGACCTGCTACTTCGCGCCCACCGAATACTCCGAAGACATCCGCACCAACGAAAAGTCCAAGAGCGCCTTCCTGCAGTACCGCACCACGTTCGACTGGTCGATGCCGCTGAACGTGGCGGTAGGCGTGCGCTATGAACAGACCGACGTGGATTCCACGGCGATGGTGCGGGTGCCCAACGGCATCAGCTGGAGCTCGGCCAACGAACTCAACATCGATTACGCCAGCGAGAGCGGCTTCATCAGCGATAGCGGCAAGTACGATTACGTGCTGCCCAACCTGGACCTGAAACTGGACCTCAGCGATACGCTGGCACTGCGCGGCAGCTACAGCCGCAGCCTGGGCCGCCCGGGCTGGACCCAGATCCAGAGCGGGCAGACCCTGGCGGGCATCGTGCGCACGCAGGGCGGCACCGGCTCGCGCGGCAACCCGGCGCTGGAACCGCTGCTGTCGGACAACTTCGACCTGTCGCTGGAGTGGTACTACGGCGAATCCAGCTACGCCTCGGTCGGCTTCTTCCGCAAGAACATCAAGAACTTCATCAGCGACACCATCGTGCGCGAGAACACCGGCAACCTGCATACCCCGGTGGGCGGCGCCTACTGGAACGCGGCGCTGGCGGACGGCTGCGGGGTGAGCGACATGCCCTGCATCCGCGATTACATCTTCACCAACTTCAACGGCCAGCCCGGCGTGACCGCCACCGGCACCAACTCGGCCGGGCAGCTCACCGGCACCATCGTCGGCCAGCCCGGCGACCCGGTGGCCGGGTTCGACATCACCCTGCCGGCCAACCAGCGTTCGGACCATCTCGATGGCTGGGAAATCGCGGTGCAGCACCTGTTCGGGCAATCCGGCTTCGGCGTGGCGGCCAACTACACCAAGGTCAAGTCGGGGCTGACCTTCGATGACCTGAGCCTGGGCGACCAGTACCCGATGGTGGGCCTGAGCGATTCGGCCAACCTGGTGCTGTTCTACGACAAGAACAGCTGGCAGATCCGTGCGGCCTACAACTGGCGCGAGAAGTTCCTCAACGGCATCGGCGGCCAGGGGCCCAACCCGAACTACACCGATGATTACGGCCAGCTCGACCTCAACATCAGCTACGCGGTCAGCGACCAGCTGTCGCTGAGCCTGGAGGCGATCAACCTCACCGACGAGACCATGCGCAC
Organism: Stenotrophomonas sp. AB1(2024); assembly: GCF_037482345.1. NCBI lineage: Bacteria > Pseudomonadati > Pseudomonadota > Gammaproteobacteria > Lysobacterales > Lysobacteraceae > Stenotrophomonas > Stenotrophomonas sp. AB1(2024). The sequence goes on from NZ_JBBHKO020000001.1 coordinate 1,564,312, forward strand.
GTACTCGCGCCATACCAACATGCTGCGCTACGCCACCCAGACCGGCCCGCGCTACATGTTTGGCGTTCGCTACAAGTTCTGAGCAGCAGCGGTGTGGCGGGTCTACACTCGCCACACCGCCACCGCCCGCAAGCGACCCTGCCATGCCTGCAACGCCCGGCCCGATCGACGAAGTGCGCGACCTCGACCGCCACCGGCTGGCGCAGGTCCTGCCCACCTGGACCACGCCCAAGGTGATCCGCGGGCTGGTGGCGGACTGGCCAATGGTCAGCGCCGCGCGCGACTCGGCCGACGCCGCAGTCGCCCATCTCAAGCGGTACGACCACGGCACGATGCCGGTGACGGCCACCACCGCGCCCCCCGAAGCGCAAGGCCGGATCTTCTACAACGCGGACATGAGCGGCTTCAATTTCCGCCGCGAGCAGATTGCGTTGAAGGTGGTGCTGGACACGCTGCTCAAGTACCGCAGCACCCCTGCCCCGCCCACCATCTATGTTGCCTCCACCACCCTGGACAGCTTCCTGCCCGGCTTCGGCCAGGACAACCCGCTGGCACTGGGGGTGGACGAGCCGCTGGCCAGCATCTGGATCGGCAACAGATCGCGTATTGCCGCCCACCACGACGTACCGGACAACCTGGCCTGCGTGGCGGCCGGCCGCCGCCGGGTCACCCTGTTTCCGCCCGATCAGATCGGCAACCTGTATGTGGGGCCGCTGGACTTCACCCCGGCCGGCCAGGCGGTGAGCCTGGTGGACTTCGCCGCGCCGGACCTGGACCGCTTTCCACGCTTTGCCCGCGCCATGGCCAGCGCGCAGGTGGCCGAACTGGGCCCGGGCGATGCGGTGTTCATTCCTTCGCTGTGGTGGCACCACATGGAGGGGCTGGACGATTTCAACGTGCTGGTGAACTACTGGTGGCGGCCGGTGCCGGCCTGGATGGACGCGCCGATGAACGCGTTGATGCTCTCGCTGCTGGCGCTGCGTGGGTTGCCACCGGCGCAACGGGCCCACTGGCGCGCACTGTTCGATCATTACGTGTTTACTGCCGGTGGCGATACCACCGCGCATATCCCCGAGCTGGCACGCGGGGTACTGGGTCAGCTCGATGCGGCCACCGCCGCCACTATCCGCAGCGTGCTGCGCAAGCGGCTGGACCGCTGAGTCTGGCGTTACCCGGAGGTCGGCAGGCGGAAGGGAATCAAGCCAGCCGGTGGCTGGCTGCGTAAGGCGGCGTATCGGGATAGTCGCCCGCGGCGAAACGCGCCTGCAGCTTTTGCCACCACTGCGGATCGAACAGGTGCCCATGGTGCTCGCGCACGCCGGCAAGCTCGTCGGCCGGCAACCCCATGAACGGGGCGAAGCGCTCAGGGAACACGTCACGCGGGCCCACATGGAACCACGGCTCGTCTGCCATGGCTTCGTCAGCGTTGCGTGGTTGCGGCCAGGCCCTGAACACGCAATCGCTCACCAGGCACAGCTCGTCATAGTCATAGAACACCACGCGCCCATGCCGCGAGACGCCGAAGTTCTTGGGCAGCATGTCGCCCGGGAAAATGTTGTTGCGCGCCATGTCGGTGATCGCCTGCGCGTAGTCCAGCGCCGCTGCGCGCCGCGCGTCGGCGGTCTGCTCGCGCAGGTACAGGTTGAGCGGGCGGAAGCGACGTTGCACGTAACACAGCGCGATCACCAGGCTGTCGCCCTCTTCACGCACGCTGGCTGCGCACTGGGTCAGCAGCTCCTCGCGCAGCGCCGGTGAGAAACGCGTCTTCGGAAAGCGCAGATGGCGGTACGGCTGCGCGTCGAGCAGGCGGCCGACGCGGTCCAGGTTGAACACCAGCGCGTACTTCTCTTCCACCTGGTGCCGGGTCATGGTCTTGGGCCAGGCGAAGCGGTCGCGGATCAGCTTGAACACCAGCGGGTAGCTGGGCAGGGTGAACACCGCCATGACCATGCCGGGAGTGCCATCGGCGTGCACCAGCTGCTCATCGGAATGGTCCTGGAAATGCCGGAAGAAGGTGCGGTAGCGCTCGGTCTTGCCCTGTTTGGCACGGCCCAGCACGGTGTAGATCTCATCGATGGGCTTGGCCGGCAGCAGGCTGCGCAGGAACACCACCGCATCGCCCACCGTGGCCAGGTCGGCCTGGAAGTAGCTGCGTGATACGCCGAACAGGTGCGCCACGTCGCGACGCCGGGTCAGTACGGCCTCGGCACGCAGGCCGTTATCGTCGTTGACCAGCGCGATCACGCAGGGCGAGAAGCGGTGTTCGCCAAACACCCGGCCCACCAGATACGCGCGGCGCTCACGGTAGAACACGGTGTCGAGCAGCTCGATGCTGCGCACCGGCTGGGCACCCCAGTGCTGCAGGTCGTCCTGCAGGCGCACGGCAATGGCTGCCGCACAGCGCAGCTGGTGGGCGTAGGGCACGCCGAAGCGGTAATCACCCAGCACCCGCATGAACGCCTCGGCCGGCCGCGTGGCCGACAACGCGTAGGTATGCCGCGCCACCGGATGGGTGATGGCGTCGGACGGCTCCGCGTCCAGCGCCATGAACTCCACCTCCGCGTCCACGCCTTCGGTGGCGAACAGGCGCCGGGCCAGGGTGTTGTAGAAGGTCTTGTACAGCTCGGCGTCGATCAGCCCGGCAACGAGCCCCGCGTAGGCCGTCCGGATCTGCAGCCACAGGCTGCGCTCACCAACGGCTTCGCCTGCGGCACGCCGCAACACATCCACGGTTTCAGCAATGCAGCGGTCATACAGCCCGATGCGTTCCACCGCGTCCTGGCGCGCACCGGTCCAGTCGCGGGTCTCGAAGCGCACCCGCGCGCGGCGGGTCACCCCGGCAAAACGCGCGTGGTAGTCCTCGAAGCCATCACGGATCAGCGCGGCAAGGCGCGCGGCCAGCGCATCGTCATCGGGGGATTCGGCAACAGCCATGCAGCGCGACCGGAAGGACCGACCCTCACCATAGTGGTGCCGGCCCATGGCCGGCAAGCCCGCCACACCATGGCGACCGCCCAAGCCTTCATCACGCAGCGGATTGCACGCCCATATCGCCCGTTGATCCAGCGGAGGCCTCGATGAGCAGGATCCGCACGCGGTTACGACGGCACTGCACGGTACCCCCGTAGGCCAAGGTACGCCCGGTCAGCCGCTCGACCGCCAGTCTCATGGTTGACTCAGACAGGTGCGCACCGGAATCGAGGAGCGCAACACTGGCCACCATGCCTCGATACCCACCCATGCGGCCGCAGCGCGCCCGGATCTTGATCTGCCCCGCCTCATGCTTGAGCAGCAGGGAGGTAGCCTCCACCAGCGTGCGGTACGCGGCCAGCTGCAGCCCCATGCTGAACGTGCAGGGATCCCCCACCAGGCGGGGATCCGCAACGCGATTTGTCTGGTTCCACGCTTCGTTGATTCCTCCAATCTGCAGGGCGAGATAGAGACCGACGTGTTCCAGCGAAGTCGGATACACCATGCTTGTCTCACCTCGAAACTGCCTTGAGTTCGACACCGAGATGCGCAACAGACTCTTGGCGAGGCCGGGATTGCCACTCTCTTCCAGAACCTGCGCAATCTGGCTGAGTGTCTGGTCCAGACCGTCTCCCAGCGTGCGCATGCTCAGGGCTCGTTCGCGGAGGTCCATTTCGCTTGCCATGTGCGACGATCGGACGTGCTTTATCGCCATGTCTTTGGCGATATCGCCTTTACGATGCTGGTGGTAGTGATGTGTGATACGCGAGCCGAGCGCAAGCAGCGCTATCCCGGCGACCGCCATGATCTGCTGGGTGACAAAGGTATCGTGATCGAAGGAGAGGCGCGTCGGCGCAGGCGTCGTGAGGCCTATCATCAAGTTGAGGATGGGCAATCCAACTGCCGCACCCCTCCATCCGTGCATGCACGTCATGGCGATTACAGGTATGGCCATGGAGAGCTGCAAACTTGTCCTGGCACCAGACCAATCCAAATTGAGCAGAGCCGCCGCCAGACCCAGCGCGAGCATAACCATTATCGCCACTACCGATGGCCACAGGTGGACAAGGCTCCATACCACTCTAGCGCCGCGACGCAACCATAGCATCGCCAAAGGCGCGACTGTCAGTATTCCAAGAAAATCACCCAACGCGTAGCGCACGGCGCGAGTGAGAAATGGCACTGGATGTGGCATCGGCCATAGTGCGTGCGACATGGCAACATTCAGCACCGTAACTACGATGGCGGATACTGCAGCGACCGACAGAATCCATACATCGATTCTCTCTGCAAGGCGTCGCCGATGAAGATGCATAACCATCGCCGTAGCGGGCATCAAGAAGGCCGATGCAGCGACCACCCACGCGAGCCCGTACTTCTCGACCAAAGGGTAGCGCATTTGCGAAAAGTACGCGTACTCCCCGAGAATCAGATAGGCCCATAGTCTTGGCGGGCAGACAAGCAACGCAGCTATACGCACGCCTGCTGGAAGATAAAACTGGTCCAGCGACAACTTGCGAGCCCCCCAGCAGGCCAGGGCATACACAACCGCAAGTGCAAGCCCCTCGGGACGAATGCGAAAATCAACCCTGACACCCTCCTTCCACCATTCCCGTTGCACGCGCTACTCCTCCTTCCAAGCCCACTTCGTATTGATGCGGGCACTTGGCGACGGAACGTTAGCGATGGATTCAACCTCCTGCAATCACCTCGATGGACTTTTCCCCTCGCAGCAGATGAGCGATCTCGGATCGATGTTGATTGCCGTCACATCAGGATGCTGATGGAGGCCTCGGTTAGCCTACTGAGTGGGGGCGGACGTCTCAGTTTTCCTGAATCATCAGCGTCAAACCATGCTCAAACTGGCACTCCACTTTCGTCAAAGTCCTAAAACCGCGGTTCGGCGCAAACTACTCACCTTATCGATTCCGGCGCGACTTCTCGTCACCGCAGTCTCAGAGATTGTTCAATGATTGGAGCCGTGGCAGCAAATAGCATAGATAGCCCCCTCCTTCGCAATGAGGCTTTCGTGCGTTCGTCTTCTGTTTGGCCAGCCATCATCGCCGCTGCGCTTTCCATGCTTCCCGCTGTCACCTTCGCCCAATGGGATGATCATGGTAAGGAACAAGCCAAGCGTGGCCTGGGACAAGCGTTCCCTGACGTACATAACCAGAGCCTCCATCCGGTTTGGCACCTGTACGAGTTCGAGCGCGACGGAATCTCGTACTACCAGGTCAATGACATGGCTGGTCGCCTGCATCTGATCGTTGCCAAGGCAGGCGACGCGTTCTGGTCACTCCCCGCTGGAGAGTCTGGTGCCAGGATCTCATTGCCCGCTTGGCCACAGCTCCCGCACCCAACCTCGGTACCCATTGAGGTATACAGAGATTCGGAGTTCGCGTTGATCTTGCATGACGACAGCAACGACGCCATGTGGTCAATTGAGCTGATCCGCTGAATCGCCTGAAGATCGATACAGCATGACGGCGCTGCCCGCGATCACTTGCTGACAAGAATACTGTCAACCACTGCACCTGACGGACACCACGTACTTTCGGTACAGAACAAAAAACCCGCGCCGAAGCGCGGGTTTCTCGTCGATCACCGCAGGGGTGGAATCGAACGCTTACAACGCAGCCAATGCCGTGTTGAAGGTGCTGCTCGGGCGCATCGCCTTGCTGGCCTTGGCCACGTCCGGGCGGTAGTAGCCGCCGATGTCCACCGGCTTGCCCTGCACGGCAGCGAGCTCAGCGACAATGGCCTGCTCATTGTCCGCCAGCGCCTTGGCCAGCGGGGCGAAGCGTGCCTTCAGTGCGGCATCGTCGTCCTGCGCGGCCAGGGCCTGGGCCCAGTACAGCGCGATGTAGAAGTGGCTGCCACGGTTGTCGATGCCACCGAGCTTGCGCGAGGGCGACTTGTCGTTGTCCAGGAACTGGCCGTTGGCCTGGTCCAAGGTCTTGGCCAGCACGCTGGCACCGGCGTTGTTGTAACGGTTGCCAAGGTGCTCCAGCGAGGCGGCCAGGGCCAGGAATTCACCCAGCGAATCCCAGCGCAGGTAATCCTCTTCCACGAACTGCTGCACGTGCTTGGGCGCCGAACCACCGGCGCCGGTTTCGAACAGGCCACCGCCGGCCATCAACGGCACGACGGAGAGCATCTTGGCGCTGGTGCCCAGTTCCATGATCGGGAACAGGTCGGTGAGGTAATCGCGCAGCACGTTGCCGGTGACCGAGATGGTGTCCTCGCCCTTGCGGATGCGGTCCAGCGAGAACGCGGTGGCGTCCACCGGGGCCAGGATGCGGATGTCCAGGCCGTTGGTGTCGTGGTCCTTGAGGTAGGTTTCAACCTTGGCGATGACCTGCGCATCGTGTGCGCGCGCAGCGTCCAGCCAGAACACCGCCGGGGTGCCGCTCAGGCGGGCGCGGTTGACGGCCAGCTTGACCCAGTCCTGGATCGGGGCGTCCTTGGTCTGGCACATACGCCAGATGTCGCCGGTCTGCACGGCGTGTTCGAACACCACGGTGCCGGCATCGTCGGTGACGCGCACGGTGCCATCAGCCGGAATCTGGAAGGTCTTGTCGTGCGAGCCGTATTCTTCCGCCTTCTGTGCCATCAGGCCGACGTTCGGCACCGAACCCATGGTGGCCGGGTCGAACGCGCCGTGGGCGATGCAGTCGTCGATCACGGCCTGGTACACCCCGGCGTAGCAGCGGTCGGGGATGACGGCCTTGGTGTCCTGCAGCTTGCCGTCGGCATTCCACATGCCGCCGGAGTCGCGGATCATCGCCGGCATCGAGGCGTCGACAATGACGTCGCTGGGCACGTGCAGGTTGGTGATGCCCTTGTCGGAATTGACCATGGCCAGGCCCGGACGCTTGCCGTACTCGGCAGCCAGGTCGGCCTTGATGGCTTCCTGGGTGGCTTCAGGCAGCTGCGGCAGGCGCGCATACAGGTCACCGATGCCGTTGTTGGGATCGAAGCCGGCCTGCTTGAGCACATCAGCGTGCTTGGCCAGCACATCCTTGTAGAACGCTTCGACAGCCACGCCGAACATGATGGGGTCGGAGACCTTCATCATGGTGGCCTTCAGGTGCAGCGAGAACAGCACGCCCCTGGCCTTGGCATCGGCGATCTGCGCCTGCACGAAGGCGGCCAGCGCGCTGCGGCTCATCACGGCGGCATCGACGATCTCACCGGCCTTGACGGCGGTCTTTTCCTTCAGCACCACGGTCTTGCCGTCGGCCTGCTGCAGTTCGATCTTCAGGTTGCCGGCGGCGGCCAGGGTGGTCGACTTTTCGCTGCCGTAGAAATCGCCGCCATCCATGTGCGAAACGTGCGACTTGGATTCGTTCGACCACTTGCCCATGCGGTGTGGGTGCTTGCGGGCGTAGTTCTTGACCGACAGCGGGGCACGGCGGTCGGAATTGCCTTCGCGCAACACCGGGTTCACCGCGCTGCCCTTGACCTTGTCATAGCGCGCCTTGATGTCGCGCGAGACGTCGTCGGTGGGCACGTCCGGGTAGTTCGGCAGGGCGTAGCCCTGGTCCTGCAGTTCCTTGATGGCAGCCTTGAGCTGCGGCACCGAAGCGCTGATGTTGGGCAGCTTGATGATGTTGGCATCCGGGGTGGTCGCCAGCTGGCCCAGTTCGGCCAGGTGGTCGGCTTCCTTCTGCTCGTCCTTCAGGAAATCCGGGAACAGCGCCAGGATGCGGCCGGACAGCGAGATGTCACGGGTTTCGACGGAGATGCCGGCGGTGGCGGTGTAGGCCTCGACGATCGGCAGCAGCGACTGGGTGGCCAGGAACGGAGCTTCATCGGTAAGCGTGTAAAGAATCTTGGGCGTGTTCGACATGGGGGACTGAGGCTCTCTTGCGGATCGGAGTGATCGCCGATGGCGATGCCGGGTAACCCCCGCATTGTCGCGGTTTCAGACCCGGGGAGCAAAGCCGGTCCATACGCGGCGGTATTGGGACGGAGCGGCGGCTCCACCCGCCGGTCGGAATTCCACCACGCACTGGAAAAGACGCAGCCTCGCGGCTGCGTCCATCTTGAGCCCGCACCCCACACCTGTACGCGGTTGGCAAGACCTACCTCACCTTGGAATCTTCCGCATCCCAGCCGCACTGTCATCTTCCGCCGACCCGACGACCCACGCTGCAAGCTGTTGACCCCAATCCGAGCGGCGGGGACACGCCAATATCTGATCGCTTCGCGTTTGCTTGAAACGACAGACGCGGAATCCCCCCAGAACCGCAGCCAGCGTCTTCTTGTCCATTGGACTATTCGTCTCGCCGATGAGATGGAGAGACATGTCGCCCGCTCGCGGAGAATCCACGAACACGACATATCGAGAGCGCGCGCCCAGATGTTCGATGAATCCACGAAGTCGATAGCCATTAGCCGACAATTCCAGCGATTTTGCGGGGGCGGATGTGACGCGCTGAGGTGCGTCGCCCTCATACACCGTCAATACGCTCTGCTCTTCGCGCATGAACGTGTGCAGACTAAAATCTGCCGGAACCGTATGTATCACCGATATGTCGTTTGGAATTCGAAAGCAAGCGCCGTAGAGGAAGTGATCACAGCCATACCCCCACAAGCCCTGGTCCTGAGCCGATGCGCTGATGGGAAGCAAGAACAGCAGCCAAGCCGACTTCCGGACGAGACGCATCATTTCACTTCTCCTGGCGTTGGACGTTGGATCTGGAATCAATCATGCCGTTGATAACATCATCGTCCACGCGCCCGGGGACCTTGTTCATGATGCCATCACCGCGAGATGGATCTGGCAGACCCGTACTTTGTCATACAGATCGTCTACGCCAGCGAGATGAAGCATTTCATGTTTTACGACACCGCGATCAAAGTGGTCTTGAACGTTGATCTCGCTCTTCTTCCCTCCCAATTCGGCAAAACTCCTTCCGGTTCTGTGAGAGGTTGCTCCTTCCACCAGCGGCAACCGACTTGTCGGCGGCGGTAGGACTGGATGTCGGCTGGACTGGCCGCCCTGCGTCGCGTCAATACTCCTCCTGTGGCGCTCTGTCCACGAAGCTGGAGAAGGGGATGAAGTCACGCGTCGTCAGCAGGCTACTGGTTGGAACCGGGTTGGCACTTGGCTCTGGGGAGGCGGCAGCATCTTCAACGATCGTGTACAAAGGGGACCGATACTTTTGCCAGACCCTCTGCCAGGTTGCCGTGTCAGGTGGTCGGTCGTGGGTGGTTGATGGATTCGGCGGTTGGGTCAAGGGACCAGCAACCAGACCGCCCACGCCGACGTACCCTCCTGGCTACTGTGAAGACCACGGCTGCCTGGGGAACTGATGTGGGCAACAGATCGAGATCTATCGCCGTCGGCAGCCGCAGGATGGTCCCACGCGCCATTCCCGTCGCGCTCCTTGTCCTTCTGACACAGAACATTGGCTGCACGCGCGAGAATACGGCCATCTCAAGCGACGCAGCCGACCACACCGCGCCGCCCAAAGAGTTGATTACTGGAGTCGCTCAACAGACCTCACAGAACGAAGGCACTGAAAGGTTCGACATCACACCGGCGACAGAGGCTAACAGCCTTCGAACCAGGGAATCAGCCCCTTCAATCCACCTTGTTGCAGAATCCAAGTTCATCGAGTACAGCGGACTATCACGCGCCCACGCCGAAGAGGTTCTCGGGTCAAGCGCCGGATTTTCACGTGCGTTGGATGAGATGAGCTCCGAGGCGGCCAAGATCATGGAGGCCCAGGATCTTGCAGATCACTATCGCAGTGCTTTGACGCAGGCAGTCGGCACTGATGGCGCAGTTGCGAGCCTCTCCTGCGGCCTGAGTATGTGCATGGGATCGGTGCACACGCGACTGGGTGTTGATAACGATCAATGGGCGCAGCGGTTTCTCGATGCACCTTCGACCCGCGTTTTCGGACACTTGGCCGCGGTGGAGAAGATCGGCGATCTCAATGAGAGTCGCTTCATCTTCTCAACGGATCCCGACATTCCGGGAATCTTTGTACCGCTTGATGATTGAGGCTGCCGTGTCGGCATTGGTGTGTCGTTGAACCAACTGAAGGCAGCTTCGTTCAAAAAAAGACGCAGCCTCGCGGCTGCGTCCATCGTGAGCCCGTGCCGGGAGAGAGTCGGCGGGACTTACTTGACCTCAAACTCCTGCGGCGTTCCTGCCGCCTGACCATCTACAGTGACTTCGGCGCGGTACTTGCCCACCGGCCAGCCATTGGCATTTTCGAAAGTGACGTTGGTGGTGTCGGCGCCAGTGGTGTTCAGGGCCTGGGTCTTCTCACCAGCCACCTGACCATCCTGATAGGTCAACCTGACGCCGGTGTTGACGTTGTTGGCGGTGCCGTCGGTGCGGAAGGAAACGATGATGATGTCCTTTGGCCCGAACAGCGCCACCGGGGCAACCGACTTGTCGGCGGCGGCGGTCTTGCCCACCGTCACGGCGGAAACGCTCACCGGGGCAGCAGCGGTCATCGGCTGCGGCGCGGCTGGTTCTGCCGGCGCCGTCGCAACCGGGGTAGCCGGCTGGGCGTTGTTGTCGGCGGTGTCTTCCTTCTTCTTGCAGCCAGCCAAGGCCACGGTGGCCAGCAGGGCGGCAAGTACGGCGGTACTGATGGACGTCTTCTTCATGGAATTCCTCCGTGGGAATCGAAAGTGGACTGCAGGCGGAGCGGGCTTATTCCTTCGGCGGCAATTTCAGCGTCTGGCCGGGGAAAATCTTGTCGGGATCCTTCAGCACGTCGCTGTTGGCCTCGAAAATCTTCTTCCAGGCGTTGGCATCGCCCAGCTCGTTCTTGGCGATCTTCGACAACGAATCACCCGCCTTTACGGTGTAGGTGCTACCCCCCACCTTTTCGGCAGTGGTATCCACCGAAGCGGTCACGCCGGAGAAATCAGCCTTTTCCACCTTCTGCGCGGTGGTATCCACGCTGGAGGTGACACCGGAAAAATCGGCTTTCTTGTCGGTACTCATCCACACACTCCCGTCTTGAATAGGACGACTTGGATGGCAAGGTGTCACAGGCCTTGTTAATGGGGCATGGCGCAGGCGTGAAGGCGTCGGGAGGTTTTCTGAACAGGCGACCGGGAGCCTTGGGCCACGGTAAAATGGCGGCATGAATACCCCCCAGGACTCCAGCCTCGGTCGCGAGGTTGCTTACCCCTCCCAGTACGACCCCACCCTGCTCTTCCCGATCCCCCGTCGCGCCGCGCGCGAGGAGATCGGCGTGGACGAGGCCAATCTGCCGTTCGTCGGCCATGACCGCTGGCATGCCTACGAGCTGAGCTGGCTGGACCGGCGCGGCAAGCCGCGCGTGGCCGTGGCCACCATCAGTGTGCCGTGCACCTCGCCGAACCTGATCGAATCCAAGTCGTTCAAGCTCTACCTCAACTCGCTCAACAGCACCCGCTTCGATGATGACGAGCAGGCGCGCCAGCGCATTGCCGGCGATCTGTCGACCTGTGCCGGGGCGGTGGTGAGCGTGGTGTTCGGGGTGCCGTTGCTGGTGGAAGCGGCCGAGGGCGAATCGCTGGATGGATTGGACGTGGCGATCGAGCGCTACGGTCCGCCCGCGCCGGAGTACCTGTCGGCCACTGCTGGCCAGGTGGTGACCGAGACGCTGGGTTCGGCACTGCTCAAGTCCAACTGCCCGGTCACCGGCCAGCCGGACTGGGCCAGCGTGAGCGTGCGCTACCGCGGCCCGCGCATCGACCGCGAGGGGCTGCTGCGTTACCTGGTGAGCTACCGCGAGCACGCCGAGTTCCACGAACAGTGCGTGGAGCGCATCTTCAATGAGATCACCCTGCGCTGCCAGCCGGAGTGGCTGGAAGTGGAAGCGCGCTACACCCGGCGTGGTGGATTGGACATCAACCCGTGGCGGGCCAGCGCCGGCATCGAGCAGCCGGCGCGGACCGTGCGGGACCTGCGCCAGTAGCGCACGACCGTTGGTCGTGCGACCTCAGCCCGGCTTCGGGCTGTTGAGGAAATCCAGGCTCACCTGCAACAACGCCCGCAGGCCCACATCCAACGCCTTCTCATCCAGCAGGAACTTCGGCGAGTGGTTGGCCGGCGCCGTCGCCGGATCGATCCCTTCGCTGGTGGAACCCACGAAGAAGAACATGCCCGGCACCTGCTGGGCATACAGCGAGAAGTCTTCGGCGCCCATCTGCAGCGGCGGCTCGTAGACGTTGGCCTCACCCACTACGGCCTGCAGGCTGGGCAGCATGCGCGCGGTCAGGGCCGGGTCGTTGACCGTGGCCGGGTTGCCTTCGGCTTCGTAGATCTCGGTCTGCGCCTTGGCGCCATGCGCGGCAGCGGTGTGTTCGGCCACGTTGCGCAGGTCGGCGAAGATCTGCTGGCGCATGCCTTCGTCGAAGGTGCGGATGGTGCCCACCATCTCCACTTCGTCCGGGATGATGTTGTAGCGGATACCGCCCTTGATGGCGCCGAAGGACACCACCGCCGGCTGCCTGGAGATGTTGGAACGGCGGCTGACGATGGTCTGCGCGGTGCCCACCAGATCGGCGGTGGCCACGATCGGGTCGACCCCGTTCCAAGGCGCCGAGCCGTGAGTCTGGCGGCCGATCACTTTGATCCCGAATCGGTCCGAAGCAGCCATCAGCGGGCCGCCGCGTACCGCGATCTGCCCGGCCTGGACGCTGGAGAACACGTGCAGGCCAAATACCGCATCGGGCTTGAAGTCGGCGAACAGGCCTTCCTTGAGCATCAACGCTGCACCCCCTTCTTCAGGCGACGGGGCGCCCTCTTCGGCGGGCTGGAAGATCAGCATCACTTCGCCGGGCAGGTTGTCGCGCATCTTCACCAGCGCGTCGGCCACGCCCAGCAGGGTGGCGGTGTGGGCATCATGGCCACAGGCGTGCATCACACCGACCGGCTCGCCGCGATAGGTGCTGGTGGCCTTGGAAGCGAACGGCAGGCCGGTCTGTTCGGTCACCGGCAGCGCGTCCATGTCCGCGCGCAGGGCGATGCGCGGGCCGGGCTTGCCGCCCTTGATGATGGCCACCACGCCGTGGTGGGCGATGCCGGTCCGGGGCTTGAGGCCCATTGCGCGCAGCTGTTCGGCGACCTTGGCCGAGGTGCGTTCTTCGCGGTTGGACAGCTCCGGGTGCTGGTGGAAGTCGCGGCGCCACTGCACCACCTGGGCCTGCAGGCGGGCGGCGGCGGCGGTGACTTCCGGGCGTTCTGCCGGGGCGGTGGCAGCCAGCGCGGGCGAGGCAAGCAGCAGGGCGGACAGCAGCAGCGTGAGGCGGGGCATTCGGGTCTCCACGGGGATCTGGGTGCTTTGAACCTGAATGTAGGGCATCACGGTGGTTTGCGCTGTAACTTTCGGCGCCCCTGGGCGTTGGGGGAAGAGCAGCCGACTGACAGTCGGCGCTACCGGCGAGGGTTGGCGGGGCGGCAGGGTGCCGCCGAGGCCGCCGCCGGGGTTCGGCCCGTTGAACCTTGCCGGCGCTTGCGGGTCTGATCGCCCGTCCCATTTGTCATGCATTAAAGGTCATGGCTGCCGGGTATCCTTCATACCTGCCAACCGGGCCCCGCCCTTCGCCAGCCTCAGGAGTTTTTGAATGTCGCGTTTCTGGAAGATCGTGCTGCTGGTGATCGCAGTACTGGTAGTGGGACTGGTGGGCATGCGCATGCTTGGCGGTGGCAAAGGCAAAGACGCCAAGGCAGGTCCGCAGGCCGAGGCCGGCAAGGACGGCGAGCGCGACACCGGCCCGGTGCCGGTGACGGTGATCGATGCCATGCGCCAGGACGTGCCGGTCTATGCCAGCGCGCTGGGCACGGTGAGCGCGATGAACACCGTGACGGTGAGCCCGCAGGTGGGCGGCCAGCTGATCAGCCTGAACTTCAAGGAGGGCCAGGAAGTGAAGCAGGGCGACCTGCTGGCGCAGATCGATCCGCGCACGCTGCAGGCCAGCTATGACGAGGCCGCCGCAGCCAAGAAGCAGAACCAGGCCCAGCTGGCCACGGCACGCTCGAACTTCCAGCGCTCCAATTCGCCCGAGTACCGCCAGTACGTGGCCAAGACCGACCTGGACACCCAGCGCAACCAGGTGGCCCAGTACGAAAGCGCGGTAGCGGCCAATGAGGCCAGCATGCGCGCGGCCCAGGTGCAGCTGCAGTACACCCGCGTGACCGCGCCCATTTCCGGCATTGCCGGCATCCGCGCGGTCGACGCCGGCAATGTGGTCAGCGCCGGAACCGCACTGGTCACCCTGACCCAGATACATCCGATCCACGTGGTGTTCAACCTGCCCGAGCGCCAGCTGCCGGAGGTGCGCCAGGCGCAGCAGGCCGGCCGGGTGACGATTGCCGCGCTGGACCGCAACGATTCGCACGTGCTCACCGATGGCGGCACGCTGGACGTGGTGGACAACCAGATCAGCAGCGACAGCGGCACCTTCCGCGCCCGCGCCCTGTTCGACAACAAGGACAACCGGCTGTGGCCGGGCCAGTTCGTCAACGTGCGCATGCAGCTGCGCACGATTGCCGGCGGCGTGGTCATTCCCACCCAGGCGGTGATGCGCGGCCCTGATGGCGAGTACGTCTACATCGTCAAGCCGGACAACACGGTGGCCATGCAGACCGTGAAGAGCGGTGTGGAAGTGGGCGACAGCCACGTGCAGGTTACCGAAGGCCTGAAGGGCGGCGAGCGGGTGGTGAGCGAAGGCCAGTTCCGGCTCAAGCCGGGCAGCAAGGTCACCGCGCTGAAGCCGGGCCAAACCCCGGCCGCGCCGACCGAAGCCGAACTCAAGGCCGCTGCGCAGAAGCAGGGTCCTGGTGGTCGCCGTGGTGGCGGCCCACGCTGACCGTGCACGCCGCATCCGCAACGCCGGCCCGGTGGCCGGCGTTGGTTTTCCGCATCGCCGTTTGACGTAACAGCAAGGATCCGCCCGTGGGCTTTTCGACGATCTTCATCCGCCGCCCCATCGCCACCTCGCTGCTGATGGCGGGCCTGCTGCTGCTCGGCATCCTTGGCTACCGCCAGCTGCCGGTGTCGGCGCTGCCGGAAATCGATGCGCCCAGCCTGGTGGTCACCACCCAGTACCCCGGCGCCAACGCCACCACCATGGCCTCGCTGGTGACCACGCCGCTGGAGCGCCAGTTCGGGCAGATCTCCGGGCTGGAGCTGATGACCTCCGATTCGTCGGCAGGGTTGTCCACGATCATCCTGCAGTTCTCGATGGACCGGGACATCGACATCGCCGCGCAGGACGTGCAGGCGGCAATCCGCCAGGCCACCCTGCCCTCGTCGCTGCCCTACCAGCCGGTCTACAACCGGGTGAATCCGGCCGATGCGGCGATCATCACCCTCAAACTCACCTCCGACACGCGCCCGCTGCGCGATGTGAACAACTACGCCGATTCCATCCTGGCCCAGCGCCTGTCGCAGGTGCAGGGCGTGGGCCTGGTCTCCATTGCCGGCAACGTGCGCCCGGCCGTGCGCATCCAGGTCAACCCGGCGCAGCTGTCCAACATGGGCCTGACCCTGGAAGACCTGCGCAGCGCGCTGACCCAGGCCAACGTCAATGCGCCCAAGGGCTCGCTCAACGGCAAGACCCAGTCCTACAGCATCGGCACCAACGACCAGCTGACCAGCGCGGCCGAGTACCGCGAGACCATCATCAGCTACAAGAACGGCGCGCCGGTGCGGCTGTCGGACGTGGCGCAGGTGATCGACGGGGTCGAGAATGACCAGCTGGCTGCCTGGGCCGATGGCAAGCCGGCAGTGCTGCTGGAGATCCGCCGCCAGCCCGGCGCCAACATCGTGCAGACCGTGGAGCGCATCCGCGCGCTGATGCCGCAGCTGCAGAACGTGCTGCCGGCCGACGTGCACCTGGACGTGTTCTCCGACCGCACCGAAACCATCCGCGCGTCCGTGCATGAAGTGCAGTTCACCCTGATCCTGACCATCGGTCTGGTGGTGGCGGTGATCTTCGTGTTCCTGCGCCGGTTGTGGGCCACGATCATTCCCTCGGTGGCGGTGCCGCTGTCGCTGGCGGGCACCTTCGGGGTGATGGCGTTTGCCGGCATGTCGCTGGACAACCTGTCGCTGATGGCGCTGGTGGTGGCCACCGGCTTCGTGGTCGACGATGCGATCGTGATGATCGAGAACATCGTGCGGTACATCGAACAGGGCAAGAGTGGCCCGGAAGCGGCCGAAATCGGCGCGCGCCAGATCGGCTTCACCGTCCTGTCGCTGACCGTGTCGCTGGTGGCGGTGTTCCTGCCGCTGCTGTTGATGCCGGGCGTGACCGGGCGGCTGTTCCATGAGTTCGCCTGGGTGCTGAGCATCGCGGTGGTGCTGTCGATGCTGATCTCGCTGACGCTCACCCCGATGATGTGCGCCTACCTGCTCAAGCCCGACGCATTGCCCGAAGGCGAGGATGCGCATGAGCGCGCCCACGCCGCCGGCAAGCAGACCGTGTGGAGCCGCACCGTGGGCCTGTACGAACGCAGCCTGGACTGGGTGCTTGACCACCAGCGCATGACCCTGGCGGTGGCTGCCGGCGCACTGGTTTTGACGGTGGTGCTGTATATCGTCATTCCCAAGGGCCTGCTGCCCGAGCAGGACACCGGGCTGATCACCGGCGTGGTCCAGGCCGACCAGAACATCGCCTTCCCGCAGATGGAACAGCGCACCAAGGCGGTGGCCGAAGCGCTGCGCAATGACCCGGCGGTAACCGGCGTTGCCGCCTTCATCGGCGCCGGCAGCATGAACCCCACCCTCAACCAGGGCCAGCTGTCGATCGTGCTGAAGGAGCGTGGCGACCGCGACGGACTGGATGAGATCCTGCCGCGCCTGCAGCAGGCCGTGGCCGGCATTCCCGGTGTGGCGCTGTACCTCAAGCCGGTGCAGGACGTGACCCTGGATACCCGCGTGGCCGCCACCGAATACCAGTACTCGCTGTCGGACGTGGACAGCGCGCAGGTCGCGCTGCAGGCCACCCGGCTGACCGAGGCGCTGCGCCAGCGCCCGGAGCTGGCCGATGTGGACAACAACCTGTCCAACCAGGGCCGCGCGCTGGAGCTGACCATCGACCGCGACAAGGCCAGCGTGCTGGGCGTGCCGATGCAGACCATCGATGACACCCTGTACGACGCCTTCGGCCAGCGCCAGATTTCCACCATCTTCACCGAGCTCAACCAGTACCGCGTGGTGCTGGAAGTGGCGCCGGAGTTCCGCACCAGCACCGCCTTGATGAACCAGCTGGCGGTGGCCTCCAATGGCGCCGGCGCGCTGACCGGCAGCAACGCCACCAATTTCGGCCAGGTCACCTCGTCAAACTCGTCCACCGCCACCGGCATCGGCGCGCAGAACACCGGCATTCCGGTCGGCGCAGGCAACATCATCCCGCTGGCGGCACTGGCCGAAGGCAAGGTCACCAGCACCCCGCTGGTGGTCAGCCACCAGCAGCAGCTGCCGGCGGTGACGGTGTCGTTCAACGTCGCCCCGGGTTACTCGCTGTCCGATGCGGTCAAGGCGATCGAAGAGACCCGCGCCAGCCTGGACATGCCGGCGCAGGTGCATGCGCAGTTCATCGGCAAGGCGGCGGAATTCACCGGCAGCCAGACCGATGTGGTGTGGCTGCTGCTGGCCTCGCTGGTGGTGATCTACATCGTGCTGGGCGTGCTGTATGAAAGCTACATCCACCCCATCACGATCATCTCTACCCTGCCCCCGGCCGGCGTGGGCGCGCTGCTGGCGCTGATGGTGTGCGGGCTGAGCCTGTCGGTGGATGGCATCGTCGGCATCGTGCTGCTGATCGGCATCGTCAAGAAGAACGGCATCATGATGGTGGACTTCGCCATCGAAGCGCGCCGTGCCGGTGCCAACGCGCACGAAGCGATCCGCCGCGCCTGCCTGCTGCGCTTCCGCCCGATCATGATGACCACCGCCGCGGCCATGCTGGGCGCGTTGCCGCTGGCCCTGGGCACCGGCATCGGGTCGGAGCTGCGCCGCCCGCTGGGCATCGCGATTGTCGGTGGCCTGCTGATCTCGCAGCTGGTCACGCTGTACACCACGCCGGTGATCTACCTGTACATGGAGCGCTATTCCGAATGGCTGCGCGAGCGCCGTGAACAGCGCGCGCTGCGCCATGCCGCCACCCAGGACCGCGCGTGAACATCTCCGGCCCGTTCATCCGCCGCCCGATCGGCACCGCACTGCTGGCCATCGGCCTGTTCGTGGTGGGGTTGATGTGCTACCTGAAACTGGGCGTGTCGGCGCTGCCGAACATCCAGATTCCGGTGATCTTCGTGCACGCCAGCCAGTCCGGGGCGGATGCCACCACCATGGCCTCCACGGTCACCGCGCCGCTGGAACGCCACCTGGGCCAGCTGCCCGGCGTGGACCAGATGCGCTCGTCCAGCTCCGAAGGCAGCTCACTGGTCTTCATGATCTTCCAGAGCGGGGTGGACATCGATTCGGCCGCGCTGGACGTGCAGACCGCGATCAACTCGGCGCAGGCCGACCTGCCCTCCGGGCTGGGTTCGCCGATGTTCCAGAAGGCCAACCCGAACGACGATCCGGTGATCGCCATCGCGCTGACCTCGCAGACGCAATCGGCCGATGAGCTCTACAACGTGGCCGATTCGCTGCTGGCCCAGCGCATCCGCCAGATCAGCGGGGTGTCGTCGGTGGATATCGCCGGCGCCTCCACCCCGGCGGTGCGCGTGGACGTCAACCTGCGCCTGCTCAACGCGCTGAATCTCACTCCCGACGACCTGCGCAACGCGGTGCGCGCGGCCAACGTGACCTCGCCTACCGGCTTCCTGACCGATGGCAACACCACCACGGCGATCATCGCCAACGATTCGGTGGCGCGCGCGGCCGACTTCGCCAACCTGGTGATCAAGACCCAGGACGATGGCCGGGTGATCCGCCTGAAGGACGTGGCCAACGTCTACGACGGCCAGCAGGATGCCTACCAGGCGGCCTGGTTCGACCACAAGCCGGCGGTGGTGATGTACGTGTTCACCCGCGCCGGGGCCAACATCGTGGAGACGGTGGACCGGGTCAAGGCGCAGATCCCGATGCTGCGCGATTACCTGCAGCCGGGCACCACGCTCACCCCGTACTTCGACCGCACCCCGACCATCCGCTCGTCGCTGCACGAAGTGCAGATCACCCTGCTGATCAGCCTGGCGATGGTGATCCTGACCATGGCGCTGTTCCTGCGCCGGCTGGCGCCCACGCTGATCGCGGCGATCACCGTGCCGTTGTCGCTGGCCGGTGCGGCCCTGGTGATGTACGTGTTCGGTTTCACCCTGAACAACCTGAGCCTGCTGGCGTTGGTGATCGCGATCGGCTTCGTGGTCGATGACGCGATCGTGGTGATCGAAAACATCATGCGCCACCTCGACGAGGGCATGCCACGCATGCAGGCGGCGTTGACCGGCGCGCGCGAGATCGGTTTCACCATCGTCTCCATCACCGCTTCGCTGGTGGCGGTGTTCATTCCGCTGCTGTTTGCCAGCGGCATGGTCGGCGCGTTCTTCCGCGAGTTCACCGTGACGCTGGTCGCCGCCATCGTCGTATCGATGATCGTCTCGCTCACGCTCACCCCCGCCCTGTGCAGCCGCTTCCTGAGCGCGCATACCGAACCGGACAAGCCCTCGCGGATCGGTCGTTTCCTGGATGCCACGCACGAACGCATGCTGCGCGTGTACACGGTCTGCCTGGATTTCTCGCTGCGCCACGCGCTGCTGCTGTCGCTGACCCCGATCCTGCTGATCGTGGCCACGGTGATGCTGGCCGGTGCGGTCAAAAAGGGCTCGTTCCCGCCACAGGACACCGGCCTGATCTGGGGCCGCGCCAACTCCAGCGCCACGGTTTCCTTCGAAGACATGGTCAACCGCCAGCGCCGCATCACCGACATGCTGATGGCCGACCCGGCGGTGAAGACCGTGGGCGTGCGCCTGGGCAGCGGCCGCCAGGGCTCCAGCGCGCAGTTCAACATCGAACTGAAGACGCGCAAGGAAGGCCGCCGCGAAACCACCGCGCAGGCCCTGGCGCGGCTGAGCGCCAAGGCCGACCGTTACCCGGACCTGGAACTGCGCCTGCGCGCCATCCAGGATCTTCCCAGCGATGGCGGCGGTGGCAACAGCCAGGGCGCGCAGTACCGGGTATCGCTGCAGGGCAACGACCTGGCCCAGCTGCAGGAATGGCTGCCCAAGGTGCAGGCCGCGCTGAAGAAGAACCCCATGCTGCGCGACGTCGGCACCGACGTGGACACCGCCGGGCTGCGCCAGAACATCGAGATCGACCGGGCCAAGGCCGCGCGCCTGGGCGTATCGGTCGGTGCGATCGATGGCGCGCTGTACGGCGCGTTCGGCCAGCGCCAGATTTCCACGATCTATTCGGACATCAACCAGTACAGCGTGGTGGTCAACGCGCTGCCGGAACAGACCGCCACCCCGCGTGCGCTGGATGAAATCCATGTGCGGGCCGGCAACGGCGAGATGATTCCCATCACCGCCGTCGCGCGCCAGGTACCGGGGCTGGCCCCGCCGCAGATCACCCACCAGAACCAGTACACCACCATGGACCTGAGCTACAACCTGGCCCCAGGCGTGAGCACCGGCGAAGGCGAGGCGATCATCAAGGCCACCGTGGACGGGCTGCGCCTGCCCGGCGATATCCGCATCAACGATGGCGGCGGCTTCAACGTGCAGCTCAACCCCAATTCGATGCTGATCCTGGTGCTGGCCGCCGTCATCACCGTGTACCTGGTGCTGGGCATGCTGTACGAAAGCCTGGTGCACCCGGTAACGATCCTGTCCACGCTGCCGGCGGCAGGCGTGGGCGCGCTGCTGGCGCTGTTCGTGACCAACACCGAGCTGTCGGTGATTTCGATGATCGCGCTGGTATTGCTGATCGGCATCGTCAAGAAGAACGCGATCATGATGATCGACTTCGCGGTGGTGGCCCAGCGCGAGCACGGCAAGAGCCCGCTGGAAGCGGTGCGCGAGGCCAGCATCGTGCGCTTCCGCCCGATCATGATGACCACCATGGTGGCGATCCTGGCGGCGGTGCCGCTGGCCATCGGCCTGGGCGAAGGTTCGGAGCTGCGCCGGCCGCTGGGCATCGCGATGATCGGCGGCCTGCTGTTCTCGCAGAGCCTGACCCTGCTGAGCACGCCGGCACTGTATGTGATCTTCTCGTGCCTGCAGCAGCATTGGCGCGCGTGGCGTACGCGCCGACGCGAAAAAGCATTGATCAGGCGCGCCGCACGCGCGTAGCGGAAGTCCGTCAGCGGCCAGGTCGACGTCGGCGGCCGCTTTGGCAGCCAGGCAGGGCCTGGCTCTACGCCTTGGACTGGCTTTCCTTCGGCCACCCACACCCGCCGGCCCAAACCGAGGACACCTGCACGTCACGGCTTTGGCTCTGGCTTTGGCTTCGAGGCCCCACTGCTACCAACCGGCTATGTCGGCTTCACTGCGATGACGCAATAATGAGGCGCCCCCGCCCCACGAGTCCGCATGTCCGCCCGAGAATCCCGTCTGAGTCGCCTGTGGGCGCATGAGAAGGCCAGCTACGGGCTGCGGGTGTTCATTGCGTTGTCCGTGGCCATGGGCGTGTGCTGGCACCTGGACCAGCTGCCCGCCCTGCCCGGCGTGTTCCTGGGCATCATTGCCAGCGCCATTGCCGAAACCGACGACAACTGGTGGGGCCGCACCAAATCGGTCGCCCTGTCGCTGCTCTGCTTCGTCATCGCCGCCGCTGCGGTGGTCGAACTGTTCGCCTGGCCCTGGCTGTTCATTGCCGCCCTGGCCCTGTCCACCTTCGGCCTGACCCTGCTCGGGGCGCTCGGCGAACGCTACGCCTCCATCGCCCAAGCGACCGTCACCCTCGCCATCTACACCATGATCGGCCTGGAACAGCACGGCGCCGCCGACCGCGCCCAGGCCGTTACCGCCGTCAGCCACCTGCTGGCCGGCGCCCTCTGGTATGGCCTGCTCTCCATCCTGTGGACCGCCCTGTTCGCCAACCGTCCCGTACGCGAGCGCCTGGCCCGCCTGTACCTCGAACTGGGCCGCTACCTGCAGCTCAAGGCCGACCTGTTCGAACCGGTGCGCGATGCCGATGTGCAGAAGCGCCAGCTGGCCCTGGCCGAACAGAACCGCCGCGTCGTCGAGGCCCTCAACATCGCCAAGACCGCCATCCTTGCCCGGTTCGGCCGCTCCGGCCGCCCCGGCGTGCAGTCCGGGCTGTACCTGCGCCTGTACTACATGGCCCAGGACTTCCATGAACGCGCCAGCTCCTCGCACTACCCCTATGGCGCGCTCACCGACGCCTTCTTCCACAGCGACGTGCTGTACCGCTGCCAGCGCCTGCTCGCCCTGCAGGGCGAAGCCTGCGCCAACCTCGGCACCGCCATCCGCCTGCGCCGCCCGTTCCAGTACGGCGACCGCACCCGTCAGGCCACCGCCGACCTGACCGACTCGCTCGCCTGGCTGCGCGACCAGCACAACCCGCAATGGCAGCGGCTGCTCTCCTCGCTGGAACTGCTCGGCCACAACCTGCAGAGCATCGAACGCCGCCTGTCCGAAGCGGCCCAGTCCGAATCCACCCTGGACAACGTCGACACCCGCCTGCGCGACACCAACCCGCACACCCTGCGCGAAATGGGCGTGCGCATCCGCCAGCAGCTCACCCCCGGCTCGCTGCTGTTCCGGCACGGCCTGCGCATGGCGCTGGCGCTGATCGTCGGCTTTGCCGCCATTCGTCTGTTCAATGCCCAGAACGGGTCCTGGGTGCTGCTCACCATCGTGTTCGTGTGCCGCCCCAACTTCGGCGCTACCCGGCAGCGGCTTGCCCAGCGCATCGCCGGCACCCTGATCGGCCTGGTGCTCACCTGGGCGCTGATGCAGCTTTTCCAAGACCTGCGCATCGAACTGCTGATCGCCCTGCTCTCGGCACTGCTGTTCTTCTTCACCCGCAGCGACCGCTACCTGGTCGCCTCGGCGGCGATCACCGTGATGGCGCTGACCTGCTTCAACCTCATCGGCGATGGCTTCCTGCTGATCTGGCCGCGCCTGATCGACACCCTGCTCGGCTGCGCCATCGCCGCCGCCGCCGCGTTCCTGATCCTGCCCGACTGGCAGGGCCGGCGCCTGGACCTGGTCATGGCGCGCGTGCTCGAGCGCTGCGCCGGTTACCTCAAGGCCGTGCTCGGCCAATACGGCAGCGGCATGCAGGACGACCTGGCCTACCGCATCGCCCGCCGCGACATGCACAACGCCGATGTGGCCCTGTCCACCGCGCTGTCGAACATGCTGCGCGAGCCGGGGCACGTGCGCGGCAACCTGGATGCCGGCTTCCGCTTCCTGGCCCTCTCCAACACCCTGCTCGGTCACCTGTCCGCACTCGGCGCCCATCGCGCCCAGCTGGACAGCTACGCCCAGGACCCACTGGCCCGTTCCAGCGGCGAGCGCGTGCAGCAGGCCATGCAGCAGATCGCCGGCGCGCTGGAACGGCGTGAGCCGGTGGACGAAGCGGCCAACGAGGGCGACCGTGCCCTGGCCGAACAGCTGGAGCAGCTCAATGATGAGATGCCGCCCAAGCTGCAGCTCATCCGCACCCAGATCGGCCTGATGCTGCGCCTGCTGCCCAAGCTGCGCGCGGCCGCGAACGAAGTCAGCAGCGGGGCAGAGCCCCGCTCTACGCGGTAGAGCCGGGCTCTGCCCGGCTGCATGTTAAGGTTCGCCGGTTCGCAAGGAGATTCCATGTCCGGCCACAGTCAGTTCGCCCTGCTCAAGCAGCGCCGCTTCCTGCCCTTCTTCATCGTGCAGTCGCTGGGTGCGTTCAATGACAACGTGTACCGCCAGGCCATCATCGGCCTGCTGTTCTACCTCGGCGTCAGCCAGGCCGAACAGTCGCTGTACACCACGCTGGCACCTGCGATCTTCATCCTGCCCTACTTCCTGTTCTCCGCCCTGGCCGGGCAGATCGCCGAGAAGCTGGAGAAATCGCGCCTGATCGTGATCACCACCACGATGGAGATCGCGATCATGTCGCTGGCGGCGGTCGGCTTCCTCACCCAGAACATGCCGATACTGCTTGGTGCCCTGTTCTGCACCGGGCTGCAGTCCACCCTGTTCGGCCCGGTGAAGTATTCGGTGCTGCCGTCGGTGCTCAAGCCCGAGGAGCTCACCGGCGGCAATGGCCTGGTCGAGATGGGCACCTCCATGTCGATCCTGACCGGCATGATCAGCGGCGGCATCATCTTCACCCTGGCCGGCAGCTTCGGCCCGATCGTGGCGGCAACCGCGGTGATCGCGCTGGCCATTGCCGGCAACATCACCGCGCGCATGATCCCCAAGGTCGATGCCGGCGCGCCCGACCTGAAGATCAACTGGAACCCCATTCCCGAATCGCTGGCGGTGCTGCGCCTGGCCAAGAAACAGAAGGCGGTGGCCAACGCCATCCTGGGCGTGTCCTGGTTCTGGTTCGTCGGCACCATGCTCACCTCGCAGCTGCCCACCTATGCGGTGGTCAACCTCGGTGGCGAACCGACGCTGTATATCTTCGCGCTGGCGCTGTTCTCGGTCGGCACCGGCGTGGGTTCGCTGCTGTGCGAAAAGCTGTCCGGGCGCACCGTTGAAATCGGCCTGGTACCGCTGGGTGCATTCGGTATGACCGCTTTCATGCTGGACCTGTACTTCGCGCGCGCCGGCACTGCGACCACCGCCGGGTTGAGCGTGGCCGCTTTCGTGGCCGCGCCGGGCAGCGTGCGCATCATCATCGACCTGGTGGGCATCGGCCTGTTCACCGGCTTCTTCGTGGTGCCGTTGTTCGCACTGATCCAGAGCCGCACGCCGAAATCGGAAATGTCACGCGTGTTCGCCGCGCTCAACATACAGAACTCCGGCTTCATCGTCGCCGCGGCGATGATCGCACTGGCCACGCAGAAGTTCCTGCACTGGACCATCCCGCAGCTGTTCCTGGCGCTGGCGATCGCCAATGCGGTGGTGGCGATCTACATCTTCACCATCGTCCCCGAATTCCTGATGCGGTTCCTCAGCTGGGTGATGGTGCGCTTCCTGTACCGGCTGCGCCCGCACGGCATCGAAGCCAACGTGCCAGACGAAGGTGCCGCGCTGATCGTGTGCAACCACGTCAGCTACATGGACGCACTGATCCTGTCGGCGACGATTCCGCGCCCGGTGCGTTTCGTCATGTATTACAAGATCTTCAACATCCCGGTGATGCGCTGGATATTCCGCACCGCCAAGGCCATTCCCATTGCCGGCGCACGCGAGAACCCTGCGCTGATGCAGGCCGCGTTCGACGAGGTGGACAAGGCGTTGGCCGACGGCGAGCTGGTCTGCATCTTCCCCGAAGGCGCGCTGACCCGCGATGGCGAGATGGCCGCATTCAAATCCGGCGTGGAAAAGATTCTCGAACGTCGGCCGGTGCCAGTGGTGCCGATGGCCCTGCGCGGCATGTGGGCCAGCATGTGGAGCCGGCGCGACACCCGGCTGGGGCGCATGCGCGTGCCACGCCGTCTGCGCGCCCACGTTGAAGTGATCGCCGGCCCGCCGGTCGAGGGCGCCACTGCCACCGCCGAGGGGCTGGAAGCGCAGGTCCGCACGCTGCGCGGCGATCACGGCTGAAAATGGCAAAAGCCGGCGGATCTGACAGCAAAGGGTCACAAAACAGCCGGCATCCGTCCGCGCCCACAGGGGAAAAAATCCAGTGCTGCTGTCATGTAAACGCATACATCGCGGGGAACATCGGGTAGATTACCGCCCATAGGGGGTGTCGATTGGCGTTGGGAGATGCCAAGAGACAGCCAATGGAATGGAGTCGTACTTGAATCATCTGCCACCACCCACCCCACCGGGCGTTGTCGTCCCCAACCATCTGGTCTGGGCGATCCTGACAACGTTGTTCTGCTGCCTGCCGTTGGGCGTAGTGTCGATCGTGTACGCGGCCCAGGTCGATGGCCGCCGCGCGGCCGGCGACCTGGCCGGCGCCTACGACGCATCGCGCAAGGCCGGCGGATGGGCATTGGCATCGGCACTCGCCATGCCCGTACTGCTGCTGTTGTGGTTTGGCCTGTTTGGCGGCATGGCCGCGCTGGGCGCTCTTTCCGACCTGTGAAACACCCTACATTCAACTCACCCCAGAAAATGGAGCTTCACCCATGAACGCCACTGCCCCACAAGTCCCCAACAACCTGGTCTGGGCCATCCTGACCACCCTGTTCTGCTGCCTGCCGGCCGGCATCGTGTCGATCGTGTATGCCGCACAGGTCAACGGCAAGCTGGCTGCAGGTGACATCGCCGGCGCACAGGAATCGTCGAACAACGCCAAGAAGTGGGCCATGTGGTCGGCCATCATCGGCGTCGTGGCCATCGTGCTTTACATCATCCTGGTCGTGGTGATGGGCATCGGCGGCGCGCTGGGCGGCGGCAACTACTGATCGCCTCCTGGACGGCCCGGTCCGGCGCCCGCACGGGGTGCCCGGCTCGGGCCGTTCTGCCGTCATGACGATGCCTTCCCGTTCCACCCTGTCGCGTTGGGCGCCGCTGGCCATCAGTGCCGGGCTGGCCGTGGGCGCGACCGTGGTGCTGCGCCATGTCAGCCCGTATGCCAGCAACAGCCCACTGCCGGGCTGCCCGCTGTATGCATTGACCGGGTTATATTGCCCTGGTTGCGGCAGCACCCGCTGCCTGTATTCGTTGGTGCACTTGGACTGGTCCGGCGCGATGGCGATGAATCCGCTGCTGGTGATTTCGCTGCCATTCCTGCTGCTGATGCTGCTCAACAACGCGGGCCTGCGCATGCGCGCACTGGACCCGCTGATGCGGGTGCTGGCCAATCCCACGTTCTGGTTGGTGCTGCTGGTCGGTTACGCGGTGCTGCGCAACCTGCCGTGGGCACCCTTCACGGCATTGGCGCCCTAAGTCACCCAACCCGCGATCACCAGCAACGCCAGCGCGGCCATCCACAGCAGCAGCATGCGCCAGACCAGGCTCATTGCATCACGCAGCTCGGGCAGCCGGCGCCATACCGGCACCATGCCCGCATCGCTGTAATCGTGCGCGTCTTCGCGCAGCTCGGCGCTGACGCTGGCGCGTGCCACGGCGCCCAGGAAATCCGTGGAAGCCGCCCAACTATTGCCGTGCGCCTCGCGCCAGGCCTTGTACGCCGTATCGAAGTTGCCCACCAGCGCCATCGACAGCGACATCAGCTGCGCCACCGGCCATTCCAGCCAGGGCAGTACCTGGCGCGCGCCAACCACCGTCTCAACGTCGGCCAGTGAGCGCATGGGCCCCACCGCCAGCAGCGCGAGCAGCCGGTAAGCCAGCGCGCCCACCGGGCCCAGCAGCAGGAACCAGAACAGCACCGCGAACCAGCGCCGCAGTGCATTGAGTACGGTGGCTTCCACCAGCGAGGGCACGTCTTCGTGCAGGCTGCCGCCGGCGGACTGCAGCTGGCCGATGGCCGCATGCCGGGCGTGTGCGTCGTCGGCGTCGATCACCGCTTCCACGTCGCGGTCCAGGTCGCGCGGGCCCCAGCAGATCACCAGCGTGGCGATGCCCAGCAGCAGCGATGGCAGGCCGAACAGGCGGTCATGCAGCGCCCACTGCAGCAGCGCCAGCGCCAGCACGAACGGAATCACCGCCACCGCCCAGCCCTGGCGCCCGCGCCAGAAGCCGGTTTCGGCCGCGTGCGCGTCCAGCCACTGGAGCCAGCGTCGGTACCCGCCGAACCGGCGCAGCGCCACGGCCGCGGCAGGTGCGACATGGCCCAGGGCCAAGGCGACCAGTACTGCGACCAGGGTGGTGAACATGACGGCCTCCGTTCGGTTTCTGGGCGCTACTATGCCTTGGGACCCGGCAATTCCCCGGGCCACAGGTAATGTATGCCGCCCCGTGTTCAGGCTGCGGCAACGTGGCGCCCGATCAGCTCACCTGGTTGCGGTACCAATGCTCGATCAGGCTGCGTGATATCGAGATCGGCGGCGACAGGCGGATGCCCACCCCGTCGTCCTCGATATCGCGGGCCAGCGCCGCCCCCACTTCCTCGGCGCTGAACCAGCCCGCATCCTCCAGCTCGCCATCCACGGTGGGCACGTCGTCTTCGCCCGTTGCGCTGAAGCCCAGCATCAGCGCGCCCGGGAACGGCCACGGCTGGGTGCCCAGATAGCGGCAGCTGCGCACCCGCACCCGGCTTTCCTCGAAGACTTCGCGGACCACGGTCTGTTCCAGCGATTCGCCCGGCTCGACGAACCCGGCCAGCACCGAATACCGGCGCGGCGCCCAGTTGGCCTGGCGGCCGAGCAGCAGGCGGCCATTGTTTTCCACCGCCACGATCACCGCCGGGTCCACGCGCGGGTAGTGTTCGGTGTTGCACTTGGCGCAGCGGCCGATGAAGCCGCCGCGGGTGAAAGCCACGGCACCGCCGCACACGCCGCAGAAGCGGGTGCGCGAATGCCAGTACGACATGCCGCGGGCATAGCAGAAGGCGCTGGCATCGGCGGCCGACCAGGTGGTGGCCGATTCGCGCAGGTCCACGCGCTGCGGGGCCGTGGCATCGACAGCAGCGGATTCGACCGAGAACCACGCCTGCTCGCCGCGCAGGCCGAGGAAGATGGCCGTGCCGGGGCCGCCGCCCACCTGGGCGCCGGTCAGCGCCAGTGGCTGGCCGTCGTCGCCGGCCAGCGCGCGGCCATCGGGGTCCAGCACAAGGACGTGCGCCTGCGGCCATAGCCGCAACAACGCATCGGCGTCGTCGCGCAGGGTATCGGCGCGTTCAAGGGGTTCGGTGGTGAAGGCAAAACCGGCAAGCGGCAAGGAGACATTGGACATCCCTGAAGCCTGCCGCTATTCAACCGGAACAGCAAGCGGTGCGGTACAGCACCGCTGCGGCGGTCACATGCTGAAACTGCTGCCGCAGCCGCAGGTGGTTTTCGCGTTCGGATTGCGGATCACGAACTGCGCGCCGGTCAGGCTTTCGGTGTAGTCCACTTCGGCGCCCATCAGGTACTGCAGGCTGAGCGGGTCGACCAGCAGGGTCACGCCGTTGGTATCCACGGCCAGGTCGTCCTCGGCACGGTTCTCGTCGAACTCGAAACCGTACTGGAAACCGGAACAGCCACCACCCTGGATGTAGACGCGCAGGGCCAACGCATCGCTGGCCTCGTCCTGGATCAGCTCCTTGACCTTGGCCGCAGCGGCTTCGGTGAAGTTCAGGGGACGGTCCAGCGACTGGTAATTCGGCGCGGCGGCGGGGACGGGGGCGCCGGGCAGGGAAACTAGCGTGCTCATGCACCCAGCATGGGGGTGCATGGGCACGCTTTCAAGCACCGGCCGTTCAGGCCATCGCTTCGGCGAGCTTCCTGCGGGCGTTGCCGTCCTTCTCGCTGCCCTCGTCGGCCGGCGGCGGCAGCGCCATCTGGGCGCCGCCATGGATCAGGCGGCCGGTGAGCTGGGCCCCGGCGTTCATTTCCACCACCTGGTAGTGGACATTGCCGGTGACGCGGGCGCTGGGGGTCAGTTCGACCCGCTCGCTGGCGTGCACATCGCCATCCAGCCGGCCGCTGATCACCACCACGTGGGCACGTATTTCGCCCTCGATGCTGCCCTGCTCTGCCAGCGTGAGGGTGGCATTGGTCGCGCCGTCCTGGGCGATCACCTTGCCCAGGATGGTGCCTTCCACATACAGGCCACCGCTGAATTCCACATCTCCCCGGATCACCACCTGCGCGCCGATCAGCGCGTCCACGACCAGATGCCCGTCGCGGTTGGATTTGTTGCTGCCAAACATAGGCCTACTCCCCTTCTTTTGCCGTTGCTGCAGCCGGTGCTCCGGCCTGCTTCCAGTCGAATACCTGGGTGGCGCCCCCTGCGCCGGTTCCCAGCGTGACCCGCACACGTTGCGGGGTGAAGTCCTTGGGCAACATGACGCTGCCGGTGAGCTGCTGGAAGTACCGGAAGGAGTAATCCTGGCCCGGCACCTTGGTGCGCTGGTGCAGCTCGTCCCAGCTGACCGAGGTCAACTTGCCATCCTTGACGCCTTCAACCGTAAAACGCATCTGGCCCTGGCTGATCGCACCACGATTCAGGTTCTGGGTCAGCACCACGGCGTACTGCCAGGTGCCGCCGGCTTCGGGCGAAAATTCGATGGAGTGGGTGTTCAGGCCCTTGCGCTGGCTGGTGGCGCCGACCAGGCGTTCGTAGAAGGCCACGTCGGCGCGCAGGCCGGCGATTTCCTCGTCGCGCTCGCCCAGCGAGGTCTGCACCTCGTTGTTGGCGGCGCGGCTGATCCGGTCCGAGGCCTGCAGGGTGGCCTGGGTCTGCTGCAGCTCCACCACCTGCTTCTGCAGGGTTTCCGCGCGGGCCTCAGCGGCGTCGAGCCGGCGGCCAGCGTCGCCACCGGGCCCGGCGGTCCAGCGGCCCAGCAGCACGGCCAGGACCAGGCTGGCCAGCCAGATGCCGGCCAGGATCAGCAGGCGACGGCGATCGGGCACCACCGGGGTACCGGGGCGGCGGATCTGGATGCGGGAAGGTGTCGGGTTGTTCATGGCGAATACGGCGGCACCGCCGCTTGGGCGATACCGACACGACCCCTGTCGGGAAGAGCGACTGGTTAGTGTAAATCAGGGTTGGCACATTTATCGCCCCTTACCCCGGTAGGGCAGTAGCGTTCAGGGTCGTCATCCCCGATAGTGTGGGCTTGTGCACACTTTCGCCGGAGCGCCTGCCATGACCGAGGCCCACCTGTTCGTGATCGGCATCCTGCTGGCCTGGCTGGCCGGCATCCGCGTGTACCTCACCGTCTTCGGCGTGGGCCTGGCCGGACTGCTGGGCTGGGTCGAGCTGCCGCCGGCACTGCAGGCTACCGAGTCGTGGTGGGTGCTGGGCACTTCGGCGGCACTGGCCATCACCGAGTTCGTCGCCGACAAGATTCCCGGGGTGGACTCGGCCTGGGACCTGGTGCAGACCCTGGCCCGGGTACCGGCCGGCGCGTTCCTGGCCGCCGCCACGTTGTCGCCCAACGGCGAACTCAGTGCCACGGCGCTGGCTGCCGGCGCTGGCGTGGCGCTGGCCAGCCATGGCCTGAAGTCCGGCACCCGTGCCCTGCTCAACACCTCGCCAGAGCCGGCCAGCAACTGGGTGGCGTCGGCAGCCGAAGACACGGTGGTGGTGGGTGGCCTTGCGCTGGCGCTGGCCCACCCGTGGATGGCATTGATCGTCGTAGTGGCCTGTAGCCTGGTCGGTGCGCTGGTGGTCTGGCTGGTCTGGCGCACGCTGTGGAAAGGCATGCGCTGGCTGCTGCGGCAACCGGCGAACAAGCCCGGGGCACTGGCCGACCGCGATGCCGCATAATCGCGCCGCAGACAGGGAGTACTGATGGCCGTTCAAGACAACGCTGTTGCATCCACCCGCGCCACCCGCGCCGAAACCCCGCCCGCCGATCACTGGCACCGCTGGGCCGGTGCCGACGCGCCCGCCGTGCCGCCCGTGCCCAGCAACGTGGTGCCGCTCAACGCTGCTGCGGTCGCCGCGGCGCCCACCCCGCCGGTGCTGCCGCCGTCGCAGTGGCAGAACGACATGAACCACCCGCCGGTGGGCAGCGATGCGCCCTACCGTGTACTGATCGTCGAAGACGACCGCTCGCAGGCCCTGTTCGCGCAGAGCGTGCTGCATGGCGCCGGCATGGAAGCGATCGTGCACGGCGACGCCGAAGGCGTGCAGCAGGTGATCAACGAACAGCGCCCCGACCTGATCCTGATGGACCTGCACCTGCCGGGCCTGGATGGCATGCGCCTGACCGCTCTGATCCGCCAGCAACCGGGCCAGCACCTGCTGCCGATCGTGTTCCTCAGCGGCGATCCGGACCCGGAGCGCCAGTTCGAGGTGCTCGACAGCGGCGCCGACGATTTCCTGAGCAAGCCGGTCCGTCCCCGCCACCTGATCGCCGCGGTGTCCAACCGCATCCGCCGCGCCCGCGCGCAGGCGGCCCTGCAGCCGGGGGCACAGGGCGCGCCGGCCATGAACAACCCCGAGACCGGCCTGCCAACCCGCCACCACGTGATGCAGCAGCTGAGCACCGCGCTGGCGCAGGGCACGCACGGCGGCCTGTTCTTCATTGAAGTGGCCAGTGCGCTGGGCCTGCGCGAACGCTATGGCTATGCCGCGTTCGAACGGCTGATGGTGCAGGCCGCGCAGCGCCTGGCCGACAACGCGCACCCGCACCTGCTGGCGCGCCTGAACGACAACAGCTTCCTGGTCCTGGCCCGGGGCGTGGATGAGGAATCGCTGGATGCGATGGCGCACCGGCTGCGCGACGAGCTGTCCGCGCGTTCCTTCGTGATCCGTGACGAGGAATCGGTGCATCTGCGTGGCGTGGTTGGCCATGCGCAGCTGTCCGGTGGCTTCGGCGATGCCGGCACCGCGCTGGAAGCGGTGGAGCGCACCACGCTGCAGGCGCGGCTGCTGCCCTCCGGCGTGGCCGCGCACGTGCGCCGCGAGGACGTCGCCGCACAGGAACACCTGGCCATGCTGGAAGGCCAGCTGGAACCGGCGTACCAGCCCATCGTGGCCGTGGCCGGTGGCAACACCGCCCAGTACCAGGTGTTGCTGCGGCTGCGCCAGGCCGACGGCAGCGCGCTCAACGCCGGCCAGGTCATTCCGGCCGCCGAGGCGGCCGGGCGCATCGCCGACCTGGACCAGCAGGTGCTGGACCATGCGCTGGGCCTGCTTGAGCTGTACAAGCACGCCACCCAACCGCTGAGCCTGTTCGTGTCGCAGTCGCTGCGCACCCTGGCCCGCGACGCCTTCGCCGACTGGCTGCTGGAAACGCTGCAGCAGCGCCAGCTGCCCGGCAGCACGCTGGTCATCGACGTGCGCCTTCCCGATGCGCTGATCCATACCGTGACCCTGCAGCAGTTCTGTTCGCGGATGAGCGCGGCCGGCGTGCGCTTCTGCCTGAGCCAGTTCGAGCCCAGCGCCGAAGCCAACGCCCTGCTGGCCCAGCTGCCGTTGGCCTTCGTGCGCATGGCCGGCCGCTTCTCCAGCAGCCATGCCAACCAACAGACCCGCGATGAGCTGCGTGGTGCGATCGACGCTGCGCACCGCACCGGGGCGATGATCATCGGCCAGCAGATCGAAGATCCCCAGGCCGCTGCGGCGATGTGGATGGGTGGGGTCGATTTCATCCAGGGCAACATGGTGCAGTCGGTCGGGAGCGAGCTGAACTTCGACTTCCACGCCGCGGTGCTCTGACCATGACGGCCCAAGGACGGGTTCCCTTCACACTGTGGCTGGCGGCGATCGCCGCAGCGCTTGCCGCCACTGCCAGCGGCATGGCGGCGGCCGGCGCCAATGGTCCGTGGACGATCATCGCCGCCGGCACCGCCGCCGTGGGCGTGGTCGCCGCGCTGATCAGCGTAAGCCGCTGGCGGGAACTGCAGGCGCAGCTGGCGCTGGGCCAGCGCCGCCACGAGGCGTTGGCCGGTGAACGCAACCACCTGCAGCGCGCCATGCAGCAGCAGGACATGCTGGAACGGGAGCTGCTGCAGGCCAAGCAGGCCGCCGAAGCCGCCGCGCTTGCCAAGGGCGAGTTCCTGGCCACCATGAGCCACGAGATCCGCACCCCGCTCAACGGCATCCTGCCGATGCTGGATCTGATCGCGCGCGGCCAGCTGGGCCACGACCAGCGGCAGATGCTGCAGACCGCCACGGTCAGCTCACAGCAGTTGCTGCGCATTGTCGATGACATCCTCGACTACTCCCGTCTGGAGGCCAAGGGCCTGGACCTGGAGATCACCACCTTCAACCTGCGCGAGCTGCTGGAAGGCATCGTCCAGCTCATGCAGCGCAGCGCGGAGGCCAAAGGCCTGGCCGTATCGCTGGAGCTGGACCCGGCGGTGCGGCTGTCGGTGCGCGGCGATCCGGTGCGGTTGCGCCAGGTGCTGGGCAACCTGATGGTGAATGCCATCAAGTTCACCGAGCGCGGCCAGATCCGCCTGCGCGTGACCCGCCAGGGCGAAACCGCCAGCCAGCACCAGTTGCGGTTCGAGGTGATCGACACCGGCATCGGTATCGACGGCTCGCTGCAGGCGCGGCTGTTCCAGTCCTTCAGCCAGGCCGACGCGTCAACCACGCGCATTTACGGCGGCACCGGCCTGGGCCTGGCCATCTGCAAGCGCATCATCGACCTGATGCACGGCAGCATCGGGGTGAGTTCCACCCCGCGCCACGGCGCCACGTTCTGGTTCGAGATTCCGCTGCACAAGGTGGCCGGCGATCTGCCGGCCGCGCCTGTCACCACGCGCGCGCTGCTGGTCAGCGAAGACCCACTGCTGGCGCAGCGCCTGCAACGCGTTCTGCAGCACCACGACATCCGCCTGCACACCGTGGAAAGCGCTTCGGCCGTGCTGGACATCCTGCGCGCGCCGGTGCGCCCGGGGATCGAACCAGACCTGGTCTGGGTGATCGCCGACACGCACGCACTGCGCCACGGTGCCACCGCGCTGCACCGGGCGGTGCTGCACGACGCCCGCACGCCCTCACCCCGCCTGCTGTGGCTGCAGGGCGATGAGCCGCTGGCCGCGTTGCTGCGCGAGAACACCCATGTACTTCCGCGCGCCGCCGACGATGTCGAACTGCATGCGGTGCTGCGCCCGGCAGTGGCCAGCGCGCGCCCGGCGCCGCTGCTGGCCAGCGTGGAGCCCTGCAGCGGCCCGGTGGAAGCGCCACAGCTGGGCCTGCGCCTGCTGCTGGTGGAAGACAACAGCGTGAACCTGCTGGTCGCCCAACGCCTGCTGCAGGTACTGGGCTGCACCGTCACCACCGCCACCGATGGCGAACAGGGCCTGCAGCAGCTGCAGACCCACGCCTTCGACCTGGTGCTGATGGATTGCCAGATGCCGGTACTGGATGGCTACAGCGCCACCCGCCGCTGGCGCGAGCAGGAAACGGCGCAGGGCCGCACCCGCCTGCCGATCGTGGCGATGACCGCCAATGCGATGGCCGGCGACCGCGAGCGTTGCCTGCAGGCGGGCATGGACGATTACCTGTCCAAGCCGGTCAACCGCGAATCGCTGCAGGCCTGCCTGCTGCGCTGGCAGTTCACGATGGAAGACAACGCCACCGACGCGCGCACTACGTCCGCCCCGCTGCAGGCCGCACCGGCCGCTGCGCCCATGCTGGCGCCGGCACCCACGCCGCCGCCGCTGCCCGTAGCAGACGACGGCAGCGACGATGGCGCGCCGGGGGTACTCGACACCGGCGTGCTGGATGAGCTGCAGGACGTAATCGGTGCGGAGACGGCCAACATCATCGCCGTGTTCCTGGAAGACACCCCGCCGTTGATCCGGCAGCTGCAGGATGCCTCGGTCGCCGCCGACCTGGAAACACTGCGCGCGCTGGCGCACAGCCTGAAATCAGCCAGTGCGAACGTGGGGGCGATGGCGTTGTCGGTGGCGGCACGCCGGATTGAACACGACGCCCGCGCCGGCACGCTGGAGCGCCCGGCCGTGGCCGTGGCACTGCTGATTGCTGAATATGCGCGTGCGCGGCTGGCGCTGGCCGGCTACCAGGCCAGCGTGCCCGCCACCGCCACGCGGTGAGTCACTCTTCCAGCTTGGTGAGCAGGTAGTTCGGCTCGCCGATGCGCTCGATCAGCTCGAGCTGGGTTTCCAGCCAATCGATGTGTTCTTCCTCGTTGTCGAGGATCTTCACGAACAGCTGGCGGCTGACGTAATCGCCGACCGAATCGGCGTAGGCCACCGCTTCACGCAGCGTGACGGTGCCCTCGCGCTCCAGCGCCAGATCGCACTGCAGGATCTCGGTGGGATTTTCGCCAATGCGCAGCTTGCCCAGCGCCTGGAAGTTCGGCAGACCTTCAAGGAACAGGATGCGATCGGAGAGCACGTCTGCGTGCTTCATCTCCTCGATCGATTCCTTGTATTCGTGGTCGGCCAGTTCCTTCAGACCCCAGTTCTTGAGCATCTTGGCATGCAGGAAGTACTGGTTGATCGCGGTCAGCTCGTTATAGAGGACCTTGTTGAGGAATTCGATGACCTTGGCGTCGCCTTTCATGAGCGTGCTCCTGCAGCGTGAAAACGCCGGCACTGTAGCGCGTTGCGCCAGGCCATGATGAAACGCGAATCATGATCGGTCGCGCTTTTCGGCGGAATGCGATCTCGCGCGCTGAAACGATCCGGTAGCACCCGACCGTTGGTCGGGTGACCTTAGCGGTTGCCGTCAGGCAACCTGGGCCAGACCCAATACAGGCAACGGCAGATCGTGCGTATTCCGCGCCCTGGCCAGCAGATCGGCCGCCATGTCCAGGCAGGAACCGCAGGTGGCGCCACAACCGGTGCGCATGGTCAGCTCGGACACGCTGGCGACGCCGCTCTGGGCGGCTTCGCGGATCTGGTGGTCGGTTACCCCGTTACAGATGCAGACGTACACGTGCGGACTCGGCAGGCAGGCCCGGATCGGCCTGTGGCTATTCCAATCGAAACGAGAATGGTTGTCAATTTCGTAACTGAATCATTCTCGATACGGTTCAGGGTGCCTGCCCGGGAACAAAAAAAAGACCGATCTTTCGATCGGTCTTTTTCGTATTTGGCTGCCCCGGATGGATTCGAACCACCGAATGCCTGAGTCAGAGTCAGGTGCCTTACCGCTTGGCGACGGGGCAATATGTGCGTGCAATTGTTGCACTTTTTCACTGGAAAACCAAGCGGACTTGGTGGCTATGGGTGGACTCGAACCACCGACCCCAGCATTATGAGTGCTGTGCTCTAACCGGCTGAGCTACATAGCCCTAGTGAGCCGGCAATTCTGGAGATGTAAACGGAATCTGTCAATACCTTTTCATCACGCTTGTGAGTGGGCAGCGGGCGTGTCACAGTCCTGACCAGTAGATTTTTCTAGGAGTCCGCATCGTGATCGATCCGGACGGCTATCGACCGAACGTCGGCATCGTGCTGATGCGGCAGGACGGGCAGGTGTTCTGGGCACGACGTGTGCGCCGGGATGGCTGGCAGTTCCCGCAGGGTGGCATGAACACCGACGAGACGCCTGTCGAAGCCATGTATCGCGAGTTGCATGAAGAAACCGGGCTGTTGCCAGAGCACGTCGAAGTGCTTGGTGCGACGCCGGGCTGGTTGCGCTATCGCCTGCCGGCACGAGCCGTCCGCCGCAATGAACGGCAGGTCTGCATCGGCCAGAAGCAGGTCTGGTTCCTGCTGCGCCTGTCAGGCGACGAATCCCACGTGAAACTGGACCATACCGACAGCCCCGAATTCGACCAGTGGCGCTGGGTGGATTTCTGGTACCCGGTCGAACACGTGGTGATGTTCAAGCGCGGGGTTTACGCCAGGGCGCTGCGCCATCTGGCGCCGCTGGCGCGCGGCGTGGCCGGCACCGGTGTGGAATCCATGCCCAAGTCCGCCCAGGAAGCGTGGATGCCCGGGCATACGGCCGGGCACGACCGTCCGCGCAAGCGCGCTGCGCCACCCAAGCGCGGGGGCGGCTACTGGCCGCGCAGCAAGGCCAAGGGCGAACCGGGCGCAGTGTAAGCGCGCCCGGCCCTGCTGAAACGACAAAAGCCCGGCCGAAGCCGGGCTTTTGCGTTCCTCCCAGGGGGATCCCGAGGGATCCCACGCCAGGCGCGATGGATCAGCGCTTGGAGAACTGGGTGGCGCGACGTGCCTTGTGCAGGCCGACCTTCTTACGCTCGACTTCACGGGCGTCACGGGTCATGAAGCCAGCCTTGCGCAGCTCGGACTTCAGGGTTTCGTCGTACTCGACCAGCGCGCGGGCAATGCCCAGGCGGATCGCACCGGCCTGGCCGGTGGTGCCGCCGCCAGCGGCGGTGACCATGATGTCGAACGATTCGGTGTTCTTGGTCAGTTCCAGCGGCTGACGCACGATCATGCGTGCGGTCTCACGGCCAAAGAACTCGTCCAGCGGACGGCCATTGACGGTGATGTTGCCGGCGCCCTTGCGCAGGAACACGCGGGCGGTGGAGGACTTGCGGCGGCCGGTGCCGTAGTTTTGCGTGATAGCCATGATTAGATATCCAGAACCTGAGGCTGCTGAGCGGCGTGCGGGTGCTCGGAACCCGAGTACACCTTGAGCTTGCGGTACATGGCGCGGCCCAGCGGGCCCTTCGGCAGCATGCCCTTGACGGCGGTTTCGATGACGCGCTCCGGGTGGCGCTCCAGCGCCTGGGCCAGAGTTTCGGTCTTCAGGTTGCCGATGTAGCCAGTGAAGCGGTGGTACAGCTTGTCCTGCAGCTTGTTGCCGGTGACGGCAATCTTTTCTGCATTGATGACAACCAGGTAATCACCGGTATCAACGTGGGGGGTGTAAACCGGCTTGTGCTTGCCGCGCAGACGGCGGGCCAGCTCGGTGGACAGACGGCCCAGCGTCTTGCCGGAGGCGTCGACGAGATACCAGTCGCGCTGGACGGTCTCGGACTTTGCAGTGAAAGTGCTCATGGAAGAACTCAAGTAGGTCGGGCTCATTGCGGCCATGGAGCGGCCGGAACTCTGCCACGCGTTGTGAAGAGGCGGGATTGTACTGGCGATTTGGCCCACATGCAAATCGCCCGGCGCCCGGGTTGGCAGGGCGGCCCCGGAGGGCGAGAATCGACGATCCCCTGCCGCGATGCCCCACCGCATGACCGCGTTCCGCCAGATCACCCCGCTCGACCACCTGCTGACCGAGGCCCAGCGCGCCCTGGACACGGTGTTCGGCAACCCGCCGGCCAGCCGGCCCTACCCGGCCGAGGCGACCCCGGACGTGCCAATGCCCGCCCCGGCCCGCCGCCATGCGGCCGGCCTGATGCGGATCAACCATGTGGGCGAGGTCTGCGCGCAGGGGCTTTACTTCGGCCAGGCCGCCGTGGCCCAGGAGCCGGAAACCCGCGCCCACCTGCTCGAAGCGGCCCAGGAAGAGACCGACCACCTGGCCTGGTGCGCCCAGCGCCTGCGCGAGCTGGACAGTCGGCCCAGCCTGTTCAACCCGATCTGGTACGCCGGCAGCTACACCATCGGCACCCTGGCCGGGCTGCGCGGGGACGGCTGGAACCTGGGCTTCGTGGTGGAAACCGAACGCCAGGTGGAAGCCCACCTGGATGAGCACCTGGACACCCTGCCCCCGACCGACCAGCGCAGCCGCGAGATCCTCAAGGTGATGAAGATCGACGAGGCCCGCCACGCCGACCACGCCGAGCATGCCGGGGCGCGGAAGCTGCCGCCGCCGATTCCGGCGGTGATGGCGCTGGCGTCCAAGGTCATGAAGACCATCGCCTACCGGTTGTAACCCGGGTAGCGCCGGCCGTTGGCCGGCCCTCATGAACGTTGATGCGTTCCGTGGGCCGGCCAACGGCCGGCGCTACCGGATCAACCAGATACCAACTTGAGGCCGATCACCCCCGCCACGATCAGCCCGATGCAGGCCAACCGCGGCGCCGAGGCGCTGTCGCCGAACAGGAAGATGCCCAGGATCGCCACGCCCAGGGCACCGATGCCGGTCCAGATCGCGTAGGCGGTGCCCACCGGGATGGACTTCATGGCTTGGCTCATCAGGTACAGGCTGACCAGTGCCGCGCCCACCGTGGCGAGCGTGGGCAGCGGCTTGCTGAAACCGTCCGAATATTTCATTCCGATCGCAAAGCCGATTTCGAACAGGCCGGCCAGCAGCAGGTAGATCCAGGGCATGGGGATTGCCTCCTAAACAAAAACAAAACGGCCCGGTGTCTTCACACCGGACCGTCATCGGCAGCGTGCCGTGGAACATCGTTTCCGCGCAAAACAAATGTTCCACAGGGCGGGGCGTCCCGCCTTGTGCAGCACCACCCGGGCCATGGCCCGGGCGGGTGCCGCCTGGTCTTACTCGGACAGGTTGCGGCCGTGGAACAGCTCTTCGATCTCGCGCTTGAGCAGCGCTTCGATCTTCATGCGTTCCTTGAACGAGATGTTCTTGGCCTTTTCTTCGAACAGGTACTGGTCCAGGTCGAAGTCCTTCAGGTGCATCTTCGTGTGGAAGATGTTTTCCTGGTAGACGTTGACGTCGAACATCTCGTAACGCGACTTGATGTTCTTGGCCAGGAAGTTCTGGATCGAGTTGATCTTGTGATCGATGTAGTGCTTCTTGCCCTTCACGTCACGGGTGAAGCCACGCACGCGGTAGTCCATGATCACGATGTCCGATTCCAGACTCTCGATCAGGTAGTTCAACGCCTTCAGCGGCGAAATCACGCCACAGGTAGCCACATCGATGTCCGCGCGGAACGTGGCGATGCCTTCCTGCGGGTGGGTTTCGGGGTAGGTATGGACCGTGATGTGGCTCTTGTCCATGTGCGCTACCACGGCATCGGAGATCAACTCCTTGCCCGCCAGCTTCTTGTCGATCACCGGTTCTTCGGAGATCAGGATCGTCACCGAAGCGCCCTGCGGATCGTAGTCCTGGCGCGCGACGTTGAGGATGTTGGCGCCGATGATCTCAGCGACATCGGTCAAGATCTGAGTCAGCCTATCGGCGTTGTACTCTTCATCGATGTATTCAATGTAACGCTGACGCTCCTCTTCGGTGCGGGCGTAACACACGTCATAGATGTTGAAGCTCAGCGCCTTGGTGAGGTTGTTGAAACCCTGCAACCTCAGGCGAGGCAACGGCTTGACCACGGCGGTCGATCCTGTGTGTGGTGGGAAAGGATCAATTATGGGGCAAAGTGATCGGGGGCGAAACTTGCATTGAAACAAGTTGCTGTGTTGGGGTTTGCCCTTCACAACCCTGATCGTTAAGCTCGCGGCACATAGCCGTGAATTGTTCATGAGCAAAGGGAGCGCCTCAACGTGTCATCTGTGCGCCTTGCCACGAGTCCATTGGCCCTGGACATCGCCACCATTGACCGCTTTCTGGCCCACAGCCATCGACGCCGCTACCCGGCCCGCACGGATGTTTTCCGCCCCGGCGACCCCGCCGGCACCTTGTATTACGTGATCAGCGGCTCAGTTTCCATCATTGCCGAGGAAGAGGACGACCGCGAACTGGTCCTGGGCTACTTCGGTTCGGGGGAGTTCGTGGGCGAAATGGGCCTGTTCGTGGAAACCGACCGCCGCGAGGTG
The DNA here is from genome assembly GCF_037482345.1 of Stenotrophomonas sp. AB1(2024). Taxonomy (NCBI): domain Bacteria; kingdom Pseudomonadati; phylum Pseudomonadota; class Gammaproteobacteria; order Lysobacterales; family Lysobacteraceae; genus Stenotrophomonas; species Stenotrophomonas sp. AB1(2024). The sequence goes on from NZ_JBBHKO020000001.1 coordinate 1,605,421, forward strand.
ATCCTGCGCACCCGGACCCCCTGCGAGCTGGCCGAAATCAGCTATGAGCGCCTGCACCAACTGTTCCTGGGCCCGTTGTCCACCGATGCGCCCCGGCTGCTGTACGCCCTGGGCCAGCAGATTTCCAAGCGTCTGCTGGATACCAGCCGCAAGGCCAGCCGCCTGGCGTTCCTGGATGTCACCGACCGCATCGTGCGCACCCTGCACGACCTGGCCCGCGAACCGGAAGCCATGACCCACCCGCAGGGCACCCAGCTGCGCGTGTCGCGCCAGGAGCTGGCCCGTCTGGTCGGCTGCTCGCGTGAAATGGCCGGCCGCGTGCTCAAGAAGCTGCAGAGCGATGGCCTGCTGCATGCCCGTGGGAAAACGGTCGTTCTCTACGGCACCCGGTGAATTCGGTTGCCGGCCAACGGCCGGTGCTACCGTCGGGCATGACAGCGTCGTTCACGCATTGCCGTTAGGGTGACGGCATGGCACCTGGCAGCGAATTCTATTGGTTCATCCTGATCGGGCTTGGCGCGCAGCTGGTGGACGGCGCGTTGGGCATGGCCTTTGGGCTGGTCTCTTCTTCAGTGATGCTCAGCATGGGCCTGCCGCCGGCGGCGGTCAGCGCAAGCGTGCACACCGCAGAGGTGTTCACGACAGGCGCTTCGGGTGTTTCACATCTTGTGGCCGGCAATGTGGACAGGCGGCTGTTCCTGCGCCTGGCCCTGCCCGGCGCGATCGGCGGGATTCTGGGTGCCTATGTACTGACCCAGCTGCCGGGCGAGGCCGTCCGCCCTTTCATCTATGGCTACCTGCTGATCCTGGCGATCTTCATCCTGCTGCGCGCGGCGGGCCGGCTGGTGCCAAGGCAGGAAGTGAAGCGGGTGCCGGTGCTGGGTTTCTTCGCCGGGCTGCTGGACGCCAGCGGCGGTGGCGGCTGGGGTCCGGTGGCCACCGCCACCCTGCTGGCCCGTGGCGGCCAGGCCCGCACCACCATCGGCACGGTCAATGCCGCCGAGTTCGTGGTCACCCTGGCGGTGTCGATCACCTTCCTGCTTTCGATGGGCCTGCAGTACCTGAACATCGTGGCCGGCCTGTTGATCGGCGGCATGATGGCCGCGCCGTTGGCGGCGGTGCTGGTGAAGCGGGTCAAGGAGCGCTGGGTGCTGGTGGCCGTGGGCGTGCTGGTGCTGTCGATCAGCCTGTACCAGATCGGCGGGGCGGTGCGCGGCTGGCTGGCGGGGTAGCGCGCTACCGACCTGTGGCTGAGGGCGGTAGCGCCTTCGGTAGGGATCGACCGTTGGTCGATACGCCTCATCGCTCGCCACACCGTGGTCCGGTAGCGCCGGCCGTTGGCAGGCCCATGCAGACCCTGACCTCAGCGGTCGCCGCCGCGGTCCACGCAACCCCAGTTGAGGATCCGCGTGCCAGGCTTCAGCACCTGCCGGAAGTACGCAACCTTGGACACCTTCGGGTTCACCACCACCGGTTCCTTCGCTGCCAACAGCAGCGGCAGGTCGGCGGTGCTGTCCGAATAGGCCACGTCGATGTCGCCATAGCCGCGCTCGCGCAGCATGCGCATCTTTTCTTCATTGTGGCAGTGGCGGGTGGCGCCCACCGCGCCGAAGCGCGGGCCCACTTCACTGCCGATCACCGGCACGCCCTGGTGGGCCACGAAAGCGAGAATCGCGCGGGCCAGCTCCGGCGGTGCGCCGGTGGCCACCACCACGCGGTCGCCCTGCGCGCGGTGCGCGGCGAACACCTCCAGCGCCTGCGGCAGCAGCTTGGCGCGCAGCTGCGGCTCGTGCGTGAGCACGTAGGCATCGATCACCCGGTTGAACTCGCGCGCGCGGTGCAGGCCGAACGTGGCGATCCAGACATACACCGAAATGCCGGCGCGCCGGGTCGGCAGCATTGCCGCCATCGGCCCGGCAATCGGCGTGACCAGCAGCGCGGCCAGCAGCCGCAGCGGGTTGCGCTTGATCAGCGAGGCGAACAGGTGGCTGCCGGAATCGCCGTCGTAGAGGGTATGGTCAAAATCGAAGACCACCAGCGGCGCGTCGTCGCGCGGAGTCGGATAGATCGCAGTCATGCGCTGAAGAATAGCTGACGCAGGCCCTCGCCGGGTTCTTCGACCCGCATGAAGGCCTCGCCCACCAGGAATGCATGCACGCCGGCGTTGCGCATGAGGCTGACGTCGTCGGCGCCCAGGATGCCACTTTCGGTCACCAGCAGGCGGTCGCGCGGCACGGCCTGGCGCATGTCCAGGGTGGTCTGCAGCGACACCTCGAAGGTGCGCAGGTTGCGGTTGTTGATGCCGATCAGCGGTACCGGCACCTGGATGGCGCGCTCGAGCTCGTCGATGTCGTGCACTTCCACCAGCACGTCCATGCCCAGCTGCATGGCCAGGTCGGACAGCTCGGCCAGCTGGCGGTCTTCCAGCGCGGCCACGATCAGCAGGATGCAATCGGCGCCCAGCACGCGCGCTTCGTAGACCTGGTAGGCATCAATCACGAAGTCCTTGCGCAGCACCGGCAGCGTGCAGGCTTCGCGCGCCTGCTGCAGGTAGGCGTCGTCGCCCTGGAAAAAGTCCACGTCGGTCAGCACCGACAGGCAGCTTGCACCGCCGAACTCGTAGCTCACCGCGATATCGGCCGGGTGGAAGTCCGGGCGGATCACGCCCTTGGACGGGCTGGCCTTCTTCACTTCGGCGATCACGGCCGGGCTGCCGGCAGCGATCGAGGCGTGCAGCGCATCGGCGAAACCGCGTACCGGCGGGGCAGCAGCCAGGCGTGCCTGCAGCGCTTCCAGGGGTACCCGGGCACGGCGCTCGGCCACTTCAACGGCCTTGCGGGCCAGGATGGTCTCGAGGATGTCGCTCTTGTCGCTCATGTCGTTCGGGGTCCTTCAGGCCGGCCATTATCGGCCAGCCCACAGCAAAGCGTAAAATCGGGCTCAGCCCGCGCGGCGGATGCGCTGGGTCGCATCCACGTAATCCTGCATGCGCTGGCGTGCGCTGCCGTCGGCGATGGCCGCGCGGGCACGGGCCAGGCCGTCGGCGATGCTGCTGGCCACGCCCGCCACGTACAGCGCCGCGCCGGCATTGAGCGCCACGATGTCCAGCGCCGGGCCGGGCTGGTTGTCGAGCACCCCGCGCAGCATCGCGATCGATTCTTCCGGCCCACTCACCTTGAGGTTGCGGCTGGCCGACATGGCGATGCCGAAGTCTTCCGGGTGGATCTCGTACTCGCGCACCTTGCCATCGCGCAGCTCGCCGACCAGGGTGCCGGCGCCGAGCGAGATCTCATCCATGTTGTCGCGGCCCCACACCACCAGCGCGCGCTCGGCGCCCAGCTCGCGCAGCACGCGCGCCTGGATGCCGACCAGGTCCGGATGGAACACGCCCATCAGCACGTTGGTGGCGCCGACCGGATTGGTCAGCGGGCCGAGGATGTTGAAGATGGTGCGTACGCCCATTTCGCGGCGCACCGGCGCGACGACCTTCATCGCCGGGTGGTGCATCGGCGCGAACATGAAGCCGATTCCGGTTTCGCTGATGGCGCGGGCCACCTCTTCCGGGCGCAGTTCGATGATCGCGCCCAGCGCTTCCACCGCATCGGCGCTGCCGGACTTGGACGAGACGCTGCGGTTGCCATGCTTGGCCACCTTGGCGCCCGCCGCGGCGACCACGAACATCGCGCAGGTGGAGATGTTGAAGGTGTGCGAGCCATCGCCACCGGTACCGACGATGTCGATCAGGTGGGTCTTGTCTTCGACCGGCACCGCCAGCGCCAGCTCACGCATCACCGTGGCCGCACCGGCGATCTCGCCCACGGTTTCCTTCTTGACCCGAAGGCCGGTGAGGATCGCGGCAGTCATCACCGGCGAGACGTCACCGCGCATCACCTGGCGCATCAGGTCGACCATCTCGTCGAAGAAGATTTCGCGGTGTTCGATGGTGCGCTGCAGGGCTTCCTGGGGGGAGAAGGTCATGCGGGGGTCCTTTGCGGTACGGGTGCAGCGCTTCAGCGCTGCAGGAAGTTCTTCAGCAGGGCGTGGCCGTGCTCGGTGAGGATCGATTCGGGGTGGAACTGCACGCCTTCCACCGGGTGTTCGCGGTGGCGCAGGCCCATGATCTCTTCGATCGTGCCGTCCTCGTTCTCGGTCCAGGCGGTCACTTCCAGGCAGGCGGGCAGCGTGGTCTTGTCCACCACCAGCGAGTGGTAGCGGGTGGCCTGGTAGCGGTCCGGCAGGCCGGCGAACAGACCCTTGCCCAGGTGGCGGATCGGCGAGGTCTTGCCGTGCATGATGGTGCCGGCGCGGATGACGTCACCGCCATACACCTGGCCGATGCCCTGGTGGCCCAGGCACACGCCGAGAATCGGCGTGGTCGGGCCGAGCCGCCGGATCAGCTCCAGCGACACGCCCGCTTCGTTGGGCGTGCACGGGCCGGGCGAGATCACGATGCGCTCGGGAGCGAGTGCGGCGATCTCATCGACGCTCAACGCGTCATTGCGCACCACTTTTACTTCGGCGCCCAGCGTCTGCAGATACTGCACGAGGTTGTAGGTGAAGCTGTCGTAGTTGTCGAGCATCAACAACATGGCAAATTCCTGGAATCAAGGATTCAATGCGGAATCGGTAGCGCCGGCCGTTGGCCGGCAACCGGGTGAATTACAGGCCCTTGGCGGCCTGGGCCACCGCACGGAACAACGCGCGGCCCTTGTTCATGGTCTCGTCCCATTCCTTGCCTGGGTCCGAGTCGTAGACGATGCCGGCGCCGGCCTGCACGTGCAGGCGCCCGTCCTTGATCACCGCGGTGCGGATTGCGATGGCAGTGTCCGCATCGCCATGCCAGCCGATGTAGCCGATGCTGCCGGCGTAGACATTGCGCTTGATCGGCTCCAGCTCCCGGATCACTTCCAGCGCACGGATCTTCGGTGCGCCGCTGACCGTGCCGGCCGGGAAGGTGGCGCGCAGTACATCGGCGTAGCTCAGGCCCGGCTGCAGCTGGCCGGTCACTTCGCTGACGATGTGCATGACGTGGCTGTAGCGTTCGATCACGAACTGTTCGCCCACTTCGACAGTGCCGGCCTTGGACACGCGGCCGGCGTCGTTGCGGCCCAGGTCGATCAGCATCAGGTGCTCGGCGCGCTCCTTCGGATCGGCCAGCAGTTCGGCCTCCAGCGCGTTGTCCTCTTCCACCGTGGCGCCGCGTGGGCGGGTACCGGCGATGGGCCGCACGGTCACCTCTCCGTCCTGCAGGCGCACCAGGATTTCCGGCGAGGAGCCGACCACCTGCACATCGCCGGTGTCGAGGAAGTACATGTACGGCGAGGGATTAAGTGCTCGAAGGGCCCGGTACACATCCACCGGACGTGCCTTGAACGGCACGCTCAGGCGCTGGCTGAGCACCACCTGGAAGATGTCGCCGGCGCGGATGTATGCCTTGGATTTGTCCACGGCGGCGATGAAGCCTTCGCGGGTGAAGCCGGACACGAAGTCGTTCTCGTCCAGCACGTCGCGGGTGATCGGCGCCGGATAACCCGCGCCGGGGGCGCGCAGCTTGGCGACCAGACCGTCCAGCCGCGCCTGCGCCTCGTCCCACGCGCCGGGCTGGCCCGGGTCGGCATGCACGATCAGGTACAGGCGACCCTTGAGGTTGTCGAACACCGCCAGCTCTTCGGAATGCAGCAGCAGGATGTCCGGCGTGCCCAGCTCATCGCGGCCGCGCGGCGCGGCCAGGCGCGGTTCGATGTAGCCGATGCATTCGAACCCGAACCAGCCCACCAGGCCGCCGGTGAAGCCCGGCAGACCGGCCAGCTTGGGCACCGAATGGGCGCTGCGCAGCGCCTCCACTTCGGTGAACGGGTCGGCCACTTCACGGGTTTCCACCACTTGGCCGGCTTCGCTGACGGTCAGGGTGTGGCCGTGGAAGGCATACACACGCCGAGCCGGCAGGCCGATGATGGAATAGCGCCCGAAGCGTTCGCCGCCTTCGACCGATTCAAACAGATAGGTGTGCGGGCCGTCGGCGAGCTTCAGATAGACCGAAAGCGGCGTGTCCAGGTCGGACAGCACTTCGCGGACGACGGGGATGCGGGTGTGGCCTTCAGCGGCCTGCTGCTGGAACTGCTCGAGCGTGATCAAGACGACTTTCCTTCCGGGAAACGGCGGTGGCGGGACGGACGACGGCAACAGGCCACCATCGCCACCAACGGCGAGCGGAAGAAAGGGTATGCGGGGTCGTCAGAATGGACACCCGGCGACTGTACCGCATTGGCGGCACCGGATGGAACCCGTGGCGTGGCGGCCCAATCGACAAAACCTCAGGCTGGAGGTAGCGCCGACTGTTAGTCGGCTGCTTGACCGGGCAGCCGACTGACAGTCGGCGCTACCCTCGTTCCAGCCGTTTCAGCGGTTCCAGTCGTTTCAGCCGTTCCAGCCAATCCCGGCGGTCCCGCCGTTCCAGCGGCCGCCGCCGGTCCCACCCGCCCGCCTCATCCCATCCGCCGCGCGGCCTGCTGCTCCTGCTCCCGCTGCTGCTCGACGCCCAGGTCCGCCACCAGCGGCGGGGTGCTGGCGGCGCGTTCCTGCTGGCGGTTGACCTCGGCCACCTGCTCGGTGCTCACGCTGAGCGGCTGCTGCCGGCCGGCCACCACCTCCACCTGCGCCAGGTGGCGATGCACGGAGGTGAGGTCCTGGGTATCGACCGCGAACACGCGGGTGCGGTCTTCGCTGAGTACCACCCGCTCGATGCGCTCCAGGCCTTCCTGCGTGGCCTTGGCCGCCAGCGCACCGGCCAGCTGGTCGCTCTGCAGGTCAGGCACGCGGTTGTGGACCGCATCGATGCCGTGGACCCCGGATTGGGCACCTTGGAACATGTGGTACTGCCGGTGGCCGGGATCGTTGATGCCGACCACCAGCGTGGACGGCTCGGCGGCGATGGCGGCGTGCTTCTCCGCCGGGTGCTGGATGCGTCCGTGCTGTTCCAGCAGCGCGCGGGCCTGCGCCTCCTGCTTGATGAGTTCGGCGTCCAGGCTGGGAATGACCGTTTCCTTCATCCCGTGGCGCTGCACGGCTTCGCCAAACGCCGGGCCGATGGTGTCCACCAGCCGCTTGGTTTCCACGATATTGCCAATGCTCTGCGGCGTCAGCGCCGTGGGCACGTAGGTGACGGCCGCGCCGCGCAGGCCCGCGACGGCACCGCCCACCGACGCAAATACCGCCGGTGCCTGCGCCGTGGTGTTCTTAAGGTGGTACGCGGCCAGATCGTAGCCCTGATCGACATAGGCGCCGGCCGTGGCGTAGCCGTTCTGCAGCTTGCCCGCGACCCATTGACCGTTCCGGTCAATACTGTCGGCGGCGCGCTGGCCTGCGGCACGCGCGGCATCGGCATCTTCGCGGGCATCGCGGCTGGCGGCGGTGGCGCGCGCCTGGCCTGCCGCGTGCACGGCATCGGCGCGGCTGTCGAGATCCTTGGCGACGTTGTCGAACCCGAGCTTTCCGGCGCCCCACGAGGCCACCGACAGAATGCCGGACTGCGCACGCGAGTCCACGCGGTGTGCCGTGGACTCGATCATCCCGGTCAGCTCGCGGCCCTGGGCATACACGGTGGTGGTGGCTTTGGCGCTCACCTGCAGCGTGGCCGAGCCCATGTCGACCACCCTGCCCACCACCATGCCCTGTACGCGGGCGACCTGCTCCACTGCGTCGCCGGTGCGGTCAAGGACGTGGGCTGCGGCTGCCCCGCCCTTCTCCACCACTTCGCCCACCACCCGCCCGTTGTGCATGCCATGCGCGGCCGAGTGCAGCACCTTGGACAACGGGCCGGCCAGCTCGGCCACCTGGCTGGGGGCATCGGTACGCGCGCGATCCACCAGGTTGTCCTTCGCATCGCGGGTCTTGGGGTCGAGCACCAGCTCCATGCGACCTGCCGCCACCGGGATGTCGCGAAGTGCCTCGTAGCCCGGCTTGGTGGCCAGCTGTTCGACGAACTGCGCGGCGGCGGTCTGTGCACCCGGCGGCAGCATCTCGCGCATCTTCTCGGCCACCTTGGCCTGCATCAGCGGCTCGCGCATCAGCATGCTGGCTTCGTTGGCCAGCAGCCCATAGGCGTGGCGCTGCTGGTCGTTGAGGCGCTGCATGCCGTTCTGCACGTCGTTGAGCACCTCACCGCTGGTCTGGTAGGTGTGTACGGTCTGCTGCGGGTTGAAGGTGGGCAGGCCATTGTCTTTGGCGTAACGCGACGCGGTGTCCGGATGCAGCCCGGCGGCGTTGAAAGTGGTGGCGCGAGCGCCGGTGACGGCGGATGCGGCGGACGCCATGCCGCCGCCGAGGGAGTGGCCGGCGATTTCGAAGCCGCCCGGCACTTCCCTTTCAATGGTCGTGGCAAGTCGCATGGCACGGTCGTAGTAGTCGCTACGCATGCCAATACCCTGCTGCCCATTATTGAGGAAATCTTCCCCACCAGACTCCCGTCGTCCCTCCGGCGCGGATGGGTCGATGATTTTGCCAGTCGAGCCCTTATAGACAACAACAGGCTTCGCGCCCTCCCCGAAGACAGCCTTGTCAGGGATATAGATCTCGGCACGGAATCCCGACTGAGGCGGCTGCAACATATCGCGAAGTTCATCGCCTGACAGATCTATTCCTGCAGCTCGCAACGAGGCGGGGCTTTCGGTTGCACGTGTCCAACCAGCAGGGGGCTCACCTTCGGCGTTGGCCGACAGGTAGACGTCTGCGGCGAGACCAGACATCTCGCGCGCGTGATAAGTTTCCTCGAGACGACTCGCTTCGTACTCGTTGCCGCTCTCGCGCAACTGCTGGACAAGAAGATTCTGCTCCTGGATGGCGCGGGCACGCGCCTCGATGTCGGGACCACTCATGGCAAGCTCCATTGCACAGTGAAGGCGCGCCCCCCCGAGCCGCGCTGCTTATCGAATACCAGAACACTTTGCTAATGTCACCCCTTCAGGGGCTCAACATCAGGATGATCATGCGCATCAGTCTTCACAACACGATGACAAAGGCCCTTCTAAGTGCGGCATGGCTCACACTTTTCCTCGTCAATGGATGCGCTGCGTCATCTTCACATGGCGCTGGCGACTTTTTCGACGGCAAGGCGTTGCAGCTGGCCATCGCAACCGAGACTGGTGACGCGAAAGTCATCCGCCACTTGATCAAGGATGAAGGTGTCGATCCCGACTCTACCTTTGCGCGCCGCGATGGGATCCCCATCGTGGCGTGGCCACTCCGTGCAGGCAATCTTGACGGACTGCGCTCACTTCTGGACAACGGGGCTGACCCGAACGCGCGCGAAGTGAAGCAGATGAACGGACGGGAGGTTCACTTCAACAACGCCATGGTCTACGCCGCGAAGATGGAAGATCCGCGATTTCTGGAGTTGCTCCTGAAGCATGGCGGGGATCCAAACACGCGCAATTCGGCCAATGAAACCCTGATGCTGCAGGCCTTCCTCAGTGGAAATCAATGGAAGAACATCCAGACGTTGGTGGAACATGGCGCAAAGATCAACGAGTCCAACCTCAGCAAGGGAGATGACACGGTTCTGAGCTGGTACACCAGCCGAGGTGGATTTGATTCTGCCTATTGGCTGCTCGAGCATGGCGCAGACCCCACCATTCCGTCACGCCCACCCGCTGGATCGAACCTTCCATCGCGACAGATGATGGTTGAGGACATTTATTGGGGTGTCACCACGCCCGACCTGGTTCCATGGCAGAAGAAGAGCCAGCAATGGCTCGTCGCACGAAACATCCCGCGTCCGCCGATGCCTGAGCACATCCGCAAGAAGCGTGAAGCCTTTGGCTTCCCCACGAGAGAAGAGGAGGTTCCGCTTCTCTGACAAGGTGTCTATCCTGAACCCTTCGGAGCATCAGCGTTGAAAAGTTCCACACACATTGAAGCGACTCACCTAGTGAAGACTGCGCTGGCTGCAAAGGCATCGCTGATACTCCTTCTACTCAGCGGGTGTGCGGCATCGTCTTCACATGGCGCCGGTGACTACTTCGATGGGAAGGCATTGGAGTTGGCTATCGTAACCGAGACCGGTGACGCGCAAGCCATTCGCCGCCTGATCAAGGATGACGGGGTTGATCCCGACAAGACCTTCGCCCGTCGCGATGGCATTCCTCTGCTGGCATGGCCATTGCGAGCAAAGAGCCTGGATGGCCTGCGCGCCATGTTGGAGAACGGCGCGAACCCCAATGCGCGGCTGGTGAAGCAGATGAACGGTGAGGTGGTCCACTTCAACAATGCCATGGTCTACGCCGCCAAGATGGACGATCCGCGCTTTCTCGCGTTGCTCCTGAAGCATGGTGGCGACCCCAACACGCGCAACTCCAACAACGAAACATTGCTCTACCAGGCATTCATCAGCGGCAACCAGTGGGACAACGTGAAGCTGTTGGTGGAGGGCGGTGCGGACGTAAATGAGCCCAGCCTCGGCGCTTCCGATACCCCTATCAGCTGGTACAGCGGTCGTGGCGCCTTCGAACACGTTTACTGGCTTCTTCAACACGGCGCGGACCCGAGCGTGATGCTCAAGTCATCAATCGGCGAGCCGGACCGCATGTTCATTGCTGAACACATCTACTGGGGCATCACCACTCCGGATCTTCTGCCGTGGCAGAAGAAGTGCCAGCAGTGGCTGGTCGCTCGGGATATTCCCCGGCCGCCCATGCCGGACGGCATCCGGCAGAAGCGGGAAGCCTTTGGGTTCCCAACTAGAGAAGAGGATATTCCGCTGCTGTGAGGCAGCCGGGCAGGGCCCGGCTCTACGGCGAACGGCGCGCAAACGGCTACTGTAAGAGCGCGCTGTCGAGCGGTAGGTGCATGCGCACGCGTGCTGCCACGCAGTCGATGCGGAAGCGTCGCGCGCGCACCGGTTCGCCATCCAGGTTGAGTGTCATCGGCTCGTCGGCTTCGATCTCCACCCACGGCGCACGGGTGCGCTCGGCTACCTGCTCCATCGCGCCCTGCTTGCCGCCACGGATCAGCGCCCCCAGCGTCGAGGCGACTTCGCCACTCAGCTCCGGGATCACGGTCAGATCCAGCAGGCCGTCGTTGACCAGCGCTTCGGGGCACAGCACCTGGCCGCCGCCGGCCTGGCGGCCATTGCCGATGCCCAACGCAATGAAACCGCCCGCCCAATCGAAGTCTGGCGTGCGCAGCCTGGCCTGGATCGGGTCGATCCGGCCCAGGCGGGAGATGCCGGTGACCAGATAGGCCAAACCGCCCAGCACCTTCTTCATGCCTTCGTCGGTCTCCACCGTCACCTCGGTTCCGAAGCCGCCGCTGGCCACGTTCGCGCACCACCACAGTTCCCCATCGGCATCGATGCGCAGCAGGTCTACCGGCCGCGCCGCCTGTGCCTGGATCAGCTTCAGTGCCTGCAGCGGCGCGTCGGGAATGCCCGCCGCCGTGGCGAAGTCATTGGCGGTGCCCAGCGGCACCAGCCCCAGCGTCGGCAGGGCGTCGGCGGCCTCATCACGGTGGGCCAGGGTTTCCGCCACTTCGCTCAGGGTGCCGTCGCCCCCGGCGGCAATGATGGTATCCACCCCATGCTCGATCGCCTCGGCCACGTAGCGCTCGGCGTCGCCGTCTTCCCAGGTGACGCGTGCCTCCAGGGTGACTCCCTCGTCACGAACCGCGTGCACGGCCGCGCGCAGGTCGTCGTTGCCAGTGGACTTGCCGTTGAGGATCAGACGCCAGCGGGGACCATGCATGCAGCACTTCCACAATTGGGAGGAGCCGCAGGCTAGCAGTGCGATGCGTCAGGTGCGGTGAACGTCATCAAACGGTCACCGATCGCCCGGAGAATGGAAGTCCATAGCAAGGACGACGGATGGAGGCAGGATCAGCCTCCCGCTATTCTCAGGGCCGCATTCGCAAGAGTGCGGTCTTTTTTTTTGCGCGCACCTGCCATATCGACCAACGGTCGATACCTACCGGAGTTGCGCGAAGTCCTTCAGGGCGTCGCCTTCCAGCCGGTATACGGTCCACTCGTTCTGCGGTTTCGCCCCGGCCGCTTCGTAGAACTTGATGGCAGGCTCGTTCCAGTCCAGCACCGACCATTCGAAACGGCCGCAACCTTCGGCCACGGCCAGGCGAGCGATGTGCTTCAGCAGCGCTTTGCCGGCGCCGCTGCCGCGCTGGGCCGGGCTCACGTACAGGTCTTCCAGGTAAATGCCGTTGCGGCCCAGCCAGGTGGAATAGTTGTAGAAGTACACGGCGTAACCGATGGCCTGGCCATCGGCTTCGCAGACCAGCGCACGCGCCTTGGCGCCCTCGCCGAACAGGCTGGCGACGATGCCGGCCTCGTCGGTCTGCACCGACGATTCAGCCTTCTCGTAGATCGCCAGTTCGCGGATGAAGCGCAGGATCAGCGCGGCATCGGCCGCAGTGGCGTCGCGGATCTGCAGCCCGGCCGCGCCCATGCTCAGCCCCGCGCCTTGGCCACGTTGTGGCGCATCTGGTCGATCACGTCCTTGTAGCTGATCGGTGCGTTGAAGATCGCCGAGCCGGCCACGAAGGCATCGGCACCGGCCGCGGCAATGGCGCCGATGTTGTCGGCCTTGACCCCGCCGTCGATTTCCAGGCGCACGTCGCGGCCGCTGGCATCGATCTTCTGGCGCACCACGCGCAGCTTGTCCAGCGCCGAGGGAATGAACGCCTGGCCGCCGAAACCCGGGTTGACCGACATCAGCAGCACCAGGTCCAGGTCGTCCAGCACCCAGTCCAGGATGTCCACCGGGGTGCCCGGGTTGAGCACCAGGCCCGGCTTGCAGCCCAGCGAGCGGATCAGCTGGATGGTGCGGTGCACGTGGCGGCTGGCTTCGGGGTGGAAGCTGATATAGGTCGCGCCGGCCTCGGCGAAATCCGGAATGATGCGGTCCACCGGCTCCACCATCAGGTGCACGTCGATCGGCGCGGTCACGCCGTGCTTGCGCAGGGCCTGGCACACCATCGGGCCGATGGTCAGGTTCGGCACGTAATGGTTGTCCATCACATCGAAGTGCACCCAGTCGGCACCGGCGGCAAGCACGTTGTCCACTTCCTCGCCGAGGCGGGCGAAATTGGCGGACAGGATGGAGGGGGCGATGATGCAGTTGGACATGGCCGGTGCCTTGAGGACGTAGAGGAGGGGCCGCGCGCGCTCAGCGCTTGCGCAGGGTCTTGATGCGGTCGTAGGCGGCGTTGAGCTGGCGCGCCTTGCGCTCGGCCTGCTGGCGCAGCTCCGGAGCGGCGCCCACGACCTTGTCGGGGTGGTACTGGGACATCAGCCGGCGGTAGGCCAGGTCGACCTCGGCATCGGTGGCCTCGGAGGTCAGCCCCAGCTCCCGGTAGGGGTTCTCCCTGTTCAGGCGGAACCAGTCGGCGTCGAAGGCATGGCCGATCAACAGGCCGATGACGGCCCCGAACAGCGGGTTGGGCCTGAAAAGCAGGGCCCCGGCGATGAATCCGAGCAGTTTTCCGTACCAGCGCATGGTCGTCGGGGCGGCCGGGGCAACAAAGGAACCTCATTTTACGTCACAGCGGGCCCAACCCGCTTTACACTAGGCCGCCCGCTGTCTCTGCGGGCCCTCCGGGTGCCCTGGACAGCTGTCTCGACGAAGCCTCAGGAGTGCCCGTGCCAACCACGTTGTTGCAATCCGATCTCCCCGGCCTGCCCTTGCGCCACCGCGGCAAGGTGCGTGATGTTTTCGACATTCCGCGCGAACGGCTGCCCGCCGGCACTCCGCCGGGGGACTACCTGCTGATGGTCGCTACCGACCGTCTGTCGGCCTTCGACGTGGTGCTTCCCGATCCGATCCCGGGCAAGGGCGAAATGCTCTGCCAGGTCTCGAACTTCTGGTTCGCCAAGACCGCGCACCTGATGCCCAACCACCTCACCGGCATCGACGTGGCCAGCGTGCTGCCCGACGGCGTGGACCCGGCGCTGTACGCCAAGCGCGCGGTGGTGACCCGCAAGCTCAAGCCGGTGCCGGTGGAAGCCATCGCCCGCGGCTACCTCATCGGCAGTGGCTGGAAGGACTACCAGCGCACCGGCAAGGTCAGCGGCATTGATCTGCCCGACGGCCTGCGCCAGGCCGAGCAGCTGCCCGAGCCGATCTTCACCCCCTCGACCAAGGCCGCCGTGGGCGACCATGACGAGAACATCGATTTCGATGCGATGGTGAAGGCGGTCGGCGCAGACCTGGCCGAGCGCGTGCGCGATGCCACCCTGCGCATCTACAAGTTCGCCGCCGATTACGCGCGCGAGCACGGCATCATCCTGGCCGACACCAAGTTCGAGTTCGGTACCGACGCCGATGGCCGCCTGTACATCATGGACGAGATGCTCACGCCGGATTCCTCGCGCTACTGGCCGGCCGACGAGTACGAAGTGGGCACCAGCCCGCCGAGCTACGACAAGCAGTTCGTCCGCGATTACCTGGAGACGCTGGACTGGGGCAAGACCGCCCCGGGCCCGACCATTCCGGCGGACATCATCGAGCGCACCCGCGCCAAGTACGCCGAAGCGCTGCAGCGCCTGGCGGGGATCTCGGTGGATTGACGGATGTGCCCGTCGCCGGCACAGGCGGCGGGCCTCCGTAGAGCGGGGCTCTGCCCCGCTGCCCGGGATAAAGACGTTGGCCGGTCGGCTACCGGGAGTATCCTGTGCCCAATCCGGAGGCTCAATGTCCACGACGACCCAGCTTGTGCGGCCCATCGACCGCTATTTCGCCAGCTATTCCGACGATCACCGCAATACGTTGAACCAGCACATCCACGTGGTGGCGGTACCGGCGATCCTGTGGTCGGTCATTGCCCTGCTGTGGTGCCTGCCGCCGCTGATCACCTGGTTCCAGTACGGGGTCTGGGCGGGGCTGGCGATGTTTACCGCGTGGTGCTTCTACAACCGGCTGTCGCGCCGGTTGGGACTGGGCATGCTGGCCTTCTTCTTTGTCTGCGGCTGCACCTGCCGGCTGCTGGAAGCCGAGATCGGCCTGGCCAGTCTGGCCTGGCTGGGGCTGGGCGTGTTCGTGGTCGCCTGGATCGCACAGTTCATTGGACACAAATTTGAAGGGCGCAAGCCGAGCTTTCTGACCGATCTGACCTATCTGTTGATCGGGCCGGCCTGGGTGATGGCCAAGGTGTATCGGAAGTTTGATTGGCAGTACTGACTGACGGGTCCTGGCTGTCGGATGGATGACGTTGCCAGGCAGGGCCTGGCACTACGGGTCCGGCGCGCCGGCGCCGACCTGGATGGCGAACCTGAACGGAAATGGATGCTCACCCCTGCTCTACGGCATCGGGTCCAGCATGGCCGCAGGCGGGATCCGGGGACGTCGATTCGTTCATCTGCGCTACCGGCGACGGTCGGGCGCAGCCCCTGCCGTTGCTGGGCTGAACGGCAGCCAGATCGCTCACACGGCAAAGTGCTGACAGTATCTCCATACGGCGTTGAACAACCCCGAATGGACCACCTTGCCCGCACGAAAAAGATGAATCACGCACGTTGCATGCAGTTGATGGCGTAATCGGGTATATCGGCGACAAATCCCTGCCTGTTAGACTAAAAGGCCTGCTCGTGAATCGCGCATTCCCTGCATGAATCCCAGTCTTCTCCTGCTGCTCGCCCTGCCCTTCCTGCTGGCGGCGGCGGTCATTGTGTTCCGCCATGGTTCCCGTGCCACCGCCGCCTGGCTGGCCGCAGCCGCGCCCGTGGGCGGCTTGGCGCTGCTGGCGACAATGACCCCCGCGATCCTCGATGGCGGGGTCGTGCGCAGTTTCGGGGACTGGCTGCCGCAGATCGGGCTGGCGTTCTCGCTGCGCCTGGACGGGCTGACCTGGATGTTCGCCGGCATGGTGCTGGCCATCGGCGCGCTGGTGGTGATGTATGCGCACTACTACCTGAGCCCGCGCGACAACGCCCACCGCTTCTACTGCTACCTGCTGCTGTTCATGGGCGCCATGCTGGGCATGGTGCTGTCGGGCAACCTGCTGTTGCTGATGGTGTTCTGGGAAATGACCAGCATCAGCTCGTTCCTGCTGATCGGCTTCTGGTCGCACCGCCAGGACGCCCGCGAGGGCGCGCGGATGGCGCTGGTGGTCACCGGCGGCGGTGGCCTGGCCCTGCTTGGCGGCGTGCTGCTGATCGGCCGCATCGTTGGCAGCTTCGAGCTGGATGCAGTGCTTGCCGCCGGCGATGTGATCCGCGCCAACCCGCTGTACCCGTGGGCACTGTTCCTGGTGCTGGCCGGCATCTTCACCAAGAGCGCGCAGTTCCCGTTCCACTTCTGGCTGCCGCATGCCATGGCCGCACCCACCCCGGTGTCGGCCTACCTGCATTCGGCCACCATGGTGAAGGCCGGCGTGTTCCTGCTGGCGCGCCTGCATCCGGCGCTGGCCGGTACCGACCTGTTCTTCTATACGGTCAGCGGCATCGGCGCGCTGACCCTGCTGATCGGCGCCTGGAACGCAATCTTCCAGCACGACCTGAAGGGCCTGCTGGCCTATTCGACGATCTCCCACCTGGGCCTGATCACCCTGCTGTTCGGCCTGTCCACGCCGATGGCGGTGGTGGCCGGCGTGTTCCACATCCTCAACCACGCCACCTTCAAGGCTTCGTTGTTCATGGCCGCCGGCATCATCGACCATGAAACCGGCACCCGCGACATGCGCAAACTGGGTGGCCTGCGGCGGCTGATGCCGTTCACCAGCGCGCTGGCGATCATCGCCTCGCTGGCCATGGCCGGCATTCCGCTGCTCAACGGTTTCCTGTCCAAGGAAATGCTGTTCGCCGAAGCCATCACCACGCAGGGCCCGGAGCCGATGCGCATCGCGGTGTCGATCGCCGCGTTGCTGGCCGGCGTGTTCGGCGTGGCCTACAGCCTGCGCTTCGTGCACGACACCTTCTTCGGCAAGGGTCCGCACGACCTGGACCGGGTGCCGCACGAGCCGCCGCGCTTCATGAAGGTGCCGGTGGAGATCCTGGTGGTGCTGTGCGTGGCGGTGGGCGTGGCCCCGGCGATCACCGTGGCCCCGGTACTGCATGCGGCGGCGTCTTCAATCCTGGGCCCGGCCATGCCGGCCTACAGCCTGTCGGTGTGGCATGGCTTCAACATGCCGCTGATGATGAGCGTCGCCGGCGTGCTGGGCGGCATCGCGCTGTACTTCGGGCTGCGAAAACTGATCAACCTGCATGCGGTGATCACCCGCAGCACCGGGCGCAACCTGTTCCACAAGCAGCTGGACCTGGTGTTCGGCTTCGCCCACCGGCTGACCCAGGGCCTGGCCAACGGCAGCCTGCAGCGCATGCTGATGGCGCTGGTGGTGGTGGCGATCATCGTTGCCGCCGCGCCGTTCGTGGCCAATCCGGTGTCGCCCAACTGGCCCTCGCCACAGCCCATTCCGCTGCTGGGCTGGGCGCTGTGGATGGTGATGGTGACCTGCGCGCTCGGTGCGTTATTCGTGTACCGGCAGCGCCTGCTGGCGGTGCTGGTGGCCGGCGGCGTGGGCCTGATGGTGTCGCTGACCTTCGTGTTCCTGTCCGCGCCCGACCTGGCCCTGACCCAGCTGCTGGTGGAGATGGTCACCCTGGTGCTGATGCTGCTGGGCATGAACTACCTGCCGGCGCAGTCGCCGCCGGAGAAGTCGCGCTGGCGCAAGCGTCGTGACGCGCTGATCGCGGTGGTCGGCGGCGGTGGCCTGGCCGCCATGGCCTACAGCGCGATGACCCTGCCGCCCAACACCATGGCCGGCGAACTGCTCGCGCGCGCACTGCCCGAAGCCTACGGCGAGAACGTGGTCAACGTGATCCTGGTGGACTTCCGTGGCTTCGATACCTTCGGTGAGATCACCGTGTTCGGCATCGCCGCGCTGGTGGTGCACGCCATGCTGCGGCGCTCGCGGATGGCGCCGGAACAGATCATGCCCGGCCCGCCGATCAAGCTGCCGGTGCCGGCCGACCTGGCCCAGGTGATGTTCCCGCTGACGCTCACCGTGTCGATCTTCCTGTTCCTGCGTGGCCACAACGCGCCCGGCGGCGGCTTCATCGCCGGCCTGGTGCTGGCGGTGCCGCTACTGATCCAGTACGTCATCCAGGGCACCACCTCGGTGGAATCGCGCTTCGGCTTCGACTACATCCGCTGCATCGGCGCCGGCCTGCTCATCGCCATCGTCAGCGGCTGCGCGTCGATGCTGTTCGGGGTGCCGTTCCTGACCAGCGGGCACCTGGACCTGGAGCTGCCGCTGATCGGCACCGTGCCGCTGGCCAGCGCGGTCGGCTTCGACACCGGCGTGTACCTGGTGGTGTTCGGCGGGGCGATGCTGATCCTGTCGATGATGGGCACGGTAAAGCCTTCGCGCACCCGTAATTCCCGCAAGGGCGAGATCGATCCCAACCGCCGCTCGGCACGCACCGGGGAGACCCACTGATGGAACTGGCCCTGGCAAGCGCGATCGGCGTACTCGCTGCGATCGGCATCTACCTGCTGCTGCGTGCACGCAGCTTCGACGTCATCCTCGGCATGACCTTCCTGTCCTACGCCACCAACCTGCTGATCTTCTCCGGCGGCCGCCTGGTCACCGGCAAGGCGCCGGTGTTGAAGGAAGGCGTGGACAGCACCCTGCGCAACTACACCGACCCGTTGCCGCAGGCGCTGGTGCTGACCGCGATCGTGATCGCGTTCGCGATGACCGCCGTGAGCATCGTGCTGGCCATGCGCAGCCGCAGCGACAACCACAGCGACCACGTCGACGCGCACGAGGATGAGGCGGCAGAGCTGCCCGACACCGCGCCCGGCCGGGAGGGCGGCGCATGAACCATGCGGTGATCCTGCCCATCCTGATTCCGCTGTTCGGTGCCGCCTGTTCGCTGTTCGTCGAACACCGCCGTTACGGGCCCAAGGTGCAGCGCACGGTGGCCTGGACCACGCTGGCGGCGCTGGCGGCGACGGTGGCCCTGGTGTTCGCACAGACCGCCGATGGCACCATCGCGGCGTACCTGCTGGGCGACTGGCCTTCGCGCCTGGGCATCGCGCTGGTGGCCGACCGGCTGTCCAGCTGGATGCTGCTGACCACGCTGCTGCTGGCCATTCCCTGCCTGCTGCATGCCTGCTCCGGCTGGGACCGGCGCGCGCCGCACTTCCACGCGCTGTTCCAGTTCCAGCTGGTGGGCCTCAACGGAGCCTTCCTCACCGGCGACATCTTCAACCTGTTCGTGTTCTTCGAGGTGATGCTGATCGCCTCCTATGGCCTGCTGCTCAGCGGCGGACGCGGCCTGCGCATGCGCATCGGCCTGCACTATGTGGTGTTCAACGTCACTGCTTCCACGCTGTTCCTGATCGCGCTGGGGCTGCTGTACGCCTCGTTGGGCTCGCTCAACATGGCCGAACTGTCCCAGCGCATCGCCGAGGTACCGCCCACGCACCTGACCCTGGTCAAGGCGACCCTGGGCCTGCTGTTGCTGGTGTTCTGCAGCAAGGCAGCGCTGATGCCGCTGTACCTGTGGCTGCCCGAGGCCTACGCGCGGGCGCCGGCAGCGGTGGCAGCGCTGTTTGCGATCATGACCAAGGTCGGCCTGTACGCGATGCTGCGGGTCAGCGCGCTGTGGTTCGGTGAGGACGCCGGGGCCATGGCTGGCTACGGCAGCCAGTGGCTGCTGTGGGCCGGCGTGGCCACGCTGGTGCTGGGTGGGCTGGGCGTGCTCGCTGCCGCGCGCCTGCGCGTGCTGATCTCCTACCTGGTGGTGGTCTCGGCGGCCACGCTGTTCATCGCCTTCTCGATCCGCACCCCGCAGGTGCTCTCGGCTGGGCTGTACTACCTGCCGCACAGCACCTTCGTGGCTGCCGCGCTGTTCCTCATTGCCGACCTGATCCGCCGCCGCCGCGGTGGCGCCAGCGACCGCAAGGAAATCATCGCGCCGATGCCCGGCAAGGAAACTCCGGCCGTGCTGTTCCTGATCGGTGCGGTGTCGGTGGCTGGCCTGCCGCCGTTGTCCGGGTTCCTGGCCAAGGCCGCGCTGCTGGCCGGCATGCCCGCGCCATACACCGTCGTGGTGTGGGCCGCGGTGCTGGGCAGCAGCCTGATGGTCATCGTGGGCATCACCCGCGCCGGTATCCGCCTGTTCTGGCGCGTGCCGGTGCTGGAGGAAGGTGTGCCACCGCCACGCAAGGCCCCTACCCGCACCGTGGAACTGTTCGCAGCCGCGCTGCTGCTCTGCTACGGCATCGGCATGAGCGTGTTCGCCAACCCGTTGATGCAGTACACCGATGCCATGGCCACGCAGCTGCTCACGCCGCAGGATTACGTGGGTGAACTGCGCGCGACCACGCCGGAGATCCGCCAGCCATGAGCCGCCGCCCGTTTCTTCGCCGCCTGTTCCCCTCGACATCGCTGAGCGTGATGGTGACCGGGTTCTGGGTGCTGATGTCCGACAGCTTCACCCTGGGCCAGATCCTGCTCGGCATGCTGCTGGGCGTGGTGGTGCCCCTGTTTGCCGCGCGGCTGGACCGCGAGTTCGCGCGCATCGGTTCGCTGCGGCCACTGCCCAAGCTGATCTGCGTGACGCTGTGGGACATCCTGGTCTCCAACATCCGCGTTGCCGTGCAGGTACTGGGCCCGGAGCGGCGCATCCACCCCGGCTTCATCTGGCTGCCGCTGGATATCGCCAACATCCACGGCATCGCCGTACTCACCAGCATGATCACCCTGACCCCGGGCACGGTGTCGGCGGCGCTGTCCGATGACCGTCGCCACCTGCTGGTGCATGTGCTGCACCTGGACGATCCGGACGCGTTGATCCGGCAGATCAAGAGCCGTTACGAAGCCCCGCTGATGGAGATTTTCCCATGACCGGTTTCACCTTCATCCAGACCACCATGGCGGTGTGCATGCACGTGGTCGGGCTGGCCATGCTGCTGGCCACCTGGCGCCTGCTGCGCGGGCCGACCGTGCCCGACCGGATCCTGGCGTTGGACACGCTGTCGGTGACGGCCATCGCCGAACTGATGCTGTTTGGCATGTACCTCAATTCGGCCGTGTATTTCGAAGCCGCGCTGGTGATTGCAATGCTGGGCTTTGGCAGCACGGTGGTGCTGAGCAAGTTCGTGCTGCGCCGGGACATCGTCGAATGATCACCTTCATCCAGGTCGCGCTGTCGCTGCTGCTGCTGTTTGGCTGCTTCTTCATCCTGGTCGGCGCACTGGGGCTTGTGAAGCTGTCCACGTTCTTCAAGCGCCTGCATGCGCCGACCAAGGCCAGCACGCTGGGCGTGGGCTGCGTGCTGGCCGGTTCGGTGCTGTACCACATCTTCCTGGGCGAAGACCCGCAGCCGCGCGAGCTGATGATTACCGTGTTCCTGTTCATCACCGCGCCGATCAGCGCGCACATGATGGCCAAGGCCGCGCTGTCGCTGATGATGGAAAAGCGGCCGAGCCTGCCGGGGCATGAGAAGGCCAAGGAAGAACAGTTGCCGCCGCCGCTGCCGCGCCATTTGACAGATGAGCGCCTTTCCGAGGAACGCGTCGCCACGCGCCCGGATCCCACCGCCCCCCCGGAACAATAGCCCCAATAATCGGCGAAACCACGCGTAGAGCCACGCCCTGCGTGGCTTCGCGGTGCCAACCGCAGAGCAGCCACGCGTGAACCATGTTACGTGTCGGCGCGGCGGGCCTCGGGCGCGTGGCGACGCGTTCACCGGAATGGCGCACCCCGGTCAAGGGGCGCGGCGTGGCTCTACCCGATCAAGGCAAGCTCCAGCGCTATCCACGCCACGAAGGCGGTCAGCAGGATCCCACCCTCCCGACGGCTGATGGTCAGGTCGCCGCGCAGCATCGGGTAGAGCACCAGCACGAAGGCGATCGCAGCAGGCAACTCCAGTTTCACGAACGATTCGGGCAGCACCAGCGGGCGCAACGCCGCCATGCCGCCCACCACCACCAGCAGGTTGAACAGGCTCGAGCCGATCACGTGGCCCAGCACCATGTCACCCTGGCCGCGGCGGGCGGCCATGATCGCAGCGGCCACTTCCGGCAACGCGGTACCGATGGCCACGGGCAGCAGGCCCACCAGCAACGGCGACCAGCCCAGGCTGGCGCCCATCACCGGCGCGGCACCCACGATCCAGCGCGCGCCGTAGTACAGGCACACGGCGGCAAACAGCACCCGCAGTACGTTGAGGAACAGTCCGGTGCGGGTCATCGCATAACCGGCAATCGCCTCGCGCACCGGTTCGGATTCCCGCCGCGCCTGGCGCAACACGAACGCAAGCACCGCGACGAAGCCCAGCAGCAGCACACCGCCTTCCCAGCGCGCGATCACCCCGTCCAACCCAAACACGATCAGGGCCAGGCTGGCCACCGCCAGCAGCACCAGCAATGGCGAGAGCAGCCGCGCCCTGACCAGCAGCGGCGCCGAGAGCGCGGCCAGCGCCAGGGTCAATCCAACATTGACGATGTTGCTGCCAACGGCGTTGCCCAGCGCGAGCGCTTCGGCACCGACCACGAATGCACGGGCGTTGACCACCAGCTCAGGCAATGACGTCCCGAATGTCACCAGCAACAGGCCGGCCACAAAGGGCGAGGCGCCAAAGCGCTGGGCCAGCCCCGAGGCCGCCTTGACGATGGATTCGCCCCCCAGTGCGAGCAGCAGCAGGCCCAGCAGGAACCAAGCGGTGGCAGCGATCATCGGCAGATCCCCAGGTGGCGTGGCCTGATTCTAGGGCCAGTTCCGGCCCGGCGCACAAACGTTGCGCGCCGGGCCGGCCAACCCGACCCCGCGCCTTGGCTCAGGAACAGCCTTCCACATAGTCCACCTGCGGGGTCTTGCCGACCCGCCAGGCGGTGACCGTGCCTTCGCCGTTGATTTCAAAGTTGATCAGCGCGCCACCCTCGGTGGCGGGGCCCACCCGCAGGTTATGACCCTTCTCGTCGTATTTGTGCGGGGTCAGGTCGCCGCGATCGGGATACAGCATCTGCACCCGGCCCAACGACATGCCGACCTTGCCACCACCCGGCGCCACGATACGGTCGTTGCGCACGTCGTAGCGGACCAGGCGCTTGCCTTCGATCATCAGGATCACGTCATCGGCCTGGCTGCCCTGCGGGCGCAGCGCGTGGCAATAGTCATCGGCGACCTCGCCCTGCAGGGGCTCCTTCCACGCTGCACGGACTTCATCCACTGTTGCACCCAGGGTCAACGGGCCGTACCCGTCCAGGCGCGCCGGACCCTGCGCGGCAGGATCGGCCGCCGGCTCTACCACCGCCGCCTCGGCATCGGCTGTGGGGGTCTGTGGATGACGGTCGCAGCCCGCCAACGCGATTGAGATACCGAATGCCACCACGCTTGCCAGCTGCTTCATATGCACGCCCTCCTGTCAGTGTTCGCAGGCTAGCGTGGCAGGCGTGCAGCCCGTGCATTCAGTTCGTGCGTGTCATCACAGTTACACCTGCGGCGTTCAGGCTCGGCCTGCACCGCTTCGACCCCACGCCCATGCAACCGCGCAAGACTGAACTCGCCCGCGACGCCCTGCAAGCCCACCGTGCGCCCTTGGACATGCGCCAACGGCGGCTGCTGATCCTGTGCGATGGGCAACGCGACCTGCCCCAGCTCACGGCCATGATCGGGCCGGAAGCGTCAGCCATGGTGATCCAGCTGATCCACGCTGGCTACCTGGTTTCTGCCGCGCCGCCCGAACCGGCGCCGACGCCGGTTGCGCCGGACGTCAAGGGCGCGGTACCGGCCAGCGCCGCCCCCGTCACCGAACGTCGCCGTTCGCTGGTGGCCGCGCGCATCTATCTGCTCGGCATACTGGAACTGCAGCGGCACCCGCAGGCGGCCGCGTTGTTGTACACATTGCAGCAGGCCCGCAGCGACGAGCAGGTGGTAACTGCGTTGGGCAGCGCCCTTGAGGCACTGCCTGGGCTGACTTCACCCGGCTATTGCGAACGCGTACGCCAGCGCCTGTTCGAGGTGCTGCCAGAGACGCATCTTGCACAGCTTGAGCAGGCGGGCGCGGCCACAAGTTGACGGCATCAATTGACCTGCTCGAATCGATATGTACAATTTTCTGTACACCCTTGTCCGAGCGACCGATCATGCAGACCCTGACATACAGCGCGGCACGCGCCGCATTGGCAGAAACCATGGATCGCGTCATCAACGATCACGAGCCGGTCGTGATCACTCGAAGTGGGTCGAAAGCTGTCGTGATGATGTCCCTTGAGGACTATCGCTCGATTGAGGAAACCGCATACCTGATGCGCTCCCCCGCCAATGCCGCGCACCTGGCTGCCGCCATTGCGCAGCTTGAGGCCGGTGGCGGCACGGTGCATGAGCTCATTGAGTGAAGCTCCAGTTCTCTGATGCGGCGTGGCTCGACTACCAGCGTTGGCAACAGGTCGACCGGCGCAAGGCCGAAAGAATCAACGCCCTGCTCAAGGCAATCGTCCGCGAGCCCCACCAGGGCATCGGCACCCCCGAGAAGCTGAGGTTCGACAAGTCGGGATGGTGGTCCAGACGCATCGATCTGGAACACCGGCTTGTCTACCGCATCGACGGCGACGTCGCTGAGATTGCTTCGCTCCGGTACCACTACCTCAAGTGAGGTGGTGGGTCAGCCGATGAAGTTCTTCTTCAACCCCTGCCAGCAGTGCTGATAGTCACGCTGGCGGTGCGCCGCGTCCATCGCCTGCGCGGTGGCGCGAATCACGCCACGCGTTTCGAACATGAAAGCCATGGTGTCCTTGATGACGTCCGGCCTGCTGAGGTCGGCAGCGGAGGCTTTCTCGAACGTGGCCGCATCCGGGCCGTGGCCGCTCATGCTGTTGTGCAGGGAGGCACCACCGGGCACGAAGCCCTCGGCCTTGGCGTCATAGGCGCCATGGATCAGGCCCATGAACTCGCTGGCGATGTTGCGGTGGAACCACGGCGGCCGGAATGTATCCTGCGCCACCAGCCAGCGCGGCGGGAAGATCGCGAAATCCATGTTGCTGGTGCCCGGGGTATCGCTGGGCGAATGCAGTACCAGGAAGATCGACGGATCCGGATGGTCGTGGCTGATCGAGCCGATGGTATTGAAGCGGCGCAGGTCATAGCGGTACGGCGCATAGTTGCCGTGCCAGGCCACTACATCCAGCGGTGAGTGGTCGATGTCCGCACGCCACAATCGGCCTTGGAACTTGGCGATCAGCTCGAACGCGCCATCGACATCTTCGTAGGCCGCATGCGGCGTTTCAAAATCGCGCGGATTGGCCAGCCCATTGGACCCGATCGGGCCAAGATCGGGAAGCTTGAGCAGCGCACCGAAGTTTTCGCAGACGTAGCCGCGCGCCTGGCCGTCGGGCAATTCGACACGGAAGCGCACGCCGCGTGGAATCACCGCGATCTGCTGCGGTTCGATCTCGATCACGCCCAGCTCGGTGAGCAGGCGCAGCCGGCCCAGCTCCGGCACGACCAGCAGTTCGCCATCGGCGTTGTAGAAGTAGCGGCCCCGCATGTCCGCGGTGGCGGCATACAGGTGGATGCCCACGCCGCCGTGCGCGTCGGGCGAGCCGTTGCCACCCAGGGTGTACAGGCCATCGACGAAATCCGTCGGTGCACCCGGCAAGGGCAACGGGTCCCAGCGCAGCTGGTTGGGCGACACCGCGCCCTGGGCGAAATCGCTGTGCAGGCGCGGCTGCGCGTAGGGCTGGAATTCCCCATGGGTTACCGCCGGGCGGATCCGATACACCCAGCTGCGCCGGTTGCTGCCGCGCGGCGCAGTGAACGCCGTGCCGGACAGCTGTTCGGCGTACAGACCATGCGCTACCCGCTGCGGCGAGTTGCGCCCCACCGGCAGCGCGCCGGGAACGGCTTCCGTGGCGAATTCGTTGCCGAAACCGGTCTGGTAGCCGCGTGATGCCATTGGGGTGGACATGGTGGAGGTCTCATGTTGCCGGGCGAGCCCGGCGTTATGGTCATTGGTGCAAAGGCAATTACAGCACGCCGCGCTTGATCTGGTCGCGCTCGATGCTTTCGAACAGCGCGGTGAAATTGCCTTCACCGAAGCCCTCGTTGCCCTTGCGCTGGATGATCTCGAAGAAGATCGGCCCGATGCAGTTGGTGGTGAAGATCTGCAGCAGCTTGCGCTGTTTGGTTTCCGGATCGGCATCGATCAGGATCTTGTTCTTCGCCAGGCGGGCAACGTCTTCGCCGTGGTTGGGCACCCGCATGTCGATCACATCGAAGTAGGTGTCCGGCGTATCCAGGAACTCCACGCCCTGCGCGCGCATCGCCTCGACGGTGTAGTAGATGTTCTCGGTGAAGCAGGCGATGTGCTGGATGCCCTCGCCCTTGTAGGCGTCCAGGTATTCGTTGATCTGGCTCTTGGGATCGGACGACTCATTGAGCGGAATGCGCACGATGCCGTCCGGCGCGGTCATCGCCTTGGACACCAGGCCGGTCTTGAGGCCCTTGATGTCGAAGTAGCGGATCTCGCGGAAGTTGAACAGGCGCTCGTAGTAGTCCGACCACTGCTGCATGTTGCCGAAATACAGGTTGTGGGTCAGGTGATCGATGAAAGTCAGGCCAAAACCGACAGGGTTCTGGTCCACGCCATCGATCGGCGCGTAGTCGGTATCGAACATGCTGCCAGCGGCGCCATAACGATCCACCAGGTACAACATGCAGTCGCCGATGCCCTTGATGATCGGGGCCGGCACGGCCTTGGTGTCCGGCTTGAAGTCGATCGCTTCGGCGCCATTGCCCAGCGCCATCTTGAACACTTCGTCACCGGGCTTCTGGAAGCGGATCGCAAAGCCACAGGCGCACGGACCGTGCTTGTCGGCGAAGTCCGAAGCGAAGGAATCAGGCTCTTCGTTGACCAGGAAGTTCACGCCGCCCTGGCGGTACACGGTGATGGCGCGCTGCTTGTGGCGCAACACGGCGGTGAAGCCCATCCTGCGGAAATAGTCGTGGAGTTCGTCGCCACGACCGGCCGGCGCGGCGAATTCAACGAATTCGAACCCATCGATGCCCATCGGGTTCTCGAAGGTGGTGACCTGCATGCCCGGGTTGGGGGCGTGCGACGCGGTTGCGGGCTGGCTGCTCATGACGTGGCTCCAAAGCGGCCCACCCCCGGAAAAAACCAGGTGCGGGCGGAAGGCAGACCCGCGAGAATGCGGAGTCCGGAAAGAAGGTTATAGTTTCACATGAAACCACCATCAAGGTGCACCGCAGCATGAGCCCACCCGATCCCAGCAGCCAGACCATCCGTGCCACGCACGCCCTGCTCGACCTGGAACAGTTCCTGCCGTACCGGCTGAGCGTTCTGTCCAACCGGGTCAGCGGCAACATCGCCAAGCTGTATGGGGACCGTTACGGTCTGGCGATTCCCGAATGGCGGGTGATCACCATCCTGGCGCTCTACCCGGGCTCGTCGGCCAGCGAGGTCTCCGACCGCACGGCGATGGACAAGGTGGCGGTCAGCCGGGCCGTGGCCAGACTGCTCGAACGCGGCTTCATCAAGCGTGAAACCCATGGCGATGACCGCCGCCGTTCCGTGCTGGCGCTGTCGGCGGCCGGGTTCGAGGTGTACGAGACCATCGCCCCGCTGGTGATCGAGATCACCCGCAAGCTGATGTCGGTGCTGAGCGAGGAGGAGGAGCAGATGCTGGAGAAGCTCATCCAGCGCCTGGCCGGCGATGGCCTGCAGAAGATGGATGAGGGCTAGGCAGTACCGGCCAACGGTATGCCCGCCGTTGGCAGGCCCCCTTCGGGCCGTCGACAAACGACGTTGGCAACGGCTTCGCCGCAGCCTGCAGTACCTGCCGTCAGCTCAGATGTTTCCGCCTGGCATGAACCCAGGGGGCGGCCAACGCGCCGATGGCACCGGCGGCCAGGCCCAGTGACGCCGCCACCGCCGCCGCTTCCAGTGCCCCCGGCAGGGCCAGTGCGGCAATCACCAGCAAGGCGGCCGGCAGCGCGATGAAGGTGGCCAGGAAGTAGCGCCAGCGCGGCGCCCAGGTGCCGACCTGGAGCAGGCTCACCGGCATCCAGGTTTCGCCCGAGGCATCCTCTGCGATCTTGGCCACCACCTTGGGCAGGTCCACTTCCACCGGACCCTTGCCAGTGCGCGCGGTGGCCAGCGCGCGCGCCACCTCGTCGACCGACGGATAGGACGCCGGCCACGGCGTGGGCGCATTGACCCCGTATGCGGTCAGCAGCGGCACGCTCAGCCACGGCGCCAACAGCGGCCGCAGCCTGCGCCGGTCCAGCACGCACCAGATCTGGGCGACGCCGTTGGCAACCACGCTGTACAACGCCAGCTGGCCCGGCTCCGGATAGGGCAGCACATGCACGCGCGCAGCCATGCTGGGGTAGCCCATATCGCGCAGGAAGCCGGGCCGGGTGCGGCCTTCGTGCGCCCACGCCAGGCCCAGCGGCGCGACCAGATAGGCCTCGGCCGGATCTTTCACCCCGGCCGTGGCACGGTCATCGCTGGCCAGGAAGAATGCCAGCGATTTCGGTTCGGCCACCTCGTGCAGGTCCCAACGCCCGCTGTCGCCCAGCACATGCTTGAGCGGCAACCGCGCGGGCGCGGTTTCGGCCTTGGTGGCGTTGTGCAGGTAGGGCAGTACCGAAAGCACGAAGTTCTGCAGGTCCACCCCGCGCGTGCCGTTGCCCTGCCATTCGGCGGGCAGCACGCCAACCAGCGCCGGGGTACGGGCAAGCTGGTCGAGCTGGGCCTTCTGTTCGACCAGCTTCTGCACGGCCGCCTTGAGCAGCACGTTGTCCGGTACCGACACCAGCGGCAGCCGGTAGAAGGTGGAGCCGGGCGCCGGGGTGTCGGCCTCGCTGGTCGCGTCGTGCGCCGAACGGTCGTCCAGCAACACGTCCGGCGGCGGCAGGGTCACGCCAGCAGATGCGTCGAGAAGGGGGTCAGAGGTACTGTCGCTGGCGCCGGGCTGCATGCGTTCAATCCATGATGTCCTTGGACATAGCGGCAGCGGACGGGAAAACTGTAGCGCGGACTGTCGGTCCGCTGCCATACCCCGCACAAAAAAAATGCCGCGATGATCGCGGCATTTTCCGTTCGGTCACGGCGCTTTCGGCGGCGCCCATTCCTTCATGAAGGCAAAGAAACGTTCGCGGTTGTACCCCTTCGGCTGGCCCTTGTCGGCCTCCAGCTCACCGGTGAACTGCGAATGCAGCAGCGTGCCCTGCCCGTCAAGCACGAACAGGTGCGGATAGCCCTTGATCTGCGGGAACTGCGACAGGAACGCCGCGTTCTCGTTGTCTTCGCTGTAATTCACCTTCATCCAGACGTAGTTGGCATCGCGGAAGCTGCGGATTTCCGCATCACCCTCGATGAACGCGTCCAGCAGGTGGCACCACGAGCACCACTCCCCGCCCACGTCCAGCACGATGCGCTTGCCGCCCCGCTGGGCTTCCACCTTGGCCGTGGCCAGGTCGGCCACGGGATCGCGTGCCGGATCGAACTGCGCGTTGAGCCCCGCGACCGCAGCGACATCCGCTGCGGCCGGCGTGTTGCCCGAGACCACCGGCTCGCCGGGATCGGCTACCGGTGGCTTCTGCTCGGTGGTGTCCAGCGGCTGCGCAGGCGCTGCGGTGGGCGCCGACGGCGAACAGGCAGCCAGCAGGCCGGCCAGGATCATCGGGAACCACACCCTTTCCATGCGCATTGCAGACCTCACTTGATGCCGTGCATCAGCTTGTTGATCAACGGGGCGATCAGGAACAGCAGCACGCCCGAACCCATCAACGCCCAGAAGCCAAAGGTGTAACCGGTCAGCGCGGATTCGACGGTCATGCCGCTTTCGCCGCTCACTATGCCGGCGAAGATGCCCGACAGGTTGTTGCCGATGCCGGTGGACAGGAACCAGCCGCCCATGCCGAAGCCCACCAGGCGCACCGGCGCCAGCTTGGTCACCATCGACAGGCCGATCGGCGACAGGCACAGCTCACCCACCGACTGGATGACGTAGACCATGAACAGCGTCCAGAACGGGATCTTGCCGTCCACCACCATGCTCGACAGTGCCAGCATCAGCAGCGCGAAGGCCGCGCCGTTGAACAGCAGGCCCAGGCCGAACTTGCGCGGAATCGACGGATTGGCGCGACCCAGCTTGATCCAGATCCAGGCAATGATCGGCGC
This sequence comes from Stenotrophomonas sp. AB1(2024), assembly GCF_037482345.1. Taxonomy (NCBI): domain Bacteria; kingdom Pseudomonadati; phylum Pseudomonadota; class Gammaproteobacteria; order Lysobacterales; family Lysobacteraceae; genus Stenotrophomonas; species Stenotrophomonas sp. AB1(2024). Next base: position 1,635,572 of record NZ_JBBHKO020000001.1, read on the forward strand.
CAGGGCGATGATGGCCACCGAGTTCACCGACTGGAACCACGCGGTCGGGAAGGTCCAGTTGCCCAGCTTGCGGTTGACGATCTCGTCGGCCAGGAACGTGAAGGAGCTGCCGGCCTGTTCGAAGAACATCCAGAACATCACGTTGAAGGTGAAGATGATCAACATGGCGATCACGCGGTCGCGCTGGACCTTGCCTTCGCGGATGCCTTCAACCAGCAGCAGTACACCGAGTGCGATGAACATGATGCCCAGGATCCACGCCAGCGCGGTCGCGCCGGTGGAGAGCAGGAAGAAGGCAACCGGAATGGCGACCAGCGAGCCGACAAACACCATCACCACGCGGCCCATGCCCTCCCCGCCTGCCGGCGGTGCGCCGATGCCCTTCAGGCCGGCGCGACCGATGTAGAACCACACCAGGCTCAGCAGCATGCCGATACCCGAGGCGATGAACACCATCTTGTAGGCCGGCATTGCTTCGGTACCGAAGACCTTTTCGGCAAGGTACTGGGTGAAAACGGGCGCAATCATCGCGCCGATGTTGATGCCCATGTAGAAGATGGTGAAGCCCGAATCGCGGCGCTCATCCTTCAGGCCATACAGCTTGCCGACCATGGTGGAGATGTTCGGCTTGAACAGGCCGTTGCCGATGATGATCGTGGCCAGGCCGAACTCGAACACTTCCTTGTTCGGCATGGCAACCATGAACAGGCCTGCGGCCATGATCACCGCGCCGGTCAGGATCGAGCGCTGGTAACCCAGCACGCGGTCGGCCACGTAGCCACCGAAGATGGCGGCGGCATACACCAGCGCCAGGTAGGCACCGTACGTGCGGCTGGCCGATGCCTGCCCGGCCGAATCGCCGTCGAAGAACTGGGCCACGATGTACAGCACCAGCGCCCAGCGGATCCCGTAGAACGCGAAGCGCTCCCAGAACTCGGTCATGAACAGCATCCACAGCGGGCGCGGGTGGCCCAGCGTGGTCTTGAACTCCGGCAACGCCGGATCGGGAACGGATTTCGCGGCGGCGTCTACGCTCATGCGGGATTCCTGGGTTCGGTGGAAGACATGCACGTCCGATGTGCGAAACAACGCGGGAGAATCCCAGAACAACGGCGTTCACGTCAAATACACACCGATGTGTGCAGCTGGCCGCAGAGTCGCTGAACTTGCACCTGCAACTACCGCCCCGGGGCCGTCAGCGCAGCAACGGCGGGGCCTGCCGCACCGTACGGTGGTTGCCCCGGGAAAACATGAATGGGCTTGTGGCGGGGTCCGCCGCCTCAGGCGTCCGGTGGCATCGGGTCGTCGTTGCGGATCGTGGTGCGCACCTGGAACAGCTCCGGGAAGAAGGTCAGCTCCAGTGCCTGGCGCAGGAACCCCACCCCGCTGGAGCCGCCGGTGCCGCGCTTGAAGCCGATCACCCGCATCACCGTGCGCATGTGGCGGAAGCGCCAGAGCTGGAACACCGTTTCCAGGTCCACCAGGTCCTCGCACAGCGCGTACTCGCGCCAGTAGCGGTCGGTGTTCTGGTAGATCCGCTCGAACACCGGGTGCAGCGCGTCGTCGGCCACGTGCGGTTGCTGCCAGTCGCGGTCCCGGTAGCCGGTCGGGATGGCATGCCCGAAGCGCGCCAGGTAGCGCAGGAATTCCTCATACAGGCTGGGCGCGTCCAGCACCTGCTGCAGTTGCGCCTGGCCGGCCGGGTCGTGCGAAAACACCTGCAGCATCTGCGCGTTCTTGTTGCCCAGCAGGAACTCGATGTAACGGTACTGCAGCGACTGGAAGCCCGACGAAGGACCGAGTACGTCGCGGAAGCCCATGTACTCGGACGGCGTCAAGGTCTCCAGCACCGACCACTGTTCGGTCAGCTGGCGCAGCACCAGTTTGCTGCGCGCCAGCACCTTCTGGCACTGCCAGACCTGGTCGTGCTGCAGGAAACCGATCGCCGCGCGCAGCTCGTGCGCCAGCAGCTTCAGCCACAGCTCCGAGGTCTGGTGCTGGATGATGAAGAGCATCTCGTCGTGGTGCGGCGGGCTGGACAGCGGCTGCTGCGCCGAGAGCAGCTGGTCCAGCCGCAGGTAACCGCCATAGGTCAGGCGCCCCTCCAGGTCGGTGTGGATACCGGCTTCAAGGTCGCGTTGGTTCTTGTCGACAGTCATGGCGTGGGCCGCTGGAGGGGGTCAAAAGGGTAGCGCACCACCCGCACCTGCGGGTGGGTCCATGCGCCGCCGTGTGGTTGCCGGGGCGGAACCGGAATCTGCGCGGCGGGCGTACTGCCCCCGGCGCCAGCGAGCGTCCCGCCAAGCTCCACTCATGCCCCGTTGATACAACTGAATACGTTGAAGCCATTGGCGTTTCAGGCCCTTGGTGGGGTATACCGGGCAGATGTCCCCCGGGACAGTTGCTGCGCCGCAGGACGGATTTTTCGTGCGTCTTCCTTAACATGGCAATTCATATCATTTGTAACTTCCTGTCGAAGGTGCAGTACGCAATGACGGTTGCCGCTGAGTTCAAGATCGAATACCTGCAGTACCTGGACACGGACGGCACGCTCGTCCGCGATGACCTGCCCGAAGCCCTGCGCGACCCGCGCGCGCTGCTGCCGATGTTCAAGCAGATGCTGTTCGTGCGCGTGTTCGACGGCAAGTCGATCGCGTTGCAGCGCACCGGCAAGCTGGGCACCTACGCTGCCTGCCTGGGCCACGAAGCCGCGCATGTCGGCATCGGCGCCTCGATGCAGAAGGACGACGTGTTCGCGCCGTCCTACCGCGAGTATGGCGCGATGTTCATGCGTGGCGTGCGCCCGCGCGACGTCCTGATGTACTGGGGCGGCGACGAGCGTGGCAACGACTACGGTGGCAATGCGGCCAAGGACTTCCCGTTCTGCGTGCCGATTTCCACCCAGTGCCTGCACGCCGCAGGCGCGGCGCTGAAGTTCAAGCTCAACCAGGAAAAGCAGATCGCCGTGGCCGTCTGCGGCGATGGGGGCAGCTCCAAGACCGACTTCTACGCAGCATTGAACTCGGCCGGTGCCTACAAGCTGCCGCTGATCCTGTGCATCGTCAACAACGGCTGGGCCATCTCGGTGCCGCGTTCGGCCCAGACCGGTGCCGAAACGCTGGCGCAGAAGGGCCTGGCCGGCGGCCTGCACTGCCTGCAGGTGGACGGCAACGACCTGATCGCGGTGATGGCCGCCATGCTGCAGGCACGCGAACGCGCGCTGGCCGGCGACGGCGGCACCGTGCTGGAACTGATGACCTACCGCCTGTCCGACCACACCACCGCCGATGACGCGCGCCGCTACCGCGACGATGCCGAGGTGAAGGATGCCTGGCAGCGCGAACCGATGCTGCGCCTGCGCAAGTACCTGATGGGTGCCGGCGTGTGGAGCGAGGAAGAAGAGCAGGCCTGGACCGTGGAATGCGGCAAGCGCGTGGATGAAGAGGTGAACCTGTACCTCAACACCCCGGTGCAGCCGGTCGAGGCGATGTTCGACTTCCTGTATGCCGATCCGCCGCAGGACCTGCTGGCCCAGCGCGCGCAGGCCATTGCCCTGGAGCAGCGCCATGGATGAGATCAAGAACGGCGCGTCCAGCGCGCAGACCAACGCCGCCGACAGCGCCGCGATCGCGCGCGGAGAAGACAGCATGACCACCACGCCCATCACCCTTATCGAAGCCATCACCCAGGCGCTGGCGTGGGAGCTGGAACACGACAAATCGGTGCTGGTGCTGGGCGAAGACGTCGGCGTCAACGGCGGCGTGTTCCGCGCCACCGCCGGCCTGCAGCAGCGCTTCGGCGCCGACCGCATCCTTGACACCCCGCTGGATGAAACCACCATCGCCGGCCTGACCATTGGCCTGGCCGCGCAGGGCATGAAGCCGGTGGCCGAAGCCCAGTTCGATGGCTTCATGTACCCGATGGTGGACCACATCATCTGCCACGCCGCGCGCCTGCGGTACCGCACCCGTGGCCGCCTGCACTGCCCGATGGTGCTGCGCGTGCCGTGGGGTGGTGGCATCCGCGCGCCGGAACACCACAGCGAAGCCAACGAAGCGATCTTCACCAACGTGCCGGGCCTGCGCGTGGTGCTGCCGTCCTCGCCGCAGCGTGCCTATGGCCTGCTGCTGGCCGCGATCCGTGAGCCGGATCCGGTGATCTACATGGAACCCAAGCGCATCTACCGCCAGTACAAGGAAGTGGTGGTCAACGATGGCGAAGCACTGCCGCTGGACGTGTGCTTCGTACTGCGCGACGGTACCGATGTGACCCTGGTGACCTGGGGCGCACAGGTGAAGGAAGCGCTGGAAGCGGCCGACAAGCTGGCCGGCGAAGGCATCAGTGCCGAAGTGATCGACGTGGCCACGCTGCGTCCGCTCGACTTCGCCACCATCGCCGAATCGGTGGCCAAGACCGGCCGCTGCGTGATCGTGCAGGAGGCCCCGAAGACCGCGGGCTTCGGGGCGGAAATCGCCGCGCGCCTGGCCGAGGAATCGCTGTACGACCTGCTGGCACCGGTCGAACGCGTCACCGGCTACGACACCCACATTCCGCTGTTCCGCCTGGAAATGAAGTACCTGCCCAGCGTGGAGCGGATCGTAAGCGCGGCCAAACGCGCGGTGGTGGCGGGCTGACATGCGGGCCAGACTTCTGGGCCCGTACCGCAGCCAGTACCCCAACCCGCTCCGGTTCCGCACCGGCCAGATCGTCGAACTGGGTGTTCGTGACGAGGAATGGCCGGCGTTTGCCTGGGTACGCACCGACGACGGGCGTGCCGGCTGGGCACCGGTGGCGTGGTTGCAGTTGCTGGACGATGGTCGCGCAGAGGCCCTGCGCGACTATGACGCCCGCGAACTGGACGTGGACAGCGGTGAAATGGTCAAGCTGCATCATGAACACGGCGGCTGGTGGTGGTCCGAACGCGCGAACGGCGCGACGGGCTGGCTGCCGGCCCGCGATCTCGAACTGCTGGAAGAGAACTGCACATGAGTGAGAACAAGAATTTCCACCTTCCCGACCTCGGCGAAGGCCTGCCCGACGCCACCATCGTCGAGTGGTTCGTCAAGGAAGGCGACGTGATCACGCTCGACGAGCCGCTGGTCTCGATGGAGACCGCCAAGGCCGTGGTTGAAGTGCCCTCGCCGTTCTCCGGCAAGGTACTGAAGCTGGCCGGCGGCGCCGGCGACATCATTCCCACCGGCAGCGTGCTGGCCCAGTTCGAACTGGACCCGAACCTGCCCCAGCGCGCCGATGGCCAGGACACCGGCCACAGCCATGGCCACGCCGCCCCGGCACCGACGCCGAGCACCGGCCAGACCACCCCGGCCCAGCCGGACAAGGTGGTGGCCTCCGATGAAGGCGGCGGGATCGCCAAGCCCGGCGCCGAGCGCGATGACGCCGGCACCGTGGTCGGCGCGATGCAGAGCTCCAATGCCGTGCACGCCGAACAGGCGGTGGCGGTGGGCGGGGTCAAGGCCGTGCCGGCCGTGCGCGCCACCGCGCGCAAGCTGGGCGTGGACCTGAGCCGCGTGCGTGCCACCGGCGCCGACGGCGCGGTGACCATGGCCGACGTCAAGCAGGCCGCCGCCGATGGCAGCGCCAGGGTGGGCGCGGCGCCGGCACCGGTTGCTGCTGCGCCGGTCGCCGCGGCTGTACCGGTGGCGCGCGCAGCCGACGCTCGCGCGCCGTTGTCGGCCGCTGGCAAGCCGATGCGCACCCAGCCGCCGGGCGTGGTCGCCAAGGGCCAGCCGGAACCACTCAAGGGCGTGCGCCGCAACATGGCGCGGGTGATGGCCGACGCGCACAGCAAGGTCGTGCCGACCACGTTGAACGACGATGCCGACATCCACGCCTGGGTGCCGGGCAACGACGTCACCGCCCGCCTGGTGCGTGCGATCGTCGTGGGCTGCCAGAAGGTGCCGGCGCTCAACGCCTGGTTCGATGGCGATGCACTGACCCGCACCCTGCACGCGCACGTGGACGTGGGCATCGCGGTGGACACCGACGATGGCCTGTTCGTGCCGGCGCTGCGCAATGCCGACGTGCTGGACGCGCGCGGCATCCGCGAGGGCGTGAACCGGCTGCGTGAGCAGGTGGAAGCGCGTTCGATCGCCGCCTCCGAGCTGAGCGGTTACACCATCTCGCTGTCCAACTTCGGCATGTTCGCCGGCCGCTACGCGACCCCGGTCGTGGTGCCGCCGTGCGTGGCCATCGTCGGTGCCGGCCGTGCCCGCCACCAGATGACCCCGGTGATGGGCGGCGTGGAAGCGCACAAGGTGATTCCGCTGTCGGTCACGTTCGACCACCGCGCCGCCACCGGCGGCGAAGCCGCGCGCTTCCTGCGCGCGATGCTGGATGACCTGGCCTTGGCCCAGTAGTAACCAACCGTCGGTCGCAAAGCCGGCTGGCGTCACGACAACGGCCACCTCACGGTGGCCGTTTTTGATTGCGCGCCCATCTGTAGTGCTACGGGTTGGTGCAACACACCCCGCACCCGCAGCAGGTGGTCGGCTTGGAGCCGCAGCACGTCAACGTCTGGTCCGCAGAGCATTGGCTGATGGCCACTGTAGGGCATGTGAGATCAGTTCTACCGAGGCACTTGTTGACTGCTGATGGTCGGAAACAGCATCGGCGGACGTTGCGTCGCCATTTGGGGTCAGCAGGATCACCCGATCCAGCAGGCGCGATCCCGAACCAACGGCACCCCGCCACAAAACAACCTGCATTGCCGACGCATCGGCAGACGAGGCGTCTGAACGCTCCAGAATGTCCAGTTCAAGCGTGTATGCGTCCTTCTCAGTACCTACCGAGAGCTGGACCGGCCCCTCTCCTGTCATCTGTACCGACGGTGCCATCACCTCCCGGCCCTCATCCATGACACGCAACGACAGGTGATGAACACCTTGGCCGGAGCTCGTCTCCGCCTGTGCCGAGCTGACCGCGCCCACCGCGAGCAGGACGAAGGCAGCTCCCATCTTTCGTAGGTAAGGTCCGAGCATTCGCGAGTCCCCGCTTGATCATGACAAGCAAAGAGGTTAGAGATTCACAATCGTGCTCGTCTCCGGGAATCCTCTGAAATTTTCCTTAGGATTTCCCTGGGGCGTCGTGGGAGCTGGGCAAGAGGCAGTTCAGCTCTGTCGAGGCTGTGGCGGTCCGATTCCCTACCATCGTGGCACAGCGCCGGGTTCAAGCCGGCGACCACGGCGCCGATACTGTTCCAACGTTTCCACCCGTCCGGCCACCGAAGGCCGGTGCCCTGCCCAGGACCTGCCGCATGAAGGACCCGCTCGACGCTCCCCCCAGCCCCGGTGCCGCCGTGGGCAGGCTCCTGTCGCGCCGACAGGCGGCCAGTGCTGTCGTGGACGCATCGGTGGACGCCCCGGGGCCCAAGGGTGGCAGCAGCGCCATGCTGCAGCGCCTGTTTGCCGGGGCCGACCAGCCCGAGCCGCTGCTGGCCGCCTTTGCCCACGGCATGTCCACCCTGCCCGGTGAGCTGGGCGACATGGGCCTGCGCCTGCAGTCGGCGCAGCGCAGCGCCGATTGGGTCAGCTATGGCCGTGCCATGCGCCAGCTGATCGACAAGTACATCCGCACCATCGAACAGGACAACCCGGACGGCCAGCCCGACAGCCTGCGCCTGCGCGAGCTGCTGCGCCTGACCCTGGGCGTGACCGTGGCCAGCCTGCTGCAGAACATGCCCGAACTGAAGGACGAACCGGTGCAGCTGGCCGCCGAGCTGCGCCAGTGGCACCCCGGCCAGCCGCTGCAGCCGCTGGAGCAGCGGCTGCGCGAGCTGACCCACCAGATCGGGGTGCGCAGCGATGGCTGGCAGGAACAGCAGGAGCTGCTGCTGAGCCTGTTCGACCTGCTGCTGGACAACATCGGCGAGCTGCTCGACGACAACAGCTGGCTGCACGGCCAGGTGCATGCGGTGCGCGCCCTGATCAGCTGCCCGCTGGACCGCGATTCGGTCGAACAGGCGCGTGCCAACCTGCGCGAAGTGATCTACAAGCAAGGGCTGCTCAAGCAGGGCATCGTCGAATCCAAGGCGGCGATGACAAACCTGATGGGCGGCTTCATCGAACGGCTGGATGGCATGGCGGTCAGCACCGGCGAGTACCACGACCGGATCAGCAGCTATGCGCTCACATTGAAGGAGGCGCGCAGCATCGCCGACCTCAACCAGCTGCTGCAGGACGTGCTGCAGGACACCGGCCGCGTGCAGGAACAGGCGTTGCAGGCGCGCGACCATCTTGGCAACGCACGCCGCGAAGTGGAGCAGGCCCAAGCGCGTATCGCCGAACTGGAACAGGAGCTGCGCGACGTCGCCGGGCTGGTGCGCGCCGATCCGTTGACAGGCGCGTTGAACCGGCGTGGTTTCGACGAGCTGCTGGAGCGCGAGCTGGCCCGCGCGGAGCGGCACTCGCACCCGCTGGCGCTGGCGATGCTGGACCTGGACGATTTCCACCAGACCAACAGCAGCTACGGCCACCCGGGCGGGGACGCGATCCTGCGCCACCTGGTCAGCGTCTGCCAGCTGCTGCTGCGCAGTACCGATACCATCGCACGCATCGGCGGCGATGCGTTTGTGCTGCTGATGCCCGAAACCCCCGGAGCAGACAGCATGTCCACCGTGCTGCGGTTGCAGCGTTCGCTGGCGCAGCGGCCGATTCAGCTGGACGGGCACCGGGTGCTGGTGCATTTCAGCGCGGGGCTGAGCCAGTGGCAGCCAGGTGAAAGCGCGGGTGCGCTGCTCAAGCGCGCCGATGCGGCGCTGCATGCGGCCAAGCGGGTCGGCAAGAACCGCGTACAGGCCGGCTGATCTGCCTGCCAGCCGTAGAGCCACGCCCTGCGTGGCTGCATTCCATCCGGCGCCGCGAAGCCACGCAGGGCGTGGCTCTACGGATCATTGAACGACGGGTTAGTGCGCGGGCTTCCCGCGCATCCTCTGGAATGCGGTCACCGCCACCAGCACGATCGCGCCGGCGATCACACCGACCACCACATTGCCCAGCGCATTGGTCAGCCAACCCCACTGGCTGTCGCCGCCAAGCTCCTGGACGACATGGTGCAACGCCGGCACGTTGTGTACCAGGATGCCGCCACCGACCAGGAACATCGCGGCGGTACCGGCCACCGACAGGAACTTCATCAGCCACGGCGCCGCCACCAGCAGGCCACGACCCAGCGCCGCCAGTCCCGCCCCCTTGCGCGACAGATACAGACCCGCGTCATCCAGCTTCACGATGCCCGCAACCAGCCCATAGACAAACACCGTCATCGCCAGCGCGATCACCACCAGCGCGGTGACCTGGTTGACGAACGGTGCGGCAGATACCACGCCCAGCGACAGCACGATGATCTCGGCCGACAGGATGAAATCGGTGCGGATCGCGCCCTTCACCTTGTCCTTCTCCCACGCCACCATGTCGACCTTTTCATCGGCCAACGCCTTGACCCGCTCAGCCTTCTTCTGCGCGTCCTCTTCCTTCGAATGCAGGAAGCGGTGCGCCAGCTTTTCCACGCCTTCGTAGCAGAGGAAGGCGCCGCCGACCATCATCAACGGCACCACGATCGGGATCGGGTAGCCCTTGCTCCGCAGCCAGGCTTCCAGCGCACTGATCACCAGCGCCGCCGGCACCAGGATGGCCTTGTTGACCAGCGAGCCCTTGGCCACCGCCCACACCACCGGCAGTTCCCGGTTGGCGTTCACCCCGGTCACCTGCTGTGCGTTCAGCGCCAGGTCGTCGCCCAGCACGCCGGCAGTCTTCTTGGCCGCGACCTTGGTCAGCACGGATACGTCGTCCAGCAGGGTCGCAATATCATCGAGCAACGCAAACAGGCTGGCACCGGCCATGGCAATCCAGAAATCGAAGGGAGGCTGGGATTCTGCCCGATCCGGGCGTGTTCGTGGAAGAAACGCCGGATTCACCGGCCCACCACCGCCCTGCGGCGACACTGCCGGTTCGCCCTGTCCCGGAGCCCTGCTTGAATACCACGCCCGCTGTTCCTGGCACGCCGTCGCTGGTCAAAGGCATGAACCGCCGCAGCCAGATCCTGCGCCTGCTGCTGCGCTATCGCCATTCCGGGGTGTTCTCGGGCATGAACCTGGACTCGCGCGCGGTCCACGATCTGCCACCGGAGGGCAACCCGGAACAGTTCGTCACCGACCTGGAATCGCTGGGTCCAACCTTCGTCAAGCTGGGGCAGATGCTGTCCACCCGCCCGGACATGGTCCCGGTGGAGTTCGCCACCGCGCTGGAGCGGATGCAGGAAAAGGTGGCCCCGATCCCGGTCGAGCGCATCTACACCATCATCGAGCAGGAGCTGGGTGCGCCGGCCTCCAAGCTCTTCTCCCGTTTTGATCCCGTGCCGCTGGGTTGCGCCTCCATCGCACAGGTACACCGCGCGCAGCTGCACGACGGCCGCAACGTGGCGGTAAAGGTGCAGAAGCCGGAAGTGGCCGCCCAGCTGCGCTCGGATCTCGAGGTGCTGCGCAGCTTCGCGCTGGCCGCCGACCACCTCACCCAGGTGGGTCGCCGGGTACGCCTGCGCGACTGGCTCAACGAATTCGCCAAGACCCTGATGCAGGAGCTGGATTACCAGGCCGAAGCCGAAAACCTGCAGCGCTTCGGCCAGCACCTGCGCCCGTTCAAGCCGCTGTGGGTGCCGCAGCCGATCTGGGACTACTGCAGCCACCGCGTACTGACCATGGAGCTCGCCGAGGGCGTGCGCGTGGACTTGATTCCGGACGTACGCCGTACCGAAGAGCCGATGGCTCCGTTGGCAGCCGCGCTGATCCGCGGCTATATCGACCAGATCTTCGTGCATGGCGAGATCCATGCCGACCCGCATCCGGGCAACCTGCGCGTTACCCCCGAAGGACGGCTGGCAATCTTCGACCTGGGCATGGTGGCGCACATGCCACCGCGACTGCGCGAGCGGTTGTTGAAGCTGTTGTTCGCCGCCGTGGACGGGCGCGGCGAGGAAGTGGCCGACGAGATCATCGGCATCAGCACGCGGTTGGAGGCATTCGACGAAGAGCGCTACCTGCGCGAAACCGGCCAGGTCATCGCGCGCTACGCCGCCAGCAGCACGTTCTCCGAAGGCCGCGTGGTGCTGGACCTGGTGCGCATTGCCACGGCCAGCGGGCTGCGCACGCCACCGGAGTTGAGCCTGCTGGGCAAGGCGCTGCTCAATCTGGAAACCGTGTGCCGGCTGCTGTCGCCGGATCTGGATACGCGCCGTATCGTCGAGCGCCAGCTGCAGCACGTCATGCGTGCACGCCTGAAGAAGTCGCTGTCGGCGGCCAACCTTGCCAGCGAAGCGATGGAGGTGCAGCAGCTGCTGCGCGAAGGCCCGCGCAAGATGTCGGACATTCTCGCGCTGCTGGCCGAGAACCGGTTGCAGATGAAGGTGACCGGGCTGGAAGAATCGCGGTTGATGGAGAACCTGCAGAAGATCGCCAACCGCGTTTCGGCGGGCATCGTCACCGCCGCGCTGATTCTCGCGGCAGCTTTGATGATGAAGGTGGATACCGGTTGGCACCTGTTCGGATATCCCGCCATCGCCTTCACGTTGATGTTGATCGGCGTCTTCCTGGGCCTGGGCATCATCCTCAGTGCGTTGTTGTTTGATCGGCGTGCGCGGTCGCGGGAAGAACGCGGGCATCGGTGAGATCCGTACCCACCCACGGTGGGTACCTGTCGGCGTGCCGCTTTCACATAGGTTTTACGCATTGAATCGAGATGCGGTGTATTGCGGCGCAACACGTTTTCAACAAACATTTCAGTCAGGTTCGTGCAGGCATGATCAAGACATCGGCCTGTCATGTGGGTGTGGTTGGGCGGCCGGTCGCACCTGTCTCCGCTGCCGATGATGCCCATGCTCTGGATCCTGCTGCTGTCGCTGTTGCTGCTCACCTGGTTGTTGCTCGCGTCTGGTCGCTGGGCCTGGTGGAAGGCAAGCCTGATGTCGCTGCTGCTGTTGACGCTCAGTGCGTGGTGGTTGATCAACAAGCTCTCCGGCGATGGCCTGAATGCGGCCACGCTGTACCACCTCGGCGCGGACATGGAAGGCGCCGGTGTTTCGGACTTCAAGGGCTACATCGCCGGCTTCATCGTGCTGGCCCTGCTCTCGCTGCTGCCGCTGCTGACCCCGCGGATCAAGCGCTGGCAGCGTACTGCGCATGGTCGTGGCGTATTCGCCGGCTTCCTGGCGGTGTGGGTGCTGGCGATCGGGGTCAGCCCGCTGTATCGCGACGGCCAGCGCCTGTACCAGCAGATGCGGCCGGTCGATTACAGCATGGTCGCGCCCGAGTACCGGGTGCCGCAGCAGCCGCTGCGCAAGCCGCGCAACATCGTGTGGATCTACGGCGAAAGCCTGGAACGCACCTACCTGGATGAATCCACGTTCCCCGGCCTGATGCCCAACCTGAACCGCCTTGCCGGGCAGGCGCTGGATGTACGCGGGCTGGTCTCGGCCGAAGGCGGCGGTTGGACCATCGCCGGCCTGGTGTCATCGATGTGCGGGGTGCCGCTGACCACCGCACAGGGCGATGAGAACAGCATGGACCGCATGGGCAGCTTCCTGCCGGAAGCTGTGTGCCTGGGCGATTACCTCAAGCAGCAGGGCTATACCAACCATTACATGGGCGGCGCCAACGGCCTGTTCGCCGGCAAGGGCCAGTTCCTGGCCACTCATGGGTTCGATGCGGTGGACGATCTGGCCTGGTTCAAGCGGCAGAAGATTGCCCGTTCGCACTTCTCCACCTGGGGCGTGCACGACGACGTGCTGCTGGACAAGGCCTACGACCGCTTCATGCAGCTGTCCAAGGCTGGCCAGCCGTTCATGCTGACCACGCTGACCATGGACACCCATCACCCGGCCGGGCACCTGCCGGTGGCATGCAAGCGCACCCGTTACAAGAGCGACTACGGCAACATCGGCCTGCTCAACGCGCTCAAGTGCACCGATGGCCTGATCTCCAAGCTGGTCGACCGCATCCAGGCCAGCCCGTATGGCGACGACACGTTGATCGTGATCGCTTCGGACCACCTGGCCATGCCCAACGACCTCAGCCATATCCTGGCCGAGCAGAAGCGGGAGAACCTGCTGCTGTTCCTGGGCAAGGACATTCCCCCGCGCCAACTGGCGGCCAACCATGGCTCCACGCTGGATTCGGGCGCCACCCTGCTCAGCCTGATAGAGCCGGAGATCGGTGAGATCGGCTTCGGCCGCTCGCTGCTGCACCCGGAGCACTCCAACAGCGCCAGCGCAGCGGTATTCCGCGAAGACGGCAAGGATTTCCCGCGTTACCTCGCCTTCTCCCGTTCGCTGTGGCTGGGCGACAAGACCCGCCAGCTGCGCATCGATGACGACGACCAGGTGGTGATCGGCCTGCAGCACGTGCAGCCGCCGGTGCTGCTGGAGTACGACAAGCAGTGGGACCTCAAGTCGGTCTACCTGGAAAATACCTCCAAGCAGTTCGACCTGGCCGACCCGTCCAATACGCTGGCCTATGTCGACCGCTGCACCGCATTCGAAGACGGCTCGGCCGATGGCACCTGGTGCGCGATTCTGGTCAATCGCGACAAGGGCATCAAGCTCTACCGCGACGACCAGCTGCGCCAGGGCTTCGCTGTCGATGCGCCGCTGGACCCGTTCAACGGCCCGCGCCCGAGCATCCGCCAGGCCCACATGATCACCCAGAAGGGCCGCCGCACCCGCGCGGGCCAGTACATGCTGCAGTTCGTGGCCAAACAGTCGCCAGACCGTGGCTTCTGGATCGAAGCGGTGTCGTCCAAGCGCAAGGTGGTGGTGGCCCAGCAGTGGGTACAGCCCGATGCGGAAGGCCGGATCAGCGTGCCGTTCGGCCTGGATCACGAAGTGGATGATCTGGAGATCCGCGCGTGGTTGAATCACGCCGAGAAGCTGGCGGTGGACAACTTCGCGCTGATTCCGTCGCGCCGGGGCAATCGTGGCTGATTCTGCGATCCGTCGCACATCCTGAGTCCGGACGGGTCGGCACAATCGTGCGCCCCAACTGAACCCGGGGAGTGCCCATCATTCTGGTTCCACTGCGGGCTGCGGAACCTATACCGCACGCGTCCTTTGATCGCTCGCGGGCGTCGCACGCGGCGACGCCCCACCTTGCTCCCTCCAGCGTGGCCAACGCCTCGCCCGGCCATGCGGCACCCCCTGAAACCGACACGCTGTCGCCGGCCCTTGCGCGCTTCCTGCGTCGCTGCCCGCTGCTGCCCTCGGAACTTTCCCTGCTCGAATCCCGATTGCAGCATCTGCTTTCGGAGGGGTCGCCTGATGCGCTGGGGCAGTACGTCTCGCGGGCGATGAAGGACATGCCGCTGATGGACCGTCCTGGCGCGTTGGAGCGGGCGCTGTTCGACTGGGATGCCGGCCTGCCGCTCACGACGGGCGCGTGGCGGCGGGAGTGCGCGCGGGTCGTGGCCAGCCTTGTCAGCGGCGTTGGCCGGCTCCAGTGCCAGCGTGCAGCCGGCATTGCGCTGCATGCCGTGGCCAACCTGGCCGTGGGCGCACAGGGTGCGCGGTGGCTGTCCTGGTCGCAGCAGGCGATGGCGCTGCCCCGGCTGCTGCAGGAAGGCACGCCGCTGGCATGGCTGCGTTGGCTGTGCCAGCTCCCCTTGCCTTCGCTGCGCGGCGGCGCATGGGTGGAGCCCTTGATCGCCTCGCTCCCAGGCGGCCTGGAGGCGCTGCTGCAGCACGCCGACAACGCCCACGACACACTGCATCGGCAGCTGGAGCTCCCCTCGTCCCCACTGCGCCTGGTCCTGCTGGGTACCGCGTGGGCGCTCTGGTTCCGCCAGCGGCCGCCCGCCCCACCGGCCACGGCTGCTGGCCGTCAGCTGGCGCGGTTGCCGGCCGCGCTGGACCAGCTGGACCTGGCCGGCAGCGCCGCCCGGCGCCTGTTCGCGACGCCCCCTGCGGCCGCGATGCTGCCTGGCGCAGCCATGTCGTCCGCTCCGCCCGCCGCGCGGTCGGCCGGGGAGCGTGCGCGCCTGCTGGCCCCCGCATTGCCGGTTGCCCTGGCCACTGCCGCGCTGTCGCCTGCGATATCTCCGCTCCTGCGGCACCGGGGCGCTGCCACCGTGGCGTGTGGACTGGCCACAGCGGCGGCCGGTGGTGGCCTGGTCGCCTGGGCGCTGGACAACGCCTACCAGACAGCGGTCGCGCAGATCGGCGAGCGGATCGAGCGTGTGCTGTTCCTGCAGCCGCCCAGCCGGGAAGCCAGAGCGTTGGGCGAGGCGCTCGCCCTGCGCGTGGCCGTGCTGCCCGTGGGCGACGACATCACGATGCAGGCCCGCGTGGTGCTGGACCTGCCCGTGGCACGTGATGCACCGAATTTCCGCCAGGCGCTGCGTGCACTTTGCGGGCTGGGCGATGACGTCGACGAGCCACTGCTCGACGCGGCAGCCGGTTGGGCATTGCGCCGGCCGACGCGCTCGCTGGCCGCGTCCGAACCGGAACCATCGCCCGACCCGGCAGTGCAGGACGAGGCCGCCGTGCAGGATCAGGTCGCGCTGATCGATGCCCTGTGGACGCTGCGGGACGCCGCATCCGCCGCAGGCAACGCAGCGCTTTCCCGCATTGCATTCACTGCCGCGCCGGACTCGCCCTTCGCGCGTGCGCTGCTGTCCGTGCGCGAGCAGCTCGGTTGGCTGTACCGCCAGGAGGATTTCCTTGCAACCCTCTATGCCGAACGCCTGCCCCCCTCCACGCTGGTGGTCTACAACGGCACCCTGACCGGTACGCGTGCCACGTCGGGAACGGTGATCGTTCTGCATCCAGTGCCGCATGGCTCAGACAGCCTTGCATGGTCGCCCCCCACCGAAGCGCTGCTGGCCAACCTGCACCGCAACGTACTGGACGCGGGCGGGTGCTTCGACAACGCCGTCGAGGCACGCCTGGCATGTGCACTGGGCTTCTACCTGGGTGAGGACGTGTCCACGCAGGCGCACACGCCTCCCGCGCTGGACCGGCTCATCCAGCGCCTGGAGCGCACGGTGCAGCAGTTGCCGGACGGCCATATCGCCCCCACCAACGAGACGGCGACATTGCGGCGCCTGCACGCACAGGTGCGGCAGGCCAAGGGCGTACCGATCCGCGGGCTCGAACCTGCGTGGAGCAGTTGGCGGCCAGACCCACGCTCGCACCTGGGGCACAACACGGCATTGGCGCGCAGCCTGCTGCTGCAGGTCTCGCAGCATACCGACGTCATCGCCCTGTGCTGGCACCACCACGTCGATCCGGCACAGCTGGTCTACCCTGCGCATGGTCCGGTTTACGCCCATGCCCTGCAGGGCACGCGCAAGGTGGCCCTGTTCGAAGCCGGGCACCCTCCGGCCGCATTGGCGGCGCTCGACACGATGCTGCGCGGGATTGCCACGCTCCTGCATGCACCCGTGCGCTCGGACGGCCGCCTGCGCGTCCCGGAAATGCTGGCCTACTACGCCGCGCCACTGCCTGCCATTCCAATGGATGACGCCCCGTTCGACGCCAGCCTGGCCATGATCGAGGCCCAGTTGGCACCGCAGCACCTGTCACCGCTGGGCAGCGCACGGGTCGAAGTGCAGTGGGACGCGCGCAGCGACTCGCCGGCGCAGCAGGATCACCAGCGACTGCTGGATCGGCTGTGGGCGCAGTTCGACACCGCACCGCATACCCTGGATCAGGCCCTGGCCCACCAGATGCTGCTGCCAACCTTCCCCTCGCCACTGCACATGGCATGGCGCGATGCCCAGCAGCAGCTGCAGCGGGTGTTCGAACAGACCGAGGTGTGGCTGGAGATGCGACGGGTCAATGCGTCCTACCCGTCGCTGCGGGTCGGCGCCGATGGACTGACCGCCAGAGTGCGCGGCTCGGGGCGGAGCGTAGTGATCATCGACGGCCTCAGCGCCGCGCTCCCGCCATTGCTGGCCCACCCACGCGAAGCGCTGTACCGGATGACCGACCGCCTGGGCAGGTTCTCGCCCGGCGCGTCGGTGCCACTGGTCAATGCCCTGCAGTTCCACGGCGCGCTCCCGCTGCCGGTGCGCCAGCCCTGCCCTGCAGCCGTGGCATGTACGCAGGCGCAACTGCTGGATGCCATTGCGCGGATTCACGAACGCTGGCAGCGTCATGCAGCGCCGTTGCCACGCTGGCAGGAGGCCAGCAACGAACTCCAGGACCTCGGCCGCGTACTGATGCACCGGCCCGACGCAGCCACGACCCTGTATCGCCCAGCACTGGGTACCTCGACAGCGGCACTGCTGCAGACCGCCCTGCAGCCCCTGGCGCAGCTCATCGTCAGTCCCGGGCTCCTGGAGGCGATGGAGGAGGTACCCCTGCCCCTACGCTGGATGGCCGTTGACGCAGCGGGGCACGTGCACGTGCAGGACGAGCTCGGCAACCCTCATACGTTCAACGGTAGCGGACCCTGGCAGCACAGCTCCCTTGCACAGCCCCTGGCCCAGCTTCGCGACGTGGCGGGCCGACTCGGCGGCCACGTCCGGTCCGATGGCCGGGTTTTCGTGTCCGACACCCTGGCCGCGCACGGGGGGTGCGGTCCCGGCGAGGCGACCCATGTCGATGGCGCCGGGCGCTGCGCCGAGCGCCTGCTCGGTGAGCTTCGGCTCGGCATGCGCCCCGAGCTCCTGCACGCTGCCGATGCACTGAGCGCCGACGATGTTGAGCAGGTCCGCCAGACCACCACCAGATTCCTGGCACAGCGCGCGCCCGCCGGACAGACCCTGCTGGAATACCTGGCCCTTCCACTGCTTCAGCAAGGAGAGATCGCACCGGAGCAGCTGCACCGCAGCAGTCATTACGTGGCCCGCATGGCACGAACACCGCGCGCAACGGCCTTGCAGACCGCGTTGCTGCGCGAGCTCGGCTGGTACCTGGGCAGCGCGGTCGCGCCCACCTCGCCAACGCTGCTGGGCAGCCTGACCCGCGAGGCGATCATCCTGGACCTGGGGCCCGCGTCCGACCGCGATGCGCGGATCCTGCTCGGCTACCGGCTGCACAAATACCCCAACTGGGGACGCACCTTCGCCCAGATCCGCCAGGATTTCCACGATTACCTGCGCAGCATGGGCCGCATTCCGGACTCGCTGCTGGGGCTGGCAGGGACGCTGGCGCTGCAGGAACTGGCACCGGAGCTGCTCCCGGGCGACGTTCCGGCCAACCTGGTCTACGGCAACACGATCGCCTCGATCCATTACGTCAGCGGCGTGCACCTGGCCGAACGGCTGCGGCGCGGTCTGTCCCAGCAGATGCGGTTCAGTGAACTGATCACCTTCGCTGCCGATCTGGGCGAGGGCAGCGGAACACCCGACCTGGTCAGGCAGTTGATCCTGGACGCACGGCGCCTGCCGACCCTTGACTGGTATGTGTTCCGCCAGCTGGACCACCAGGCGCCACTGCCGGTGCCGCCGCCGGAACGCATCGAGGCCGCGCTGCGCGCCTTCGACCAGCGCGTGGCCGACATCGAGCGCGCCATCGCCGACGTACTGGCGCCCCTGCCCTATCGCATGCCATTGGTCGAAGCGGAAATCCGCCGGGTATTCCCACGGTTTCCGGGCGTGCTCTCCGACCAGCCATGGAACTCCACGGACTTCCGGCTCTGCAACGACGACAACCTCTTCGGCAGCAGCTTTCCGTTTTTCGAGGTCGTGGCTGCCGGCGCGCTGCGCACCGGAGCCGGGCAGTGGCGCCCCTGCCGCAGGTTCGCGCCCAGCTCGCCGCTCAACCCGGCGCAGGGAAATCCGCGCTTCGAGGCCGCCCAGCAGGACGCCTTTGCGCTCATGAAACCAGGCCTTGCCCGGATGGCGGACATCAACGCCCGCTACCAGAAACGCTTCGATGCCTATTTCCGCAAGGCCCAGCGCGGCTATGGCGTACTGATCGAAGAGGCGCTGTACCAACGACCGGAGGAAGAGCGTGCGGCACTCCGCCGCGGCGATGTGCAGGTGTTCACCCTGCGCACGCACACGGATCTGGAGGCGCAGCAGGAAACCCGCGACGATACCGATCATTACCGGGGGCGCTTCGGCGTGGTCTACACCCTGCAGGTGGACGGGCAGCCCCGCCATTTCCAGCTCTTCCCGCTGCAAAGCAGAATCGTACCGCTCACGCTGGAGGGGCCGCTGCCAATCGGAGGGGAGCTGCAGAACCGCAAGGTGCGCCTGCGTAGTGGCAACTTCGCCACGATCCGCGTGCGTCGGGGCACGTCGTTGGAGGTGGACTGGGAAGCCTACGCATCGGACCGTGCACTGCTCGATGGAAGCAGTTCGGATGTGATCGTCGAGCCACTGCTGGCGCGGCCGGTCGACGCCAACGACACGGCCGCCCACTCACCGTTCCACGCCCTGGTCGAGCCGGTCCGGAACGACTTCTTCTGGCTGGATGCGGCGGCGTTCCGTCGAGAGGGGTGGGCGCCAACGAGCTACGAAGAGCACCTTGATGATGCGCCGTTGTGGTTGAAGACCGTGTACTTCATCGTTCCCTTCGTAGAGAACCTGCGCGGCCTCTCGAAGAACCGCAACGAATTTGCGATGGCAGCGTTCGGGCTCTACCTGGAAGCGATCATCGTGGTGGGTCCGGTCATCGGCGGCATGGCCAAGGTGCTGATGCGGCCTGGCCTGAAAATGACCCTGCCCCGCTTCACCGAACTGTCGAGGGTGCTGGGTCGGGGCACCCTCGATGCGCTCAATCCCGCAGCCGGCAGCCTGGCGGTGCTGCGGATTGGTTCGGGCATCGTGCAACGCACTGCACGCGGCAATCTGCGCTTTCTCTGGGCGGTAGTGGACCCACAGCGCCCGGACACGCGTGTCATGGGCGTTCGTTGGGCGATGCGCGAGGGCATGGCCGTTGCCAAGGTGGGCAGTTCGCTGGCATCGCCCCTCCACGAGATCAAGGTCCGCACCGTCGATGACATCCCCCATGTCCTGGTGTCGCCACCGCCGGGTGCCGGCGATGGCCGCACCCTGCATCTGGTCGACCCCGCCACGCTAACGTTGCACGGCCCGGCGCTGCAGGAGCGACTGGGCGAAGGGGGCGGCGCTGCGGGCATGCTGATCAAGGTGGGCGGCAACCCGCGCACCCCGCATGTCTCCCCCGGCAAGGCGCTCAAACCGATCAAACAGGGGCCCAAGGCGTCCGAAGAACAGCCCGACGACGACCAGCCGCCCCTCCAGCCCCCCGTGGTCGTCCTGCCCGATCCACCAAACCGCCTTCCACAGGATGCGCGCGCCTGATGCGCGCCCCCTGCAGGTTGTCACCGTTCGCGCGGTGCGGGCGCTTCGCCGACCAGGTGGATATCGGTCGGCGCAGACAGGGCGATGCCGGCGGCGGCGAACTGCTGCAGCATGGTGAAGTACAGATCGCTGCGCACCCCATACACGGCGCGCGGGCCGGAGGTGTAGGCAAAGCTGTTGATCGCCACCTGGCCATTGGCGATGGAATCGATGAACACCGACGGTGCCGGGTCGGTCAGCACGCCCGCGTGTTCGGTGTACGCATCGAGCAGAATCCGGCGCACCGTGGCCACATCCGTGCTGAGCGGCACGGTGAACTGGATCTGGATCCGGCCCTGCGCGTTGCCCATGGTCATGTTGCGGATGGTCTTGGTGATCAGCTCGGAGTTGGGCACGATCAGCGTCGACTTGTCGCCCACCTGGATCTCGGTGGAGCGCACGTTGATGCGCTTGATATCACCCTCCTGGTCGCCCAGCTTCACCCAGTCGCCGATCTTCACCGGCCGCTCGGCCAGCAGGATCAAGCCCGACACGAAGTTCTGGGTGATCGCCTGCAGGCCGAAACCGATACCCACCGACAGCGCGCTGACCACCAATGCCAGCTTCTCAAAGCCGATGCCAAGCGCGGTCAGGCTCCACAACACCGCCGCGATGATGCCGAGATAACGGGTAACCGTGCTGATCGAATTGCGCGCGCCCGCGTCGAGTTCGGTCTTGGGCAGGTAGGTGTCGGTGAGCCAGCGCTGGAAGGTCTGCATCACTGCCCAGACCAGCAGGAAGGCCAGCACCGCGTACAACACGCTGCTCGGTTTGAGCGTCAGGTTGTCGCCCAGGCGGATGCCCTTGGACAGGGTGTCCAGCCCACCGTACAGCGCGCTCAGGTTGCCCAGCGGCGCGGTCAGGGCCATCACCGCCAGCAGGATCACACCCACGCGCAGCACCGCCGACAGCAGCACGCCCGCCTGGATCACCCGCGACTCGCTCACTCCGGTGGTGAGCGACACCGTCCGCCCCACACTGCTCGTCGGGCACAGCAGCCACGTGGCCAGGTCGTCGGCGAACTTCATCAGCAGCGAGGCCGCCATCAGCACCACCGCGCCCCAGACCAGCTGCTGGGCCACGAACAGCGCCAGGTTGAGGTAGCCCAGCAGCGTGGCGATCACTGCAGCAGCCACCACCACGTGGCCGGCCAGCCGCGCGATCACGATCCAGCCACTGCGGCGCGGCGGGCCCTTGGCCTTGCCGTCGGAGTGCGCCTGCGCTTCCAGCTTGGCCGCCGCCTCGTCGGTCTGGCGCCGGTGCAGGCGCGCCAGCGAGATCAGGATGCCGATGATCAGCGCCATGTAGGTGATGGCGATCAGCCCGTCCACTGCCACCGTGGTGATCGCGCTGGTGCGCACAGCACGTCCGAGCGCCATCAGCACGATGCTGATCCAGGTCAGCGCAGCCGCGCCCCACGCGTACTTGCGCAGGCGCCAAGCGGCGGTGTCATCCAGGTTGAGCAGGCGCCAGGAAGGGCGCCTTGGCACCAGCAGAGCCGCGCTCAATGCGGTGATGAAGGCGGCCATATAGGTCGCCACCTGGATACTGAACACCACTTTTTCCAACTGCGGCGGAATCGCGCCGATGGCATCCAGCGCCCCGAAGAACACCACGCAGGCCAGCCCTGGCAGCATGGTGCCAACCACCAGCAGCCACATCGCCAGGCCGGAGCGGCGCAGGCGCCCGTCCGGTGCCCGTTCGGATGCCGCATAGCGGCGCCCGGCCGCGCGCAGCCACAGGCGCAGCGGGAAGAACAGCAGCAGCGCCACCGCCAGCCCGGTCAGCGGCGCGATCCAGCCATGCTGCGCGATCGCCTTGCGGGCAGTGCTTTCTGCCAGCCGGTACAACGTACCCAGCGCCTTCAGGTCGTTCGGCACGTCGTGGGCGAACTGTCGCCACAGCGAGGGCGACAGGGGTGAGTTGACTTTGCGGGCCAGGTCCTCGCTGAGCTGGGTAACCCGCGTCTTCTCGATGTCCGCGCCCAGCTGCCTGGCATCCACCGCCAGCAGTTTCGCGCGGGCCACCGCGGCGGCGATATCAGCACGCTGCTGGTTCAACGATCTGCGCTGCTGGGCAACGTCGCGCGCCTCCACGGTGCCCTCGGGCACCGTGCCCAACTGGGTCAGGCGGGTGTCGAGCTGGTCCAGCTCCGGCTGCAGGGTGGCCTGTGCATCATCGGCGTCACGCTGCACCGCCATCGCCCGCTCGAACAGCGGCGTCAGCGTCTCGCGGGTTTCCGCGTCCGGCAGTGCCGAGCGGATCGCCTTCAGCTCCTTGTCGGCCTGGGTCAGCTGCGCCTTGGCTTGGGCAGCGGGGTCGCCAAGGTCCTGCGCCCAGGCCCCGGGGGCCACGCACAACCAGGCAAAGAGCACTACAGCCGCCAGCGGCCGCAACAGGGGGAAACGATGACGGAAAGACAAACCAGCACCCAGGGTTCACGCGGACTATCGCGCCTGCCCGGACTATAAACCGAGGCTCGTTCACACCGGGTATGCAACCTCAATACTTCAGGCGCAATTCCTCGACCTGCGGCTGCAGGGCCGCGTACCACTCCTGGAACTCCTCCTCGCTGATCTCTTCGGGCGCGTATACCGCGATTTCGTCCCACGGATGATCGGTCGGCAGCGGTTGACGCGGGCCGGCACGCAGGGAATAACCCGTCCCCTCGTGATCGACCACCTCGTCCACCGCCTCCCACTGTTCGCGGGCAAAGTCGTGCTCGCTCTTGAGCAGGATCACCTGGTACATCCGCACCTCCATTGAACGGGTCCCGGCCAGCATAGCGCCGCACCGGCGATCCCGACATGACGGCACGACAACGTACCGTTCCAGTCCAGGGCTTCGACCTGACTGCGCTGATCCACACCCGGCAGAACGCGGCGACCGCACGCCACGGCGGAGGTTTCCCTTGCATGCAGGCCCACGACAGGCATCATTCAAGCAACGGCTGCTAGCGTCAGCGCTGTCGGCCGCCTTGCCTGCCCCGGAGCCCCACCATGATCCGCCCGCTTTCCCTGCTGCTGTGCCTGATGGCCCCCGGTGTCGTGCTGGCGCAGTCCGCTGCCGGCGCCACCGGCCCGCAGTCGACGACCGGTCTGGACCTGTCCGTGCCGCAGCAGCCGCTGCAGTACCTCAACGACCCCACCCTGCGGGGCGACCCGCCCGGCACCTTCTATGGCGACAAGAGCGGCCGCCGCGCGATCCCGCGCGATGGCGCGGCCAACGGCATCGCCGAGGTCACCGACGACAAGCTGCGGGTCAACGGCAGCATCACCACCGGCATCGGCTATGCCAAGAACTTCGGCAACACGCATTTCAACGCGGCCGAGTTGAACCTCAACAAGAATTACACCAACGACGAAGGCAAGACCCGCAACATGAACCTCAACATCCAGATCAGCGAGGGCAAGGGCCCTGGCTTCTATGGACCGTATGGGGGTGGCTATGGGTATGGCCGCGGCTACTGGGATGCGGCCGGTCCTGGCCCGGTAGGCTGGTAACGGGCACCGCATGCATGACCAGTACGGCCGGGGAAACCCGGCCGTTTGCATGTGGTACGCAGGCAGGCGCGGGTCAGTCCCACCAGCCGTCGCGACGGGTCGACAGCACCCGGCCATCATGGCCGCTCATGCGCACGTCCACGCGCTGGTTGCGGGCATTGCGCGCTTCCAGCGTCCAGGTGGCGCCGTCACGTTCGACCGATTCGATCCGGGTCAGCCCGGCCTTGCCGGCCAGGGTGAGGATCTGTCCGGCATCGAGCAGGGCACGGCCGTCGCGGGGGTCGAAGATCTCGCCCGTGGCGGGGTCGATGATCACCTCGTCAACACTGCCATCGGCGCGGGTTACATCGGCTTCCCAGACACCGTCGTCGCGTTCCAGTTCATGCACCTGGGTGTAACCGGCGGCACGCAGCCTGGCCTGTACATCGGCAGCGGACAGATCGGCGGCGAAGGCCGGGGCGGTGGTGAAGGCGGTCGCCAGGGCGGCGGCAAGGATCAGCTTGTTCATGGGGGAGTTCCTGAAAGGGGCACCGGACCATCCCGGCGCCGCCAGTCTGGCAAGCGCGTTTAAGCGGACCATGAGCCTCATTGTCAGGAACCGTTTAAAGGCCCGGCGTATACCGTATGCAGCCCTTCCCTGCCCCCGCTGCCATGACCGCCCTGTCACTGCTCCTGCCATTGTTGTTGACCGCCTCCGCGCAGGACCCCATGCGGGTCCTCGATGGCGGTGCACGCCAGCAGCAGGCCGTGCGCCAGGCCGTGCAGCAGGGCCGCTACGTGCCGCTGGAAACGGTGGTGAGCGATGCCCTGCGCCGCTACCCCGGGCAGCTGCTGGAGGTGGAGCTGGACGATGGCAAGTACGAAATCGAAATCCTCGGTGCCAACGGCGTTGTGATGGAGCTGGACTATGATGCGACCAGCGGCCGCCTGCTCAAGATGGAAGAGGACTGAGATGCGACTCCTGCTTGCCGAGGACGATGCCCTGCTCGCCAGCCAGCTGCAGCTGCTGCTCGAGGACGCCGGTTACGTGGTGGTCCACAGCAGCGAGGGCCGTGACGCCGAGTACCAGGGCCAGGTGGAGGACATCGCTGCGGCGATCGTCGACCTGGGGCTGCCGGGACTGGATGGGTTGAGCGTGATCGAGCGCTGGCGCCAGGCCGGGCGCGATTTCCCGGTGCTGGTGCTCACCGCGCGTACGCGCTGGCACGACAAGCTGGCCGGCTTCGATGCCGGCGCCGATGACTTCCTGACCAAGCCGTTCCAACCCGAGGAACTGCTGCTGCGGCTGCGCGCGTTGATCCGCCGCAGCGCCGGGCATGCCAGCCCACGCCTGCAGTGCGGCCCGTTGCGACTGGACGTCAATGCCGGCCGCTTCGAGCTGGACGGCGTGCTGCTGCCGCTGAGCCCGCAGGAACACCGCATCCTGAGCTACTTCATGCACCACCCGGATGTGGTGATCAGCCGTTCGCGGCTGGGCGAGCATGTGTATGAAGCGGGCTTCGATCCAGATTCCAATACGCTCGATGTGCTGATCGGGCGGATCCGCCGCAAGCTCGGCAGCAGCCTCATCCACACCCATCGCGGCCAGGGCTTCCGCCTGTCGGCGCAGCCATGAAGATCCGCTCGCTGCGCAGCCGCCTGCTGCTTGCCGGTGGCCTGGGCATGGTGCTGGTCTCGGCACTGGCCACGTGGTGGCTGGGCGCGATGTATGAGCGCTCGGCGCGCACAGCGCTGGACCAGCAGTTGGGCAATGACCTGATC
The DNA here is from genome assembly GCF_037482345.1 of Stenotrophomonas sp. AB1(2024). NCBI lineage: Bacteria > Pseudomonadati > Pseudomonadota > Gammaproteobacteria > Lysobacterales > Lysobacteraceae > Stenotrophomonas > Stenotrophomonas sp. AB1(2024). The sequence continues at coordinate 1,661,148 of NZ_JBBHKO020000001.1, forward strand.
GCGGTGCTGGCGTTGGTTGAAACCGACGCGCAGGGTGGTGTGCAGGTACGCGATGAACTGGGCGACGAACATTATCGGCGCGTGTTCTCCGGCGCGTACTGGCAGCTGCAGGACGCTCAAGGCCAGGCGCTTGGGCAATCGCGTTCGCTGTGGGATGAAACGCTCGCGGTGCCGACCACGCTGCGCACCGGCCCGCCCCAGGCATTCGACACCAGCGGCCCGCTGCAGCAGCCGCTGCGTGCGCTGGCGCAACAGGTCACCCTGCCGCGCGCGGCCACTCCGCTGCAGGTGGTGGTGGCAACCGACCGCAGCCAGCTCGATGCGCAGGTGAACGCGTTCCGCCAACGCACCGCGCTGGCGCTGATCGTACTGATCGCCCTCTGGTTCGCCGTGCTGGTCACCCAGGTGCATTACGGGCTGCGCCCGCTGGCCCGGCTGGGCCGCATCGCCGAGCAGGTTCGCAATGGCGAGGATGTGCGCTTTCCGCAGCAGGGCCTGGTGAAGGAAGTGGCGCCGTTGGCGGGAGAACTCAACGCGCTGTTGGACCACCACGGCCGCATGGTGCTGCGTGCGCGGCGCAGCGCCGAGGATCTGGCGCATGCGTTGAAGACGCCGTTGACGGTGCTCACCACGGAAGCGGCGGGCGATGGCAGGGACTGGCGTAGCACCCTGCGCAGCGAAACGACACGCATGCAGGCCAGCATCGACCGTTACCTGGCGGTGGGCGTAGCCGCCGACCACCAGCAGCGCACGCCGGTGGCACCGGTGGTGGCTGCGCTCTGCGGGTTGATGCAGCGCGTGCATGGCGAGCGCGACCTGGCGTTCGCCTGCGATTCGAGTGCTGCCGGTGTGTTTGCCGGCGCACGCGAGGACCTGGAAGAGATGCTGGGCAACCTGCTCGACAATGCAGGCAAGTGGGCCGCACGGCGGGTGGAGGTAACGGTCACGCAGGCCGGAAGCAGCATCCAGATCGAGGTCAATGACGATGGCAGTGGTCTCCCCGAGGGCGACCTTGAACGCGTGTTGGGTCGTGGCGTGCGGCTGGACCAGCGCGCGCCGGGCAGCGGGTTGGGATTGGCGATCGTGGCCGATATTGCTGAGAGTTATGGCGGTGGATTGAGATTGCGCAATGACAGCCGTGGGCTGCAGGCAACGCTGACACTACCCGCAGGTTGAGCGACCGGTAGCGCCGACCAACGGTCGGCGCTACCGGCTTGAGTGCATCCACCAGCAGTCAATGGCATCCAGCACGATGTGGATGATCAACCCGATCCCGAACAACCGCGTCTTCTTCGGTACGCACAACCCCGCATACACCGCGATGGCCGGTGCGGTATGCAGCGGATGGAAGCCAATGCTGCAGCGGTTCGGTGCATAGATCGGATCGGCCAGCAGGTGGTCCAGGTCGATGATCCAGCCCAGCAGCAACAGCGCCCATGCCGACAGGAACCGCTTGCGCCAGAACATCCACGCCAGCAGTGCCGGCACGGCGGCGTGCAGGAACAGATGGAAGATGGCGCGGCTGCTCATGGAGCAGCCGGGCAGAGCCCGGCTCTACGCGTCGTGGGGCCGTGCTCTGCCCGGCGGTACAGCACCCTACCGATCAGATCAGCGGCTCGTCGGACAGGTAGGTATAGCCGGTCAGGCCCGCTTCCAGCGCGTCGGACAGTTCCTGCGCACGTGCCGGCGACAGCTTGGCCGCCGCAACCCGCTCTGCATAGCTGGCACGCAGATCGGCCAGGCTGTAGCCCACGTAATCCAGCATCACATCGGTGGTATCGCCACGGCGCTGCTGGGTGATGGCGTAGCCATCGGCGTCGGCCAGCACTTCCACCGCGTCGGTATCGCCGAACAGGTTGTGGATGTCGCCCAGGATTTCCTGGTACGCACCGACCATGAAGAAGCCGATGCGGTAGCTTTCACCCGACTTCACCGCATGCAGCGGCAGCGAGGTGTCCAGGCTTTCGTTCTCGACATAGGTCTTGACCATGCCGTCCGAATCGCAGGTCATGTCGGCGATGATGCCGCGACGCTGCGGCTGTTCGTCCAGGCGCTCGATCGGCACGATCGGGAACACCTGGTCGATCGCCCACGCATCGGGAATCGACTCGAACACGCTGAAGTTGACGAAGTACTTGTCCACCAGGCGCTCGTTCAACTCATCCAGCGCCGGGCGGTGGCTCTTCTCGTCATAGCTCAGGCGTGCGCGCACGGCATGGGCGATGGCATAGAACAGGTCATCGATGCGCGCCCGCTGCGGCAGGTCGATCTGGCCCAGCGCATAGCTGGACAGGCCTTCGGCATGGAAATGCTGCGCTTCCTGGAACAGCTCCACCGCCGGGCGCTGGTCCAGGTCATCGTGGATTTCGCGCAGGTGGCGGATCGCGGCCGGCTCGTCGTCGTGCGGGTCGGGCACGCGGCCTTCCTGCGCTTCCTCGACCTCGGACACGTTGGCGATCAGCACCGCGTGGTGCGCGGTCATCGCGCGGCCGCACTCGGTGACGATGCGCGGCGGGGCCAGGCCGTGCTCTTCGCAGGCGTTGGCCAGCGGCTGCACGATGTTGCTGGCGTACGAATCCAGCCCGTAGTTGATCGAGCAGAAGCTGCGCGAACGGGTGCCCTCGTAATCCACGCCCAGCCCGCCGCCGACGTCCACGTGGGTGATCTTCGCGCCCAGGCGCGACAGCTCCACGAAGTAGCGGGTGGCTTCGCGCATGCCGTTGGCGATGTCGCGCACGTTGGAGATCTGCGAGCCCATGTGGAAATGCAGCAGGCTCAGGCAGTCGGCATATTCGGTGTCGCGCAGCGACTTCCACAGGTCCAGCAGCTGGCGCGGGGACAGCCCGAACTTGGCTTTGTCGCCGCCGCTGTTCTGCCACTTGCCCGCACCGAGCGAGGCCAGGCGCATGCGCACGCCCAGGCCCGGCTTCACGTCCAGCGCCTTGGCTTCCTCCAGCACCAGCTTCAGCTCGGAGGGCTTTTCAATGACGATGAAGGTCTGCAGGCCCAGCTTGCGGCCGATCAGGGCCAGGCGGATGTACTCGCGGTCCTTGTAGCCATTGCAGACGATCAGGCCACCCGGGCGCGACAACGCCAGCACCGCCATCAGCTCCGGCTTGCTGCCGGCCTCCAGGCCAAAGCCCTCGCCGTGGTGGCTGGCCAGGGTGCCGGCCACGCCACGGTGCTGGTTGACCTTGATCGGGTACACCGCCGTATAGCCGCCGGCGTAGTCCCAATCTGTCTGGGCCTGCCCGAAGGCGGCCTGCAGCTTGCCCAGGCGCTGGCCCAGGATGTCCGGGAAGCGCACCAGCAGCGGCAGCTTGGCCCCGGCAGCGCGCGCAGCGTCCACCACCTTGGGCAGGGACACCACCGGGCCGTCCTGGCCAGTCGGTCTCACCACCATGTGTCCTGCCTGATCCACGTCGAAGTAACCATCCGCCCAATGCGGAATCGAGTAGGTCCTGCGGGCTTGGTCGAGGGACCAATCGGTCATTTCAGTCGGCCTGGTTGGTAAAAAAGGGGGTGCATGATAACGCCTATATGGCGACAGCTCCGTTATCATGCGCGCCCGCGCCCGTGCCCAGGTTGGAACCTGAACAGGCCAGCCCGCCTCCATCCCCCTTCCGAACAGGACCGTTATCCCATGACTGACAACAACAACTGGTACATCGAGCATTTCGAGCGCACCGGCTCGGCCATTGGCTACCGCCTGAAGGGCAAGCTGGACGAAGTGCAGTCGCCGTTCCAGAAGATCGAGATCTTCGCGACCACCGACTGGGGCAACCTGATGACCATCGACGGCGCCATCATGTTGACCAGCAAGGACAACTTCTTCTACCACGAGATGATCAGCCACCCGGTGCTGTTCACCCACGCCGCCCCCAAGCGCGTGGTGATCATCGGCGGCGGCGACTGCGGCACCCTGCGCGAGGTGCTCAAGCACCAGGGCGTGGAGAGCGTGACCCAGTGCGACATCGACGAACAGGTCACCCGCATGGCCGAGAAGCACTTCCCGGAGCTGTGCGATTCCAACAGCGATCCGCGTGCCGAGCTGATGTTCGACGATGGCGTGGCCTACATGGCCAACTGCCCGGCCGGCAGCGTGGACGTGGTGATCGTCGATTCCACCGACCCGGTCGGTCCCGGTGAGGGCCTGTTCAACAAAGCCTTCTACGAGAGCTGCTTCAAGGCGCTGAAGGACGACGGCATCCTGGTGCAGCAGTCCGAATCGCCGTTGATGCAGCTGGACCTGATCAACGAAATGCGCACCGAGATGGGGAAGGCCGGCTTCCAGTCATTCAAGACCCTGCCGTTCCCGCAGCCGTGCTACCCCACCGGCTGGTGGAGCGTGACCCTGGCGCGCAAGGGCCCGAGCAGCTTCGACTTCCGCCAGGCCGATTCGGCCTCCAAGAGCTTCGGCACGCTGTACTACACCGCCGCGCTGCACACCGGCGTGCTGGTTACGCCGCCGTTCGTGCAGGCTGCGCTGAAGGGTTGATTCGGGGTTCGTGAGGGCCGGCCAACGGCCGGCGCTACCGCCGAGGTGGGTGGACAAAAAAGCCCGCGCTGGCAACAGCGCGGGCTTTTGCATTCCAGTAGCGCCGGCCGTTGGCCGGCCCTCGGACAGCTGGATTACAGCGCCCAGATCCCCGCGATCACCAGCAGCACCAGCCCCCACTTGATCGCGTGGTAGGCCAAGGCACTGCGTGCACGCAGTGCCTTGGCCTTCAGGCGCACTTTGTACACGCCCCCGAAGGCCTTGTTGACCCCACCGGTGGGATCACCCGGCAGGTTCGGCGAGGCCCCGCCGGCCAGCAGCGTGGCCGCCACCGCGCGGTTGAACAGCCCCGGCAGGCCGAAGCGCAGCGGGCGAGCGATATCGCAGAACAGGATCACCCGGTCCGCATCGGTCTCGTTGTGCGCGTGGTGGATGTAGGTTTCGTCGAACATCATCCACTCGCCATCGCGCCAGCTCTTGCGGATGCCGTCGACCTCGATGTAGCAGCGGTCATCGTTCGGCGTGGCCAGGCCCAGGTGCAGGCGAAGCGACCCGGCGAAGGGGTCGCGGTGCGGGCGCAGCTCGCTGCCCGGCGGCAGCTGGGCGAACATCGCCGCGCGCACGTCCGGGATCGACTCCAGCAGCGCGGTGGTCTTCGGGCACAGCGCCTTGGCCGACGGATGCGACGGCCCGTACCAGCGCAGGTAGAAGCGCTTCCAGCCGCGGCGGAAGAACGAATTGAACCCGGCATCGTTGTAGCTGCTGGATGCGGCGATCTTGTCCGTATCGCGCAGCGCCAGCGCTTCATCGCGGATCATCTGCCAGTTGTCGCGCAGTAGCTGCAATTGCGGGAACGACTGGCCCGGATCCAGGAACGGCGTGGTCGGCACCTTGGAGAACAGGTACATGACCACGTTGATCGGTGCCATGAAGCTGGAATGGTCGAGCAGCTGGCGCGACCAGCGCGCACGCACCTTGCCGCGGTAATGCACGTACAGCACGCATGCCACGAACAGGGCCACCACAATAATCTTGATCATCAAGCATCCACCGGCCACTGCCGGAAACCCATCGGGGTGAAAAGGGGGGGAGCGCCAGGCGCGACGGAGACGTGCCGTCAGGTGCGGTGCTGCCGCGCAGGCCTTGTTCAATACCACTATGGTCCGCACCCACCCGCTCCCGGTCAAGTTGGCGGCACGGGACATTCATGTCCACCGGTGGGATCCGGGCGGAGCGCGCGTCAGGGCGGGGCGGACGCCAAGACGGCAGATGATGATGCTCAAGTAATTGAGTTTATTGACAAAAACAGGGATGCCGTCGCTTCACGCCGCGCTGACGCGACAAACTGTTCTACGTCCGATTACGACATTTCTCTGACAAACACTGGTTTCGTGTACTCCCGAGTACTAAAATTAACGGAATCTTAGCTCTCCCCCATTCAGCAACACCGGTACGCCTGACGCTTTGCGCCGACCGCCGGGTCGCCCCAGAACGTCATGAATACAATTGTTGCTTCGTGTGTCGACGACACCGCCCCCGCCGAGCTGCTCAAGCGCGGCGAACGCCTGCTTGAACCCGACGTCTATCGCACCTGCCTCAACGGGCAGCCGGCGGTGGTCAAGGACTACACCCGTTACCGTGGCACCCCGCTGTCGCCAGTGGCCCGCCTGCTGGTCCGCCGCGAGGCGCGCATCCTGCAGCGCCTGGCCGGCTGGAAGCACGCCCCGGCCCTGCTGGGCACCATCGGCGGGCTGGCGCTCGGCATGGAGTTCATTCCTGGCCAGACCCTGAGCGCGGCCCAGTCGGTAGGCATCGACGTGTTCGAGCAGCTGCAGTACGCGCTGGACCGCCTGCATGCCGCCGGCATCACCCACAATGACCTGCACGGCACCAATGTGATGGTCAACGGCGGCGTGCCGGTGCTGGTGGACTTCACCTCGGCCTGGCGCAGCCCCCGCTGGCTGCCGGTGCACCCGGTGTCGCGCCAGCTGCGCCGCAGCGACAGGAAGAACCTGCTCAAGATGCGCCAGCGCCTGACCGGTACCCGCCCCAGCGCCGCCGAAGCGGCCCAGGTGGCCGACCCGCGCTGGGTGGCCGGCGTGCGCGTGGCCTGGAAGCGCTTCTACCGGTGGTTCAAAGGTTAAAGGGCGTCGGCATCCAGCTCGCCGGTGCGGATGCGCACCACGCTGCCCAGATCGTAGACGAATACCTTGCCATCGCCGATCTTGCCGGTGCCAGCCGCCTTGACGATGGCTTCCACCACCTCATCCACCTGACCGTCGGTGACCGCCACCTCGATCTTCACCTTCGGCAGGAAATCCACCACGTACTCGGCGCCCCGGTACAGCTCGGTGTGCCCCTTCTGGCGCCCGAAGCCCTTGACCTCGGTGACCGTGATCCCGGTGACCCCGCGTTCGGCCAACGCCTCGCGCACGTCATCGAGCTTGAACGGCTTGAGCACCGCCATGACCATCTTCATCTGTTGGCTCCTGTCTTCGCGGCAGAGGATAACGCCTGTCCGCCGATGAACGCGACGCCCCCGAACCGCACCGGTCCCTGCGGCGCGGATTATCCTTACCCATGAAGCCTGGCCTGCCTGATGGTGGTTACGGCCTGCCAAGCCGAGAATGCCCCCACCAGTGGAGACACCATGATTGACCTCAACCAACTCGATGATCTGGCGCGTCGCCTGAGCGACATGGTCCCACCGGGGCTGCGCCAGTCGCGCGAAGAACTGCAGGCCACCTTCAAGAGCGCGCTCCAGGCCGGCCTGGGCAAGCTGGATCTGGTGACCCGCGAAGAGTTCGACGTACAGCGCGCCGTGCTGCTTCGCACCCGCGAGAAGCTGGAAGCGCTTGAGAAGACCGTGGCTGCGCTGGAAGCCGCTGCGCAACCGCCGGCCGAGCGCCCGGCCCCGTAAAAGGAAACCCGATGAGCCTGGCGCTGGTGCACAGCCGTGCCCGCGTCGGCGTCCATGCGCCCGCGGTCCGGATCGAAGTCCTCCTCTCCGGCGGCTTGCCGCATACCCAGATCGTCGGCCTGCCCGAAGCGGCGGTGCGCGAATCGCGCGACCGGGTCCGCGCCGCGCTGGTCTGCGCCCAGTTCGAATACCCGCAGCGGCGCATCCTGATCAACCTGGCACCGGCCGACCTGCCCAAGGAGGGCGGCCGCTTCGACCTGGCCATCGCCCTGGGTATCCTCGCCGCCAGCGACCAGATCGACCGGCAGCTGCTGGACACCTACGAGTTCCTGGGTGAGCTCGCCCTGACCGGGGAGCTGCGCGGGGTGGATGGTGCGCTGCCAGCGGCCATCGCAGCCGCCGAACTGGGCCGGACACTGATCGTCGCCAGCGCCAACGGCGCCGAAGCGGCCCTGGCCCAGCATGCGGATGTCCGCGTGGCCCGGACCTTGCTGGAAGTCTGCGCCGCACTCGAAAGCCGCTCGCTGCCGCGTGCCGTAACGGCGCCGGTGGTGCCGTTGGCGGTGCCCGACCTGCGCGATGTGCGCGGCCAGCAGCAGGCGCGGCGCGCACTGGAGGTCGCCGCCGCAGGAAGTCATCACCTCCTGCTGCTCGGCACCCCCGGTTGCGGCAAGACCCTGCTGGCCTCGCGCCTGCCGGGCATCCTGCCGGACGCCACCGAAGCTGAAGCGCTGGAAACGGCCACCATCGCCTCGTGCAGTGGGGCTGGCATCGATACGGCCCGCTGGCGGCACCGGCCGTATCGCGCCCCCCATCACACCGCCAGCGCGGTTTCGCTGGTCGGCGGCGGCTCGTATCCCCGCCCCGGTGAGATCTCGCTGGCCCACAACGGTGTGCTGTTTCTTGACGAGCTTCCCGAGTGGAGTCGGCACACGCTCGAGGTGCTGCGCGAGCCGCTGGAATCGGGCACGGTGATGGTCGCCCGCGCCGCACGCACCCACGCGTTTCCATCGCGCTTCCAACTGGTGGCGGCCATGAACCCCTGCCCGTGCGGCTGGGCAGGCGACCGCAGCGGTCGCTGCCGCTGCAGCGGCGATGCCATCCAGCGTTATCGCGGGCGCATTTCCGGTCCGCTGCTGGACCGCATCGACCTGCATGTGGTGGTGCCGAGGCTGGAACCGAGCGAACTGCGCAGCGATGCACCGTGCGGTGAGGGCAGTGCCAGCGTGCGTAACCGCGTGGTCGCAGCGCGCAACCTCCAACTGGAGCGTTGTGGGAAAGCCAACGCGCAGCTGCTGCCCTCCGAGCTGGATGTGTACTGCCGCCTGCAGGCCAACGATCAGCAACTGCTGGAAACAGCCGTGGAGCAGCTGCAGCTCTCGGCCCGCTCGATGCACCGCATCCTGCGCGTGGCCCGCACTGTGGCGGATCTGGCCAATTGCGACCAGATCACCACCGCACATCTGGCTGAGGCCATCGGCTACCGACAGGTGGATCGTGGTGGTACAGGCTGATTCGCGCCTGCTTTACCGCTCATGGGGCATTCGGCCGGTTCCACTCCCGATCCCACGCCTGGAACATCAGTACCGGCCAGAGATGGGTGTGATACTTCCTGTTGCCGTCGAGGAAGGATGTCCAGATCGCCGAGACGACCTGCTCGTCGAAAATGCCGCGGTTGCGGAGGGCGACCGGGTCGAGCAGTTCCTCGGCCCAGTCGCGCAGCGGTCCGTTGAGCCAGCGCGCTACAGGTGCGCCGAACCTCTTTTTCGGGCGGCGGGTGTGGTGCTCGGGCAGGAAGCGTTCCAGTGCGCGCTTGAGCACGGCTTTGGTCTCGCCTCCCTTGAGTTTGTGCTCGAAGGGCATTCCCCATGCGAGCGATACCACCTCGTGGTCCAGGAAGGGGCTGCCGGCCTGCACGCCGAAGGCGCCGAACGCCCGGTCGGACTTGGTCATCAGTCCTTCGCTCAGCTCGTTTGTCTGGTCGAGGAAGAGCAGCAGCTCACCCGGGTGTCCACCGGTCGGGTGCAGGGCAGCATCCAGAAATGGATCTGCTGTTTCCATTGCGGCCTCCAGCGCCCGCGCAGGATCGCGCCATCGCGATACCCGTGCCTGATAGGTTTCCGCCAGCGACCCCGACTTCGCTTCCGAAATCAACGCCGGGATGCCACCCAGCCGTGCGCGCTCAGGAGAACGGGAGGCATGGGCTCTGAATGCTCTGCGCATTGCATTGGGTACATGCCTGACCAGGCCATGGTTGCGCATCGACTTCAGGTACGACGCATGACCAAAGAACAGTTCATCGCCGCCGTCGCCGGTGAGGATCGTGTTGCACGACGCGCCGGCGGCCTCCGCCGCAAGCAGCGCCGGAAGTGCCGACGAATCCGCATACGGCTCGCAGAACACACGGGGCACCTTCTCAACCAGGCCGATCGCACTTGTGCCATCCATGACCAGGCGCGTGTTGCGGGTGCGGAGAAGCTTGGCCACATCTGCCGCCCACTCGGATTCGTCGTGACCAGGTTCGTCAAAGCCGACAGAGATCGTCTCAACGGCGCCCGCACTCTGTCGCTGCAGCAGCGCGGTGACCAGGCTGGAATCGACACCGCCAGACAGCAACGTTGCAGTACTGCCGGCCCGGGACCTGCTGATGGCACGTTCGAGGGTCGCGATCACCCTGTCCACCGAACATGTAAGCGTTCCGGACTCGCGCGATGCGATCTGCGCTTCTGCTTCCTGCCTGAGGCTCCAGTGGGGCTCGAACGGCCCGGCAGCTTCGCTCTCCCGGCGCCCGTGGTGCAGATCCGCTTCGTGGAACACCCGCATTGCACCTGCAGGAATCTTGTAGATGCCACGATAGACGGTCAATGGCGCCGGAATGTACCCGTAGCGCAGCAGGTGGGACACCGCCTGGGCGTCGACATCCCGGGAAGCAACGCTCTCGTTCCTGAGCGTTTTCAGCTCTGATGAGAAGATCAGGCCGAAAGCGCTGCACCGGTAGTAGATATCGGTTTGCCCCATCCGATCCCGGGCCAGGGTCAAGGTCCGCTCACGTTCGTCCCAGATCGCCACGCTTGCCGGCGCGGGCACACGCCGCAGCGCCTCGGTGAGACCCACGGCGGGCAGCAGGCAGGCGATGGCCTGCGCTGCAGACCCAGGGCCGTCAGCGCCGTTGGAACCGCCGGTAGCCACGATATATCGGCCCTCCGGGCTGACCGCCATGCGGTTTCTCCCGTCGGATCCCGGGACGGCGGCCAGCGCCAGACCAGCGGCCGGTCGTTCCAGCAGCTCCGGCTGCCCACCACGGTGAGCCAGGGAGTGGGCCAGGCGCCTCGCTGTCGTACTCAACTCGTCGCCGCACACCTCCCTGTGGGCGACCCAACTTCCTGCAATTGCCGACACGTACTACTCCACCCGATCAAAGCTGCTACAGCCGCATCAGGTGAACCCTGGCGACGCTATCGGGATCGCTGCTGGCAGCAATGCTCCCGGTGCCGCAGGGTGTAGCGCACGCCGACGCTGCGCCATGCAAGTACTTTCAAATCAGCCTTTGTTCCGTTCCTGGTCATGCGTTACCGGGCGTTGGCCCGTTACCGGCGGCGCTGGATGCGGCCCTGCGCCAGGGCCGCCATGCACCATCGCTGTGGAAGCAGCACACTGGCGACGACCTGCCCACGCTGTGGGATGCCTACGTCACCGGCCAGGCCCGGGCCGAGACGGGTGCGTAAGCACGGCGTCCACGGTCCAGCACATCCCGTTCCGTGGCCAATGCCACGCCATCATCCGCATGGGTCTGCGACGCATGCAATGCCGTCGCCCTGAACGCCTCAACGGCATTGTCCATCACGCTGGCGGTCTTGGTGGCCGTCATCTTCCCGGTCATACTCGGCACCTGTTGGTCGCGACATGCAGTCACTTGTCCGGTCGTCCATAGTACCTGGGCGTGATCGCAGTCTCTGACCACACCGTCCCGGTAAAGTTCCGGGCCTTTCATGCGGGAGGAGCACGCGATGCCGGCCAGGTTTCCGAACACAAGCACAACTGCGATGTCTGCGCTGCAGGCCGTGGTGCTTTTCGTAGTGGGCGCCACTGGGATCGACAGTGCAACCGCGCAGCCACAGGTGCTCACTGAGGACACCACCCGCTTCTTCCGGGTCCTCGACGCGGCCGATGGTATGCCCACAGCCGGCCGCCTGCAGGCGGACTATCTGGATCCGGGTAGCCCGGCACTGCATGATTTCCTGGAAACCCGCATTGGCTCGGCCGAAAAACTGGCCAGGAAAATCGCCGACGACCCCGGGCTGTACGAACGCGCCCGCCAATGTGCCCACGCATTACCTGAGATCGAGCACCGCGTGGCAACATCGCTACAGAAACTGGGCGAACTATACGATCAGGCGCGCTTCCCCCCGGTAGCCATCGTGGTTGGGCGCGGGAACAGCGGTGGCACCACATCGCCAGCCGGCGTCATCGTCGGCCTGGAGGCCTTGTGCCGCGCCGACTGGCTGCAGGCGGACATTGGCGACCGCTTCCTTCACCTGATTGCGCACGAATACGCACATGTGCAGCAACCGGGAGCGGCGGTGGAGCCGCCGGCGGACGCCACGCTGCTGTACCAGACGTTGATCGAAGGCGGTGCCGAGTTCCTTGGCGAGCTGATCTCCGGACAGGTCACCAACGTGCACCTGCACGAATGGGCGCGCGGAAAGGAGTGCATGATCGAGCGTGCGTTTGCCGCGGATGCGCAGGGGCAGGACACCTCGCGCTGGCTCTACAACGGCCTGGGCGACGATGCCTGGCGTGGCGACCTGGGCTATTGGGTCGGCTACCGCATTGTCAGTAGTTACTACACCCGCGCGGACGACAAGCGCCGGGCGCTCGCCGAGATCCTCCAGGTCACGCCGGAAAATGCCACTGCGCTGCTGCAGCGCAGCGGCTGGTCGCCGCAGGCCGACTGCGGCAGTGGACCACCGTTACCTTGAGGGTGGTCTCAACTTGCAAGCGCGATATGTGAGTTGAACGGAGCGCTTCATCAGCTCTGGATTACATGTCATCTCGGTGCCGCGATCGCAGGTCAAGCTACCCAGAAGGAATTGAGGAAGCTTCTTTATCTGCCGCATGAAGCGTTTCAGTGCCTCCTGAGCGGTGCATCCATCCAACTTGCACAGCACCACGGAGCGCGTCTTCCGTTCCACCAGCGTGCCCACGCACGAGCGATTGAATGCCTCCTTGGTAAGGTCGCCCTCCCAGTGCCTTGGAACAGACGCTTCCTTCGACGATTCTGCGCTTGCGCATGCTGTTCCTCCGCAGCATTTAGAAACTAGGGCGGAGTGCACACCAAAACCTGCGGCCTAAACCTACTCAGAAACACGCGTCGAGATGCCAGACACACCCGTCCAACAGGTCCAATCCTGAAGAATGTGAATCCCAAGTCACCCCCTTCGAAATGCAGCATTCTCTGCTCTGAAACCTCCCAGACGTCACGAATTGAGCAATAGGACCTGAAGAATCCCGATTCATTTGCGACAACTCCATGTGCACGCATCCGATCCCAAAGCGTCAACCGCACTCGATCAACCGAACTTGAAACACTCGCCGACCTGACGAAGAACGTCGACTGAAACCCTCCTGCATCACCCTCCAATTCAGGAGCACGAATAAATATTCCTTCGACCATCAGCTGATAGAATTTCACCTCTCTGTTTTCCTCTTGCCAGCTCTTTTTCAAGCCTTTTTGAATCCAGCCTACCGTCAACCCGAAAGTACCCCCGGAATCCGCCATCCTGGCCCATCTTAACCCCGGGCATCGGCACACCTGTCTTTTCGCTGATCACCCCCATTACGCCATTCCACCTTGCGACGTCTGACTGTTCAGCAGGTCTGGGAGCAGCTTCGGGGACGTATTCCGCTGCATCTGCGACTTGTTCAAGCGTACCGGCCACAGCCAGTGCACCAACACTGAAGCAAAGCTGCGTCCAACATAAAATGAAGTTCAGCCCTATTGCACAACCTTGGCGGGGGGTATTTACAAGGGAAAGACAGAAAGCTGGCGCTCACTATCGAACAACAGGAACCAGCGCGAACAGGGCATCGCCCTCTGCATTCGGATAATCCAAAATGTAGCGTCTTGCAAGCTCGACACTTCGCTCAAGGTAGGATGTCTCCGACTCATCAGCCTCTCTATTGCAGTACCAATCATCATATGTCGATTCCAATCCATCACTGTTCCGCCTATAGACGTCACCTCCCGCGACAGCGATTCCGAGAGCACGCAATCTTTCCAGCACATCAAGAGTACCGGCTTGATCAATCGCCCAGTTGCGTACTCCTAATGGCTCGAGTGACTGTCCGACGCAGAAGAGTGCATCCACTTCCTCAGACCATACGACTTGAATCATGATCACGGCTCCTTCGCTGGCCTGAACAATCGGTGATTTATGGAACCGTTAGGGATGTTCTGAACAGTCCGCCCTGAGCCCTGAATTCCCGGTCCCGGGCCGATCAGCGACCGACCAACACGGCAGATTTGCCTCGTTCTGCTGTTATGGAGGTGCCGGCCGGCACCTCCATACGGATTTACCCCAGGGTCGGCATCAGCTGCCGACGTGTCATCCACAGATTTGACAGTGCGAACAACGTCAGTACCTGAGCGGTATTCTTGGCCAGCCCGCGGTAACGCACCTTGGTGTACCCAAACTGCCGCTTGATCACCCGGAATGGATGCTCCACCTTCGCGCGCATGCTGGCCTTGCAGCTCTCCCAGCGCTCAACCTGGTGGCGGTGGCGCTTGTTCTTTATCGCCTGCACCTTGGAGCGCTTCTCGGCAATGAAGAAGGTCGCCTTGCAGGCATCCAGCTCCGCACGCTTGTCTGCGCCGGTGTAGCCGCTGTCGCCCAGTACGCACTCTTCCTTTCCATGAAGAAGCTCATGGGTGACCGTTACGTCGCCGACGTTTGCGGCCGTGCATTTCACGTGGTGCACCAGCCCGGAAAACTCATCCACGCCGATGTGCGCCTTCATGCCGAAAAACCACTGGTTTCCTTTCTTGGTCTGGTGCATTTCCGGGTCACGCTGCTTGTCGGCATTCTTGGTCGAGCTGGGCGCATGAATGATCGTGGCATCCACAATCGTTCCGGCACGCAGGCTCATCCCCCTGCGGTGCAGGTGTGCGTTCACTGCATCAAGCATCTTGGCCCCAGGTCATGGGTCTCCAACAGACGGCGGAAATTGAGGATCGTGGTCTCATCCGGAATGCCGTCAAGCCCGTTGATGCCGGCAAAGCGGCGCATCACAGCTGTGCCGTACAGCGCTTCTTCCATGGCTGGATCACTCAAGGCGTACCACTGCTGCAACAAGTGAATCCGCAGCATCGTGGCTAGCGGGTATGGCTGACGTCCCGGACGGCCTGCCACCGGGTAATGCCGCTCGATGAGGGCCAACAGTTGCCTCCAAGGCACCACCTGATCCATCTCATCAAGGAACAGCTCTCGGCGCGTCTGCTTGCGCTGGCCCAACCTCTCGGCATCACCGAATGACAGCTGCATGAAAAGTTCCTCGAGTTGAGCCTGATGGTCCTCAAGCTTGCCGGCCAACGGCCGGCACTACCATCAGATTTCCTGCAGAGTTGTTCAGAGCATCCCTAACGCGAAGAGCAGCCGAAGAAGACCGGCTCGCCCCGCTGAGCAAATATCTCCGAAACAATCAGTGGATCACTTCTAGAAAGATCGTATGGGCAAAATACATCCGAACAGTGTCCATCTCTGTGTTCCAAAAACACCTTGATCGCGTCGAATCCAGCGCCATCTCTTTGCGGCAGCCACACATTGGAAGCTACACCGAATGCAACTGCGCTATCACTCTGCTCTTTGAGCGCTGAATGCAGCAGCTCCATGCGCTCTACGGCGCCACCACCTTCTACTTTGACACCCATGTGCACCATATTTCCGGAAAGTGAAAGGTAACCACCAAACGGGTGAAACTCGCCGTACTCGACAAGCATCTTTCTACCGAAGTCCAGCAGCTCCCCGAGCAATCCTTCTACCTGTTCTTTGGGCGTCATGGCTTGGGTCCTAGATCATCGCGACGAACAACAGTCGACTGCCGCTCCACTGTGGAGCTTACCTTGGTATTCGCCCCAGTTACGATAACGTGTTCCCGCCCAGTTGCCTGAGCATGTTCCCGCTGCGCCCTCAATTGAGACGTATCTGACACCCGCTTCGTATCCTTAATTTCGCCAACCTGCCTGGAGTTTGTGTAGTCAGGAATCGTTGGCCCGTGCGAGGTTAGCACCTTCTCCGTATTCTTGACTTCACCTATTGCGCCAAGGACCCTCGCCTCAGAAGCAACTCCTCTTGCCATCGCCCCCGCTCCATCCCCGACCACTGGGATAAGGCCTACTACTGCCGCTGCTATGTTGACAGCAGACGGATCTTGGACGGCCGTTACGCCACCCTTTACGTCGCCGACGACAGGGATAAAGTCAGCGACCATTGAGGCAGCATCACGGAATGCTTGTCTCGTTTCTGGCTTGGTCCAGTCAGTCTCGTAAACCGAACGCGGCAAACTCTGCCGGCCATCAGGATCCTTGAACTTGTACGGATTTCCGTTCGCGTACCGGTACCGATTGAACTGCTCAACTGGCTTCTGATAGGCCGTCACCGGATCGACGGACAGGAACACCCCCAGCTCCGGATCCATGTACCGCTGCTGCATGTAGCTCAGCCCGGTGGCCGAATCGCTCACGTGCCCGGTGTAGGCAGGCCCGTCAGTGACTCCCGTGCCGATGGGGGCTCCGTACGGCTCGTAGTCATAGCGCTGGACCACGTTGCCATTCGCATCCGTCTTGGCCACCACCGAGCCCAAGGCATCGGTGTGAACGTAGGTGACCGTCTGGGCACCGGCCGGCCATGCCGCCAGCACAATGAGCAGGCAGACCAGGTGCGCCGCCACTTTCGCCAGCCCAGGGAATCGCTGCTTAGACGCCATCTCTGATCTCCAGAACCTGTGTCATGGGAGGAGTAGACCAAGGCGAGCATCCCCCGGCATTGCAGGCGCGAACCTGATAGGTCGTGGCGCAGTAGTTCCCTCCGGACGCTGTCACCCTCACCTCCGGCCCGCTGTAGGCAATGTTGCTGCCATCGCGCAACAGCTCATAGGAGGTTGCCCCCCCCCCAACGGCCGTCCATTGCGCATTGCAGGTCAGCCGAATGGGCGGGCTTGCGGTCTGGATCCGCTTTGTGCTGACCATCCTGGGCGTAGGTGGCGGAAGCGAGACCGTGATGGACGCCGTGTTCGAGTAGGTACTGCATCCTGCTGCGTAGCAGGCCAGTACGCGGTAGGCGTACGTGCCACTTCCGACATTTGCGATGTTCCGCAGTGCTGAGCCGTCACGCTGGATCTCGCCCCAGGCACTGCCGTTGACGCTCTGCTCCAGGCGGTACTCGGTTGCCAGGGCCACGGAGTGCCAGCGCACCGCGTAGCTGCCGGTGTTGCTGGACGCCGGGACGGTAACGGCCGTTGCGCCTGGAGGCTGAAGCGATGCGACAGTCATCACTGTTCCGGTTTTGCACCGACTAGTCGGCAGCTTCGGCCTCAAAGCGAGCCTTGATCTCCCGGAAGGTCGCTCGCGCGCCGGGAAGATCCTCATGGATGTCGTCTGAGAGATAGATATTGTCGATGAACTCCTGTGTCCGCAGGAAAAATGCACCCTGGCTGTACCCCGCAACCCAGTATCTTGAAACTCGCGCGTCGCTGACTTCGAATAGCGCAGCAGGATATAGCACCAAGCGGCCGTATTCATCCTCTAGGCCATACAGAGTTGAGTCACCGAAACTCCCAAAATCGCAGGAACAGTCAACCGTGTAGACGATGTACTCTTTTCCAATTGAAACATTGAAGCCTCCGACAAAGGACGGAGTGCGCACTGCAATCGAAGCTTCAAGATGTTCACGAACTGCACGAACTTTCATATCAAACTCGCTTATGGATTTATGACAGATTTTGGCTCAATGACCTGCCGCGTCTCCACATTTAAATATTCCTTCGACCATCAGCTGATAGAATTTCACCCTCTATTTTCCTCTTGCCAGCTCTTTTTCAAGCCTTCTTGAATCCAGCCTACCGTCAACCCGGAAGTACCCTTGGAATCCGCCATCCTGGCCCATCTTAACCCCGGGCATCGGCATACCTGTCTTTTCGCTGATCACCCCCATTACGCCATTCCACCTTGCGACGTCTGACTGTTCAGCAGGTCTGGGAGCAGCTTCGGGGACGTATTCCGCTGCATCTGCGACTTGTTCAAGCGTACCGGCCACAGCCAGTGCACCAACACTGAAGCAAAGCTGCGTCCAACATAAAATGAAGTTCAGCCCTGTCTGCGATTGCATTGACATTGTCAAAGACGTCAATCCCCATATGATTTCCCGTAAACCCGGGCCAGCCCACTTACCATGTCGGGCGGACCACCCCATTGCACAGCCTTGGCGTGAGGTATTTACAAGGGAGAGACAGAAAGCTGGCGCTCGCTATCGAGCAACAGGAACCAGCGCGAACAAGGCATCGCCCTCTTCATTCTGATAATCAAAAACGTAGCGTCTTGCAAGCTCGACACTTCGTTCAAGGCAGGATGCCTCCGACTCATCAGCCTCTCTATTGCAGTACCAATCATCATACGTCGATTCCAATCCATCACTGTTCGGTCAGCTCGTAGGTGTCCCTATCCGATGGCCGGCAGACCGAAACCAGGTGTTCGAGGTGATCTGCGACGCGGGCCGGCGGCATGGTCACCGCCATGGCGGTTGGTTTGGGGTAGCTGCCGGTTGCTGGCGGCTCATGCGAATTTGCTCATTGCAGAATTGCCTGGCGAATCATGTGTAGTAGGCGCGAATACTCATATTTCTTCCTTGAACTCAACCCTCCTATACCGGTCAAGCGGGAACTGTAAATCCAGATCACCAACGTGCCCCGGGAGGAGGATGGAAAAGCTTCCAGGGATTTCGCCAGCAATGAACGCAAGTTCACGGCTCGCCGATTCAGACAGCACGATGCCAGCCTCGATCACCACTCCGCCATCTTCGACGATCAACAACGATACTTGCTTGACTACAAAATCCTTCAAAGGATACGTTGAGAGCTTCTTATCGATGGATGGGGGGGCGTTGCAAACCTTTATGTTTAGCGTTCCAAAGTCTACCCAGTTGCCGACCTCTGTCGTTGAGCTTGTGAACTCAAGGCACCTTCCAGACGCCAGTAGTGTTCGAGCAAACCAAGTACGATCGAGTGAATGTGACTCGACAATGGATACAGACACTACCGAATTCCCGCGCAATGCATCCGGCAGAAGCTTTCGCTCTGCACCTTCAATCTGGATCGGAAGAAGCACCCTGGACCCGCTGATGGTTTTACTTATAGTGTAGGGTTTCATGCGGCTTATCTCCATTTGCTGGGATATCAATGTTCTTGCCACCCGACTTGTTCTCGGTCCGCCCAAAAACACCGTTGGAACCGATCGCTGCGCCTGGCGGCGCAGCATCACCGATGGTAGACGGCCGGGTATCCCCCGCAAGTGTTTTAAGATCGGCATCATAGTCTCCCACCCCACCATGCTCGGGCGAGAGGTTACCACTCACATGGCGCCCGCCTGACTTATTCGGACCCGCTAACGGACTGGACTGGTCCCCCACCAGCCCAGAGGGCAATCCAAGTGCGGTTGGCTTGTTGGAACCGGAGATCGATCCATCGCCCTAAAGTGCGGGCAGCTTAGGTGACGACTCGGATTTCTGGAACATCCCCTACGCTGCTTCGGGCCAAGCGTTCGCGACATGTGCAAGCGCACGAACCAGAGTTCGTGCTGGACGCACATCGCAGCCAGAGAGAAGGCGTTCTTCGCGCCGCCGGCAAAGCACCAGAAGTGACAAGGCCCGCAATGCGGGCCTTGTGCTTCATGATGCGGCCTAGCTGCCGTCTCCTTTATTTCGACCCCTTATTCCTCGAATCAGATAGGGGATGTACGCGATTTCAAAAGCCAAAAGAACAACCGCAGTCCACGCAATAAACGATATGCGCACGCCACCATAGATCACAAATATCAAGAGGTAGCTGCCAGCAGCAAAAGCGAATGCCTTCAAAAAATATATCGCTGCGTCCCGCAGCCATTGTTTGGCAAGAAGGCTCATGGATTCTCCTTCTTCTTATCTACCAATGGTTTTAGATCAGGAGACGCACTTACGGCGGCGCCAGTTGCATTCGCAGCAGTTTGTGCCGGATTTGAATACTTGAATCCCGGCGTCGCTTCTTTAATCCCACCAAGCAAATTTCCGGTCGCCACCCTTTGAGTTTGCGACATACTCTCAATCCCCGTCACAATGTCGCTTATACCACCTCTGAAGCAATGAAACTGCGGCCTCCATAGATCTTCTCATTTGCGAGTAGGCGGCTCTTCATGCAAAGCCGATCGTACCCCTTCTAAACGGCATCTTTCACATGAGGAGTCGGCGCGGTAGTTCCGTCGGGATTGGCACGGGGCGCCCCATCCCCGGAACGTCTTTCACTACCCACCGATTTAAAGAACCCCAAAAACAACAAGTAGCATCAGGGAAACAAGCCAGGCGTAGTGCCCCCCCCCTAAAGAGCAACTTGGAGAACCACGGTAGATCGCGCCCTGCCTCTCCAAAAACCAAACGCAGAACTCCGCGAATGCAACGAAACCACCAATCACCCCGGACTATTTCAACACGAGCCAACAGGCCGGGATATTGCGCCTACAGTCCCATCAACGCCCGATGCGCAAGCAGGCCATTGATACGCAGGTACGGGAACAGGAGATCAATGAGCCGCTTGTACGATCCTAAGGAGCTCCCTGAGGAACTTATCGATCTGCGATACCGTAGGCCACCAATCTGACCCTGAGGAGAGCCAAGCACCCATCTTCTCATCACGACTCATCGACGAGTCAATCAAGTAAACGAGATAACATTCAATCTGCTCTCTCTCTCCAGAGCTAAGCGACTGAAGGAAGGCATTGACGCCAGATTCAAAATCTCCATGAATTAGAATAAAATCCTGATGAAAACACTCTCCGATGATCTGCCAGGACTTTGGCGCCTTCATTAATTCACCTTTCTCACCTTGTAGGAAAAGCAGTTAGAACATCGTAACCGGCCGGAGAGGTATCATTGTACTTCAGAACGACCCTGACACCGAATCCTGTCGCAAACTGCACTGGCCCAGGAGTACGGTAGGACACCTTTCCGTTCCTGTAGGCCACTCTACCTGTCGGCGATGAAAAACTTCGATCAAGCACCAGGGGACGCATCCTCGCAAATGGCGAAGACGTCCAGTTATCAATCTTTGCACGATCCCTTGATATCACGGACGACACAAGAGAGTTTGCCGACTCAACCGAACTAAATGAGCTTTGAAATCCCTTGTATATATTCAGACCAGCGACAGAAATACTATCGTTAAGTTTTCGCCGTAGATATTCATCTGACTTTCCCACGTGCTCACTAATCGCGTGCCCCCTAGCCCCCCCTCCTTCATGTATACGCAGGTCAAGGCGGCCATTTCCATTGGAGCCGGATCCTGAGCCCGCGCTTTGCAATGGAAAAATTCCTTGCTGCTGCAGCCTCTGAACTGTATCGCTACAGCTCACGCTGGCGTTGCAGGCCAGCCTCCCATCAGGATCGATGAACTTGTACGGATTGCCATTTGCATACCGATATCTATTGAACTGATCAATAGGCTCCTGGTCGGCGGTTACAGGATCCACCGACAGGAACACCCCCAACTGCGGATCCATGTACCGCTGCTGCATGTAGCTCAGCCCGGTAGCCGAGTCGCTTACATGTCCCGTATAGGCAGGCCCATCCTGGACCCCCGCTCCGACTGGAGCCCCATACGGCTCGTAGTCGAAGCGCTCGACTACATTGCCATTCTCATCCGTCTTTGCCACCACTGAGCCGAGCGCGTCGGTGTGAACGTATGTGACCGTCTGGGCAGCCGCCGGCCATGCGGCCAGCACAATGAACAGACAGATCAGCTGGGCAACCATGTTGCCCAGCTTTGGTTGGCGGCGCTTACAGTTCATCCCTGATCTCCAGTACCTGGGTCATTGGTGGTGTAGACCATGCCGAGCACCCGCCCGCATTGCAGGCGCGAACCTGATAGGTCGTGGCGCAGTAGGTCCCTCCGAACGCCGTCACTCTCACCTCCGGCCCGCTGTAGGCAATGTTGCTGCCATCGCGCAACAGCTCATAGGAGGTTGCTCCCCCAACGGCCGTCCATTGCGCATTGCAGGTCAGCCGAATGGGTGGGGTTGCGGTCTGAATCCGCTTGGTGCTCACCATTCGGGGCGTAGGCGGCGGAAGCGTGACCACGATGGAGGCTGTGTTCGAATAGCCACTGCACCCTGCCTGATTGCAGGCCTTCACGCGGTAAGCGTAAGTGCCGTTGCCGGCACCGGCGATGTTTCTCAGTGCTGAGCCGTCACGCTGGATCTCGCCCCAGGCGCTGCCGTTGACGCTCTGCTCAAGGCGGTACTCGGTTGCCAGGGCCACGGAGTTCCAGCGCACCGCGTAGCTGCCGGTGTTGCTGGACGCGGGGACGGTAATAGCAGTAGGCATAACTCGCCCCACTTTGACTTTGGCAGCTCTTCCTGCAGCGCCGGCCGCACACCCTTTTTGCCTGCCGCGCATGGTTCTCTCGCGAAAAGGTGACTGGCGATTACCCCACCGGCGCTCCAGGTATTCATGCCGTCATGAAGGCCGCAACAATGAAGACAGCAACAGTGACACCTAAAGAACGCGTATGTACACCATCTCGCGGCGAACTTGTCGCAGAGCCTGTAGCGGCGCCTTGCTTTCCATCCCCAGCACGACGGACAGATACGTTGACTGGCCACGCAGCCCTAGTGTTTCTGGACAGCCAAAAATTTCCCACAGCTCCGGGTATAGGCGAGGGAATCGCCTAGCGAACCGAAAAAACATGATTAGATAGCCGATAACAGATACAAATGCTGCTGAGAAAAATATCTGAATTATCACGGCAATTCTCCTAGCGTAACCCCAACCTCAAACACTTCCACACGCGCTGCCGCCCCCAGTCCGCCGTTGATGCTGAACTCGCATCTTGCTGGTGGCGTGTAGCGGAAGTTAGCACCCAAGACACCAAAACATCCTTAACACGTCCGCTCAACCAATATCCAATCACCGGAACGTCAATCTTTCACTATCCCCCGATTCTGAGAACCCCAAAAACGACAAGTAGCATCAGGGAAACAAGCCAAGCATAGTGAAACCCGATACCCTTGAATAGCAGCCTTGAAAACCACGGCAGATCACGTCCTGCCTCCCCAAAACCCAAGCGAAAGACACCGCGTATGCAACGGAACCACCAATCCACCCTGACTATTCCAACACGAGAGAGCAGCCCGGGTGATTGCACCTTTAGCCTCACCAACGCCCGATGAGCGAGCAGACTATTGATAATTGCAAGCAACGCAAGCAGGCCGAATAGGACTTGATGCTCAGCAAGAAAATGCTCAAAAGTCATTTGTCCGGAACCAAAGTGTCATCAAACATGAAGGAAATCCCGGTATAGGCGCCGATTGACGGGCTGGCCGTAGCGGTCGCATCCAAGCCGGTACCAGGGTCATAGGTCACTGATACTCCCATAGCAGCAACCTTGAAGTTGGCCACTATATCTACCGGGGAATCTTTGCCGCCCCAATTATAACCCGCCTTTACCACATCCAAGCTAGGCAAACCTGTGATACCACTGCCAGGTCCGCCGTGTGCACCAACCCCAATCATCACTATCCCAAGCGCATCCTTCTTCGTCTTCCAGTCGCGGGTGTACCTCATGCCCGCCCCATAGGCTGCTACGGCCTCCGTTTCGAAGTTCGGCTTCAAGAGATTCCGATATCCACCGAGATTGGCCCCTGCTTGGGCCTTACTCGACCGACCAGCTTGAACGGACAAAGTCGATCGATTAGGAGAGCCACTTTCCGCCCGTGCTCCTATGTCTAGCGGGCTTCGGACCGAAGTTGCCAACATTGCACTTGCCACACCACCGCCTCCACAAATGTTGGACCCAGTAACTTTCGCACATCGACCATCCGGATCCGTGAACTTGTACGGATTGTTTGTAGCGTACTTGTATCGATTGAAGAAGACGACTGGGTCACTCGCTGCTCCTATTGGATCCACCGACAGAAACACCCCCAACTGCGGATCCATATACCGCTGCTGCATGTAGCTCAGCCCGGTGGCCGAGTCGCTCACGTGCCCGGTGTAGCCTGGCCCGTCATTGACCTGCGCCCCCACTGGAGCGCCGTACGGCTCGTAGTCATAGCGCGCGACCACGTTGCCATTCTCATCCGTCTTTGCCACCACTGAGCCGAGCGCGTCGGTGTGAACGTATGTGACCGTCTGGGCAGCCGCCGGCCATGCGGCCAGCACAATGAACAGACAGATCAGCTGGGCAACCATGTTGCCCAGCTTTGGTTGGCGGCGCTTACAGTTCATCCCTGATCTCCAGTACCTGGGTCATTGGTGCTGTAGACCATGCCGAGCACCCGCCCGCATTGCAGGCGCGAACCTGATAGGTCGTGGCGCAGTAGGTCCCTCCGAACGCCGTCACTCTCACCTCTGGCCCGCTGTAGGCAATGTTGCTGCCATCGCGCAACAGCTCATAGGAGGTTGCTCCCCCAACGGCCGTCCATTGCGCATTGCAGGTCAGTCGAATGGGCGGGTTTGCGGTCTGGATCCCCTTGGTGCTCACCATGCTGGGTGTAGCCGGTGGAAGGGCATCACCCAGGTGCAACTGGCCGAGACGCTGGGCGTATCGCAGCAGACCATCACCGCCTATGAAGTCGGCCGGCGGCGCATCCAGGTCTCGGCGTTGCCGGTGATCGCGCAGGCACTCGGCGTGACCGTCGAAGCCCTCGTCGCCGAGACGCCCAAGCCCGCCAAGCGCGGCCCCGCGCCGAAGTTGCAGCAGCAGCTAGAGCGCATCAGCCAGTTACCCAAGGCCCGGCAGCGCTTTGTGATGGAGATGCGCGATACTGTCCTGCAACAGCAGGGCGGCTAAGGGAGACCCGCATGCGCATGGACGGGCTGGCGCGACTGCACGCCAGCATGCAGGCTATTGGCCTCACCCGCGCCAAGTTCCGGGTGCGCCACAACCATCTGACCTTCGCCGGCCTGTTCCTGGCCGACGTAACGCCCTACGAACTGGCGCTGGCCTGCCTGGGGCACGATTTCGTGTTGATCTTCGACGTGACCCGCGACTACGAGGTCAGCGCGTACCTGGGCGAGCAGTACGGGGCGCTGGCGGCGGCGCTGGGCACCGGGGCCGGCAGCGGCAACCCGCTGCGCTCCAGCGACTTCCTGCGCGAGATCGACGACGCCCTGCCGCGTACCGTCGGCCCCGGCGACCGGCCTACCACTGCCGACGTGGTGCACGTCTATCGCGACATGGAAGAGGCCGACAAGATGCACCTGTGCGGCTGGCGCGACAACACCGTGCGCAAGGAGCGTGTGTCCGCCACCAACCTGGCCAAGACCCGCCGCCTGCTCGGCCAGGACGCCTACGACCTGTGCCGGCGACGCAATCTCAGTACCTGTTGGACCGACGATCCCGGCCGCGCCATCGCGTACACCTTGCCGGCGCTGTAACCCGCGCACCGACGATGGGTTTCAACCCTGCCTAAGAATCGGTTCCTCGAAGTCAGTTCGGCCCGCATCCGTCTCCGCTTGGAGATAGGCCTGAACGTTCGTCAGGTTGACGCTAATGGGGATGCTGACCGCCATGAGGTTGTGTTCCCGCAAATACTCGGTTGAGCACCCCATGGCGACAAGCCGTTCGCTGACCGTTTCAACGCATTCCCGATCAAAGAACACCACTCTCAGAAGAGAGTTCTGTGAGCGAGATACCAAGCCATCGAACCAACGATGTCCGTCCTTTTCTCGTACTCGCACGGTATCTCCAATCGTCGCGTCACGAACAAAGAATGGAACGTTGTCGATCACGTATTCATCAGGCTTCGCGCTCGGCTCAGCCCATAAAGACTCCACCGCAACAGGCGGATGGCCGTCCTCATCCTGTTCTAAATGGAAGTGGACCTTTACCGGAGAAGTCACAACTTATCTCCCTTTTGAAGATTGCACTCGCGGCAGAGAACTTGTCCATTGTCAGGCGATCCATTCCCGCCCTTGGACTGCGGAACAACGTGATCGACATGCGTTTCGTTCTTGGGCGGCGTTACGGTTGAGCTGAGCGCTTCATCAGCTCTGGATTACATGTCATCTCGGTGCCGCGATCGCAGGTCAAGCCACCCAGAAGGAATTGAGGAAGCTTCTTTATCTGCCGCGTGAAGCGTTTCAGTGCGTCCTGGGCGGTGGCCATCCACCGCCCAAACACAAAATTTCGGACACTCTCGGATTCAGGGCGTACTGTTCAGAACATCCTTAACGCAGATATGTTCAGAGGATCCTCAACCATCTCTTTCATCATGTGGGATTGAGGATTCTTCGTAGTCCAACACGCCTCGCCCTGCATACCAATTCAGCAAATCAACGACCGACCGATAATCCACGTGCGGCGGCACATCGATCGAAAAAACGTTAATACATTACTTAGCTCAGTAGAGCATCCAAGCTCTTCAACTTCATTCCTGACCTGGAAGACCAATTCGTCCACGTATGCAATTACACGGATCGTCGAGTGTCATCCCGGAATCTGCACATCATCAGATATCAATTCGCCGTTGATTTCATATGCGGACCGACATCGCCACAACTGACAAATCGGGCGTAGAACGGAACGTTATCGATGAGGTACCCATCAGGTTGGGGGAAAGCCCACAAACCCTCCCGCTCAACCGGCGGGTACCCATCTCGCTGGAGCAGGTTGAACACAATCTTTACGTGCCCAACTTTAGTCATGGCATTCGATCTTTGGGTGGGACCCAGTCTATTTTATTACTTTTGTCAATGTTACAGGAGCTACACAAAACCTGTCCATTCGAAGGTGATCCATCTCCTCCTTTTGACTAGGGATACGTTTTCCGGGGGCAAGGTCAGTCTTGGATACGCTCACTGCCGCGATCGCCAGAAAAGTCCAGAAATTGAAGAATCATCTCTTCCAAGTTGAATACTCCCCCGCAAGCAATATAGCGCTGCCCTGAAACCTCGAACTGGATCCAGTCGTCCTCTGAGCGATCAACGCGACTCCTGGGCAGAGAAGAGTCACTGAACTCCGTATCAGCCAGGTCCACTGTCAAGATCCACCCCGGATTGTCCAGCGTGTCGATCTTGACACCATAGGAGTGCTCCCAATCTCCGTCACAATGTCGCACATACCATTTCTGCAGCAATGAAATCGCAGTTTCCATAAATTCTCTCACTTTAGTTTAGGCAGGTCTTCTGGCAGCGCCGGGCGGACACCTTTCTGGCCTGCGTCTTTCACGTGAGGAGTAGCAACGGCAGATCCATCCGGATTGACATGCGCCTTCCCAGTTACGTCAACCCGCTTCACCTCTTGGAATCCCGTGGGATTATTCGAGTTTAGTTCATATGTTGCAGTATTGCTGATGTTGCCATCCTCACCACGTTTGAAAGTGGAGTGTGCGCCCGATGCATTGGGATCCGGCCGCAGCTTGTTCGCGTTTCGTCCAGATCGAGCGGCATCGACCGCAGTCCCTGTTGCGCGAGCCGCTTTGATACCAGCGCCAGCTCCTCCCGGAACAAAAGGCACTGCCGCCGCAGTGGTATCGATCGCGACGCCAATTGAGTCAACGACTCCAGCACCAACATTTCCTTGACTGAAGTTTGAGTAGGCACTATTAGCGCCCATCGCGATGTTCGCCACGTCCCAAACGGTCTCGACAAGGCGACCATCTGGATCCGTGTACCTGTAGGGATTCCCATTCGCATACCGATACCGATTGAACTGATCAATCGGTTTCTGATAAGCCGTCACCGGGTCCACCGACAGGAACACCCCCAACTCCGGATCCATGTACCGCTGCTGCATGTAGCTCAGCCCGGTAGCGGAGTCGCTTACATGTCCTGTATACGCAGGCCCATCCTGGATCCCCGCTCCGACTGGAGCACCATACGGCTCGTAGTCATAACGCTCGACCACATTGCCATTCGCATCCGTCGTGGCCTCCACCGAGCCCAGAGCATCGGTGTGAACGTAGGTGACCGTCTGGGCACCGGCCGGCCATGCCGCCAGCACAATGAGCAGGCAGACCAGGTGCGCCGCCACTTTCGCCAGCCCAGGGAATCGCTGCTTAGACGCCATCTCGGATCTCCAGAACCTGTGTCATGGGAGGGGTAGACCAGGGCGAGCATCCCCCGGCGTTGCAGGCGCGAACCTGATAGGTCGTAGCGCAGTAGGCCCCGCCGTACTGCGACACCCGGATGTCCGGGCCGGTGTAGGCAATATTGCTGCCATCGTGCGACAGCTCATGGGAGGTTGCTCCCCCAACGGCCGCCCATTGCGCATTGCAGGTCAGCCGAATGGGCGGGCTTGCGGCCTGGATCCGCTTGGTGCTGACCGTGCTGGGCGTAGGCGGCGGAAGCGAGACCTTGATGGATGCCGTGTTCGAGTAGGTGCCACTTGGAAGAGCCCATCATCTCTTCCATCTCATAATGGCTGGAGCCAATAACAGACGGCCAGCTGACGCTAAAGTTCGCGCGCGCGCGGGCGGGGTGCTGCACTTGGAAGCTGATTCCAAGCTGCCGGCCCACCGGAAACGTCTGAATAAGCTTCTATAGCAAAGGCTCGTAGGCAATGAGCATAGTCGCGACGATCCCGCCCTCGTCCTCCACTCTCCCTTCCTCCAGTATCTCTGCCGCTATCCAGGCAATTTCCTTTCCGGCTTCGTCCAGCCCGCCGCCGACGGAAGTGAGCGCCACCAGACCGACAAGCTCGGACTGCCGAAGTTCGCCGTGCTGGAATAGCCAGCGAACCAAGCTCATGTGGTGCTTCGGCCGATACCCCGATAGATAGTGATTCTTCGCTACCCAGACTGCTGCGCGGGTCAGCCTGTTCGGATCGGATGTAGCGAGGAAGGCATTGACGTCGCTTTCGATCGCGGCAGGAACTCGAATGTGGCCGGACCAATAGGCATCCATGGCATTGGGATCCAGCGATTTCGAAGAGCCCAAGAGCCCACTGACCAGCATGTCTGCAACAAAATCATAGTCATCACAATCCATTAGTAGCGCCCCCCTTTCACGGGTTCCGGAGGAAATTGACCAGGGCGATCCTTGGACCCAGGTTCCTGCCTCCCTTCTCCAATTGTGCTTTTCCCCGTCAGCTCATCCGAGAAACGCCGAACGCCGCCATTCTCGCCTTTATGGTCCGTATGGCTATGCACTACCTCACCTTCTTTGGAGGTAACGGTGTGGGTCGTTGAAACTAATCGCCCCTGCGGATCACGCTCCAACTCATGCTGAGAAGATGCCCCGTCCCCACCTGGCGACTTCCTCGTCTTTACATCATTGGTGAATGGGCCGTTGGGATCTGCGTCGGATGGGCTAGCACCTTCAGAGCCTCCTTCCTCGCTCTTCTGGAGAAGTCCTTTTACGATGGCGTCACCCATCTGCTTCCGAGATTCCGGGGTGGTAGTCGCGTAATAGGTCACGACAACTATCGGCACCATTACCAGAGGAGCTAGGGCACTTGCACTTCGTCCATCAGGGTCGGTGAACCTGTAGGGATTCCCATTCGCATACCGGTACCGGTTGAACTGCTCAACCGGTTTCTGGTATGCCGTCACCGGATCGACGGACAGGAACACCCCCAGCTCCGGATCCATATAGCGCTGCTGCATGTAGCTCAGCCCGGTGGCCGAATCGCTCACATGCCCGGTGTATGCAGGTCCATCAGCGACCGCCGCTCCGACTGGAGCGCCGTATGGCTCGTAGTCATAGCGCTCGACCACGTTGCCATTCGCATCCGTCTTGGCCACCACCGAGCCCAGAGCATCGGTGTGAACGTAGGTGACCGTCTGGGCACCGGCCGGCCATGCCGCCAGCACAATGAGCAGGCAGACCAGGTGCGCCGCCACTTTCGCCAGTCCAGGGAATCGCTGCTTAGACGCCATCTCGGATCTCCAGAACCTGTGTCATGGGAGGAGTAGACCAAGGCGAGCATCCCCCGGCATTGCAGGCGCGAACCTGATAGGTCGTGGCGCAGTAGCCCCCTCCGGACGCCGAGACCGTGGTCGCCGGGCCGGTGTAGGCAATATTGTTGCCATCGCGCAACAGCTCATAGGAGGCGGCTCCCGCAACGGCCGTCCATTGCGCATTGCAGGTCAGCCGAATGGGCGGGCTTGCGGTCTGGATCCGCTTGGTGCTCACCATTCGGGGCGTAGGCGGCGGAAGCGTGACCACGATGGAGGCTGTGTTCGAATAGCCACTGCACCCTGCCTGATTGCAGGCCTTCACGCGGTAAGCGTAAGTGCCGTTGCCGGCACCGGCGATGTTTCTCAGTGCTGAGCCGTCACGCTGGATCTCGCCCCAGGCGCTGCCGTTGACGCTCTGCTCCAGGCGGTACTCGGTTGCCAGGGCCACGGAGTTCCAACGCACTGTGTAGCTGCCGGTGTTGCTGGACGCGGGGACGGTAACGGCCGTTGCCTGCGGGGGTTGCAGCGATGCCACGCTTGCTATGTTGGAATAGACCCCGCTCCAGCCCGCATCGTTGCCGGCACGTACCCGATAACGGTAATTGCCTGTCGGCTTGCCCGAAATGGAGAGCCCGTTCGCGGCCAGCTCCCTGTAGGCCGTCCAGGCCGCGCTATTGATGCTCTCTTCGACGCTGTACTTGTTGGCGCCGGCCACCACCGTCCAGCTCAGGGCAAAGTTGCCGTTCAGTGCCACGCTCGGCGCCGAGAGCACGGGTGCGGTCGTGGGCGGCGAGAAGGCAACCACCGATACGGTGGACGAGAACGGCCCGCAACCGGCCGCATTGCATCCACGCGCCCGGTAGGCATAGCTGCCGGCCGGTCGCGCAGGGTACTGCATGGAGTTCGGCGTGGTGGTGGGGCTGACCACGGCCCAACTGGAAGAGCCGATCATCTCTTCCATCTCATAGCCGCTTGCACCCACAACAGACGACCAGCTGACCGTGTAGTTGCCATTGGGCGCCCGGGCGGGAGCCGTCATTGTCGGAACTCCCGAAGGCGGGAGCTGCACCACGGTGGATGCTACCGCGCTCCAGCCACTGCAGTTGGATGCCGCCATGCAGGCACGCGCCCGGTAGTTGTAGGTTGCGCCGGTCTTCCCGCTGGCTGACCAGCTCACGCCAGGGCCGGACTGGATATCCGTCCAGGCACCCGCGTTTACCTGCTCCTGCAGCCCGTAGCTGGTAGCGGCGGCCACTGCGTTCCAGCTCACCACGTAGCTGCCGGTATTGCTGAAGGCCGGCGCCTGCAGCACCGGGGCGACCGGCGCAACAATGGTTGCGACCTCAGCGACCAGGCTGCCGTTGAGGTGCACGTACTCGGTGTTCTTGCCCTTGCGCGCGTCATTCTGGCGCCGCAGCACGCCATCCTGGCCGTACAGCGAAAGGATGGTGGCACCTGTCGTATCGGTGGAGGCAATGCGGCGCCCGTGGGCGTCGTACCGGTAGGACTCAAGGCCGGTTGCAGCGCGCAGACGGTTGCCGTAGTCGAAATTGAAGGCCTGTCCGTTGCGGGTGCTCAGATTTCCCTGCACACCGTAGCTCAGACCAATGATGGTCGCGCCCGCGTCGCTCTGGACATTGGTCAGGCGGTTGCTGCTGTCGTACCAGTAGTTGTGCTCCTTGACCCCAAGCAGCTTTGCGCTGCGGAGATTGTCTAGCACGTCGTAGTTGTAGCGCATGGCGCCATCGCCGCCGAACGCAGCAGAGACCGTCTGGGTAAGGCGGTCCAGCCCGTCGTATTGCATGGAGCGATTCCGCGCAGCATTGAGCGCATCGTCGATCCGGGAAACGTTACCGGCCGCATCGTAGGCGTAGGTGTTATCAAGCACGGCGCCGTCAGCAACATGGGCCGGGAGCTGACGGGCGTTCTGCGCCATGGCATGCACGATGCCATTGCCGTAGGTGAACTGGCGCATGCCCCCGTTGGGGTAGTACGACACATTGCTGGCATAGCCCGCCGCCCGCGTGGGCTGACCGAGCGCATTGGGCGCATAGTCAACGCTCATGCCACTCGGATACACCACGCTGGCGAGCGCACCATTGGCGTCATAGCCGTAGCCGAGGGACCAGTTGAACACGCCGGCCTGCTCTGCAACTTCCCCGACCAGCAGTCGCCGGCGGTTGTAGGCATAGGTGTTGATGGCCTGGCTGGCGCCGGCATCGTTGTTTGTCACAACCTGCGAGGGCTTGCCATCATTGAAATAGCTCCACGCCTGGTTTCCGTTGCCATCGGGGAAGGCCAGCGTCTTGAGCCGGTTTCGAACATCGTAGGTGCGGCTCACCCGCCGCCCCGAGTCGAGCGCTGCCTGCGCATCGCAACTGGTTACGCTGGGCAAAGCGAGCCCTGAGGCTGTCCAGAGGATGTTGCCCGCGCCGTCATAGCCGGTGGCAGAGGACCCGGTTTCAGGTTCGATGGATTTGCACAGCTGCTGGTAGCCGTCGTAGACATAGCTGCGGGTTACGGAGAGTGCGCCATCGGCGTTGCGGCGCCGAATGGACGTGGGCTTTCCGAACACGTCGCGGGCAATATCGGTGAAGGCCCCTTCGGGGTGCTGGATCCAGACCGGGGCGTCGTATGCCGGCTGGTCAAAGACCTGATAACCGGTGACAGTCGCCTGGCCACGCGGGTTGGTCGTGCGGGTCTGCCCGCTCGGCAGGTACTGCGTGACCGTGCTCAGCAGGCCCAGCTCGCTGTCCTGGGAGACCGAGGTAGGTCGGCCCAGCGCGTCGTACTCACTCCAGGTGCCGACCGACAGCGCATCGGTGCTGCCCGGATACGACGCGAACGCCTGGCGGCCATCTTCGTCGTAGGCGAAGCGCTGGAAGCGCTGGGTCGCCCCCACGTTGGCCGCATCGTACTCCCGCGTGACAACGGGCCGCCAAAGGGCGTCAAAGTAGGTTTCCTTGCGAGCGTTTCCCGTCGCAACCACCTGCCGCCAATGACCGGGCCCGAGGCCATACTCGGTGGCGGGCACTTGGGCAAACCCCTGGGTGGTTACGTTCCAGGCAACGGAGTCGGCGGCTGGGTAGGTGATGCTGGCCACACGCCCCATCGCGTCATAGCCGTATTGGGTGGCGAAGCCGTTCTCGTCTGTGACGGCAGTGATCCAGCCGTTGTCGTCGACAGCGGCTGAGAGGACCTGGCCATCGGCCCAGGTGATCGACTGCGGATTGCCGCGCTTCCAGGCACCCAACGTGGTGGTGTTGCCATTGCCATCCTTGATGGTGGCCACGGTTCCATCGGCATGGTAGGTGAGCGTCTGTTGAAGGTTGCCGAACGACCAGGACTGCGACGGCATCGCATTGCCGTCATAAGAGGTCTGCGATACCACTGCGCCGGTGTCCGCGTTGGTCACCGCACTCACCTGCCCCAGCAGCCAGCGGGCTGGATCGTCGTGATACTGGGTCACATCGGTGCGCGAATGCCATGGACTTGCCCGCGTGACGCTGGTTGGCCGAGCGTAGGCATCGAAACCGTTGGTGGTGGCGCGGTACGTGACACCGTCCTGCGTTACCGTCGTGTTCACCATCGGCCGCACGTTCAGCATGCCGATATCATCGCCGCCGACCCGGAGACCGTAATGCGGGTAGAAGGGCTGGGCGGCTACCTGCGCATCCGTCATCAGTTCCGAACGGGTGGTCGAGAGCAGATTCCCGGCCGCGTCATAGGTTGTGGAACCCATCAGCTGCCCGTCATTCCATGCGTACAGGAATCCGTAGTCGTAAACGATCCTGGACCCGTCGGGCTGGTTTACAGTGTTCGCCTTGGTGGTCGGGCAGGTCTTGCAGGGATAGGCCACCGGCTGTCCAGCCCCCCACAGGGCCTGCGAACCGCGCGTGTACGAGTACGTCCAGAGCAGCGGCTGTGGAATTCCGGGGCCCGTGAGTTCTTTCGATACCAGTGACATGATGTCGAAGCGGTTCGGTGTCCTCAGTACGTAATAGAGTTCCTGCCCACTCATGTTGGCAACGCACTCGCTGCGCTGCACGCCCGCGCGATAGTGACGAAGGTTGGTGAAATTGAACCTGCCCTGCGCACCGGAGGGGTGCCGGGACACCACTTCATAACTTGCCAGCAGGGCATTGGGGCCCCCTGCACAGCTGGAGCTCGTTTCACCGTCCCAGAAGTCAAAACCAGGCTTGAGATTTCCCGCGTAGCTGTACTGCCACGCGCTGCCATCGGGCAACGTGACGGCGGACAGGTTGCCTGCCCCATCGTAGCCGTACGTCCAGCTTCGGCCAGTGATGGAAGCGCTGGCCAGTCGGTCGCCCTGATAGGCCAGGTCCAGCCGGCGGACTTCGCCGTTGCGGTCCTGGGCGACGATGGCGATCGGATTGCCTTGGCCGTTGTAGCTGTAGCTGAGTGTATTGCCGAAGCGATCCGTCACCTTCGTCGCCAGCAGGAACATGCGTGTGCGGTTGATCGTCACCGGTGGGTGTATGGGACCACGGCTCTGCCGCATGTTACCGGCAGGCCTGCCCACCGCGTAGTTGAACTCGAACCGACGTCCATCGGTGGTCTGCATGGCAAAGCCTTCGCCCGTCATGCCGCCCTGCATGTCGATGCAGCTGAAAGCATCACGCTCGCGACTTGTCCAACGATGCGGCACGCCGTCATTGGGCACCGGCACGCCAGGCTCGGCCAGCAGCATCGGGCGATCGCCCTCGCCCGGAATGTGGATGCTGACACCCTGGAAGATGTCGAAGATGCTGATCGCACCGCTGAACGATATCTGCGGCGACACGACCACCGAGCACCGTTTGTCGCTCAGCGCCGCGGTGGAATCCAGCCCCCTCCACAGCACGGCGCTGTCGAAGGTTGCCGTCATGTAGGGCACATCGATATCCCAGTTGCCCAGCCCCCTGAGCTTGGGGGCTGCAAGCGGTTCGCCTGGACCGATCGGGGTCAACTCCACCGACAATCGCCGGGTAAGGCGAACGGGCATGCCGGAGCCGGCCAGCTCGATGTCGGTAACGGAGAAGTCCGTAGCGCCGTTGTAGACGCTGACGCTGTCTCCCATCAACTCGCTCTTCAAGGCAGTCAGCGACTGCGCCGCCTCGATCCGCTTGCTGTACTCCTGGTAGGGCTCGGCAGCCCGGGATTCGGCGGCGAGCATGCAAAGGCCAGCGGCGAGCATGAACCATGTGAAACCACGCAATGCTTCCATTCCCTTTCCTTGTCAATTGCTGAATCAATCCGTCCAAACCCTTGAGCGGTGACAGCGGCCCTGACCGGGTCGCGGGCATACGCTCGCATTGCACCACCGCTGGATTTGTTTCCTGGAGCTGCAATTCCCCGGACTACCCCTTCTACGACCTGCCATGGCCTCATCGCAGGCCGGGCTACGGGACGCCCCTTGGAGCCGGGGAGCAGACCACCCGTTGTAGCGCGCACGCTTATCTTTTCACCCCTGAAAAAGCGATACGGCGATGTGCTGAATACATAGCACGGAAATTGGCCCGCTGGCATGGAAAGTGAAACTTCATGCCGAATGCGTCATTCGCAGTCATTTCTGGCATCAGAGCGCGCCGCAAACAGGCTTGAGGAACGCAGCATCCAGCCAGAATGAAAAAACCAGCCAGGTTGCCCCGGCTGGCTTCATTACCACACACACGTTACGCAACAGGCGGACCAGAGGCTCAGCGCCCCATCGCCACCTTCTGCTGCTCTTCCTGTACCTGTTGCTGCTGGCTGGCGTTGTTACCCAGCAGCTGCGCGCTGGTCTGCTCCAGCGGCGGTGCCTGGCTCAAGTCCACGGCGGCGCGATAGCCCGGCGTGGTGCCCATCACGAACGCCTTGCCATCCTGCACGGTCACGCTCTGCAGCTTCTCCGGCGAATCAATGCCGGCCTGCTTGGCCTGCAGGG
The DNA here is from genome assembly GCF_037482345.1 of Stenotrophomonas sp. AB1(2024). NCBI lineage: Bacteria > Pseudomonadati > Pseudomonadota > Gammaproteobacteria > Lysobacterales > Lysobacteraceae > Stenotrophomonas > Stenotrophomonas sp. AB1(2024). Next base: position 1,696,627 of record NZ_JBBHKO020000001.1, read on the forward strand.
TGACGTTGGCCGCCGCTTCGTTGGAGATGGCGGCAGGCAGCTGGCCACGGATCGCGTTGTGCAGCGGCGTGTCCGCGTGGCCCTTGTCGCCCAGCTGCGGACCCGTGGCCGTGCGGGTTTCGGCGCCCTGCGCCTGGGTGGCAGCCAGCTTGCCGAAGGTCTCCCGGCCCACGATGCCGTCGTCCTTCAGGCCCTGCTGCTTCTGGAAGGCCTGCACCGCTTCGCGGGTGTTGTCGCCGAACTTGCCGTCTTCGGAAAGGCGGTTGCCGCTGGCATCGCGCACGCCCAGGCGATTCAGCTCTTCCTGCAGCTTGGTCACTTCATCGCTGCGGTCGCCCTTGCGCAGGGTGCCGGCTGGTGCGTGGTCATGGTCGTGGGCATGCCCGTGCTTGCCCGCTTCCTGTTGGATGCCCTTGTTCCAGTAAGTTTCCGGGTTGATCAGCTTCCCGGCCGGATCCTTCATCTGGTAGTGCACGTGCTGGGCGTACTGGTTGGCGCCCTGCGGGCCGCGGCCGCCCATGGTGCCGATGGCATCACCCGGCTCCACGTGCTGGCCGACCTTCACCTTGGTGTCCTGCATGTGCAGGATCTGGTGCGAGTTGCCCTGCGCATCCTGGATCATCACCGTGCCGTACTTGCCGCCCACCGAGGTCACGGTGCCGGCGATCGGCGCGTGGATGGTCGGGTGCTGCAGGTTGCGGCCGGTCTGGCCACCGACGTAGTTGAAGTCGCTGCCGCCATGGCTCTTCTCGCCACGGTGCTCGCCGAAGTGGCCGGTGATGTGCGGCTTGACGCCGTTCTGCGGCGGCAGCATCACCTGCATGGTGTGCTCGTAGGAGCGCGCCTGGGTGGCGGCGCCAACGGCAGCAACGCCGGCCACGGCAGCGGCGGCGCCCGCAACGGCATGCTGCTGGGCCGGTGCCGGTGCCTGCGCCTGGGTCTGGCTCAGGCGCTGGTTGACGAACTGTTCGTACTCATCCAGGTGCGGCGCGACCTTGCGCTGCGCCAGGCCGAGGCCGCCGTAGTCCTTGGTCGGGCCATCGTGGTGGTACTTGTAGATGTAGTCTTCGCCCTGGCCACGGTCGCGCGCCAGGTTGCGGTTGTCGACGAAGTGCGCCACCAGCGCGTCGGACTGTGCGTCGACATCGAAGCGGTTGGCGTTGTTCAGGCCGTAATGCTTGCCGGTGCGGTCGATGAACTGGCCCAGGCCGGAGGCCGAAGTGGTGCCGGCGGCGGCGTCCGGATTGAAGCCGGATTCGACGCGGGCAATGGCCAGCACGTGCGCGGTTTCGCGCGGGGTAAGGCCGGCTTCGCGCGAGGACTCGATCAGCGAGTCGATCACACGCGACTGCACTTCGGGGGAGGCATCGCCCCAGCGGCGCGATTGGCCATGCAGGGCGCGGCTTTCGTCGATCGGCTCGCGATAGTGGCTCCACGATTCGATCTGGTTGCTGCGGTACGCCGCGCCAGGCGGCTGCACCATGGCGGTGTAGATTTCGTTGGGCATGTCTGTGCTATCCATTCTATGAGAAAGAGGCTTTCCTTAAGGGGTACAGCTCCTTTGAAGCGGTCATGCGCATCGACGTCATGTCGATGTCCAGCTCAGTCTTCGATGTAGTCCACCTCCGGGTGGGTGATGCCGAGCTTGGCGATCAGCTGCGAATACTCGTCATTGTTGGGCGACTGCGCATCGGCTTCGCCGCGCAGTGGCGGGGTGTTGTGGGTCAGCTGCCTGCCGTCGGCGTCGTACAGGGTGAACCATTCGCAGAACGCGCAGCCGAACGGCAGTTCGCCGTACTGCACCACGAAATACGAAGCGCCCTGCTTGTCTTCAGCGCAGGCCAAACCAACAGCGGTGTAGTCACTCAGCTCCGCCGGGGTTTCGATGGCACGGCGCTGGCCGTCCTTCTCGATTTCCAGGCGGGTGCGGGTGGTTTCACCGTCCTTGGCCGGCAACGCGGTCAGGTGCAACGTGGCACCTGGGCATTCCTTGTGCATGCCTTTCTCTTCTTGCGGTGTGGGTGAAGGGGTAGTCGCCGCTGCGACCGCGGGCGCGGCAGCGGTTTCCGAGGCGGCGGCGGTGCCGCCGTCCCCGGTGGGTGCATTGCACGCGGCCAGCAACAACGCCAGCGCGGCAGTCGGAACGAAACGCAGTGTGGACATCACCAGCTCCCTGGATCAGATCGACTCATCGGCCATGCGCACCAGCTGCCAGCACGGGCGCTGGGCGAAATAGTACGACTGCTGGTTGCTGGTATCGGGCGTGCGGATCAGCACCTTCATGGTGCCGTCGGCCTCTTTGGTTACCTGCATCTCGCGGCCCACGGCCTTCAGGCCCGAGGGATTGGGCATGACCGGCCAGGTAACCTCGCTGAGCGGGACCTTCTCGCTGACCAGGGTCGGCTCGCCCTGCCCTTGGGTATCGTAGCGTTCGCTCAGCAGCGGGTCGGCTACCGACTTTTCCTGCAGGGCGATCTTCTTGCCGAACTCCGGCAGGAACGCATCGAAGTCGGCCAGTTCGCAGGTGGGGGAAGCGTCGGCGGCAGTGGCCGGTGCAATGGGCTCAGCGGTGGCGGGGGCGGCAACCGGTGCGGCGGCTTCAGCCGGAGCGGTCGGGGCGGCATCGGGCTTGCACGCGGCCAGCAGGATGCTCAGCGACAGGGCGAGCAGCGTCATGGGACGATGATGGGACAACGGATCCTCCTGATTCGTGTCGTGGCGCGCATCACACTACGCCGGGGGGCGTAGGATAGCTGCGCGCCAATGTCATGGCGTTCACATACCCCCCAAGAACCGGGGTAGTAACGACATGCGTGATGAAACGCACATAATTAACGTGAAGCTCATCACATTGTAAGGGCCAAGGTTTCATTCTCCCAAGTGGCGATGTCAGCCTTTTGACATCTCCTCCTGCTTTCGGTGCCTTGTTCCATGCGCATCCATACGCTCCAGCTTCCCGTTTCCGATGTTGCACAGGTGGGCGGTTACTTCGCAGACGTGCTGCAGCTGCCGGTGCAGGACGACGTGGTACGGATCGGCTGGACGGAGATGCAGCTGCGCCCTGCCGGTAACCATCTGATCGGCGGGGTGCACCTGGCGTTCAACGTTCCGGCCGATCGCTTCGAGGCCGCCACCGAATGGCTGCTGGCGCGTACACCGCTGCAGCGCAATGCGGCCGGCGAGACGCACTTCACCTTCGGGGGACGCTGGGATTCGGAATCCATCTACTTCGACGGGCCTGATGGACTGATCCTGGAGCTGATCGGCCGGCGCCGGCTACCCGCATCCGGGCGGGTGGGCCGGTTCCATGGCAGCGAGCTGACCTGCGTGAGCGAGGTGGGGCTGCCTACGGCCGATGTCGCCGCATTGAGTGAGCGCGCCATAGCGGCGTTCGGACTGGGGTACCTCAGTCCGCCCGTTGCCTGCTTCGCCGCGCTGGGCGATGACGAGGGATTGTTGATCGTGGTAGACGCCACGCACCGCTGGTTCCCCGAGCAGAAGGTGCTGCCCAATGCACGCGGCATCCTGGTGAGGCTGGGTGATGTGGACGCAGGTGAGCTGCACGACACCGAGCAGGGCTGGCGCGTGGGCAGTCCCGCAGGCAGTGGAAGATGAGTTGATGGCAGCTGCCACCTTCTGATGGCCGGCAATCGAAAGGCCCCGCCGAAGCGGGGCCCTTAGGGTTCGGCAGTACAGCCAGCCGTCACTCTTCCTCGTCCTTCCAGCCCTGCTGCTGATTCTGGTTGCGCTGTTGCTGCTCCTGCTGCTGTTGTTGCTGCTGGTCGCGTCCGCGCTCCTGCCGCTCACCTCGCTGGTTCTGGGAACTCTGATTGCGCTGCTGGGCCATGTCGGGTCTCCGGATGCCGCGTGCGGTATGCCGCGGTCGAGGCAATCGTGTGCAGGGGCACGTTAAATCCGCGTGGCAGTTTGCAGACAAATTCGTCAACGCCCGTCAGCCATCGTTGGCGAATTGCTTTGATTTCAATGCCTTCCTGCAAGGCACCGCCGCTTATGCCAAGGCGGAATCCTTTCATGCCCCAACTGCCTGGGACGCCCAGTCATCAGCATGAATGTGCGCCTGTGCGAAAGCCTGCGCCGGCTGGTTTTGCGCAACCGAATTTTCGCCATTGACAGCGCCTACGCAGATGCCTTGACCGCTATACCCGCCCTCTCGCAATTGAGGCCGTGGGTCGCAGTTTTCAGGGGTCATTCTGCACCATTCCGAATGGTGCGGAGCGCTCATTTGACGCTCCAACACGCGCCGCGCATGGTTCGACACATGAACATTTCAAGTCGAACTGTGAAGCTCGCGGACATCGCCAGCATCCGTCAGGGACATCCCTTCCGAGGGGCAATCGCTGCCGTCTCCGATGGGCCAGTCCGGGTGATCCAGTTGAAGAACCTCAGCGCATCGGGCGTGCACGATCCGAACGATCTTCTGCGTACACGGCTGCACCCGCGCAAGACACCCGATTGGGTGCAGGAAGCGGATGTGCTGCTTGCCGCACGCGGCGCTCATCCGCTCGCGGTGTTGCTGTGCAATCCGCCCGTCGACACTGTCTGCAGCCCTCACCTGTATGTCATCCGGGTGACCGATCAAGAGCGGGTCATGCCTGCCTTCCTGGCGTGGCAGCTCAACCAGCAGGGAGCGCAGGAGCACCTGCGTCGGCAATCTGCGGGCTCGCGCCAACAGAGTCTTCGCAAGATGGCGATTGAGGAACTGACTGTGCACCTGCCGCCCCTGCTTCACCAGCAACGCATTGTTGCCATCGCCAGGGCAGCGCAGCTTGAGAAGTATCAGTGCGAGCAGATGATTGCCGCGCGGCATGAGGAGGTTGCCCGCTATGCGGCCCGTATCCTGGGTGAAACGCCAGGATGATCGGACATATACATATTTCCCGGAGTTATCGGCATTTTGGTTATCCAAAGAGTGGGCATACCGTTGGTGTCCGCTTTCTTCCTGTATGCGGCCATGAAAAACACAACTCGTCGTTCTGAATATTCCGTTCCCCGAAGCGACGCCAGGCGCCGCACGCTGCCCGATGTTCCCGCCACGCTCGCCGCCCTCGTCCACGCCCGCGACGCACTGGAAGGCGGCAGCCGGCCCGATGCCGATACCTACCTGATCCTGTCGTTGCTGTTGCTGAAGGTAGCCAGTGACGCCACGTATTACGGCAACCCGGCCATTCCGTACACGCGGGGCGAGCCACCGCGCTGCGTGCCGTACTGCGTTCCTGCACATGCCCGCTTCGACACGCTCTTCAGGCAGCGCCATGCGCAGGGCAATGGGGTGAGGGTCATGAACGCCCTGCGGGTGTTCACCTTGGGCAACCCACGCAAGCTGGGTGGGTTGTTTCCTGCGCTGAAGCTGGAGGATGCGCTGCCCGCCGACCCGGCGGTGCGCGATGGCGCGCTGCTGCAGGTGCTCGAGCGCCTTTCGCTGCCGGCGCTGGACTTCCGCCAGCAGCGCGGCGCCACCCGCCCTGATGTGGGCGACGCAGTGGAGGCCCTGCTTCCGGGGCAGGTACCGCCAGCGTTGACCTGGCTGATGACCGCGCTGACCCACCCCGGCGTAGACGAGGCTGTCTACGACCCCAGCTGCCGCCAAGGTGCCGTGCTGCGGGCGGCCGCCAACTGGATGAGGGACGAGGAACGTGCGAACGCCTCGGCGGGGCCGGCCCGCTACCCGCTGTATGGGCAGGAGCCGGACCCCATGCAATGCGCGGTGGCCCGGCTGCGCCTGCTGCTGCAGGGCACCGACACTCCGCACATCTACACCCGCGAACCATTGGAGGAACCGCTGGTGCAGGATGGCGCGCTGCAGCGTTTCCATGTGGCACTGGCCTGCCCGCCGCTTTCGCTGAAGTGGGCGCCCTCACATGCGAGCCGGGATCCGCACTTTCGTTTCCTGCAGGGAATACCATCCCGGCAATGGGCGCATACCGCGCTGATCCAGCACATGCTGGCCACGCTGGAGCCGGCAAGCGGCCGCATGGCCGTTGTAGTGCCGCATGGCGTGCTGTTCCGCGAAGGCGAGGAGGCACGTATCCGGCAGGCCTGGCTGGACGAGAATCTGGTGGACACGGTGGTCGGCCTGCCCGACCGGCTGTTTGCCGGAGCGTCGGTGGCGACCGCGTTGTTGGTGTTGCGCAAGGTCCGCCGGAATGACGCTGTACTGTTTGTCGATGCGCGTGGCCTGGCAACGCGTGGCAAACGCGGCCCGAGGCTCGATACCGATGCTGCCCATTCGCTTCACCGGCTCTGCAGCGAGCGCAGGAGCGTGCCTGGTGTGGCGCACCTGGCCAGTGCTGAAGAGCTTGCGGTCAACGGCGGCACCCTGAGCGTGGCGCGCTACGTGCAACCGGTTGCCCGGCACCCCGCCGCCGATCTTGCGACGCTGCGTGCGCAGCGTGTCGAACTTGCAGCGCGCTTTGTCACCATCCAGGCGAAGTTGAATGCCGAGCTCGATGCATTGGAGCGGGAGTTGTCGGATCTGGCCTGAGGCGACACGTTCAAACGCTTTGCAATTGACTGAAGCTATCTCGATTGGCATATGCATCGAGAATGCGTTGCACGTTGCACTCATCCGACGCATGAAACGGAATGATGCACACAGCATGACCGGGAACCGATCGCCCACACTGGCGCCATGAACATCATTCGCCAGAGTTTCGACGCCCCGCGCACCCCGCCCATCCGTTCGCCGCACGGAGTTCACGCATGAATGCGAACCACAGCAGGTTTGGTGTGCGCGATTCGGTGCTTGGCTGGCTGCGGCGGTTGGGCTGGAACCCTCTCGACCAGCACGCGCTTTCGTCGCTGCGTGGCGAACCTCACAGCGCTCTGTTGGAGAAGCGGCTACTTCCCTGGCTGCGCCGCTATCGATACGAGTGGGAGGGCGAACGCGTGGCGCTTTCAGCCACTTCGTTCGGCAAGATCATTGCCGAGGCCGATACGTGCTGCCACAGCCTGGACTGGATGGCCTCAAGCAGCGTTGTGCATCGTCTACTGGTCGAAGGCGTTCACACGGAACTGAAGCTGCCCAATGGCCGCCGCATCTCGGTTCAAGTTCCACTGATCGATTGGGAGCATGTCCATCGCAACCATTGGGACGTCGCTGACGCGCAGGCTTTGCCAGAGCCGCCGGAAAGCCACGTCCGCGAACTGGTGGGTTACGTCAACGGCATTCCGCTGGTGATGCTGGCCTGCGTGGAGCGCGACAGGCACAAGCGATGGGGATCGATTGAAGATGGCATCAAGCACCTATGGCGCGGCATGGCCAGTACGCCGGCAAATCCGCCCGCCTTGCATGCCCAGTTGTTGCTCAGCCTGGACCGCCGTGGCGGTCGCTACGCTGCCGTCGGCACACCGCAGCATGCCTGGGTGAGGTGGCGTGAACACGGCTGGAGCCGGGCCGCGCAGACCCAACTGCGCGATGGCGCAATGCCATTTTCCGACGTCCCGCTGGATCCGCCGTGGTCCACGCACGCCGAACTGCTGCGCGGCGTGCTGTCGCCGCCGCGCTTCCTGCAGCTGATTCATCACTTCCTGCGCGAGGGCCGCAATGGTCAGCGCTATCTCGTTCGCCCGAACCAGTTCTTTGCGGTGCAGTGTGCGCTGCAGGCACTGCGTGCCCGCGATGTCACCGGCCGCCGCGGCGGCGGGCAGCTTTGCCTTGCGGCAGGAAGCGGGTTGCAGCGGGCGCGCCACTGGCTGCTGCATGTCCTGCACACCGATGCGGCATTCAAAGGCATTCGTGTACTTCAGCCGCTGACCCGCCTGACACCGCCCCCCGAAGACCGACGTCAGCGTCCAGGGCCGCTTCCTGCCGACCAGCTCACCGAGTTCCTGGCCGGCCGGCTCGCCTCACCGCATGAGGTACCACTGCGCATCCTGCGCGGTTGGGCGCGAAAGGCCAAACTGCCCACTGCCGGCGATGAGGGGGTCACCGACGACGACATCGTGCTGCTGGTGGACGCCGATTTCTGGGAGAGCAACCCCGCTCTGTTGCGGCGCCTGCGCCGTTGCCTGCCGCAGGCTGCCTGGCTGACGTTGGCGGCCGCGCCGATCACCGCGCCGTCGCCTGATCTGGATCCTGGCCCGCCGCTGTACCTGTACCCGCCGGAGCACGCCGTCGCCGATGGCCTGGTGGTGCAGGCATGGCGCGACACCGGGCCGGGTCCTTCCGGCAACTCTCCGTCCCGCCGTGTGGCACAGGTCGCAGCGGCGATCAGCCAGCATTTCCATGAGCTGGTCCGGCTGGCCGAACGCGGCCTTCGCGCGACGCTGCTGGTACGGACGGTGCAGCAGGCGCAGGAGTATCAGCGCGCCCTTGCGGTGGACGGACGACTGCAGACCCAGCTGGCTGGTTACGACACCCGTGGCCTGCCCACCGAACGGGCTGCGGAGAGCATCGCACCGCGGGTGGAACTGGTGATCGCGCACGGCGAACTGCCGGCGGCCCAGGAAGCGCGGTCGGCCGTGCTCTACGTGGATCGCGCACTCAGTGCGCCCGAGCGGCTGCGCGCGGTGGGCATGATCAACGCGCCCCACCCCGACAAGCGCACCGCCATGCTGGTGGACTTCCACGCCGACGATATCCCGGCGGCGGCACCCCCCGAGTGGCTGCCCTTGCCAGTACAGGACAACCATCCCGCGTTGGGTGTACAGCGCCAGCGCCTGCACAGTCTGCTTCCGGCCGATGCGGACGAGGATTTCCACGCCTGCCGCGATCACCTTTCACCCGACTGGGATGTGGGCCCGCATGGCGACGACATCGACCTGCACCGGCACCGGCGCGACCTGCTGCACCGCCGGGTTACCGCTTTTGGGCAGCGCCTGCAATTGGCCATCTCGGCCGAGACGGCGTTGACCGGCAAGCCGTCATTGCTGGGCGGCCAGTACCGCGTCCTGTTGCACCGGTTCTCGCTGCTGCGCGATGCGGTAAGCCAACTGGCACTGGAGGCGGGCCGTTTCAACGCCGAAGACCGGCGGGTGCGGCATTGGGCGCGCGAACAGGCGCCGCAGGTGTGTGAACAGCCGATCGACTACCAGGTGCTGCACACTATCGAGCCGGTCGAGCTTTCGGCTGCGCAACACGTCAATCGTCTTTACACCCACCTGCGTCATCGTTTGGATGAAGCGGGCGGGGATCCTGATGTCCTCGAACGCCGCCGAACCGCATTGCGCCAGGTGCTGGTGGAGTACGACACCGCGCCTGCGCGGCTTGGCGCCCTGCAGGCGCTGGAAGCGGAGCTGATGGAATCGCCACTGGGCAACGGCGCCACCCGGCCGACCTCGCGGGGTCTGTTGGTCCTTGGCAGCCTGTTCGATACCACACTGGACAAGGACATGCACACACTGCTGGGTAGCCGGATCGATGCGTTGGTCGCCGAAGCACAGCGACAACCGCTGCATCTGTTCGATACGCATATACGGGACCGGCTTGAGGCGACACTGCGTGGCCACCTGGAGGATTCGCAGCTGGAGGCGGTGGTGCACGCTGTGCTGTTGGGGGGCCCGCACTGGCCGCCGGGCTGAGCCCGGCGACCGTGTCGCCGCGTTACGGCATCACCGGCGGCACGTAGGTCAGGGTCATGCCCAGCAGCCACAGCAGGCCCAGTACCAGCGGGATATGCACCAGCAGCTGGATGAAGGTGAAGCCGACAATGTCGCGTGCCTTCAGGCCCAGCACGCCCAGCAGCGGCAGCATCCAGAACGGGTTGATCAGGTTGGGCAGCGCCTCGGCGGCGTTGTATACCTGTACCGCCCAGCCAAGATGTGCATGCAGCTCGTTGGCTGCCTGCATCACATATGGCGCTTCAATGATCCACTTGCCGCCACCGGAGGGCACGAAGAAGCCCAGCACCGCCGAGTAGATGCCCATCACCAGCGCGAAGGTGTCGGTGGTGGCGACGTGCACGAACACCGTGGACAGGCGATGCGCGAGCGTTTCCCCACCACTGCCGTCGGCATGGGTGAGGATCATCGCGATGCCGCCATACAGCGGGAACTGGATGAGCACGCCGGTGGTGCTGGGCACGGCCTTGGCCACCGCGTTGAGGAAGCTGCGCGGCCGCCAGTGCAGCAGCAGGCCCAGCGAGATGAACAGGAAGTTGTAGGTGTTGAGGTTGGCGATGGCGGTCACCACCGGCTTGCTGGCAAATTCGCTGAACAACCAGCCGAAAGCCAGCAGCGACAGCAGCACGGTCAGCAGCGGGCTGTATTCCAGCCATTCGCCGGCACGCGTGCGCGGCTGCAGCGGTTCCGGTTCGGCCTGCGCGGCCCCCGCAAAGTCGCCTGCGGTGCGGGCGGTGGCCGGGCCCGGTGCGGTCAGCCAGGCGATCAGCAGCGAGACCAGGATCAGCGCGGCAGTGAGCGCGATGGACTGCCACAGGAAGATGGTTTCGGTGAAGGGCAGCACGCCGGTGATTTCCACCAGGCCGGGCGGCATGCTGGCCGGGTTGGCCTGCAGCTGGGCGGCCGACGAGCTCAGTCCCATTGCCCACACCGCGCCCAGGCCCAGGTAGGCCGAGGCGCCGGCGGCGCGGTAGTCCATCTGCAGTTCCTGGCGGCGGGCCAGTGCGCGCACCAGCAGCCCGCCGAACACCAGCGAGAAACCCCAGCTGAGCAGCGAGGCCAGCATGCTGATCAGGCCCACGTACACCACCGCGCCACGGCCGGTGCGGGGCACCCGTGCCAGCAGCTCGATGAAGCGCGCCACCACCGGCGCGGTGGCCACCGCGTAGCCGCCGATGACCACGAAGGCCATCTGCATGGTGAAAGGAATGAGGCTCCAGAAACCGTCGCCGAAGGCTTTGGCGGTGGCTTGCGGCGTGGCGCCGAAGCTCATGGCGGCTACGGCCACGATCACCACGCCCAGCACGGCGAAGACATAGGCGTCGGGGAACCACTTCTCGGCCCACGCCGCTGAACGCAGCGCGGCGCGTGCCATCCAGCCGTCCTGTGGTGCCGCCGGTGCGTTGCTCGCCATGCCCTACCCTCCCAGGTTCATCTATTGGTAGCACCCAACCGTTGGTCGGGTGGCATTCAGCCTGCCGCCAATGCTGCGGCAATACCCGCAAACAACGCCGCGCCCACCCAGTTGTTGTGCAGGAAGGCCTTGAAGCACGGGTCACGCTCGCGTTTGCGGGCAATCCAGAATTCGTAGGCGATCAGCCCGGCGGCCAGCGCCACGCCCAGCCAGTAGTAGAGCCCCAGCCCGCCCCGAACGCCAACCAGCGCCATGGTGCCAAGGAACAGGGCGTACAGGATGCCCTGGATGACCAGGTCCAGATCGCCGAACAGAATGGCGGTGGAATGCGAGCCCATCTTCAGGTCATCGTCGCGATCAACCATGGCATACCAGGTGTCGTACGCGGTGGACCACAGGATGTTGGCGCCGTACAGCAGCCAGCCGATCACCGGCACTTCGCCCTGGATGGCGGCGAACGCCATCGGGATGCCCCAGCCGAACGCCATGCCCAGGTATACCTGCGGCAGGTGGGTATAGCGTTTGAGGTAGGGGTAGCTGGCGGCCAGGAAGATGCCGATGAAGCTCATGCCGATGGTCAGCGCGTTCAGGGTCAGCACCAGCGCGAACGCCACCAGCATCAGCCCGGCAAACAACACCAGCGCCTCGCGGCCGGATACCCGCCCACTGGCCAGCGGGCGGTCCTGGGTGCGCTTGACGTGCGGGTCGAGCCAGCGGTCGGCGTAGTCATTGATCACGCAGCCGGCCGAACGCGTCAGCCACACCCCGGCAGTGAACACGAACAGGATCCACAGCGGCGGCAGCCCGCCGGCGGCCAGCCACAGCGCCCACCAGGTGGGCCACAGCAGCAGCAGGGTGCCGATCGGGCGATCGGCGCGCATCAGTTTCCAGTACTGGCCCCAACGCGACGGCGGAGCACCGACGGGGGCGTCAAAACGTTCGTAAGCCATGCGTAAAGGATACCGCCAAGGCCCGCGTAAGGCGCCATCCGGTGCGATTCACCCAAGGGGGCAGACCTGCGCCGCGTTTACGGATAGAATGCCCGTCCCGCACCGCCTCATGGCGCTGCGATGCCCACCCCGGCCCGCCGGTGGTGCGGCGGCTCTCAAAACGCGCCCGTAGCTCAGCCGGATAGAGTAGTGGCTTCCGAAGCCATTGGTCGGGGGTTCGAATCCCTCCGGGCGCACCATCTTTCCCCTGTTTGCCAGATATCCCGCCAGCCACGCAGGGCGTGGCTCTACGCCTGTGTACCCTCGATTGACGTAGAGCCACGCCCTGCGTGGCTGTGCGGTACCGGAATACGTACAGCCGGGCAGAGCCCGGCTCTACGTGGGGTGGTCAATACGTTCCGTCGAACGCAAAGATCGGCTTGCGCTGTTTCCACAGGCCTGCGGTGAAGTCGGGGAATTCCAGCGTCTGGAAGCTGTTGGCGATGGACTGCTCGGACAACGGGGTGATCGCGCTCCAGGTGATGGCGTCGTAGATGTCGATCGGCATCGGGGCCTTGGCCTTGAGCGCTTCGACGAAGGCGTGGATGACGAACCAGTCCATGCCGCCGTGGCCGGCGCTGGCGGCGGTGTCGGCATGCTGCTTCCACAACGGATGCTCGTACTGGTCCTGGTAACCCTGGAACGGTTCCCACTTGTGCGGCGGGCTGCGGCCTTCGATGTGGATCGACTGGTTCACATCCATCCACAAGCCCTTGGTGCCCTGCACGCGGAAGCCCATCGAATACGGGCGCGGCAGCGAGGTGTCGTGCTGCAGCAGGATCGTTTCACCGTTCTCGCAGGCCAGCGTGGTGGTGACGATGTCGCCGAGCTTGAAGTTCACCTTGGTGCTGGGATGGGTGGTGCCACCGCTCCTGGCCACGGTGTACTCGTGCAGGCCGCGCGCCTTGCTGGCGAACGCGTTGATGTGGGTGAAGCGGTTGCCGCGGTTGATGCCGGTGTACATGGCGCATGGGCCAATGCCGTGGCTCGGATACAGCTCGCCGTTCCGGTCCACCGAATGCTGGGTGCGCCAACGCGCTTCGGACCAGGCATGCGGGCCGAACTCCACGCCGCTGTCGTAGGGCTGGGAGGGATCGCCGGAGTTGAACTTCACCCCGCGCAGGTCGTGCTGGTAACCGGCCTGCAGGTGCACGAGTTCGCCGAACAGGCCGTTGCGCACCATCTGCAGCGTGGCCATCACGTCGCGGCGGTAGCAGACGTTTTCCAGCAGCATGTACGGCGTGCCGGTGGAGAGCTGGGTCTTGAGCACGTCCCAGTGGTCCTGCAGGGTGATGCCGGCGACCACTTCGCAGCCCACCGCGACCTTGGCCTGCATGGCGGCAATCGCCATCGGGGCATGGTATTCCCACGGCGTGGCGATGATCACGCCATCCAGGCCATGCTGCTCGAGCAGACGCTTCCACGCGTTGCGGTCACCGTCCTGGCCGTAGGCGGTGGGCGCCTTCCTGCCGGCCTTGGCCACCATGTCCATGCCCCGCTTGAGCATGATCGGTTCGATGTCGCACAGCGCGACCACTTCAACGTCGTCGCGGCGGACCAGTTCCTTCAGCAGCACCTGGCCACGCATGCCGGTGCCGATCAGGCCCAGGCGCAGCGTGCGCCCGCGCGCCCAGGCCGGGGTTTCCGGCAGCAGGCTGGTGGCGGCCAGGGCCGCACCGGCGGCAATGAATTCCCTACGCTTCATGGAACGTTACTCCCTTTGAAAGCGCGCCGGCGTGCACCGGCGCGCTGGAACAATCAGAACTTGTAGCCGACCTGCAGACTGTAGCTGCGGCCGAAGATGCTGGCATAGTCACTGGAGTCACCCAGGAAGCTGTTCGGGTCGTAGAACGGCAGACGGTTGAACAGGTTCTTGACCGTGAAGCCCAGGCTCCAGTGGTCATCCGGGCGCCAGCCTACGCTGAGGTTGGCGGTCCACCACGACGGTACGCCATCGCACTGGGCCGGGTTGACCGGCAGCGAGCCGGCGGTGCAGGTTTCCGGGTTGTTGTCTTCGGCATCCACGCGGTCCCACGCCCACTTGGTGGTACCCACGTAGTTGATGAAGAAGCTGGTGGTGACCTGCTTGTAGGACCAGTCGGCGTTCAGGGTGGCACGCAGGCGCGGGTTGCCGTAGTAGCCGATGGTGTTGCCGTAGTACCAGCGATCCGTATCGTCGATGTAGGCTTCCTTGCGGCGCGCGATGGTGGCGGCCATGCCGATGTTCAGCGCGCCCCAGTCGCCCAGCGAAAAGCGGCTGCGCGCGTCGATGTCGAAGCCGTCCACCAGGGTACGGCCCTGGTTCTTGTATTGGCCCACCACGGCGGCCACGTTGCCCACGCTGTAGCCAGGCAACGCGCCCGGGCAGCTCACGCCGCTGGCCGGGTCGGCACACATCTGCGCCAGCGCGGCCTCGTTGGCCCGATCGTTGTCGCTTATCGGGTTGCGGGTCATCGACAGGATGTCCTGTTCCTTGCTGTAGTCCGGCGCGGCGATCTCGTTGCGGCGGTAGATGAACCAGTAATCGGCCGAGATCGACATCCAGCTGGCCGGTTCGTACACGAAGCCCAGCGTGGAGATCTTTGCCTTCTCCGGCTTCAGGTCCTGGTTGGGCTGGGTCATGCGCGCCACGGTACGGCTGCAATCGCTGTTGAGCAACGTGTTGCCCAGGTCCACGTCGCCCGGTCGGTTGGACTGGCGCAGCAGGTTGGCGATGGCATTGGTTTCATCGCAGCGGATGTCGTCTTCAAAGCCACCGAGCTGGGCGAACACGCCGCCGGTGCCCGCTTCGGCCAGGCTGGGCGCACGGAAGCCTTCGGAATAGGTACCGCGCAGCAGCAACTGCGGCAGCACCTGGTACTTCAGGCCGATCTTCGGGGCCAGGTTGGCGCTGAAGTTGGGGTACTTGTCCACGCGCAGCGCGGCATCCAGTTCCAGCTTGTCGGTCAGCGGGGCCACGGCTTCGGCAAACAGCGCGTAGGTGTTGCGCTTGCCGTCGAACCACGAGCCACCCTGCTGGGTGATCAGGCCGTTGGCGGCGTCTTCGTTGCCCGGCGTGTAGAAGGTTTCGCGGGTGGCGTTGAAGCCGAATGCGGCGCGCACGTCGCCGGCCGGCATGCTGAAGAGCGGGCCTTCGATCTTGCCGTCCAACGTATGCAGGCGGGTCCACGACTGGATGTCGAAGGTGGGGTACGCCTCGCGGATGAGCTTGGCGTTGGCTTCATTGATGACGCCGAACTGGTAGGCCGGGTTGTCGGAGATGATCACGCGGCCGGTGCCCGGGTCGATGGTGTACGGGCCGAACGCGCGCTCGAAGCCTTCCAGGTTCACGTTGACGGTCTGGTAGGTGACCGAGTGCGTGCCCGCAGTGGCGAAGGCGGTTTCCCAGTTCCAGTCCTCGCCCAGGCTGCCACGCAGGCCGGCCAGCACGCGGTAGCTCTGGTCGGTGTTGCGCTGGCCGAAGTGGCCGTCGCCTACGTCCTGCATCAGGTAGTTCAGGCCCACCACGCCGCCCATCATCGCCTTCAGCTCGGGGCTGGCCAGGTTGTAGACGTTGTTGGGTCCGAGGTAGGGGGTGAGGAACTGGTTGACCGTGTTGCCGGTGTTGCGCGAGTACCAGCTCGAGGGATTGCCGGTCGTGGTGTTGTAGGCGGAGGGGGTGCCGCCGTTGGCGGTCAGGTCGATGTCGGTGTAGGTGACTTCGGCGAAGGCTTCGGTGGTGTCGCCGATCAGGAAGTGCGAACTGATGTAAGCGGTGGCGCGTTCGGTCTTGGCGCCGGCGTCGATCTCGCGGTTCATCCACGTTTCCCAGATGCAACGCGTGCCGGCGGCCTCGACCAGCACGTTGTTGCAGCCCGGTGCGGCTTCACGCACCAGCGCATTGGTGGTGGGATCGAACGCGAAGAAGCTGCCCGGGTTGAACTCGCCCGGCCTGCTGCCGGTGCCCAGGCGCAGGCCGGGGATGTAGTTGGGGTTGTTGACGTAGTACTGGGGCGGCCGCTTGTCATAGAAATCACTGAGCGGAATCGCGTTGCGGCGGTACAGGTTCACCGAGGCGTAGACGTTGTAGCGGTCTTCGTCCAGGTCGCCGAAGCCGGCGGTGATGCTGCCCTGCTGTTCGCCGTAGGAATCGATGCGCGAGGACTTGTCGGCGGTAATGTTGATCTCCGCGCCCTGGTAGGAACGCTTGGTGATCACGTTGATCACGCCGGCCACCGCGTCGGTACCGTATACGGCCGAGGCGCCGTCGGTCAGCACTTCCATGCGTTCGATGGCGGCGGCCGGGATGGCGTCGATGTTGACGAACTGGGTCTGGAAGCCGGCGGGCGCGCCGTAGTACGACAGGCGGCGGCCGTTGAGCAGCACCAGCGTGCCCTGCGCGCCGAGGCCACGCAGGTTGGCCTGCGAGGCGCCATCGGAGCCGGTGAACAGCGAACGCGAATCCTGCTGGCCCGGGCGGGCGGCAGGCAGGTTGTCGAGCACCTGCAGCAGCGTGCGCGCGCCCATGTTCTCGATGTCCTGCTTGCTGATCACCTGCACCGGCGAGGAGGTTTCCACATCGCTGCGGCGGATGTTGGAGCCGGTGACCTGTACGCGCGCCAGCTCGGTGGCGTTGGTTTTGGCCTTGGCGTCGACTGCGGTGGTGTCGTCCTCCTGGGAGAACGCCGGGCCGCTCACGGCCAGGGCAAGCCCCAACGCGACGGACAAGGGTGTAGCGGGGATGCGGCGATGGCGATGGCGTTCGTTCAACATCTTTGGCTCCTTGTGTTTCCGCAGCGTGGAGCTGCCTGGGTGGTTTTTTCGGGCAACAGTCACCCGCACCACGGCCGGCGGGCCGTAGTCGGGAAACGGTGGGGAATTCGGTTTTTAAAGCGGTACGTCTGTGGGTTACGGCGACACGATGCTGGCGGTATCGCCCTCCTGTCCGATCAGTGCGGCATTGGCCCAGTTGCCACAGACCTGTGCCGGTTGCGCGCCCTGCGCACCCAGCGTGCGCAGGCTCAGGCGCTGCATGCCGCGGATATCCAGTTCGGGTTTGACCACGCCCGGGGCCTTCACCAGGCCGCTGTCGTACAGGAGGCGGCCATCGCCCCAGACCTGGAACTGCATGCCACCGGCGCTGCGGCAGGCATCGTCGATGCCCAGGTCGGCACGCAGCAGGCGCCACTGTCCCTGCAGCTGCAGGTCGATGCGGCTGGCCGGGCCCACGCCCAGGCCCCGGCGGAACAGCAGGCCGTTCATGCGCATGGGTTGCCCGCCCTGGAAGGCGAGGTCGGCACGTACCTGCGCGCTGGCCGCAGCGGGCAGCGTGAGTTCGGACAGGTAGCGCTGCTGTGCCGGGCGTTCGGCCACCTGGTGTTCCAGTATCTGGAAGGTGGACAGGGTGATCGGGCCCACATCGCGCGGCTGCAGCGCATCCACGGCACGGGCGACGCTGCCCTGCGCGGCGGTAACCATCGGGTCGCTGCCGGCTGCGCCATCGCCTTCCGGGTTCTGCACGCTGAGCACGCGGAAGCGCAGCAGGCGGCCGGCATGGGCGGGGAAATCGATCTGCTGCACGTCCTGCTTCAGCGCCAGGCGGCCGCGTTTGATCGGCTCACCCCATTCGCCGTTGCTGTCGGCCAGGTAGATTTCGTAGTCGCGGACCTGGCCGCTCTTCCAGTGCTGGTCGTTGCGCGGCGCCAACGCGATACCGTCGATCAGGCGGCGTTCGCCGAAACCGATCACCCATTCGTGTGCACCGGTGCGCACGGCCTGGTTGCGCACCGTGCGGAACCAGGTGGCCGGATCGTCATCGAAGGCCTTTTCCAGTTCGTAACCGCGCTCTTCGGCCGGGCGGTTGACCACCAGCAGGCTGTCGGCCGGCAGCGCGCGGCCCAGGACCGGGGCGGCCGGGAACACATCATCGGCGGCGGCCGGCGCCTGCGCGACATCGAGCTGGAACGCCAGCGGCTGGCGGATGTCGGTCGGCGCGGTGCGCACATGCACGGTGCCGCGGCGTTCGCCGGCATCGAAGTACCAGCCTTCCGGCGCGGCCTGCCATGCAGCGGCATCGGCCAACATCGGCAGCGCGCGGCCATCGAGATTGACCGCTGTCGGCTTCTGGCGGCTGAGCACACGCAGCGCATAGCGGCGCTGCGCCAGCTGCCCCTGGTACTGCCCGCGCACGCCGGCGATGTTGACCTGCACCGGACCACTGCCCTGTGCCGGGGCCTGCACGGTGATCTGCTGCTGGCTGGATTCGCCCTTCTCGTAGCGGCGCGTATTGCCGTCGTCTTCGTACAACGTGTACTGCGAACTGCCCTGCGGGTACAGGTCGAAGGTGACCTCATCGAGCGGCTTCTGGCCGTCGTACAACATCTCCGGGTACATCGGCACGATGGCACCGGCGCGCACGAACAGCGGAATGGTGGCCAGGTCGACAGGGCGGTCCAGTTGGCGGCCTTCGGCGCCGGCCTGCAGCGCGCGGCCGTCCCAGTAGTCGATCCAGCGGCCCTGCGGCAGATGGATGTTGCGACGCCAGCCACGACTCGCGGCCTGGCTGCGGTACACCGGCGCCACCAGCAGGTCGCGGCCGAGCAGGAACTGGTACTTGTAGGTTTCGTTCCAGGCGTCGGGGTCCTGCGGGTAATCCCACATCAGCGCGCGCAGGATCGGCGCGCCGGTGGTCGCCGCCTCATGCGCCAGCCCGTACATGTACGGGGTCATGCGCATTTTCAGCTTGAGGTAATCGCGGTTGACGCTGCGGTAGGGCTCGTCGAACCACCACGGGTGCTTGCGCGCACTGCCCGACCAGCCGGACATGCCCATCAACACCGGGGTGAAACTCTTCCACTGCAGGTCGCGGGTGAAGGTTTCGGCGCTGCCGCCAAATATCGCATCCACGTCGCCGCTGGCGTAGGCCATGCCGGACAGGCCGGAGCCGACCAGGGTGGGAATGTGCCAGCGGATGTAATCCCAGCTGCTGCTCTGGTCGCCGGTCCAGGCCACCGCATAGCGCTGGATGCCGGCCCAGCCCATCACCGTCCACAGGAACGGGCGCGAATCGGAGTTGTGCAGGATGCCGTTGAACGCGGACTGGTTGGCGTCCATCGCGAACTGGTAGCCCTTGCCGGTCCAGGCCACGTCCAGCTTCTGCACGCGGGTGCCGGCGGTGCCCACTTCCCAGGCAATCTTGTCCACGCCGTTTTCGGTCCACAGCCCGGTCTTGAAGCCGTAGCTGGCCAGGCCTTTCACCGTTTCCGGCAACCCCTTGTAGCCACAGCCGTAGCCGTCGTTGGGGAGGATCCAGCCGCCGGGCATGTCGTGCTCGCGGTACTGCTTTGCGACGCTGTCGACCACGTCCGGGGTGGTGCCGGTGGGGCCATCGCTCCAGCCTTCGGGCACGCTGCCGGGCTTCTTGATGTTGTCGCCATCGTTGTAGCAATCGGCATCGCCGTAGGAGAACGCCCAGCGCGGCAGCAGCGCGGCGCGCCCGGTCAGCGCGGTGTAGCGATCCAGCAGCGCGGGCAGGCCGACACCGACGAAGTAGTAGGCGTCGAAGCGGTCCTCGCGGTGCAGCAGCGTGGCCTGGTCAGCCTGGCGCAGGTCGTAACTGCCATCACTCCAGGTGTTGCGCAGCATGCCCCAGCCGCGCGAGCTGAGCAGCATCGGCGCCGGGTTGGGGCGGTCACCCTCTTCCCAACCACCGGAGTAGGACACCTCCAGCTCACGTCCCTTGAAGGTGAAGCGGCCGTTCTGCTGGCCACCACCCACGAACTGTTCGTCGGCCTGGCTGCTCAGTACCTGTACGCTCTGTGCGCTGTCCAGGTCCAGCGGCTGCAGTTCGCGCCACAGCGGCACATCTTTGCCGGCCTGGCGCCGGTCCAGCGCCAGGCGCAGCGGCTGGCGCTGGATGTGCAGGACCAGCGCGTCGGTGCGGATGCGCACTTCGTTGCCGTCTTCTTCCAGCTGGAAGGGGACGGCGGCAGCGGCCTGCGACAACACGATAGGGGCTGCCTTGTCGCCGGCCGGCAGCAGGTTGCCGGTGCGGCTGGCCTGTATGCGCAGCAGATCCGCGCGCAGCAGGTCCACGCGCACGGTCATGCCGTTATCGGTGGTCAGGGTCCAGGCGGTGGCCGACGCTGCCGGCTCGGCACGTAACGCACTCAGGTTGCCCAGCGGCGCTGCCAGCGCCGGCATGGCGGCCAGCAGCAGCGGCGACAGAAGAGAGATGGCCAGCACGGTGCGTCGACAACGGGTAACCACTTCGCCCCCAAAGCCCGCGTTCGGCGGGTGTCCGAAACCAGTGCGGCCGACTATGGGGCAGGCGATCGAAAGATGTCAAGAAATTGAAAAGAAAAAAGATTAGGAATTCTATCAAAACGAAAGATGATGCGAAGCACCACTTTCTTTCTCCCAGCTGAATGCGTCAACTTTCCCTTTAAATATGAATGGATAGGTGTCATCAATCGCGGATGACGCGACATTGCGATCGAAAACTGTGACCCGGATATCTTATTTTTATCTTTCGATAATTGACATTTCGAAAGAAAACGCTGATCGTGCGGTCGCCCAACAGGAATAGCGAATGGACGTCACTCTGCTCCCCGATATGCCCGCCTGGCAGCGCCAGGGTGGCGCGCACACCGCAGAAGAGATCGCGCAGCAACCAGCACTGTGGTCGGCGTTGGCCGACGTGTTGGTGGGCACCCGCGAACGCATCGATACGTTCCTGGGTGAAGCGCTGCGCCAGCCCGGCCAGCGGGTCATCTTCACCGGCGCCGGCAGTTCAGGCTTCATCGCCGAGATGGTGGCCGACCAGATAAACGCGCAGTGGCCGGCGGACGTTCGCGCCATCCACACCACCACCCTGCTCACCCACCCGGCGTTGTACCTGCAGCGCGACCGGCCGACCCTGCTGGTGTCGTTCGGGCGCAGCGGCTCCAGCCCGGAAAGCGTGGCGGCCGTGGACCTGGTGCGGGCGCGGGTGGATGACGCGCGCTTCCTGGACATCACCTGCAATGCCGAAGGTGCGCTGGCCCAACGCGGCCAGGGCCGCGAGGACACGCTGTCGCTGCTGATGCCGCCGGCCAGCTGCGACCGCGCCTTTGCCATGACCAGCAGCCTGAGCTGCATGCTGCTGGCCGCGCTGAGCGTGTTCGACAGCGCGCCGTGGGCGCAGCGCATCGCGCGCCTGCACAACGTGGCCGAACGCGGCGCCCAGGCCGTCAGCCGCTGGGATGCACCGGTAGCGGCGCTGGCCCGGACCGATATCTCGCGCGTGATCTACCTGGGCAGTGGCCCGCTGGAAGCGACCGCGCGCGAAGCAGCGCTGAAGGTGCTCGAACTCACCGCCGGCCGGGTGCTGGCACTGGCCAATACCCCGCTCGGTTTCCGCCACGGCCCGAAGTCCACGCTCAATGGCACCACGTTGGTGGTGGTGTTGCGCAGCGCACAGCCGCTGGCACGCCGCTACGAACAGGACCTGTTGGAGGAACTGCGTCGCGACGGCATCGCCGCGCGCGTGATCTCGGTCGGCCCGACCGGCAGCGGCAGTGCCGAAGGCGATTTCCTGCTCGACGTTCCTGCCCTGCCCGATCCGTGGCTGGCGCCGCTGTGGCTGGTGATGGCGCAGTGCTTCGCGCTGCAGCGTTCGGCGGCGCTCGGCCTGACCCCGGACAACCCGTTCCCCGATGGCACGGTCAACCGCGTGGTGCAGGGTGTGACCATCCACGCCCATGGCTGAGCAGACCGCGCCCATGCAGACCTGGTACGGCATCGATATCGGGGGCACCAAGATCGAACTGGTGGCCTGTGACGCGGCGTTGACGGTGCACCACCGCCAGCGCGTGGCCACGCCTACCCACGACTACGCCGCCTTCGTGGCTGCGGTCGGCCAGCTGGTGGACGACGCCGATGCCGCACTGGGCACGCGAGCCGTTGCGGTGGGCCTGGGCCTGCCCGGCGTGCGCGACCGCGACAGTGGCCGCCAGTTGAGCGCCAACGTGCCCGCGCTCAGCGGCCACACGGTGGGGCGCGACCTGGAAGCGCGGCTGCAGTGCCCGCTGGCGTTGGGCAACGACCTGCAGTGTTTCGCGTTGTCCGAAGCGCACGACGGCGCGGCGGCCGGTTACCCCAGCATGTTCGGGGTGATCCTCGGCACCGGCGCCGGTGGCGGCTATTGCCTGGAGGGGCGGCTGGTGGCGGGCAATAACGGCATCGCCGGCGAGTGGGGCCACTGGAGCCTGCCCGCCACCCTGCAACTGCGTCATGACCTGCCGCTGCTGGACTGCGGCTGTGGGCTGCGCGGCTGCCTGGAGCGCTACGTCTCCGGCAGCGGCCTGGCGATGATCCACGAACGCCAGGGTGGCCAGGCCTGCGACGCCACCGCCGTTGTGGAACAGGCGCACGCCGGTGACCCGATCGCGCTGCAGGCGCTGGCCATCCACCGCGACCTGCTTGGCTACAGCTTCGCCAGCCTGATCCTGGCGCTGGACCCGCACGTGATCGTGCTCGGTGGCGGGCTGTCGAAGCTGGAGCAGCTGTACCGCGACCTGCCCGCCGCCATTGAGCCGTACCTGTTCAACGGCGTGCGCGTGCCCCCGATCCTGCCGCCGGCCTTCGGCGATGCCGGCGGTGCACGCGGCGCGGCGCTGCTGGCGCGCCAGCACCATCCCGCATCCTGAGTTCCTTTTTCCCGCCGCACCTGGAGTGTTGCCATGTCTGCCGTCCAATCGTTGATCGCCGCCCATCGCCAGGGCCAGCCCGTTGGCCTGTACAGCGTGTGCTGCAGCAACGAGCAGGTGCTGCTGGCGGCCATGCAGGTCGCGCGCGACCATGACACGGTGCTGCTGATCGAGGCCACCTCCAACCAGGTGGACCAGTTCGGCGGCTACACCGGCATGACCCCGCCGCAGTACCGCGATTACGTGCTGCAGCTGGCACGCAGCCACGCCTTCCCGGCCGAGCGGCTGATCCTCGGTGGCGACCATCTCGGCCCGAATGCGTGGCAGAAGGGTCCGGCCGAGCTCGCGATGGCCAATGCGCGCACCCTGGTTGCCGCCTACGTGGCCGCCGGCTTCCACAAGATCCACCTGGACTGCAGCATGTCCTGCGCCGACGACCCGACCCCGCTGCCCGATGCGATCGTGGCCGCGCGCTCGGCCGAGCTGGCGCGCATTGCCGAACGCACCGCCGCCGACAATGGCCTGCCGCCGCCGGTGTATGTGATCGGCACCGAAGTGCCGGTGCCCGGTGGCGAAGCCTCGCTGGAAGGGGGATTGGCGGTCACCACGCCCACCGCCGCAGCCACCACCCTGGCAATCCACCGTGAAGCGTTCTCCGCGCCGGACCTGCTGCCGGCCTGGGAACGCGTGATCGCGATGGTGGTGCAGCCCGGCGTGGATTTCGACCACAGCAGCGTGCACCACTACGATCCGGTTGCCGCGAAGGCACTGTCCGCGTTCGTGGAAACCCAGCCGCGCATCGTGTTCGAAGCGCATTCCACCGATTACCAGACCGAAGCCGGCCTGCATGCACTGGTACGCGACCACTTCGCCATCCTCAAGGTCGGCCCCGCGGCGACCTATGCGTTCCGCGAAGCGGTGTTCGCGCTGGCGATGATCGAACGCGAGCTCCTGCCTGCGGCGGAAGCCTCGCAGATCATCGAGGTGTTGGACCGTTGCATGCTCGACAAGCCGGGCAGCTGGGCCAGCTACTACCAGGGCAATGCGCACGAACAGCGCCTGTTGCGCGCGTATTCGCTGAGCGACCGCAGCCGCTATTACTGGGGCGAGCCGGCCGTACGGGCCGCGCTGGCCACGCTGGTGGACAACCTTACCCGGCACGTACCGCCGCTGATGCTGCTCAGCCAATACCTGCCCGAGCAGCTGCGCGCGGTCCAGGCCGGCGAACTGGCAGCCGAGCCACTGGCGCTGATCCGGCACAAGGTGGGCCTGCGCCTGGCCGAGTACGCGCGTGCTTGTGTTTGCAACGCAGTTGGCCCGGATAACGAAACCTTTTCTGCCATGGAGCTTTCGGAACGGTAAGCTTCGGCTTTCCTTCCGAACGGAATCGCCTCCATGCGAAACACACGGCAGCGTCGCCAACAGATCCTGCAGTTGCTGGTCGAGCACGGCAACGTGCAGGTCAGCGAACTGGTGGAACGCTTCGGCGTATCGGCAGTGACCATCCGCGCCGACCTGACCCACATCGAATCGCAGGGCCTGGCCACGCGCACCCACGGCGGCGCCACGCTGGTGCGCAAGCCGCCGCTGGAACAGGACATCCATGAGAAGGACACGCTGAACCTGCCGCTGAAGGACAGCATCGGCGCGCACGCGGCGCAGCTGGTGCGGGCCGGCGACAACATCATCATCGATTCCGGTTCCACCACCATGACCCTGGCGCGCCACCTGCGCGCGCATCGCGATGTGACGGTGATGACCAACGGGCTGAACATCGCCTGGGAGCTGGCCAACGCACCGGGCGTGGAGCTGCTGCTCACCGGCGGCCTGCTGCGCAAGCAGTCACTGTCGCTGCAGGGCAGCCAGGCCGAAGCCAGCCTCAACACCTACAGCTTCGACACCCTGTTCCTGGGCGTGGACGGGCTGGACCTGCAGTTCGGGCTCACCACCCATCATGAGGCCGAAGCCAGCCTCAACCACCGCATGGTCGAACGCGCGCGGCGCGTGGTGGTGCTCACCGATGCCTCCAAGTTCGGCCACGTCAGCCTGCACCGCATTGCCCGCCTGGACCAGGTCCACACCGTCATCACCGACGCCAGCATCGACGCAGAGCACCTGGAAGGGCTGCAGAAGCTGGGCATCGAAGTGATCATTGCCGAGTCGCCCCCTTGAGCCCCATCTCCACCCTGCATGGCCGCATGCTCACCCCGTTCGGGTGGGTACGCGGCGACATCGCCTACAAACAGCGCATCGTCTCGATCAACAGTCACCACGCCGATCCGCGTGGTGATGACCAGGTGCCGCTGATCCTGCCCGGCTTCATCGACCTGCACGTGCATGGCGGTGCCGGGGTGGACATCATGCAGGGCGGGGATACCGCGCAGACGGTGGCACGCGCGCATGCGCGACATGGCACCACCGCACTGCTGGGCACCACCATGACCGCCGGGGCGGAGGACATCGACCGCGCGCTGCAGGGCCTGTCCACGGCGATCGCGCAGCGCGGGCCCGGCATGGCACGGGTACTGGGCGTGCATCTGGAAGGCCCCTTCATCAGTGCCGAGCGCCTGGGCGCGCAGCCGCCGCTGGTAGTGGAAGCCACGCTGGACGATGTGCGCCGCCTGCATGCCATCGCCCCGATCAAGGTGCTGACCCTGGCGCCGGAGATCGGCCAGCACCTGGCGTTGATTCCCGCGCTGAGTGCACTGGGCATCCGCGTGCAGCTGGGCCACAGCGCCGGCACCTATGAGCAGGGCGTGGCCGCGCTGGGTGCGGGCGCCGCCGGTTTCACCCACCTTTTCAACGGCATGACCGGCGTGGACCACTACCACCCCGGCATCGCCACGGCCGCGTTGGCGCATGCCGAGTACGCCGAACTGATTCCCGACCTGCAGCACGTGCACCCCGGCGCGATCCGCACCGCACTGCGCGCCATTCCGCGCCTGTACTGCGTGACCGATGCCACCGCTGCCACCGGCATGCCCGATGGCGAGTACGCACTGGGCGTGCAGCGCGTGCACAAGTGCCTGGGCTGCGTGCGCCTGGAAAGCGGTTCGCTGGCCGGCAGCGCGCTGACCATGGACCAGGCGCTGCGCAACCTGGTTGCGCTGGGACTGGCGTTGGATGACGCCTCCAACCGCGTTTCACGCTACCCAGCCGACTATCTGGGCCTGGACGATCGCGGCCGCCTGCAACCGGGTGCGTGGGCCGACCTGGTGGTGCTCGACCACGACCTGCGCGTGCAGCAGGTGGTGGTGGAAGGCGAACGCATCGCGCTTGACTGAGTGATTCCGCGCCGCGTGCGGCGCGTTCCAACGTAGACAGGATCGCACCATGAACGACGTTTCCGCCGTTATGCCCGTGCCCGCTTCCGCCAACGCGCCGCGTTGGCCGATACGCTATCTGTTGTTCATCGGCGGCATGGGCGGCCTGCTCTACGGCATCGACATCGGCATCATCGCCGGCGCCCTGCCTTACCTGGAGGCCACCGCCACGGCCAGCTGGCACCTCACCACCCAGCAGCTTGGCTTCGTGGTTGCGGCCGTGCTGCTGGGCAGCGTGCTGTCCTCGCTGTTTGCCGGCGCAGTGGCCGACCTGATCGGCCGGCGCGGTGCGATGGTGCTGGCCGGCGTGTTGTTCACGGCAAGCATTCCCGTGATGGCGCTGTCCGAAGGCTACGGCCCGCTGTTGATGGGGCGGCTGCTGCAGGGCATCAGCGGCGGTCTGATCGGCGTGGTGGTGCCTTTGTACCTGGCTGAAGTACTCAGCCCGGAGCAGCGCGGGCGCGGCGCGGCGATGTTCCAACTGCTGCTGACCATCGGCCTGGTGCTGGCCGCGGTGATCGGGCTGTACCAGGCGCACAGCGTGGACGCGGCCGCTGCGGCCGTGCGCCACCTGCCGGGCGAGGAGCAGCAGCGCCTGCTGTTCGCGGTGAAGGACCATGCCTGGCGCACCATCTTCTGGAGCTGCCTGTTGCCCGGGCTGGTGTTCACCGTCGGCGCGCTGCTGATCAGCGAATCACCGCGCTGGCTGGTGCGGCGTGGGCGCATTGCCAGGGCGCGCAGCGCGCTGCAACGCACGGTTGCCCCGGCGGAGGTGGAATCCACGCTGGCACGCATGCAGGCACCCGATGCGCCGGCCAGCGATGGCACGCCGGCCAAGCGCGATCCACTGCTGAGCCGCCGCTACGTGTGGCCCTTCGTGCTGGCCTGCCTGGTGCTGGCGTTCACCCAGGCCACCGGCATCAACTCGGTGCTGGCCTATGCGGTGAACATCCTCAACCAGGCCGGCCTGCCCGGCGCGGTAGCCAACTGGGCCGATGTATCCATCAAGCTGCTCAACGCGCTGATGACCGTGGTGGCGCTGGTACTGGTGGATCGAAAGGGCCGCAAGTTCCTGCTGATGCTGGGCACCGGCGGCATTACCATCGCCCTGCTCGGTGCGGCGCTGCTGTTCGTGCGCAGCGAACATGGGCGGTTGGATGTACAGCCCGCGCTGCAGCAGCAGGTATACGGGCAGTCACTGTCGCTGCCGATGGATGCCGCGCAATGGCGGCGGCTGGAGGGCAACGCGGGCGGGCAGCCGCTGCAGCTTACGGTCTCGTATGCCTACGGCGGCTTCAGCAACGTGCGCTCGCTGCGCAGCGACAACCCGATCGACGCCACGCTGCAGATCCGCCGTGAGGATGCGGTGTCGGCAGACAGCGTGATCGGGGCGTTCTTCCGCCGCGTGAATCTCAATCCGTTCCCGGATCCGGCCGCCGCCGCGCAGGCGCCACTGGTGATCGAACGTGCTGTGATCGGCCCGGTGCCCTCGCCCACCCACGGCTGGCTGGTGGCCGGCTGCATCCTGCTCTTCGTCGCCTTCTTCGCGGTCGGCCCCGGCGTATGCGTGTGGCTGGCGCTGTCCGAGCTGATGCCCACCCGCATCCGCTCCAACGGCATGAGCATCGCGCTGCTGATCAACCAGTTCGTGTCCACGGTGATCGCCGCGATCTTCCTGCCTACAGTGGGCCACCACGGCTACGCCAGCATGTTCTTCTTCTGGGCCGGGTGCACGCTGCTGTACTTCCTGGTCGCCGCCTTCCTGCTGCCGGAGACCAAGGGCAAGACGCTGGAGGAGATCGAGGCGCGATTCGGTCGTGGTTGAATGCTTCGGCTTCAGCGCAACTTCCGCAGCCGGAACGCCACGACGATCTGCAGCACCCCGTAGACCAGGCTGCCGATACCGATCCACAGCGTGGTCACCGCCACCCCGCCCCGCGGGTTGGCCACCATCATTGCGCCGAGCACGATGGCGAGCAGGCCGCTGACGATCAGCAGCCATTCGCCCTCGATCTGCTTGCGCACCCGGATGGCGAACACGATGCGGTACACGCCGGCGATGATCAGCCAGATCGCCAGCAGCAGCACCAGCACCTTCGCGGTCACCAGCGGGTTGATCACGGCCAGTGCGCCGAAACCGATCGAGGCCAGCGCGTAGACCAGCGCCCAGCCGCGCGGCGTGCCGCTGTCGCCGCTGAACACCGCGAACAGGCTGATCAGGCCTTCCACCAGCGCCATCACGCCGATGGCCCAGGCCAGCCCCGCAGCGGCGGACAGTGGCCGGGTAATGGCGAGCAGGCCAAAGCCTACCGCCAGCAGGCCATACAGCAACACCACCCACCAGCTGCGGCCAACCAGCGACAACAGCGAGGTGGTGCGCAGTTCCGGAGCCTGGCTCATGATGATGTTCCTGGAGGGAGGTCAGCGGCGATGCTAGGCCCACCCCGTGTGCAGACCGCGACAAGGACTCAAGGCGCCCGGGCACAGACCCACAGGGTGGCCTCGCGCAGCCCGGACCGGCGCAGCGCGCGCACGGCCGCGTCCAGGGTGGCGCCGGTGGTCATCACATCGTCGACCAGGGTCAGCCGGGGCGGCGGGGCGGCCTGCACGGCGAAGGCTCCGCGCAGGTTCTGGCGGCGGGCTTCAGCGTCAAGCGTGGACTGGGCCATCGTCGCCCGGCTGCGACACAGCCCGTTCCACAACGGCAGCTTCAGGTTCCTCGCCAGCGGGCGGGCCAGTTCCCGGGCCTGGTCGTAACCCCGTTCGCGCAGCCGGCGCCCGTGCAGGGGCATCGGCAGCAGCGGGTGCTGTGCGAAATCGGGCACGGCGTGCAGCATCAGCTGGGAGAGCAGCCGCCCGGCCGCCAGGTCCTGGTGGAACTTGAAGCGCAGCACCAGCCGGTCGATCGGCGGCGCATACAGGAAGGTCGCCGCCGCCCCGACCTGCCGCGGCGGCTCGCGCAGACAGGCACCGCAGGCTGCAGCCGGTTCGTCCGGCGGCAGCGGCAACGCGCACAACGGGCAGGCATGGTCGTTCCAGGGCAGCTCGGCGTAGCAGACGGCGCATAGATCCAGCCCGTCATTGCCCGGGTTGGCGCAGACCAGGCAACGCAGCGGCAAGCATTGATGCCCCAACCAGCCCAGCACGTCGTAAACTTTTCTAAAGTTCATATGGTTGACAGTCTCCCTCAACCTCACCAGACTGCCGCCCTTTCGTTCCCCAATCTGTCAGGACACTCCCATGGCTTCTGTCATCCGCAACGACTGGCACCACGAGGAGCTGCTGGCGCTGTTCGACCTGCCGTTCCCCGAGCTGCTGTTCCAGGCAGCGGGCGTGCACCGGGAGCGGTTTGATCCGGCGGAGGTGCAGGTCTCGACCCTGCTGTCGGTCAAGACCGGCGGCTGCCCGGAAGACTGCGCGTACTGCCCGCAGGCGCAGCGCTATGACACCGGGGTGAGCGCACAGAAGTTGATGGCCACCGAGGATGTGGTCGCCAAGGCCCGCCAGGCCAAGGCGGCGGGTGCATCGCGGTTCTGCATGGGCGCGGCGTGGCGTTCGCCCAAGGATCGCGACATCCCCAAGGTGGCGGCGATGATCCGCGAAGTGAAGGCGTTGGGGCTGGAAACCTGCGCCACGCTGGGCATGCTCGATGGCGCGCAGGCCGTGGCGCTGCGCGAAGCCGGGTTGGACTACTACAACCACAACCTGGATACCGCGCCGGACTACTACGACTCGATCATCCACACCCGCCAGTACCAGGACCGCCTGGATACGCTGGAACACGTGCGCGGGGCCGGGCTGAAGACCTGCTGCGGCGGCATTGTCGGCATGGGCGAAACCCGCGCGCACCGCGCCGGACTGCTGCTGGCGCTGGCCAACCTGCCGGCGCACCCCGATTCGGTGCCGATCAACCGGCTGGTGCAGGTTGCCGGCACGCCGCTGCATGGCAGTGCCGAACTCGATCCATTCGAGTTCGTGCGCATGATCGCAGTGGCCCGGATCGTCATGCCCAGGGCGATGGTGCGGCTGTCTGCCGGGCGCGAATCGATGAGCGATGAGCTGCAGGCGCTGTGTTTCCTGGCCGGGGCCAACTCCATCTTCTACGGCGAGAAACTGCTGACCACCGGCAACCCCGACACCGAACGCGACCTGGCCCTGTTCAGTCGGCTGGGCCTGCGCCCAATGGCGGTGCAGATGGATGCCGCCGGGCATGACCACCCGGGCACCGTGCATGCCGACATCACCTGTGGCGGTGGTTGCGGACAAGCGGCCTGAGCCCGGCCCCGGGCGGTGCAGCACAGCGCCCGGCAACCGGGTACGCTAGCTGCCCTGCCTGCCCATGACATTGACGACCATGGCCCGTCCTGACCTGCACGACCGCATCCAGTCCCAGCGCAAGCTTCGCGACGCGCAGGGCCGACTCCGCGTGCGCCGCACGGTGACCCGGCGCGATGGCGTGCGCCTGGAGGTCAACGGCCAGTGGCTCACCGGCTTCTGCAGCAACGATTACCTGGGCCTGTCCCAGCAGTTCGGCGTGGTCAGCGCGCTGCAGGATGCCGCCGCACGCGAAGGCGCCGGCGCCACCGCCTCACACCTGATCTGCGGCCACCATGCGCTGCATGAGGCACTGGAACAGGAAGTGGCCGATTGGCTGGGCTACCCGCGTGCGCTGCTGTTCGGCAGCGGCTTTGCCGCCAACCTGGCGGTGCAGCAGGCGCTGCTCAGCGAAGAAGACGATGTGTGCGTGCAGGACCGCCTCAACCACGCCAGCCTGCTCGACGCCACGCGCCTGGCCGGCTGCCGTCTGCGCCGCTACCCGCACCTGGATACCGAAGGCGCACTGCGCCAGCTCAAGCACGCGCCTGATGGTGCGGCGATGCTGGTCACCGATGGTGTCTTCAGCATGGATGGCGATATCGCCCCGCTGCGCTCGCTGTCGCTGGTGGCCCGCATGCAGGAAGCGCTGTTGTATGTGGACGACGCACATGGCGTGGGCGTGATCGGCGAGCACGGCCGCGGCTGCGTGGCCGAAGCCGGGCTGGGCGTGGCCGACGTGCCGCTGCAGCTGGTCACGCTGGGCAAGGCACTGGGCGGCAGCGGTGCGCTGGTGGTTGGCGACGATGCGATGATTCATCACCTGGCCGAAACTGCGCGCCCCTACATCTACACCACCGCCGTGCCGCCGGCGCAGGCCGCTGCCGCGCTCGCCGCAGTGAAGCTGGCGCGTCGCGACGACTGGCGCCGCGAAAAGCTGGCCGAACTGGTCGGCGTATTCCGCGCCGGTGCGCGCCAGCATGGGCTGGAGCTGATGCCCTCCGATACCCCGATCCAGCCGTTGCTGTGCGGCGCCGAGTCGACGGTGATGGCGCTGTCGGCCGCGCTGGAAGCGGCCGGGTTCCTGGTCAGTGCGATCCGCCCGCCGACCGTGCCCGAAGGCAAGGCGCGCCTGCGCGTGACCCTGTCGGCGCTGCACACGGTACCGGAAGTACGTGCGCTCACCGATGCCATTGCCCACGCGCGCGACCAGGTACTGCGCCAGCAGACGCTGGACGCGCTGAGCGCGTGATGCACGGTCATTGGGTGTGAGCATGCATATCGAGGTCGTCGGCAGCGGCCCGGCGCTGGTACTGATCCACGGCTGGGCCTTGCATGGCGGCGTGTTCGCGCCCCTGGTCGAACGCCTTTCCGCGCAGTTCGAGCTGCACCTGGTCGACCTGCCCGGGCACGGCAACAGCCGCGACGATGCCACCCCGCTGCGCCTGCCGTTCGTGGTCGGCGCGATTGCCGCCGCCACGCCGCCGGCAGTGTGGTGCGGCTGGTCGCTGGGCGGCCTGTTTGCGCTGCATGCGGCCGCCACGCTGCCCAAGGTGCGCGGGCTGGCGATGATCGCCGCCACCCCGCGCTTCGTGCGGGGTGAGGACTGGCCGCACGCGGTGGAAACATCGGTGTTCGAGCAGTTCGGCCAGGACCTGGCGCAGGACTACCGGGGTACGCTGGAACGCTTCCTGGCCCTGGATGCGATGGGTTCCGAACATGCCCGGCAGGAACTGCGCACCCTGCGCGCGGCTTTGGTGGAACGCGGTGAACCCGCGCCCCGCGCCCTGCAGGAAGGTCTTCGCCTGCTGGAATACACCGACCTGCGCGGTGCCCTGCCCAGCCTGCCCACGCCCAGCCTGTGGCTGGCCGGGCAGCGCGACCGGCTTGTATCGGCACGGGCAATTCAGGCCGCTGCCGCGTTGGCGCCACGTTCCACCGTGCATGTGGTCGCCCACGGCGGGCATGCGCCGTTCCTTGGCCACACCGACGCGGTGGCGGTGCAGCTGCAACACTTCGTTGCCTCGCTTTCCTGACCCACCCGCCCACGCATCGCCGATCATGTACGCCTGCCCACCCTCACGGAATTGACGCATGGATCTTGGAATCGCCGGCCGCTGGGCCCTCGTCTGCGCCGCCAGCAAAGGGCTGGGGCTGGGTTGCGCTCGGGCACTGGTGCGCGAGGGTGTGAACGTGGTGATCGCCGCCCGCGGTGAAGAGGCCCTGGCCCGCGCCGGGCTGGAACTGCAGGCGCTGCCGGGTGCTGGCAGGGTCGTCACGGTAGTGGCCGATGTCACCACCGAGGCCGGGCGCGCTGCCGCGCTGGCCGCGTGCCCACAGGTGGACATCCTGGTCAACAACGCCGGTGGGCCGCCCGCCGGGGATTTCCGCCAGTTCGAACGCGAGGACTGGATCGCCGCGCTGGACGCGAACATGCTGGCGCCGATCGCGCTGATCCGCGCCACCGTGGACGGCATGATCGAGCGCGGCTTCGGCCGCGTGGTCAACATCACCTCTTCGTCGGTGAAGGCACCGATCGACATTCTGGGCCTGTCCAACGGTGCGCGCTCGGGCCTGACCGGTTTCGTGGCCGGGCTGGCACGTCGTACCGTGGCCCACAACGTCACCCTCAACAAC
Organism: Stenotrophomonas sp. AB1(2024); assembly: GCF_037482345.1. Taxonomy (NCBI): domain Bacteria; kingdom Pseudomonadati; phylum Pseudomonadota; class Gammaproteobacteria; order Lysobacterales; family Lysobacteraceae; genus Stenotrophomonas; species Stenotrophomonas sp. AB1(2024). The sequence continues at coordinate 1,729,550 of NZ_JBBHKO020000001.1, forward strand.
CTGCTGCCCGGCCAGTTCGACACCGACCGGCTGCGCGGCAACTTCGCCTACATGGCGCAGCAGCAGGGCGTGGATGCCGGACAGATCGCCGAGCGCAAGCGCACGCACATTCCGGCCGGGCGTTTCGGCACGGCCGATGAGTTCGGTGCGGCGTGTGCGTTCCTGTGCAGTGCGCAGTCGGGTTACATCACCGGGCAGAACCTGTTGATTGATGGTGGGGCCTACCCGGGTACGTTCTGAGTTTCCTGCGCACGACCAACGGTCGTGCGCTACCGCGCCGGGGAAGACCCCGGCATGTTGTTCGTTTTACGCCGTGAGCCTTTCATGACCACCCGCTTCGATCCCCAGCATGTCCGCCGCGCGTTCTCGCGCGCCGCCACCAGTTACGACGCCGCCGCTGCCCTGCAGCGCGAGGTGGAAAAGCGCCTGCTCGAATCGCTGGATTACCTGGAAAGCCGGCAGCCGGAGGTGGTGCTGGACGTGGGCAGCGGCACCGGGCACGCCAGCGCGGCGATGAAGAAGCGCTGGTCGAAGGCGCAGGTGATCGCACTGGACATGGCCGAGCCGATGCTGCACGAAGCGAAGAAGCAGGCCGGCTGGTGGAAGCCGTTCACGCGCGTGTGTGGCGATGCGCAGGCGTTGCCGTTGCGCGACCAGAGCGTGGATGTGATCTACAGCAACCTGTGCCTGCAGTGGGTGGAAGACCTGCCGGCGGTATTCGCCGGATTCCGCCGCGTGCTCAAGCCCGGCGGACTGCTGGTGTGTTCCACCTTCGGCCCGGAAACGCTGATCGAGCTGCGCGATGCGTTCGCCAGCGCCGATGACACCTCGCATGTGAGCCGGTTCCCGCCGATTGCCCAGTTCGGCGATGCGCTGATGATGTCCGGCTTCCGCGACCCGGTGCTGGACCGCGACCTGTTCACGCTGACCTATCGCGACATGGACGCGCTGATGCGCGAACTGCGTGCGATTGGTGCGACCAACGCGCGCCACGACCGTCGGCATACGCTGACCGGGCGCGGCCGCTTCGCCGCAGCGCGCGCGGCCTACGAGCCGCTGCGCCGCGAAGATGGCACGCTGCCCAGCAGCTGGGAAGTGATCTACGCGCATGCATGGGCGCCGGATGCCGGGGCGCCAATTCGTGAGCGCGGGCAGGATGTGGCCAGCGTGCCGGTGTCGGCGATTCCGATCCGGCGCAAGACCACGTAACAAGCGGTAGGGCCACGCCCTGCGTGGCTGCGCCGGGTCAGGAACCGTTGGCGGATGGGAACATGTCCCGGTGGAAGAAATAAATTTCCTGCGCCAGGAACTTCCAGCTGGTGTGGAAGCTGCGGAAGCGCGTGCTCGGCGTTGACGAGGCCAGCGCATCGATGCCCAGTTCGCGGGCCAGGCGCAGCGCGCGCGCCATGTGCAGCGGATCGCTGACGATGATCACCCGGTGCAGCTTGTGCTGGTCCATCAGCACGCGCGCTTCGACCAGGTTCTGGCGGGTGGTACGCGATGCGGTTTCGATCAGGATCGCGTCTTCCGGCACGCCTTGCTTCAACGCGTAACGGCGTGCGACCTGCGATTCGGAGAAGCGCGCGCCGGTACCGCCATAGCCCCCGGTGAAGATCAGCAGCGGCGCATAGCCTTGTCGGTACAGGTCGAGCCCGTGGCGAATGCGCTCTTCGAACACGGGCGACGGCTTGGTATCGTAGGCCGCCGCCCCGAGCACGATGATCGCGTCGGCCTTGGCTGCCTGGTCACGTTCGCCGACCCAGACGATCCAGGCGGTCACGCACAGCAGCCAGGCCGCCAGCAGCATGCACAGCCGCCACAGCCAGCCCACCAGCCCGACGCGCGCGCGCCGGCTCATGCTGCGGCCCATGGCAGGGCGTCCAGGTCGACGTTGCCGCCGGACAGCACCACCCCGACCCGCTGCCCGGCAAACCGCGCCGGCTGGGACAGGATCGCAGCCAGCGCAATCGCCGATGACGGCTCCACCACCTGCTTGAGCACCTGCCAGAGCAGGCGCATGGCCGCGACGGTGGCGTCGTCGCCTACGGTGATGACGTCGGCCGCGCCGTGCAGCAGCGTGAAGTTGGGTGCGCCCAGGGTGCCGCGCAGGCCGTCGCAGATCGTGTCGGGGGTGAAATCGAGGCAGCGTTCGCCAGCGGCCAGCGAACGGGCCGTATCGGCCGCACCTTCAGGTTCGGCCAGCACCAGCCGCGTGCCCGGGGCGGTGGCCTGCAGCGCCAGTCGGCTACCGGCGGCCAGCCCACCGCCGCCAACCGGCACCACCAGGGCGTCGAACGGGCCATGGCTGCCCAGCAGCTCCATCGCTGCGGTGCCCTGCCCGGCGATGACCCGATGGTCGGTATAGGGATGGACCAGGGTGGCGCCGGTGTTGGCTTCCACCTGTGCGCACATGGCCTCACGCGCGGCGATGCTTGGCGCGCAGCGCCACAGCGTCGCGCCATGGCGCACGATGTTGGCCAGCTTGGCCGCCACCGCTCCTTCCGGTACCACTACATGGCAGGCAATGCCACGGGTGCGTGCGGCCAGCGCCAGCGCGGCGCCATGGTTGCCCGACGAATGGGTGACCACCCCGCGCGCAGCCACGGCTTCAGGCAGCGCCCAGACCGCGTTGCAGGCACCGCGGAACTTGAAAGCGCCGCCCCGTTGCAGATGCTCGGCCTTGAAGGCCAGCTGCGCCCCGCTCAACCCGTCCAGGGTCTGCGATTGCAGCACCGGAGTGACGCTGGCATGCGGTGCGATCCGCGCGGCGGCAGCCAACAGGTCATCGACGCAGGGCAGGGATGAATCGGTCATGACACAAGATTAACGTGTCACGATGGCAACCATTCATCCGGATCGGGCCGAATTAAGGGTCGATTCAATGCGCGGGCCCGAAGCTGGGCCCATACCCTAAGGGGGGACCCGATCATGAAGATGCGCCTGATGCTTGCCGGCGGCCTGTTGTTGGCCCTGTCCGGTTGCGCGACCTACGATTACGTTGGCGGTGGCGGCGGAAGCGGTTATTACCACGGTGCCCCGTCCACGGAGTACCGCTACCCGGCCGGTTACCCATACGGCTACGGCAGCGGCTACTACGGTGGTGGCGGCTATTACGGCTATGGTGGGTACGGTGGCTACAACTACCCGATCTACCGCCCGTACCCGAACTATCGCCCGCCGCACAACCACCGCCCGCCGCCGCGTCCCGGTAACGGCAATGGTGGCCAGGTGCGTCCGCCGGACCGCCCGCGCCCGTCCTACAACGGCGGTTCGCCGTGGCGGAACATGGATTCGGTGGGCGGGCGCCCACAGCGCCCGAACCGTCCGCCGCAGCAGGCTCGGCCCCAGCGACCGGTGAGCGCGCCGCAGTCCCGGCCGGCCCCGCAGCAGCGGCCGCAGAGCGGTTCGCCCTGGCGGACCATGGATAAGTTGAACCAGCGCACACAAGAGAGATGAGACCGCTTGATTTTCACCTGCCTGGCAGTTCAATCTAGCCGGGCAGTGACGACCTCGGTCGAAAAGTGACAAAAGCGACAATGGGCGTCACATTGAGCTCTATGTCGATATCCGACAGGAACATCTGGATCCCCCCTGTTCCGGCCCTGTCGGATGTCGGCACCTACAACGCAGAAGGCCCCGCCAATGGCGGGGCCTTCTGTATTCCGGGGCGATAAAAACAGGGCCGACAGTCCCCCGACTGCCGGCCCTTCTGCTTCCCCACGATGCGCATGAACCGGCCCCTGTTCCAATTCCGGTCCGTAGTGCCTTTCGGCGCCTGCCATCCTGGGTGCTATTGGGTTATCTGCAGAGAACGTGCCAACTTTAGGGTCGATTGCAGATTTTTTTGCATCCCCCCGTTCACGGAGCCGGCGCGAACGGCGCTAAAATTGGCTACCGCGCCCTGTCCCAGGGCTGATTCCGGGCCGTTCCGGCCCTGCCCGAGCTTCCCATGACCGATTCATTCTACGGCTACGACGTCATCGTGATCGGCGGCGGCCATGCCGGCACCGAAGCCGCGCTGGCGGCTGCCCGCAGCGGCGTGCGCACCCTGCTGCTGACCCACAACGTGGAAACCATCGGCGCGATGAGCTGCAACCCGGCCATCGGCGGGATCGGCAAGGGCCACCTGGTCAAGGAAATCGACGCCCTGGGCGGCGCCATGGCGCATGCCGCCGACCGCGCCGGCATCCAATGGCGCACGCTCAATGCCTCCAAGGGCCCGGCCGTGCGCGCCACCCGCTGCCAGGCCGACCGCAACCTGTACCGCATGGCCATCCGCGGCATGGTCGAGGCACAGCCGAACCTGACCGTGTTCCAGGCCGCCGTGGACGACCTGGTGATTGAAGGCGACGCCGTGCGTGGCGTCATCACCCAGACCGGGCTGCAGTTCAACGCCCCGGCCGTGGTGCTCACCGCCGGCACCTTCCTGGCCGGCAAGATCCACGTCGGCCAGACCCAGTACGCCGCCGGCCGCATGGGCGACCCGCCGGCCACCACGCTGGCCGCACGCCTGCGCGAGCGCCCGTTTTCGATCGACCGGCTCAAGACCGGCACGCCGCCGCGCATCGATGGCCGTTCGCTGGATTACCGCGTGATGGACGAGCAGCCCGGGGACGACCCACGCCCGGTGATGTCCTTCCTGGGCAGCGTGGCCGAGCACCCGGCCCAGGTGAGCTGCTGGATCACCCACACCAGCGAACACACCCACGAGATCATCCGCAGCGCGCTGCACCGCTCGCCGCTGTACAGCGGCCAGATCGAGGGCATCGGCCCGCGCTACTGCCCGTCCATCGAAGACAAGGTGGTGCGCTTTGCCGAAAAGGCCAGCCACCAGATTTTCGTCGAGCCCGAAGGGCTGGACGTGGTGGAGATCTACCCCAACGGCATTTCCACCTCGCTGCCGTTCGATGTGCAGCTGGCGCTGGTGCGCAGCATCCGTGGCTTCGAAAACGCGCACATCACGCGGCCGGGCTACGCCATCGAGTACGACTTCTTCGACCCGCGCGGGTTGAACAACACGCTGGAAACCAAGGCGGTGTCCGGGCTGTTCTTCGCCGGCCAGATCAATGGCACCACCGGCTATGAAGAAGCCGCCGCGCAGGGCCTGCTGGCCGGCCTCAACGCCGCGCGCCGCGTGCGCGACCAGGCGGGCTGGTGCCCGCGCCGCGACGAAGCCTACCTGGGCGTGCTGGTGGATGACCTGATCACCCACGGCACCACCGAGCCGTACCGCATGTTCACCAGCCGCGCCGAGTACCGGCTGCAGCTGCGCGAAGACAATGCCGATGTGCGCCTGACCGGCATCGGCCGCACGCTGGGCGTGGTCGACGACCGCCGCTGGGCTGCGTTCCAGGCCAAGCAGGAGGCGGTGGCGCAGGAGTCGGCGCGCCTGCGTGCGTTGTGGGCCACCCCGGCCAACGCGCTGGGCCGCGAGGTGGAAGCCGCGCTGGGCGTGGCGGTCAGCCGCGAAACCAACGTGCTGGACCTGATCAAGCGCCCCGAACTGGACTACGCCAAGCTCATGCAGGTGCCTTCGCTGGGCCCGGGCGTGGCGGACGCGAAGGTGGCCGAACAGGTCGAGATCGGGGTGAAGTACGCCGGCTACCTGGACCGCCAGCGCGAGGAAATCGAACGCCAGCAGCGCCATGAGAACACGGCCATCGATGCGGCATTCGATTACGCCAGCGTGCGCGGGCTGTCGGCCGAAGTGCAGCAGAAGCTGGAGCGGGTGCGCCCGCAGACCATCGGCCAGGCCCAGCGCATTCCCGGCATGACCCCGGCGGCGATCTCGCTGCTGCTGGTGCACCTGGAGCGTGCGCGGCGTTCGCGCGTGGCCTAGACCCGATTCCGACCGTAGCGCCACGCCCTGCGTGGCTGCTCTTCGTTCCGGCGCCGCGCAGCCACGCAGGGCGTGGCTCTACAATCGAGGGTCTGCGTCTGCCTGGAGTTTGCCATGTCCCCCCTTCGTCCCTTCCTTGACACCTTCCCCGTCGTCGGCGAACGCGCCTACATCGATCCGGCCTGCACGATCATCGGCGATGTGGTGCTGGGCGAGGATGTGTCGGTGTGGCCGGGCACGGTGATCCGCGGCGACGTCAACCATGTGCGGATCGGGGCGCGCAGCAACCTCCAGGATGGCACCATCATCCATGTCAGCCACCACAGCCCGTACAACAAGGGCGGCTACCCCACGCTGATCGGTGAGGGCGTCACCGTCGGCCACGGCACCATCATCCATGCCTGCACGATCGGCGATTACAGCCTGATCGGCATGGGCGCCTGCATCCTGGACGGGGCCACGGTCAGCCGGCACAGCTTTGTCGGGGCCGGCGCGGTGATCGGGCCGGGCAAGGTGGTGGGCGAAGGCGAGCTGTGGGTGGGCAACCCGGCACGGCCGGTGCGTACGCTGAGCGACCAGGAGATCGAGTCGCTGCATTACTCGGCTGACCACTATGTCCGGTTGAAGGACAAGTACCTCGGGGTGTGAGGCGCGCAGCCACGCAGGGCGTGGCTCTACCCGTAGGTTCGTGCACACGGTACAGTCGGTGTCCGACCCAGGAAGCAGTCGAGAACCGCATGCCGTTGGCAGCCGTCCGGAGCGACGAGTGCGCATGAGCGCGCCGATGCTGGATACCTACCGTGAAGTGATCACGCCTGAAGGCGTGCCCCTGCACCTGCCGGCGGCCGGCCCGGTGCCGCGGGCGCTGGCCTGGGGCATCGACTTCGTCATCCGCGTGGCGGCGCTGCTGTTGCTGAGCATCCCGCTGGCCTTCCTGGGCGAGTTCGGCCAGGGCCTCTACCTCGGCCTGATGTTCCTGCTGATGTGGGCCTACACCATCGTGCAGGAGGCCTGCTGGGGCCGCACCCTGGGCAAACGCGTCATGAGCCTGCGCGTGGTGGCCCAGGACGGCGCGCCGATCGGCTGGATGGCCGCCATCACCCGCAACCTGCTGCGCACCGTGGACATGCTGCCGTTCGGCTATGCACTGGGGCTGCTGTCGAGCCTGTTCGATCGCAATGGCCGGCGCCTGGGCGACCTGGTGGCCGGCACCGTGGTGGTGCATGACAGTGGCCGGCCGTGGTCGGCCAGCGTGGCCATCGATACCGTACTGGCACCGCCGCAACCGCTGCAGCCGGCCGAACAGGCCGCGATCATCGCGTTCGCCGAACGCGCACCGCGCCTGTCCGGCCCACGCCAGCAGGAACTGGCGGCAGTGGCCGCGCCGATCAGCGGTGGCCAGGGCCAGGTCGGCGTGCTGCGCCTGTATGCCATCGCCAACTGGCTGTTGGGGCGCCGATGAGGCAGGAGCAGTTCGTTGCCCGGTACCAGGGCGAATGGCAGGCCTTGGAACGCTGGCTGGCGCTGCGCGGTGACCGCCCACGGCACGCCCGCCGCTCGCCCGACCCGTCCGCGCTCAACGATGAAGACGTTCCGCAGCATTACCGCCGCCTGTGCCAGCAGCTCGCGCTGGCCCGCAAGCGCGGCTACAGCCCGCAGCTGGTGGCGCGCCTGCAGCTGCTGATGCAACAGGGGCACGGCCTGCTGTACCGCACGCCGCCGCCGCGCTGGCGCCGCGCGCTGGAATTCCTGCTCGCCGATTTCCCGCTGCTGGTGCGCAGCCAGGCGCGCAGCATGTGGGTGGCCACCGCGCTGTTCGTGCTGCCGCTGGTGGGCAGCTTCGCGGTGATCCAGTGGCACCCGGATGTGATCCACATGCTGATGGACAACAGCGAGATCGCCTCGCTGGAGCGCATGTACAACCCGGCCTCGCCGAACCTGGGCCGTGACAGCGGCACGGACTGGATGATGTTCGGCTACTACATCATGAACAACATCAGCATCGGCCTGCGTACGTTCGCCAGCGGGCTGCTGGCTGGCCTGGGCACGGTACTGGTGCTGCTGTTCAACGGGCTCACCATCGGCGCGGCGGCCGGCCACCTGCAGCACATCGGCCACGGCGATCCGTTCTGGCGCTTCGTGGCCGGCCATGGCGCATTCGAGCTGACTGCGATCGTCATCGCCGGCGGCGCCGGCCTGCAGCTGGGCATGAAGCTGCTGGCGCCCGGCCGGCGGCCGCGCATCGATGCGCTGGTGGAAGGCGGGACCATCGGGGCCCGCCTGTGCCTGGGGGTAGCGGCCATGCTGCTGGTGGCCGCCTTCATCGAAGCATTCTGGTCCTCCATTGCGGCGGTACCCGCCTGGGGCAAGTACAGCGTGGCCGCCGTGTTGTGGACGCTGGTGTTCGCATGGCTGTGGCGCGGTGGGCGCGGGGGCGGTCATGCGGATTGACCAGCTCAACGTCACCCTGCGCGCGCGCTCCGAATGGGAGGCCATGGAGCTGGGCACGGCACTGGTGCGGCGGCATGCGCGGGCGATCTGGCTGCCGGTGATCGCGGTGTCGCTGCCGTTGTTCGCCGTGATCAACGCCACCGCGTGGTGGGCCGATGCCTTCGGCTGGGCCTGGCTGCTGATGTGGTGGCTAAAGCCGGTCTCGGACCGGATCGCGCTGTATGTGATCTCGCGCGGTGTGTTCGGCGACGAGCCGCACCCGCTGCAGACCCTGCGTGCGCAGCGGCATTGGGGCTGGAGCGGGTTCTGGGGCTACCTGGGCTGGCGCCGCTTCAGCCCGTTCCGCTCGCTGCTGCTGCCGGTGAACCTGCTCGAGGGCAGCGACGCGGCGCAACGCAGCGTGCGCCGCCGCGCCGTGCTCAGCGGCACGTTCGGGCATGCCGTGCTGCTCACCGGGATGTGCATGGTGTTCGAGCTGGTGATCGTCAGCGGCTGCATCGCGGCGATCTTCCTGTTCGTGCCGCTGGAACTGCTGTCCGATTCGTGGCGCGCAGCGTGGGAAATGGTGCGCGAGAACATGCCGGCGTGGGCGCAGCTGGGGGTGAATGCCCTGTTCTGGCTGGCCGCCACGTTGATCGGTCCGTTCTACGCCGGTGCCGGTTTCGCGCTGTACCTCAACCGCCGCACCGAAATGGAAGCGTGGGATGTGGAGATCGCGTTCCGCCGCATGCGTGATCGCCTGCAGCAGGCCGCGCCGTTGCTGGTGCTGGCGCTGGTGCTCTGCTGGCCGATGGGTGGGCTGCGCGCGCAGGAGCCGTCAGAAGCACCCCGCTGCGCCGCACCCACTGACGCAAACGAAGACCCCGAAGACGATGAGGAAGACGAGGCCGACGCGGTGCCGGCCGACGACCCGTCCAATACCCCGGCCGTGATCTTCGGCGGCACGCCGGACACCGCCGGCTTCCGCCAGGCGGTGCAGCGCGCCTACGAAGATCCACTGGTGACGCCCACCCGCGAAGTGAAACGCTGGGAGCGCACGCTCAGCGAGGCGGAGAAGAACAAGAAGAAGGACGATGCGGACAAGAACCGCAATCCCTTCGCCCGCGGTCCGCGCCTGCCCGCGCAGATCGCCGAGTGGATTCTGTGGGGCCTGGTCGGCCTGTTGGTCGTGGGGCTGATCGCTACTGCGCCGTGGTGGTTGCGCTGGCTTCGAGGTACCGGCGCAACGCGGCGCAGGGCACTCGATCCGGTGGTCGAAGAAGCGGTGGAACTGCCCGACGTCATTCCGCCCGATCCGGCCGCGCGCGCGCGCGACCTGTGGCAGCAGGGCCGCCCGCGCCAGGCGCTGGCGCTGCTGTACCGGGCCAGCGTGGAATCGATGAGCGAGCGCGCCGAGGTGGTGCTGCCACCGGGCGCGACCGAAGCGCAATGCCTGCGCGCCTCGCGGCGCATGCCGGTGGAGGCCGACCGCACCCTGTTCGCCCGCATTGTGCGGGTGTGGCAGTACGCCGCCTACGCTGGGCGCCTGCCCGGGCAGGAGGAATTCGACGACCTGGCCACCATCCTGCAGACGCAGTTCCGGTGGCGCGCATGAGTGCCCGCCTGCGCTGGTTGCTGGTGCTGGGCGTGATGCTGGTGCTGGGCGTGCCGTTGGCGATCCTGTTCCTGCGCAGCCATGAGCGGGTGGCCCATACAGAACACCTGCCGCCGCAGGGCCAGGCCAGTTACAACCCGCTGTACGTACTGGGCCAGGCGCTGCGCGCCGATGGCATCACCGTGCATTCCAGCCCGCGCCTCGACCTGCCACGCATGCAGCTCAAGCCAGACGACACCCTGGTGCTGCTGCAGGACAACGCCGATGTGCCCGCGCCCACTGCGCAGGCCCTGCTCGACTGGGTTCAACGTGGTGGCCACCTGCTGTTGCGCACCCCGCCGCTGTCCAAGGACGAAGACGCGCCGCAGGGCCCGTTGTTGGAGGCGCTGGGCGTGGATACCGGGTATTACGACAGCGCCTGCAAGGCCTTCCACATTGCCGATGACCCCGGCCACTCCGAGTTCTGCAGCGGCCGCCGCTTTGGCGTGGAGGTGCCCGAGGGCATCCGCGTGGAGCGCGAATGGGGCGATGACGAGGGTCTGGTGTTCGTGCGGCTGCGCAAGGGCGCAGGCACCGTCGACGTGTTGTCGGACATGGAGTTCCTGAAAGGCACTCCGCGCGCCTTCGATGCGGCAGACCCCGAAGGCAGCCTGGCCGATGGCCTGCACGACATCGCCCACCGCGACCTGACCCGCCATGTGCTTGGCCCGAACTACGCCGAAGGCACGGTGTGGCTGGTCTACGGCTCGCGCCCGCCCACGCTGTGGTCGCGCATCTTCTACCAGGGCTGGCCGGTGTGGGTGCCGCTGCTGCTGGCCCTGCTGGGCTGGCTGTGGCAGCGCGCGCAGCGGCTGGGCAGCCTGCTGCCGGCGCCGGCCACCGAACGCCGCTCGCTGCTTGAACACGTGCATGCCAGCGGCGAACACCTGCTGCGCTATGGCAAGGCACCGTTGTTGTACGACGCCACGCGCCGCGCCTTCCTGGCGCGGCTGCGGCGGCGCGCGCCCACCGCCGCCGCGCTGAGCGGCGAGGCGCAGGTGCACGCCATCGCCAGCCTGCTGCAATGGCCGCATTCCCGTGTCCAGACCGCCCTGCAGGTGCCGCCATCGAAAGATGTCGCGGCCCTGCGTGACCGCATCCGCCTGCTGATCCAGATGAGAAACCTGCTATGACCGAGCCAACCGCTCCGCCGCCGTTGTCCCCGCCCGCGCTGAGCGGCCAGAGCCTGGTCGAACGCGTCGATGCCGTGCGCGACGCCGTGGGCCGCGCCTTCATCGGCCAGCCCGAGGTGCTCGACCAGATCCTGATCGCGCTGCTGGCCGGTGGCCACGTGCTGATCGAAGGCGTGCCCGGCCTGGGCAAGACCCTGCTGGTGCGTGCCTTGGCGCAGGCGCTGGAACTGGATTACGGCCGCGTGCAGTTCACCCCGGACCTGATGCCCAGCGACGTCAGCGGCCACGCCGTGTACGACCCGAAATCGGAGAGCTTCAAGATCCGTCGCGGCCCGGTGTTCACCAACCTGCTGCTGGCCGATGAAATCAACCGCGCCCCGGCCAAGACCCAGTCCGCCCTGCTGGAAGTGATGCAGGAAGGCCAGGTCACCATCGAAGGCAAGGCGTTCGCGCTGAACCCGCCGTTCCTGGCGCTGGCCACGCAGAACCCGGTGGAGCAGGAAGGCACCTACCCGCTGCCCGAAGCCCAACTGGATCGCTTCCTGCTCAAGGTGATCATCGATTACCCGGCGCTGGAAGATGAAAAGCGCATGGTCGATGCGATCACCACCGGTCGCAGCGCGGCCGACTTCGACCTGTCGCAGGTGCCGCGCGTGCTCAACGCCGCCGAGGTGATCGCGCTGCAGCAGGCTACCGCTGCGATCACGGTGGATCCGGAAGTGGTGGATTACGCGGTGCGCATTGTTGCCGCCACCCGCACGTTCCCCGGTATCGCGCTGGGCGCCGGCCCGCGCGGCAGCATCGCGCTGGTGCGCGCGGCGCGTGCGCAGGCGGTGCTGGCCGGCCGCGACTTCGTCACTCCCGATGATGTGCGCGAGATCGCCCGCCCGGCGCTGCGCCACCGCATTGCGCTGGCCCCGGAACTGCAGATCGAAGGCCAGTCGGCCGACGATGCGTTGACCGCGTTGCTGGCCAAGGTGGAAGCGCCGCGCAAATGAGGCCAGGCCCGCTGCTGCTGATACTGCTGGTCGGCTGGGCGCTGCTCGGGCTGCCGGTGGCGTTCGGCCTGCTGCCGGGCACGGCATGGTGGGCGGCTGCGGCGGTGATCGCGCTGCTGGCACTGGTGGACCTGCTGCGGCTGCGCGCGCAGCCCTCGCCCACCGTGCAGCGGGAACTGCCCGAGGCACTGGCGCTGAACGTCGAACGGCGCACCACGCTGCGCTTTGAGTCCAGCCGCCGCCAGCGCGTGGAGGTGTTCGACCTGGTGCCGGGAGCGTGGACGCTGCAGGGGCTGCCGCGTGCGCTGACACTCAAGCCAATGGTGGCCAGCAGCGTGGACTACACGCTCACCCCCACCGCACGTGGCCGCTTCGTGTTCGACGGTGTGCACCTGAGACTGCATGCGCCATGGCGGATGTGGCGCCAGCGCCGCCTGCTGCCACCGGCGATGACGGTGCGGGTGTACCCCAACTTCGCCCCGCTCACCCGCTTTGCGCTGTTCAGTGCCGAACAGGCGTCACGACTGGTAGGCGCGCACCTCAAGCGGCGCCGCGGCGAAGGCACCGATTTCCACCAGATGCGCGAGTACCGCATCGGCGACAGCCTGCGCCAGATCGACTGGAAGGCCACCTCGCGCGCGCGCAAGCTGATTTCGCGGGAGTACCAGGACGAAAAGAACCAGCAGCTGGTGCTGATGATCGACACCGGCCGGCGCATGATGGCCAGCGAAGGCGGGCTGTCGCACTTCGACCATGTGCTCAACGCGGCGCTGGTGGTGTCCTACCTGGCGCTGCGCCAGGGCGATGGCGTGGGCCTGTTCGCCAGTGGTGGCGAGAGCCGCTGGGTAGCCCCACAGCGCGGCATGGGCGCGATTGACGCGTTGCTGCGCGCCAGCTACGACCTGCAGGCGCAACCGGTGGCCACCGATTACCTGGCCGCCGCCACCGAACTGAGCCTGCGCCAGCGCCGGCGTTCGCTGGTGATGCTGGTCACCAACGTGCGCGATGAAGACATCGAAGACCTGCTGGTGGCGGTGCGCCTGCTGCAGCGCCAGCACCTGGTCTGCGTGGCCAGCCTGCGCGAGCGCGAGCTGGACGTGGCGCTGGAGCAGGAAGTGGAGACGCTGCAGGATGCGACCCAGGCCGGCGCCATCGCGCGCTACCTGCAGCAGCGCAACGACGCGCATGAAGCACTGCGCAGCCACCGGGTGATGGTGCTGGACGTGACGGCCGATGCGTTGCCAGGAGCGTTGGTTGAGCGCTACCTGGCAGTGAAGCGCGATGGGTTGTTGTAGAGCCGGGCTCTGCCCGGCTGTAGATCAAACGTAAATACGCGTTGGGGCTTCGTCGATGATCGCGTGCGGGACGAAGCGGGCGCTGTCGCGGGTGATCCGGCTGTTGTCTTCGCGGATGCCCATGCCACAGGCCTGATCGCCCACGATCCAGCTGCCGATCAGCGGGTAGCCGCCGTCGAAGGCAGTGAGCGGGTGCGCGGCCTGGCGGATCGCCGGGCCGGTGTACGGGCCTTCGCTTTCCTGCCAGCTGCCGTCGGCCAGGTGCATGGCCACATTGGCGCCTTCGCGCGAGAACAGCGGCTTGCGCACCCAGCCAGCCGGCAGTGGGCTGCCGTCGTCGAACTCGGCCGCCAGCAGGTTCGGGTGGCCACGGTGGCGCTGCCACAGCAGCGGCAACACCCCCTTGTTGCTCAGGATCGCCTTCCATGCCGGTTCCAGCAGCTGCACGCCCGATGCGGGCAGCGCCTGGCCGAACGATTCGGTCATCAGGTCTTCCAGCGGGTACAGCTTGAACAGGCTGCCGATCACCGTGTCGTCGAGCGCGGTGAAACGGCCGTCTTCGGACAGGCCGATGTCTTCGATCGCGATCGCCTCGCCACGCAGTCCGGCCTGGGCCGCGCAGTCGCGCAGGTAGGCCACGGTGCCCTGGTCTTCTTCCGAGGCGCCCACGGCGCTGAAATACAGCGGCGGCGGCAACTGCGCCGACAGCTGCCCGAAGCGTTCCACCAACGCCTCATGGATGGCGTTGTACTGGTCGGCATGCGGCGGCAGGCGGTTCTGGTTGCGCTGGTCTTCCAGCCACTGCCACTGGAAGAACGAGGCCTCGAACAGCGAGGTCGGCGTGTCGTAATTGAGCTCGTAGAGCTTGGCCGGGCCGGTGCCGTCGTAAGCGAAATCCAGCCGGCCGTACAGGTGCGGTTCGCGGCGGCGCCAGCTGTCGGCGATCCAGTCGCGGAACGCAGCGGGAATCGCCAGCTGGTCCATCCGCTGTTCGCTGCGTACCACCTCGTCCACCAGATCCATCGACATCGCATGCAGCTCGGCGCTGGGGTCTTCGATGTCCTGCTCGATCTGGCGCAGGGTGAAGGCGTAGTACGCGGTTTCATCCCAGTACGGCAGGCCGTCGATGGTGTGGAAGCGGAAACCGGACTCGGCCGCCCGAGCGCGCCACTGGCTGCGCTCGTCGATTCGCACACGCTTCATTCAATCAACCGCCGTAGCTGCTGCGGCTGCTGCTGGTGTTGCCGAAGCCACCGCGGCTGGCGGTGACGGCACGGTTCGGGGTGCTGGTGATCGGGGCCAGACCGGCCTTGCCCGCGCCGATGCCGCTGGCGGTGTTCAACCCGCCGCTGCCGCCCGGGGCCGGACGCGCCCAGCCCTTGGCCTTGTCCTGGTAGGCCGGGGCGGCTGCCGGAGCCTGCGCCAGGCCAGCGCCACGGTTGCCGAGCATCTGCGACATGAAGAAGCCCATCATCATCGGGCCGATGAACGAATGCCCGGTGGAGGTCTTCTGCTCCACGCACTGCTCGGCGTTGTACTCGGCTTCGCATTCGGCACGCGAGGCGTACCTGGGGGCCGCATCGGCCGACTGCTTCTGCGCTTCGGCAAAGGCGGTGCGGCAGCTGGATGGGTCGCCGGTGGCCTCGGTACAGGCCTGCACCGAGGTGTACAGCCCTTCCTGCACCTGTACCGCCTCATCCTTCTGGCAGGCGGTGAACAGCAGCGGTGCAGCGCTCATCAGCAGCAGTGCGGTGGTCCTGGAACGTTTCATGGCGTGGTGCCCCCTGTGTACGGTCATCCCCTCAATCATGCCTGATCGCCGCCGACAACCAAAACCGGCAAAGTCGAAAAGATGAACGGCGTTTCAGGATCGGCCGTGCCGACGGTTGCAACAGCAACCGGAATTTTTGGGCAGAATCGAGTGGCAACGCGCCCCTACGGCCCGCCAGATCCTGCCAGCCCCCATGCCTGAATACCGCTCCCGTACCTCCACCGCCGGCCGCAACATGGCCGGCGCCCGCGCCCTGTGGCGCGCCACCGGGATGACCGATGCCGACTTCCACAAGCCGATCATCGCCATCGCCAATTCCTTCACCCAGTTCGTGCCCGGCCACGTGCACCTCAAGGACCTGGGCCAGCTGGTAGCGCGCGAGATCGAACAGGTCGGCGGGGTGGCCAAGGAGTTCAACACCATCGCGGTGGATGACGGCATCGCCATGGGCCACGACGGCATGCTGTATTCGCTGCCCAGCCGCGAGATCATCGCCGACTCGGTGGAGTACATGGTCAACGCGCACTGCGCCGATGCGCTGGTGTGCATTTCCAACTGCGACAAGATCACCCCCGGCATGCTGATGGCCGCGCTGCGGCTGAACATCCCGGTGGTGTTCGTCTCCGGCGGGCCGATGGAAGCGGGCAAGACCCGGCTGGCCGAGCACAAGCTGGACCTGGTGGATGCGATGGTGATCGCCGCCGACGCCAGTGCCTCCGATGAGAAGGTGGCCGAATATGAGCGTAGCGCCTGCCCTACGTGTGGGTCGTGTTCGGGCATGTTCACCGCCAATTCGATGAACTGCCTGACCGAAGCGCTGGGGTTGTCGCTGCCGGGCAACGGTTCGACCCTGGCCACCCACGCCGACCGCGAGCAGCTGTTCCGCCGCGCCGGCCGGCTGGTGGTGGAGCTGTGCCACCGCTGGTATGGCGGCGAAGATGCCACGGCGCTGCCGCGCGGGATCGCCACGCGTGCAGCGTTCGAAAACGCAATGACCCTGGATATCGCCATGGGCGGTTCCACCAATACCATCCTGCACCTGCTGGCGGCGGCGCAGGAAGCGGAGGTGGACTTCGACCTGCATGCCATCGATGCGTTGTCGCGGCTGGTGCCGCAGCTGTGCAAGGTGGCGCCGAACACGCCGAAATACCACATGGAAGATGTGCACCGCGCCGGTGGCGTGTTCGCCATCCTGGGTTCGCTGGCGCGCGGCGGGCTGCTGCATACCGATGTGCCCACCGTGCACAGCCGCACCCTGGCCGACGCGATTGCGCGCTGGGATGTGGCGGTCACCGACGACGCGGGCGTGCATGAATTCTTCAGCGCCGGCCCGGCCGGCATTCCCACCCAGGTGGCTTTCAGCCAGGCCACGCGTTGGCCCACATTGGACCTGGACCGCGCTGACGGTTGCATCCGCGATGTGGCGCATGCGTATTCGGCCGAAGGTGGGCTGGCAGTGTTGCGCGGCAACCTGGCCGAGGATGGCTGCGTGGTGAAGACCGCCGGCGTGGATGAATCCATCCATGTGTTCGAGGGCAATGCGCGCGTGTTTGAAAGCCAGGACGCGGCCGTGCAGGGCATCCTGGCCGACCAGGTCGTAGCCGGCGACGTGGTGGTGATCCGCTACGAAGGCCCACGCGGCGGCCCGGGCATGCAGGAGATGCTCTACCCGACCAGTTACCTGAAATCCAAGGGGCTGGGCAAACAGTGCGCGCTGCTGACGGACGGGCGTTTTTCTGGCGGCACGTCCGGGTTGTCGATCGGGCATGCCTCGCCGGAGGCGGCTGCCGGCGGTGTGATCGGGCTGGTATGCAATGGCGACCGGATCCGGATCGACATTCCGGCGCGGCGTATCGATCTGCTGGTGGATGAGGCCGCGCTCGCGGCGCGGCGTGCCGAGCAGGATGCGTTGGGGTGGCAGCCGCGCGAAGCACGCCCGCGCAAGGTCACCGGGGCGTTGAAGGCGTATGCGCTGTTGGCGACGAGTGCGGATAAAGGCGCAGTGCGGGATCTGGGCCGGTTGTAAGACCGCGCAGCCACGCAGGGCGTGGCTCTACCTCGGGGACGGAATCCGCGTAGAGCCACGCCCTGCGTGGCTGGGCGCGGTGTCACATCACCCGATGATCCGCTTGAACGGCGGCAGCGCGTCGATGATGCGCTTGCCGTAGCGGCGGCTGATCAGGCGCGAGTCGAGGATGATCACCCGGCCGGTGTCGGTGGAGGTGCGGATCAGGCGGCCGGCAAACTGGGTCAGCATGCGCAGCGCGTGCGGGACGGCGATCAGGTTGAAGGCGTTCAGGCCGCGGCTCTCGAACCATTCGCTCAGCGTGGAGGTCTGCGGGTCGGTCGGCACCGCAAACGGTACCTGGGTGATCACCACCGTGGTGCAGGCCTCGCCGGGCAGGTCCAGGCCTTCGCCGAACGAATTCAACCCGAACAGCACCGAGCCCTCGCCGGCCGAGGTGCGGCGCAGGTGCTCGTCGATCATCTTCTGCTTGGCCGTTTCGCCCTGCACCAGCACCTGCCTGCGCTGTGCGGCCGGCATCAGCTCGGCCACTTTCTCCATCTTCCAGCGCGAGGTGAACAGCACGATGCTGCCCTTGCTCCAGTCCAGTTCCTTGACCAGGTACTTGGCCACTTCCTTCGGATGGCCCTCCCGGTCATCCGGGGTGACCGGGAAGTTGGGCACGATCAGTTCGGCCTGGTTGGGCAGGTCGAACGGCGAGGCCAGTGAAACCATCTCGGCTTCATCGGGAATGCCGTTGTCGATCGCCAGTGCCTGGAAATCGCCGCCGCCGGTGAGCGTGGCGGAAGTCATCACCACCGAATCCACTTCGTCCCACAGCAGTTTGCGCAGCACGTTGGCGGCCGACACCGGCGAGCCGTGCAGGATCAGGTCGCCATCGCGCGACAGCGTCACCCAGCGCGCGAACGGCGGCTGGCCTTCCTTGTCTTCGCGGCGCCAGGCCGTCCACAGGTTGTGCTGCTGTTCGATCATTTCCAGCGCCATGCCCAGCGTGCGCTGCAGGCGCTCGCGCGCGGCATCTTCGGGCTTGCCCTTGGCGACCTGCGCCTGCGCGGCGTGGGCCCAGTTGAACAGCGCGCGGGTGTCGTCGGCCAGCGCTTCGATATCGGCCATCCAGATATCCGGCAGGCGCCCGTTGGGGGCGCGCCACATCGGTTCCTGCGCGGTCGGGTCGGGCTGCCAGCTGCGGTCGATCACATCGCGGAAGGCGCGCAGCTGCTTGCTGACGCGCGCGGCCACGTCGATGGCTTCATTGGGCAGCAGGTTGCCCAGCTTGTCCTTGTCCACTGCGCGGTAGGCAGCGGCGATCAGGATCTGCAGGCGCCCGGTGCGCTTGGCCATTTCATCCAGGGCCAGGCTGGCCGCGCCCTGGTCGATGGCGACGTTGCCGATGTGGTGCCCTTCGTCGAGCACCAGCAGCATGTCCGACGGCGGGGCGATCAGCGGCTGGCCGTTGTCGCTTTCGCCAATGGAGAGCGCCGACAGCAGCAACGCATGGTTGGTCACCACGATCTGCGCATCGCGCACGGTGTTGCGTGCGCGCAGCACCGCGCACTGCGCCGAGTACGCGCATTTGCGGCCCGCACAGCCCGAGGCCGGGGTGGTGATGCGCGAGCGCAGCGAGGGGCTGATGGTGTCCGGGGCATTGTCCAGGTCGCCATTCCAGCGGCCTTCGACGAAGTCTTTGCTCAGCTTCTGCGCCAGGTCCATTTCAATCGGCGCCAGCGGCCGGTCGAACAGCGGCTGCTCGTCTTCGAACATGCCTTCCTGGGCACCATCGCCATGCGCTTCGGCGGCGTTGCGCGTGCACAGGTAGCGGGTGCGGCCCTTGGCCAGCGCCACGGTGGCCTCCAGGCCGGTGGCCTTGAGGAAGTTGGGAATGTCACGCTCGACCAGCTGCGACTGCAGCGCCACGGTGCCGGTGCTGATCACCAGCTTCTTCCGGGTGGCCAACGCAATCGGCACGCCGGCAGTGAGGTAACCCAGGCTCTTGCCGACCCCCGTGGGCGCTTCGACCACGCCCACCCCGCCGCTCTGCGACAGCGCACGCGAGACCACGCCGATCATCTGGCTCTGCGAACGCCGCGTGCTGAAGCCGGGGGTATTGGCCTGCAGCTTGGCGTAGGCATCGCGGATGACGGTCTTGAGCTCGTCGTTCAGCGCACGCGGGGCTTCAACTTTTTCGGTCACGCCGGGGAGGTCCTGCCTGGATCAGGCCGGTATTTTCTCATGCTCCGGGGCCCGGGCCGGCGCGGATTTTCCGCGCCGGTTCAGATCCGTGACCGGGGTCGTCCGATCAGGCCGCCGGGAGGGTGCGGTTGCGCAGCGCGCGGGTCATGGCCCACACCAGCAACACCGTGCCCAGCGCATTGACCAGGCCAATGG
Organism: Stenotrophomonas sp. AB1(2024); assembly: GCF_037482345.1. Taxonomy (NCBI): domain Bacteria; kingdom Pseudomonadati; phylum Pseudomonadota; class Gammaproteobacteria; order Lysobacterales; family Lysobacteraceae; genus Stenotrophomonas; species Stenotrophomonas sp. AB1(2024). The sequence continues at coordinate 1,749,081 of NZ_JBBHKO020000001.1, forward strand.
CAAAGTGGCCGCCGCGCAGCACCCACGACAGCATCTGCACATTGCCGTAGTCACCGCGCTGGACCAGCCAGGTCGGCACGATGTTCAGCACCAGCCCGGCCAGGCTGGCGACCAGCAGCAGGGCCAGCGACCACAGGGCCACGCTGCGGATGGTGCCGCGCGGGGCGTCCACCACCCACACCAGCGACACCGCCAACGCGATCAGCACCGGCAGGCGCAGCGCGACCATGCCCAGCAGGCTGAGCAGCAGGTCCGTGCTGCCGCTCATTCCTCGCCCGCCAGTGCATGGCGGGCGCGCAGTTCGGCATACACCGGGTCGGTTTCCGGGCGCACTTCGTGCCACTGCTGGAAGCTGGTGGCGGCCTGCTCCACCAGCATGCCGAGGCCGTCGACCATGTTGCGGCACTTCGCTGAGCGCGCCCAGGCCAGGAAGGCAAAGGAGGCTTCGCCATAATTCAGGTCCACGGCGGTGGTCATGCTGTTGACCAGCGACAGCGGCAGCTTGAACTCCTCGTTGCGATCACGGCCGGCCGATGTGGCGTTGACGATCAGTTCGAAATCGCCCAGTTCGTGAAGATCCTTCCAGTAGCGGGTACGCGCGCGGCCCGGCTCGCCGATCGCATCGATCAGCTGGTCTGCGCGCTCGGGAGTGCGATTGACCACCACCATCTCAAGGATGCCGGCATCCAGCAGCGCAGGCGCCACGCTGCGCGCGGAGCCACCGGCCCCCAGCAACAGCACGCGGCGGCCGCGCAGGTCCAGGCTGTGGCGCTCGGTGAGGTCGCGCACCAGGCCCACACCATCGGTGGTGTCGCCGTGCCAGTACCCGTCCTTGCGCAGCAGCGTGTTGACCGAGCCGGCCAGCTTGGCGCGCGAGGTGAAGGTCCTGCAGAGCCCGAAGGCGATTTCCTTGAGCGGCGCGGTGACGTTGGCGCCCACGCCGCCGGCGGCGGCGAACCTCTCCAGTTCGGCGGGGAAATCGGCCGGTGACGCCTCGATGGCCTGGTAATCCAGCGCGATGCCCTCCTGGCGGGCGAACGCGGCATGGATGTGCGGCGACTGCGAGTGGGCGATGGGCTGGCCGAATACGGCGTAACGGGCGGTCATGGGTGTCTTAAACTCCGGGCCTGGATTGAAACGCAAACCCCAACGGAAGCGACTATGCGCACTCCCTTGTCTCTGCTCGCGCTGAGCCTGAGTTTACTCTCCGCACCGGGCGCGATGGCGCTTTCCGAGTTCGGCATCGAAGGCATGGGGGTGGTGTCGACCAAGGCCAATGAAGCCCAGGCCACCATCGCGCCGGACGGGAAGCGGATCGTGTGGGCCAGCGACCGGGCCGGCGGGGCCGGCGGGGCCGGCGGCTGGGACCTGTGGCAGGCCCAGCTGCGCGACGGGCGCTGGCAGGACCCGGCCCCGTTGGCGCTCAACACTGCCGGGGATGAAGTGGATCCGTTCTTCAGCCATGACGGTGCCTGGCTGTACTTTGCCTCCAACCGCGACAGCGGGCGCGGTGGGTTCGATCTGTACGGGGTGATGATCCGGGAGGACGGCAGCTTCGGTACCGTGCTGGCGATGCCGGTGACGGTCAATACCGCCGCTGATGAGCGCCGCCCGGCGGTGCGACCGGATGGGCAGGCGCTGTTGTTCGCCCGCAATGGCAAGGGTACCCAGGGGTTCGATCTGTTCGTGGCAACGGCGCAGGGCCGGGGTTTCAACACCGCGACGGCGCTGCCGGCGCCGCTCAACAGCGCGGCCGATGAGCTGGGCGGTGAATGGCTGGGCAATGACGGGGCGCTGGCGGTGACCCGGGTGGTGGGCGGGCACTCGCAGGTGTGGGTGGTGGGGTGCGATTACCGCAAGCCGGCGGTGCCGTTGGGGTTGTCGTTCAATACCGCCGACGGGCAGACCGGGGCGCCGGTGGTGGATGCGTCCAAGCCGGGCGAGATGGTGGTGGCTGGGCAGGCGCGGTCGCCGAAGGCCGGTGGGTTGGATGTCTATCGGATGCGGGCGCCGATGATGGTTTGCCGCTGAGGCGAAGAGCGGCCGGGCAGAGCCCGGCGCTACGGTGGGTGCGCGCGGCGCGTTGCGCGGCGGGCAACGCCGCGTAGAGCCGGGCTCTGCCCGGCTGCCTCAGTGCGCGCGCAGCAAGGCGGCGCGCTGCTGTTCGTACTCGGCTTCGCTGATCTCGCCGTTGTCCTTGCGCTGGTTCAGCGCGGCCAACGCGGCCTGCACCGCCGGTGGCAGGTTGGCTTCGCGCGCCAGGCGCGCGGCGGCGGAGGGTTGCTCGGGCGCGCGCCGCGCGGCACGCACCACGCCGCGGATGACCAGGCCGATCACCACGGCAAACACCAGCACGCCGGTGCCCCAGGTCAACCATTGCACCCATCCCATCGTCTGCATCGTCCTGCTCCTGTCTGCGTGTTGACGCGTATTGTCAGCGTTCGCGCAGCCAACGCGCCACCTGCGGCGCGAAATAGGTCAGCACGCCATCGGCACCTGCCCGCTTGAAGCCGATCAGCGACTCCAGCACGCAGGCGCGCTCGTCCAGCCAGCCATTGGCGAAGGCCGCTTTCATCATCGCGTACTCGCCACTGACCTGGTACGCAAAGGTGGGCACGCCGAACTGCTGCTTCACCCGGCGCACCAGGTCCAGGTAGGGCATGCCCGGCTTGACCATCACCATGTCGGCACCCTCTTCCAGGTCCAGCGCGATTTCGCGCATGGCCTCGTCGCCGTTGGCCGGGTCCATCTGGTAAGTCTTCTTGTCGGCCTTGCCCAGGCTGGCCGAGCTGCCCACCGCGTCGCGGAACGGGCCGTAGAACGCCGAGGCGTACTTGGCCGAATAGGCCATGATGCGCACGTTGACGTGGCTGTTGGCATCCAGCGCGCGGCGAATGGCGCCGATGCGGCCGTCCATCATGTCCGACGGCGAGACGATGTCCACGCCGGCTTCGGCATGCGACAGCGACTGCCTGACCAGCGCCTGCACGGTGGTGTCGTTGAGCACGTAACCCTTGTCGTCGATGATTCCGTCCTGGCCGTGGGTGGTGTACGGGTCCAGCGCCACGTCGGTCATCACCCCCAGCTCGGGGAAGCGCGACTTCAGCGCGCGGATCGCCCGCTGCGCCAGGCCGTTCTCGTCCCATGCCGCGGCCGCATCCAGGCTCTTGCCGGCCGGGTCGATCACCGGGAACAGATCGATGACCGGAATGCCAAGTTCCAGTGCTTCCTCGGCCACTTTCAGCAGCTCCTCGATCGACAGCCGTTCCACGCCCGGCATCGACGCCACCGGGGCACGCCCGGACAGTTCGTGCACGAACACCGGGTAGATCAGGTCATCGGTGGTCAGCGTGTTTTCGCGCATCAGCCGGCGCGAGAACTCGTCGTGGCGCATGCGGCGGGGGCGGTAGTCGGGGTGGGCCATGAGGATGCTCCAGACGGAATGGGGTTACTGCAGCAGGTAGCGCTGCGGTTGCAGGGGTTCAGGCAGCGGGCGCACGCCCAGGCTGTCGAGCAGGTCGATTTCGATGGTGCGTACCATCGCATCCAGCGGCAGGTCGTTGGGCTCCAGCCCGAACGGCTCTTCCATTTCCTCGCCCAGCTGGTCCAGCCCGAAGAAGGCGTAGGCCAGCACCGCCGACACCACCGGGGTGGCCCAGCCCAGCGCGCTGGCCAGGCCGAATGGCAGCAGCACGCAGAACAGCCACGCACAGCGGTGCAGCAGCAGGGTGTAGGCGAACGGCAGCGGCGTGAGCAGGATGCGTTCGCAGCCGGCCTGGATGCTGGACAGCGCATGCAGGCGGGTTTCGAACTGGGCATACAGGATCGTGTCGATCTCACCGGCGCGCAGGGCGGCGGCCGTTTCCACCGCGATCATCGCCAGCAGCTGGTCCGGTACGTTCTGGCGTTGCGCATAGCGCTCGCGGTCGGCCTCGGGCACCCAGGGCAGGCCGGCCAACGCGGCGTCCTGGCCGCGCAGGCGGGCGGCCAGCGCGTGCGCGAAGGCGATGGCCAGGCGGCAGATGCGGTCGGCACGCGCCGGCTGTTCGACCAGCAGCGTACTGCACAACCGCGCCAGGCTGCGCGATTCATAGATGAGCTGGCCCCACAGCTTGCGCGCTTCCCACCAGCGGTCGAAACACGCGTTGTTGCGGAAGCTGAGGAAAATGGACAGCACCAGGCCCAGCAGGGTGAACGGTGCGACGGAAACGCGCTCGATGCCCGGCGGATGGGCCAGCTCGGCGAAGGCGGCCACGGCAACGGCCAGCAAGAAGATGGCGGCCACCTTGGGCGCAATGGCAGGCACGATGGAGCCGCGCAGGATGTACAGCAGCTGCCAGCCGTGGGGGCGGGGACGAATGATCATGGGGCGGCCATTCTACGCCCTTGCCTGCGACATCCCGGCCGGTGCGACCGAGCGTCGCAGGGAAATCAGAGGATGCCGCCGCCCAGCGACAGGCGCACGATGCCCACCACCACCACCACGGCGTTGAGCAGCAGCCCGGTCCAGGCACGGCCGCGCTTGGTCGGGTGGGTGAACAGGATGCCCAGCGCGCCGATCACCGCGCCCACGGCGGCAAAGGGAATCAGGAACCAGTTGCCCCAGCCCAGCAGCGGAATCAGCGCGAGGATCATCCACAACAGTGCCAGCACACCCCACAACAGACTGATCAGTCCCATGCCCCGTTTCCTTGCCTGGATTGCTCACCGCAGCCTAGCGCAAAGTCGTGCCAGCGGCGCGTGATGGCGATGACAAGACGGGATGGCGGCAGACTCAGCCGGGCGGTGCTACCGTTGCGGGGCGGGGTTGGCGCCGATTCAGTGGCCAGCCCGGATGATCCAGGCGCAGGCCGACCAGGCCGAACAACAGGGGTAGCCCATGAACATTCGAATCCTTCCACTGCTGGGTGCGCTGCTGGTCGTGACCGGCTGCGCCAGCACGTCGCGGGTGATGCTGGGCCAGACCCGCGCGCCGACCGATCCGGCGCTGGTGCAGATCTATTCCACCCCGCCGCCGGGGTCGATTGAAATCGCGCAGCTGGAATCGTCCAGCGCGGTGGGCTTCGGTACGCAGGGGCAGACCGACGCGGTCGTGGCGCGGTTGAAGAAGGAAGCCGCGGCCTTGGGCGCCAACGGGGTCATCTTGATGGGCGTGGAATCAAGCAGCTCGGGCGGCGGTATGTCAGTGGGCGGCGGCAGCTACGGTTCGCACAGCGGCGGCGGCGTGGGCATCGGTATTCCGACCACGCAGAAGCGCGCGGCAGGTATTGCGATCTGGGTTCCCAATCCACCGCCGACCGACCGTCTGCCGGTGCAGACGATCAGGCCGACCAACTGACCGGTAGCGCCGGCCGTTGGCCGGCCCTTGCGATGCTTCCGGCGTTCATGCGGGCCGGCCAACGGCCGGCGCTACCAATTCCCTTCCACCGTTACCGGTGGTTGGCGATTCCGCTTCCACCGTTGGCGGTGTTGGGGATTCCCCGACGCCGTTACCGGTGTTTGGGGATGAACACCTCGTTGACCGCCTTTGCCAGCTGGTCCGGCGGCAGCAGGCCCTGGTCGAGCAGGAAGTTGTTGAACGCCAGGCGATCGAACTTCTCACCCAGCGCCAGCTCGGTCTGCATGCGCAGTTCCAGAATCCGCGTGTAGCCGTAGAAGTAGCTGCCGGCCTGGCCGGGCATGCGCACCATATACCGGTCCAACTCCTGGGTGGCCATCGCCTGGGACAGGCCCACTTCGTCGATCAGCACGCGCTCGGCCTTGGCCCGATCGATCAGGCCCAGGTTGAGCATCGGGTCGAGCATGGCGCGTGCGGCGCGCAGCAGGCGGAACTGCAGCGCGATCAGCTGGCCGTCCAGCGGCTCGTACGGCACCATTTCGGCCTCGGCATACAGCGCCCAGCCTTCCACGTTCACCGAGTTGAAAGCGAACATCGTGCGTGCCAGCGACACGCCCCGCTCCACCATCGCGGTGAACTGCAGCTCATGGCCCGGGCGGCCTTCGTGCGCGCTCAGCGTCCACGCCGCCGAACCGAAGTTGAAGTCGTCGTACTGTGCGGCCTTTTCGCCGGCGGCCGGGTTGCCCAGCGGCAGCACGAAGGTGCCCTGCTGCCCGGTGTTGCCCACCAGCGGCGCCGGCAGGAAGTGCGGTGCCGGCGAGGCGGCGCTTTCGGCCGCCGAGCCCAGGCGCATCTGCATCGGGCGCTGCGGCACATCCACGATCTTCTGCGCGCGGATGATCGGGTCGATCGCATCGATCACGCCACGGTAGTGGTGCTCAAGCTGGTCGTCGGCGATCTTGTCGCCCTTCAGCGCCCGGATCACCGCCACCGGGTCGGTCGGGTCGGCAACGTTCAGGCCCTTGGCCTTCACCACCAGCGGCGCCAGCTGGCGCATCGCCGAACGGGTTTCCATGAATTCCAGCTGCGCACGCTGCATGAGCAGCTTCGGGTCGATGTCGATCCCCACGCGCTTGAGCTGGAAAGCGTACAGCGGTTCGGGCAGGCGCGCGTCGGCGCGTGCCTTGGGCAGCACGTCGCTCTTCGTCCAATCGCGGTACTCGCGCAGCTGGGTGGCGATGGTTTTCAGCGCCTCGTCGGCGCCGGCGATCTTGTACTTTTCGAACAGCTTTTCGATACCGGTGATGTAGGTATCGACGTTGGCCAGCGACTGCTCGACTTCGATGCGGGTCGGCTGCAGCAGGCTCTTGTCGGCCAGGCGCTCTTCGTAGCGCTGGCGCGAGAGCGTGGTGATGGCGGTGGTGCCCGGGGCCAGGCCGGCATAGGCCTTCAGGCGGTCCAGCGCCTTGGCACGGCGCTCGGCCGGGACCTGGTCGGACAGCAGCAGGTTGATGCCGCTGAATACCGTCTGCGGGGTATCGCTCCACGGCAGCAGGTACTTTTCGTTGAGTTCGCTGCCCTGGATGTTCTCGTCGGCGGCGGCGATCATGATCGCCAGGTCCTGGCGCACGTTCAGGTCGCGCTCGGTGGCCAGCCTGGCCTTCAGCTGGTCGCGCGCCTTGGCCATCGCGGCGCGGTAGCGCTTGGCATTGTCCGGACCGAAATCGGCCACCTTGTCGTCGTAGCCGGGTACGCCGAAGAAGCCGGTTTCTTCCGGCTGGAACGGGCCCTGCGCATCAAGCAGGATCTGCGCCAGCTCGTTGCTGCGGGTCACCCAGGCCGCACTGGCCGGGGCCTGGGTGGCGGCAGGAGTGGCAGCGAAGGCCGGCGGCGCACTGAGCGCGGCGGGGACGGAAAGGGCCAACGCAACGGCAAGGGCAAGCGGCTTCATGCAGGACTCCAGTGAGCGGTTGCCTGCGACCCTACGCACTCAGCGGGGCAGCGGCAATCGGCCGGAGGTCATGGCTGCCGCTCAGCTGCCCCAGCGCCCGCCCGGCAGCGGGCAATGGCCCTGTTCCCGGCACTCCTGCAGGGCGCACAGCTGGGCCGCCTCGGCATCGTCCAGCGCGGTCAGGTCGATCGCCTCGCCCTTGCCAGTGATCGCGTACAGCAGCGGGTAGTCCCACAGACCCTTCTCGCGGCGCGCTTCCAGGTACAGCTCGGCGGTGCCGCGCGGCCCGGACAGCGACACCACGAAGTCACTGGTGCCCCCGCCACCGGCGGTGCGCTGCATGCTGCCGCTGGGCAGGAATCCGTCCTGGATCGGCTCGCCCAGCACCGCCACCAGTTCGATGCTGCAGCGTGCGCGGCGCATGGCTTCCTGGTACGGCTCGCTGCCGCGGCTCCAGCGCGACCAGTGGGTGAGCGCCAGCCAGACCAGCGCCGTCACTACGAGCAGCACCGCCAACACCGCCAGCGGCATGGCCCAGCGCCAATGGCGGCACCACCAACCGGCGCGCACGGCGCCGGGAATTTCAGGAGGTTGGAGCATGACAAAGCGTTACGGTTTCAGGCAACGGCCCAGGAAATCCTCGGCCAGGCGGTAACGGTGCAGTGCATTGCTGCCCGACAGGCCGTGCTTGGCGCCCGGGTAGGTCATCAGCTCGAACGGCTGGCCACGCTTCTGCAGCGCGCTCATCAGCTCGGTGGAGTTGGTGAACAGCACGTTGTCGTCGGCCATGCCATGGATCAGCAGCAGGCGCGAACGCAGGCCGTCGATGTGGGCCAACACGCGCGCATCTTCATACCCCTTGGCGTTGCGCGCCGGCAGGTCCATGTAGCGCTCGGTGTAATGGGTGTCGTACAGGCCCCAGTCGGTGACCGGTGCGCCGGCCACGCCGCAGGCGTACTGGTCCGAGGCCTTGGCCAGCAGCATCAGGGTCATGTAGCCGCCGTTGGACCAGCCCTGCACACCGATGCGCGCCGGGTCCACCCACGGCTGCTGCTTGAGCCATTCCACGCCCTTGAGCTGGTCGGCCACTTCCACCGTGCCCTGCACGCCGTACAGCGCACCGCCGAAATCGCGGCCCCGGCGCGGGGTGCCGCGGTTGTCCAGCGAAAACACCACGTAGCCCTGCTGGGCCAGGTACTGGTTGAACAGGTGGTCGCCGCGGCCGGGCCAACTGTCGGTCACGGTCTGGCTGGCCGGGCCGCCATACACGTACACCACCACCGGATAGCGCTTGGTCGGGTCGAAACCGGCCGGGGTGATCAGGCTGTAGTGCAGCGGGGTGCGCCCATCGGCCGCGGTGAGCGTGCCGAAGGTGACCGGGCGCTGCGCGTCCAGGTAGCGCGCATACGGGTGGCTGGGATCGGTCAGGTTGTTTTCCACCAGCGTGGCGATCTTTTCGCCCGTGGCGCGGTGCAGGGAGATCTGCGGCGGGGTGGTGGTGTTGGACCAGCTGTCCACGTATACGCTGGCGTTGCCGGCGAAACTGGCGCTGTGCATGCCCGGTGCCTGCGACAGGCGCTGCAGCGCCCCGCCCTGCAGCGGCACGGCGTAGATCTGGCTTTCGCGCGATGAATCCACCCCGGCGCGGAAGTAGACCTTGCCGGCGGCCTCATCCACCGCCAACAGTTCGTCCACCGGCCAGTTGCCGGAGGTCAGCGCGGTGACGGTCCTGCCGTCATCGGAGATGCGGTACAGGTGCTGGAAACCGCTGCGCTCGGACGACCACAGGAAGCCGCCCTGCTTGAGGAAGCGCAGGCTGTTGTGCAGCGGCACCCAGGTCGGCGAGGTTTCGGTGACCAGCGTGCGCTGCTTGCCGCTTTGCAGATCGGCCTGGATCAGCTCCAGGGTTTTCTGGTCGCGCGACTGGCGCTGGAAGGTCAGCTGCTGCGGGTCGCGCCAATCGACGCGGGCCAGGTAGATATCCGCATTGCGGCCCAGGTCGACCCAGCGCGGCGCGGCATCGGCGCGTGGGGCGATCACGCCCAGCGTGACGGTGACGTTGTGGTCGCCGGAGGCCGGATAGCGCTGTTCAATCATTTCGGTGCGGTCGGCGTACATCTCGTAGCGCTTCTGCACCGGCACCGGCGATTCGTCGATGCGCGCAAACGCGATGGCCGAATCATCCGGCGCCCACCAGTAGCCGGTGTGGCGGTCCATTTCCTCGTCGGCGACGAATTCGGCCACGCCGTTGCCGATGGTGTCGCTGCCATCGCGGGTGAGCTGTATCTGGCGGCCGCTGGCCAGATCGATCACCCACAGGTTGCGGTCGCGCACGAAGCTGACGAAGCCGCCCCTGGGCGACAGCTTGGCATCGGTGGCGAAGCCCTCACCGTGGGTGAGCTGGCGCACGGCGGCCTTGCCCTGCTTGTCCAGGTCGTACAGGTACAGTTCGCCGCCCAGTGGGAACAGCAGGGTGCGCGCGTCCGGCGACCACTGGTAATCGACGATGCCGGTCATGGCGGCAATGCGCTGGCGCTCGCGGCGCGCCTTTTCGGCATCGCTCAGGGTTTCATCGCCGGGCAGCACCACCTTGGAATCCACCAGCAGGCGGGTCTGGCCGCTGGCGATGTCGTAGGCCCACAGGTCCAACTGGTTGCGGTCGGCCTCCTTGCCGCGCAGGAAGCTCACGCGCGACCCATCCGGGGCCACCTTGGGCTTCATCAGGGTCGGCCCGGACAGCGGCAGCGGGCCGGTGATGGCATCCAGGGTGAGCTTTTCGGCGTGGGCGAGGGTGGTCGAGGCGAGCATGAGGGCGAGCGAGGCAACAAGGTGGCGCATGGAAGGGTCCGGCGACGGCAGGCCGACATCCTAACGCACGCGGTGGGATGGGGACCCCACGGTAGCGCCGGCCGTTGGCCGGCCCAGGCGGTGTGTTGGGTGCAGAGCCCCCGGAGTTCGGGGGCGGCCGCGAAGCGGCGGGGGCGTGGAAGCCTCATAAGAGGGGCCCGCAGTTCGCAACGCGAATTGTGGGGCGGCAGCGCGCATGCGTTGGCGCGTACCCGCCGGCCGTTGGCCGGCCCAGGCGGTGCCGGCCATTCCGTTATCGCCCCGACCGCTTCAGCGCTGGCCGAAGAGGTGCTTGCGCTCTTCTTCGCTGAGCGGCTTGCCGGCGTCCGGGTTCACTTTGTGCTTCAGGGCATAGGCCCGCTGGGTTGCCGGGCGCGCGGCAATCGCCTCATGCCAGCGCTTCAGGTTCGGGAACGCGGCGAAATCGGCCGGCAGCTTGTCGTACGCACCAATCCACGGGTAGCTGGCCATGTCGGCGATGCTGTACTCATCGCCGCCCAGGTAGGCGCTGCTGGCCAGGCGTTTGTCCATCACCCCGTGCAGGCGGCGCACTTCGTTGCCGTAGCGTTCGATGGCGTACGGAATCTGCTCGGGCGCGTACACATTGAAATGCCCCATCTGGCCGCTCATCGGGCCCAGCCCGGCCATCTGCCAGAACAGCCATTCCAGCACCGCCACCCGGCCGCGGGTATCGACCGGCAGGAACTTGCCGGTCTTCTCGGCCAGGTACAGCAGGATCGCCCCGGACTCGAACACGCTCTGCGGCGCGCCGCCATCGGTGGGCTGGTGGTCCACCAGCGCCGGCATCTTGTTGTTGGGGGAAATGGCCAGGAATTCGGGCTTGAACTGATCGCCACTGCCGATGTTCACCGGCTTGATGGTGTACGGCAGGCCCAGCTCTTCCAGCAACAGGGTGACTTTGTGGCCATTGGGGGTTGGCCAGTAATACAGATCGATCATGGCGGAGCCTTGGGCGTAAGGAACCCGGAGTGTAAGGGGTGGAAAGCGACAGCCCAAATAACGTTTCTGATGGCGGCAGGTGTTGGTTGCGACGTGGCGGGGTGTCGCAAATCGACCGCCGCCTGTGAGCCATAGACGACCTGCGTGGACCGTAGAAACGACGCTATCGCGATGGCTGTCAATCACAGTGCGTGACGGGCGTTTGATATTCCGGCAGCACTACATTTCGTTGGATTCTGAAAATATCCGAAATCGATTGCGGACGCCCGCTCGCATCACTAGTTTTCGCTGACTCTGCACTTCCGGTCGCGTTCGGGAGGCAAAACGGGAGTGAATGCGTGCTGGTAAATGTGTTGAAAAAAGGCCTTCAACTGAAATTTCAGGTCCGGATCGAAGGGTTGGCACTTGCGACGGCCTACGCACTAACGTGCTGGGCAACCCGTCAGGTCTCTGTTGATCAGTTCTACCTCACTGCGGGCGTTCGAGTAGCGGCGCTGCTTCTGTGCCCGCCCCGGCTATGGCCGTATCTCATCTTGGGCGAATATGCCTACCTGGCGCACTCTGTCTATCCCATGATCGACAGGTATGGCGTTGCCTGGGCCGTACTGCGGTCCGCTCTCCTGATGCCGGTAGCCGCTTTGATCGTGCGACTGCATATCACACACGTCACGTTGACTTCAGCGGGCTGGCTGGTCAGCCTGGCCGCCTTCACAAGCCTGTCGTTGACCGCCATCAATATCACCATGGCACAACTGCTGTGGCCCACTCCGCCAAGCATCCCTGCGATCGAGCGTATGGTTCGCTACAGCCTTGGCGACTTTGTTGGGATCATGACTGTCGCACCACTCGCATTGCTGTGGATTCGGCGAACAAGCGGAAGCATGTGGCCTTTCCCTCATCCCGTGAGCACCATGGCCAGCGTGGCGTCGATCCTTGCTCTTGGACTTTTCGCGTATTGGATTCCGCAGGAGCACTCGTCATTTCAAACGACCCTGCAACTTTCGATGGCGCTCCCTGCGATTTCTCTCACCTGCCTCCATGGCTGGCGAGGCGCCGCTGTTGGGGTGCCGCTGCTGAACCTGATCGTTCACTTCGCCACGCCCGTTTCCGGTCTTCCCGGCTCCTTTGATGCCGCTACGTTCAAGACCCAGCAGAGCCTTGCAGTTGTTTCAACTTCGCTGTTCGCACTGGGTACTATCGCAAGTCACTACCGGCATCGTTTCCGCGTTTCTCAACAAGATCGGAGCGAGGCCCTTGTTCTAGCCAAAGCCTCGCAACTCGCAAGTGAGAGAGAACTGAGAACGCGTGTACTTCGAATGCGACAGATCGGTGAGAACATCGACTTCTCGTTGAGTCAGATGATCGACTGGCTGAACGGGCAAGGTCACCGTCAGTTCGCAAGTGCAGTACTCAAGGCGTCGACGGTCAGTTCACAGCAGCTCCGGGAACAGACCAGCATGGTGTACCCCACCGCCCTCGAACACGTGGGGCTTTATCTGGCACTTCAGATCGGTGGGATCAGCCAAGAGTGGGAGGCGACAGAGCGGGTTGGCCGCCCCCACCTCTCCGGCGACCCCTGCGAACTCAGTACAGGCCTGCAATTGGCGGCATATCGGACTATTGCGGATGCCGTTTCCCTGTTACTGGAGCAAGAAAAGGGACAAGTGCAGGTGCGTGCGAGGTGCGGTGGAGCCGGGGGACTCCAGGGAATCGTGATCACCGTGGGGCTGTTGGACGCTGGCCATGTGCTGTCGGCGAAGACCATTCAGGCGGCGACCGAGCGGCTGACGTCAAGAACCCTGACCTACGGCGGCAAACTGCAATGCTGTGGCAATCGCGTCCGCCTGCTGCTGGTTGAAGCGCCGAAGGGAGTGGCGGCGGAGCCTCTGGCTGCCCCTTCGACACGCCGCAAGTTGCAGCGTCAAGTGAGCCCATCATAGGCAGCTCCAACGGCACGATGTTGATCTTCCCGTTGGTCCGGCGCAAACGGACGGTGCTGGTTGGCCGCGCATCCACGCAGGGCGTGGCTCTACCGGGGTGGTCGTCCTTCCGGGCTTGACGTTGCCACGCATGGCAAAGTTACAGCAATTGGCGTCACCCATCGTCGCAAGCAAGCTCTTCGTATCCGCATTCAGCTCTCCTATGGCCCATGTCTTGGCACAGACATTGGGTCCCGGTACCCTGCCCCATCCCCGCAAAGCAGCATTTCCGCATGAGCTCGACCGCTAAGCCCATCAGCCCCCTGTCGTCCCTGATCTTCGCCTCGCGCTGGCTGCAGCTGCCGCTGTACCTGGGCCTGATCCTGGCGCAGTGCGTCTACGTGTTCCTGTTCGGCAAGGAGTTGTGGCACCTGGTGCACAAGGCCAACAGCATGGGCGAGCAGGAAATCATGCTGCTGGTGCTGGGCCTGATCGATGTGGTGATGATCTCCAACCTGCTGGTGATGGTGATCGTGGGTGGCTATGAAACCTTCGTTTCGCGCCTGCGCCTGGAAAACCACCCCGACCAGCCGGAGTGGCTCAGCCACGTCAACGCCAGTGTGCTGAAAGTGAAGCTGGCGCTGTCGATCATCGGCATCTCCTCCATCCACCTGCTCAAGACCTTCATCGGCGCCGGCAACCTGGACGGCCTGCCGTCGTGCAACAGCCCCGAGTACATCACCACCGTGCTGGATGCAGTGGCCAAGTACGGCCCGGCCGTGGAAGCCTCGTTCAAGTGCTCCTCCATGAGCGCCAGCGGCGTGATGTGGCAGACCATCATCCACGCCGCATTCATCTTGTCGGCGATCGGCATCGCTTACACCGACAAGCTGATGGCCCACACCCCAAGCAAGGCGCTGGCCCACTGAGCGCCGGCCCGGCAGGGCGGCGCCCCCTGCGGCGCCGCCCTGGCCTGCCCCAAGCCCTGCAAAGCGGGGCGCGGGGATGCTAGATTGGGCACCTGCTGTACCGCGCCGGACGCTGGGAAACGTTCCGGGGCTTCGGTCGGCCTGACCGCATCAGGCCTTACGTATCGTCGTTCTTCAAAGGGGAGTTGGATGTCGCACGTCAACACGAACGCCAAGGCGCGCCTGCTGGTGCCGCTGACCCTGGTGGTGGCTCTGGCCGCCTGCTCGGGCAAGGACGAAACGGCTCCGGCCACGCCGTCCGCACCGGCTGCCACGGCCGCCGCACCTGCCGCTGCGCCGCCGGCACCGGCCGTTTCGGCCAAGGTCCAGTCGATGGGAACCGAGGAACTGCGCGACCTGGCCAGCAAGGCGCTGCGCGAAAACCGCATGTATGCCCCGGCCGGCGACAACGCCATGGAGTACTACCTGGCGCTGCGCGAAAAGACCCCGGACGACGCCTCGATCAAGAGCGCGCTGACCGACCTGCTGCCGTACACGCTGATTGCCGCCGAGCAGAGCCTGACCCGCGAGGACTTCACCGAAGGCCAGCGCCTGGTGGCGCTGATCGAGAAGGTGGACGCCACCGCACCGGCGCTGCCGCGCCTGAAGACCGGCATCACCAACGGCATGCAGACCGCCCTCAAGCGCACCCAGGAAGAGACCGACAAGGTCAAGAAGGACGCTGAAAACAAGGTCAGGCAGCTGGCCGACCAGCAGCGCCAGCAGCAGGCCAGCGAAGCCGAAGCGGCCAAGCAGATTGCCGCGCAGCAGGATGCCGCCCGCCGCGAAAGCGAGCGCCAGGACACCGAGCGCCAGGCTGCGGCCCGCCGCGATGCCGAACAGCGCCAGCAGACAGCGGCTGCCGCACAGGCTGCCGCTGCCCGCCAGCCCACTGCCGCGCCCGCCGCTGCCGCCGCCCTGCGCCCGATCAGCACCCCGGCCCCGCGCTACCCGACCGACGCGCTGCGCGCCGGCACCTCGGGCGAAGTGCTGGTGGAAATCACCGTGGGCACCGACGGTTCGGTCACCAGCTCGCGCGTGCTGCGCGCCACCCCGGCCCGCGTTTTCGACCGCGAGGCGCTCAATGCGGTCAAGCGCTGGAAGTTCGAGCCGGTCAGCGCCCCGGTCACCACCCGCCGCACGCTTTCGTTCGCGCCGGGCGGTTGATTCGCCACGATTGAAGCCGGTAGCAGGCACCCACCGTTGGTGGGTACCTGCCGGGTCTGCGGTGGTCGACGGATTGTGTTCGGTAGCGCCCGCCCATGTCTGGTACTCCCGCCGCCCTTACTAACCTCATCACTCTTGAGCCGATCCGGCTTCACTGGCGCTTGGTCCCAAGTGCATTGCTCGACTCAAATAGTGACGTCTTTGGCCTGTATTCCGGCGTTCGATTCCGAGAGGCCAATGCTTGTGCTATCAATGTCAGACCTTGCTTCAAGGCTCTTTCAAGGATTGGAAGGATGCGCAGATTCGAAGAAATTGCAGGCAATGGATCTACCCGCTTCAGGGGATTGGAGAAGATTTTTCGGAAGGTGAGTGCCGCGGGCGCCCGGCTGTGCTGGGTACTGCTAATCGGCGGGACCCTTGTGCCATCCACAAATGCCCAGACGGTGACCTATGTCCATACCGATGCCCTGGGCTCGGTGGTGGCCAAGAGTGATGCCAACGGCAACGTGATTGAGCGCATCACTTACGAGCCGTATGGCGCTGTCGTAGGTGCACCAGTGGCCGATGGGCCGGGATACGCAGGACATGTGAGCGATGCTGCCACCGGGTTCAGCCAGATGCAGCAGCGGTACATGGACCCGCAATTGGGGGTGTTCCTGTCGGTGGATCCGGTGACACCCCGTGACAAGCCTGGCTCCTCTTTCAACCGATATAGATACGCTGCAAATAACCCCTACCGCTTCATAGATCCTGACGGGCGTCAGGAGCGTGCGGCGGAGCGACACAATGACTCGGTTGCACGCGACCCCGCTGCGTACAACACCTTTGGTCCCGCAGCTCTTGTGTTGACCTACGCCATCGTCAGGTCTACACCTGTCGTTGGTCCTCCCGCAGCCTCGTTGATGTCGGGCGCAATCGACTCTGCACAACAGTCTCGGGCTCTACCCGCACCAACATCAGCCGCAGCTGCTCCCGTTGCCGCTCCAGCATCTGCTTCCTCCCCAAATTTTGTTGTCTCATCAAACGGAACGGCGTTTCCTGTACCGTCGGGCTCGAATGGGCCCTCCCCAGTGATGAATCCGGGAGGCAAGCAAACCGGCGTCGCCTTTACAGGGGGGACGGGAGGCACCAACGGGCAAGTGGCAAACATGCGAATGATGGATCCAACGCAGGCAAAGGGTAGCAGCCCTGGATATCCGGCCGGCTACATAAAGTATGAGAATGCAGGAAAGCAGGGTGTAGACCCATATTCAGGAAAGACACTACCCAACTCGAAGTCACATTTCCCAGTGAAGTAGTGCGAGATCCATGAAATGATTCTGCATCGATCAGACGTTTTCCAATACCTCAAGGGCAAGTATGTAACGCTGACCCTGGAGGATGATCAGGTTCAGGTTCGTACTGACGATGGGTGGTCGCTGCACATCTACAACACCTCCACGCTTTCGTGCGATGAGAGTGCGGACAACTTGGCGCACAAGTCGCTCCGCTTGGAGCTGGTCGACTGCGTGTTCGATCAATTCAAAATGACCCTGATGTTCTCTGGCGGCAAGTTACTCACGGTCGACCTGACAGACGACGGATACTCTGGCCCAGAGGCCATGCAACTGAATGGGCCTGACGGCAGCATCATCATCTGGAACTGAGCGTCCTTGCCCATCATGGTACCTGGCACAAGCTGTGCTGCCCTTCAGTAGCAATGCGCAGGTCGCAGGTCCAATTCCTGGTCGGAACAATCCGGGGCTTTTGCTACCTGGCGTTCCGGCCCGGTCGGTACCAGTGACTCAACCCGAAATCGCCAGGCGTTCCTGGTGGTAACGCCGCACTGCCGCGAACCACAACAACGCCGCCAGTCCAAACCCTGCCGCCAGGTACACCGCCCACATCTGCGCGCCGATCGGTTCGTGGCGGATGATCTTCAGCAGCATCTGGTTCTGCGCCAGGAACGGCACCGCCAACTGCCACAGCTCGCTCTTCACCGGGTACACCATCAGCGCGTAGCCGGGCAGCATCGGCAGCAGCATCAGCCAGGTCATGTGGCTCTGTGCTTCCTTCATGCTCTTGGCCGTCGCCGACAGGAAGGTCAGCAGCGAGGTGCCGATGAACAGCATCGGCAGCATGATCATCGCCATCTGCAGCATCGGCAGGAAGCCCATGTTGAGCTGCCGCGCCGCACTGCTTGTCGACAACTGCGCACTGATCTTGAAGGCCAGCAACGTCAGCACCAGCGACGCCAGCCCCACCACGCAGGCTGCCGCGATCTTGCCGCTGACGATCGCGCTGCGCGAGGCCGGGGTGGCCAGCAACGGCTCCAGCGACTGGCGCTCGCGCTCACCGGCGGTGGTGTCGATCACCAGGTACGCCCCACCGAGGAAGGAGGTGATGGTAAGCAGCACCGGCAACAGCAGCGACAGCATCACGCCGCGTTTGGCTTCCGCCGTGGCCAGGTCCTGGGTGGCGACATCCAGCGGCCGCGCCACCTGCGCATCCACGCCACGGGCGAGCAGGCGCAGCGCGCCCACCTGCTGGTTGTAGCCACCCAGCGCCGCCTTCAGACGTGCGGTGGGAATATCGGCCTCACGGCGGGTGCTGTCCTGCACGATCTCCACCAGCGCAGGGCGCCCCTCGGCCCAGTCCTTGGCGAACGCCGGGCTGATCCGCAACGCGACATCGACCCTCTGCTCGCGGATGGCGGTGGTCAGGTCCTTCGGTGCTTCCACCGCATTGAGCCCCTGCGCGGCCAGGAAGCGCACCAGGTTCGGCGCGTTCTCGCGGCCGATCATCGGAATGTCCAGCGGCTTGTCGATCTGGGTCTTGACCCGGGTCTCGGCCAGCTTGCCCATGCCCAGGATCAGGATCGGGTACAGCAGCGGGCCCAACAGCAGCGTGAGCAACAAGGTGCGGCGATCGCGCGAGAGGTCGCGCAGTTCCTTGCGCATCACCGTCAACAACGTGGAAAACGCATTCATGCGTGCAGTCCTTCTTCGGTTCCGATCGCCTTCACGAAGGCATCTTCCAGGTTGGGTTCGCCGGTCTGCGCACGCAGCTCATCGGCCGTGCCCGAGGCCATCACCGTGCCCTTGGCGATGATCACGATGCTGTCGCACAGCGCGGCCACCTCCTGCATGATGTGGCTGGAGAAGATCACGCAGCGGCCTTCGTCGCGCAGCCCGTGCAGGAACCCGCGCAGTGCACGCGTGGTCATCACGTCCAACCCGTTGGTCGGCTCATCCAGGATCACGTTGCGCGGGTCGTGCACCAGTGCCCGCGCAATGGCGGTCTTGGTGCGCTGGCCCTGCGAGAAGCCGTCGGTCTGGCGGTCCAGGATGTCGTCCATGTCCAGCGCCTTGGCCAGCACCTTGGTGCGCTCGCGGATCTGCGCCCCGCTCATGCCGTGCAGCTCACCGAAGTAGGCGATGTTCTCGCGCGCGGTCAGGCGCTTGTAGACGCCACGCGCGTCGGGCAGCACGCCCAGCCGGCGGCGCACGTCCACCGCGTTGGTGGCCGCGTCCAGCCCATCCACCAGCACCCGGCCCTGGTCGGGCGCCATCAGGGTGTAGAGCATGCGCATGGTGGTGGTCTTGCCCGCGCCGTTGGGACCGAGCAGGCCGGTGATGCGGCCGTCCTCGGCCTGGAAGCCCACGTTTTCCACCGCCTTGATCAGGCCGCTCTTGGTCTGGAAGGCTTTATGCAGGTTCTCGGCGACGATCATGGTTCCCATCCGTTGAATGAGGTGAAGGCCGGGGTCGGGCTCAGGGCATCCAGGCAGGTGGCATCGAGCGATTTGGCATCGGCCTTGTCCATGAACTGCGCGAGCAGGCGCGGCATGCAGCCGGCCCCCAGGGTGCCGTGGGCCTGGCCCTTGGCGATCAGGTGGCGGCCGTTGGGCAGGGTCTTGAGCACCTGCTCGGCGTAGCGCGGCGGGGTGACCGGATCGAACTCACCGGACAGCAGCAACACCGGCAGCGGCGCACTCAGCGGCGCGGTGAAGTTCTTCGGGCGCGTGCCGGTCTTCCACACCGGGCAGGCGGCAAAGAACATGCGGGCCAGCTCCGGGCCCAGCAGGCTGTCGCCGGCCGGCGCTGGCTGGAAGCGGTCGTAGTCTTCGGCGCAGATCACCGACCACTGCATGCCACGGTTCATCTGCCCGGACATGGAACGGGTGACCAGGCTGTTGAGCGACATCAGCGGTGCATAGCGACCCTGCGCGGCTTCATCCAGTACCACCGGCAGCAGCGAGGACAGCTCCGGCATGTACGAAAACATGAAAGCCAGGCTGGTCACCGTATCGGCACTGATGGTGTCGCGACGAATCTGGGCGGTACCGGGGTCGCGGTACTCCACTTCCACCGGTGCCTTGCCCAGCGTGGTCATCACGTTGCGCAGCTGGGTGCGGGTATCGACCGGGAAGCGCTTGGCGCAGGCCGGGTCCTTGCTGCATTGGGCGGACTGCAGCGTGATCGCCGATTCGAAGGTGTTGGCGAAATCGGCGCCGACCACGATGTCGTTGGGCACCACGCCGTCGATCACCACGGCACGGGTGTGCTGCGGGAAGCGTGCGGCGTACTGCTGGGCCACGCGGGTACCGTAGGAACCGCCGACCAGGTTGATCTTGTCCACGCCCAGCGCGGCGCGCACCGCGTCCAGGTCGCCGATGGCCTGGGTGGTGGTGTAGAAGCGGGTATCGGCGCGGTCCACCAGGGTGGCGGCGCAGCGCTGGGCGTACTCGGCGATCACCTCCGGCGTGGCGGCGGCGCTCTCATCGAAGGCCAGTTCCTTGCCATCTGCACCCAGGCAGCTGAGCGGGTTGGATTTGCCGGTTCCGCGCTGGTCGACCAGGATGATGTCGCGCTTCTTGCGCACCTCGCGCAGCGACTGGTTGATGATGGCCGCCACTTCCGTGGCCGACTGGCCCGGGCCGCCGGCCAGGAAGAACACCGGGTCCTGCTTGCCCTCGCCTTCGTTGGCGGTATCCAGCCAGGCAATGTTGAGGCCGATCTTGCGGCCGTTGGGCGCATCGGGGTTCTCGGGCACCTGCAGCGTGGCGCACTCGGCTTCCACGTTGTTGCTGGCCTGGGCGCTGGTGAGGGTGCAGGGCTTGAACGTCAGTGTTCCGTACTGGCGCTCAGCCGCTCCCGGGGGTGCCTCCGGAGCAGCCTGGCAGGCCGCCAGCAGCAGCAACGCCGCGCTGGTGGCCAGGGGACGGCAGGAAAGTCGCATTTCGATCACGTCCTGGGTTGAAGGGTCTCAGCATGCCATGACGGGTGGGCGGGCTGGATGTGACCGAAGGGGGGCGGGTAAAAGTGCGGCCAGTAGGAAGCCGGACGCAGGCCGGCAGCACCTCAACATGCAGATTCCGGCATGTCGACGCCCAGCAATCGCGCTAGTTCCGACTGCAAAGCGTGTAGAGCTTGTTCCTGAGGCTCTCGAACTCATCGTGTTCTTTGATCGCGGGCTGTCCGCTGGTATAGAGAATCCGCAAACATCTGGTAGACCGGATCGCACGCATCATCTTCCGTAAGGCCAGCCTCAACGGGAGTGAACTGACCTCGTTCCTTGTACAGCACCTTCCATGCATCACCGTCTCTTATGACAGAGTAGGACTCACTTTGATCCGAAAGCTTGTCGATGGAGTAGAGACCTTCATTGACCTCTATCCTTGCTCCCCTATCAGTCGCTGCTTTGGTTGATGGAAGTCATGGCGAAGTGGAGCTCGGCCGTCACCTCGCTTACGTTGGCGCTCCCTGCAGCAGCCCCACATAGCTGGAGATCGCCAATCAAAGCTATGTGCCCACCAGATCGCAGGTACTCCTCCACGGCAGACTGAGATATCTCGCTGCTCTCGCCGGGCGTGCAGCATGGGCACGAGTAAATGAGCCGGGGCGGCACAAATTGCTTTCGAAACCTTGGAAGGTGAAGCCGACAGGTGAAGTACTACCAAGCCAGCCAGAATGCCCTATATACAGGACATTGATCACGTTATGTTAGTTATTTTGGACTTGTTGCGTCCAATATTGCGGACATGTCGGCAGATATGTGTAAAATAGCTAACATGAAAGACGTCATCCTTCTACGCCTTGCTGCCGAGATCAGAAGCATGCGCACCCAGCGTGGCCTGAGCCAGTCGGACTTGGCCGCTGCGGCCGGTGTCAACCGGAAAACGATCATCGAGCTGGAAAAGGGGGCGGCCGGGATTGCCCTCGGGACCGTTGTGGCCGTGTTGGAAAGCATGGGCGGCGAGCTCAGCGTCGTGCCTGCCTCCAAGCCAACAACGGCGGAAGTTCAGTCGCTGCTTGGTCTGGAGCCCTCTCAAACCCTCTACGACCGTCGTACGACGGGGCAGATGGCCGACAGCGCGGCATATAGCCTGCGTCGGATGCGGGTGAGCTCCGGTCACACTACCAAGCCCGCAGAGCCGCCGGCCGGAGGCAAGTGATGGCCAAGCGCACCACCATGACGGTATCGACGCCCCAAGGCCTCTCGGGGCAGTTGGACTACGTGGGCTACTACACCTTCAGCTACGCCCAAGACGCCTTACCCCCCTGCGCGGTGTCCTTGGGCATGCCGGTACGCATGGAGCCCTACGACGGCCCCGAACCCATGGCCATCTTCCAGATGAACCTGCCCGAAGGCCACATGTTGGAGATGCTGCAGCATCGGTTCGGGAAAACAACAGCGCTTGATCCCATGCTGCTGCTTGCAATGACGGGCGGTGAAGCCGGGATTGGTCGCATATCGCTTACCAGCTCCCAGTTCACCGCCGGTGTGGCGGTGGGCGTAGAACTTTCGCAGGTGCTTGCCGACCAGGGAACCAGGGATCTGTTCCAGGAATTGGCTGACGAATACCTGTTGCGGTCGGGCGTCTCCGGCATGCAGCCGAAACTCCTGGTTCCAGAACAGTCCGGCGCAATATTCGGCAAGGCACTTGTCCCGACGCGGGAGCTGATCGTCAAAACCGAAGGTGCCCACTTCCCCGGCTTGGCAATCAACGAATACCTTTGCATGTCCATCGCCCGGGAAGCAGGCATTCCGGTACCCGAGTTCCATCTTTCAGAAGATGGTAAACGCTTCGTCATGCGGCGGTTCGATCGTACGCAGGCAGGAGTGCCAATCGGGTTTGAGGACATCGCCGTCCTTGTAGGACTCAATGCGAAAGCAAAGTACAACCTGAGCTATGAGCAGGTTGCCCAGGTGCTCAATCTTTACTGCTCGGTCGAGCAACGGCCAGCGGCGTTGGCGCAGCTTTTCGACCAGGTCGCGTTGTCCGTGTTGGTCGGCAACGGTGATGCGCACCTCAAGAACTTCGGCGTGATCTACGAAGATCCCTCCAAGGGCAGCGTGAAGATGTCGCCGGCCTACGACATCGTCTGCACCACCTGCTACCTTCCCAGCGACGTGTTGGCCCTGACATTGAATCACCAGAGGGGCCTGATGGCAGCGAGGGCAGACCTGGAGGCATTTGGGAAGAACAGCTGTGGGCTTGCCGACCCGATGGCAAGAATCGCCCAGCTGGTTGAGGCCATGCACGTGGTCATGTACACCGAGAGCCATCGGATCGACCAGGTTCGTGGCCTGCGACAGTGTTTCGAGCCCTCGCTGGCGCGGTTTGAGAAATTGTTGGTAAGGCAAGGCTCGATAGGGTTCTGAACGTGCAACGTGCCGGAGACGGGCCCGTAACCGGGTTTGCATTGGTGCGTGGTGCGAACACTTACATGGCAACACGCTCCGGGTAGAGGTGGCGTTGCTGTCGTTTCACCGCGAGTGCTGGCGGTTCGGCTGCCAGTGAGGCCGTCCTTCCCGCGCAGTCACATTCAACCATGCTCTTTGGGCGCGTTGGCCTTGCCCCTTGACTTGTTGCCGCGAACAAAGGCTGTCGCAAACGCCTATGCCAACGAGTCAACCCCCCTGCTAAAAGTTTAAGATCAGCGCGGGCTACCCATTGCCGCAGTCTGAATCTTGAGGCAGGGAAGCATGGGAACGTATAGCAGGAGCGTCGTTTGGGTGGATCATCATCAAGACGGTGAAAGATATTCCTTGAAGCCCCTACATCCCCGTTACGTCGTCTTCAAAGGCGATGCTGGCGTCGGCAGGTCTGCCCTGCACATACGCGTCCGGGTCGAGTACTCCCATCATTGCTTCACTCAAGACCCGTCCAAGCTGCCCAGGTTTGATCCGGACCATATCTATTACTGGGGGTGAGGCCAAATGACCCTCGGGTGTTCTGCCCCACACGTTGGGCGGCTAGCAGAGCACTGCCAGATCTTCTGCGTCGCCTTGATGAGCGCATCTACTACGTGACGCGGCGCAGGAACCACTTCGCGGTGAAGAGGGATCAGCCTACTGGCCACTACGTGATGTACTTTCGCGTTGAGCGGAAGGTCACGGGTGGGGCAAGCATCAGGCTGTTTGCAGAGCGCGCCTACCATCGCGAAGACCTGGAGGACGTGCTTGCCACAGCAGAAAGAACCAGCATTCTGGACATTCTGATAAAGACCTGAAAAGCAAAATGCCCGCGCAAGGCGGGCATCTGCTGAAGCTTGTAGCGGGCCGGACTCGCTTAACCACTCTTGGTGGGACCACGTTCGTGGCGGCCAATGCCCCTTTAACCGGGTCGGGACATCCGTGGCATGAATGCCATGCCGGTCCTTCAATGGCTGCAACGACGCCCTTCACATTTCCGGAAACGCGTTGATTACTTGCTGCTGACGTACTTCTCCCGCCGCACCTGCGGGGTCGGCAGGCCCGCCTCCTTCAGCGCCTCGAAGGTCGCATCCACCATGTCCGGGTTGCCGCACAGGTAGGCGATGTCGGTGGCCGGGTTGGGGGCGAATTCGGCCAGGTGCTGCTGCACGTAGCCGTGGCGGACGTCCGGATGCGGGTTCTCGGGGAGCTCGCGGGACAGGCACGGCACGTAGCGGAAGCCCGGGTGGGCGGCGGCGAAGGCATGGAAGTCCTCGCTGTAGAGCAGCTCTTCGGGGGTGCGGGCGCCCTGCAGCAGCACTACTTCCACCCCGCGCTCGGCCATGGCGGTGGCCAGCAGCGGCAGCATGGAGCGGTACGGGGTGACCCCGGTGCCGGTGGCGATGAGCAGGTAGCGGGCGTTGTGGTCGCCGGGCATCAGGCAGAACCGGCCGAATGGGCCGCTGGCGGTCACGTGGCCGCCGATGTCCAGGCCCTCGAACAGGGCGGTGGCGGCCCCGCCGGGCACGAAGCTGACTGCAATATCAACGGCTTCGCCCGGGGCCAGGGCGTGGTCGTGGATCGTGGCCAGGGAGTAGCTGCGCCTGGTGGCGGTGCCGTCGGCGTACTCGAAATGGACCTGGATGAACTGACCGGGCTGGAAATCCAGCGGTTGGCCGTCATCACGCAGGAACTGGTAGTGGCCGACGGTGGGGGCCAGCATGCGCCGGTCGATCAGCTTGAGGGGGAATTGAACAGGCACGAATTTGGGAAACAGTGTGTAGCCGGGGCAAACCCTCGGGGCCTTCTATAATAGCCGCTCCCCCGCCCCTATCCAGCGCCGTCCCTTGGGCGCGAAGGCAAGAGCTTGGCATCCCAGAACACTCCCGCGACCCGTACCGCCCCCGCCCTGCGGGTGCGCGACCTCCGCAAGACCTATGACAACGGCACCCAGGCGCTGAAAGGCGTTTCGCTGGACGTTGCCCCGGGCGACTTCTTCGCGCTGCTGGGCCCGAACGGGGCCGGCAAGTCCACCCTGATCGGCATCATCAGCTCGCTGGTGAACCTGAGCGAGGGCCAGGTCGAGGTATTCGGCAGCGACCTGGTGCGCAACCGCAGCGCCACCATGCGCCTGATCGGCCTGGTGCCGCAGGAAATCAACTTCAACCTGTTCGAGAAGCCCTTCGACATCCTGGTCAACTACGCCGGTTTCTACGGCGTGGCCCGCCCGGAGGCCGAGAAGATGGCCGAAGAGGAGCTCAAGCGCGCCCACCTGTGGGAAAAGGCGCAGGTGATGAGCCGCACGTTGTCGGGCGGCATGAAGCGCCGGCTGATGATCGCCCGGGCGATGATGACCCGCCCGCGCCTGCTGATCCTGGATGAGCCCACCGCAGGCGTGGATATCGAGATCCGCCGCGACATGTGGCGGGTGCTGAAGGAGATCAACGCCGCCGGCACCACGATCATCCTCACCACCCATTACCTGGAAGAGGCCGAACACCTGTGCCGCAACCTGGCCATCATCAACCACGGCCAGATCGTCACCCAGGGGCCGATGCGCGAGCTGCTGGCCAAGCTGGACGTGGAAGGCTTCCTGTTCGATATCGACGGTGAGCTGCCGGTGCAGCTGCCGGTGATCGAGGGCACCACGATGACGGCCATCGACGGGCACACGCTGGACGTGGACATGCCGCGCGCGATGGATCTGAACCGGGTGTTCGGGGCGCTGAACGCGTCGGGTATCCGGGTGCGGTCGATGCGGACCAAGAGCAACCGCCTGGAGGAGCTGTTCGTGCGCCTCACCGGCAACCAGGAGAACGCGGCATGAGCAGCACCCCAACCCCTGTCCTGACCGACGGCCAGCGCAACCGGATTGCGCTGATGACGATCGTGCGCCGCGAAGTGGCGCGCATCCTGCGCATCTGGGGCCAGACGCTGGTGCCGCCGGCGATCACGATGACGCTGTACTTCCTGATCTTCGGTGGGCTGATCGGCTCGCGCGTGGGCGAAATGGGTGGCTACAGCTACATGCAGTTCATCGTGCCGGGCCTGGTGATGATGAGCGTGATCCAGAACAGCTACGGCAACATCAGTTCGTCGTTCTTCGGGGCGAAGTTCGGGCGGCACGTGGAAGAGCTGCTGGTGAGCCCGATGCCGAACTGGGTGATCCTGTGGGGCTATGTGTCCGGTGCGGTGCTGCGCGGGCTGATGGTGGGCGTGATCGTGCTGATCATCGCGATGTTCTTCACGCCGGTGCGCATTCCGCACCCGCTGGTGACGCTGACCACGGTGCTGCTGGGCGCGACGATCTTCTCGCTGGCCGGTTTCATCAATGCGGTGTACGCCAAGAAGTTCGATGACGTGGCGATCGTGCCGACCTTCATCCTGACCCCGCTGACCTACCTGGGCGGCGTGTTCTATTCGGTGAAGCTGCTGCCGACGTGGGCCGAAGCGGCCACGCACGCCAACCCGATCTTCTACATGGTCAACGCATTCCGCTACGGCCTGCTGGGCACCAGCGACGTGCCGCTGTGGGTGGCATACGCGCTGATGATCGGTTTCGTGGTGGTGCTGACCGCACTGGCGCTGTGGCTGCTCAAGCGCGGCGTGGGCATGCGCAGCTGACACACCCCCGGTAGCGCCGGCCGTTGGCCGGCCCTCAGGATTGATGGAGAAAGGCGATGCGCATTCTTGTACTGGGCGCCGGCGGCACCGGCGGTTACTTCGGCGGCCGTCTGGCCCAGGCTGGGGTTGACGTCACCTTCCTGGTCCGCCCTGCCCGCGCGGCACAGCTGGACAACGAAGGGCTGGTCATCCGCAGCCCGTTGGGTGATGCAACCTTGCCGGTGGCCCACGTCACTGCCGATGCACTGCCTGTGCTGGCGGCGGAGCAGCCCTTCGATCTGGTGATCTTGAGCTGCAAGGCCTACGACCTGGACAGCTCCATCGAGGCGATTGCACCTGCTGTGTCCTCCCGCACGACCGTGCTGCCGATCCTCAACGGGCTGCGCCACTACGCGGCACTGGATGCGCGCTTCGGGCGCGATGCGGTGCTGGGCGGGCTGTGTTTCATCAGTGCGACCAAGGCGGCCGATGGCGCGGTGCTGCACCTGGCACCTGCGGCGAAGTTGACCTTTGGCGAGCGCGATACGCCCGGCAGCAGCGCGCGGGTGCTTGCCCTGGCGGCGGCGTGCGTGCAGGCCGGGGTGGACCATGCAGCCAGTGATGTGATCGGGCAGGAGCAGTGGATCAAGTACACGTTCCTGACCACGTTGGCGGCGGCAACCTGCCTGATGCGGGCGGATGTGGGCACGATTGTGGCTACCGATGATGGCGCGGACATCGTGCGCGGACTGTATGCCGAATGCCTTGCGGTGGCCGAGGCGGCCGGCGAGCCGATTCCGGAGAAGGCACAGGCAGTTGCGCTGACCGCGACCACACAGGAAGGCTCGGCGCTGAAGGCGTCGATGCTGCGCGATCTGGACGCCGGCCAGCAGGTGGAGGCCGAGCAGATCGTAGGCAACATGCTGGTGCGGGCGCGCGCGGCGGGCCAGGCGGCGCCGCTGCTGGCGGTGGCGTATGCGCATCTGCAGGCCTACCAGCGCCAGCGCGCGGGCTGAGCGTGGTGGCAGGCGAGCTACCGGCGCGCGTGCTGGTGCTGGGCCTGGGGTACAGCGGGCGGCATATTGCGGCGTTGCTGCAATCGCAGGGCGTGGTGTGCAGTGGAACGGTGCGGAACCTTGAGGCGGCGCCGGACGATGGGTTGATTCGTCACCGATGGGTGGCGGATGGGCTGGGGAATGGCGGTGCGGTTTGCACCACGCTTGGCCGGGCAGAGCCCGGCGCTACGCTGCTGGAGACAATTCGTTGCGCGGAGGCGGTGGTATGTACGCTGCCACCAGATGAAATGGGCGACCCTGCGCTGCGACTGCTGGCGGCCGAACTGCGCCGGAGCCCTGCCCTGCGCTGGGTGGGGTATTTATCTTCAACAGCGGTGTATGCCGACCGCGATGGGGGCTGGGTCGACGAGACGTCGGTGGCCGATGCGGTGGATGAGACGGCGCGACGGCGGTTGCTGGCCGAGGCCCAGTGGCGTGCGCTTGCCCGTGACAAGAGTGTGGCATCGGCCGTGTTCCGCCTGCCCGGAATCTATGGGCCTGGACGCAACGCACTGGTACAGCTGGCTGACGGTCGGGCGCGACAGGTGGTGCGGCCGGGGTTGGTGTTCAACCGGCTGCATGTGGAGGACCTGGCGGCGGTGGTTGTCGCCGCGATGGGTCATCAGGGTGAGGCGTTGTATCTGCCCGCCGATGATGAGCCGGCCGCGCCGCAGGAGGTGCTGGCGTTCGCGGCCAAGCTGGGTGGGTTTGCGATGCCGCCTGCGGTGGCGTGGGATGACCCGGCGGTGAGCCCGGCATTGCGGCGTTTCTACGCCAGCAACAAGCGTATCGACAGCCGGGGAACACGTGAGGCGTTGGGGTGGAAGCCGACGTTCGCGACGTACCGCGAGGGGCTCAAGCACCGGTAGAGCCACGCCCTGCGTGGCTGCAACGTATGGCGAAACCGACGTTGGTCGGCGCGTCAGCCACGCAGGGCGTGGCTCTACGGCACCGGCCGATTCAATTGCTCAGGCCTGTGGCAGGCGGAAGAACGTTCGTGTCGCTGCGGTCGCGTTCGCTGCGGTCAGCTCCACGTCCTCGCCGCGATCCCGCGCCAGCTCTTCAACAATATGGGCCAGGAACATCGGCTCGTTGCGCCGGTCCTTCGGCATCGGCTTCAAGCTGCGCGGCAACAGGTACGGCGCATCGGTTTCGATCATCAGCCGCTCGGCCGGAATGTGCTTCACCAGCTCGCGCAGGTGCGCGCCGCGGCGCTCGTCGCACAGCCAACCGGTGATGCCGATATACCAGTCCTGGTCCAGGTAATCGAACAGCTCCTGGCGCTCACCGGTGAAGCAATGCACCACCGCCGCGCCAAGGCGGCCGTCGAAGTTCTTCATCTGCGCCATGAAATCGGCATGCGCGTCGCGCTGGTGCAGGAACAGCGGCTTGCGCTGTCCATCCGCGGCACGCACGTCACTGGCCAGCTGCAGCTGGCGCTCGAAGGCGCGGTGCTGGGCCGGGCGCGGGGCGAAATCGCGGAAGTAGTCCAGGCCGCACTCGCCCACGGCCACCACTTCGGCATGCGCATGCAGCGCGCGCATCTCAGCATCGCACTCGTCGGTGTATTCCACCGCATGGTGCGGGTGCACGCCGGCGGTGGCGTACAGGAAGCCCGGGTGCTGGCGCGCCAGTTCCAGCGCCATCGGCGAATGCTCGCGGCTGGCGCCGGTCAGCACCATCTGCACCACGCCGGCGTCGCGGGCGCGGGCCAGCACGGCATCGCGGTCGCGGTCGAAGGAATCGTGGGTGAGGTTGGCGCCGATATCGATCAGTTGCATGGGGCAGCTACAGGGCAGTTGATCGCGCCATTGTAACGTGCCGCCTGTGCGGCCCCTGCCCGGTCGGCTCGCCGGCCCTGCCGCCGGCCCGTATCCTTGCGGCATGAGTACGCCGAGTTTTCCGATTTCCGAGCTGCTGCCGCAGATCGCCACGCAGCTGGCCACGCACCCGCGCCTGGTGCTGGAAGCGCCGCCGGGCGCGGGCAAGACCACCCAGGTGCCGCTGGCGCTGCTGGACGCCCCGTGGCTGGAAGGCCGGAAGATCATCATGCTGGAACCGCGCCGGGTGGCCGCGCGCAGCGCAGCGCAGTTCATGGCGCGGCAGCTGGGCCAGGACGTGGGCGAGACGGTGGGTTACCGCATCCGCTTCGAGAACAAGGTGTCCGCGCGCACCCGGGTGGAGGTAGTCACCGAGGGCATCCTGACCCGCATGCTGCAGGACGACCCGATGCTGGAAGGCGTGGGCGCGCTGCTGTTCGATGAATTCCATGAACGCCACCTGGCGGCCGACCTTGGCCTGGCGTTGGCACTCGACGTGCAGGCGCAGCTGCGCGAGGACCTGCGCATCGTGGTGATGTCGGCCACGCTGGATGGCGAGCGGCTGGCGCAGTTCCTGGATGCGCCGCGCCTGAGCAGCGCGGGCCGGAGTTTCCCGGTGGCGGTGAGCCATTTCCCGGCCCGCCGCGATGAAGCGCTGGAAGCGCAGGCGCGGCGCGCGGTGGAACAGGCATTGGCCGAGCATCCCGGCGACGTGCTGGTGTTCCTGCCCGGCCAGCGCGAGATCTCGCGCACCCAGGCGGCGCTGGAACAGGCGCTGCCACCCGGCATCCAGGTGCTGCCGCTGCATGGCGAGCTGCCGGTGGACCAGCAATCGCGCGTGCTGCAGCCGGACCCGCAGGGCCAGCGCCGGGTGGTGCTGGCCACCAACGTGGCCGAATCTTCGGTCACCCTGCCCGGTGTGCGCGTGGTGGTGGATGCAGGGTTGGCGCGCGAACCGCGCTATGACCCCAACAGCGGTTTTTCGCGGCTGGATGTGGTGAATATCGCGCAGGCCTCGGCCGACCAGCGTGCCGGCCGCGCCGGGCGCGTGGCCGAGGGCTGGGCCTGGCGGCTGTGGCCGCAATCGCAGCGGCTGGAGGCGCAGCGCCGGCCGGAAATCGCCCAGGTGGAACTGGCCGCGCTGGCGCTGGAGCTGGCCGCGTGGGGCAGCGAGGACCTGCGCTTCGTGGATGCACCACCGGTAGGCGCGATGGCCGCCGCGCGCGAGCTGCTGCAGCGGCTGGGCGCGTTGAGCGATACCGGCGTGCTCACCGCATTGGGCCGGCGCATGCTGACGCTGGGCACGCACCCGCGGCTTGCAGCGATGCTGCTGGCCGCCGGCAACGCGACCGAACAGGCGCTGGCCTGCGACCTGGCCGCGCTGGTGGAAGCGCGCGATCCGCTGCGCCAGGGCGGCGATGCGTTGGCTGCGCGCTGGCGGGCGCTGGCCGCGTTCCGGCAGGGGCGCGCGCCGCATGACGCAAATCGCGGTGCGCTGGCCACCATCGATGCGGCAAGCAAGCAATGGCGACGGCGCCTGCGCTGCGACACCGCGCCCCCCTCGTCAGTGGAGGCACACCAGCTGGGCGACCTGCTGGCGCACGCCTTCCCCGACCGGATCGCGGCGCGCCATCCCACCGATCCTTTGCGCTATCTGCTGGCCAATGGGCGCAGCGCACGCCTGTTCGACCCCAGCGACCTGCGCGGCGAGCCGTGGCTGGTGGCGGTGGAGCTGCGCTATGAAGCACGCGATGCATTGCTGCTGCGCGCCGCGCCGGTGGACGAGAACCGGCTGCGCCGGGATTTCCCGCAGCGCTTCCAGCAGCAGGACGTGGTGCGCTGGGACGCGGACAAGCGGGCGCTGGTGGCGCGCCGCGAGAGCCGCTTCGACCGCATCGTGCTGGACAGCCGCTCGGCCGGGCGGGTCGATCCGGCCCAGGCCGCGCAGGCGCTGACCGAGGCGGTGCGCGAGCTGGGGCTGGACGCGCTGCCGTGGACCGAGGGGCTGCGCCAGTGGCAGGCACGTGCGTTGGCGCTGCGCGCGTGGATGCCGGAGCTGGAGCTGCCGGATGTCTCCGACGCCGCGCTGATGGAGACGCTCACGACATGGCTGACGCCGGCGTTCAACGACAAGACGCGCCTGGATGCGCTGGATGAGGCCACGCTGGGCGAGGCGCTGAAGTCGCCGATGCCCTGGGCGCAGCGCCAGTTGATCGACCGGCATGCGCCGGTGCGCATTGCAGTGCCGTCGGGGATGGAGCGGCCGATCTCGTATGCGGTGGACGCCGATGGCAGCACGCCGCAGCCGCCGGTGCTGGCGGTGAAGCTGCAGGAGCTGTTCGGGCTGGCCGATACGCCGCGCATTGCCGATGGCCGCGTTCCGCTCACGCTGCATCTGCTCTCCCCCGGTGGCCGCCCGCTGCAGGTCACCCAGGACCTGCGCAACTTCTGGGCGAACACCTACGCGGAGGTAAAGAAGGAGATGAAGGGGCGTTATCCCCGGCACCCCTGGCCGGACGATCCGTGGACGGCCAGCGCCACGCACCGGGCCAAGCCGCGCGGGACATAGAGCCACGCCCTGCGTGGCCGTGGAATGTATCTGGCACCGCGTTCAGCCACGCAGGGCGTGGCTCTACATCGCTGTTGCAGATTGGTTATGGTGGTGACCAGACCGTGGCTGGCGGATAACACGCCCTACACGACCCCCGCGCGACACTGGATACCGAATCGAGGCAAAGGACCCCCCATGAGCAGACTGACCGTTATTACCGACCGCGCCCTGGAGCGTGCACTGGATCTGGCAAGCAGCGCAGGCGACGGCCTGAAGCACGCCGGCAGCAACCTGCGCCACCTCGGCCCACAGGCAACGGACTGGATCAAGACCGGTGCGGCGCTCGGCGCGGTGAAGACCGGCAGCAAGGTGGCCGCCAAGGCGGTTCGCCGTAACCCGGCTGCGACCATTGCGGTGGCCGCGGTGGGCGTGGGCCTGCTGGGCTATGCGCTGTACCGCAAGCAGCAGAAGAAGAAGCTGGCCAGGGGCAGCGTGGTGGATGGGCAGGCAGAGCGCATCAGCGCGCGCAACCGCCGCAATACCACGGTGGTGGATGAGCACAGCGATATCGGCAGCGATACCTGACGGATCAGGGCGTTGAAGGTTGAATGAAGAACCGCCGGTGGACACCGGCGGTTTTTTTACGCCAGCGTAGAGCCACGCCCTGCGTGGCTGGTCGCGGTGTCGGCATCGTGCGCAGCCACGCAGGGCGTGGCTCTACAGCGGGTGCCATTGGCCGGGTTGCAGGCCGTCCAGGCGGTGCGGGCCCATGGCAACACGTACCAGGCGCAACGTGGGCAGGCCCACCGCCGCGGTCATCCGCCGCACCTGGCGGTTGCGGCCTTCGCGCAGGGTGATCGCCAGCCAGGCATCGGGCACGGTCTTGCGGAACCGTACCGGCGGATCGCGCGCCCACAACGCCGGGGTTTCCAGATGCTCCACGCCTGCGGGCAGGGTCGGGCCATCGTTCAACTGCACGCCCCTGCGCAATGCCTGCAGCTGCGCGTCGCTCGGGGTGCCTTCCACCTGCACCCAGTAGGTCTTGTCTTCCTTGTGGCGCGGGTCGGTCAGCCGATGTGCGAGCTTGCCGTCGTCGGTGAGCAGCAGCAGGCCTTCGCTGTCGTAGTCCAGCCGCCCCGCCGCGTACACGCCTGGCGGCAGGCCGAAGCCGGCCAGTGTCACGCGCGGCGGCTGGCTCCTGTCGGTGAACTGACACAGGACGTTGAAGGGCTTGTTGAGGGCGATGAGCATGGGGCCGAACGTGGGTGGCGATGGGTCATTGTCCCATTGCGTGCCTTCGGGTGCGGGGGTACCGACCAACGGTCGGTACCCCGATTCGTCCGCGTTACGGTTGCCGGGCAGGGCCCGGCACTACTTTGTGAAGCGCAGGGTCATGCGGTCGCTTTCGCCGATGGCCTTGTACTTCGCGGCATCGCTGGGCTCGTGCTGGTTGGTCGGCGGCAGGGTCCACACGCCGTTCGGGTAGTCCTTGGTGTCGCGCGGGTTGGCATTGATCTCGCTGCTGCCGGCCAGCTTGAAGCCGGCGGCTTCGGCCATCGCGATCACCTGGGCCTGGCCTACGTAGCCGCTCTTGTCATCGGCTGGCACGTCGGCCTTGGCACGGTGTTCGACCACGCCGAGCACGCCACCGGGCTTGAGCACGCTGTAGAAGCCCTTGAACATGCCTTCGGCCTGGTTGGCGCTGCGCCAGTTGTGCACGTTGCGGAAGGTCAGCACGACATCGGCGGAGTTGTCGGCGCCGAACGTCGGGGCCTTGGGGTCATAGCCCACGACCTTGGCCTTGTCGTAGAGGGCCGGGGTGTCGGCGAACTTCTTTTCCAGCGCGTCGCGACCGCGCTGCTGGTAATCGCGGCCCTTGCCTTCGGCCACGGCCAGGGGGTCGACCACGGCGGCGACGTAGGTGCCCTTGTCGCGCAGCAGCGGGGCCAGGATTTCCGAGTACCAGCCGCCGCCGGGGGTGATCTCCACCACGGTCTGGCCCGGTTGCACGCCGAAGAACGACAGCGTCTGCGCCGGATGGCGGTAGGCATCGCGCTTCACGTTGGCCGGGTCGCGGCCCTTGCCGTCGACGGCGGCCTGCACCGCCGCCGTGACCGCCGGCTGGGCGTTGGGGCCGGCCGGCTTGATCGCCATGGCGGGGGCGGCAAGCAGCAGCGTGGAGACGGTGAACAGGCAGGCACAGCTGAGCGAACGGGCTTTCATCGGATCACCTACGGTGGCGGGATGCGGCGAGCCTAGCAGCCGCGATGTCAAAGGTGTTCACAAAACGTTAGTGCAGTGCAGCGAAGCGGAACACTGTTTTGTGGCGGGCGCCGCAGCGGTGTCATGGGCAGGCACTTATGCTGTGACATTGGATTTGACTGGAGGATTGCCCATGACTGCACCGCGCGAACTCGGCCGCTCCGGCCTGAAAGTGCTTCCCATCGCGTTCGGCGGCAACGTGTTCGGCTGGGGCGCGGACGAGAAGACCTCGTTCGCCCTGCTCGATGCGTTCGTCGATGCCGGCTACAGCCTGGTCGATACCGCCGACGTGTATTCGGCCTGGGTACCGGGCAACCAGGGCGGTGAGTCGGAAACGATCCTCGGCCGCTGGTTCCAGCGCAGCGGCAAACGCGACAAGGTGGTGCTGGCAACGAAAGTAGCCAAGTGGGCCGAACACCCCGGGCTCTCGTCCGACAACATCACTGCGGCGGTGGAAGATTCGCTGCGCCGCCTGCAGACCGATGTGATCGATCTGTACCAGGCGCATGAAGACGACGAATCCACGCCGCTGGAGACCACGCTGGCTGCGTTTGGGCGGCTCATCGAACAGGGCAAGGTGCGCGCGATTGGTGCGTCCAACTACAGCGCCGAGCGCCTGCAGGCGGCGCTCAAGGTGTCGGCGGACTACAAGCTGCCCCGTTACGAAACGCTGCAGCCCGAATACAACCTGTACGACCGTGCCGGCTACGAAAGCGGGCTGGAAGCGGTGGCCCGCGAACACGGACTCGGCGTGATCAGCTACTACTCGCTGGCCAGTGGTTTCCTCAGCGGCAAGTACCGCAGTGCGGATGACGCGGCCAAGAGCAGCTCGCGCGGCAGCAGCGTGGTGGCCAGGTACGTCAACCCGCGTGGCCTGCGCATCCTGCAGGCGCTGGACGACGTTGCCAGCACCTACAACGCCACCGCCACACAGATCGCGATCGCATGGTTGATCGCCCGCCCCGGCATCACCGCGCCGATCGTCAGCGCCACCCGCGTGGAGCAGTTGCGCGACGTCCTCGCCGCCGCGCAGGTCGGCCTGACCGCCGACGACATCGCGCAGCTGGAAAGCGCAAGCGCCGCCTGACGTAGCGCCACGCCCTGCGTGGCTGGCGCCATCCCACCCAAAGCGATCGCACCAGAAGCGGCCACCCGACGGTGGCCGCTTCCATGTCACGCCACCGCCGCCCCGTCTTCCGCCACCAGCGCGTGGTGCATGCTGACCCCGGCTCGCACACCTTCTGCACTGGCCAGGGTGATGTTTCCCATCAACGTTGCATCACCCGCCGCGTATACACCGGGCACGGTGGTCTGCTTCTGCGCATCCACCCGCACCAGCACGCCTACCGGGCTTTCTTCCAGTTCACAGCCGAGCTGCTCCACCAGCGCCGCGCCCATTTCCTGGCGCGCGCTGACGAACAGCGCGCGCAGATCGATGCGGCGTCCATCAGCCAGCAGCGCACCACTCAACTGCGGTGCGTCGCCTTCCAGTGCCACGACCGTTTCGGTTTCGATCTGCACGCCGCGCCGCTGCAGCGTACCCAGCTGCTCGTCGTCCAGTGCCATGCCCTGCGTGAACAAGGTGACCTGGCCCCAGTCGGCGATCAGCCCGGCCATGATTGGCGACATCGGATGCCCGCCCAGCAACCCGATGGCACCACCGCCCACCTCATAGCCGTGGCAGTACGGGCAGTGCAACACGCTGTGGCCCCAGCGTTCAGCAAGGCCGGGGAGTTCGGGCAACACATCGCGTATGCCGGTGGCCAGCAGCAGCTTGCGCGCCGCCCAGGTTTCGCCGGCCGCAGTGCTGACCGCGAAGCCATCCACCGTGGCATGCGCGTCGGTGACGGTGTCATTGGCCCAGCGCACGCTGGGGTAGCCGAGCAGCTGCGCCTTGGCCTGGCGCAGCAGGTCGCTGCCGGAGATGCCGTCCAGACCCAGCACGCCATGGGAGTGGCTTGAGAAGCGGTTGCGCGGCAGGCCGCTGTCGATCACCAGCACGCTGCGGCGCGCACGCGCCAGCATCATGGCGGCGGAGAGGCCGGCGAAACTGCCGCCGACGATCACGGCATCAAAGGTCATGCGGAACTCCTGTGGCGTGCTGTGCCAGGTGCTGGGCAAAGGCGTCGCCCAAGGCAGCCAGCGTGGTGGCGTGCAGGCGTTGTTCGAGCAGCGCCTGCGCCTGTTGGTAGCTCTCATCAAGGGCGGCGTTGACCACCTGCTGCACCGGGCAGCCGCGCCCGGTTTCACGCGCACCGGTGTGCAGCAACGCGGGCGACCCGATGGCGACATACACATCGTGCAGGGTGATCGTGGCCGGGTCGCGCGCCAGCTGGCTGCCGCCGCCATGGCCGCGCACGGTGCGCACCAGCCCGCCCTTGTGCAGGGCCGCCAGCAGGCGGCGGATCACCACCGGGTGGGTGGGCAGGCAGGTGGCGAGCTGTTCGGAGGTGCGCGGCCCGGCCTGGCCGACCAGGTGGGCCATGATGTGGAGCGCGTCGGAGAACTGGTTGCTGGATTTCATGTAACACCAATAGTTACATATTTAATCCCCGCCGGGTAGCGCCGGCCGTTGGCCGGCCCATGCAGGCGTCTCACCGTTCATGAGGGCCGGCCAACGGCCGGCGCTACCGGAGGAAGGCCTGGCCCGTCATGGCGTCTGCCAGGTAGTCGAGGAAGCTGGTGATGCGCGCCGAGACGGCAGTATTGCGGTAGTACACCGCATGGATGGGCTGACGTACTTCTACGGTGAGCGCCGGCAGCACCTGCACCAGCGTGCCCGCGTCGCGGTCGCGCTGGGTCATGAAATCGGACAGGCAGACCACGCCGGCCCCTTCCAGCGCCAGCCGACGCAGGGTTTCACCGCTGGACACGGCCACCGCCGGGCGGATGTGCAGCAGCGCATCGGTGCGGCCGGGCAGCGGCCAATGGTTGAGCGAATCGGGTTCGTTGAAGCCGAGCAGCGCGTGGTTGTCCAGATCCTCTACTTGTTTCGGGGCGCCGTGCTCGGCCAGATAGGCCGGGCTGGCCAGCACCCGCAGCCGGCTGTGCGCGAGCGGGCGCGCATGCAGGGTGGAATCGGCCAGCGGGCCGATGCGGATGGCCACGTCGGTGCGGCGCTCGAGCAGGTCGATGTAACGCTCGCTGCTGTTGAGCTCCAGCTGCACCTCCGGGTATCGCGCGCGGTAACCGGCCACCAGCGGGGCGATCACGTGCAGCACGAACGGGGTGGCCGCATCCACGCGCAGGCGACCGGCCGGGCGCTGCCGGCGCGCCGTCATCTGCTCTTCGGCCGCTTCCACCGAGGCCACGATGGCGCGGGCCTGGGCCAGGAACGCATCGCCTTCTTCGGTGAGCTGCAGCCGGCGGGTGGTGCGGGTCAGCAGGGTGGTACCCAGTTTTTCCTCCAGACGGCCCAACGCCCGGCTGACCCCGGAGGTGGTCTGGCCCAGTTCCTCGGCCGCCGCGGTGATCGAGCCGCTGTCGATGACGGCGATGAACGCCTGCATTTCATCCAGGGTGGTCTTCATGGCAGGCAATCGAGGGTGGGGCGTCCATTATTGACCATGAAGCAAGAGTCATTGGCGTGAAGGCCGGTTTTTCTGCAAGAGTCCGGCGCGCAGACTGCGCAGCCTCTTCTTCCACCGGTAACGCTCATGTCCCGTGGCATCCCCTTGGCCCTGTTGGCGCTTACGCTGGGTGCGTACGCCATCGGCACCACTGAATTCGTCATCGTCGGGCTGATCCCGACGATTGCCGCCGATCTCGGCGTGTCCCTGCCCTCGGCCGGTCTGCTGGTGTCGCTGTACGCCCTGGGCGTGGCGGTCGGTGCGCCGGTGCTGACCGCGCTGACCGGCCGCGTGCCGCGCAAGACCCTGCTGGTAGCCCTGATGGTGCTGTTCACGCTGGGCAATGTGATTGCCTGGATGGCGCCGAGCTACGGCTCGCTGATTGTGGCGCGCGTGCTTACCGGGCTGGCGCATGGTGTGTTCTTCTCCATCGGCTCGATCATCGCGACCTCGGTGGTGCCCAAGGAGAAGGCGGCCAGCGCGATCGCGATCATGTTCACCGGCTTGACCGTGGCACTGGTCACCGGCGTACCGCTGGGCACCTTCATCGGCCAGCACCTGGGCTGGCGCGCCACCTTCCTGGCGGTGGCTGCGCTGGGCGTGATCGCGCTGATCGGCAGCCTGCTGTTCGTGCCGCGCAACCTGCAGCGCAGCGAGCCGGCCACGTTCGGCCAGCAGCTCTCGGTACTTGCGCAGCCGCGCCTGCTGCTGGTGTATGCCATCACCGCGCTGGGGTATGGCGGTACGTTCCTGTCCTTTACCTATCTTGCGTCGATCCTGCAGGACGTCACCGGTTTCTCGCCGAACGCGGTGAGCGGAGTGCTGCTGGTGTATGGCGTGTCGGTGGCGATCGGCAACCTGTGGGGTGGCCGCCTGGCCGACCGCCGCGGCCCGATCCCCGCGCTGAAGCTGATCTTCGGGCTGCTGGCGCTGGTGCTGTTCGCGCTGACCTTTACCGCGCACAACACCTGGCTGGTGCTGCTCACGGTGCTGGCGCTGGGCGCGGTAGCGTTCGGCAACGTGCCAGGGCTGCAGGTGTATGTGGTGAAGCAGGCGCAGCGCTTTGCGCCGCAGGCGGCGGATGTGGCATCCGGATTGAACATTGCCGCGTTCAACGTGGGCATCGCGATGGGTGCTTCGCTGGGCGGGCTGGTGGTGGACCACCTGGGGCTGATGCACACGCCGTGGCTGGGCGCGCTGGTGGTGCTGGGCGCGCTTGGGTTGACCGTACTGAGCGGGCGGCTGGACAGGCGCGACGGCGTTGCCGAACGCGCCGAGGGCATCGCCGTGGCCGCGCATTGATCATCTCCCCTGTTTCTCACGTTTAACACTGCACGGCGTAGCCTGCATTTCCCCCACTGAAGGAGTTTCCATGAGCATTCCCGCATTCGGCCTGGGCACGTTCCGCCTGAAGGGCCAGACCGTCATCGATTCGGTCCGCAACGCATTGGACGTGGGCTACCGCGCCATCGATACGGCGCAGATCTACGGCAATGAGGCCGAGGTTGGCCAGGCCATCGCCGAGTCCGGCGTGGCGCGCGAGGACCTGTTCCTCACCACCAAGGTGTGGATTGCCAGCTTCGAGCACGATGCGCTGCTGGACAGCCTGCGCGAAAGCCTGCGCAAGCTGCGCACCGACCATCTCGACCTGACCCTGATCCACTGGCCGTCGCCGGACGATGCGGTACCGATGGCCGAATACCTGGGTGCGCTGGCGCAGGCCAAGGCCGAAGGCGTGACCCGGCAGATCGGCATTTCCAATTTCACCATCGACCTGACCCGGCAGGCGATTGCGATCCTGGGCGCCGATGCGATTGCGACCAACCAGATCGAGGTACACCCGTACCTGCAGAACCGCGCGCTGATTGCGTTCCTGCGCGAACAGGGCATCCATGTCACCGCCTACATGAGCCTGGCCTACGGCGAGGTGCTGAAGGACCCGGTGATCCAGGCGATTGCCGCGCGGCATGACGCCACGCCGGCACAGGTGGCACTGGCGTGGGCGTTGCAGCAGGGCTTTGCGGTCATTCCGTCGTCAACCCGGCGCGAGAATCTGGCCAGCAATCTGTTGGCGGTGGATCTGCGGTTGAGCGACGAGGACATGGCGCAGATCGCCACGTTGGATCGCGGTCAGCGCTTGGCGAATCCGGAAGGCATCGCGCCGGCGTGGGATTGATCGGTCGCTCAGTGATCGTCGGACGCCTGGGTTGGCAGGGTTGGATCCCGATCAACCGCCGACCACGATGATCGGCGCGGCGAACGCATGACTTCTGCCGAAGAGCGCTTCTTCGACGGAGGTCATGCCACAACAGAACGTGGCACCGTTATCGGCAGTCGATCGGAATGCGACCCTACCACTGGTTGCCCAGCGCGTCAGATGCGCTCAGGCCAACAACCAGTCGCGCATGGCGGCGCTCACTTCTTCGGGCTTTTCCATGGGCGCGAGGTGGCCGCAATCGGGCAGCACCACCAACGTTGAACCGGGTACCAGCGCATGCATCTCCTCGCTGATCGGCAGCGGGGTGATGCGGTCGTTGGCGCCGCAGAGGATCAACAGCGGGTCGCGGTAACCGTGCAGCACGTCGTGGCCGTCCACGCGGTCCAGCGCGCTCTGTCGCAGGAACACCTCGGCGCCGAGGCGGGCGGTCATGTCGCGCACGCGCTGCACCAGGACGTAGTCGTCCAGCCGCGAGGCGTCGATGTAGCTGCGCATGAGTTTGTCGCCGAAACCGTGGAAGGTACCGGGCAGGCGCACGCTGGCGCGCTGCGACTGGCGTTGGGCGGCACGCTCGGGAGAGTCGGCGTGGAAGGAGGTGTCGATCAGCGCCAGCCGCAGCACCCGTTCGGGGGCTACGCGCAGGATCTGCTGGGCCACGAACCCGCCCAGCGAGAAGCCGGCCAGGGCGAAACGTTCGGGTGCCTGGGCCAGCACGTCCTCGACCACCGCCTGCATCGTCTTGCCATGGGTCTGGTCGCCGACGCTGCAGTCGGCGATGTCGGAAAGGGCTGCAATCTGCTCGCGCCACAGTTCGGCGTCGTTGAGCAGGCCAGGCAGCAACAGCAGGGGAATGCGTTCGGTCATGCCGCCATTGTCGGCGATCCCGGCGGCGGTGGCGTGTCGCCTGCGGCCCGATGTGTTGCAATCGCCCGTTTCGTCGGTGCTGTGAAAACAGCGACTTACATGCGCTGCGTGATGCAGTACCCGTGGGTGATGCGCTGCTGACTAGGCTGAAGCGCTCTCAACCACGTGAGCCCTGCATGTACTCCATTTCAGGCACCAACTCCGCCACCGCCACCCCCACCCCGCGCTCCCTTGAACCCGGCGCGGTACAGATGCCAGGCGCCAGGGCCGGGACTGCAGACGCCTCCGCAGATACACCTGCGCCACGGCCTGCACTGCCGCTGGACCTCATCGTGCAGAAAGAGCAGGCGTACTTCCACGCGATCACCCCGGAACTTGAAGTCGCGGTAGCCAAGGCCGGGCTGCAGACCAGTGACAGCCGCGCGGCTGCGCTCGGCAGGCAGCTGATGTACATCACCAATCCCTGTGCGATTGGCGCGCTGTCGCTGTCGCAGTTCCGCCTGCAGCATGTCGGTGCCGATGCGCGGGGCTATGCACTGGTCGCCGCCCTGCCCGCCCCGGGCGATCTGAGCGATCCACGGTTCGGGATCGGTTCGCTGGCCTATCAGGTGTTGTTGGGCAATGACTGCGCGCCCAGGGACGACGGCCTGGGCGGCATGCCACTGACGCACGCCGCCCGCTTCCTGACCCTGGCCACCCAACCCCGGTGAATCGTCGCGCGGCACCCTGCAGGCCGCACGGTGCCGCGCGGACGGTAGGATCGGTTCCCGAACGATCGCCTGTACCGGTGCGACGTTCTGTAACGCATGACCATGGACGAAGACGCCTCTGTGTTACAGGTCATGCGTTAAGCGTGTCACCTTCGGGCGGCAGCGCGACGCTGGCGTCCTGCACCGGCAGGGTGACCACCATCACCGTGGGGTCGTCCGGATCCAGCTTGGTCTTGAAGCCCAGGCTCTGGCACATGGCCAGCATGGTGCTGTTCTCGCGCAGCACCTGGCCTTCGACGATGTTCAGTCCCAGCCACTGGGCATACTCGATCATGATGGCCATCAGGCGCCAGCCGATGCCATGACCCTTGAGGTCGGAACGGATCAGGATGCCGTATTCGCCGCGGTCGTAATCCGCATCGGCATGCAGGCGCACCGCGCCGAGCATGTCGCCGCTGCGCGGGTCGATCGCCACCAGGGCGATGGAGCGGGCATAGTCGAGCTGGGTCAGGCGTGCAATGAATTCGTGGCTGAAATGCTTCACCGACTGGAAGAAGCGCAGGCGCAGGTCGTCATCGGTCACGCGGGCGAAGAACGCGCGGAACAGCGCATCGTCTTCCGGCCGCACCGGACGTACGAAGGCTGGCGCGCCGTCGGACAGGGTGATGGTGCGTTCCCACTCCTTCGGATACGGGAACACGGCAAAACGCGGATGGCCGCGGCCCTTGTGCAGCTTGCGCGAGGGCGCGATGGCCACGCGCGCGTCGAGGGCGATGACGCCATCGCGGTCGGCCAGCAGCGGGTTGATGTCCAGGGTCCGCACTTCGGGAATGTCGGCGGCCAGCTGCGCCAGCTTGACCAGGATCAGTGCGACGGCGCGTTCGTCGGCGGCCGGTACATCGCGGTAGGCCTTGAGAATGCGCGAGACGCGGGTGCGGCCGATCAGCTCGTGGGCCAGGCGCAGGTCCAGCGGCGGCAGGGCCAGCGCCTTGTCGTCGATCACTTCCACGGCGGTGCCGCCACGGCCGAACACCACCACCGGGCCGAAGGTCGGGTCGTCGGCGATGCCGGCGATCAATTCGCGCGCCTTGGGCCGCACGATGGTGGGCTGCACCAGCACGCCGTCGATGCGCGCGTTGGGGCGCATCTCGTGGGCACGCGCGAGGATTGAACTGGCCGCGGCCTGCACCGACTGCAGGCTACCCAGGTTGAGGCGAACGCCATCGACATCGGATTTGTGCGGGATGTCGGCCGAGAACACCTTCACCGCTACCGTGGCGCCCTGCTCCAGCAGGGGCTGGGCCAGGTCCATGGCTTCATGTGGATCCCGCGCCTGCATGACCGGCGCCGAGGGAATGCCATACGCCGACAGCAGCTGGTGGGTGGCGATGGGATCCAGCCATTGTTGGCCCGCTGCGAGCGCGGCTTCGACAATGGCGCGCGCCGCCGCCGTGTCGACCACGAAATCCTCCGGCAGGCTGGGCGGGGTTTCCATCAGCGCGGCCTGCGCGTCGCGGTAGCGGACCAGATGCTGGA
The DNA here is from genome assembly GCF_037482345.1 of Stenotrophomonas sp. AB1(2024). Lineage (NCBI taxonomy): Bacteria > Pseudomonadati > Pseudomonadota > Gammaproteobacteria > Lysobacterales > Lysobacteraceae > Stenotrophomonas > Stenotrophomonas sp. AB1(2024). Next base: position 1,792,099 of record NZ_JBBHKO020000001.1, read on the forward strand.
AGCCGCGCACGGCGTCGGCTTCGGTGGGATAGGTCGGCACGCGCGCGGCGTTGAGGGTGGCGGTGGCGCGGTCGTCGTTGCCCAGCCATACGGCGAACACCGGCTTGTCGCGGTGGTGGCGCGGGCGCAGGCCGAGGGTGCGGGTCAATGCCTGCGCCGCATCGGCTGAAGAGGTAAAGGCGGTGGGCACGTTGACCACCAGCACCGCGTCGTTGCCGGTGTCGGACATCAGTGCGTCGATGGCGGCAGCGTAGCGCTCGCCATCGGCGTCGACGACGATGTCGACCGGGTTGCTGCGCGACCAGCCTTCCGGCAGCACGGCGTCCAGTTCGGCAATGGTGCCGGGCGAGAGTTCGGCCAGGCTGCCGCGCAGGGCCAGCAGCTGGTCCACGGCCAGGCGCCCTACCCCGCCGCCATTGCTGAGGATGGCCAGCCGGCGACCGGGGAACGTGCCCAGCCGGCCAAGGGTTTCGGCGGCGGTGAACAGTTCGTCCAGCGCGCTCACGCGCAGCAGGCCGGCCCGGTTGAAGGCGGCGCCGTACACGGCATCGGAGCTGGCCAGCGCCTGTACGTGGGTGTCGCCATCGGGATCGATGCGGATGTGGCGACCGGATTTGACCACCACCACCGGTTTGGCGCGGGCAGCGGCGCGCGCGGCGGACATGAATTTGCGCGCGTCGCGGATGTGTTCGACGTAGAGCAGGATGGCGCGGGTGCGGTAATCGGTGGCGAAGTAGTCGAGCAGGTCGCCGAAGTCGACGTCGAGCGCATCGCCCAGCGAGACCACGGCGGAAAACCCGACCGAGCGCGCCACGCCCCATTCGACCAGGGCAGCGGCGATCGCGCTGGATTCGGAGATCAGCGCCAGGTCGCCGGCCTGCGGGAAATGTGCGGCGATGCTGGCGTTGAGGCGTGCGTGCGGGGCGATCACGCCCAGGCAGTGTGGGCCGAGGATGCGCAGGCCTTTCGGGCGCGCGGCGGCTTCGACCTGCTCGCTGAGCGAGCCTGGGCCCTGGCCCAGGTTGGCGGTGAGGATGATGGCGGCGGCCACGCCGCGTTCGGCGGCAGTAGCCACCACCTGCGGCACGATGCTGGCCGGTGCGGTGATGACGATGAGCTCGGGAACCCAGTCGAGGTCCTTGAGCCGTTTGACCGTGCTGATGCCGTCGATTTCGCCGTAGCGCGGATTGATCCAGGCGACCTTGCCGGGAAAGCCGGTGGCGCGCAGGTTGCGCATGACCGCGCGGCCGGCGGAGCGCTCGCGCGGGCTGCCGCCGACAACGGCCACCGATTGCGGACGGAACACGGATTGCAGGTGGTAGGTGCTCATGGGGTCGAACAGGTACCGGGACACGTGGTGACACGGTACACGGGTGGCGGTGCGGTTGGGATGATCTGGCGCAATGCCATCGGTGCGATACGAAACGGCGTGGCAGGCCCGGCGTAGCGCCACGCCCTGCGTGGCTGCTCTCCGATCAGGCACCGCGCAGCCACGCAGGGCGTGGCGCTACGACGGGAATTACAGCAAGGTGCCGCGCAGGATCATCGCCGCTATGCTGAAATAGATCACCAGGCCGGTGACGTCGACCAGGGTGGCCACGAACGGGGCCGAGGCGCTGGCCGGGTCGAAACCGAGGCGCTTGAGGATGAAAGGCAGCATCGAGCCGGACAGCGAGCCGAAGGTGACGATGCCGACCAGCGCCGCGCCGATGGTGAGTGCCAGCAGCTTCCAGTGTTCGCCATAGTCGTGCAGGCCGAGCAGCTGCCAGGACACGATGCGGATCATCGCCAGCACGCCGAGGATGGCGCCCAGGGTGATGCCGGTGGGCACTTCGCGCAGGGCGACCTTCCACCAGTCGCGCAGGCGCAGTTCGCGCAGGGCCAGGCTGCGGATCAGCAGCGAGGTGGCCTGCGAACCCGAGTTGCCGCCCGAGCTCATGATCAGTGGAATGAACAGGGTGAGCACCACCGCGCGGGCCAGCTCGTCCTCGTAATGCTGCATGGCGCTGGCGGTGAGCATTTCACCCAGGAACAGCACGCTCAACCAGCCGGCGCGCTTGCGCAGCATCTCGACGAAGCCGATCTGCATGTACGGCTTTTCCAGCGCTTCCATGCCGCCGAACTTGTGCGCGTCTTCGGTGGATTCTTCGATCAGCGCATCCAGGATGTCATCCACGGTGACGATGCCCAGCACCTGCTGGCGCGCATCGACCACGGGGATAGCCAGCAGGTCGTGGCGGCGGATCAGCTGGGCCACTTCTTCCTGGTCGAGCATGGCATCGACGGTGACCGGCGGATTGACCTGGGCCACTTCCAGGATCGGCTCATCCGGCAGGCCGGTGATCAGCCGGCGCATGGTGACCACCTGCTGCAGGGCCTGGGTGCGCGGGTCCAGCACGTAGATGGCGTACACGGTTTCGCGGGTGCGCTCGACTTCGCGGATGTGCTGCAGGGTACGGCCCACCGTCCAGTCGGCGGGCACGCTGACGAATTCGGTGGTCATCAGCGCGCCGGCGGTGTGCGCCGGGTAGTTGAGCAGCTGCTGGATGGCCTGGCGTGATTCGGCGCTGAGCAGCGGGATCAGGCGTGCACGCTCGTCCTCATCCAGTTCGTGGACGATATCGGTAGCACGGTCGTCGGCCATCAAGCCCAGTAGCGCGGCGGCCTTGGCCACCGGCAGCGTGGCCACGAGGTCGCCACTGCGGTTGAGCTCGGGCTGTTCGAGCATTTTCACCGCGCGCGGCAACGGCAACGCGGCCAGGGTGTCGGCAGCGCGCGACAGCTCCAGGGTGTTGAGGTATTCCACCGCGTCGGCGGTGTTGAAGTCCTGCAGGGGTGCGCTCAGGGCGGCGGCATCAGCCACCGGGCGCAGGAGGTCTTTCTGGTTCATGGGGTTCGCCTTGTGGATCGCGATCACGCGACGCCAACGCTGGCGAACCGTCCCGTGTCAGGCGGTGGCCATCGCTGGCGTCGAGCAAGGTCGACTTCTACTGTCGCTGGACATCGGTTTGGACTCCGGGAGGGTGTGTGCGCTGCGGGCCGCCCGACCAACGGTCGGGCGCTACCGAACTGCGCCGGCGGAGTCTGGACCCGTGGGCAGGCGGGGTCAACCCCTTGCCGGTCTGCGTTCGGGCGCGGTTGAGGGTCATTGACGCAGCGAGCCGCATAATGGGGGGCCGGCAACGGGCCGACGCTTCGACACGCAGGATTCCCCATGCATAGCGGTGCCCTGGAACTGGCCCTGGTGCTGCTGCTGGCCGCGGTGATCGCGGTGCCGGTGTTCAAGAAGCTCGGGCTGGGCGCGGTGCTGGGGTATCTGGCCGCCGGCGTGGTGCTGGGCCCGGACGGGTTGGGCTTCGTGCAGGACGCCGACCGGATCCTGGGGGCGGCCGAGATCGGCGTGGTGATGCTGCTGTTCGTGATCGGGCTGGAGCTGTCGCCCACGCGGCTGAAGGTGATGCGGCGTTCGGTGTTCGGCGCCGGTGCGGCGCAGGTGGCACTGAGCGCGCTGGTGCTGGGCAGCCTGCTGATGCTGGACCACTTCCAGTGGAAGAGCGCGCTGATCGTGGGCATCGCGTTGGCGTTGTCGTCCACGGCGGTGGGCCTGCAGCTGCTGTCCGAACACAAGGGCATCAACAGCGATTACGGGCGCCTGGGCTTTGCCATCCTGCTGTTCCAGGACCTGATCGCCATTCCGCTGCTGGCCGCCATTCCGCTGCTGGGCGGAGCCAGGAACCAGACGCTGCAATGGAATGACGTGGCGATAGCGCTGGGCGCGCTGGCGGTGGTGATCCTGTGCGGGCGGCCGCTGCTGCGCCGGCTGTTCAACATCATCGCGCGCACGCGCAGCCCGGAAGTGTTCACCGCGATGGCGCTGCTGGTGGTGCTGGGCACGGCGTGGTTCATGCAGGAAGTCGGGCTCAGTCCCAGCCTGGGTGCGTTCCTGGCCGGGGTGCTGCTGTCGGATTCGGAATTCCGGCATGAGCTGGAATCGCAGATTGAACCGTTCAAGGGCCTGCTGCTCGGGTTGTTCTTCATCGCGGTGGGCATGGGCATCGACCTGGACCGCGTGGTGGCCGAGCCCGCAGTGATCGCCATCGGCGTGACAGTGCTGCTGGTGGTGAAGTTCGGGTTGCTGTTCGGGATCGGCAAACTGGCACGGCTCAGCACGCGGCATGCGGTGATGCTGGGCAGCGTGCTGTGGCTGGGCGGTGAGTTCGCGTTCGTGGTGTTCAACGAGGCGCAGCGCGCGCACCTGCTGGGCAGCGCGAACCACGACCGGCTGGTGGCTATCGTGGGGCTGTCGATGGCGCTCACCCCGCTGCTGATGATCGCGCTGCTGCGGCTGCTGGGCAGCGAACATGCCCCGAAGGACGACAAGCGCCCGGCCGACAAGGTGGACAATGGCGGTACCCAGCCGAGCGTGATGATTGCCGGCATGGGCCGCTTCGGCCAGGTGGTGGCGCGCGTGCTCACCGCGCAGAAGATTCCGTTCGTGGCGCTGGAGTCGAACCCGGACACGGTGTCGGACCTGCGCCGGTTCGGCAACAAGCTCTATTACGGCGACCCGACCCGGCCCGAGATGCTGCGCGCGGCCGGTGGCGAAAACGTGCGCGTGTTCGTGATCACGCTGGACGACCCGGACGCCAACATGCGCGCCACCCGGCTGATCCGGCGCATGTATCCCAACGCGGTGGTACTTGCCCGCGCGCGCAACCGCCAGCATGCGTGGCGCTTGATGGACATGTCGGCCGAACCGTTCCGCGAGGTGTTTGGTACCAGCCTGGATCTCAGCGAGCGGGTGCTGACGGCGCTGGGGATCCCCGGCTCCACGGCCCGCGCGCACGTGGAGCGCTTCCGGGAGCACGACGAAAAACTGCTGCGCGACCAGTACCTGGTCTACGACGACGAGGCCGCGGTCATCCAGACCTCACGCGACGCCAGGGCAGACCTCATGCACCTGTTCGAGGCGGACGCGGAACGCGACGGAGCAGCAGACGCCGAGCGCCGCGATTGAACGGATGATCCGGCGCTGTCGCAGTCTCCCTGGGCCGGCCAACGGCCGGCGCTACCGGGCGACGGCCGAACCCGATCCCGATGGGCCCATGTGGTTGATTGATCCCGATCCCGATGGGCTCCCAACGGTTCGTAGCCCCGAAGAGAACGGCAGGAGCCGTTCTCAACGTCGCGTAGCGACGGCCCGCAGGGTGCCCGCCAGGACGGCGGGCATAAGAGAACGGCAGGAGCCGTTCTCAACGTCGCGGAGCGACGGCCCGAAGGGTGCCCGCCAGGACGGTGGGCATAACGTTGGCCGGACACCGCGCAACGCGCGGCCCGGAATTCCGCAGACACGGACCAAAACCTCGCGAACCACCCCTCGCGGTTGACAACCAACCGAAGCCGACCGCCGTTACCCGTTATCCCGCAGGAACCTGGCCATCGACGAAACCCCCGGCACACGCGGTTCAAACTCCCCCGCCACGTCAATGAACCCCCGCATCACCGCAATCTCGCGCGGACTCCGGTTCAGCGCGTCGCGCACATCCGGATCGGCCCCCGCCCGCAGCAGGCGCTGTACCAGCAGCGGCAGGCCGTGCAGCGCAGCCAGATGCAACGGCCCAAACCCACGCGGATCGCGCGCGTCCAGCGACACGTCCTCATCCAACAGCCGTTCGACGGCAGCCAGCACGATCTGCTCATCGCACGCCGTACCCGGCTCGGCACGCGCACCCAGCAACAACAGCAGCGGCGTTACCGATCCGGCCGCAGCCTGGTCCGGTTCGGCGCCGGCCAGCAGCAGCGTATCCAGCAGCGCCAACAGGCGTGCCCGGTCGCGCGCGCCAAAGCCGTACAAGGCCACACAGTGCAGCGGACCCAGCTGCTGCGCATCGCCAGCATGCACGTTGGCACCGGCAGTAAGCAGCCGCGCAGCAATGTCCGGCAGGCCCAGCGCCGATGCCAGCATCAGCACGGTCACGCCGCCCGGCAGGCGGTATTCCAGTTCCGCACCGGCATCGAGCAGCGCCGACACGATATCGATCTGGCGCATGCTCACCGCAGCCGACAGCGGCGTGGCACCACTGGCGGCGGCGTGCTGCGGGTTGGCGCCGCGCGCCAGCAGCAGGTCGACCACGGCCAGGTGACCGCCACCGGCGGCGCGCAGCAGCGCGGTACAGCCCTGCGCATCCACCACGTCCACGGCAAAGCCCAGGTCGTTCAAGCGGCGCACGGCATCGGCGTCGCCCGCCATCGCGGCGGCCGGAAGATCGGCGGCGCGCAGCGCACGGCGCGGCAAGGGCCACACGCGCCAGTCCAGCCAGTCGGCCAGGTCGCGGCGGCCGATCGACAGCGCCACGCCCAGCGGGGTCTGGCCATCGGCGGCGCGGGCTTCGGGCGAGGCGCCCTGCTGCACCAGCAGTTTCAGCGAGGCCTCGCGGGCCAGCGCGGTGGCCAGGTGCAGTGCGGTCATGCCGTGGCTGTCGCGCGCTTCGCGGTCCACGCCCAGGGTGAGCAGGCCCTGCTGCAGGCGCAGCCAACCCAGCCGCACCGCCAGCGACAACGGCGGGTCGCCGGCCGGTGAAGCAGCGAACGGATCGGCGCCGCGTTCAAGCAATTCCAGTGCGAGCTGTTCGAGCCCACGCGCGGCCTGGTCGTGCTGGGCGCAGGCGCTGAGCAGGCGCGCCAGGCCACCGGTACCGGCCGGAGACACCCCCCGGCGCAGCAGCACCTGCAATGCAGGCACCGCATCGATGCCGCGCGCCAGCAGCGCGAACATCGGGGTGTCCCCGCACGCGTCGAGTACTTCCGGGGCGGCGCCATGCGCCAGCAGCCACTCCACCGCGTGCGGATCCAGCGCCAGTTCGGCGGTGTGCAGCAATCCGCCCAGCTCTTCCGGGCTGCACAGGCGTGCCAGCGAGGTCATGCCATCCACGTTGCCGAAGCCCAGCGCTTCGCGCAGCAGGTCCAGCGGCGGACGGTCCGGCAGCGCCGGGCTGCCCTGCCCGGCATCAGCGTCACCGGCACTGGCCAGGCCATCGCTTACCGCAGCCGGCAGCGGGTAGCTGCGGTCCAGCAGCGACACGATCGCCCAGCGCCCGGCGGCGGCGGCAATATCCACCGCGCGGCGGCCCTGCGGATCGGGGACGTCGCCGGCAATGCCCAGGTCAAGCAGCCGGCGCACCAGCAGCGGCGAGACGTTGTCGGCCATGCACGCCAGCAGCACTGCGTTGCGGCCTTCCACATCCACCACGTGCAGGTCGGGTTTGTGCGGCAGCAGGTGTTCGACCACGCCGGCACGGCCGGCGCGCGCCGCTTCCAGCCACGGCGTGCGCGACAGCGCATCGCGCGATTCAAGGTTGGCGCCAGCGGCCAGCAGTACATCGATGATGTCCACGTGCCCGGCCAGGGCGGCTTCATGCAGGGCGCTGCGGCGCTGGCGGTCGCGCGCGTCGGCACGGGCCTTGTGCTTGAGCAGCAGCTGCACGCCCGCCGGATCGTCTTCTTCGGTGCCGGCGGCGGCCAGCAGCACGGGCGTGCCATCGGCCGGTTCGGTGCGCGCACCGCGCTCGAGCAGGAACCGCGCCAACCGCCAGTTGCCCACCTGGCAGGCGACCGCCAGCGGCGACCAGCCGTCATTGTTCAGCGCGTCCACTTCGGCTGCGGCATCGCGCAGCAGCGCCGCCACGCCGGGATCGGAACTGCGCGCAGCGTGGTGCAGCGGGGTGTTGCCCTCGCTGTCGACCGCGCGCGAATCGGCGCCGTTGGCCAACAGGGTCATCACCGCTTCGGGGCGGCCATGCCAGCTGTCGCGGGTGGCAGCCAGCAGTGGGGTCATGCCCTTGTGCGGGGTGTTGACGCCGACGCCACGGGCGATCAGCTCACGCAGCAGGCGCAGGTCCGGCAGCACGGCGGCAAGCACCACCAGGCTGCGCTGGTCGCGCCAGCTCGGATCGGGCAGGCCCTGCGGGTCGGCGCCGGCGGCCAGCAGCTGCAGGGCGCGGTCCACGCGGCCGCTGCGCGCGGCTTCGTACAGCGCCGGCAGGCGTTCGTGCTGGGCCAGCGGCTCCAGCGGCTGGGTCGGGTCGTCGTGCTGCGCGGCGGTCGCGAACGGGTCGCTGTCCAGGTCCAGCACGCTGCGGCTGCCCAGCGGATCGGCCGGGGCAATGCGCTGCAGGGCCAGGTGGGCCAGCGGCGAACCGATCAGCACCGCCAGCGCGAACGGCCAGCGCAGGCCTTCGGGGACCAGGCCCGGCCACGCCGGCAGCACCACCAGCGCGCAGATCGCCACCACCAGCGCCGCCACGATCAGGCCACGCCAGGCGCTGAGATCGCGGCTGGCCAGGGTGCGCCAATGGCGCGCCAGGCTGCCGTCGCTGCGTTCAATCTCATTCCACAGCGGCCAGGTACGCCAGACGCCAAGCAGCGCGGCACTGACCGCCACGCTCAGGCCGAGCGCGGCCGCCAGGCTGCCGCTGTCGTGCAGCGCGCCGAGCGGCCAGGCCACCAGCAGGGCGAGCAGCATCGGGCCCACCGACCACAGCGCAAGCAGTGCAGGCAGGTCCTGCCGCCCCAGCTGGGGCAACGCCGGTACGGCGCGGCTGCGCCGCCACCACGACACGCCCAGCGCGAACGCCGGCTGCGCCAGTGCCGCACCCAGTGCGGCCGGCACGCCACCCAGCACCACGGCCAGCGAGAGCAGGCCGCCTGTGGCAAAGGCGATGGCGGCGGCGCGGGTGCGCGGGAAATCAGTCATCGCGGCGCGGCACCTTCACGGGCGCGACCGGCGGCGGTGGCATCTGCAGGTGGAAGCCGCGCTCGGCGAGATTGGCGCGCACCTGGTCGGCGTCGGCCAGGGCGAGGCGACGGTTGGGGGTCAGGGCGACTTCCAGCACGAATGCGAACGGCGCCAGCGTGGCCTTCAGCGCATCGGGGATGGCATCGAAGGCGTCGCGGGCGGCGAGGTAGACGTAAGTGTCCTGCTTGCGTTGGCTTTTGTAGACGTAGGCTTGCATTGCCCGCGGGGCTTGGCCCTGGGAATAGATACGCCGATTGTGGAGTAAAGCGGGCAACTACGAAAGGCGGCTGGGCGCGGAGGTGTTGATTTGAGGGTGCGCGGCAGATTCAGGTTCATCAATGTCGCGGCGGTGTTCAGGTAGAGCGGCCGCCGTGAAGTGCACGGCGACCGCCCCCGGGCGAAATAACGCGCAGCGTTATTTCACCTTGGCGTAGGTTCCCTTCAGGGCAACACCAGCGAGGATGGCGCCCGCGTAGCATTCGAAGTTGGTGGTGCTCTTGAATTCGTTCTTCTTGTAGTAGCTGACGACGTCGACCACGGCATTGGCGCCGCGCGACCTGGCGCCATCCTGCAGCGCCTTCAACGCCGACAGGGCCACCCAGTTGCACGCCACGGTATCGCTTTTGTTGGCGGCGTTGGTCTTCTTGTTGGTCACGTCTTCGCCGAGGCGCTGCTGGATGTTGACCTTTTGGCCCGCCAGGAAGAAGCGGACGCTGCCGTCGATGCCGGCATCCTTGGCTTCCTGGGAGTTGATCAGGTCTTGCAACGACAGCTCGACCCGGGTGTCACGGGCGTTGGCGGTACTGGCCAGGCTGAGCAGGGCGGCTGCGGCAATCAGGGCAAAACTACGCATTCAACTATCTCCTTGTTGGTGAAGCACAGGGTGCACGGGGGAAGCGGTTTTCTGGGGCTGTCGGGTTGGCGCCAAGAGCAGCCGACTAACAGTCGGCTCTACCGTCGGTTGCTGCGCCGGTTGTTGCGGCGGTCGTGTCGTTTGGCCAGCGGCGGAAGATCAACGAGGTGTTGATGCCGCCGAAGGCAAAGTTGTTGCTCATCACGTACTCGGGCCGCATCTGGCGACCCTCGCCGCGGATGAAGTCGAGCGCGCCACAGCGCGGGTCGACCTCGTGCAGGTTCAGGGTCGGGGCGAACCAGCCTTCGCGCATCATTTCGATGGTCACCCAGGCTTCGAACGCGCCGCAGGCGCCGAGCATGTGGCCGACGTAGCTCTTCAGCGAGCTGATCGGCATGCCCGCGCCGAACACCTGGGCGGTGGCCTGGGTTTCGGCGATGTCGCCGTGTTCGGTGGCCGTGCCGTGTGCGTTGACGTAGCCGATCTGACCCGGCTCCAGGCCGGCGTCTTCCAGCGCCAGGCGCATGGCCTGGGCCATGGTGTCGGCGGTGGGCTGGGTGACGTGCTGGCCATCGCTGTTGGTGCCGTAGCCGACCACTTCGGCCAGGATGGTGGCGCCGCGCGCCTGCGCGTGTTCGAGATCTTCCAGGATCAGGGTGCCGGCGCCCTCGCCCAGCACCAGGCCGTCGCGGTGGGCGTCGAACGGGCTGGGCGTGGTCCTGGGCGCGTCGTTGCGCACGCTGGTGGCGAACAGGGTGTCGAACACCGCCGCGGCGGTGGCGTCGAGCTGTTCAGCACCGCCGGTGACCATCACTGTCTGCTTGCCGCTGCGGATCGCCTCGTAACCGGAACCCACGCCCTGGCTGCCCGAGGTGCAGGCGCTGGAGGTGGTGTAGACCCGACCGGACAAGCCGAAGAACACGCCGATGTTGACCGGCGAGGTGTGGCTCATCATCTTCAGGTAGGTGGTGGCGCTGATGCCTTCGGTGGTGTGCTCGTGAAGCATGCGGCCGAATTCGGCGGTGGCTTCATGGCTGCCCGAGGACGAGCCGTAGGCCACGCCCGCCAGGCCGCTGCGCAGCACCGGGTGGCCGAGCAGGCCGGCCGCTTCCAGCGCCAGTTCGGTGGCGCGCACCGACATCACCGCCACCTTGCCCATGCTGCGGGTGGTCTTGCGGTTGTAGTGCGAGGGCAGCTCGTAGTCTTCGGCCGGTGCGGCCAGGCGCGTGTTGAGACCGTCGAAGATCTCCCAGCCGGAGATGTAGCGCACCGCGTTTTCCCGTGCATGCAGGCGCGCGCGGATGCTCGGCCAGTCATGCCCCAGCGGGCTGATGGCGGCGGCGCCGGTAACGACGACGCGACGATCGGGTCGGCTCATCAGACCATGCCTCCGTTGACCGAAATCACCTGGCGGGTGATGTAGCCGGCCGATTCGGAGAGCAGGAAGGAGACCGCGTGCGCGACCTCGTCCGGCTGGCCCATGCGCCCGGCAGGAATCAGTTTGAGCGCGTGCTCGAGCACCTCTTCGTTGACCATGTCGGTCTCGATCAGGCCCGGGGCCACGCAGTTGACGGTGATCGCGCGGCTGGCCAGTTCCAGCGCCAGCGCCTTGGTGGCGCCGATGATGCCGGCCTTGGCCGCGCTGTAGTTGGTCTGGCCGCGGTTGCCGACCAGCCCCGACACCGACGACAGGGTGACGATGCGGCCCGGCTTGCGCCGCCGCACCATCGGCATCACCAGCGGGTGCAGCACGTTGTAGAAGCTGTCCAGGTTGGTGTGCACCACCGCGTCCCAGTCCTCGGCCGGCATGGCCGGGAAGGCGCCGTCACGGGCGATGCCGGCGTTGCAGACCACACCGTAATAGGCGCCATGCACCTCGACATCGGCCTCCAGCGCGGTACGTGCGGCCTCGCGGTCGGACACATCGAACATCAGCACGCGGGCCTGGCGGCCCAGCGCCTGGATCTGTGCGACCACCACCTGCGCTTCCTCGATACGGCTGCGGCAATGCACCACCACATCGAAGCCATCGCGCGCGATACGCAGCGCCACGGCGCGGCCGATGCCCCGGCTGGCGCCGGTCACCAGCACGGTCAGATTCCCTGTCATGCCTCTCCACTCTCCAGATAAGCCATCGCATCGCGTGGTTCGAACACCGATACGTTGGCGACCGCCAATTCAACATCGCCTGCCAGGATCCGGCAGGCAAACATGCCCAGCCCATTTTCGCCCATCAGCTCGCACTGTGCCTCCACCCGCAGGCAGCTGCCCGGCGTGAAGGCCGGCTGGTGGGCGGTGTAGCGCCGCGTGCCCAGCAGGAATCCAATCGAGGGATCGCGCCCTTCGGCGCGCGCGCGGCACCCGGCCCAGGCCGCAATCGCCTGTGCCATGTACTCCACGCCCACCCAGGCCGGTACCCCTTCGGGCGTGGAGAACAGGCCCTGCGCCGGCACGTCCACTTCGACCACGATGGATTCTGGCTGCCAGTCGACCACCCGGTCGATCAGGCGCAGGCTGCCGCGATGCGGCAGCACGCTTTCGATATCGGCAGGCACCTGCATGGTCAGCCCCGCGCCAGTGCCAGCACGGCATTGCTGCCGCCGAAGGCGAACGAGTGGCTGAGCACGTGCTGCAGCGGCTGTGCCGTGCGCGTGCCGGGGGCGACCAGGGCCAACGCCGGCAAAGCCTCGTCGGGCTGACCGTCCCACCAGTGCGCCGGCAGACGTTGCTCGGGGTTGTCGGCCAGGGTCATCCAGCACAGCGCCGCTTCGATCGCGCCCGAGGCACCGAGGGTGTGCCCGGTCAGCGGCTTGGTGGAACTGGCCGGCACCTGCGTGCCCAGTACCGTGGCCACGGCCAGGCTTTCCATGGCGTCGTTGTGGCCGGTGGCGGTGCCGTGCAGGTTCACGTAGTCGATCTGGTCGGGCGCCAGCCCGGCGCGGTCCAGCGCCTGCTGCATGGCATCAATAGCGCCGCGCGCCTGCGGGTCCGGCGCGGACATGTGATGGGCGTCGGAGGATTCGCCCCAGCCGGACAGGCGCACCGGGCCCGGTTCGCGGGTCATCAGGAACAACGCCGCGCCCTCGCCGATGTTGATGCCGTTGCGGTGCCGCGAGAACGGGTTGCAGCGTGCCGCCGAGACCGATTCGAGGGCGCAGAAGCCGGCTACCGTGAAGCGGCACAGCGAATCGGCACCGCCGGCCACCACTGCGTCCACCACGCCGGCGCGCAGCAGGCGCGCGGCCGACATCAGTGCCTTGGCGCTGGACGAGCACGCGGTGGAGAGGGTCCAGGCCGGACCCTCGCTGCCGATCCGCTCGCGCACGAAGCGCGCCGAGGTGCCCATCTCCTGCTGCGCGTAGTGGAAGTCGTCCGGCCAGCGGCCCTCCTCGGCCTGCAGGCGCAGCGCGGCTTCGGATTCACCGATGCCCGAGGTGCTGGTGCCGATGATCACCGCGACCCGTTCGGCGCCATACCGCGCAATGGCCGCGTCCACCGCCGGGCGGATCTGCAGCAGGGCGGTTTCCAGCAGTGCGTTGTTGCGCCCGCGCAGTTCCACCGGCAGTGCGGACAGATCGGGCAGCGGTACGCTCACTTCGCCCAGCGCCAGGGTACGGCCGGCGATCATGCGGTCGTTGTCGCGCAGGCCGCCGGGCTGGTCGGCGAACAGGCCCTCGCGCACCTGCGCGCGCCCGTTGCCCAGTGCGCAGACCACGCCCAGCTCATTCAGATATACCGTGGTACTGCTCACTGTTGTGCCTGTCCCATGTCCAACGATTCGATCAGCAGTTCATAGCCTTCGGCCAGGTTGCGCAGGCGCAGGCGCCCACCCTCCAGCGGTTCCAGCACCAGCCACGCCTTGCCGCCCTGCTCCAGGCGACGGCCACCGCCGGCCTCCACCAGGCGCCAGTCTGCCGGCAGCTTCTCCCGGATGGCATCGGCCGGCCACAACGCAAACTGAAGGTCGTCCAGCACGCGCTCGCCGCGCACCTGCGGCGGCAACCACGGCGCGCGGGTCTGTTCCAGGGTGCGCCCGTCCCAGACCATGCGCACGCCGGTCTGGCCCATGGCCTGCACCGCCAGCCGCACCTGCTCGCCATCGGCCTCCAGCAGCGCATCCAGCTCGCGCTCGTGGCTGCCGAAGCGGAACTGCAGGCGCTGCTGCAACTGCAGCGGTTCGGCCAATGCCGATGGCGCCAACTGCAGGGTTGGCAACTGCACCAGCGGGGCGGGCATGCGGGTGCTGGCGCAGGCGGCCAGCAGCACGCTCAACAGCAACGTCAGGATCAGCCGGTGCACAGTTCCTCCAGCACCCGCAGGCGGCGGCCGCTGTCATCGGCCACGTACGGGTTGTTGGTGTCCCAGGCGTAGCCGGCCAGGATCGAGGAGATCATGCGGCGCACGTCGGGCTGCTGGTCGGGGTGGTAGATGATCTTCTGGAAGCCACCGGCGTACCACGCTTCCACGAAGCGGCGGAAAGTCTTCACCCCGGCGCGCAGCGGGATGGCGAACTCGCGCTCCCAGTCCACCTGCTCGCCGGCATGGCGGCGCGCCAGGCACTGGCTGGCCAGCTGGGCGGACTTGAAGGCGATGGTCACGCCCGAGGAGAACACCGGGTCGAGGAACTCGCCGGCATTGCCCAGCAGCGCGTAGCCTTCGCCCCACAACGAGCTGACGTTGGCCGAGTAACCGGTGATGGTGCGCACCGGCAGCACCGCCCATTCGGCATTTCTGAGCAGGCCGGTCAGGTTGGGGTCTTCGCCGACGATGGCCTGCAGCTTCTCCAGGTCGGTGCCTTCGTACTTTTCGAAGAAGCTCGGCTCGGCCACCACGCCCAGCGAGCAGCAGCCGTTGGAGAACGGGATGGTCCAGTACCACACGTCCACGTGTTCGGGATGGGTGGTAATCAGGATCTTGTTGCGGTCGAAGCCGGCGTCGGCCGGAATGTGGTCGCGCACGTGGCAGAAGATCGCACCACGCACCGGGAAGTTCGACGGCAATTCCAGGTTGAGCAGGCGCGGTAGCAGCCGCGCGAAACCACTGGCATCGAGGATGAAGCCGGCTTCGATGGTGTACTCGCTGCCATCCGGGCGACGCACCTGCACGCGCGCCGGGCTGCCCGGCTCGACCGACAGCACTTCATCGCCGAAGCGCAGCGTGGTGCCCATGCGTTCGGCGCCACGCGCCAGCACCTCGTCGAAGTTGGCGCGCTGCACCTGGTAGGTGGTGCCCCAACCCGGCGAGAACTTGTCGCGGAAATCGAACTCGGTGGTGCGTTCGCCACGCACGAAGGCCGCGCCGTTCTTGTACTGGAACCCGGCTTCGACCACGTCCTGCAGCAGGCCGGCCGCTTCTATGTATTCCATGCTCTGCGGCAGCAGGCTTTCACCGATGGAGAAGCGCGGGAACTGCTGGCGCTCCAGCATCAACACCTGGCGGCCCTGCTGGCGCAGCATGGCGGCGGCCACGGAACCGGCGGGGCCTGCGCCGATCACCAGGATTTCGGTTGTTTCCAGTGCTGCGTTCATCGATGCGTCCTTGATCTGAAAAGTGAGGGTCCGGCGCGGTCGCTCAGTGCGGTGCGTCGTGTGGCGGGGGTCGGAACAGCGGCGAGATCAACCAGACCAGGCCGATGCCGAAGAGCAGGGTGAGACCGAACGCGCGCAGCGCCGGCGTGGCCGACAGGCCGAGCAGGCCGAACGACAGCCAGGTACTGGCCGCGCCCACGCAGACCGCCAGCCAGGCGCTGGCATCGCCACGGTGTTCGATCAGGAAGATGCCGTAATCGATGCCCATGCCGAGCAGCAGCATCAGCGCCAGGATGTTGAACAGCTGCAGCGGCTGACCGAACAGGCCCAGCAGGCCCAGGGTGAGCGCACCGGCGGCCAGGGTCGGGGCGAACACGCGCCAGGCCTGCGCGCGGTAGCGCCAGTACAGCACCGCAAACACCAGCACGATGCCGACCAGGAGCAGCGCGCTCATCAGCTTGCGGTAGTGCTTGAGCAGCGCGGAGAAATCGGCGGTGCGGTCAACCCAGCGCACGCCGTCGATACCCTTGGCCTGTGCTTCAAGCAGGGTCAGCGCATCGGCGCGTGAGAGGTCATCGACCATCACTACCGAGGCCATGCCCTGCCCCACGCCCCCCAGCCACAGGTGGCGGAACGGCATGGCGGCAGGTGATGCCAGGAACGCCTCGGCCTGCAGGTCCTGCGCCGCGTAGGCCGGGCGTTGCAGGGTTTCGCCCACGGTTTCGCCCACGGCGGCCAGCACCTGCGGTTCGACCCGTGCGGTCAGCGCGGCATCGGCATGCTGGCGCTGCACCGACGGCAGCCAGTCACTGATGGCGCGATAACCGCCGATCTGCTTGTTGGCCGAGAGTACGCGCAGGCGTTCGATCAGCGCTTCTTCGCGTTCCAGCACCTGTTCGGCGGTATCGCCCTGCACCAGGTAGAACTGTGCCGGGCTGGGCATGCCCAGCATCTGGCTGATGCGGATCTGCTGGTTGATCAGCGACATCGGCGAGGACTGCAGGCTGCGCAGGTTGTCGTCGGCCGTCAGGCGCATCATGCCCAGGCCCGACAGCACCACCACCACGCCCAGGAACAGGCCGACCGGGCGGCGCCCGTGCAGGCGCGGCCAGCGCTCCAGGGTGGCGCCCAGCCAACGCGCGAAACGGGTGCTGCGGATCTCGCCGCCATCCAGCCACGGGAACCAGAAGATCACGGTCAGGAACGCACCGGCCAGGCCCACCACCGAGAACAGCGCCATCTGGCGCAGGCCAGGGAACGGGGCCAGGCCCAGCGCGAGGTAGGCCAGCGCACTGGTCACCAGGGCCAGCCACAGGCCGGGCAGCAGGTGCCGCAGCAGCTTCCAGCGGCGGTCGGCGGGCTCGGCCTGGCGCGAGGCGAACCAGTGGATGCCGTAGTCCTCGGCCACGCCGACCAGCGAGGCACCGAACACCAGGGTCAGCACATGCACCTTGCCAAACACCAGCACGGTCACCGCCAGCGCGACGCCGCAGCCGATCAGCAGCGAGGCGGCCACCAGCAGGATCGGGCGCAGCGAGCGGAACGCCAGCCACACCAGCAGCAGCACGGCCGCCAGCGAGCCCCAGCCGATGGTGTTGATTTCCCGGTTGGCCTGCACGGCGGCGGCTTCGGCGTGCAGCGGCACGCCGGCGCGCAGGACCTCCAGCCCCGGTGCATGTTTTGCCGCAGCAGCGGTGGCGGTATCGAGCAGCACGTCGATATGGCGTTCGCCGTCGAGCTGGAACGCCGAGCCCAGGGTTTCGTACTGGATGACCGACCAGTGCTTGCCGTCGGCTTCGAGCAGGCCGTCCTCGCCCATGCGCAGGCCGGAACCGAGCGCGCGTTCCTGCCACCACTGCGGCCACAGCGACAGCGGGTCCTGCCGCCATTCGGTCAGGCGCGGTGCCCCCATCGGGCCGTACAACGCGGCCAGCGCGGATTCGGACAGGCTGCCTGCAGACTCGTCCTGCAGGCGCTGGCGCTGCTGGTCGGTCAGCAGGCGGTCGCGATACGGCGCGTAGAACGCACGTGCCTGATCGAACCAACCTTCGATGGAGCCGCTTTCCTGCAACATCGCCTTGCCGTCGGCGTCGTCACGCAGGGTCTGGCGGAAGGCCTGTTCGGCCGCCTTGGTCGCCGCGCCGTCGGCGCTGCCGAGCAGCACTACGATCTGCCGCGAATTGGCATCGGCGATGCGCCGGGTCACGTCGGACAACAGGCGGTCGTGCGCGTCCTGCGGCAGCAGCGCCAGGATGTCGGTGTCGATCCGCGACTCCTTCGACCACAGTTGCCACTGCTGCACGCCCAGCCCGACCAGCACCAGCAGCCATGCCAGCGCCAGCCAGCGCCAGGTGCGCTGCAGCCGGCCGTTCTCGCGCCAGGCCGAATTCAACGACTCATTCAAACCGGCGGCCCTCGTCGGCGCTCAGCTGCGCCGGGGTTTCGCTCAGGGCGGCGAAATGGATGCGGGTGACATCCTGGTTCGCTTCGGTGATCTGCACCTCACGCACGTAGCGGTCACCGCTCAGTTCGAGCGCACTGAACACCTTGGCCAGCATCGGCGAGCGCGGGGTGAGGTGCATGCGCCAGCCGTTGTCCGGCAGTGCGTCGACCTTCACCGTAAACTGCGCCGACAACGCCTGCGCATCGCCACTCATCAGCGCGAACATGATCGCGTTGACCGAGCGCATCGCCGGCTGCTGGCGGCCATCCAGTTCGACCCGGCTGCTGCCATCACGCTGGCGGCTGAGGATGCGGTCGCGGGTGACCACCACTTCGGACGGGAACGGCTTGAGCGTGGTCCAGATCACGCCGCGGTCCTGGGCCAGCACGAAGCGGCCCTGCGAGCGCAGCGGGTTCTTGAACCCGGCCACCTGCTTGTCCTGGCTGAACTCGCCGCGCAGGACGTTGACCTTGGCCACGCGCTGCTTGACCAGGTCCACATCGGTGGCCGGCGCGGCCAGCACCGGGCTGGCCACGGCCAGCAGCATCAGCACGCCCAGCGTGCGCAGGAAACGAATCATGGCGCCTGCACTCCCAGCCGTTCCCACAGCACCGACGGGCACAGGTACAGCATTTCGTTGGTGGCCGCGTCGACCGCGACCTGGATGGTGTGGGCGCGGGTGAGCACCTGGCCGCTGTTGGCGTCGAGGATTTCATAGGCGATCTTCAGGCGGTTTTCCCACTCGGTGATGCTGGCGCGCACGCGCAACGCCTGGCCGTACAGCAGCGGGCGGATGTACTTCACGCGCGCGTCGACCACCGGCCAGAGGTAGCCGGAATCGCGCATCTGTGGGTAGTCGTAGTCGTAGCGCTGCAGCAGCGCGCAGCGCGCGATTTCGAAGTACTTGAAGTAGTTGCCGTGCCACACCACGTGCATGGGGTCGCAGTCGTGGAAGGTCGGCGACAGCGCGACCTCGAAGCTCAGGTCAGGGGCGGTCATACAGGCTCCAGCGCTGGCCACGGATATCGTCGAGCAGGCTGCGCAGCTCGCCGTCCAGGGCGCGGTCTTCTTCGACCAGCGCGATGCGTTCGCACAGGTCCTGGTACATGGCGGCCAGGTCGCCGTGCAGGGTGGCGTTCATGCCGACCCGCTCGCGCAGGGCCACGCCCTGGCGCGCGGCGATCAGCATGCCGGCCACCACCTGTTCGGTCAGCTCGATCACGCGCAGGCAGTCGCGCGCGGCGATGGTGCCCATGCTGACCTTGTCCTGGTTGTGGCATTCGGTGGAACGCGAGAACACCGACGCCGGCATGGTCTGCTTGAGCGCTTCGGCGGTCCAGGCCGATACGCTGATCTGCAGCGCCTTCAGCCCGTGGTTGATCGCCGCGCGCTCACCGGTGGAGGCCGACAGGTTGGCCGGCAGGCCGTGGTTGAAGCGTGCGTCCACCACCAGGGCCAGCTGGCGGTCGAGCAGGTCGGCCAGGTTGGCGATGGTGTTCTTCAGCGCATCCATGGCGAAGGCGATGTGGCCACCGTAGAAATGGCCGCCGTGCAGGATGCGCTCGCCATCGGCGTCGATCAGCGGGTTGTCGTTGGCGCTGTTGAGTTCGGTTTCGATGAACTGGCGCAGGAACGGCAGCGCATCCTGGACCACGCCGATCACGTGCGGGGCGCAGCGCAGCGAGTAGCGGTCCTGCAGGCGCTGTTCGTTGCGGGGCGGGCGGTCGCTGTGCAGGTCGTCGCGCAGGCGCGCGGCGATCTGCATCTGGCCCGGGTGCGGCTTGGCGGCGAACAGCATTTCATCGAAGTGATGCGCGTTGCCGTCGCTGGCCAGCACATTGAAGGCGGTCAGGCGGGTCGCCAGCTTGGTCAGGTAATCGGCGCGGTCGTAGGCCAGGCAGGCCAGCGCGGTCATCACCGCGGTGCCGTTCATGATCGCCAGGCCTTCCTTGGGCCGCAGCCGCAGCGGCGCCATGCCGATCTCGGCCAGCACCTCGGCGGCCGGGCGGCGCGCACCCTGGTACATCACCTCGCGTTCGCCACAGAGCACGGCGGCCACGTAGGACAACGGGGTGAGGTCGCCACTGGCGCCGACCGAGCCTTCGGCCGGAATCAGCGGCAGCACGTCGTGGCGCAGCAGCGTGGCCAGGCCCTGCAGCAGCGGATGGCTCACCCCGGACATGCCACGCACCAGCGAGGCCAGGCGCGCGGCGATCACCGCGCGGGTTTCCTGTTCGTCCAGGAAGCGGCCCAGGCCACAGCCGTGGTAGGTGAACAGGTGGTGCGGCAGTTCGGCCACCAGTGCCGGCGGAATGTTCACCGTGCACGAATCGCCGTAACCGGTGGTCACGCCGTAGATGACCCCGTCTTCGCGCAGCAGGCGGTCGAGGAAATCGGCGCCGCGCTGGATGCGCGCGGTGAACGCCGGGTCGTCGCTGACGACGGCGGCGGCCTTGCCCTGCGACAGCGCGACCACGTCTTCGATGGTCAGCGGCGCATCGCCGAAGCGGAGGGTCCGGGCCGGGGTGGAGCCTGCATTACGTGCCATGAGATGCCTGATCCCAGAAGGGGAAGAAGTTGAACCAGTCCAAAGGGGCTTCGGTGACCTGACGTTCCAGCCACCGGGCGAAATGTTCGGCCTGCGCGGTCAGCGCGGCATCGCGCGAGCCGCGCGGCAGGGTGATGCGGTCGCTGAAGTGCTCAAAGCGCACCCGGTAACCCTTGCCTTCATGCAGGCAGGCCATGGTGTACACCGGGCAACCCAGCGCCGAGGCGAGTACATAGGCGCCGATCGGGAACTGCGCGGTGTGGCCCAGGAACGGCGCCGGCACGGTGCGCCCGCCGCGCAGCGGTATGCGGTCGCCGACGATGGCGACGAAGCCGCCGGCTTCGACGCGGCGCTGCAGTTCCACGGCCGTGGCCGGACCCATGTCGGTGACCTGCATCAGCTCCACCGACGCCAGCGGGTCGAGCCGCTGCATCAGCCGGTTGAAGCGCTGTGCATGCGCGGTGTGCACCAGCACGGTGATGTGGAAGCCAGGCACCTGCTCGGCCAGCACCTGGCACAGTTCCAGGCAGCCGATGTGCGCGGTGAGGATCAGCCCGCCTTCGCGGCGCGCGATCTTTTCCAGCATCAGGTCGCGCTGCAGGTGGATGCGCTCGGGCGGGTAGCGCCCGCCGAGGCCGAGCAGCTTGTCCAGCAGCGTATCGGCGAACAGTGCGAAGTGCTTCAGGCTGGTCCAGCGCCCGGGCGTACCGCCCAGCACCCCCGTGTGCGCCTGCAGCCGCTGCAGGTACTGCAGCGAGGCCCGCCGCGCAACGCCATTGCCCAACCAGTGGCACAGCACCACCGGGTATACGCACAGGCGGAACGGCCAGCGCCCGAACCAGCGGTGCACCCAGCACAGGAACAGTACCCCGGCGGCCGAGGTGGATTCACCCAGGTCGGCCCAGTGCGGGGCGTTGGCCGGTGCTGGCGCGTTCATGCCGCTGCGGTTCCCGCGACGCGGCGCCACAGCAGGCGCGGGGCGCGCCGGAGCATGCCGAAGAACAACCGGGTGTGCATGCAGCTGATGCGCACGTTGTCGCGCCACACATCGAAGTGCGACACGCCATCGCTGGGATAGGTGACCTGGGTGGGCACGCTGATCACCGGCACGTCGCGCCAGAACAGCCGCACCAGGATTTCGCTGTCAAAATCCATGCGCCGGCCGATGGTTTCCTCGCCCACCAGCCGGGTGACGGGGGCGAGCGGATACAGCCGGAAGCCGCACATCGAATCGCGGATCTGCAGCGACAGTGTATTGATCCAGACCCAGATGTGGGTGGCGTAACGGCCATACAGGCGCGCCCTGGGCACGCTGTCGTCGTAGGCCGGAATGCCGCAGATGACGGCCTGTGGGTGCTGCATGGCCAGGGCCAGGAAACGCGGAATGTCGGCCGGATCGTGCTGGCCATCGGCATCGATCTGCAGCACATGCGAAAAACCGCGCCGTGCTGCTTCGGCGAAACCGGCCACCATGGCCCCGCCCTTGCCCTGGTTCACGGCCAGGCGCAGCAGCGTGACCTGCTCCGGGTGCGCGTGCGCCAGCGCCTGCAGCACCTGCGCGCAGGCCGGGTGCGAACCGTCATCCACCAGCAGGCACGGCAGCCCGCTGGCGCGCACGCCCTGCACCACCGCGCCGATGGCGTGTTCGTGGTCGTAGACCGGAATCACCACCAACGTGGAAAACGCCGGGACGGACGGCTGCTCATGCATCGCCGAACACCACCCGGCCGCTGGCATGCACGCCATGTTCGGACATGTAGCGGAAACTCAACACCGATTTGAGCGCATCCCAGCCCAGCGCCAGCTGCAGCCGGTCGCCGGGGCGGGCCACGTGCTGGAACTTCAATGCGTCCATCCGTTCGAAACGCGGTGGCATGCTGAACGCTTCGCGCGCGTAGTGGATGGCCCAGTCCAGCTGGACCACGCCGGGCAGGATCTTCGCCTGCGGGAAGTGACCGTCGAAGGCGATCAGGTCCGGGTCCAGCGGCAGCACCAGCAGCGCCGCGTCCGCATCGCGCTGCTGCCACTGCGCCGCCGGCAGCAGCGGCCGGAACAGCGCTGCCAGCGAAGCAGCGGTGATCTTGCCCTGTGCGTTGTACGGCAGCTCATCAATGAACCGCCAACGTCGCGGGCGGGTTACCGCGTCATGGCTGTGGGCCAGGTGTGCGCCCAGCAGCTGCGCGTGCTGTCGGCGCTGCGCATCGGTCCACTGCGCCACGCCACCGCCCTGTGGGACCACCACGGCGGCAAGCTGCTCGCGCGCGCCCGGCAGCACCAGCACGCGCACGTCCTGCACCTGCGGGTGTGCGCGCAGCTGCTGTTCCAGCGCGTCGAGCGAGACCCGGCGTTCTTCGATCTTGACGATGCGGTCGGCCCGCCCGAGCAGGCGGAAGCTGCGTCCGGCATCGGCCTCGACGCGGTCCTGGGTCTGCCACCAGGTGGCGTCGGCCAGGTGCGGCGAGGACACCGCCAGGCAGCCATCCTCGATCCGCCAGGACACGCCCGGCAGCGGGTGCCACTGCGGTTGTTCAGCGCTCCAGCGTCGCCAGGCAATGCCACCGGTTTCGCTGCTGCCGAATACCTCGGTGGGCGCCACGCCGAGCAGCGCGCGCGCCTGCAGCGCAGCCTCGCTGGGCAGCGGGCCGCCAGAGGAAAACACCGCGCGCAGCCGGCCGTCCAGCGACGACCAGTCCAGCTGTTCGGGCAGGCGCTTGAGATGGGCCGGGGTGGCGACCAGCACCGACGGCTGCTGCGCCAGCGCGCTGACCAGGTCTTCATGGAAGAAACGGCGTGGCTGGATCGCGCGGCCCGCCGCCAGCGGCCACAGCACGCGGAACAGCAGGCCATAGATGTGCTGGTGCGACACGGTGCCGTGCACCTGCGCGCCGTCGAGCTGTTCGCCGAAGGCGGCCTGCAGCGCGTCGACCTCACGGGTCAGCTGGCGCATGCGCTTGCGGATCGCGCTGGGCGCGCCGGTGCTGCCGGAGGTGAACACCACCAGCTCCAGCGCGTCCTCGTCCAGCGCCGCCAGCACAGCGTCCGGATCAACAGCCTCGGCCGGTTGCAGCGGCGCGTACCGCGCCGGCACGTCACCGGCAAAGCCGGCCACGCGCGGGCGCAGCCCCTCCAGGGTGGCCGGCAGGTTGTCGCCGCCCAGGAACACCCGCTTGCCGGCATGCCAGGCGCCGAACAGCGCGGCGGCAAAGTCCAGGGTGTCGTCGAAGTAGAGGGCCCAGTCGCAGCCCGGCGCGGCGGCGAACGCCCGCTGCCAGCCAAGCACCCGCTCGCGGAACTGCGGGTGGGCCACGACGCGGCCGTCGGCGTCGATGCCGACGATGCGGTCGGATTGGGGCAGCTGCGCCAACCGATCAAGCGCGATCCACTCAGCCATGCGCATGCGCCGCCTTCACCCGCCGCCGCACCAGCCATTCACCGCCAAACAGGACACCCATCATCACGTACGCCAACAATCCGTTGTAGAGCGCCCAGACCTGGTTGGAGGCCCAGAACGCCGTGACCAGGGCCAGGCCCCCGTTGAGAACAAAAAAGCCGCACCACACCTGGGTGACACGGCGGGTATAGACCACGGCGAACGGCGGCAGTTCCGGCTCGGTCAACCGCGCCAGGCGCTCCACCGCGCTGGGCGGGAAACGCAGGCTGGTGGCGAAGATGACCAGCATCACCGCATTGACCAGCGCCGGGTACAGCTTCAGCGGCAGGGCCTGGTTGAAGGCGGTGGCCAGCAGCGCCAGCAGGCCGGCACCGACGGCGGCGACCCACCACACCGGCTGGCGGGTGGTCAGCGCGCGCAGCGCGGCCAGGGCGAACAGCAGCAACGCCATCCAGCGCGGCTCGAAGCGGCCCAGCGAGAGGTACACCACCAGCGGGTACACCAGCGACAGCACTGCAAACGCCGCGACGCGTACCCGGACCATGGTCGATCTTCAGCGGCGGCCGTCAGGCGGCCGCTTGCCCGGGCAGCAGCCCATGCACCACATCGACGATGTCCTGCACGGTGCGGACCGCCTTGAAGGCTTCCGGCTGCAGGTTGCGGCCCAGCAAGGGCTTGAGCTGCACGATCAGGTCCACGGCATCGATGCTGTCGATGTCCAGGTCGTCGTACAGACGGGCCTGGGGCGTGATGCGCACCGGTTCGATCTCAAAGCTGTCCTTGAGGATCTTGACGATGCGATCGAAAAGTTCGTTCTTGGTCATGGCAAATCCTGGCACGCCGTTACGACGGCTGACGTGCGGCGACAAACTCGCTCAGTGCACGGACGCTGGAAAAATGGCGACGGGTTTCTTCCGAATCGGCGGACAGGCTGACACCGTACTTTTTCTGCAGGGCCAAACCAAGTTCAAGCGCGTCGATCGAATCCAGGCCCAGCCCTTCCACGAACAGAGGGGCGGCGGTGTCGATATCGTCCGGAGTGATGTCTTCCAATGAAAGCGATGAAATGATCAATTCCTTGATCTCGTGCTCAAGTGCCTGCACGGCTTGGTTCTCCAGCGAAGTCAAAGTAGTGGGCAAGATGATCGGTCACGCGCCGGGCCGCCAAGGCATCCCCCTTGGGCGTGTCGTCGGCCCCCGTCAGGAAGGGGGCGATCGGGAGATCTTCCCCGACTTCCAGCTGAACGTGAAAACGCCGTGATGGCACACGATACCATTTCTGGCCCTTGGTCAGGGTAGGCGGGGTGCAGGTGATCCTGACCGGCGTCATGTCCAGCTGGCCACGGACGGCAATATTGGCGGCCCCGCGCTGCAGCCGCAGCGGCTGGCCCGGCACGGTCCGGGTTCCCTCAGGGAAGATCACCAGGTTGCCCCCGGCGTGGACGGCGGCGATGCAGTCATCGATCAGCCCGGCCCCGTCGCTATTGGTCACGTAGCCGGCCGCGCGGACCGGGCCGCGCATGAACGGGTTGCGTGCGACAGCGTGTTTGACCACGCAGTCGGCATTGGGCAGCTGGGCGATCAGCAGCACCACATCGATCAGCGTGGGATGGTTGGCCAGGATCAGCAGACCGTTGCGCTGCAAGCGTTCCGCGCCCCGGATCTCATAGGTCATGACCCCCAGCCAACGCATCAGGGCGACGTGGCTGGCGAAACTGAATTGGACCAGCCGGCGCGCCAGGGTGCGCCGCCGGGCTGTATGCCGGACCAGCAACAGCAACGGAAACAGCAGCCCACCCAGCAG
Source organism: Stenotrophomonas sp. AB1(2024) (assembly GCF_037482345.1). Lineage (NCBI taxonomy): Bacteria > Pseudomonadati > Pseudomonadota > Gammaproteobacteria > Lysobacterales > Lysobacteraceae > Stenotrophomonas > Stenotrophomonas sp. AB1(2024). Next base: position 1,817,460 of record NZ_JBBHKO020000001.1, read on the forward strand.
CAGCCCGCCGATCCCGAAGGCGGCAAAGCTCAGACCGGTACCGACCACGCGCCAGGCGTGGTCAAGGCGGGCGGGCCAGCGCTCAGCCATGGCGCTGCCAGGACCACTGCTGGCCGTCGGCCTGGAACTGCAGGGCCGGTTCCCCGGACAGCAGGAAGCGCAGCGCCTCCAGGCTGTGCGGCAGCGCGCCCGGCGGGCTGTCCTGCCCGCCCCGGCCCCAGCCCAGCGACAGCCGGGTGCCCGGCACATCGGCCCGGGCCAGCCGCCAGCACCAGGCGAAGAAGGGATCGGGCTCGTCGGCGAAGCCGGCATACACCGCCGGCAAGGGCGATTCATAGGCGATCACGCGCACTTCCGGGGCACCGTCGGCAAGCAGGCCGAAGGCTTCGACGCAGGCGGCCTCCACCGTGCCGCGGCCGCCGGCCAAGGCCAGGTAGTTGCCGCGCTGGCCGCGCGCGATCGAATACAGCGCGGCCACCGCGTTGTGCACCGACAGGCCGAAGCCGGTGGGTGACATCGCGGCGTCCTGGCGCAGGGTGTCCAGCAGTTCCATCGACCGGGCGACGTCGCCGTGGCGGGACGCGAACACCAGCGGCACCTGGCCGGCGTCATCAGGTTGCTCGCACCAGCAGGCCGCCTGGATGGCCATGCGACCCAGACGTTCGATGCGACGGCGCTGCATGGCCGGCACTTCCGGCAACGCGGGCGTGTCGGCGCCTTCAGGCAAGGTCGGTGCCTGGGCCCACGCCTGCCAATCCGATTTCGTGGTCAGTCCCGGTGCCCAGGCCGACCAATCCACAACAGAGAACTCGATCATTCACGCCAACATGGTTATGGGCACCTGGACAACACGAGCCATGGCGGCAACGCGGACCGGCTCCCCCATTCCAGCCGGCCCACGCCTGTCTTCGACATCGTCCGGCGTGTCTGGGCACGCCGCGAAAGCAGCGCACGCTATCATGACACCCTCGGCACTGGCAGCTTTCACAATCTGAAATGAGTAGCACGATCCACAGCCTGGCGGCCGCGCAGGTCCTTTCTCCCTCGGCAGACGCCGCGTTGTTCCGTGCGTTTTACGCCCCGGCCGCTGAACGCGACGCCGCCCTTGCCGACCCGCGCACATTGGCCGTGTTCGGGTTTTCGGCCGATGCCGCGCCCTGCGACGACCCGCGCTGGCTGCAGGTGCCGTTGGCCGAACAGGGCCCGGCGCAGATCGAAATCTGGCAGGGCGCCGCGCCGGTGCAGCACGGTGTGCGCGATGGCGTGCGCTGGTCGGCCAACGACACGCTGCTGTTCGGCGCGATCGAGATTGACGAGATCGAGGGCGATATCGAATCCGCTGCTGCGGATGCCTACGCTCGAATGAGTGGTTCTCTGACCAATTGCGGGTTCCCGCATCTGCTGCGCACCTGGAATTACCTGGATGCGGTGACCGAAGGCGACGGTGACCAGGAGCGCTACCGGCGCTTCTGCGTGGGCCGGGTGCGCGGCCTGCGCGAGCTGGACGAAGCGGCGCTGCCGGCGGCCACCTGCATTGGCCGTTTCGATGGGGTGCGCCGGCTGCAGGTGTACTGGCTGGCCGCACGCGAGGCGGGGCTGCCGCTGGAAAACCCGCGCCAGGTCAGCGCCTTCCGCTACCCGCGCCAGTATGGCCCGCAGTCGCCCAGCTTCTCGCGTGCGCTGCTGCCGCCGCTGGCCACCGGCCTGCCGTTGCTGCAGTCGGGCACCGCCGCCATCGTGGGGCATGTGTCGCAACACACCGGTTCGGTGGATGAGCAGTTGGAAGAGACCCTGACCAACCTGCAGAGCCTGGTGGATGCCGCGCGCCTGCAACGGCCAGCGCTGTCGGCCAGGCTGGGTGCCGGATCCGTGTTGAAGGTGTACGTGCGCCGGGTGGAGGACATGCCGGCGATTGCCGCGCGGATGGCACAGCTGCCGGGTTCACCGGCGTTCGTGGTGCTGCATGCCGAGGTGTGCCGGGCCGAGTTGCTGGTCGAGATCGAAGGCCTGCACGGGTAACGAAAAGCTGCCGGGCAGAGCCCGGCACTACGCGTAGAGCGGGGCGCTGCCCCGCTGCTAATGGTACCCCGCGCCCGCGCGGACCTTGCCGCGGAACACCCGGTACGACCACGCGGTATAGCCCAGGATCACCGGCAGCAGCACCACCAGCCCGACCAGGCTGAAGCCCATCGACGAGGCCGGCGCAGCGGCCTGCCACAAGGTCATGCTCGGCGGCAGCAGGTAGGGCCACATGCCCAGCACCAGGCCGATGAACCCGAGCACGAACAACGCCAGGGTGAGCAGGAACGGCGGCAGGTCGCGGCGCGGGTGCATGGCGCTGCGCCACAGCGCCACCGCCACGCCCAGGGTGAGCAGCGGCACCGGCGACAGCCACCAGAAATTGCCGTCGCTGAACCAGCGCGCCATCAGGCGCGAATCCAGGAACGGCAGCCACGCGCTGACCAGCCCCATGAACACGATCACCGCCACCACCAGCGGCCGGGTCAGGGTGCGCGCCATGGTCTGCTCGCGACCTTCGGTCTTCAGGATCAGCCAGGTGCTGCCGAGCAGTGCATAGCCGAACACCACCGCCGCGCCGGTCAGCATCGAGAACGGGCTGAACCAGCCGAACGCCCCACCCACGTACTGCCCGTCCACCACCTGCAGGCCCTGCACCAGCGCGCCCAGGATCACGCCCTGGGCGAACGCGGCCAGCAGCGAGCCCAGCCCGAACGCCACGCTCCACAGCCGGCGCGAGCGGTGCGCCTTGAAGCGGAATTCAAACGCCACCCCGCGGAACACCAGGGCCACCACCAGCAGCAGCACCGGCAGGTACAACGACGACAACAACGCCGCGTACGCCTTGGGGAAGGCCGCCATCAGCCCTGCCCCACCCAGCACCAGCCACGTTTCATTGCCGTCCCAGATCGGCGCGGCGGTATTCATCATCACGTCGAGCTGTTCTTCATCCTCGGCCATCGGCGCCAGGATGCCGATGCCCAGCACGAAGCCATCCAGCACCACGTACATCAGCACGCCAAAGCCGATCACCGCGAACCATGCCACCGGCAGCCAGGTCGTCATCTCCATGTCAGCGCTCCTCCAGCGGTTCGTCGGCAGCGGACAGCGGCCGCGCCGGGGTATGGCTGCCGTCTTCGATCGGCGGCGGCTGGTCGTGCGGCTTGGGCCCGGTGCGGATGATCTTCACCAGGTACCAGATGCCCCAGCCGAACACGAACGCATAGCCGACGATGTACACGCCCAGCGACAGCGCGGTCATCCACGCGCTCTGCGGGCCCACCGCGTCGGCGGTGCGCAGCACCCCGTACACCACCCACGGCTGGCGGCCCATTTCGGTGACGAACCAGCCCGACACCAGCGCGATGAAGCCGCTGGGCAGCATCCAGTTCCAGCCGCGCACCAGCCAGCGCGATTCCAGCAGGCGGCCGCGCCACCACTGGAACGCCGAGGCCCAGGCCAGCAGCAGCATCAGCGTGCCCAGCCCGACCATGATGCGGAACGCGAAGAACACCGGCACCACCGGCGGCCGCTCACTGGCCGGCACGGAGGTGAGCGGGTCGAACGTCCCGTCCAGCGAATGGGTCAGGATCAGGCTGCCCAGGCGCGGAATGGCGATCTCGAAATCGTTGCGCTCGGCCTTTTCATTGGGCACGGCGAACACCACCAGCGGTACCCCTTCGCCCTCGCCTTCGGCGTGCCAGTGCGCTTCCACCGCCGCAATCTTCATCGGCTGGTGCTTGAGCGTGTTCAGGCCGTGCATGTCGCCCACGAAGATCTGCACCGGCACCGTGAGCGCGGCGAAGGCCACCGCCGCCAGCAGCATGGTGCGCCCGGCCTCCACGTGGGTGCCCTTGCGCAGGTACCACGCCCCGACCCCGCCGATCACGAAACAGGTGGTGATGAACGAGCCCAGCGCCATATGCGCCAGCCGGTACGGGAAGGAGGGGTTGAACACCACCTGCCACCAGTCCTGCGGCACCACGATGCCATCGATGATGGCGTGGCCGGCCGGGGTCTGCAGCCAGCTGTTGGACGACAGGATCCAGAACGTGGACACCAGCGTGCCCAGCGCCACCATGCAGGTGGAGAAGAAGTGCAGGCGCGGCGAGACCTTGCCCCAGCCGAACATCATCACGCCTAGGAAGCTGGCCTCCAGGAAGAAGGCGGTGAGCACCTCATAGGTCAGCAGCGGCCCGATCACGCTGCCGGCCACCTGGCTCAGGCGCGGCCAGTTGGTGCCGAACTGGAAGGCCATGACGATGCCGCTGACCACGCCCATGCCGAAGGACACGGCGAAGATCTTCTGCCAGAAGAAGTACAGCTCGCGCCAGATCGGCTTGCGGGTGCGCAGCCACTGGCCTTCCACGAACGCCAGCCAGCTGGCGGTGCCGATGGTGAAGGCCGGGAACAGCACATGGAAACTGATGACGAACCCGAACTGGATCCGCGACAACAACAACGCGTCCAAGCGACGCCTCCGCACATTCTCTGGAATCCGCACCAGTCTGGGCCGGTATCCGTGAAAGGCACATGCGACCGGGTGACGCGCTGCATCAATCGGTCGCAGGTGGAACACAGTGCAAGGTGGGCGGGTTGCTCAGACCTGCCGCCTGGAGCAGCCACGCAGGGCGTGGCTCTACGGTCCTTCATCCGAATCGTCCTGCGCACGTAACGGTTCGTAGGGCCACGCCCTGCGTGGCCACCGCGCGCAGCGCGGCGCAAGGTTCCGAAGCCGCTGGCCTGGGGCGCCGGGGTCACCCACCAACGTTTACACCCACCGGGGCCGCCCATCAGCCGTTCATGCCCCCGGAACGCAGCACAGGCGCCCATGACCTGTGGCCCCCTCCCGGAACCGTTGCGGCTGCTACGCTTGCCGGGTTTTCCATCATGGTGCTGCCCGCAATGCCCAGAACGCTGCCCTTGTCCCTGCTGCTGCTCGCCGCCCTTGGCGTTACAGCCCACGCGGCACCGACGCCGATCACCATCGAACAGGCCATGGCCGACCCGGACTGGATCGGTCCGCCGGTCGAAAGCGCCTGGTGGTCGTGGAACAGCCAGCAGGTGGAGTACCAGCTCAAGCGCACCGGCAGCCCGGTCCGCGACACCTTCCGCCAGCCGGTCAACGGCGGCGTGGCCAGCCAGGTCGCCGATGACCAGCGCGGCAGCCTGGACGTGGACAGCCCGGTGTACGACAGCGCCCGCCAGCGCAGCGTGTTCGTGCGCAACGGCGATGTGTTCCTGCGTGACCTGCGCAGCGGCACGCTGACCCAGCTCACCCGCAGCAGCGACAAGGCCAGCGCGGTCAACTTCGCCCGCGACGGCGGGGTGATCTGGCGCACCGGCCAGAACTGGTTCCACTGGACTGCCGCCGCCGGCGCGCAGCAGGTGGCCAGCCTGAAGGCCGAAAAGAACCCCGACGACGCACCCAAGGCCGACGTGCTGCGCGACCAGCAGCTGCGCACCCTGGCCACGCTGCGCAACGACCGCGCCCAGCGCGAGGCGCTGAAGGAACAGGAAGCCAGCTGGCGCCGCGCCGACAGCACCCGGGCCCCGGGCCCGATCTACCTGGGTGCCGAGGTGGAGATCGTCGACAGCGTGCTCTCGCCCGACACCCGCAGCCTGATCGTGGTGACCAAGCCGAAGGACTTCGATGAAGGCCGCGCCGGCAAGATGCCCAAGTACGTGACCGAATCGGGCTACGAGGAGTTCGAGGACACGCGTACCCGCGTTGGCCGCAACAACCCGGAACCGAACGCACTGTGGCTGGTCGACGCCGTCACCGGCACCGTGAAGCCGCTGTCGCTGGACAGCCTGCCCGGCATCGGCACCGACCCGCTGGCCGCGCTGCGCAAGGCCGCCGGCAAGGACGCGCTGAAGGGCAACCGCCCGGTGCAGGTGCTCGGCGGCCCCGGTGCACCCGGCATCCGCTGGAGTGCCGATGGCCAGCAGGCGGCGATCCTGCTGCGCGCCAACGACAACAAGGACCGCTGGATTGCCAGCGTCAGCCCGGCCGAAGCGAAGCTGCAGAACCGCCACCGCCTGACCGACGCGGCCTGGATCAACTGGAGCTTCAACGATTTCGGCTGGTCCAACGACAACCGCACGCTGTGGCTGCTGTCCGAAGAATCGGGCTATTCGCACCTGTACACCCAGCAGGGCACGGCCAGGCCGCAGGCACTGACCAGCGGCAAATGGGAAACCTCGATGCCGGTGCCCAGCGCCGACGGCCGCGGCTTCTACGTGCTGTGCAACCAGCAGGCACCGGGCGATTACGAAGTGTGCGCGGTGGATACCGCCTCGCGGCAGGTGCGTGAGCTGACCTCGCTCAACGGCGTGGAAGACTTCTCGCTGTCCCCGGACGGCCAGCAGCTGCTGGTGCGCTACTCCGGTGCCTACCTGCCGGCGCAGCTGGCGGTGGTGCCCACCGCCGGTGGCCAGGCCAAGGTGCTGACCGATACCCGCAGCGCCGCGTTCAAGGCGCGCCAGTGGATCCAACCCAAGCTGGTGCAGGTGCCTTCCAAGCACGGTGCCGGGGTGGTCTGGGCCAAGTATTACGGCCCGGAAAACCTGGAGCCGGGCAAAAAGTACCCGATCGCCATGTTCGTGCATGGCGCCGGCTACCTGCAGAACGTGCACCAGCGCTACCCGGCCTACTTCCGCGAGCAGATGTTCCACAACCTGCTGGTGCAGCAGGGCTACGTGGTGCTGGACATGGATTACCGCGGCAGCGAAGGCTACGGCCGCGACTGGCGCACCGCGATCTACCGCAACATGGGCCACCCGGAACTGGAAGACTACAAGGACGGCCTGGACTGGCTGGTGGCCACCCAGCAGGGCGACCGCGACCACGCCGGCATCTACGGCGGCTCCTACGGCGGCTTCATGACCTTCATGGCGCTGTTCCGTTCGCCGGGCACGTTCAAGGCCGGCGCCGCGCTGCGCCCGGTGACCGATTGGCACCAGTACAACCACGGCTACACCGCCAACATCCTCAACACCCCGGACATCGACCCGGAGGCCTACCGCATCTCCTCGCCGATCGAGTACGCCGAAGGCCTGCAGGACCACCTGTTGATCGCGCACGGGATGATGGACGACAACGTGTTCTTCCAGGACTCGGTCAACCTGACCCAGAAGCTGATCGAGCTGCACAAGGACAACTGGAGCATCGCGCCCTACCCGCTGGAGCGCCACGGCTACGTGCGTGCCGATTCCTGGCTGGACCAGTACAAGCGCATCCTCAAGCTGTTCGAAGAAAACCTGAAGTGAGCCACGACGCGGCGACGGTACGGATCGTCGCCGCGGTCATCACCGACGCCGCCCAGCGCGTGCTGGTGGTGCGCAAGCACGGCACGGCGGTGTTCATCCAGCCGGGCGGCAAGCCCGAGCCGGGCGAGGCACCGCTGGCCGCGCTGGCGCGCGAGCTGGACGAAGAACTGGGCGTGCAGCTGGAGCCGTCCACGGCGGTGCCGCTGGGCGCCTTCAGCGACTGGGCGGTGCATGAAACCGGCTGCCGGGTGCATGCCGAGGCCTGGTGGGTGCAGGTGCTGGGCACGCCGCAGGCACGTGCCGAGATCGCCGAACTGGCCTGGATTTCCCTGCAGCCGCCACACGGATGCCGCTTGGCACCGTTGAGCGAAGACCATATCCTGCCGGCGGCCGCGCGCGTGATCGTGCCGGGCTGACCCCATCCGCTCACAGCCAGGACACCGGATGTCTTCGACCACACCCCCGCTGTTGCCTGTTGCCAATCCGCGCCCGAAGGGCGATGGCACGCCGACCTTCCTGTCCCCGCTGGCCAAATCCGTGCTGGTGGTGTGCATCCTGTCGGCCGTGTGCTGGGGCGGTGGCGCGATCTTCGCCGCGCTGCTCACCAACTCCGCATGGCTGAAGGCCCAGCTGCAGGGCGCGGACCTGTCCTGGGTGCCGTCCTCGCTGCGCTGGTTCGGCCGCCATGCGGTCGCGGTGAATGTGGGCATGCTGGTCCTGTCGGTGGTGGGCGCTGCCGCGTGCTGGGGCATCCTCCGGCGCAACCGCTGGGCGTTGTGGACCTTCATCGTGCTGCTGGTGGTCACCGCGCTGCTGAATTTCGTCGGTGCGTGGGTGATCGACGAGGTGTTCCACCAGATCATCCTGCACCTGCCGGCGAACGTGGATGCGTCCGATGCCGGACAGCTGCGCCGCGACCTGCGCATGCAGCGCGCGCTCTATACCGGCCTGGCCGTGCTCACCGCGCTGGCGTTCGCCGCCCTGCACGCCTGGCTGGTGGTGCGCGTGCTGCGCCCGGACGTACAGCGCCTGTTCGCGCCGGGAGCACGGTAGAGCGAGGCTCTGCCTCGCTGTGGAGGCTCTGCCTCGCTGCCCTGCGGTAAAGTACCGCCATGAACGAATTCGAGCGCGTACGCAGCTACCTGACCGACCTGCAGGACCGCATCTGCGGCGCCGTCGAGCGCGCCGATGGCCAGGCCCGCTTCGCCGAAGACCTCTGGCAGCGTGCCGAAGGCGGCGGTGGCCGCACCCGGATCCTGCGCGATGGCGCAGTGTTCGAGCAGGCCGGCATCGGCTTCTCCGACGTCTCCGGCACGCGCCTGCCGCCGTCGGCCTCGGCCAACCGGCCCGAGCTGGCCGGGGCCTCGTGGCGCGCCACCGGCGTTTCGCTGGTATTCCACCCGCTCAATCCCTACCTGCCCACCACCCACGCCAACGTGCGCTACTTCAGCGCCGAACGCGATGGCGAGCAGGTGGCCGCATGGTTCGGTGGCGGCTTCGACCTGACCCCGTTCTACCCGTTCGACGAGGACGTGCAGCAGTGGCACCAGGTCGCCCACGACCTGTGCGCGCCGTTCGGTGAGGAGCGTTACGCCGCGCACAAGCGCTGGTGCGACGAGTACTTCTTCCTGCGCCACCGCAATGAAACCCGGGGCGTAGGCGGGCTGTTCTTCGACGACCTGCACGGCGACTTCGAGCGCGATTTCGACTACCTGCGCGCGGTGGGCGATGGATTCCTGCAGGCCTACCTGCCGATGGTGGAGCGCCGCAAGAACACGCCGTACGGCGAGCGCGAGCGCGAGTTCCAGCTGTACCGGCGTGGCCGCTACGTGGAGTTCAACCTGGTCTACGACCGCGGCACGCTGTTCGGCCTGCAGAGCGGCGGGCGCAGCGAAAGCATCCTGATGAGCCTGCCGCCGCGCGTGCGCTGGGAATATGGCTTCACGCCCGAACCCGGCAGCGCCGAAGCACGGCTGGGCGATTACCTGGTGCCGCGCGACTGGCTCAACCTGGGTTGAGCTGCGTCGGCCCCGCTCAGGGCACCGCCTGCACCGACCGACGGTCGAGCATGGCCACAAGCTCGCTCTGCAGCATGTCCTTCTTGTGCCGGTAGTGGGCGACGCGATCCTGCGCCAGTGCCACGACGACACAGCCCTCGTCATCGAACAACCCGCCACCGCACACGTTGCGCAGTGAAGCGCTGCGGAAGATGTGATCCAACTGCAGCCGTTCGAGGTCGTCACACGCGACATCCAGCTTGCGCTGGGTGCGTTCGCGGCGTTCCAGCAACTTCTGCATCTTGCGCTCTTGGGCCAGCGGGTGCGGCGCTGCCCAGGAAGAGAGGCGCGACCGCCAGCTGGGTGTTTCGTTGGCGACCTGCAGCGGTGTCACCCCCGAAAGCGGCAGCACCGGTGGCACCCGGCTGGCCGTGCCCATCACTTCGTCATACGACGGTGGCGGGTCGACAGCAGAGCGATCAGCGGCGGGGCGGTGGACGGCGCCTTCGCGATAGACAGGCACCCACGGGCGAAGGGTGGAACCCGTGGGGGATTCGATGTTCATGGCCGGCATCTCCGTTGCGCGGGCCGCCGGGACAGCGGCCGTGATGCGTCCGATTGCAGCAGGGCCGGTGAAGATGCGCTTTCAGATTTCGGTCTGTCGCAGCCGGGGGGCCGGCGCGTGGATGGACCGCCTGGGCCGGCCAACGGCCGGCGCTACCGCGGCGTGCGCGGCACGATGGTGATGTGCCCGTTGATTTCCAGCAGCGCCATGGAGACCTCGCTGATGTGCGCGCAGCCCTGCTGGCGCATGGCCGCTTCCACGTCGGCACGGGTGACCAGTTCGCGCCGCAGCACCGAGTCCAGCAGCTTGCCGTCGCGAGCGATAAGCACCGGCTCGCCTTCCACCAGCGTTTCAATGCGGCGATTGCGCTGGCTCAGCCAGCCCACGCCGTAGTTGATGCCGATCAGGGTGGCCGCCAGCAGCAGGCCGCCGCCCAGCGAGGTGTCCTTGCCCAGCAGCGCGTTCTGTACCGCATTGCCCAGCAGCACGATCAGCAGCACATCGAACGGGGTGATCTGGCCCAGTGCCCGCTTGCCCGACAGGCGCACCATGCCCAGCACCACCACGTACACCACCACCGCGCGCAGGATGAACTCCCACCACGGCATGGCCAGGTCGAACAGGTCGCTCATGGGAAGTCCCGGTTGAATATGGGTCCAGCATGGGCGTGAGGGCGCGAAGGAGGCAACAAGAAATCGCGGTCGCCGATATCGGTAGCGCCGGCCGTTGGCCGGCCCGGGCAACCCGTGGGCCGGCCAACGGCCGGCGCTACCGGGGTGACGCGCACAGGGATGCGAAGGCCTAAAATAAAAAGCCCCGCCGACCAGGGGGAGGTCAGCGGGGCCGGGGAACGGGCGCTTGGGGAGTAGCCCCCGTTCCGAGATCTGCTCCAGGGGATGGGAGAGATCCACAACAGGCATTGCGCCTGTCGAGGTCTATAAAAGCACCTCGAACATTGATGATTCGTGAAGAGGGCCAATTAATGCGGTGGTGAATCTTGAAACATTCATCCACGAGTCAGTTTTTTTGGTCCCGGGTGAACCAATTCAGCTTTTTCAACGTGGTTCCGGTCTCAATGCGCCTCGTCCCAGTTATCGCCTACGCCGGCATCCACCACCAACGGCACGCGCAATTGAGCTGATGACGACATCAGGTCGACCACCTGCGAGCGCAAGGTTTCCAGAAACCCGCTTTCGGTTTCGAATACCAGTTCATCGTGCACCTGCAGAATCATGCGGGCGCGCCCATCCTGGCCCTGCAGCCAGTCGTCCACCTTCACCATGGCCCGCTTGATGATGTCCGCTGCGGTGCCCTGCATGGGCGCATTGATCGCCGCGCGCTCGGCGCCGGCGCGCAGCCCCTGGTTGCGCGCGTGAATATCGTTCAGATACAGCCGGCGCCCTTCGATGGTTTCCACGTAGCCCTGGTCGCGGGCCTGCTGGCGCATGCGTTCCATGAAATCACGCACGCCCGGGTAACGGCTGAAGTACAGCGCCACATAATCCTGCGCCTGGCCGCGGTCGATGCCCAGGTTGCGGGCCAGGCCGAACGCGCTCATGCCGTACATCAGGCCGAAGTTGATGGCCTTGGCGGCGCGGCGCTCGTTCGGGGTGACCTCGTCCAGCGCGCGGCTGAACACTTCGGCGGCGGTGGCCCGGTGGACGTCCACGCCCTGCTCGAAGGCGCGCACCAGGCCCGGGTCCTCGGACAGGTGGGCCATGATCCGCAGTTCGATCTGCGAGTAATCGCAGGCCAGCAGCTTGTGCCCCGGCGGCGCCACGAAGGCGCGGCGGATGCGGCGGCCGTCTTCGGTGCGGATCGGGATGTTCTGCAGGTTCGGGTCCGACGAGGACAGCCGGCCGGTGGCCGCACCGGACTGGTGGTAGCTGGTGTGGACCCGGCCGGTGTCGGGGTTGACCATCTCCGGCAGCTTGTCGGTGTAGGTGCTGCGCAGTTTGGCCAGGCCGCGGTACTCCAGGATGACCCGTGGCAGCTCGTGCTGCTCGGCGATCGCCTCCAGCGCCTCTTCATTGGTGCTGGGCTGGCCCTTGGGGGTTTTCACCAATGCCGGCAGCTTCAGTTCGTCGAACAGCACCGCCTGCAGCTGCTTGGGCGAGTCCAGGCTGAAGGTGCGCCCGGCCAGCTCGGTGGCCTTCTGCTGGGCGGCCAGCATGCGCGCGCCCAGGTCCTGGCTCTGCCGGCGCAGCTCGGCGCTGTCGATATACACGCCATTGGCCTCGATCCGGGCCAGCACCGGCACCAGCGGCATTTCAATGCTGCGGTACACCTTGTCCAGCGAGGCCGATTCCAGCAGCTGCGGCTGCAGCACGCGGTGCAGGCGCAGGGTGATGTCGGCATCCTCGGCGGCGTAGCGGCTGGCTTCGTCCAGCCCCACCTGCGAGAACGGGATCTGCTTGGCCCCCTTGCCGGCCACGTCCTCGAACTTGATGGTGCTGTAGCCGAGGTAGCGCATCGCCAGCGAATCCATGTCGTGGCGGGTGGCGGTGGAATTGAGTACGAAGCTCTCGAGCATGGTGTCGTCGTGGTAGCCCTGCACGTCCACGCCGTGGCGGCGCATCACGTGCAGGTCATACTTGCCGTGCTGGCCCAGCTTCTTCCTGTCCGGGTTCTCCAGCACCGGGCGCAGCGCATCCAGCACCTGCTGGCGCGGCAGCTGGGCCGGGGCGCCGGGATAGTCATGGCCGACCGGGATGTAGGCCGCACGGCCCGGCTCCACGGCCAGGCTGATGCCGACCAGGTTGGCGCGCATGGCATCGAGCGCATCGGTTTCGGTGTCGAAGGCGATCAGCTCGGCGGCCTCGGCCCGGGCGACCCAGGCCTGCAGCTGTTCGGTGGTCAGCACCGTCTCGTACTCGCCCGGGGCGGACAGGGCCGCATCCGGCACGGGTACCGGCTCGCTGGACGTGCCACGGGCATAGCCGGCGGCGGTGCCGCGCAGGCTCACCGGCGCGTCGCTGGCGGCGGTTGGGGCCGGGACGGGGCCGCCCAGTTCCTTCAGCGCCTGGGTGAAGCCATAACGCAGGTACAGTTCGCCCAGCGTGGGCACGTCGGGGTCGCGCAGCGCCAGCGTCTGCGGGCTCGCGTCCAGCGCCACGTCGGTGCGGATGGTGACCAGTTCGCGGTTCAGCGGCAGGCGCTCCAGCGCCGCGCGCAGGTTTTCGCCGATCTTGCCCTTCATGCCGGGCGCAGCCGCCATCACCCCGTCCAGGGTCTGGTACTCGGCCAGCCACTTGGCAGCGGTCTTGGGGCCGCACTTCTCCACGCCGGGCACGTTGTCCACGGTGTCGCCCATCAGCGCCAACAGGTCGACGATCTGGTCGGCGCGCACGCCGAACTTGTCCATCACTGCCGCATCCGAATCCATGCGGCTGCCGGTCATGGTGTTGACCAGCTCGATGCCGGGGCGGACCAGCTGGGCGAAATCCTTGTCGCCGGTGGAGATGGTGACCGTCATCCCGTCGCGGTGGCCCTGCAGCGCGAGCGTGCCGATCACATCGTCGGCTTCCACGCCCGGGATACGCAGGATGCTCAAGCCCAGCGCTTCGACGATCCGGCACATCGGCTCAACCTGCGGGCGCAGGTCGTCGGGCATCGGCGGGCGGTTGGCCTTGTACTCGGCATACAGGTCGTCGCGGAAGGTCCTGCCGGGCGCGTCGACCACGAAGGCCACGTACTCGGGGCGCTCCTTCAGGGTGGCGCGCAGCATGTTGACCACGCCGAACAGCGCGCCGGTGGGTTCACCGGCCGCATTGGTCAGCGGCGGAAGCGCGTGGAACGCGCGATACAGGTAACTGGACCCGTCAATCAGGACTAATCGGCTCATGCGACGATTCTACGCGCCCGGCCAGGGCCATTCCCGGCACCGGCATCACGGGGCATCGGGCATAATCAAGCCCCCTGACCCAGGAACCTCGGCCCATGAAGACTCTGCTGCTGGCTGGACTGCTCGTGTTGGCTGGTTGTGCCACCACCGGCGGCGCTGGCGTGCCCCCGGTCGATGTCAGGGGCGCCGATATCGCCAAGCGCGTGATGGACAACGGCGATGTCATTGAAGAGTACCGGGTCAGCGGCCAGCTGCGCATGGTCAAGGTCACGCCCTCGCGTGGCGCGCCGTACTACATGTACGACGGCCAGCAGAGCGGCGTGGACCGGAGCAAGGATGGCGTCTCGCCGGTCTACTGGAAGCTCTACAGCTGGTGAGCAGGCCAGGCCCGTAACGTCATCGGATGACCAGCACCGGGACCGTGCTGCGCGCCAGCACCTCGGCGGTCTGGCTGCCGAGCAGCACCCGGGTCACGCCCCGGCGCCCGTGCGAGGTCATCACGATCAGGTCGCTGTTGCGTTCCACCGCCGTGTCGATGATGCCGTCGGCGGCATACCGGTCCAGCACGTGCACGGTGTTGGCACGCAGGCCCTGCGCCTCGCAGGCGGCCTTGGCCGGCGCCAATACCTTCGCTGCGGTCTCTTCACGGTCAGCCTTGTACTCGGGGCTGTTCATGTAGCCCACGCTCCAGCCCATCGCGTCGTACATGCCCACCGCCCAGGGCTCGGAGACGGTGACGATATCGACCTCGGCGTTGAGGTCGCGGGCCAGTTCCAGCCCCTTGAGCAGGCCCTTTTCGGACAGCTCGGAGCCATCGGTGGCAATCAGGATCCGCTTGTACATGGCACGCTCCTTGGCGAAGGCAGTGGGGGACACCATTGCACACCCGGCGTGGAGACCGTGCCTTGAGCCGGATCAATCCGGCCGGTCGGCTTGGCCGCCGAGGACGGCCTGCGTGGCGCTGGCCAGCGCCTGCTGGATCCTGACCGCGCGGTCGGGATCGGCCTGCACCCAGTCGGCGATCTGCGCCGGATCGAAGCGGGCCAGCAGGGCGTCGCGGCGGCTGAGCAGTTGCCCGGTCAGTTCCGCTGCCGTGGGCCATCTCTGCCCGGCCCCGTCAGGCAGCAACGGCCAATGGCGGTGGATCACGGCGCTGATCGCCGACACCGGCAGCAGCCCCAGCCGGTAGCCCATTTCGGCCAGGATATCGGCCACGCGAGGGTCAGGGGCCACAGGCGGGCGGAACAGGGCGGCGATGCTGTCGGACTGGAAACCATAGGGCCATGCAGTGACGTCGTGCAGTGGACCGGGATCGCCGCACATTGCATCGAAATGACCGACGTTGGCCACATATGCCAAAGGAATCGGGAACAGTGAAGGCGGCCGCTGGGCGATGGCCACCTCACCGCTGTGCGGCTTGGTGAGCATCGCGCCCGTCTGCAGGTCGCGGAACCCGAGCGGCCCGCAGGAACCGAAATCCAGCGACATGCCCACCCGGGTTCCTTCACGGACGGTGTAGCCGAAATTCTCCAGCCGGTAGTTGAGATGGTCCCAGTTGCCCAGCCAGCGGGAGACGATGAAATGGCGCAGCTGTTCGCAGCGCAATGGCCCGGGCAGCATGCGGTTCATGGCGTCCAGCGCATTGAACCGGCGCTGGTCGTTGGCGGCGTGGTGTTGGGCGTCGTCCCCACGCAGGGCCCACCATTCGCGCCCGGCCTGCTTCAACAGGCGGGCGTTGTCAGATACGGCCCGTGCATGGCCTGCCCGCAATGCCTCGTAGGCACTGCGTGATGAAGGATTGGCCGCGGCGACCAGATCCACGGCCGCGTCACTGACGAGGAAGTCGCCCAGATCCTGGAAGCCCACCTCGAAGCGAGAGCCCACATGTTCGCCTGACGCCGGCAGACCATCAACGGCCGCCACCAGTTCGGTGTCGGGAGCGACCAGCCCGGTGAGCTGGAACAGTTTGCCCAGCGTGACTTCCATGGCGCTGCTGTTGGCGTCGGCCGTTGCCTTGACCCGCCAGCACTCGCTACCCCGCACCGCGATCATGGCCGGTTGGCTGCCCGGCCCCTGCCAAGGCCTGGCCGGGCAATCGGCCAGGTCAAGCATCTGCCGCATTTGGGGCGGCGCATTGTGGAGATGTGACACGGGCAACGCCGGAAGAGACCTGCGCGGCGCGCGGCCATCATCGGGAATGCCGGGAAGGGATGGAAACGAAGACGTCCGCTGGATCGCGCTGGTGATCAAGGCCGGTGCCGATGCTGAAGTGCGCACGGACACTATCAGGGTTCCGCTCGCCCACCGTTCGGACTGGTTGCAAAGCTAGTGTGGGACGAACGCCGGCGCGGCAGGCGCGTTCGAGTCACCACGGTCGCCACCGCCGCAACAGCGACAGCGGTCAGCCAGAAGCCCAACCCGTCCAGCAGCAGGTCACGCGTGGCGCTTGGTGGGGCGCAGCGCATCCGCAGCAGGTCCAGGCTGCCACCCCCGTCCAGGCAGGCGGCGACATGCTCGAACAGGGCCAGCACCGGTGCCGCCCAGCCCGCCGACAGCGTCAGCGCGACCAGTGCCGCCATCAGGTACGGGATTCCCTTGTTCATGTGCGCGCTCCCAGCAGACAGCGCCAGACTCTGGGCGCATGGTCGGAGGGCTTCAAGGAGCACGCGACGAACCGTGTGAAATCCGGGATGAGTCGCGTTTCACCGGGAACGAATCAGGCGCGCCGGGGCGGGGATGGCCGTTCTGGCGCGGACGAAGACGCCCCTTTGGGCCGAAACGGTCGCGGGCAGACTGCAGGGGCGACAGCCGACTGACAGTCGGCACTATCATCGGTCACCAGACCAGCGTCGGTGCATCGCTCTCTTGGATGGCCTGCACGCCTGCACAGGACGAGTCAGCAGAAAAACAGCTCGTAGGGATGCGCGGAGTCACTATCAGCGTACTTGCCGACCCACCCATTGCCCGTAATGACGAAGTAGACCCTGATGGGGTGCATGTAGACGTCATCGGCGATCGAACAAGAAGAGGCCAGCTCCGTCCAAGAAAATCCAGCACAAGTTACCTTCGTCATTGACCGAACTGAAGCCGCCAACCTTGCCCTGACGGTGTTCAACCCGCCTACCCAGCCAGGGCCACGGTGAGCAACAACGCCCATTCTCGCCAACACCGGAAGGTAGACATCAGCAATGACGTACGCGTCGGTCCACTCAGGGCGTTCAAGGATTCCCATATCCAGGCACTACACTCGATAGCGCAATTGATATCTCATCAGGATCCAGGCCGGCATCGACAGCCTCTAGAACCAAAGACTCTCCGGTAAACGAATCAAGTCCGCCGGACCGCGCCAAGGCACTCCAGACCAACCGATCAAGTGGATCCAGCAGTCGCTTCTCATCGAGCATCGCAGAATAGGCACCGAACCATTTTCTGTACTCAGCAACCTCCCCCGAGATCCAGAAATCCCGAGCCGCCTCCACTGCAGCTCGCCTCTCTCCACCGAGACGACTGTCCAACTGATCGCAAAGCGCAACAGCGAGCATCGCTCTCGCACCACAATCCTGTTCGAGTCCGGCAACGTCCAGCACCACGTCGAGACATTCGATCATTTGGCGCACCCTATTACCAGAGTTGTGTTCGCCATTCATATCACCTCCTACAACGGACGCGTCTTCGCAGGGAGAACAGCACGAACGCCTTGATCTTTGGCGACGGCAGCACAGCTGGCACAGGGTTCCATGACTTGCCCAGCTTTGGAACCTATGGCTCTGACGGTCGCCATGGTAGCGCCTTTCAAGTCGGCACCAGCATTCAGTGCTTTGCTCATCACGTCTATCTCTCCGCAACAGCCGTGGAAAGCGGACCGGGAGCCATCAGCTACTCCATCCAACGACTTTTGGATGACTCCATTTGAAGCGCCACCAGGCCCACCGGCGCGCGCACTGGCACCGACAAAAACTTCGCCGGACTTTGTCACGAGCCCTGTAACGGCACCGCCAGCCGCTTGGTTCGCCTGAGCTTCAGCAGAAGCTGTTCTAGCTGCGCTCAATGCTGCGATTTCCTGCGCAGCGATGCGACCAGGACCAATCACGCGCTGGGACTGACCAAGTGTAACGATCCCCATAGCCCCCTCGGCGATGGCAACTGCGCCTCCCACTGCCGCCATGCCATAGTTGCCTTGCTCAGCAGAAGTGACAGCAGCATCCCAAGTCGCTTGACCAGGAATTGTTCGGGCTGAATTGGGAGCCCCTGAGCGGGCGCGCGAATCAGGCGATCTGGACCACCCGAGCTCCCTGGCACAACGGGTAAGTCGCCACCAGCTCGGCGATGCGCTCGCGCAATGTTTCGAAGGACGCGCCATACAGGTACAGCGCGGTTTCGCTCGGGCCCTGCCACCAGCTGCAGATTTCGCCGTGGCCGTCGATGCGCTCCACGATCTGGTCGAACACGTAGTTCGAGTCGCACTGTTCGTAGACCTCATCGGGCAGGTCCACGCCATTGAGGTACAGGCCCAGGCCTTCGGTGATGCCGAACGGCAGGTCGGCCTCGCCTTCGCGCTGGATCAGCGAGCCCTTGGGGGCGCCGAGCTGTTCGAGCAGTTCGATAAGCTGGGGAAGTGCGGCAGCGTCGTGCAGCTGGATTTCCAGGTCGCCGTATTCCACTTCGCCCTCGTCGGACAATGCGGTGCCGCCACCCATGATTTCGCCGATGCCGGCCGCTTCAAGCATCGCATCGAGCGGATCCTCGAACAGCTGCAGGCGGTGCTCGGGCTGGAGCCGGGCGTTGAGTTTGACGTTGATGGAGACGGGGATGGTGGACATGGGGAGGCCAGAGATGATTGGAATGGGTGGGTTGTAGAGCCACGCCCTGCGTGGCTGTGCTGCGTTCGGCATCGCGAAGCCACGCAGGGCGTGGCTCTACCCGATGAAGAGCACATGGCGGGTCATCCGTGACACGCCCGATCAGATGACGGTGAGGTTGGCGTAGGCCATCACCAGCCACTTGCTGCCGGCGTCGGCGAACTCCACCTGCACGCGCGCGTGTGCGCCGCTGCCTTCGTAGTCGGTGACCATGCCTTCGCCGAAGCGGGCGTGGGTGACCATGGCGCCCAGCTTGAGCGGCGGCGCCTCCAGCGTAGCGTGGCCGGCGGGGCGGCTGGCGCCGAGCGAAGCGCCGCGCGAGACCTGCACCTTCGGGCGCACTTCGTTGAGCAGCTCACGCGGGATCTCGCGCAGGAAGCGCGAGGGCACGTTGTAGTTTTCCTGGCCGTGGATGCGGCGCGATTCGGCGTAGCTGAGCACCAGCTTCTGGCGCGCGCGGGTGATGCCCACGTAGGCCAGGCGGCGCTCTTCTTCCAGCCGCCCGCTTTCTTCCAGCGAACGCGCGCTCGGGAACAGGCCGTCTTCCATGCCGGCCAGGAACACCAGCGGGAACTCCAGGCCCTTGGCCGAATGCAGGGTCATCAGCTGCACGCCCTCCTCGCCCGCCTGGGCCTGGCCTTCGCCGGCTTCCAGCGAGGCATAGGACAGGAAGGCGACCAGTTCGCTCATGGTCTCGCCGGTTTCCTCGATGTCGTCCTCGCGCCGGGTGAAGCGCGAGGCTACCGACACCAGTTCATCCAGGTTGTCCGCGCGCGATTCCGAATCCAGCGCGTTGCGGCTTTCCTTGGACCAATGCTCACGCAGCCCCGAACGGATCAGCACATGGTCGATGCGTTCGGCCAGGGTCATTTCACCGGCTTCGGCGTGCAGCTGGTTGACCAGGGTGAGGAAGCCGGCCAGCGCGTTGCGCGCGCGGGCGGCCAGCTCGTTGCCCTGGGTGGTCAGCATGGTGGCTTCCCACAGCGAGATCGCCTGGGTGCGCGCCAGCCGGCGCACTTCGTCGAGGGTGCGGTCGCCAATGCCGCGCGTCGGTGTGTTGACCGCGCGCTCGAATGCAGCGTCGTCGTTGCGGTTGGTCATCAACCGCAGGTAGGCCAGCGCGTCCTTGATTTCGGCGCGCTCGAAGAAGCGCATGCCGCCGTATACGCGGTAGGGCACCTGCTCGGAGAGCAGCGCTTCTTCGAATGCACGCGACTGGGCATTGCTGCGGTAAAGCACGGCGGCGTCGCCATAGCTGCCGCCATCGCGCACCCACTGGCGCGTGCGCTCGACCACGTAACGCGCCTCGTCCATTTCGTTGTAGGCCGCGTACAGGTCGATCGGGTCGCCATCGCCACTGTCGGTCCACAGCTCCTTACCGATGCGGTCCGGGTTGTGCGCGATCACCGCGTTGGCCGCGCCGAGGATGTTGGCGCTGGAGCGGTAGTTCTGCTCCAGGCGCACGGTCTGCGCGCCGGGGAAATCCTTCAGGAAGCGCTGCACGTTCTCGACCTTGGCGCCGCGCCAGCCGTAGATGGCCTGGTCGTCGTCGCCGACCACGAACACGTGGCCGCTGTCGCCGGCCAGCACGCGCACGAAGGCGTACTGGATGGCATTGGTGTCCTGGAACTCGTCCACCAGGATTTCGCGGAAACGCGAACGGTAATGGGCCAGCAGCGCCGGGTTGTCGCGCAACAGTTCGTGCGCGCGCAGCAGCAGCTCGGCGAAGTCGACCAGGCCAGCACGGTCGCAACGCTCCTGGTAGGCCGCGTAGGCCTGCCGCATGGTTTCCAGCCAGGCGTCATTCGGCTCGGGCTGGATGTGCTGCGGACGGCGGCCTTCGTCCTTCTGCTCGTTGATCCACCAGGCGATCTGCTTGGGCGGATATTTGCTGTCGTCGATCTCCAACTGCTGCACCACGCGCTTGACCAGCCGCAGCTGGTCATCCGAATCCAGCACCTGGAAGCTGTCGGGCAGCTTGGCCTCCTGGTAGTGCAGGCGCAGCAGGCGATGGGCCAGGCCGTGGAAGGTGCCGATCCACGCGCCCCGGCTGCCCTGCGGCAGCTGCACGTCGATGCGGTGGCGCATTTCGCCGGCGGCCTTGTTGGTGAAGGTCACCGCGAAAATGCCATGGGTGGGCACGCCGCAGACTTCGTTGAGCCAGGCGATGCGGTGGATCAGTACGCGGGTCTTGCCGGAACCGGCACCGGCAAGCACCAGATGGTGGCCGGGCGGGGCGGACACAGCTTCGCGCTGAGCGGGGTTGAGCCCGTCGAGCAGGTGGGAGACATCCATGCGCTCATTTTACCCCGGCCGCCGCCACACAGGGGCGGGCCGGGGTCACCGCTTCGGGTATTCGCGCAACCGGTTCAGCCGGTAGGTCACGACCGTTGGTCGTGATTCAACGCGGCCACTGCCGCCTCCTGCGCCTGCCCCCGCAGCTCCGGAATGGCCAGGCTTTCCCACAACGTGCCGATGCGCAGGCTGCCCACCACCTGCACGCCCGGCTGCGCCTGTCCCTGCGCATTGCGCAGGACGCCGGCCGCATCGCTGTCCAGGCCCAGCCCATGTGGGCCGGGGCGTGCGCAGCCGTCCGCCAGCAGCTGCTGCAACAGCGGGTTGCGCATGGCCAGTGCGCGGGTCTCCACACCGGTGGCGTTGATCACCGCGCCCACGTTCAGTGGCGGCATGCCGCCGTGCGCGCCGTGCGCGTGCAGCTGCAGGGTGCTGTCCAGTACCAGCAGCGCATCCAGCCGTGCACGATGACGCTGCAGCTGGCCCGACTGCTCCAGCGCCACCAGCTGTGCGTGCACCGTCTCGGCGATGCGGTGGCGGTGTACGTCCCAATAGCGCACCACGTGGCGCAGGAAGCGGCGCTGGTCGGCGGCATCCAGCCCTTGCCAGAGCGCCTGCCCGAGCGGACGGATGCGGTCCATCACGCCCTGCCACGCAATGCCCTTCGCAGCCGCGTCGCGCACGTGCCCGCGCAGCGCGCGCATGCGAGCACGCAGCGGCATGTCCAGCAGCGGCTGTGGATCGAACTTGGCAATGCCCCCGTGCGCGTGTGGCAAGGGCAGCAACGCATGCCGCGACAGCACGTGGATGCGGCCGCGATGCCCGGCCGTGGCCAATGCCACCACGCTGTCGGCCATGCTCAGCCCCGAGCCGATGATGGCCAGGTCGCCATCGCCGGCCAGCATGCGCACGCCGTCGTAATCCCATGCGTCGACCACGCGGCCGGGCGGCAATGCCTCGGCACCGGGTGCAGGCAACGGGCGCATGCTGTTGCCGCAGGCCAGCACCACGTGGCGTGCCTGCCACTGCACGCCATCAGCCAGCCGCAGCACGTTCACTGGCGTGCCCGGCTGCAGTTCGATGACCGGACCATGCACGACGCGCAGCTGTGCGGGGCTGTGCACCTGGGCTTCGGCAAGGCGCTGCTGCAGGTACTCCGCATAGTGGCGGCGGGGAACAAACGTGTCGGCCAGTACGCCACGCGATACACCCGGCAGGACATCGGCCTGCAGCAGATAGTCCACGAAATCGCCCGGTAGTTCCGGCAGGCCGCTCATCTTGCCGGCCGGCACGTTGAGCAGGTGCTCGGGCCAGGGCGTGGCATAGGCGATGCCCTGGGCCAACGTGGACGCGGGTTCGAACAGGATCACCTGCACGGGCGAGCTGGCGCTGCGCAGCGCGTTGAGCGCGACCAGCACACCGGCCGCGCCGCCGCCGATGATGGCCAGGTCCGCCTGGAGCATGGGTTCGGAGTCGGTCATGCCGGCATTGTAGGACATGCGGCCGGGGCACCCTGTGCGCTACATCAGCGCATCGGCCAGGCGCGCGATGCCTTCGCGGCTGCGCCGCCATGCGGGCCGCTCCCGCCAGGCCTTCAGGTCGAGCTGGCGCGACTGCCGCAGGTAGTCGTCTTCGATCTGGATCAGTTGTCGCACCAGCTCCCGGTCGTAGCAGAGCATGCCGATTTCGGCGTTGAGTGCGAACGAGCGGATGTCCAGGTTGATCGAACCAACCAGCGCGATGTCCTCGTCCACGGAGAGATGCTTGGCATGCAGGAAATGCGGTGCGTACAGCGCAACGCGCACACCGGCGCGCAGCAGCTCGTCGTAGTACGCCTCCTGCGCCCATGCGGTGAGGCGCTGGTTGTTGCTGGCCGAGAGGATGAGCTGCACCTGCACGCCCGACAGCGCGGCGATGCGCAGTGCGCTCAGCGTGGCTTCGTCGGGCACGAAGTAGGGGGTGACCAGCACGATGCGGCGGCGCGCCAGGTGGATCAGCGCATTCACCGCATCGCGCGCGTTGCTGAAGGGATACGCCGGGCCGCTGGGCAGCAGCTGGGTCGGCACGTCGTCGGCGCACACCGGCTCGACCATCATCACTTCCAGGCGCTGGCCGGTTTCCATGTACCAGTCGCTGGCGAACACCGCCTCCAGGTGGGCCACGGCCGGGCCGCGCACGCGCGCCACCAGCTCGCGGTTGGGGAAGCCGGGCACGAATTCGGGCTGGGCCAGGTTCTGCGAGCCGATGTAGCCCACGCGGTTGTCGATCACGGCGATCTTGCGGTGGTTGCGCAGGTCCATGCGCCCGCTGCGCCGCCAGCGCAGGCCGCCGGGCAGCATCGCCCGCACGTCCACGCCCAGCGCCTGCAGGCGGTGCCGGTAGCGGCGCAGGCCGCGCTTGGCGCCCACCGCATCCAGCAGCAACCGGCAGTGCACGCCGCGCGCGGCGGCGCGTTGCAGCGCCTGCACCACCGCTTCGCCCACCGCGTCGTCGAACATCAGGTAATACAGCAGGTGCACGCGGTCGCGGGCCTGGTCGATATCGTCCAGCAGCGCCTGCAGGGAGGCGTCGTACTCGGTCAGCAGTTCGACCGCGTTGCCGTGCACGGGCATGAAATCGCCCTGGCGCTCGACCAGCGGCACCATTTCGGCCGTGGCGGTATCGGGCACCGGGTTCCAGCGCAGCGGCGGCTGCAGCGCCTGCTCTTCGCGGATCACCTGCGAGGCCTCGGCCTGGCGCGCCACGCGCTGGCGGGACAACCAGGGGTGGCCGAACAGCAGGTACAGCGGCAACCCCAGCAGCGGCACGAAGCCGACCAGCAGCAGCCAGCTGCGCGCGGCGCCGGGCGTGGTGCGGCTGGGAATCCAGAACAGCGCGGCCAGCCGGATCAGCCAGTCCAGCAGCAACAGCCATGAACCCAGCAACCATTCGAACAGCATCGGTGCGCCCGTTTGGGGTGTGCCGGCATTCTGCCATGGCCGGCGTGCACGGCCACGGAAACGAAAAAACCCGCCGTGAGGCGGGTTTTTCGTTGGCATCGAGCAATCCGGTGAGGGATTACTTGATCTTGCCTTCCTTGTACGGGACGTGCTTGCGCACGACCGGATCGTACTTCGAGAATTCCATCTTCCCGGGGGTGTTCTTCTTGTTCTTGTCGGTCGTGTAGAAGTGACCGGTACCGGCGGTCGAAATCATACGGACCTTATCGCGCTTGCCTGCCATGATCGTCTACTCCTCAGACCTTTTCGCCGCGCGCACGCAGCTCAGCCAGAACGGAATCGATGCCGTTCTTGTCGATGGTGCGCAGTGCATGCGCGGAAACACGAAGCTTGACCCAGCGGTTCTCGCTGGCAACCCAGAAGCGGCGCTCGTGCAGGTTGGGCAGGAAACGACGACGGGTCTTGTTGTTGGCGTGCGAGACGTTGTTACCCGTCTGCACTCGCTTGCCGGAAACTTGGCATACGCGGGACATTGCGCACCTCGATGAAAGTATGTGTCAGCCCATAGCCCGGGCGACGGCGGCCTCGACGGTTTCCCGCCACACGTCATGAGAATCAAAGGGTTACGCTGACGAGGGCAGACCGGATGACGTGTTCCCGGCCGCCAATCCGGAAAAATCCAGACACAGCGAGCCGCGCATTATGCCGGAGCCGCCCCGCGGATGCAAGTTGTCCACAGTGGACGCAGCCAGCCGTGGCTGAACGGGCTACCCCGGCACGCAGCGGCTGGCGATACTGGGCCCTCTACCCGGGAGAACGGCGATGCGGCTTCTGGCAGTGACCTATGGAACCGAAGGCGACACCCGGCCGCTGGTGATGCTGTGCCATGGGTTGCAGGCAGCCGGCCACGAGGTGCTGCTGCTGGCCGAGGGCGGCACGCTGGACAGTGCACGGGCACTGGGGGTTCCGCACGCGGTGCTGGAGGGCGACATCCATGACGAGGTGGTGGCGCTGGTGGCGCGCGGCAACGACATGGCGGCCGCATCGCGGGGGCTGGCACGGATGGCGCAACGGCATGTGCCGGCGTGGATGCGGCAGGCCGATGCTGCCGCGGCCGGTTGCGATGCGGTGCTGACCGGCGGACTGGCAGCGTTCGTGGGCATGACGGTGGCCGAACATCACGGTGTGCCGGCCATCGGTACCGGCATGATTCCGCTGACCCCGACCCGTGCGTTCCTCTCGCCATTCCTGCCACGATTGCGGCTGCCTGGCGTGCTCAACCGGCTCAGCTATGGGTTGGTCAACCAGGTGGTGTGGCGGACCTTCCGTGCGCCCATCAACGAGGCACGGCGGACGCTGGGCATGTCTGCCCGACGTTCGCTGTGGCGCGATCTGCCGATGTTGTATGGCATCTCGCCGAGCCTGATGCCGCCGCCTGCGGATTGGCCGGCCAATCACCATGTGTGCGGGCAGTGGCGCGCACCCGATGCGCCCTGGCAACCGACGCCGGCGTTGCAGGCCTTCCTCGATGCCGGCCCGCCGCCGGTGTATGTGGGCTTTGGCAGCATGATCGGGTTTGATCGCGACACCGTGCTGCCCGCGCTGCTGCAGGCGCTGGCACCACGCCGGGTGCTGTTGTTCCCCGGCTGGGCAGGCATTCCGGACGCGCCGCTGCCGCCGGACGTGTTTGTCGTCGGCCCTACCCCGCACGAAGCGCTGTTCCCCCGCTGTTCGCTGGTGATCCACCACGGTGGCAGCGGCACCACGCACTCGGCGTGTCGAGCGGGTGTGCCTTCGTTGGTGATGCCGTTTGCGGCAGATCAGTTTTTCTGGGCGGCGCGATTGCGGGAGATGCAGGTAGCGCCTGCACCGCTATCGCCCAAGCGGCTTGATGCCGACACCTTGGGCCTCTCGATCGCGTTCGCCGAAGGCCAGGAGGTGCGCGCGCGGGCTGCCGCGCTCGGGCGTGCCATGGCGCGGGAGGACGGTGTCGCAATGGCGGTCAACCTCATCACGACGTTGCACCGGACCCGGTAGCGCCGGCCGTTGGCCGGCCCTTGAGAAACGTCATCGAGACGCGATGGGCGGGCCACTCGGAACGGGTCATGCATCCCGAGGGCCGGCCAACGGCCGGCGCTACCGGCGTTTGGTTACATCCGGACCGGTGTTGTGATCAGGTCCGGCGGGTGTGGAGCCACCGGTACAGCACCGGCAGCACCAGCAGGGTGAGCAGCGTGGAGGAGACGATGCCGCCGATCACCACCGTGGCCAGCGGGCGCTGCACTTCGGCGCCGGCGCCGACGTTGAAGGCCATCGGCACGAAGCCGAGCGAGGCCACCAGCGCGGTCATCAGCACCGGGCGCAGCCGGCCCAGTGCGCCTTCGCGTACCGCATCGGCCAGCGGCATGCCGCTCTCGCGCAGGCTGCGCACGAAGCTGATCATCACCAGGCCGTTGAGCACGGCCACGCCCGAAAGCGCGATGAAGCCGACGCCGGCGGAGATGGAGAGCGGAATGCCACGCGCGGCCAGCGCCAGCACGCCCCCGGTGAGCGCCAGCGGTACCCCACTGAACACGATGGCCGCGTCCTTGACCGAGCCAAATGCCCAGAACAGCAGGGCGAAGATCAGGATCAGGGTCACCGGCACCACGATCGCCAACCGCTGGCTGGCCGAGATCAACTGCTCGAAGCTGCCGCCGTATTCGATCCAGTAACCATTGGGCACCTGCACATCGCGGTTGATGGCCTGCTGCAGCTCGTTGACGAAGCTGCCCAGGTCGCGGTCGCGCACGTTGGCGGTGACCACGATGCGGCGTTTGCCGTTCTCGCGGTTGATCTGGTTGGGCCCTTCGCTGTTGGCCAGCGTGGCCAGCTCGCGCAGCGGCACGGTGCGTGCGGTGCCACTGGTCCAGCCACCGGCCTGGCTGGATTCGTCGGCATCGGCGTCCAGTGCCGGGGCCAGCGACACCGGCAGGTCGGCCAGCGCGGCCGGGTCCTGGCGCAGGGCCTCGGGCAGGCGCACCACGATGTCGAAGCGGCGGTCGCCTTCGAACAGCTGGCCGGCCACCTGCCCGCCCACGGCAGTGGCCACGGTGGACTGCACCTGGCCCGGGTTGAGCCCGTACCCGGCCAACGCGCTGCGGTTGGGGGTGACGGTGAGCAGCGGCAGGCCGGCGGTTTCCTCCACGCGCACATCCGCCGCCCCCGGCACGCCGCTGGCCACGCTGGCGATGCGCTTGCCCACCTTCAACAAGGTGTCGAGATCATCGCCGAACAGCATCACCGCCACGTCGGCACGCACGCCGGAGATCAGCTCGTTGGTGCGCATCTGGATGGGCTGGGTGAACTCGTAGTTGTTGCCCGGCAGCTGCTCCACCGCCTGCTCCAGTTCGGCGAGCAGGGCCGCGCGCGGCTTGCGCGGGTCCGGCCAGTCCTTGCGCGGTTTCATCATGATGAAGGTGTCGGCCACTGAAGGCGGCATCGGGTCGGAGGCGACCTCGGGCGTGCCGATCTTGGAGAACACCTTGCTCACCTCCGGGAACTGCACCAGGCGGTTTTCGATCAGCTTCTGCATCTCGATGGACTGGCTCAGGCTGGTGCCCGGAATGCGCATGGCGTGCATGGCCACGTCGCCCTCGTCCAGAGTGGGGACGAACTCGCTGCCCAACCGGGTGACGAGCAGGCCGCAGCCCACCACCAGCACCAGCGCGCCACCGACCATCCAGCGCCCGCGCCGCAGCGAGAACGCCAGCAGCGGTTCATAGCGCCGACGCACCCAGGCCATGACCCGGTTTTCCGTCTCCTGCACGCGGCCGCCCAGGAACAGCGCGATGGCGGCTGGGACGAAGGTCAACGCCAGCACCATCGCGCCGCTGAGCGCGAGCACCACGGTGATGGCCATGGGGTGGAACATTTTTCCTTCCACGCCCGACAACGCGAAGATCGGCAGGTATACCGCCGTGATGATGCCCAACCCGAACAGGCTGGGGCGAATCACTTCGGCGGTGGCGCTGGCCGTTTCGGCAAAGCGCTCTTGGCGGGTCATGTCGCGGCCGAGTGCGTGCTGGCGTTCACCGAAGCGGCGCAGGCAGTTTTCGATGATGATCACCGCGCCGTCGACGATCAGGCCGAAGTCCAGCGCGCCCAGGCTCATCAGGTTGGCCGAGACGCCGCCGCGCGCCATGCCGGTAAGGGTGAACAGCATCGCCAGTGGGATCACCGCAGCGGTAATCAACGCCGCGCGGAAGTTGCCCAGCAGCAGGAACAGCACCACGATCACCAGCAGCGCGCCCTCCACCAGGTTTTTGGCCACGGTCTGGATGGTGCGGTCCACCAGCGTGGTGCGGTCGTAGCTGGCGGTGACGGTGACGCCGGCCGGCAGGCTGCGTTGGGCCTGCTCCAGCCGCGCTGCCGCAGCCTGGGCGACGTCGCGGCTGTTGGCGCCGATCAGCATCACCACCGTGCCCATCACCACCTCATGGCCGTTCTGGGTGGCCGCGCCGCTGCGCAGTTCGGGACCCTCGGCCACCTCGGCCACGTCGTGCACGTGGATCGGCACGCCTTCGCGGCGGGCCAGCACGATGTTGCCGATCTCTTCCAGGTTGGCCACCTGCCCTGGAATGCGCACCAGGAACTGCTGGCCGTTGCGTTCGATGTAGCCGGCACCGACGTTCTGGTTGTTGCTTTCCACCGCCTGGGCGACGTCTTCCAGGGTGAAGCCCAGCGCGCGCAGGCGGGCCGGATCGGGGGTGATGTGCACCTGACGCTGGAAGCCGCCGATGGTGTTGACTTCGGTCACGCCCGGCACGTTGCGCAGCTGCGGGCGGATCACCCAGTCCTGCAGGGTGCGCAGGTCAGTGGCGGTGTAGGGGCTTCCATCGGGTTTGCGCGCCGCAGGGTCGGCGTCGATGGTGTACATGAAGATCTCGCCCAGCCCGGTGGAGATCGGCCCCAGCTGCGGGTCCAGCCCGGCCGGGATCTGCGATTTCACCTGCTGCAGGCGTTCGGCCACCTGTTGCCGCGCGAAGTAGATGTCGGTGCCGTCCTCGAACACGACGGTGACCTGCGACAACCCGTAGCGCGACAGCGAACGCGCCTGTTCCATCCGCGGCAGGCCGGCCATCACCGTTTCCACCGGGTAGGTGATGCGCTGTTCGGCTTCCAGTGGGGAGTAGCCGGGTGCAGCGGTGTTGATCTGGACCTGGACGTTGGTGATGTCCGGGGTGGCGTCGATGGGCAGTTTGGTGAAGCTCCAGGTGCCCACGACGATCAACGCCAGGGTCAGGCTCATCATCAGCCAGCGGTGGGCGATGGAGGCGGCAATGATGCGCTCAAGCATGGGGGTGGCCTCCGCGCGGGGCGGTATGTGCGTGCTCAGTGCTCATGCGACGCTCCCGCTTTGCCGATATCTGCCTTCACCACGTAACTCTGCTCGATGACCACGGCGTCGCCGAGGGCGAGGCCTTCCAGCACTTCCACCTGTTTGGCGTCGCGCGCGCCGAGGCGTACCGGGCGCACGGTATAGGTGTCGCCGGTGCGCACGAACACCACGTCTTTGCCTTCCAGGGTCTGCAGCGCGCTCAGCGGCACGACCTGCGCGGCCGGCCGGGTGGCAACCACGATGCGCGCCTTCACCGCAGCGCCCGGGCGCCACAGGCCATCGTCGTTGCGCAGGGTGGCGCGGGCCACGGTGCTCTGGCTGGCGGTGGCAGTGCCGGGCAGCACGCGCTCCAGCGTGGTGGCCTGGGTGACCCCGTCGGTCATGCGCGACACCGTGACCGGCACGCCGGCGGTGATGTGCTGGGTGTCGTTGCCGAAGATATGCAGGTCCACCCACAACGTGGACAGATCGCCGATCTCGAACAACGGCGTGCCCTCGCCTGCCACCCCGCCCACCTGCGCCTGGCGCGCAAGCACCACGCCGCTGATCGGCGCGCTGACGGTATAGGTGGTCAGGCTGAGGTTGCTTTCGATGCTGGCCAGCACCTGGCCGGCCTTGATGGTGTCGCCGACGTTGGCACGCAGCGAGCGGATCGGGCCGGGGAAGCGGGCCATCACCTGGGCCACGCGGCCATCCACCGGGGTCAGCAGGCCCTGCACGTCGTGTTCGTCGGCGATGGTACCTGCGGCAACCGGGGCGACGCGGATACCCGATTGTTCGGCCAGGGCGGCGGGGATGGTGGTTCGGTCCGATGCTTCGTCGTGGTCTTCGCCCTCGTCGGTATGCCCCGGCTCGCCGTGGCCGGCGTCGGTGCCGGCGGTTGCCGTGGGCGCGTCCCTGGCACAGCCGGCCAATGCGAGCAGGCACAGCAGGCATGCGGCGATGCGGGCCGCGCGGGTGATCGAAAGGTTCATCGGCGGTCCTCCGTGGACGCGGTCGCGGTATCAGGGGTGGCCTCGGCGGCGCGGGCCAGCAGGCCCTGACCGGTCAACCGTTGCAGTTCGATCAGCGCGCTCTGCGCGGCGATGGCCGCTTCAAGCTGACGTTGCCGCGCTTCAACGCGCATGGCCTGCAGCTGGGCCCATTCCATGTAGCTGATGGCCCCGGCGCGCCAGGCTCTGTCGGCGGCATTCTCGGCGCGCTGCAGTTGCGGCAATACATCGCGGGCCATGCGGGTGACCTGAAGCCGCGAGGTTTCATAGCGACCGTGCGCTTCGGCCAGCGTGGTGTACAACTGCAGCGCGCGCGCTTCGCGTTCCACCCCGTTGAGGGCGAGCTCGGCTTCGGCCGCGCGGATCTCAGGGCCGGCGCGGCGCACACTGCCCAGCGGCAGGCTGAAGCCGCCCACCAGCGCGGTATCCCCGCTGTCGCGGCGGTTGCGCACGCCGACCTGCCAGCTGATGTCGGGGCGTGCCTGGGTGCGTGCCAGCTGCAGCTGCGCTTCGCGTACGCGGCGTTCGCCAGCCAGCACGGCCAGCTCCGGGGTGCGCTGCAGTTCGTCGGCGAGTACGTCGAAGGGCTGCAGTGCGGGCAGCTGCAGCGGGTCGCCACTGACAACATCGAAACCGGGTTCGCGTTCGCGCCACAACGCCGACAGCGCAAGCCGTGCGGCGCGGTCCGCCTGCCTGGCGCGATCGCGGTCCACTTCGGCCTGCGCCAACATCGCCTGCGCGGTCATCAACACCGACTCGGGTGACGCGCCCGCCTGCAGCCGCACGCGGGCCGCGGCCACCGCACGGCGCCGCTGGTCGATGTCGGTTTCGGCAATGGCGAGCTGCGCGCGGGCTTCGGTAATGGCGAGGTAGCGCTGGGCCACCGCCGCCATCAGGTCCAGCCGCGCGGTTTCGCGCTGGGGTGCCAGCGCGTCCAGGTTGGCCTGCGCCAGTACCCGACGGGCATCGAGTTTACCGCCGCGTTCCAGTACGCCGGCCAGGGTCACGGTCAGCTCGGCGGCATCGAAGCCACGGCTGCCGCCGGTACCCAGTGCGTTTTCAAGCTCCACGCCAACGGTCAACGGCTGGCCAAGCGCAGCAGCCTCACGGCGTGCTTCCCAGATCGGGCGCTGGGCATCTGCCAGGCGCAGGTCCGGGTGGTAACGGGCGACGCGAGCGATGGCCTCGTCCAGGGTCAACGGGGTGTTCGGGGCCGACACAGCCGGCGCCGGAACGCCGGCGAACGGGGCAACAGGCGTGGTGCCCTGCGCATACGCGCATGGCACGAACGCAATGGCAGCAACGGCTGCCAGACGCATCCACATGGGAATCTCCAGAAAGCGGTTCAGAGGTGAAGCTGCGGCAGCGCGCCGCGTGGCATCACACCGCTATCGGGGGGCGCAGCAGGCTCTCGGGCGGCTGCGCGAGCAACTGCGCGGTCAGACCGCCCGGCACAAGGTGCGCCGGGGCGGCAGGCAGCGACCATGCCGACGCCGCCAGCGGCAGCACGCCGCCGTGGCCATGGCAGTGCCCGCAATGGACCAACGCGTGCAGCAGGCGGGCGCTGTCGTCCTGGTCGGGATCGGCGTCGGCATCGGCCGCCGCGGCGTCGGCCGCCGGCACATGCGACAGCGCATGCGCCAGGCCGGTGTCGCTGTGCGACAACGCGTGCAGGTCGCCCAGCGCCGCCGCCAGTGCGCCACCGGCCGTGCCGAACAGCACCACCACCAGCATCAGCAGGCGGAGGGGCAGCGACAGGCGGTGGCGCAGGCGGGACATCATCGGCGCAGGGTAGCGGCGGCCGTGCCCGTTACACAATCGCAGCAGCGGCGGGCGTTCATGCGCTGCGCGCCTCGGGCAGTGCGCAGATGGCCTGGCGGACTTCGCGCAGGCGCAACGCTTCAGCGGCGGTGCACGGGGCCGGCGTCTCGGGCCGGGCACGGCCGTCGGCGGCGGGTACCTTGAGCAGGTAATCGCACTGCAGCTGGCCGCCGTCGCGCCGGAAATCAGCCTGCACGGTCCGGCCCGGATCGCACCCGGCCTGCGGGCGGCTGCTCCAGCTAGGGCTTGTGTCCTCCACGCGCAGGCTGGGCACGCCGAGGCGCTCGGCAATGCCGCTGATGCCATTGAAACTGCCGGCGTGGGCATTGCCGACCAGCGCCACCCAGCGCTGGGGACCGGGCTTGCCGACCTGGTTGCGCTGGTCGTGCTCGATCCTCCTGATGGCCACGTGGTTCGCCACCTTGATCCGGATCTCCGTCGTGCTCGACGCGCTCGGGCCGACCTCATCCTCGATGCCGCGCAGGTGGTAGCTCGTCATCAGGTCCAGCGCCACGACCCGGATGCCGGCGTTGAACGCGGCGTCGACAAGGTTGCGGAACGTCGCACCGCTGGCCGCATCGGTCATGTGCCCATGGTCCTGCTCGGCGAGGAACCGGCCCAGTGCGGGCGAAACCACCCCGGTGCGGTGCAGCTTGTCGAGATCGGCCTGGTGGATGTCCCCCTGCAGGTGTTGGAGATACAGGGTGTCCACACCGAGGTGGCGCAGCAGCGGCATGTGGTCGATCAGCAGGGTCTTTCCGGCGCGGGCTGCATGGACCTCGCCGATCACCAGCCCCTTCCTGCCATCAAGCAGCTGCCGCAGGAGCTGTGCATGCGTGCGGACCGGGGCCAGCCCCGGCCACGGATCGCGCTCGGCACGGGGTGGCAACGGGGTGCCAAGTGCGTCGTCGGCCAACTGTGCGCGCCTGGCGAAGAAGCTGTCGAGCGCGGCGCGCTCGGGGGGCGCGAACGGCAGATGGTAATCGGGGTCAAGGACCCTGCGGTGCCGTTGCAGCAGCGCAACGAGGGTCTGGCCCTGCCCGCTTGGCAGCGCGAAGCGCTCCAGCGGATCGGGCGGTGTCGGCCGCTGGCAGACAACGCCATCGAACACGGCGGCGTTGCGCGTCTGCGCTGGCGGACTGTCGGGAAGATTGCGCAGCGACAGCAGCGCAGGGGCCGCGTTGCGGCGCTGCACGACTGCGGTGGCAGGGGAGGTAACGCGGTGCATCAGTGCGGACAGGGCATCCAGCATGGTCAGGCTCCTTGGGGGAAAACGCGCGCCCTGGGGCGCGCCTGACCAGCCTAATCATCTGATGCCGTTCCAATGCGACGCGCTAAGCAGTTTTCAACGTTGTGCTGAAAGTCATGTGCCGATGCGTGCGCGAGCGCACATCGGCACCGACCATTCACGACATCACGGCGCGCGGCGCTCTTCGATGTACGCACGGATCTGCGCGTCCAGCACCGGCAACGGCACCGAACCCTGCTTGAGCACGGCGTCGTGGAAGGATTTGACGTCGAAGCGGTCGCCCAGCGCCTTCTCCGCTTCGCCACGCAGGCGCACGATCGCGATTTCACCCAGCTTGTAGCTGAGCGCCTGGCCCGGCCAGGAGATATAGCGATCCACTTCGGTGGTGACTTCGTGCTCGCTCAGCGCGGTGTGGTCGCGCAGGTAGGCCAGCGCCTGGTCGCGGGTCCAGCCCTTGTGGTGCACGCCGGTGTCGATCACCAGGCGCGCAGCGCGCCACATTTCGTAGGTCAGGCGCCCGAAATCCTCATACGGGGTTTCATAGATGCCCATCTCCACGCCGAGCTTTTCGCTGTACAGGCCCCAGCCCTCGCCATAGGCGGAGATGTAGGCATTGCGGCGGAACTCGGGCTGCTCGCCCTGTTCGGCGGCCAGCGCGCCCTGCAGGGCGTGGCCGGGATCGGACTCATGCAGGGTCAGCGCCGGCAGGTTGTACAGCGGTCGCGCCGGCAGGTTGTAGATGTTGACCCAGTAGGTACCCATGCCGCCACGGCCGGCGGTCCAGAACGGAGCGATATCCGGCGGCACCGGCACGATGGTGAAGCGCGCGCGCGGCAGCGTCATGTACTTGCCGATCACCCCATCCACGCGCTTGGAGATCCAGGCGGCGCGGTGCAGCAGCTCGTCGGGGGTCTTGGCGTAGAACTGCGGGTCGGTGCGCAGGAAGGCCAGGAAGTCGGCGAAGCTGCCCTTGAACTGCACTTCCTTGATGACGTCGTTCATTTCCTTCTGGATGCGCGCCACTTCCTTCAGGCCGATCTCGTGGATCTGCTGCGGGGTGAGGTCCAGCGTGGTGTATTCGTGGATCTGCTGCTGGTAGTACGCCTTGCCATCGGGCAGTGCTTCGGCGGCCAGGGTGGTGCGCGCCTGCGGAACATATTCGCCGACGAAGAAGGTGCGCAGCTTGGCGAACGCCGGTACCACGCTGGCGCTGATCGCCTGGCGTGCCTGCGCCTGCAGCTCGGCCTGCTCGGCGGCGGGAATGCTGGCCGGCAGCTTCTTGAACGGTGCGTACAGCGGGGACTGGGTCGGGTCCTTCAGCTCGGCCACGGTGGCAATGGACACTTCGCGTCCATCAAGCACCGCGCGCGGCACGCTGAAACCGCGCTTCAGGCCGGCACGCATGTTCTCGGTCTGCTGGTCGAAGTAGCGCGGCACGTCGTTGAGGCGGGCGATGTAATTGCGATAGTCCTTGGCGGTCTTCATCTCGCGACGCGCCATGAACGAAAGGCCGGACCAGAACGAGGAATCGGAATTGAACGGCATCTCGTAGCCGCGCAGGCGCACGTCGGCAGCCAGGTTGAACACCTGGTCGCGGTAGATCGCGTAGTTGACCTGGTTGGTGGCCGACAGCGCCTTGGTATCGAGCTTGTCCAGCTGGGCCAGCACGTCGTCCCACACCACCAGGCGTGCCTGCTGGGCCGCCGCACCTACATCGGGCATGCGGGTGGCATTGGCCGGGCCGTCGGCGTCTTCGCTGGCTTCGCCGCCACCGGCCTGGCGCCAGGCCCATTCCTTCTCGTAGATGGCACGGAACGCCGCATCGGCGGGCGATTCAGTGGCTAGGCTGGCCGGCGCGGCGGTCGGTGCCGCAGGGGGTGCGGCCAGCGCCGCATGGGCAGGAAGGGCCAGGGCGAGCAGCAACGCAGCAACGAGCGGTGATTTCACGATCAGGGGTTCCCAGTGGGCGGCAAACCCCGATCATGGCACCGCGATCCAGCGTGCGCATGGATCAAATGTCCTACGTGCGGAGCACGTAGGACGGGGATCGACCGAAGGTCGAGACCCCAGCGCCAAAGGCGCGGGTAGCGCCGACTGTTAGTCGGCTGGTTTTGATCTGGACGTTGTTTTTGCCTTCCGCGAAGAGCAGCCGACTAACAGTCGGCGCTACCGGTGGGGTACGGTTCGGGTACCGGCCGGGTACCGCTACCGTCAGTGCTCCGCTTTATCCCTTCGCCAACCCCGATGCTGGATATCCAGCTTCAGGCTGTAAAGCGCGGTAAACGCCGGAAACAGGTTCTGCAGCACCCCCACCGAATCCTGCTTGGCCGAAAACAGGAAGTAGCTCAGCGTCATCAGGCTGCCCACCACGCTCATGTACCAGAACAGGCGCGGAATCACCGGCTTGCCGGCGCGGCGCGAGGCGACGAACTGCACCAGCCAGCGGCCGCCGAACATCAGTGCGCCGGTGTAGCCGATCAGCTTCCAGCCGGTCACGTGCAGGCCGGTCCAGAACAGCCACGTCAGCGGTTGGTCGAGCCAGTGCAGTTCCATCAGCGTTCTTCCACGGCAGTGCGCTTGCTGCGGGTGATCAGCCAGGCCACCCCGCGCAGGTCGCGGATGCCCACCAGCGCCCGGCCCAGGTTGGTGTACTTGGATACCCCGGCGGTGCGGTGGCGGTGGTTGACCGGCACGCTCACCGTCTTCCAGCCGGCGCGCTGCATCAATGCCGGCAGATAGCGGTGCATGTGGTCGAAATACGGCAGGTCCAGGAACGCGGCGCGCTCGAACAGCTTGATGCCGCAGCCGGTGTCGGGGGTGTCGTCGCGCAGCATGCGGGCGCGGATCGCATTGGCCCACCTGCTGGCCCAGCGCTTGCTGCCGCTGTCCTGGCGGTTGACGCGCCAGCCCGCGAACAGCTTCACCTGCGGTTCGGCACCGGCACGGGCGGCCAGCAGCTTCGGAATGTCGGCAGGGTCGTTCTGTCCATCCCCATCAAGCGTGGCGATCCAGGGCGCCCGGGCGTGCTTGACCCCATTGCGCACCGCCGTGCTCTGCCCGCTCTGGCTGACATGGTGCAGGACCCGCAGCTCCGGGTTGGCCGGCTTGAGCGACTCCAGCACGGCCAGGGTGTCATCGCGCGAATGGTCGTCGATGTAGACGATCTCGAAGTCCAGCTGGCCGCGCAGCGCCGCGGTGATCTCGTCGATCAGGGGTTGGACGTTGTCGCGCTCATTGAATACCGGGACGACGACCGACAACTGGGGATGGCTCATGATCGGGCTCTGCGAAGGGCCAGGAGTGTGAAAGACCGCGCATTTTCCGCAATCAAGGTTATCCGAAGATGAACCAGCTGATGTGAGTCAGGCGCGATCTCCAAAATACTCGCGGCACCAGGCGACCACCGGCGGCAGACCGCGCTCGATCGGGGTAACCGGTTCATAGCCGAAAGCGTCATGGGCACGTCGGGTGTCGGCCATGGTGCGGACCATGTCGCCCGGCTGCATGGGCCTGTAGATCTTCTGCGCCGGGCGTCCGGCGGCGGCCTCGATGACCCCGATGAAATGTTCCAGCTCGATCGGGGTGTGGTTGCCCAGGTTGAAGACACGGTGCGGTACGTCCTCGCCGGACGGATGCGCCAGCGCGCCGAGGATACCGGCCACGATGTCGGAAACATGTGTGAAGTCGCGCTGCATCTTTCCTTCGTTGAACACCTCGATCGGGCGCCCGGCCAGCACCGCGCGCGAAAACAGCAGCGGCGCCATGTCGGGGCGGCCCCACGGTCCATATACGGTGAAGAAGCGCAGGCCGGTGGCGCGCAGGCCATACAGCTGTGCATAGGTGTAGGCCATCAGCTCGTTGGCGGCCTTGGTGGCGGCATACAGCGAGCGCGGCTTGTCGATGCGCTGGTCTTCGGAGAACGGCGGGGTGGCCGAATCGCCGTAGACCGAACTGCTGGAGGCATATACCAGGTGGGCCACGCCACGGTGGCGGCACAGTTCCAGGATGTTGACGAACCCGGTCAGGTTGCTGTCCACGTAGGCGTGCGGGTTTTCCAGCGAGTAACGCACACCGGCCTGGGCAGCCAGGTGGATCACCCCGGTCGGCTGGACCTCGTCGAACAGCGCGGCCAGGCCATCGCGGTCGGTCAGGTCCAGCACACGGATATCGGCTTCCGGGCACAGCGCGGCCACGCGATCGCGCTTGATCTGCGGGTCGTAATAGTCGTTGTAGTTGTCCAGGCCGACCACCGTGTGCCCGGCGTCAAGCAGGGCACGCACGGTGTTGGCGCCGATGAAGCCTGCAGCGCCGGTCACAACAACGGTCATGGCAATCGTCCCGGAAGTTCCAGGCGACAGGATAGCGCCGATGGGTTGAACCCAGAACCCGCTGAAGCGGACTACAGGCGCATCACCACAGGCTCAGCGGGGTTTCCCGGGCCAGGGTGGCCTTGCGTTCCTTGCTGAAGTCCCACCACGGACGGGGCGCTTCGCCCTGCATGAAGCGCACGATGGACAGGAACACATCGATCACGCAGGGGTCGTGCATGACCCCGGTGCGCATGCACAGCTGCGCGTACATGTCATAGGCATCGCGGCCACGCACGTGGGCGGGCACCCGGATCCCGATCAGACGAAGATCCTTCTCACAGGCCGGCCCGACATTCGGCAGGTCGGTCAGACGCAACAGATGATTGCGGTCGACCTTGGTGGGGTTCATTGAATGTGGACTCAGCCTTTGCGTACGCGGAGCTTCTCAAGCACGCCATCCAGCGTGTCCAGATCGGTGTAGTGGATGATCAGCTTGCCCTTGCCGCCGCGGCCGTGGTTGATGGCCACGCGCGCGCCCAGCGATTCGGACAGCTCGGTTTCCAGCGAGGCGATATCGGCCTGCGGGGTGGCCGCGCTCGGCTTGCGGCGCAGCGACGCGGGTACCTTGCCGGCAGCGAACTGCTGCGCACGGTGTTCCACTTCACGCACCGACCAGCCCTGGTCGGCCGCTTCCTGGGCCAGCTTGCTGGCCAGTTCGGGGGCCAGGGTCAGCAGCGCGCGGGCGTGCCCCATTTCCAGCCGGCGGGTTTCCAGCAGCAGGCGGATCGCCACCGGCAGCTCAAGCAGGCGCAGCAGGTTGGACACCGCCGCACGCGAGCGGCCAACGGCCTGGGCGGCCTCGGCGTGGGTCAGGGCGAACTCGCTGATGAGCCGCTGCAGCGCTTCGGCTTCTTCCAGGGGGTTGAGGTCTTCGCGCTGGATGTTCTCGATCAGCGCCATCGCGATGACGGTGCGGTCCTCCAGCTCGCGCACCACCACCGGCACTTCGTCCAGGCCAGCCAGCTGCGAGGCGCGCCAGCGGCGTTCGCCGGCCACGATCTCGAAGCTGTCCGGGCCGAGCTGGCGGACCAGGATCGGCTGGATCACACCCTGCGCTTTGATCGACTCGGCCAGCTCGGCGAGCTTGGTCTCATCCATGTCGCGGCGCGGCTGGTACTTGCCCGGCTGCAGGTGCCGTACCGGCAGCTTGCGCAGCACTTCACCCGGCAGGGGTTCGACCACGGCAGCAGCCTGCACCTGTGTCACCGCGCCCTTGGGCCCCAGCAGCGCATCGAGGCCACGGCCGAGACCGCGTTTCTTGCCGGGGGCGGGCTTGGTGCTCATCAGGCGGTCTCCATGGCCTTGCCGGCCGTGTTGCGTTGGTGATGGCGGCGGATGATCTCGCCAGCCAGTCCGAGGTAAGCGACGCCGCCGCGCGAGGTGCGGTCGTAGCCGACGATGCTCTGGCCGTGGCTGGGCGCCTCGGCCAGGCGCACGTTGCGCGGCACGATGGTGCGGAACACGCGGTCGCCGAAGTGATTGGTCAGTTCGGCCGACACGGCGTTGGCCAGGTTGTTGCGCACATCGAACATGGTGCGCAGCACACCCTCGATCTCCAGGCTGGGATTGAGGTTGGCGCGCAGTGCGTCGATGGTTTCCACCAGCGCGCTCAGGCCTTCCAGCGCATAGTACTCGCACTGCATCGGCACGATCACCGAATCGGCGGCGGCCAGGGCGTTGAGGGTCAGCAGCGACAGCGCCGGCGGGCAGTCGATCAGGATGAAGTCGTACTCGTCCTGGATCGGGGTCAGTGCGCGCTTGAGCCGCTGTTCGCGCTCGCCCTGGTCCATCAGCTGGATCTCGGCGGCGGTCAGGTCGATGTTGCCCGGCAGCAGATCGAAGCCTTCCGGGGTGGTCACCCGCACCTCGGCGGCGGTGCTCTCGCCCAGCAGCAGGTCGCAGGTGGAGGCGGCAACTTCCCGCTTGTCCACGCCGCTGCCCATGGTCGCATTGCCCTGGGAATCGAGGTCGACCAGCAGCACGCGCTTGGGCGCAGCAGCCAGGGCGGCGGCCAGATTGACGGCAGTCGTGGTCTTGCCGACGCCACCTTTCTGGTTGGCGATGGCGATGATGCGGGCCATGCGGGTGAGCCTCATCGGCAGGGAGCGGGACTGGGCATTATGCGGTCATGGGGCGTGTCATGTCTCACGGACCGGCCACCACCACCAGATGGCGCTCGCCGGTCATGCCCGGAACATGCAGCGGCAGGACCTGTTCAACCTGCCAGCCGGCCGGCAGCTGGGCAATCTCATCATGCGGGTACACCCCCTTCATGGCCAGCAGGCGACCGCCCGGGCGCAGCAGGTGACCGCCCACCTCGATGATGCCGGCCAGCGTATCCATGGCGCGGGCGGTCAGGTGGTCGTAGGCGCCCGGCTCGGCCAGCGCCTCGGCACGCGATTCAGCCACGCGGGCATTGCCCAGGCCCAGCTGGCGCACCGCTTCGCGCATGAAGCGGGCCTTCTTGCCGTTGCTCTCCACCAGGGTCACCTGCAGCTGCGGGCGGGCGATGGCCAGCGGAATGCCCGGCAGGCCGGGGCCGGTGCCGAGGTCGGCCAGGGTGCCCTGCTCCAGGTACGGCTGCATGGCCAGCGAGTCGAGCAGGTGGCGGGTAACCATTTCCAGCGGGTCGCGGATGGCGGTCAGGTTGTAGGTCCGGTTCCAGCGGTCGAGCAGGGTCAGGTAGGCCAGCAGGGGCGGCGCCAGGGCGGCATCCAGGCCCATGGCGGCCAGGCCCTTGTCGAGCGCTTCGGCCACGTTGGCCGGGAGTTTGTGTTCGGTCATGGGCCCATTATCGCAGGGTGGCGCCGGCGCGACTGCGCCGATTCGGTGCGGTTACAGCGCGTGCCAGGCCAGCGCGGCACGGAAATCGTCCGCCGCCTGCCATTCGTGCAGGTGCCAGCGCTGGGCCGGGCCCAGTTCCGGGTCGCACCAGGCCAGGTGCAGGGCGCCGTCGGGGCCGGGCGCCAGCTGCAGCCGGTGCAGGCCGAACGAGATGCCCTGCCCCTGCGCCTTGAGGATGGCTTCCTTGGCGCACCAGACCCGGAAGAACCAATGGTTGCGGGCGTCTTCGTCCAGGCCAAGCAGCCAGGCCACTTCGGCCGGGTGGAAGAAGCGTTCGATGATTTCGCCCATGCGGGGGCGGGGGCGCAGCGGTTCCAGGTCTACCCCCAGCCGCACGCCGTCGCCCAGCCCCACCAGCAGCAGGCCGTGGCTGTGGCTCCAGCCGGTGCCGATGTGGGCCAGCGGGCCATGCAGCTCGGGGCGGCCGCGCAGGTCGCGCTGCAGCGGCAGCGTCTCCGGGCGCCCCCCCAGCTGTTCGGCCAGCAGCTCCCTCGCCTGGGGCTCGCCACGGGTACCGGGCACATGCGGCAGGCGCCAGACGGTGACCGGGCCGAACCGCCAGGGGCCGTCGAGGGTGGCGGGCAGGCTCATGCGAACACCCCGCCAATGCGACTGCACGACAACTTCACGGCGGCTGCCGTCAACTGGGCCCGCCTCATCCGCACACTGGGAGTCAACAACATGGGCATCATCATCTGGTTGATCGTCGGTGGCATCGTGGGCTGGCTTGCCAGCATCATCATGCGTCGCGACGCGCAGCAGGGCATCATCCTCAACATCGTGGTCGGCATCGTGGGTGCGTTGATCGCCGGGTTCGTATTCGGCGGCGGCATCAATGAAGCGATCACGATCCGAACGTTCCTGTTCTCGCTGATTGGTGCAGTGATCCTGCTGGCCATCGTGAATCTCTTCACTCGTAAGAGCATTCGATAACCTGACAGGGTAGGTACCCACCGTTGGTGGGTACTCCTTTCCGACAAGGCCCGGCAACCGCCGGGCTTTGTTGGTTTTACCCCAGCTGCACCCACGCCGGGGCATGGTCGCTGGGCCGGTCCCACGTGCGCGGCTCGCGGTCGATGCCCGAGGCCAGCGCGCGCGCCTTGAGCGCATCGGACACCAGGGTCAGGTCGATGCGCAGCCCCAGATTGCGGCGGAAACCGGCCGCGCGGTAATCCCACCAGCTGAAGATGCCCTCTTCCTCGCTGTGCAGGCGGAAGGCATCGTGCAGGCCCAACTGCAGCAGCTTGTTGAGCGCACCGCGTTCGGCGGTGGAGGTCAGGATGTGGTTCTCGTTCCAGACCAGCGGGTCGTGCACGTCGCGCGCGTCCGGGGCGATGTTGAAGTCGCCCATCACCACCAGCTCGGGGTACTTCTGCAGTTCCGAAGCCACCCAGGCATGCACCGCTTCAAGCCAGCGCAGCTTGTAAGCGTACTTGTCGGTGTCCACGTCCTGGCCGTTGACCACGTACAGGTTGATGATGCGCACCCCGTTGACGGTGCCGGCAATCACCCGCTTCTGTTCGTCCTCGAACCCGGGAATGCCGATCTGCACGTCCTGGGCCGGCTCGCGCGAGAGCAGCGCCACGCCGTTGTAGGTCT
Source organism: Stenotrophomonas sp. AB1(2024) (assembly GCF_037482345.1). Classification (NCBI taxonomy): domain Bacteria; kingdom Pseudomonadati; phylum Pseudomonadota; class Gammaproteobacteria; order Lysobacterales; family Lysobacteraceae; genus Stenotrophomonas; species Stenotrophomonas sp. AB1(2024). The sequence continues at coordinate 1,859,504 of NZ_JBBHKO020000001.1, forward strand.
TCTGCCCGGCGAACACGCTGCGGTAACCCAGCCCGGCCAGCACCGCGTCGGGGAACCTGTGGTCCTCCATCTTGGTTTCCTGGATGCCGACCACGTCCGGCGCGAACGCGGTGAGCCACTGTTCCAGGTGCGGCAGGCGCACGTTGAGCGAATTGACGTTCCAGGAGGCGATTTTCATGGGGGCATTGTAGCGTCGCCGCGTCCTTGGGTAGCGCCGGCCGTTGGCCGGCCCACGCAGAGCCTGCTGGGTCAACGAGGGCCGGCCAACGGCCGGCGCTACCGAAGAATTGCCTTCAAGAGGCCGGCGATTCTTGAATAGGGCGGCTTGAGCAGGTCGCTCGCCGCCCAGCGCGACTGCCACAGGATCGGCAGCTGCCTGCTCATCGCGTCGAAACCGGCGCGGCCATGGTAGGCGCCCATGCCGCTGGGGCCGACGCCGCCGAACGGCAGGCCGTTGATGGCGAAATGCAGCAGGGTGTCGTTGACGGTGACGCCACCGGCCACGATCTGGCCGAGCACCCGCTCCACTACCGGCCGCTGTTCGCTGAAAACGTACAGCGCCAGCGGGCGGTCGCGACCCTGCACCGCCTCGAGTGCGGCATCGAGGTCGGGATAGGCGCAGACCGGCAGGATCGGGCCGAAGATCTCTTCCTGCATCAGGTCCAGGTCGGCAGGTGGGTCGAGCACGATGGTGGGCACGATCAGCCGCTCGCGGCGCGCGCGTTCGGGATCGACGCTGGCCAGCTCGATCACCGGCACGCCGCGCTCGCGCGCCTGGGCCAGGTAGCCAAGCAGGCGCTGGTACTGCCCCTCGTTGATGATGCGGGTGTAGTCGTCGGCGTTGCTGAAGTCGCCATAGCGGGCCCGCACCTGGGTCTGCAGGCGCTGCACCAGTTCGCGCTGGCGGCGGCCGTCGATCAGCACGTAGTCCGGTGCGATGCAGGTCTGGCCAGCGTTGAACCACTTGCCGGTGGCCAGGCGCGCGGCGGCCTTGTCCAACGGGTAGTCGCTGCACACGATGGCCGGCGACTTGCCGCCCAGTTCAAGGGTGAGCGGGGTCAGGTGCCGTGCGGCGGCGGCCATGACCTTGCGCCCCACTGCCGTGGAGCCGGTGAAGACCAGATGGTCCAGCGGCGAGCCGGCCAGCGCGGCCGCCAACGCGGCATCGCCCTGCACCACCGCCACGCGGTCGGCCGGGAACACCTCAGCCAGCAGATCGTGCAGGAAGGCGCTGGTGCGCGGGGTGTGTTCGGACGGCTTGAGGATGACGTGGTTGCCGGCGGCAATCGCGGTAGCCAGCGGAATCAGCGCCAGGTTCACCGGGTAGTTCCAGGGCGAGATCACCCCGACCACGCCCAGTGGCACCGGCCGGGTCTGCGCCCGCGCCGGCCAGAACCGCCAACCCACCCCGACCCGGCGCGGGCGCATCCAGCCGCGCAGGTGTCGCAGCAGGTGGTCGATCTCATTGAGCACGGTCATGCCGTCGGCGATGAGCGACTCATGGGTGGAGCGGTGGCCGAAATCGGCGGCGATGGCCTCGGCCATCGGCGGCAGGCGCGCCTTGAGCGCGGCGCGCAGGCGGTGCAGGTCGTCGCGCCGCTGTTCCGATGACGGGCGGTTGGCCTGCCAGGCGCTGCGCAGGCTAACCAGGATGGCCGGAAGGCCGGTGGGATCGGTGTAGGCGTCGCTCATGCCGCGACTATAGCGGCAGGTCGGGTGATGCCGGGAGCACGGCGGGTCCTCGTTCTCAGGTCATGCCACCATCGCCCGTGGTGGGGTTATCCGCAGTCGATTGGGATGCGACCCTACCGGCCTGGTGTCCCCGGAGGTTGGAATGAGCGAGCGCGGCGTGGATTCTCTTGGAATGTTCATCGGCAAGACCGTGACGCTCTCGCGCCTGGAAGGCCAGGTCACGATCAGCACGGATGACGACTGGTCGCTGCACATCTACAACAGGGTCGCGTTCTCCGGACATCATTCCGGGGATGCGCTTCTGCGGTCCATTCGTCTTGAAGTGACCGGCAGCGCTCTCAACGAGGGTGGACTGACGCTGACATTTGGCGACGGCTCGTCCCTGCACGTGGACCTTGGCGACGGCGGATACGCTGGACCAGAGGCGATGCAGCTCAATGCACCTGACGGCGGCATCATCGTCTGGAACTGAAACTCAAATGAAAAGGGCCGTGGCAATGCCACGGCCCTTCTGGTTTACGCCATCACCGGGTTACTTGGTGATGTCCACACCCTTGGTTTCGTGCAGGAACAGGCCGCCGACCACGACCGTCATCAGCGCGATGATGATCGGGTACCACAGGCCGTAGTAGAGGTTGCCGGTGCCGGCCACCAGCGCGAAGGAGATCGCCGGCAGGAAGCCACCGAACCAGCCGTTGCCGATGTGGTACGGCAGCGACATCGAGGTGTAGCGGATGCGGGTCGGGAACAGCTCGACCAGGTAGGCCGCGATCGGGCCGTAGACCATGGTCACGTACAGCACCAGGATCCACAGCATGAACACGGTGCCGGCGATGTTGATGCGGGCGTTGTCAGCCTTGGCCGGGTAACCCGCAGTCGTCAGTGCCGTCTTCAGCTCTGCACCGAAAGCGTCGCCCTTGGTCTTGAGCTCATCCTTGGTCAGCCCGGCGGCCTCGAACGAGGTCACCTGGGTGCTGCCCACGCTTACCAGGGCCAGCGAACCGGCGGCGGCAGGCTGCACGTCGTACGGCACACCGGCCTTGGTCAGCGCGGCGGTGGCCACGTCGCAGGAGCTGGTGAACTTGCGCAGGCCGACCGGATCGAACTGGAACGAGCAGGTGGCCGGATCGGCAATCACCAGTGCCGGCGAGCTGCTGCGGGCTTCTTCGATGGCCGGGTTGGCGAAGTGGGTCAGGCCCTTGAACACAGGAATGTAGGTCACCGCGGCCAACAGGCAGCCAGCCAGGATGATCTTCTTGCGGCCGATGCGATCGGACAGCCAGCCGAAGAAGATGAAGAACGGCGTACCCAAGGCCAGCGCGCCGGCGATCAGCAGGTAGGACGTAGTCGCGTCGACCTTGAGCATGCTGCTCAGGAAGAACAGCGCGTAGAACTGGCCGCCGTACCACACCACCGCCTGGCCGGCCGCGGCGCCGAGCAGCACCAGCAGCATCAGCTTGAGGTTGCCGCCCTTGAGGCTGTCACGGAACGGAGTCTTGGAACCCTTGCCTTCGGCCTTCATCTGCTGGAACAGCGGCGACTCGCTCAGCTGCAGGCGGATCCACACCGAGACGCCCAGCAGGACGATGGAGACCAGGAATGGAATGCGCCAGCCCCAGGCTTCGAACGCTTCGTTGCCGAGGAAGTAGCGGCAGGCCAGGATGATCAGCAGCGACAGGAACAGGCCTAGCGTCGCGGTGCACTGGATGAAGCTGGTGTACAGGCCACGTTTGTCGGCCGGTGCATGTTCGGCTACATACGTCGCCGCGCCACCATATTCACCGCCCATCGCCAGGCCCTGGGCCAGGCGCAGGATGATCAGGATCACCGGCGCGGCAAAGCCGATGGACGCGTAGTTGGGCAGCACGCCGACCAGGAAGGTCGAGATGCCCATGATGAGGATCGTGACCAGGAACGTGTACTTGCGGCCGATGCGGTCGCCAAGGCTGCCGAAGAAGGCCGCGCCGAACGGGCGCACGAAGAAGCCGGCGGCAAAGGCCAGCAGGGCGAAGATCATGCCCGTGGTTTCGTTGACCCCGCTGAAGAACTGCTTGGCGATGATCGCCGCCAGCGAGCCGTACAGGAAGAAGTCATACCACTCGAAAACGGTGCCGAGGCTGGATGCGAAGATGACCTTCTTGTGGCCCTTGGTAAGTTCTGATTTTGCAGGTACAGGTGTGGTGGACATAAGACGCTTCCCCTCGGTAGCGCCGACCGTTGGTCGGCACTCGTCATGTGTCGCCGACTGCGTGCCGGCGTTCGTGTTGTCATCCGGTAGCGCCGACCGTTGGTCGGCACTCCTTTAGAAACTGTATTTAGTGGTGAACTGCACGCGGTTGATGTCCCCCTTGCGACCGTCTTCGATCTCGCGTACGCCGTACATGTACTCCGCGCCGATATCGACCTTGGGCATCGGCGTGTAGAAGATGTTGCCGCGGATGCTCTGCACGCTCTTGGTGACCAACGGGCCAAGTACGCTGTCGTTGTCGTAGTCGCTGCGCGCGTAGATCAGGTTGGTGCGCAGCTTCGGGGTGAAGGCGTGGCGCCAGCCGACATAGCCGGCCAGCACGCCGGTCGGGTTGAGTTCGTCGCGGGCCACGTCGTACGCCGTATCGGCGGTGACGCCCAGGCCCACGTAACGCGCGATGCCTTCGCCGCCGCTGATCTGGTAGTGCAGCTGGTCGCTGCCGCCCATCACCCACTTGCCGCCCAGGGTCAGGCCGCCGCCGATCTTGTCGGCGTCGGCACCAGTAGCCTGGTTGTCGATCTTGAGCTGGCGCACGATACCGCCCACGCCGAAGGTGCCCCAGTCGCCCTTCCAGCCGTAACGCAGGGTCAGGTCCGGCAACGAGCCGCGGTCGCTGTTGCTGGCCACGTTGGTCCACGCGCCGGTGACCGGATCGCGGGTGCCGGTGAGCACGGTGGTTTCCGGGTTTTCCAGCGCGACGCTGAAGCCGCCCTTGGTGTAGCGGATCTGCGCCTGGCGGACGAACAGCACGCCGTCGGTGGGACCGACGAAGTCGGCCGCTTCCGGCAGCGAGGCCGCGTCCATGAAGTTCGACCAGGTCTGGCCGGCCATCCAGTTGTTCCAATACATGTACGCGTGGCGCAGGGTCACGCCATAGGTATTGGTAGCGGTCTGGTTGCCCAGCGAGTTGCCGAAGAAGTCCATCTCGAAGAACGCGCCGGACTTGTTGCCGGCCTCGCTGACGTTGTCGATGCCCAGGTTGAAGCGCGAGAACTTGGCGTGGGCATTGAAGTCCACGTCCGAACGCTCGCCGCTGCCACCGGCACCGGCCACCGGGGTCTGGCCCGGCAGGTACAGCGCGCGGCCGGTGGCATCGTCGGCCAGCTGGCCGTCCCCGGTCTCGGTGAGCAGGAAGTCGGCCTTGATGAAGCCGCCGATCTTGACCGTGGTGCCCGGCGCGGCGCCCGGGGTGATGGTGGTGACCTGGATCGGCTGCTTGCCGGCGGGCACGGTGGCGCCGGCAGGCTGTTGCGCCTGCACGGTCTTCACTGCGGTCACGTCGGTCTGGGCCTGGCTGATCTGGGTCTGTTGCTGCTGGGTGGTGGACAGCAGCATTTGCACCTGGCGTTCCAGTTCGGCAACGCGGGCTTCCAGCTGCTTTTCCTTGGCGGTTTCGGCAAACGCCATGCCAGGCGCCACCAACGCGACCAACAGGCAGGTCGCCAACGGCTTGCGCATGGTCTTCAACATACGGTTACTCATGTTGCCCTCTCTCCCGGGTGGCAAGGTGATCGCCGCGTGTGGGGTCACGGTCGAGCCGAGCGTGCGGCGGGTTGACGCACCTGGGCTATTGGCAATTGGTCGTATCCGCCCCGCCGGGGCGGATACCTGGACGCCAAAGGCGGACAGCAGATGCCGCAGGCAGCTGAGTAGGTACCGACCGTTGGTCGGTACGCGCCGGTCCGACAGGGTGCAGCCACGCAGGGCGTGGCTCTACGCTTTACTACGAAGGTCTAAGCAGTTGCATACCGCGCGAGGCGGTGGATGCGGCAAACTGAGGGGGAACAATCCCGGGTTATGCTGCGATTGCACAACCCAGTCCTAGTGCAAGTGAGGGTGCCATGGCCGATCTTTACCCCGTCAAGGCGGACGTTGCCGCCAAGGCGCGCATTGACAAGAACACTTACCAGCAGCTCTACCGCGAATCGGTGGACAACCCCGACGCGTTCTGGGGCAAGGCCGCCGAGCGGCTGGACTGGTACAAAAAGCCGTCCACGATCCGCAACGTCAGCTACCAGCTCGACGATTTCCGCATCAAGTGGTTCGAAGATGGCGAACTCAACGCCAGCGTGAACTGCTTGGACCGCCAGCTTGAAAAGCGCGGCGACAAGGTCGCCCTGCTGTTCGAACCGGACAGCCCGGATGCGCCGGCGCAGGGCGTGACCTACCGCGAGCTGTATGAGCGCACCTGCCGCCTTGGCAACGCGCTGCGCAACCTGGGCGTCAAGAAGGGCGACCGGGTCACCATCTACCTGCCGATGATCGTCGACGCCGCCGTGGCCATGCTGGCCTGCGCGCGCATCGGTGCGATCCACTCGGTGGTGTTCGGCGGCTTCGCGCCGAACTCGATTGCCGACCGCGTGATCGACTGCGGCAGCAAGCTGATCATCACCGCCGACGAAGGCCTGCGCGGCGGTCGCAGGATTCCGCTGAAGGCCAACGTGGATGCCGCGCTGAAGCTGCCCGGCACCACCACGGTGGAAACGGTGCTGGTGGTGCGCCATACCGGCGGCGCGGTGGACATGCAGGCCCCGCGCGACCGCTGGTTCCACGATGTGGTGGACCCGCAGCCAGCGCAGTGCGAACCGGAGCGGATGAACGCTGAAGACCCGTTGTTCATCCTCTACACCTCCGGTTCCACCGGCAAGCCCAAGGGCGTGCTGCACACCACCGGCGGTTACCTGCTGTACGCGGCCTACACCCATGAGGCGGTATTCGATCTGCGCGAAGAGGACATCTACTGGTGCACCGCCGATGTGGGCTGGGTCACCGGGCACAGCTACATCGTGTACGGCCCGCTGGCCAACGGCGCCACCTCGCTGATGTTCGAAGGCGTGCCGAACTACCCCGATACCTCGCGCTTCTGGCAGGTGATCGACAAGCACCAGGTCAGCATCTTCTACACCGCGCCCACCGCGATCCGCGCGTTGATGCGCGAAGGCGATGCGCCGGTCAAGCGCACCTCGCGCGCCTCACTGCGCCTGCTCGGCAGCGTCGGCGAGCCGATCAATCCCGAAGCCTGGCGCTGGTACTACGACGTGGTGGGCGATGGCCGCTGCCCGATCGTGGATACCTGGTGGCAGACCGAAACCGGCGGCATCCTGATTTCACCGCTGCCCGGCGCGATCGACCTCAAGCCGGGTTCGGCCACCCTGCCCTTCTTCGGCGTGCAGCCGGCGCTGGTCAATGCCGATGGCGAGATCAAGGACGGCGCCACCGAAGGCAACCTGATCATCCGCGATTCGTGGCCGGGCCAGATGCGCACCGTCTACGGCGACCACCAGCGCTTCATCGACACCTACTTCCGCACCTACCCGGGCAGCTACTTCACCGGCGACGGCTGCCGTCGCGACGAGGATGGCTATTACTGGATCACCGGCCGCGTCGACGACGTGATCAACGTGTCGGGCCACCGCATCGGTACGGCGGAAGTGGAAAGCGCGCTGGTTTCCCACCCGAAGGTGGCCGAAGCGGCCGTGGTCGGCTTCCCGCACGACATCAAGGGCCAGGGCATCTATGCCTATGTGACCCTGGTGGCCGACGAGACGCCGAGCGAAGAATTGCAGAAAGAGCTGGTGGCGTGGGTGCGCAAGGAGATCGGTCCGATCGCCTCGCCGGACCACCTGCAGTGGGCGCCGGGGCTGCCGAAGACGCGCTCGGGCAAGATCATGCGCCGCATCCTGCGCAAGATCGCCGAGAACGCACCGGACCAGCTCGGCGACACCTCGACCCTGGCCGATCCTTCGGTAGTGGCATCGCTGGTGGAAGAGCGTAAGGTCAAGTAATTGATCCCCCCTGTCCCCATGCCCACCCTGCTGATTGCCGATGACCACCCGCTATTCCGCGAAGCCCTGCGCGGCGCGGTGCAGCGGGTGATGCCGGGCGTGCTGCTGTACGAGGCCGACAGCGTGGAAGCGCTGTACCAGCTGGCTGACCAGCATGCCGACGCCGACCTGGTCCTGATGGACCTCAACATGCCCGGTGCGCAGGGTTTCAACGCGCTGGTGCATATGCGTGCACTGCACCCGCAGCTACCGGTCGTGGTGGTGTCCGCGCGCGAAGAGCCCACCGTGATGCGGCGCGCGCTGGATCATGGCGCGTTCGGATTCATTCCCAAGTCGGCCGACTCGGACACCATCGGCCACGCACTGGGCACGATCCTCGATGGCGAAACCTGGGCCCCGCCGGAAGCGCACAACGTGCCGCCGACCGGGCGTGAGGAGCGCGAGGTGGGCCAGCGCCTGCGTGAGCTCACCCCGCAGCAGTTCCGGGTGCTGCAGATGCTGGGGGCGGGGCGGCTCAACAAGCAGATCGCGTATGACCTCAATGTATCCGAGGCGACCATCAAGGCGCATGTGACGGCGATCCTGCGCAAGCTGGGGGTCACCAACCGGACGCAGGCGGTGTTGATGGCCGGGAAGCTGACGCTGGATGATGAGCCGTTGGTGTTGCCGCCTGAGGAAGACTGAGGGTTTGATCTGCATCGCCGCGCTGTGGCGATCGGTGCGAATCCATGAGGGCCGGCCAACGGCCGGCGCTACCCGCTGCGGCTGTAGCGCCGCAGGCGTTATAGCCGCAGCTATACATCCCAGCATTCCCTGCGCAATTCGCGGATTTGGGCGGTAAACCGCGTTCGCGGTGCTAAGCTTCGCGTCCCCTTGGGGAGTAGCCTGTTTCCTGCTGAAGGGAAACGCCCGTATCAACATACTCGGCCAGTGCGCCGTGGTGCGGGCAGCCATTGATGGTTGGCGAGACCAGCGGTCCGCGTGCGCAACGACAGGTTGGGCGCGAGCGTGGACCGTTGTCCGTCATCGCCCAACCTGCACTGTCTTCTGATGTCCCCCATTTCGATGCTGTTGATCGGCTTTGCCATGTCCACCGACGCCTTCGCGGCGGCGATCGGCAAGGGTGCGGCCATGCGCAAACCGCGTTTTGCCGATGCGCTGCGTGCCGGTTTGATCTTTGGCGTGATCGAAGCGATCACCCCGGTGATCGGCTGGCTGCTCGGCCGTGCCGCCTCCTCCTACGTGGAAGCCTTCGACCACTGGATCGCCTTCGTGCTGCTGGGCGCGCTGGGCGTGCACATGATCATCAACGGGGTGAAGCCGGACAAGGACGACGCCGACGAAGACCCCGACAAGCACCACGGTTTCTGGCACCTGGCGGTGACCGGGTTTGCCACCAGCATCGATGCGATGGCGGTGGGCGTGGGCCTGGCCTTCCTGGACGTGCACATCGGCGTGATGGCGGCGGTGATCGGCCTGTGCACGCTGGTGATGGTCACCACCGGCATCATGCTGGGGCGGGTACTGGGCGACATGATCGGCAAGCGTGCCGAGATCGCCGGCGGCGTGATCCTGATCCTGGTTGGCAGTGCCATCCTGTATGAGCACCTCAGCGGCGCCGCCGGCTGAGCAGCGCCGGGCGGCCTGGCCTCAGCTGCGTGGATCGTGGTAGTCGACGATGTCGACCAGTTCATGCCCGGCTGGGCCTTTGCGGTGCAGAAGCCGCCACACGTTGCGGCCGGGACTCTGCCGGCCCGCAAAGTGGATGTCGATGGCAAGGTAGTTCCTGCCGTGGTAACGCACCGGATGGCCGCACGGACGGTTCGCTGCCAGATCCTGTTCGATCCGTCTCAGTTCCCGGCAGGTACGACTGTCCGCGGGCAGTCCGGCCAGCTTTGCGCGCAGCAGCGGCCCGCGGATGACCCGTTCGCGGTCAGCGTCTGCTGGCGCGGCGATGTCCGCCACGGAAGCGGCGCTGCCGTGGCTCACGTGCCGGCGCCGCGGCAGTCGGCGATGGGTTACATCCACCAGTGGACTGGTCGCCAGCGTTTCCACTGTTTCCCGGGCTCGGTCATGCAACGAATGCACGCGCATCTCGCCCTGGCATTCGTCGGTGGTGAACGCATGCGCATCACGCAGCGCGGTATTGGCAAGGTCCACGCGCAGGTACGGGCAGTGCAGCTGGCGCAGCACGGTGCCGGCGCGCGTGCCTGCCTGGTTCAGCGCGGCCGCAATGGCCGTGCCCTGCCCTTCGCGCGCGGCCACCAGGTAACACGCGGTGGCGTTGCGCTTGGCGAGCAGCATGACCGCACGATCGCGGCAATGGGTCAGGTAGAAATGACGGATGACGCCTGCAATGAGCGGATTCGGTGGCACCCTGCGGGCCCGGCAATACGCATTGAACTCACGTGTCACCCGGCTGAAATCCCGTTCCAGCTGCGCGGCCAGTGGCTTCAAGGCGTCCAGGTCATCGACGCTGGCACCCGCTTCATGCAGCAGCTCGCGTACGGCCGGGTAGTCGACCAGCGCGCGCTCATGCGGCTGCAGCCGCGCCATGGCCCTGCCCGGGTCCAGGTAGCGCTGCACATGGGTCCAGCCGATGCCAATGCAGCCCCCGATCAAGGCGCCCGGAACGACGTTGGCACAGCCGCGCAAGGCGAGTGAGAACGCACCGCCCACGGCAGCACCCACGCTGCCCCCCAGCGGGATCGCCCAGGCCGAATGCAGCGGGGTGGCGAGAATGGAACGCAACGAGGGAACGGGCACGGAAACTCCGCAGCGCAGGAATCGGCTCTGCAGCATAGACAGCGCGACAGTGCGGCAGGACCACGCCTGTCGGCTTCAACCCTTCAGGGTAGAGTGTGCGGCCAGATAGGCACGCAACGACGCGGGCTTGATCGGCTTGGTCAGCAGGCGGTAGCCACGCTCGCGCGCCATGCGTTTGAGCTCGTCACGGCCATCGGCGGTGAGCAACGCCCCCGGAATGTCGCGCCCGGCGCGCTCGCGCAGCGCCACCAGCGTATCCAGCCCATCCAGGCGGTCGTGCAGGTGGTAATCCACCAGCATCACATCCGGCTGCGCCTGCACTTCTTCCAGCGCCTGGTCCACGGTGCTGGCGGTGATCACCTGCACCTGCCAGCGGCCCAGCAACGCGCGCATGCCGTCGAGGATCTCCTGGTCGTTGTCCACGCACAGCACGCGCATGCCGGCCAGCGAATCGGTGCGTGTGCTCTGTTCGGGGGCGGCGGCCTGCGCATCGCTGGGCGGCAGCTCGGGCACCTGTGCACGCGGCAGCAGGATCGAGAACATGCTGCCACTGCCTACCCGGCTGCGCGCGTTGAGGCGGTGGTCGAGCAGGCGCGAGATGCGCTGGCAGATCGACAGGCCCAGGCCCAGGCCCTGCTCGCCCCAGTCGAACGGCTGCTGGTAACGGTGGAACTCGTTGAAGATCTGCTGCATGTGGTGTTCGGGAATGCCCGGCCCGGTATCCCACACCTGCAGCTCGATCTCCTCGCCACGATGGCGCACCGCCAGCACGATGCGGCCCTGCCGGGTGTAACGCAACGCGTTGGCCAGGAAGTTCTGCAGTACCCGGCGCAGCAGGCGGCGGTCGCTGCGCACCCAGGCCTGGCGCGCGAACAGGTCCAGGCGCAGGCCACGCCCGGCCGCCACCGGCGAGTACTGCGCGGCCAGTTCGCGCATCAGCAGGCTCACGTCGAAATCACCGATCACCGGGTGCAGGCCGCCGGCATCCAGCCGCGATACGTCCAGCAACCCATCCAGCAGTTCTTCGGCGGCGCGCAGCGAGGCATCCACGCGTTCGGCCAGGTGCCGCTGTTCGTCGCTGTTGTGGTGGCTGTCGCGCAATGCCGAGGCGAACAGGCGCGCGGCGTTGAGCGGTTGCAGCACGTCGTGGCTGATTGCGGCCAGGAAGCGGGTCTTGGACTGCTGCGCCAGTTCGGCTTCGTGCGTACGCTCGGCGACGCGCTGTTCCAGGGTTTCGTTGGCTTCCAGCAGCGCGGTCTCGGCGTGCTTGTAATCGGTGATGTCGTTGTAACTGGTGACATAGCCACCGCCGGGCAGTGCCTGGCCGCGCATCTCGATCACCCGGCCATCGCTGCGGGTGCGCTCGAAGATGTGCGGCGAACCGGCGCGCATGTAGCCGATGCGGCGGTTGATCTGCACATCTGTTTCGCCCTCGCCCAGCTCGCCACGCTCGGCGTTGTAGCGGATCAGGTCGGCCACCGGGCGGCCCACGTACAGCATGCCGTCGGGGTAGCCGAACATCTGCTGGTAGCGGCGGTTCCAGGCGGTCAAGCGCATTTCCGGATCGACCACGCTGACCCCGGCACTGATGTTTTCCAGCGTGGTGGACAGGATCTCGCGGTTGAAGCGCAGTTCCTGGCCGGCCTCGTCGAGCACGGCCACCACTTCGCCCAGGTCCATGCCCGAGCCGCGCAGCAGGCTGGTCAGCAGCAGACGCGCGGAGGCGGCACCGATCGAGGCGGCCAGCAGGCGTTCGGTGAACTGCACCCAGGCGCGGTCGGCGGCGGCCGATGCCTGCAGTTCGTGCCCCATCGACTGGGCCTGTTCGAAGAACGAACGGCGCGCATGCCGGTCACCCACCACGCGCGAAGCCAGCGCCAGCAGGTCGCCTACGTGCACATGGCCCGGCCATGTACCGGCCACGGAGGGGCGCTCTGCATACGGGTCCAGGAAGGGAGCGGCGCGCAGGCGCTCATCCACGCCCGGGCGCCAGCGCACCGACACCAGCAGCATGGCCGCGGCATTGACCAGCAGCGACCAGAAGGTGCCATGCGTGAGCGGATCCCAGCCGGTCATGCCGAACAGGCGCTGTGGCTGCAGCCAGGCGATCCCGAACGGGCCTTCGGTCAGCCAGCGGGCGTCCATCCAACCGGCGTGGGTCAGCGCCGGCAGCAGCAACGTGTAGATCCAGGTACCGAAGCCAAGCAGGATGCCGGCCTCCACGCCCCGGCGGCTGGCGCCACGCCAGTACAGGCCGCCGATCAGGCCCGGTGCGAACTGCGCCACGGCGGCGAAGGCCATCAGCCCGTAGGAGGCCAACGTGCTGTCGTTGCTGCTGCCGCGGTAGTAACTGTAGGCGGCCAGCGCCAGCAGCAGGATCGCCAACCGGCGGATCCACAGCACCCGCGAGGCAACGTCGGCGGCCTCCTGGTGATCGCCACTGCGGCGCAGCAGCACCGGCATCACCAGGTCGTTGCTGACCATGGTGGCCAGCGCGATGGAGGACACGATCACCATGCCGGTCGCCGCCGAGAAGCCGCCCACGTAGGCCACCAGCGCCAGGAACTTGCGCCCCTCGGCCAGCGGCAATGCCAGCACCATGCTGTCGTCGGCGATGCTGCCGCCGGTGCCGAACAGAGTCACGCCGGCGGTGGCGATCGGAATCACCATCGCCGAGATGATGATCAGGTAGCCACCGAACATCCAGCGCGCGCGGCGCACATCGCGCACGTCACCGCACTCGACCACCGCCACGTGGAACTGGCGCGGCAGGCACACGATGGCCAGGAAACTGAGCAGGGTCTGTGAGATGAAGCCGACCGGCGGCAACCCGGTGAACAGCGTGTGCGCGCTGCGCACCACGGTTTCGCCACGGTCGGCCAGCCACAGGTAGGCGAACAGGCCCAACGCCACCATGGCGATCAGCTTGATCATCGATTCCAGCGCGATGGCCAGCATCATGCCATGGTGGTGCTCGGTGGCATCCACCTGGCGCGTGCCGAACAGGGTGGCAAACAGCGCCATCAACAGCGCCACGTAAAGCGCCGGGTCGCTGAAGTAACCGGTGGGGCCGACGTTGCCGGTCAGCACCTGCAGGCTCATCGCCACCGCTTTGTACTGCAGGGCCAGGTACGGCACGATGCCGATCAGCGCGATCACCGCCACCAGCGCGGCCAGGCGCCGCGAGCGGCCGAAGCGCGAGGAGATGAAGTCGGCGATGGACACCACGTTCTGGCTACGCGCGATCAGCGCCAGGCGCTCGATGATGCGCCAGCCGAACAGCAGCAGCAGCAGCGGGCCCAGGTAGATGGGCAGGTAGCCGATGCCGTTGCGCACCGCCGTACCCACCGCGCCGTAGAACGTCCACGACGAGCAGTACACCGCCAGCGCCAGGCTGTAGACCACCGGGCGCAGCCACGGGCGGTCGGGGTACATCGGCCGGCGGTCGCCCCACCAGGCCACGCCGAACAGCAGGGCGGCGTAGGCCACCGACACAAGCAGCAGGATCCAGCTGGAGACCACGGGCATGTTTCCGCGAACGCAACCGGCAGTGTAGCGGTTGGATGAACCCGGTGCGGCAGCCCTCGGCTCGAACCGGGCGGGCACAACCGACAGTGGGACGTCGTGGTTGCCGCTTGCCGCACTGGCCAGGGCCGGGCAGCGTGGAGGAACCTACCCGCTGCCGAGTCCGCCATGCCCGTTGCCACCGCCGTCCCGGATGCACTGACCCCGATGCTGCGCCATCGCCTGGAAACCTCGCTGCCGCCGCAGCAGCGTTCCCTTATCTGCAACGCCCTGAACAACCTGCTGCACTCGGTCAGGAACGTCCCGGCCGTCACCCAGACCCCGCCGCCATCGGATCGGACCACCGACTGGCCGATGGCCCAGCACTACCTGCGCCTGGTGGCGCCGGTGCCGGGGTCACAGGCGGGGCCGTTCAGCGCCGACGAACAGCGCACCGTACACCTGCTGCACTACCTGCACGAAGTGGAAACCGCAACACCGCTGGAGGTCAGCGCAGACCCCGCCGTGCAGCGGCCGGAGAGCCAGGCCCATGCCCACCTGCGGCAGGAGCTGCGCCGCGAATTCGGGTTGCTGCCCTGCGCGTTGCCACTGACCTGGCGGGAACTGGCCATCTGCGACATCGCCGCCAAACTGTTGGCGAGCGCCCTCCGGCTGGGGTTCCAGCCCACCGAGGTGCGGGTGGTGGGCGCGCAGGAACTGCCGCCCGAGGCCGGCCGTCACCAGGGCGGACTGAGGTTGAACCTGGCGGCGTGGCACGCCGCGGTGCCGCCACCTGCACTGGATGCCTCTCCCGATCCCAACGTCTGGGACCCGGACAACCCGCTGGGCAACGGGCTGGATCTGCTGCGCGCACGCCTGCAGATGGACTGGACCGGTCTGACGCCGCTGCCGCGGCAATGAGCGGCGGCCGGTTTACTCGGCCGGCACGCCCATTTCCTGCAGCAGGACCGGTGCCGGGTAGACCTTGGCCAGCAACCAGCGCAGGTAGCGCATGTCCACGTGTACGGCGCGCTTGAAGCGTGGGTCGAACCACCAGCTGGCGCTGACCGATTCCCAGTTGCTGTCGAAGTTCAGCCCGATCAGCTCGCCGCGGGCATTGAGCACCGGCGAGCCGGAGTTGCCGCCGGTGGTGTCCAGGTTGGTCAGGAAGTTGACCGTCTGGGTCTTCAGCACCGGGTCGGCAGTGCTGCCGAAGTCGCCCTTGGCGATCGCCGCCAGCAGCGGCTTGGGTGCATCGAACGGGAACGCGTTGGTGTTCTTCTCGACGATGCCGGCCACGGTGGTCACCGGATCGAAGTGCACCGCATCGCGCGGGGACAGCGCTTCCACCTTGCCGTAGCTGACGCGCAGGGTACGGTTGGCATCCGGGTACACCGCACGCCCCTGCTTGGCACGCCAGGCGAACAGTGCCTGCATGTAAGCGGGGCGGAGGCGCAACTGCTCTCCCTCGCGCTCCTTGCGCTGGTTTTCCAGGCGCAGCTGCGCGGCCACCAGCGGGCCGGCCAGGTCGATCAGCGGATCGTGCGCCAGCGGCTGGCCGTCCTTGGCGGCAGCGAAGCGGCTCAGGCGTTCGGCTTCGTCGCCCAGCCGGGTGCCGGTGTAGAGCGCGTCCAATGCCTTGGCCAGCGCGGCCGGGGTACGGCCGAATGCAGCATCGAATTCGGGTACGCGCTGCGCGTCCGGCAGCTGCTGGTAGCGGGTCAGCAGGTTGGTCAGCAACGCCTTCTCCACATCCGGCGCGTAACGGCGCTGGACCTGCCTGAGGGTGCCTTCGATCAACGCCTGGTCGCGCTGCTGGTAGCCGCTTTCGCGCTCGGCATCGGGCTTGGCCGATTCAATGCGCAGCCGCTCCAGCAGCAGCGCCGAACGCAGCAGCTGGCTCTGGCTGGCCGCCTGCTCCAGCACGAAATCGCGTTCACCCATCGCCGCGCCCTGCGACAACGAACCGAACAGCGCCTGGATGTCGGGCTGCCAGGTGGCATCGGTGGCCTTCAGCATCGCGGCCTCGTCGGTGGCGCGCTGGGTCTTCGCATCGCTGCGCAGCAGTCCTTCCAGCTCACCGGCGGCGCGCTTGCGGTTGTTCTTCAGCGACTGCAGCTGCGCGGCATAGCGGGTGCGCGCCTGCGCGTCCTTCGCGGTAGCTGCCTCGATGGTGTCGATCATCTGCTGGAACACCGCCACCCGGCGCGGCAGCACCGCATCGATCTGGCCGGCGAATTCCGCCGCCGTGCGGTGGCGGTAGGTGATGCCCGGGTAGCCGGCCAGCATGGCGAAATCACCGGTCCTGGGCCCGTCGACGGCCATCTTCAGGTGCGCCGGCGGGTGGTAGGGCACGTTGTCCGGGCTGTAGGCCGCCGGCTTGCCGTCCTTGCCCACGTAGGCACGCAGCAGGGTGAAATCGCCGGTGTGGCGCGGCCACATGAAGTTGTCGATCTCATCGCCGTAGTTGCCGATCGCGCGCGGCGGCGCGTAGACCAGCCGCACATCGCTCAGTTCCAGTTGGCGGATGCGGTAGAAATCAGTGCCGTAGTACATGTCGGCCACGCTGCAGCGCACGTTGCCTTCCTGCTCGCACTCGGCCACCAGCCGCTTGCTGGCGCGGTCCACGGCGTCGAAATAGGCGCGCCCGGTCTTGCCGCGCGCATCGCGCAGCACTTCATCGGTGACCTTGTCGAAGCCGGTGGTGACCAGCACGCGGAAATCCGGGTTGGACGGGCGCTCGTCGGTGCGGCCCTGGGCGATGAAGCCGCCGTCGATCAGGTTGTGCTCGGGGGTGCTGTTGTACTGGATCACGCCCATGGCGACATGGTGGTTGGTCAGCAGCAGGCCATCGTCGGAGACGAACGAGCCGGTGCCCCCACCCGCCCGGACCACGGCGCTGAGCGGCGCGGCCGTCACGTTGGCCAGGTCGGCCGGGTTGCCCTTGAAGCCTGCGGCCTTCAGCGGCTTGGCCAGGTCCGGCAGCTGGGTCGGCATCCACATGCCTTCGTCGGCGTGGGCGGCTGCGGCCAAGGTGAGGCCAAGGACCAGGGCGGCGCTGAGGGGCTTGCGTGCGGGCATGGGTGCATCCAGTACGGCGGAACGAGCGGGCACCTTAGCCACTGGGCGCCCGTGGGGCAACGCCCGATGGTCAGGGGTGACGTGGGCTGGCTAGAATCGGTGCTTCTCAGGGGGAGATGGCAGGGATGATCGTAGGGATTGATCTGGGAACGACGCATTCATTGATCGGCGTGCATGACGGCCAGGGCGGCCGCCTGTTTGCCAATGCCTACGGCGATCTGCTCACGCCCTCGGTGGTCAGCCTGGATGGCGACACGGTTCTGGTGGGACGGGCGGCGCGGGAACGGCTGGTGACCCACCCTCACCTTACGGCGGCGACGTTCAAGCGGCTGATGGGCACCGACCATGAAGTGACGCTGGGCGAACGCCGGTTCCGTCCCGAAGAGCTGTCCGCGCTGGTACTGCGCTCACTTCTTGCCGACGCCGAAGCTGCGCTTGGCGTTCGCATCGAAGAGGCGGTGATCAGCGTACCGGCCTACTTCAGCGATGCGCAGCGAAAGGCCACCCGCACCGCCGGGGAACTGGCCGGCATCCGGGTGGAACGCCTGATCAATGAACCCACCGCCGCCGCACTGGCCTATGGCCTGCGTGACCGCGAGGGCGAAGGCAGGATCCTGGTGCTGGACCTGGGCGGTGGCACCTTCGATGTGTCGATCCTGGAACTGTTCGACGGGGTCGTGGAGGTGCATGCCTCGGCGGGCGATACCTTCCTGGGTGGCGAAGACTTCCTGGAGGTTCTCCTGCAGGCGTTCGCCACCGATACCAGCACCAACCTGAAACAGTTGCCGGCCGGTGAGCTGGCACGCCTGCGCCAGCAGATGGAGGCGTTCAAGCAGGGCCTGTCGAGCAACGGCGACAGCGCGCTGCAGATCCCGCTGCTGGGGACGACGGTGCAATGGACCTGCACGGCGGAGCGGTTCGAGACACTTGCCGCACCACTGCTGCAGCGCATGCGCCTACCCATCGAACGCGCGCTGCGCGATGCACGGCTGGGCCCGGGCGACATCGATGACGTGGTGCTGGTCGGCGGCGCGGTGCGCATGCCGATGGTTGGGCGCCTGGCCACGCGACTGCTGGGTCGCCTGCCGCTGCGCCATATCCATCCCGACCAGGCGATCGCCTTGGGGACCACGCTTGCAGCGGGCCTGAAACAACGTGCCATCGACCTGGAAGAAGTCGTGTTGACGGATGTGTGCCCATATACGCTGGGCATCGACATTTCCCGCGTGGACGAACGCGGCCGCTATCACCCCGGCTACTTCCTGCCGGTGATTCCGCGCAACAGCGTGGTGCCGGTCAGCCGCGAGCAGTCGATCAGTCCGGTGTCGGACAAACAGAAGATCCTGTCGGTGGGCATCTACCAGGGCGAACACCCGGTGGTCGAACGCAACATCGCGCTGGGCCGGCTGGAGATTCCGGTCGATCCCGCGCGCGGCGGTGACGGCAGCTTCCGCGTCCGCTTCACCTACGATGTCGATGGCCTGCTGCAGGTGGAGATCACCGACACCAGCAACGGGCGCCGGCATGACCTGGTCCTGCAGCGCAATGAGGGCGCACTGGATGCCGCACAGATCCAAACGCGCCTGGCCGTCCTGCAGGCATTGAAGGCGCACCCACGCGAACACCTGCCGAACGTCGCTCTCATGGCCCGGGCCGAACGCGTGTATGCGGAGTACATCGACAGCCGCGACCATGTGCAGGCGTGGCTCGCACATTTCCGCTCCACCCTGGAGAGCCAGGACGCGGTACGCATTTCCGAGCAGCGCGAGGCCTTCACTGCCGCGCTGGACGCCCTGGAAGCAGAGGCATGAGTGCCGGCGAAGAACTGCTGGAACTGGCCGAACAGGGTGACGCGCGCGCGGTGAAGCGCGCCTATGCGCGCCTGTTGCGTTCCAATCGCCCCGATGACGATCCTGAAGCCTTCCAGGATCTGCATGCGTGTTACCAGCATGCCCTCGCCCGTTGCCGCAGCGGGTCGGATGAGCAACCTCACGCACTTGAGACCACTCACGCGGAGACGCCGAACCCGGACGTTCCACGGCGGGTCCTGTCCGAAACCGTGCCAACGGTGCTGGATCCGGATAGCGCAGCACGCGAGATCATCCTTCATGCCGGCACGGCCAGTGCATCGTCATTGTGCATGCTGCTGCAGGAACGGGCATTGGGCTGGTCGCTGCAGTTTCGCGCCGAGGTAGGCTGGGCGCTGCTGGGCCACCTGCACCACGAGCATCCGTCCTTGTCGGAGGCGAACTTCAACACCCTGATGCAGGCATTCGACTGGGACGACATTGCCCTTGACCTGGATCCGTTGTGGCTCGCGGCAGTAGCGCGGCGATGCCGGCAGGCGTGGCGGCTGTTGCCTGCGTCGCGCGGTGCGCTTCGCATCGACTACGAACGTTGCAGCGAGCGCTACCTGTCCGCACAGGAAACCGATGAGGCCGTGGCGCGGCTGAGCGAGCCACGCCCGCGCTGGCGCAATCGTCTCGACGCCAGCATTCCCACGCGCAGCCGCGACATGCCGTATATGCTGGCCGCGCTGGAGTACTGGCCGGTGGAAGAGCTACCGCCGGGGCTGGATCCTGTGCAGGTCGGCTTCTGGGCAAGGTTTGGCGATCCATCGCACCGCGTCCACCTGATCTACGGCGCATGGCGGTGCGCCATCACCGGGCTGTTCCTGGGAATGGTGACTGCGTGGGGGGTCTATTCCAGTCCCGCCGTGAGCGCATCCAGAGGCGGGTTGATCATCGCGGCGGCGACCCTGCTGGTGCCTGGCGGATGGCTGTTGTGGCGCGGCTACAGCGCCTTGCTGCGCTGGCAGTGCGCCCACGAAGGCGACGCACGTGGACCGGCATGGCTGCGCTGGGCCTTTCTACCCACAGCGGCCATCGTGATGGGGGCCGCGATGTGGGCCCAGCGCGCGGTGGGAATGGACGGTCTGCTGCTGATGGCACTCGACCGTGCATTGGCGTTCGGATTGGCGCTCATCGCATTGACGCGCGCCAGGACGCGCGGTCCGGACCCGCACGCTGAGCCCAACGGTCTGCCGCTGGTGCTCAGCGTGATCTGGCCACTGGCCGGCATCGGCGTCTCGCTGCTGTTCTGGGCAATGGATCTGCGCAGGAACATCGGCGCGGCGCGAAGGTAGGGGCGGCTCCCAAACGACTGCCGATCATGTGTGCGATTCCTTTGGGGCCTGGCTCTACTTCTCTCTTCGCCAGTTGAGCGAGCCACGGTTTTCTACCGTGCTCGATTCCACTTCGAGGTCGAAGCCACGGCGCAGCAGGTACTTCAACGTCAGTACCGAGCCGCTGCCCACCAGCGAGACGCCGTAGCCGACGTACAGCTTGGGTGAGATGAACTTGCCCACGCCGATCACCGAGCCGCCCAGCGCGCGCGACTGGCTTACGCCGGCGTCATCCAGGCCCAGCCGGGCGCCCAGCTGCGAGGCGAGCAGGCCGCTGCCGGCCGACAGCGCCGCCGAGGCCGCGTTGACCTGCTGGGTCTGGTCGCTGCTGGCGCCGGTCAGGCTGCGCCCCAACACCAGGAACGCCAGCGCCTCGGACTGCGACATCGACGGGTCCGACCACACATCCACCCGCGGCGACTGCGCGCGGCCGGTCACGTCGATACCGGCGGTGACGTCGCCCACGCGCCGTTCGGCGCGGATGTTGATGCGCGGATCGGACACGGCGTTGAAGTTCCAGTTGAGGTTGCCGCGGGTGATGGTCAGGTCCTGGCCATAGGCCTTGTAGCGACCACTCACTTCCAGCGCGCCGTTGGCGGTCATCTCGCGGCCCGGCCGCGACCACACCTGCATCTTGCCGCCCAGCCCGCCCTTCAGGCCGAAGCCGGCCATGCGCACCTTGTCGCCCAGGCTCACGGTCAGGTCCATGTCCAGCGGCAGGCTCGGGCCTTCCTCCGGGTCGGCCGGGTCCAGCACCACCACGTCTTCGGACACCGACGTACCGCGATCCAGCCGCTCCAGGTCCAGGTCGGCTTCGGGCACGTGCACGGTGCCGCGCAGCTGCATGGCCGCCTTGGCCAGGGTGAAGTCGAGGTTGGGGTTGGCGACGATGCGCAGTTCCGGCGTGTTGGACAGCAGCACGTTCTCGCCGTGGATATGCAGCTGCAACGGCTGCGCGTCGCCGAACCACGACAGGCCACCGTCCACGAACAACGTGCCCTGCCCCGAATTGGCCTGCGCGTTGATCTTCGCCGAGCCGTCCGGCTGCGCGGTGAAGCTGCCGCTGCCCTGGTCGAAGGTCAGGCCCAGCGCGGGGAACTCGCCCTTGAAGTTGCTCAGCTTGGCTTCGCCACCCAGCGACGGCGTGCCGCGCGTGCCGCGCAGGCTCACATGGCCTTCGATCAAACCCGTGGGGCGCACGAGGTCCGGCGAGAACAGCTCCAGCCAGTACAGCCGCGACATGTTGAGATACAGCTCACCGTTGAGCGGTGCGTTGGCGTCCCAGCCGGTCTGCACCTTGGCATCGACGAAGCCGTTGCCCTGGAAGCCGACACCCAGCTTGGCATTGATCTGCGCCGGGGTCATTTCCAGCGTGGCCGAAAACTGGTCGTAGCGCACCAGTTCGCCACGGGCATTGTCGCCCAGGCGGATGCCGCCTTCCATGGAAGCAATCCTGGCGCTGCCCTCCCAGGTGTTGCCGCGCGGGCGGATCTGCCCGTCCAGGGTGACTTCGCCGCGCAGGTGCAGGCGGCGCCCGGATTGCGGCGGCAACCACGGCTGCACCAATGCCAGTGGCAGCGCATCGCCGCGCACCTTCACTCCGTCGCGCGGCCAGTTGGCGCTGGCGCACACGGCGCCGCCGGTGGCCGCACCCAGGCAGGTATCGGTAAGGGTGAAGTTGCTGCCCTGGATGCCGAAGGTGGATGGCGCGCGCAGCGCCCACGCATCGCCCTTGACCGGTGCGATACGCAGCGCGGCAAGATCGCCACGCCATGCACTGCCCTGCTGGCGTACCCCGCCCTGCAGCGCCACCGCGCCCAGTTCGTTCTTCGCCTGCGCATCCACGCGCAGGTTGGACAGGCTGCCGCGTGCATCCACGCTGAGCGTGTCCAGCAGCATGCCGGCCTGCACCTTGGTGCCCTGCAGCGCCAGCGTGCCGTTGGTGCCCTGCCAAGGCAGGCGGCCGCGGATGCTCAACGCCTCGGCGCTGTAATCTTCGTAGCGCAGGCCGCTGCCGACCAGATCGGCAGTGATGTCCGGCGTTGCGCGTGGACCACGCACCTGCACCTGGCCACGCAGCGTGCCGGTGCTGCCCGGCATCAGGTCGTCCAGCTGTACGGGCTCAAGCTGGGCCTGCACATCGAGCCGGTCGCCAACGCTGCCGCGCGCGGTCAGGCGGCTGTTGCCCACCGCCAGCCGCACGTTGCCTTCGCCCTGCCGCCCGCGCAACGCGAAGCGGCCCTGGGCATCCACGCGGCGGTTGCGCAGCGTGCCGTTGATGCCGGGCATGTCCACGGTGGCTTCGTAGATGCCGGCGGTACCGGCGGGGCTGCCCGCCGCTGGCGGCAGCTGGCGGCCCCTGGAGGCCAAAGCGCCAGACAGACGGCCATCCCAACCGGGCACGAAGTAGCCCGGATCGAACGCAGCCAGCCTGGCGGCAACGTCCCAGTCCAGCTGCGGCGCCCAGGCTACCTGCCCGGTCACGTCCAGCGCGCCGCCCGGGGTCTTGGCCTGCAACTGCTTGATCTGCGCTGCGGTATCGCTGCCGCGCACGTCGAACTGCAGGTCGGCCGATTGCTGCTCGCGCTCGACCGACGCCTTGCCTACCGCCGCCCACGCCTTGAGCGTGCCGGCCAGGCCCATCCGCGCTTCCTTCAGCGTCACCGGCACCGGCTTGGCCGCACCGGGCGTGGTGGGGTCGGCTTCCGGCACGAAGGTCAGGTCGTTGGCGATGATGGAAAAGCGCAGGCTGGCGTTGTCGCGGTCACGGAAGTCGGCCGTGCCCTGGAGGCGCGCCTGGCCACCGAAGCCTTTCACCACCAGTGGCGACACGGTCAGCACCTGGTCGGCCAGGCCGACGTTGGACGGCGCCAGCTCCACGGCCAGGTCGCCCTGCTGGATGCGGCCCTGCAGGTTGGCCTGCCCGCCCTTGCCGGTGGCCTGGAAATCCAGCGACAGCGGCGTGCTGGTGCTGGCATCCATCCCCGGTACCAGCAGCGCCAGGTCCAGTTCCTTGCTGCGCGCCGTGGCTTTCCAGACCGGTTCGTCGCGGCCAGCGAATATCAGGCTGGCCTGCAACGGCGCGGGGGCATGCCCGGCCAGCGCGATTTCCATGCGGTCCAGGTCACCGCGGGCCACCAGGCCCAGCCGCGCCGGGGTGCGCCCGCGCGGCGCCGGCAGCACTGCGCCGACGGTGATGTCGGTGGCGTAATCATTGCGCGGCACGTAACGGCCGTCCACGCGGAAATCGGCGAGGTCGCTGTCCACCTTGAGCTGGCGCGCGCGGAATTCGCCGTTGGCGATCTCCAACCCACCGCGCAGCCTGGTGATGTCGATCACCGGTTCCTGCGCCTGGGTGATGCGGAACCCGTCGATGATGATCGTGTCGGCCTGGATCGCCAGCGGCATCTCGATCTGCGGCAGCGAACCGGGCCACGACGGCATCTCGAACGGTTCATCGCTCTTGGCCAGGTTCAACGTGGCGTTCTTGATCTGCAGCGCATCGAGCCGCAGCTTGCGGCCGAGCAGCGGGCGGATATCCGGATCGAGATACGCGCGCTCGGCGGTGAAATGGATATCGTCGTAGCGGAAATCCAGGTTGTGCAGCACCAGCGGCCCGGCCACCGGGCCGTCCACCCTGCTCCAGGTCAGCGTGGCGCCCACCGGCAGCCGCGCCACCACCTGCGCCAGCAGCACATCGCGCCCGGCCACGGTCTGCAGCAGCCAGTACAGCAGCAGCAGGGCAAGCAGCACCATGCCAAGCACGGTAAAGGCGGACCACGCCCAGAAGCGGCGCTTGCGGTAGAAGCGCACGCGCGGCGGTGGTGCGGGCATCGGGGCCGGCGTGCTCACAGGTCCGCTCCGACGCTCAGATACAGCTGGAATTTCGAATCCGGGTCGTTCAGGCCATGCGCGATATCCACGCGCACCGGGCCCACCGGCGATCTCCAGCGAACGCCGAAGCCTACGCCGGTGTGCAGGTCGATGGTGTTGTCGAAGGCACTGCCGGTATCGACGAACACCGCACCGCCCCAAGGGCCGCCGTTGAAGTAGTGCTCGTACTCGGCCGAGGCGGTCACCAGGTTCTTGGCACCCAGCGCGAACTTGTCCGGCGGCGGCGTGCGCGGCCCGACCTCGCGGAAGGCGTAGCCGCGGATACTGCGGTCGCCACCGGCAAAGAACCGCAGGCTGGGCGGCATCGACACCAGGTCGCTGGTCCAGGTGGTACCGCCTTCACCGCGCAGGATCAGGCGGTCGGCATCGCCGATCGGAATGAACCAGCGCAGCATCATGCTGGCCTGTACGAAGCTGGTGTCCGAGCCCGCGCCTTCAATGCCGCCGCGCACGGTGGCGCTGCCGCTGATGCCGCTGCGCGGAGCCAACCGGTCATCGACATTGACATAGTCGGCCACCAGCTGCGGGTACACCAGCGTGGACGTGTTGTAGATCGCACCGGTGAATTCGGTGCCCGACGCGTAGCGCCAGCGCTCGCGCAGGGCGTTGATCGAAGCGATCGCAGTCCAGTTTTCGTTGATTTCGCCGCTGCGGCTGCCGATCAGCTTGAAGTTGCGCAGGTCGATGTAATCGGTCTGCTCGTCGTAGGCGCTGGCGGTGAGCGCGTACCAGCCATCGAGCCACTTGAACGCGGGCACCCGGTAGCTGGTGACCAGGCTCTTGCGGTTCTGCGCATAGTCCAGCTGGGTATTCATCTTGTGGCCGCGGTTGTTGACGAAGCGCCGCTCCAGGCCGCCGCGCACACCGGCGCCGCTTTCGCTGCCATAGCTCACACCGGCGGTATAGATGGTGCGCTTGGCGCGGGTCAGGGTGACGTCCACCGGCACATTGCCGTTCTCGTCGGCCTGGTCCGGCTGCGGCTGGATGTCGATCACGCTGAAGTAATCGAGCTTGGTCAGCGACTCGCGCAGGCGGTCCAGCTTGCCCTCGTGGAAATAGCTGCCCTTTTCCCAGTACACCAGCGGATCGAACAGCCGTTCGACGAAGTAGTCCTGGTGGAAGCGGATGTCGCCCATGTTGTAGCGCCGGCCACTGTCCCAGGTGAGGTCGATGTCGGCCGCATTCTCGGCCCGGGTGATTTCCACCCGGCGCTGGGTGAAATCGGCATCGAAGTAGCCACGCTCGGCCAGGCGCCGGGTGATGGTGACCCGGCTGGCGTCGTAGAGCGTGTGCTCGAAACGCTGGCCCTTGCGCGGCCGGAAATTCTCCAGGTCTTCCTGCAGGTACTGGTCCAGCTGCGCCGGGCCGGTGATGTCGATGTTCTCGCGCCGCACCAGGGTCGGCGGGCCCTTCTCGACATGGATCACCACGCGCAGGCTTTCCCCTTCGCGCGGGCTCTCCACCGTGATCACCGGGTTGTAGAACCCGAACGGCTCCAGCGCCCGGCGGGTCTGGCGCTCGGCCTGCGACAGCAGGTACTCCAGCCGCGATTCGCCCTGCACCTTGCCGATGGTGTCGTACAGCGACAGCGAGACCTCGATGTTCTCGATCATCTCGGCGTCGTCGCCCTTGTCCAGGCCGGTGATGTCCACCTTCTCGATGGTGCCGCGCGCATGCGCGGTCGAGGCGGCGGCCAGCGACAGGAACAGTGGCAGGGCGTATTTCAATGAAATCATGGGGAACAGGATAGCCGGACGGGTCGAACGCGCAACAACAGGGGCAGCCAAGGGCTCACCCCAGCAGGTCGAGAAAGGCCTGCCAGTCGCGCGGCGGCGACACGAAGATTTCATACACCCCGGTGCCCTGGCCCGATTCGATGCACAGGGTGAAGAAGCGCGGCGGCCCCTGCGCATCGTCCGGATCGGACTGGCAGACGAAATAGCTGTCCGCCCCGCCCTGCGTATCGCGCATGCCAATCACCTGCACGTCCGGCTGCAGGGTCAGGTTGGTGGCATCCCATGCCACTCCGTCGGCAGAGGTGGCTTGTTCACGGAGCAGCCTCACCGGCCCGGACCGATAGCTGTCTTCCGGCAACCAACCCTGGGTGAGGTAACCGCCTGGACCAACCAGTTCGTCGGTCAGAGCGCGTCGTGCGTAGGCTTCAAAGTTCAGGTCAGGATCCCGCAGCGCGGTGAGCGCATGCTCCTGGGCCGAGGAGAGCAGGGAGGCAGCAGTGCCTGCAGGGGCACGCGGGGGCTGAGGGCCGAGCGTGTTCAATACCGCACCGGGACCGCTCCGTTCGATCTGCATGTTCTTCTTCCAAGGGTATCTGCACGACGGACAGGCCGGGCAATGATCGCCGTTGGTGCGCTGCCTTGGCGTGAAGAGCGTGTTGGCACGGCGCCAGCGCGGGCAACGAAGGTGTCCGTGCACACCCTCGTTGCCCGCAGTCTGTAGCTTACATGCCCTCGTCCTCCATTCGTTCCGGCAGCCACAGACGCGGTACCGGCAGGTCGGTGGCGTGGGGTGGGTGGCGCAGCAACTCGGCTTCAGCCGCTTCCCGTCGCTGCGGGTTGGCCTTGTCCAACAACGCAGCGCGGATGCCGGCACGCACCTGGTCGATGTCCTCACCCGCCGCCTCCCATTGCGAGCGGGTGCGCTCCATTTCACGCTTCACCATCAACCCCAGCCGCCATTCGGTACGCTCGGGGTTGTCAACGAAGTGGTAGTACACCCGCGTCTTCACCTTCGGCAGAACCTCCATCAGCGCACCCATGCGGCGGTGGCAGCTGGTGGTGCAGGGATGCATGTCCGATGCCACGTCCAGCGTGCCTGTCAACGCTTCCACGGGCGTATTGGCCGCGGCGCGCAGCGGCGTGGCCAGCTCCGGGCGTGCGGCGATCATCTCCTCGAACCATCTGTCGATCACCTTGCCTTCGCTGCACGAGCGGACCTCGAACACGCGATAGGGGCCAGGCTTGAGCTCGCGCACGTTGGAGGGGAGCAGTTGGGCATCACCAAGCAGTTTCTGCAGTGTCTCTGGCAGTGCGCTGCGCGGCAGCCCGGCCAGCGCGGCCTCGTCAAGGTCGGCCAGCCGGACCCAGCCCGGCGTCCCGTCCGGGCCCACCGGACCCAGCCGCGCATGCAGGTCGTCCTCCGTCAGGGTCACCACGCCTGAACTGCGGGCACGCTCGCTGCTGGTGGTCAGCAGGTCGGCGCCCATCGCGTAATCGGACCGGAAGCGATCGTTGGGCGGAATCGGGGTTTCGGTGCGCTGTTTGCCCTTCCCTTTGTAGGTTTTCCCGACCTGGTCGTCGGCGACAAACACGCGGCGGATCGGGGTATTGCCCACGTACTCCGTGTCACTCATCCATGCCACCGGGGGTCCGCTGTACGCACCGCCCTGCAACGGGAATTCCCCCAATGGCACCGGCTCACCGTGCAGGCGCAGGTCGTCCAGCGAGTAGGCCACGAAGTTCTTGACGCGGAAATTGCGCTCGTGCATCAGGTCCATCGATGCCAGCTCGGCCATGCGCGCCAGCTTTGCCTCGGACAATGTCTGGCCCTGCGCCTGCAAGGCGCGCTTCTCGGCCTTCAGCGCCTCCGATTCGGTGAGCAGATCGCGGATGCCGGCATAGTCGCGCTCCGCACGCTGGTGCACCTGGTAAAGGCGATCGCTGACAGCATCGCGGGCGGCAACCTCCTCCGGGGAAAGGGACACGCCAGCCGGTGGCTCACATGGGTCGACACTGCGTCTTACCCGGGTGCCTGGCAGCGCGCGGGGCAGCATGCACGCCCGAATCAACGGGGTTTGCCGCATGTGTTCGACCACCGCTCGCCGCAGACTGGCCGCATCGCCAAGCGCAGCCTGTTCGGTCCTGCCCAACTGATCGAACAACGCCTGCTGCCAGCTTGCCTGGATCTTCCCCTGCGCATCCGCCACAGCCATCGCCCCACCCTTGCGGGGGGTGAACACCATCCGTGCTTCCTCGATGCCCGGTGTGGTGGAGGCGACCAGCAGCAGAGAACCCCCCTTGCCATCTCCGAGCACGGTGATGCTGCGCCCAGGCAGTGCCGCCTGCAGGTGCGTCCCCAGCTGCTGCACATCGGCCAGCGTGCCAATGCCGTCGTTCACCACGGCCTGACGTTGCTGCCGCTGCGCGCGGTTGGTGAGCGTGTCGGCGACAACGTCGCGGATGGACTCGTTGAAGATCCACGCTTCCATCTCGCGCTTCTGCCTGCTGCTGGCGGCAGTGACAATCTCTTCGGCCTCGGCCTTGGTGAGGTCCGGGTAGTGCTTGACCAGGTTGTCGGCGGCAGTGGGCAGGCGGTGCTGCACGGCGATCCAGCGCTGCCAGGTCATCCGGCTCTGTTTCGGGTCGAGCTTGATGGCGTCCGCCAGTTCGGTACGGACGGCCGCTACCAGCGTTTCCCGTGGGCTGTCGGCGGACAGGCTCAGACGCTGTGCCAGCGCGTCGATATCCGAAGCGTCAATCAGCGCTTCGATGCCTGGAAGCGTCCGGGCGTCTTCGACCCGCACCATCAGTCCCACTGGGCCGCGACCGAAGCGTGCGCCACGGGTCCACTCGCCAAGGGTGTCAACATAGGTTTCCACGCCCTTGCCATTACCCAACGCAGGGCTGTCAGCCCAGGCGCGCATGATGATGGCCTCGTCGCCCGGCATCCCAAGCGTTTCGGGTTCGCTCAGAATCCGCTCGATGCGCTGGTCGATGGTGAGCTCCTGAATCACATGGCGCAGATCGGCGCTGGGCGAGGGTTCGCGCGAACGCACGCCGAACACGGCCTCGACCTCGTCAAGCTTTTCCGGGGGAAGGTTCTCGGCATCGGGCAGCCTGCTCATCCATTCGCGCTTCTCGAACGACGGCGGCGTGGAGGCACGGTCTCTCGCGGCCGGTTGCTCCTTCCTGCGCCATGCGTTGTCCCTGTGATGCACCGGCGGCCCCACATCGGCGGAAGCCGGCATGCGCAGCCTGAGTACGTTGTCCGCGTCCGGCGTGGCTTCGATGAAGTGCCCGCCCTGTTGGATGAAGGTGCGCTCGCCCTGTCGGTACACGCTCCCACCATCTGGCAGGGGGTGTTCCAACAGCGGCAAGCCCACTGCGGCCAGCGACGGCCGGGATACCTCGAAACCTTCATTCACCCGACCGTCGGCAGTGAAGCCACGTGCCTGCAGCCGCCACTGGCGTAGCGCGCCGACAGCGTCCGGCAGGGAGTTGAGGCCGCGTTTGCCCAGTTGGTACAGCGCCGCTGGAATTGCGCCGATCTGGGCGATATCCACCAGATCAAACAACCCACTGCCGAAGGTCAGGACAGCGCCGTTCACATCGCCGTTCTCAAGCCGCTCGATGCCCTCGCGGATGTCATCGGCCAGCAGCCCCAGCGTGCCGGCCACGCACAGCGCCGCACCGGCGCCGCCGGTGGCCAGCGAACACGCCGCACCCACGCCGATCGCACCCATCATCTTCAGCGTCTCGCCCAGCCGCTCCAGCTGGCTCACCGTCATCTGGTCCACGTCGCTCATCCGCGCATCGATCAGCGCGGCGGCGGCCGCCTTCGGTCCGCGCGTCCGGGTGAACCCGAACGGGATGCCGCGGCTGCTGGAAGTGTGCTTGAAGGTGTCCTTCAGGCTGTCATGGTGACGGATCTGCGCACGCGCGCGGAGGTAGCCTTCGGCCTCGGGTCGGCGCAGCCATGCCCCGAACGCGCGCTCGTCCAGCAGGCGGTCGCCGTGCGCGGTGTCGGGCAGGAACACGTGGCGCCCGGCGCGGGTGCGGATCGCCCACAGCCCGACGATGGCACGGCCGTTGATGGTCACGCCCTGCAACGACGACGGCCGTGTCCGCTGCGGATCCAGCTGGGTATGTGCGGTCTGCAGCGCGCGGTAGCTGGCCTCGTTGAGCGTGCCGTCCTGCCGGGCCACCTCGATCATCCAGGCGGTACGTGCGCGGATCTGGTCGCCCAGCGCCGCGGCAAACATCGGGCCATCGGCGCTGTGCGGCAGCTTTTTCAGTTGGTCGATGTAGGCATCGGCCAGGCGGTTGCTCTCGGCGAAATCCTCCAGCTCGCCGCAGATCGCACGACGCAGGGAGACGTCCTGCAGCTGTCCGCTCAAGGCCGCGTCTTCGCGCATCGTGCCCTGCGCGTCGTGGGTGTAAGCCACCAGCCGCATCGCATCGAGCGTGTCGTCGTCCAGCCACGCCGCCGGTTCCAGTGGCGCGTTCGGCAGGCCGCCGGCGTCGGGCGACCAGTCCGGCAGGTTGACCGGCATCGCCGGGCGGCGCAGGCCCTGGCCCTGCCAGCCGTGGGTGGCCCAGTCGGTCAGGTCCATCTCCCGGCCACCGACCCGGAGCCGGACCCGGTCCGGATCGAAGCCCTCAAGCGGGCCCTCGAAGCCGGCCAGGCGCAGCGCGCGCACCATCGCCTCGGTGACGCCGGCATGCGCGTGGGTGTGCAGCGTCTGCAGCACGCGGTCCTGCTGCTGGCCGTAGGCGGTTTCGGCGACGACGTTGGCAATGCCCAGTGGGCTCCAGCGCAGCCGGTTGCGTTCCAGCCGCTCCTGCGCCAACACCTCGCCGTGCGTGACCAGGGTATCGGCCCAGTGCTGCCGCGCACCTTCGGCGTGGTCGACCCGGGCGAAGCTCAGCGCGAAGCTCTCGCCCGGATTCCACGCCTGCGGGCCGCGCTGGCCGCTCTGGTAGCGCGCCAGCCGCGCCTCCCACGCATCCACCAGCCCGCGCACCCCGGCACGCTGGGCCGGCAGCGCGGCCTGCACGATGTCATCGGCCAGGGTGCGGTCGATCGCGCCGTTGGCGGCAAAGGTGCCGACGCGGGCGCGGTGCGTGTCGAGGTACTGGCGGAAGGCGGTTTCATCGCCGAAGGCCTGGAAGCTGGACAGGTCCGAACGGTACAGCACCACCTGGCCCTGGGTGCCCGGCTCGACACTGCGCAGCACCAGGTAATTGGGTACGGCGATGTTCACCTTGGCGCCGTTGGGCAGGTGGTCGGTATAGGTCAGCGTCGCACGCTCGACCGCGCCGGTGCCCTGCAGGAAGCCCAGCACGATATCGGCGCCACGCCGATGCGCGTCGCCGCTGCCCAGCACGCCCTGTGCCTTGGCCTTGAGCGCATCGATCACCAGCCGCGCCTGCACGGTCTGGCTCAGCGCCGGGCGCACCTGCTCCATGCGGGTGTTGATGGCCGCACGCAGGCCGCGCGCGTCGGCGCTCTTGATGAAGTCCGACAGCCGCGCGTGTTCATGCCCGGACACCGGCGTGGAGCCACGCTGGAACGCGGGCTCGCCACCCACGTCGCGGGCCAGGCAGTACTGCAGCAGGGGCAGGCGGTCGTCCACGGTGATGCCGGCCACCTGCGTGTCGGGCAGTTTCACTTCGATGTCCTGCCATTGGCCACTCCAACCGACCTTCAGCAGAGCGGCGCGCATCGCCGCATCGGTGGCCGCTTCCACCTCCGCCAGGGCGGGGGCGAGCTCGCGCAGCACCTGCCATTGGCTCACCAGCAGTTCCTGTTCCGACGCGGGCAGCGTCGCTACCCATTCCCAGCCGGGTTGGGTGGCGATGTCGCGCGCCACCGCGACCGACCACAGGCGCATCGACTGCACCCGGTCCACCAATGCAGTGTCGGCCTGCAGCGCGTCCAGCAGCGCGGCCGGGTTGCCGTGCAGTTGCGCCTCGGCATTGCTGGCATGGGTCACCGGTGCGGCGGTGGTATCCGTTGCGGCCCGGCGCACGCGCGTGCCGCGCGGCGCCGTGTCCAGTTCGCCGAGCAGCAGGTCCAGGCCCGTCCCCCATCGGCCATTGGGCAGTTCCACGACGTCCCCGGCCAGGCGTTCGGCCAACTCGGCGGGCGTCGTCGGTGGCGTGCCGGGCCAGAAGTAGCGCTTGGCGACGAGGAATGCCGTACCCGCGGCACTCACTCCTGCCACGGTCTTCGCGGCAGCCTGTGCAAGCAGGGACTGTCGCAGATTGGGGAACATGCGCGTGGCGGACGCCACGCCTGCAGCCGACTCCACAGGCACCAGCGGCGTGGTCGAGGTGACGCCTTCCAGGGCTGATCGTCCCATCAACGTCATCTCCACTGCGGGCGGCACCTGTGGCACGGCCTGGAAACCGCCGCGCGCGGCCTGGCCCAGTGCAGCGATGCCCGCGCCGAGCCAGGCAAGCCAGCCACCCTGCTGGCGGCTGGCCGGCGAGGTGACGGCGTTGGGGAGTGCTTCCATCACCTCGGCCGGCGGCTCGGCGATGGCGCTCCCTGGCCGCAGCGTGTCGGGTGCGGTCGCCAGTTCCACATGGTCAACGTGGGTGTCCCACTCCGGTACAACGGCGCTGCCGCTATCCACAGCATTCTGATGCAGGATGCGCGCCTGCTTCTCCTCGGGCGTCAACTTGACCTTGGACGCCGCAAGTTCGGCAGCTTCGCTCACGTCCACCGGTTTGAACAACGCCCCGCCCACACCATTGAGCACGGCAATCTGTTGCCAGTGCTTTGGCAGCTCGGCGATGAATTTACCGATGCCCTGCAGCTGGGCCGATGGCGTCGGCAGCGTTTGCCGCACCTGCCACAGCAGCGCCGCCACCGCCAGCGCGGACAGCAAATGGCCGCCGCCCAGGTTGGGGCGCAGCTGCGCATCGGCCTGCGCCACGCTCTCATGCAGGCTCCACAGACCGGTCCGGATCGACTCGGGCAGCGACTGCACCAGCGCGTCGAAGTCGGCGTGGGTACGCAGCGTAGGCAGTGCCGCCGCCAACGACGGCAACACGGTCGCCACGCAGCTCCAGGTGCCGGTGAACACACTGCGCGCCAGCTGCCCTGCGGTCAGCGCGCTGCTGGCCCAGCCCGGCAGTTCGGCCATCAGCGTGGTCCACGCGGCCCGGGTCAGCACGCTGTCCAACGCGTTGATGCCCAGGGTGCGCAGCACCGCCACATCATGTCCGCGTGCGGCCAGCGCCTGTTCCATGCGCAACGTCACCGCATCGCGCGCTTGGGGCGTGGTGGCCTCGGCGAGATACCTCTCCAGCGTGCGTACCAGCGCCCGGCTTTCGGGCGCGCCGGTCGCGAGGATGGCCTCGCGCACCGCCGCCTCGCGCGGACTCAGCACCCGCGTCGGTGCAGCGCTCCTGCTGGCACGGGGCGCGGGCGCATTGCAGACGCGCTCGGGGGCGATGGCATCATCCTGTGCCGCACTGGCGCCGGCCAGTGCGGTGAATCGGTTGAAGGTGGGAAAGTCTGCAGCGGCGGTCGGCAACTTGGGCATTCAGCGGTACTTCCGTGCGAAGCGGGGCGGGCCGGCGCGGAACGCGCGCGGCATGTCGTGGCCGCAGGAACGAGCGGCGCGGGATGATCACGCGTCGCGGGGGAATACCGATTGCACGAATTTATCGTTTGCCGCATCTACGGTTGGCACGCTCAATCAATATTCAGATTGATTGCAGTTTTCGTCGCATTCGAACAAATGCGCACAAAAAGAAAGCGCCCGATCCAATCGGGCGCTTTCAGGGGTGACACACGATCAGGCTGTTGCCGTCAGCTGGACAGATGCTCGATCGCCGCCACGCTGCCCAGGCGGTCGCTCAGGCGCTTGAGCAACGCCAAACGGTTACCACGCAGCGCGGGATCTTCGGCGTTGACCATCACCGCGTCGAAGAACGCATCCACCTGCGGACGCAGGCGGGCCAGGCGCGCCAGCACGCTGACGTAATCCTTCTGGTGCAGGCGGGCATTGCTGTCTTCAATGGCCGCTTCGACCGCTTCGGCCAGCTCGCTTTCGGCCGGTTCGGCCAGCAGCGCCGGATCGACCATGCCCGGAATGGCACCTTCGGCCTTGCGCAGGATGTTGCGGATGCGTTTGTTGGCCGCTGCCAGCGCTTCGGCTTCCGGCAGCGCGGCAAAGGTACCGATCGCCTCGATGCGGCGGTCGAAGTCGTACAGCGAGGCCGGCTTCAGCTCGGCCACTGCATTGAAGTGCGTGGCCGGCACGCCCTTGTCGGCGTAGTAGCCGCGCAGGCGGTCGAGGATGAACGGGTAAAGCTCTTTGTAGTTGGTCTCATCAATCGAGCGAATATCACCAAAAACGCCTTCCTGGGCAGAGATGCCTGCGTCCTTTGCGGTCTTTGACGCTTTCTGCTGCTTGGCAATCGTCTCTGCTGAGATGGAGAACAGAACCCCCTCGGACGCCTTGAGGATCAACTCGTCCATGTCCAGGTCGAAGCCCGATTCGATGATCGTGCGGGCCAGCCCCAGCGCATTTCGGCGCAGCGCGAACGGGTCCTTGTTGCCGGTCGGCTTCAGCCCGGCGGCGAAGCCACCGGCCAGCGTGTCCAAGCGCTCGGCGATGGCCAGCACCTTGCCCAGCGCCGACAGCGCGATATCGTCGCCGCCAAAGCGCGGCTGGTAGGCCTCGTCGATCGCCAGGGCGACCGCGGGCGATTCGCCACCGGCCACCGCGTAGTGGCGGCCGGCAATACCCTGCAGCTCGGGGAATTCGTTGACCATGCGCGACTGCAGATCGTTCTTGGCCAGCATGGCCGCGCGCCTGGCCAGCACCGGGTCGGCGCCCACCTGCGGCGCGATCAGGCCGGCCAGCGCGACCACGCGCTGCACCTTGTCGGCCACCGAGCCCAGCTTGGCCTGGTAGGTGACGGTCTTCAGACCCTCACCCATCGCTTCCAGGCCCTGCTTCAGGTCTTCATCGAAGAAGAACTTGGCATCGGCAAAGCGCGGGCGGATCACCCGCTCGTAGCCCTTGGCCACTTCAGCCACGTCTTTCGATTCGATGTTGGCGATGCCGATGAACTTCTCGGTCAGCTTGCCGCTGGGATCGAGCACCGGGAAGAACTTCTGGTTGATTTCCATCGTTTCAATCAGCGCTTCCTGCGGCACCGCCAGGAATTCGCGTTCAAAACTGCACAGCACCGGCGCCGGCCATTCAACCAGGTTGACCACCTGTTCCAGGTTGTCGTCGGTGATGCGCGCCTGGCCACCGGCCGCAGCGGCTTCGGCATTGACCGCTTCCACGATACGGCGGCGGCGCGCGTCGGCGTCCACCAGCACATAGGCAGCCTGCAGCGAGGCCACGTAGTCATCCGGCGAGGACAGCCACACGGTCTTGTCGTGCATGAAACGATGGCCACGGCTCATGCGGTCGGATGTCAGGCCCAGCACCTCGGCCTCGATCACCTCCTTGCCGTGCAGCAGCACCAGCCAGTGCACCGGGCGCGCGAAGCCGTAGCTGTGGCTGCCCCAGCGCATCGGCTTGGGGATGGGCATGGCGGCGATCGCCTCGGACAGGATCTCCGGCAGCAGCGCGGCGGTGCGCGCGCCCGGGGTCACCGAACGGTGCACGAAGCGCTCGCCCTTGGCATCGCGGGTGCGTTCCAGCGCGGTCCAGTCGATACCGGCCTTGGCGGCAAAACCCTGCAGCGCCTTGGTCGGCTGGCCGTCGGCGTCCAACGCGATGTTCAGGTACGGGCCCAGCACCTCACCGCGCTGTTCGGGCTGCTCCACGGCCACGCCGGGTAGCAGCACCGCCAGGCGGCGCGGGGTGGACAGCGGCTTGGCATTGCCGCGCTCGACGGCCACGCCACGCTTGGCCAGGCCATCGACAACGCCATCGAAGAATGCCTGGGCCAGGCCCGGCAGCGCCTTCACGGGCAGTTCTTCGGTGCCCAGTTCGATCAGCAGCGGCAGCATCGTGCTCATGCCTGCACCTCCTTGGCAGCCACCGCTTCGAGGCGCTTGGCTTCATACAGTTTTGCCACCGCCTGGGCCAGCGCGCGCACGCGCAGGATGTAGCGCTGGCGCTCGGTCACGCTGATCGCGCGGCGCGCATCCAGCAGGTTGAACGAATGGCTGGCCTTGCACACCTGCTCGTAGGCCGGCAGCGGCAGGCCCACCTCCACCAGCTTCTGCGCTTCCTTTTCGCAGGCATCGAAACGGTGGAACAGTTCTTCCACGTCGGCGTATTCGAAGTTGTAGGTGCTCTGCTCGACTTCGTTCTGCAGGTACACATCGCCGTAGGTCACCGGCGTGCCGTCCGGACCGTAGGTCCAGACCAGGTCATAGACGTTGTCGCAGTTCTGCAGGTACATGCACAGGCGTTCGAGACCGTAGGTGATCTCGCCCAGCACCGGCC
Organism: Stenotrophomonas sp. AB1(2024); assembly: GCF_037482345.1. NCBI lineage: Bacteria > Pseudomonadati > Pseudomonadota > Gammaproteobacteria > Lysobacterales > Lysobacteraceae > Stenotrophomonas > Stenotrophomonas sp. AB1(2024). The sequence goes on from NZ_JBBHKO020000001.1 coordinate 1,895,827, forward strand.
TGCACTCCAGGCCGCCGGCCTGCTGGAAGTAGGTGAACTGGGTCACTTCCATGCCGTTTAGCCATACTTCCCAGCCCAGGCCCCAGGCGCCCAGGGTCGGCGATTCCCAGTTGTCCTCGACAAAGCGCAGGTCGTGCACCAGCGGGTCGATGCCCAGTGCCTTCAGCGAATCCAGGTACAGCTGCTGGATGTTGTCCGGGCTGGGCTTCATCGCCACCTGGTACTGGTAGTAGCGCTGCAGGCGGTTGGGGTTTTCGCCGTAGCGGCCGTCGGTGGGGCGGCGCGAGGGCTGCACGTACGCGGCATTCCAGCTTTCCGGGCCGATCGAGCGCAGGAAGGTGGCCGGGTGGAAGGTGCCGGCACCCACCTCCAGGTCCAGCGGCTGGATCAGCACGCAGCCCTGCTGCGCCCAATACCGGTTGAGGGTCTGGATCAGATCCTGGAACGTGATCGGAACGGTCTTGGTGACGGACATGCGGCGGATTCTTGCCTGCTCAAGGGGTGCGCTAGTATAGCGACGGACCGCGCGCCGGCATTCCAGGCAAGCCGCCATCACGCCGTGCAAGCCCCGCTCCGAGGATTCTGGCGCCATGGAACACCGCTCATCGGCAACGCTCGCCCCCGCTCCAGCCCCGGGGCCCCTGCCGCCGGGCCGGCTGGTCTTCGAGCAGGTCGCTGCGGCGATGGTCGCCGACGGATTGGTCGCAGCGGGCGACGTGGAACGCATCCGCTTTTCCGGCCACGGCGCCCGCAACGCCAGCGAAGTGCACCCGCTGGTACTGCTGGCCAACCTGAAGCTGACCGCTGCGCCCGGCGGCGAGCTGGGGCTGGAGCGGCTGACCGAGTGGCTGGCCACCCGCACCCGCACCCGCTACCTGCGCATCGATCCCACCCGGGTCGATGTGGCGGCAGTGACCGCACTGGTCTCCCATGCCTATGCGCGCCGCCATCGGTTCCTGCCGCTGGCGGTGGACAGCGAGCGCCTGCTGGTGGCCACCAGCGAGCCGCTGGCCCAGGAATGGCTGCTCGACCTGCAGCACCTGGCCCGGCGCCGGATCGAGTTGGCCATGGTCAACCCGCTGGACCTGCACCGCTACACGATGGAGTTCTACGGCGTGACCCGGTCGGTGCGCGGGGCACGTGGCGACGTGCGCGGCGAAGCCAGCGGCACCCTGCCCAGCTTCGAGCAGCTGGTCGAGCTGGGCCGCGCCGGCGATGTGAACGCCGATGACCAGCACGTGGTGCACATCGTGGACTGGCTGCTGCAGTACGCCTTCGAACAGCGCGCCTCGGACATCCACCTGGAGCCGCGCCGCGACATGGGGCGCATGCGGTTCCGCATCGATGGGGTGCTGCACAAGGTGTTCGAGGTGCCGCCGCCGGTGATGACCGCCATGGTCAGCCGGATCAAGGTGCTGGGCCGCATGGACCTGGCCGAGCGCCGCCGCCCGCAGGATGGCCGCATCAAGACCCGTTCGCCGGGCGGGCGCGAGGTTGAAATGCGCCTGTCCACCATGCCCACCGCCTTCGGCGAGAAGTGCGTGATGCGCATCTTCGACCCGGACGCGGCGTTCAAGAGCATCGACCAGCTCGGCTTCAGCCCGCAGGAAGCGGCCGGCTGGACATCGCTGGTTGAGCGCCCGCACGGCATCGTGCTGGTCACCGGACCGACCGGCTCGGGCAAGACCACCACGCTGTATTCCACGCTGAAACGGCTGGCCACCCCGGATGTCAACGTGTGCACGGTGGAAGACCCGATCGAGATGATCGCGCCGGAGTTCAACCAGATGCAGGTGCAGACCAACATCGACCTGGATTTCGCCGCAGGCGTGCGCACCCTGCTGCGGCAGGACCCGGACATCATCATGATCGGCGAGATCCGCGACCTGGAAACGGCGCAGATGGCCGTCCAGGCCTCGCTGACCGGGCACCTGGTGCTGTCCACCCTGCATACCAACGACGCGCCCTCGGCGATCACCCGGCTGCTCGACCTGGGCGTGCCGCATTACCTGCTGGCCAGCACCCTCAACGGGGTCCTGGCCCAGCGCCTGGTGCGCACCCTGTGCCCACACTGCAAGGTGCCCAAGCCGCTCAGCGCGGCCCAATGGGCGGTCCTGGCTGATGCCGATGAAGCATTACCAGAGTCGCCCACGCCATATGGGCCGGCCGGTTGCCTGGACTGCCGGCGTACCGGTTACCTGGGCCGGGTAGGCCTGTATGAGTTGCTGCCATTGGGTTCGCGGCTGCGCGGGCTGATCCGCGCGGACATGGATCTGGCCGGTTTCAGCCGGGCCGCGCGTGCTGAAGGAGTACGAACCCTGCGCCGCGCGGGGCTTGAAAAGGTGGCGGCAGGGCTGACTACAATCGAGGAAGTCCTCACCGTACTGCCTCCTGCTGATGAACCGCGCACCCTTCCTGATTCTTGAAACCGGCCAACCGGTCGCCTCGCTGCGCCGTTACGGTCGTTTTCCGCACTGGATCCGGGTGGCGGCGGGGTTGGATGCCGACGAGACCGTAGTAGTGGACGTGGAGCACGGCGATGAGCTGCCCGACCACCGCGATTTCGCCGGGGTGATCATCAGCGGCTCGGCCGCCTACGTGACCGACCGCGCTGAGTGGAGCGAACGCAGCGCGCAGTGGCTGCGCGCGGCCGCCCACGACAACCACCCGGTGTTTGGCATCTGCTACGGCCACCAGCTGCTGGCCCACGCCCTTGGCGGCGAAGTGGCCTACAACCCGGCCGGGCGCGAATCGGGCACGATCGAACTGGCGCTGGAGCCCTCGGCCGTGGATGACCCGCTGTTTGCCGGCCTTCCTGCGCGCTTCCCGGCGCACGCCACCCACCTGCAGACAGTGCTGCGCGCGCCCGACGGCGCGGCCATCCTGGCCCGCTCGGCGCAGGACAACTGCCACGCCTTCCGCTGGGGCCAGCAGGCCTGGGGCGTGCAGTTCCACCCCGAGTTCGCCACCCATCACATGCGCGGCTACGTGCACGCCCGTGCCGAGTGCATCAGCCGCCACGGCGGCTGCGCGCGCAGCGTGGCGCGCGGTGTCAGTGCGGCCCCACTGGCCCGCCAGCTGCTGCGCCGGTTTGTCCGCCAGGCACGCAACAGCTGACCCACTGCCCGAAGCGCGCTTTCCTTCAGGTGATGCGCACGGAAAACAGGGATAATCGATGGGATTCGGGGCGCGCGCGCCCTTCCCCCTGTTCCGGAATGGTATGAGCGAAATTCGCAAGCTGCCCCCCTCGGCGGGCGCCCAATGGCTGCTGGACGCGTTCTCCCTGTATCGTCGCGCGCCGCTGCAGCTGGCGGTCCTTGGCGTGATCGGCATGCTGGTCAGTTCGCTGATCCTGGTGCTGGCGCAGGCACTGCCCAGCTGGCTCGGCATCCTGGTCCAGCTGGTGTCGGTGGCGGTAGGTCCGCTGGTGTTCGGCGGCATGCTGGTCGCGGTGAGCGAAGTGGCCCAGGGCCACCGCGCCGCACCGGCCCACCTGCTGCAGCCGATTCGCGACCGCCGCGTGAGCCACCTGCTGGTGCCGTTGGCGATCCAGCTGATCGCAGTGATCGCACTGGGTACGCTGCTGTACGTGATGATGGGCACGGACGGCCTGACGGCATCGGCCGAAATGTTCCGCAGGATGCAGGAGCTGCAGCAATCCGGTGCCACGCCGAGCAACGAGCAGACCGTGGCGCTGATGGCCGGCGTGCCGGTGATGCGCATCCTGCTGTGGCTGGTGATCGCGTTCGGCACGTTCTTGGCGCTGAGCATGGCCATGTTCACCCAGCCGGCGCTGGTGGTGTTCGATCACCAGAGCGGCATGCACGCGCTGCGCATGAGCCTGCAGGGCTGCATCCGCAACTTCGGCGCAATGGCGGTATTCATGCTGCTGGGCCTGATCGCGGCGATGTGCATCTACTTCGTGATGATCATCGTGATGCAGCTGGCGCTGATGGCCGGCGGCGCAGGTGCGGCCGCGTTCGTGATGCAGCTGACCAACACCGCGGTAGTCATGCCGCTGTACGTCGGCGCGGTATACGCGGCCTGGAACCAGATGTTCGCCCATCGCAGCCGCACCGCACCGCCGCCGGTTCCGCCGTCGAACGGCCCGGGGAATGTTTTCGCGGCTTGATTGTGCCGAGCAAAGGCAACGGCAGCGTTTTGGTTGATACGAGCCGGGGCCGGGCGACGGGCAGCCCCTGTCGTACATTGCGTGTGCGGATTGGAAAGCAAAGCAGCGACGCAGGGCGTCGCTCTACGGTCTTCGCGTCACGTCGGCCAGCGCCGGTAGGGGCGGTTCCCAAACGACCGCCCTCAGCTCCTCAACGCCCGGTAACACATTGAAATAACCGAAACGATGGCGCCGGCGCCGCAGGCTGCGTGGGCCGACCAACGGTCGGCGCTACCGGCTCGTTTGCTCATCACCCTTCGCCGGCACCAGCCACCGCGAAGCATGAATCCCCAGCTCATAGAGCAGGCACATCGGAATGGCCAGCATCAGCTGCGACACCACATCCGGCGGGGTCAGCACCGCCGCCAGCACGAAGATGCCCACGATCGCGTAACCGCGCCCGTCCTTGAACTGCTGCGGCGTGACCCAGCCCAGCAGGGTCAGGATCACCATCGCCACCGGCAGCTCGAAGCTGCTGCCGAACGCGAAGAAGATGGCCAGCACGAAATCCAGGTACGCATTCGCATCCGGCGTGATCGCAATCACCTCCGGGCGGAACGTGGTCAGGAAGTGGAACACCGCCGGCAGCACCAGGAAGTACGCGAACGCGCAGCCGAGGTAGAACAGCAGTACCGACGTCGCCAGCAACGGCACCGCCAGACGCTTCTCGCGTGCATACAGACCCGGTGCCACGAACGCCCACAGCTGGTACAGCAGCCAAGGCACCGCGATGAACACCGCCACGAAGAACGTCAGCTTCAGCGGTGCAAAGAACGCACCGGCCGGATTGGTCGCAATCATCGACTGCCCGTTCGGCAGCTGCGAGATCAACGGCTGCGCCAACCACGTATAGATCTGGCGCGAGAACGGCATCAGCCCCAACAGCACCACGCCCAGCCCGATCAGCGCCCGCATCAAACGTGCGCGCAACTCGATCAGATGCTCGATCAACCCGCTTTCCAGCGACTCGTTCCCGCTCATCGCGGCGCCTCCGGCGTGGAAGGCGGCGGATCGCGCGGTGCCTGGCCGTCGATACCCGGCGGTGCCATCGCATCACGCGGCTCATCGGGTACCGCGTCTGGCTCGGGCGCCACCACATGCTGGGCCACGCTCGCCGGCGAACCCGGCGCGGGGCCGGTCATGACCGGTTCGTCGCTGCCTGCCGGCGCATCGCCATCATGCTGCACCTGGCGACGCACCTGTTCGGCCTCGCGGCGCACCGCCTCACCACTGGCGCGCAGCTGCGCCTCGGTGTCGCGCACCGAGTCCTGCGCGTCGCGGAACTGGCGCTTGATCTCATCGGCGTGCAGCTCGCGTTCCAGCTCCTGCTTCACCGAATCCCACTGGTTGCGCGCGCGCCGCACCCACAGCCCGGCGAAGCGCGCTGCCTTGGGCAGCCGCTCGGGACCCAGCACGACCAACGCTACCACCGCGATGACCAGCAGTTCACTGAAACCGATATCGAACACGCCATGCCGCCCCGATCAGCGCCGGTCGCGATCGTGCTCGTTCTGCGACGTCGTGGTCGAGTCCGGTGGACGCGACTCATCGCTCAGGTGCGCGGTCGGCTTGTCCTCGTCGCGCATGCCCTTCTTGAATTCCTTGACGGCACTGCCAAGGTCCTTGGCGCCGCTGGTCAGCTTCTTGGTGCCGAACACCAGCAGAACGATGACCAGTACCACCACCCAATGCCACAAGCTCATACTGCCCATGATGTGTTGCTCGCATTACCGGTAACAAGGGGTTGAGCATAGCGCACCGCCGGGAGGGCGGCGCGCGTGACGAAAGTCAGTTGCCGTCCAGTGATTCGGTGCGGACTTCACCTTCACCCACCGGCTGGAAGCCCTGCTGCGGCGCCGGCTGTGCCGGTACCGCCTGCAGCGGCGCGGTAGTGGCGCCGGCATTGGCCTGTTCAGCCACGGCGGGCGCGGCCTGCGGCGGCGGGCTTGGCGCACGGGGGGCAGGCGCATTGCCGGCGGTGCCGCGCTTTTCGCGGGCCGAATAGGTGGCTTCTTCCAGGCGATCGCGGAAGGCCACCACGTCCATCGACGGCGCCTCGCCCATGCGGCCCTCGAACACCATGCGCGGCGTGGTGTTGCTGCCGTAGGCGTCCAGATTGGCCTCATCGTCGATCTGCAGCACCGCGCCATCCAGCGCCACGCCGGCGAACAGGCCTCGCGCACGCGACCACGACCAGATCTCGGCCTTCAGCTGGCCGTCGGTGGCGGCAGCGGCATTACGGCCCACGGGACCGGCAGCGACGCCGGCATCGGCACCCAGGGTGAACTTGCCGTTGACGAGGTTGTCCAGGCTGCGGTCGTTGCGGAACACCAGCACCACGTCCGAGGACTGCACGCCGGCCTGGAAGCCGATGCTGCCGCCGGTGAGTTTCATGAACACCGGGTTGGACCAGCTGCCATCGGCATTTTTCACCGACATCAGGCCATGGCCACGACGGCCGCCGATCACCAGACCTGCCTTGATCGTGTCGGGAATGACGACGATCGCGCGGCCTTCGTCCAGCAACTTATCCGGAATGCCCTGCTCGGGTATATTCTGGATGTCATTCAGCACGCGCACCGCATTGCGGGCGCGCTGGTCCTCCTCCGGCCCGGCCATCGCCTGGGTCGACAGCAGGCTGGCGGAGATCAGCAGTACAAGGCTCAAACGGCGCATGGGTGCTCCAGAAAAGGGGAATCGAAAGAGAACCGATTCAAAAACGGCGATATCGATCTGCCGGGGAAAACCGGCAGGTATCGACCGTTGGTCGATACGCTCTCCCCGAAATTAGTGGGGTTCCAATGAATCCGCAATGAGTATGTGCTCCCCGTCGCGCAGACCTGCGAGAATGATGCCCATGCTCGACGCACCCGACACCGCCGTGCTGGCGGTCAATCTAGGCACACCCGAGACGCCCACTGCCCCAGCGGTCCGGCGCTACCTGGCCGAATTCCTCAGCGACCCGCGCGTGGTCGCGATCCCGTCGCTGTTGTGGAAACCTTTGTTGTATGGGGTGATCCTGCCGCTGCGCAGCGGCCGCTCGGCGGCCAAGTACGCCCAGGTCTGGCTGGCCGAGGGTTCGCCGCTGATGGTGTATACCCGCCGCCTGGCCGAGGCCATGCAGCAGCTGATGCCCAACCTGTGCGTGCGCCACGCCATGCGTTACGGTGCCCCCCCGCTCACCGCCGAGCTGGACCGGCTGGCCGCCGAGGGCATGCGCCGGATCGTGGTGCTGCCGCTGTATCCGCAGTACTCGACCACCACCACCGCCTCCATCGAGGACCAGGTGCGCCACTGGCAGTCCCGCCACCCGGGCGTCACCGTCACCCTGATCCGCGATTACGCCATCGACCCGGACTGGGTTGCCGCGGTGGCCGGCAGCATCGGCCAGTGGTGGGAACAGCACGGCCGCGGCGAGCAGCTGGTGTTTTCCTTCCACGGCATTCCGCAGCGCCTGGCCGACGCCGGCGATCCCTATCCGCAGCGCTGCCAAGCCAGTGCGCAGGCGATCGCGCAGGCGCTCGGCCTGGCCGACGGCGAGTGGCAGCTCACCTACCAGTCGCGCTTCGGCCGCGAGAAGTGGCTGCAGCCGTACGCCGAGCCCACCCTCTGGGCGATGGCCGAGCGCGGCGTCAAGCGGATCGACGTGGTCTGCCCCGGCTTCGCCACCGACTGCCTGGAGACGCTGGAGGAAGTGGCGATGGGGTTCACTGAAACCGTCGCCGCACGTGGCGCGCAGATGCGCTACATCCCCTGTCTCAATGCCGATCCCGCGCACGCTCTGGCGTTGTCGCGGCTGAGCATCGCGGCATTGGCATGACGCTCGAACCGTTTGCACTGCCGGTTGCCGGCACTACCGTTGCCGGCCTGCGTTCGACGGCGGCTGGAGGCACGCGCGTGCTGGCCCTGCACGGCTGGCTCGACAACGCCGCCAGCTTCGTCCCGTTGGCCGCTGCGCTGCCCGGGCTGGAGCTGGTCGCCATCGACCTGCCCGGACACGGCCACAGCGCGCACCCGCCGCCAGGCACGCAGTACAACACGCCCGGCGCGATCTGCCACGTGCTCGACGTGGCCGATGCGCTCGGCTGGGAGCGGTTCACGCTGCTGGGCCATTCGATGGGCGCGGGCATTGCCAGCCTCACCGCCGCCGCAGCGCCCGAACGTGTGGAGCGGTTGATCGCCATCGAGGCACTGGGTGGCCTGCGCGGTCCTGAAGATGAAACCGCGCAGCGCCTGCGTGAGCATGTGCGCGCCGTGCGCGCGTTGCCGTCGAAGAAGCTTCGCGTATTCGCCGATCTGGCCGCGCCGGTGCGCGCACGCATGATGGCCAACCAGCTCAGCGAGCCGTGTGCCCGGCTGCTGGTCGAACGCGGGGTCATGCCGGTGGAGGGCGGTTACAGCTGGTGCAGCGACCAGCGCCTGATGCTGCCTACCGCGATGCGGCTGAGCGAAGCGCAGATCGACGACCTGTTGGCGGCGATCGAATGCCCCACCCAGGTCATCTACGCCACGCCGGCGCAGTCGTACTATCCCGAGCCGCTGCGAAGCCAGCGCATCAAGTTGCTGCGCGACGGCCGCCTGGATGTGTTTCCCGGCACCCATCACCTGCACATGGAGCACCCGGCGCTGGTCGCCGACGTGATCGCACGCTTCATCGCTGGCTGACCCCGGTAGGTGCCGACCGTTGGTCGGCACGCGCCCGCGCGTTCGGGCAAAAGAAAAAACCCCGCTGCGTGAGCAGCGGGGTTTTTGGGGTGTAAACCCTGGCGATGACCTACTCTCGCATGGCTTGAGCCACACTACCATCGGCGCAGCTGCGTTTCACTTCCGAGTTCGGGATGGGATCGGGTGGTTCCACAGCGCTAATTTCACCAGGGAGACGGTTGGAGCGTCGCGATGATCGTGATTTTCCCTTGGGGAAAAAGCACGGCCATACTGCGCCTGCCTCTCATAGTTCTTGTGACGTAGCGTGCACTTGGTATCTATCGACATGTCATGTCGGCCAAGGCAACTTGAGGTTATATGGTCAAGCCACACGGATCATTAGTATCAGTTAGCTCAATACATTGCTGTACTTACACACCTGACCTATCAACCACATAGTCTATATGGTTCCTTCAGGGGGCTTGTGCCCCGGGAGATCTCATCTTGAGGCGCGCTTCCCGCTTAGATGCTTTCAGCGGTTATCGCTTCCGAACATAGCTACCCGGCAATGCCACTGGCGTGACAACCGGAACACCAGAGGTTCGTCCACTCCGGTCCTCTCGTACTAGGAGCAGCCCCTCTCAAATCTCCAACGCCCATGGCAGATAGGGACCGAACTGTCTCACGACGTTCTGAACCCAGCTCGCGTACCACTTTAAATGGCGAACAGCCATACCCTTGGGACCGACTACAGCCCCAGGATGTGATGAGCCGACATCGAGGTGCCAAACACCGCCGTCGATATGAACTCTTGGGCGGTATCAGCCTGTTATCCCCGGAGTACCTTTTATCCGTTGAGCGATGGCCCTTCCATACAGAACCACCGGATCACTAAGTCCTAGTTTCCTACCTGCTTGATCCGTCGATCTTGCAGTCAAGCACGCTTATGCCTTTGCACACAGTGCGCGATGTCCGACCGCGCTGAGCGTACCTTCGAGCTCCTCCGTTACTCTTTAGGAGGAGACCGCCCCAGTCAAACTACCCACCATACACGGTCCCCGACCCAGATAATGGGCCCAGGTTAGAACGTCAAGCACGACAGGGTGGTATTTCAAGGATGGCTCCGCCACAGCTAGCGCCATGGTTTCATAGCCTCCCACCTATCCTACACAGACGAACTCAACGTTCAGTGTAAAGCTATAGTAAAGGTTCACGGGGTCTTTCCGTCTTGCCACGGGAACGCTGCATCTTCACAGCGATTTCAATTTCACTGAGTCTCGGGTGGAGACAGCGCCGCTGTCGTTACGCCATTCGTGCAGGTCGGAACTTACCCGACAAGGAATTTCGCTACCTTAGGACCGTTATAGTTACGGCCGCCGTTTACTGGGGCTTCGATCAAGAGCTTCGCCTTGCGGCTGACCCCATCAATTAACCTTCCAGCACCGGGCAGGCGTCACACCCTATACGTCCACTTTCGTGTTTGCAGAGTGCTGTGTTTTTGATAAACAGTCGCAGCGGCCTGGTTTCTGCGGCCCTCTTCAGCTATAGCTCGCATGAGCCACCAAAAAGGGCGCACCTTCTCCCGAAGTTACGGTGCCATGTTGCCTAGTTCCTTCACCCGAGTTCTCTCAAGCGCCTGAGAATTCTCATCCTACCCACCTGTGTCGGTTTACGGTACGGTCTGCGTAAGCTGAAGCTTAGGAGCTTTTCCTGGAAGCGTGGTATCAGTGACTTTGTCTTAAAGACTCGTCTCGGTGCTCGGTCTTGAAGGATCCCGGATTTGCCAAAGATCCAAACCTACCGCCTTTCCCCCGGACAACCAACGCCGGGTACACCTAACCTTCTCCGTCCCTCCATCGCACTTACGCGAGGTGCAGGAATATTAACCTGCTTCCCATCGACTACGACTTTCGTCCTCGCCTTAGGGGCCGACTCACCCTGCGCCGATTAACGTTGCGCAAGGAAACCTTGGGCTTTCGGCGTGCGGGTTTTTCACCCGCATTATCGTTACTCATGTCAGCATTCGCACTTCCGATACCTCCAGCAGACTTCTCAATCCACCTTCAACGGCTTACGGAACGCTCCTCTACCGCGTACATATAAATATGCACACCCCAAGCTTCGGTTCACTGCTTAGCCCCGTTAAATCTTCCCCGCAGACCGACTCGACCAGTGAGCTATTACGCTTTCTTTAAAGGGTGGCTGCTTCTAAGCCAACCTCCTGGCTGTCTGTGCCTTTCCACATGGTTTTCCACTTAGCAGTGAATTTGGGACCTTAGCTGTGGGTCTGGGTTGTTTCCCTTTTCACGACGGACGTTAGCACCCGCCGTGTGTCTCCCATACAGTCCGTCTCGGTATTCGGAGTTTGCAATGGTTTGGTAAGTCGCGATGACCCCCTAGCCATAACAGTGCTCTACCCCCGAGAGGATACATATGAGGCGCTACCTAAATAGCTTTCGAGGAGAACCAGCTATCTCCGGGTTCGATTAGCTTTTCACTCCTAATCACAGCTCATCCCCGTCTTTTGCAACAGACGTGGGTTCGGGCCTCCAGTACCTGTTACGGCACCTTCACCCTGGCCATGACTAGATCACCCGGTTTCGGGTCTACTGCCCGCGACTATGCGCCCTTATCAGACTCGGTTTCCCTTCGCCTCCCCTATACGGTTAAGCTTGCCACGAACAGTAAGTCGCTGACCCATTATACAAAAGGTACGCAGTCACTCTTTCGAGCTCCTACTGCTTGTACGCACACGGTTTCAGGATCTATTTCACTCCCCTCTCCGGGGTTCTTTTCGCCTTTCCCTCACGGTACTGGTTCACTATCGGTCGGTCAGTAGTATTTAGCCTTGGAGGATGG
>NZ_JBBHKO020000001.1:1910000-1912500 GCF_037482345.1 Stenotrophomonas sp. AB1(2024)
AAAGCTGCAGATGCTTGACCGCTGGCAACGTTTCGCTTGCTTTAAAACAATTGATATGTTGCTTGATCAAACGTCTGCAAGATGGACAAATCATCCTTCCTGCAGGCGCCTTCACAAGATACCTGCGCATACTGTCAAAGAACTTGGGAGTCGGCCTCAGCGCCTTTCTCCGTGTGCCCCGACGTTTCCGTCGTTGCGAGCCGCCCATTATAGCTGGCTTTTCCGCTTCGTCAACACCTTTTTTCGAGGTGGTTCCCGGTGGATTGGGACCGATCAGCCGGAGGGCCTTTCGTCGTTGCGAGCCGCCTATTATGTCAGGCTTTTCGAATCTGTCAACAACTTGTAAGGCGAACTTGAAGTTCTTCTTGAAGTTGTTGCTGCAAGTGCATCTAAAAAGCATGTGCTTGCAAAAAAAGGAAAACCCCGCTGCGTGAGCAGCGGGGTTTTTGGGGTGTAAACCCTGGCGATGACCTACTCTCGCATGGCTTGAGCCACACTACCATCGGCGCAGCTGCGTTTCACTTCCGAGTTCGGGATGGGATCGGGTGGTTCCACAGCGCTAATTTCACCAGGGAGACGGTTGGAGCGTCGCGATGATCGTGATTTTCCCTTGGGGAAAAAGCACGGCCATACTGCGCCTGCCTCTCATAGTTCTTGTGACGTAGCGTGCACTTGGTATCTATCGACATGTCATGTCGGCCAAGGCAACTTGAGGTTATATGGTCAAGCCACACGGATCATTAGTATCAGTTAGCTCAATACATTGCTGTACTTACACACCTGACCTATCAACCACATAGTCTATATGGTTCCTTCAGGGGGCTTGTGCCCCGGGAGATCTCATCTTGAGGCGCGCTTCCCGCTTAGATGCTTTCAGCGGTTATCGCTTCCGAACATAGCTACCCGGCAATGCCACTGGCGTGACAACCGGAACACCAGAGGTTCGTCCACTCCGGTCCTCTCGTACTAGGAGCAGCCCCTCTCAAATCTCCAACGCCCATGGCAGATAGGGACCGAACTGTCTCACGACGTTCTGAACCCAGCTCGCGTACCACTTTAAATGGCGAACAGCCATACCCTTGGGACCGACTACAGCCCCAGGATGTGATGAGCCGACATCGAGGTGCCAAACACCGCCGTCGATATGAACTCTTGGGCGGTATCAGCCTGTTATCCCCGGAGTACCTTTTATCCGTTGAGCGATGGCCCTTCCATACAGAACCACCGGATCACTAAGTCCTAGTTTCCTACCTGCTTGATCCGTCGATCTTGCAGTCAAGCACGCTTATGCCTTTGCACACAGTGCGCGATGTCCGACCGCGCTGAGCGTACCTTCGAGCTCCTCCGTTACTCTTTAGGAGGAGACCGCCCCAGTCAAACTACCCACCATACACGGTCCCCGACCCAGATAATGGGCCCAGGTTAGAACGTCAAGCACGACAGGGTGGTATTTCAAGGATGGCTCCGCCACAGCTAGCGCCATGGTTTCATAGCCTCCCACCTATCCTACACAGACGAACTCAACGTTCAGTGTAAAGCTATAGTAAAGGTTCACGGGGTCTTTCCGTCTTGCCACGGGAACGCTGCATCTTCACAGCGATTTCAATTTCACTGAGTCTCGGGTGGAGACAGCGCCGCTGTCGTTACGCCATTCGTGCAGGTCGGAACTTACCCGACAAGGAATTTCGCTACCTTAGGACCGTTATAGTTACGGCCGCCGTTTACTGGGGCTTCGATCAAGAGCTTCGCCTTGCGGCTGACCCCATCAATTAACCTTCCAGCACCGGGCAGGCGTCACACCCTATACGTCCACTTTCGTGTTTGCAGAGTGCTGTGTTTTTGATAAACAGTCGCAGCGGCCTGGTTTCTGCGGCCCTCTTCAGCTATAGCTCGCATGAGCCACCAAAAAGGGCGCACCTTCTCCCGAAGTTACGGTGCCATGTTGCCTAGTTCCTTCACCCGAGTTCTCTCAAGCGCCTGAGAATTCTCATCCTACCCACCTGTGTCGGTTTACGGTACGGTCTGCGTAAGCTGAAGCTTAGGAGCTTTTCCTGGAAGCGTGGTATCAGTGACTTTGTCTTAAAGACTCGTCTCGGTGCTCGGTCTTGAAGGATCCCGGATTTGCCAAAGATCCAAACCTACCGCCTTTCCCCCGGACAACCAACGCCGGGTACACCTAACCTTCTCCGTCCCTCCATCGCACTTACGCGAGGTGCAGGAATATTAACCTGCTTCCCATCGACTACGACTTTCGTCCTCGCCTTAGGGGCCGACTCACCCTGCGCCGATTAACGTTGCGCAAGGAAACCTTGGGCTTTCGGCGTGCGGGTTTTTCACCCGCATTATCGTTACTCATGTCAGCATTCGCACTTCCGATACCTCCAGCAGACTTCTCAATCCACCTTCAACGGCTTACGGAACGCTCCTCTACCGCGTACATATAAATATGCACACCCCAAGCTTCGGTTCACTGCTTAGCCCCGTTAAATCTTCCCCGCAG